>NZ_JBIFFP010000001.1:0-1362018 GCF_043557225.1 Sulfitobacter sp. 1A13496 | reverse complement strand
GTAGACCATCTGGTGCCTCTTGACGCCGGGTGGTCCACCACGATAGCCGTTGTTTTGCTGGGGATACCGGCTGAACAGGTGCCTGTAGGAGGAACAGAACCTCCGTGTGGGGGCACCACTTCTTCAGCTATCTCATTGGTATCACTCCAGCTTTTAGCCACTGCTAGGAGCCGTAGACCATGTCGGCTCACGTGACTTCCCCGATCCACTTTCTGAGGATATCCAAAGGGTAACCCTTGCCGTATCCGTGGCCAACGCCATCGGTCTGCCAGCCCCCGATCTGATCCACGATGTCTGCCGGACATTCAACAGCTCTTAGACGATCCCGCATAGAGTGGCGGAAACTGTGCATCGAGCATCCTTTAGGCACGTATTCCTTTAACCATTTGTTCAGCGCAGCACTGGCAGCGTTAGCATTGGTGGTGTCCTTCTTGTTGTAGCGCGGGAAGGCGAACTCAGATGTTGTCTCTTGGGCAAGTATGCGTTGCGCGGCCCACAGAGCTTCTCCTTCAAGCGGCACATCGCGTTCGCTGCCTTTGGTCTTGAGACGACGCCACGAATGGGGACGGACACGCGCAAACAGAGAGCCGTCTGCGGCCCTCATAAAATCGCCACGGGTCATCCCAGCGGCTTCGGCTAGGCGCATCCCGGTGTCCGACACCAGCGCCACAAGCCAGCGTAGGTCGTCATCATGTTCGCGACACTTGGTCTGTACTTTCTTCAGGTCGGCGATTGAGAAGGGTGCCCGATCTGAGACGCCAGCTTCGCGATCATAGTAGACGCCGGTGAATGGGTTGCTCAGGGTGAGACCCTGTTCACTAGCCGCAAAGTTTGTCACGGCTCTGACAGTGCCAAATACCCGTGTCATGCTGCTGCCTGCGAGACCTCGTTTGATCAGCGCATCACGGAAGGCGTTGGCGTCTGCCTTCGTGTAGGCTTCAAGGTGTTTGTCGCCACAGGCGTCGATGACATAGCCACAGGACCTCTCTGCAGCCCTCTGGAAGGTAGCAGGGCGGTTCTTGCCTTTCTGTTTCAAGTAGAGGCCTACAGCTTCGGACAAAAGCACAGATGACGAGTTGACCGTGGGTTGGGGTGCGTTGCTGCCTCCACCGGAAGTTTGTCCCGTCCTGAGCATGTGGTGTCCCGGCAGGTCAGCTTCACGCGAACGCAAAAGATACCAGTACTCGTCGAGCTGCTCAGCGGCTTTCCTTGCCCGCGCCTCCGCGACCCTTGGTGACCTGGTGCGCAGAGAGTACGCGATACGAGAAGAGTAGTAGTGGTGCTTCAGCTCTTTCGGGATTCGGCGGCTGAAGTAGAAAACCCCATCTTTCGTGAAGGTGAACGGGAGTGAAATGGTCTCCGACATGGTCTACGGCTCCTAGCAGTGGCTAAAAGCTGGAGTGATACCAATGAGATAGCTGAAGAAGTGGTGCCCCCACACGGACTCGAACCGCGGACCTACTGATTACAAATCAGTTGCTCTACCAGCTGAGCTATAGGGGCACTGAGGGCTCATTTAGAGAAAGGAGCCGGGGGGTGCAAGAGGGGAAATGCGAGATTCTTTCGGATTTTACACGCGCGCCGGGACGGGCTATTCAACGCCGAGATTTTCAAGGGTAAGCAGAGTATCATGCAGCTCGTTTTGCACACAGGTGTCCATTTCACGGAAGACGAGCGGCTGCTGAAATGCCTGCTGCGCAATCAGAACGATTTCGCCAAGACGGGCGTCAAAGTGCCCGGGCCTAGCACCTATCGCAACCTGTTCCGCGACACGCTCAACGCGATGCATAAGGCGGAGCCGTCGGAGATGGCGCGGGACGTTTTGCTGGATGCGATCCTCGATGATGGGACAGCCAGCCGGGTGATCCTATCGGATGCGAATTTCTTCCGCTCGCCCGCCACGGCCCTGCAAGAAGGCGTGCTTTATCCCGCCGCCGCCGTGCGCATGCTGCGCATGGCGCAGCTTTTCCCCGAAGATGAGATTCGCATCTTTATGGCGATCCGCAATCCCGCCTCCCTCGTGCCGGTGCTTTATGAGAAAGCGGCGGATAAAACCTCGGCCGCGTTCTGGGGGGAGCGGGGGCCGGAGGACCTGCGCTGGTCCGAGACGATTGGCCAGCTGCGCGAGGCGGCGCCGGGGATTCCCATCACCCTGTGGTGCAATGAAGACGCGCCGCTGATCTGGGCGCAGATCATTCGGGAGATGGCGGGGCTGGCGCCCGAGACCAAGATCAAGGGCGGTTTCGATCTTTTGCAGACGATCATGTCGGAGGAGGGGATGAAACGCTTTCGCGGCTATCTCGACACCCACCCCGATATGTCCGAGGCGCAGAAGCGCCGCGTGATCACCGCGTTCCTCGACAAATACGCGCTTGAGGAAGAGATCGAAGAAGAGCTCGACATGCCCGGCTGGACCGAGGAATTGGTCGAGCGAATGACGGCGATCTATGACGCGGATGTCGAGGTCATCCGCGCCATGCCGGGCGTCACCCTGATCGCGCCCTAAGTCCCGGCCAATTCGGTGATCACGTCATAGGCCATGGCCACATCTTCGGCCGTGGCGGTGAAAGCACCTGCCTGAAAGCGGATCACGAATGCTCCGTCGATCCGGGTCTGGGTCAGGTAAATGCGCCCATCGTCGTTGATCCGGTTCAGCAGGTCTTGGTTATGGGCATCTAGATCTTCGGCACCGAGATGGCGGAAGGTGAAGAGCGAGAGCATCGGCTGGGTCACGATCTCGAACCCCTCCGTCGCGTCCAGCCGCGCGGCCAAGTCCTGCGCCCATGTCACATGGTTGCGGATCATCTCGCGCAGCCCCTCCAGCCCATGGGCGCGGATCAGGAACCATAGTTTGAGCGCGCGGAAACGGCGGCCCAGCGGCACGGACCATTCGGAATAGTTCACCACGCCATCCGCGCCATGGGTCTTCAGATACTCCGGCTGAATCGCCAAGGTGCGCACCAGATCATCGGGATTGCGCAAAAAGTGGGTCGTGCAGTCAAACTGCGCCCCCAGCCATTTATGCGGGTTCATCACCACCGAGTCCGCCCGTTCGACCCCGGCCCAAAGGGCGCGGAATTCAGGACAGATCATCGCCGACCCGGCCCAAGCGGCGTCGACATGGGTGTAGAGCGCCTCGGCCTCGGCCACATCCATTACGGCGGCAATGTCATCGCTGGCCCCCGCACTGGTGCCCCCGGTGCAGGCGATGATGCCCGCAGGCAGATGCCCCGCCGCACGGTCGGCGGCGATGGCGGCGCGCAGGGCGTCCGCGTCCATTGCACGGCTCGCCCCTTGGGTCGGAATGCGGACAAGGTTCTCTTCGCCCAACCCCGCGATCCAGATGGCCCGGTCGACCGAGGTATGCACCTCGTCCGAGCAATAGACCCGTAGGCGCGGCTGGCCCGACAGCCCCGCGCGGTTGCCCTGCCAATCAAGCGCGCGTTCGCGCATTGTCAGCACGGCACAAAGCGTGGCGGAGCTGGCGCTGTCTTGGATCACCCCGATAAAGCCATCCGGCAGGCCGATCGCCTGACGCATCCAATCGCAAACCCGGGTCTCCAACTCCGTCGCTGCCGGAGAGGTCTGCCACAGCATGCATTGCGCCGCGATGGCAGAGACGAAATATTCCGCCAGCACCGAGACCGGCGCAGCATTGGCCGGGAAATAGGCAAAGAAGCGGGGGTGCTGCCAATGGGTCATGCCGGGCATGAGGGTCTGTTCGAAATCGTCGAAGATCGCCTGCATCGCCTCGGCCCCTTCGGGCGGGGAATCGGGCAGGGCGGAAAGCACCGCGCCGGGGGCCACTTGCGCGCGCACCGGGCGGTCGCGCAGACCTGCGTGGTAATCGGCGGCCCAATCGGCGGCGCGGCGGCCCCAAGCTCGGAATTCCTCCCAATTCATGCGCCGCTCCCTTGCTGTGGAATTCTGGTTGTCATCCGCATTTCCTGCCCCATGTTGTTGTATTGTCTCACTGTTGTTCCGCTGGGCTTGACCTCTTCAAGAATGTTGTCGCAGCGGCTATGGTGGTCGTCACGCCCTTTTGGGCGGTCTTTGACTTGGTAAGTAGCGATCAGGAAACCGTCAAGAATGGCCCCAATGCCCCCCCTGCGCCGCACTGCCCGCTCCCTTCCGATTGCGCTTTTGCGCGCGCGGGAAAGGGTGATGGGGCCGATCCGCGAGATCTTGAACGAAAGCGGCATCTCGGAACAGAAATTCCGCGTGCTGCGCGTGGTCGAGGAATCCGGCCCAATGGAGCAGACCGCACTGGCGCAGCAGGCCTGTCTGCTGCTGCCGAGCCTGACCCGCATGCTGCGCGCGATGGAGGAGGAGGGGCTGCTCAGCCGTGCCAGCGATCCCGATGACGGGCGCAAATCCATCGTTACGATCACCGATCAGGGCCGTCAGGTGATCCAAGACCACGCGGGCGATGCGGCGGCGCTGTTCTCTGACTTCGAGGCGCGTTTCGGCAAGCAGCGAATGGAAGACCTGCTCGATATGCTCGAAGATCTCGTCAATTTGGACATGCAGAAAAAGACCGACGGGGAAAAGAAAGACTGACGGGAAAGGTGTTGGCGGGCAGGGGGTTAACCCCTTTGCGCCATCCGCCGCACCGCGCAGATCCCCGCCAGCGCCATGCGGCTGCCATCGGCCTCGGTCGCCGGTGCGCCCTGTTGGGAGAGCGCCCGCAGATAAAGCGGCACAGCCCCGCCCGTGCCGATCACCGCCAGCGTTTGCCCCAGCCAATAGGCCCGCGCCGCCGCCAGTTCCGCCCCGATCAAAGTACCCGCCAGCCGCGCCTCTGCGGTGGGTGGCGGGATGTCTTGCAAGGCCAGATCGGCCCGGATGGAAGCCAGCCGCCCCGCCATACGCTCGGGTCGCGACAGCCCATCGCTGAGCGCATCGTCAAAGGCCGTGTCGTCCAGCGCCGTGCCCTCGGCAGGGGTGCCATCGCCCAAAAGGCCCAGCAACTCCCCGGTCAGGAAGGTTTGAAAACTCACCACCTCGCCCGCGCTGATCTGCGCCCAGACTGACGTGGCTCCGGGCAGGCAGATCACCCCGTCCCAGTCTTTGTTGAGGCTCAGAAACCCCGCGATGCGCGTTTCGGCCCCTTGCAGCAGGCCGCTGGGGGTCTGCTGGCGCAGGGGTGGGATGACCTGAAGGTTGAAGTTTTCGGTGGCGACAGCCGTTGTGCGTTCAGCCGTGGCGGCGCAGGGCACCATGCGCGGCGCGGCATCGGTCCTGCCTGCGGGCACGCCAGCGACGAAAACCAGCAGGCGGGGCAGTTGCCACGGCGCGGTGAGCTTAGCGAGCGCGGTGTCGAAGGCCGCGAGGTCGCCGGGTTCGGCAGTCTCGCCATCGCTCGTGGCGCTCTCAAGCACCGATGCGCCCTGCATGGCCCAGACCTGCACTCGCCCCTCGTGAACCTCTACCGCCAGCCAATCTGCATTGCTCAAACCCGTCATCGCGCTGCCCTCGTCGTGGAATGTCTCAACGGCATAGGCCCAATGGCCTGCGGGTTCAACGCGTCCGCTGGACGCGAAAAGACGAACCACCAATTTGCTTCAAGCCTAAAATATTTATTCTTGAATGAAAAAGCGACTCGCCCTAGGCTCCCTTCCAAAGCGAACCAGAGAGGAATTTCGATGCGTGCAATCTGTCTTGGCGGCGGTCCTGCGGGGCTGTACTTCGCGATCTCTCTGAAGCTGCGCCAGCCCGAGGCCGATGTCACCGTTTTGGAGCGCAACCGCCCCGATGACACCTTCGGCTGGGGCGTCGTGCTCTCGGACGAGACGCTGGACAATCTCGAGGCCAATGATCCCGTCTCGGCCAAGGAAATCCGCAGCCACTTCGCCTATTGGGACGACATCGCGCTGCACCACAAGGGCAACACGATCCTCAGCTCCGGCCACGGTTTCTGCGGCATCGGGCGCAAGCGGCTGCTGCTCATTTTGCAGGAGCGGGCCCGCGAATTGGGTGTGAACCTGCAGTTCGAGACCGAGGTGAAGGCCGCATCGGAATACATGGACGACTACGATCTGGTTGTCGCCTCGGACGGTCTGAACTCCAAGACCCGGATGGAATTCGAGGACACTTTCAAGCCCGACATCGACGTGCGCCGCTGCCCCTTCGTTTGGCTCGGCACGCATCAGAAGTTCGACAACGCCTTCACCTTCATCTTCGAGAAGACCGACAAGGGCTGGATCTGGGTTCATGCCTACCAGTTCGACAAGGACACGGCGACTTTCATCGTCGAATGCAGCCAAGAGACCTTCGACGCCTACGGCTTCGGCGAGAAGACGCAGGAAGAGACCATCGCGATCTGCGAAGAGATCTTCAAAGACCACCTCGACGGGCACAAGCTGATGACCAACGCCAGCCACATCCGCGGTTCGGCTTGGATCAAGTTCCCGCGCGTGCTTTGCGAGAAGTGGAGCCACGAGAATGTCGTGCTTCTGGGCGATGCCTCGGCCACCGCACATTTTTCGATCGGCTCGGGCACCAAGCTGGCGCTGGAATCGGCGATTTCGTTGGCGAAACACGTCAGTGATGACGTCGACCTGCCTACCGCATTCGAGAAATACGAAGAGGCCCGCCGCCTCGAAGTGCTGCGCCTGCAATCGGCGGCGCGCAACTCGGTCGAATGGTTCGAGGATGTGGAGCGCTATCTCGATCTGGACCCGGTGCAGTTGAACTACTCCATGCTGACGCGCAGCCAGCGGATCAGCCATGAAAACCTGCGCGAGCGGGACCCCAAATGGCTTGAGGGGGCCGAGAAATGGTTCCTCGAACAGGCCGGGGCCGACACCAATGGCCCGATCCGTGCGCCGATGTTCGCGCCCTTCCGCCTGCGCGACATGAAGCTTGAAAATCGCATCGTCGTCTCGCCCATGGCGCAGTACAAGGCCGTCGACGGCTGCCCCACCGACTGGCATCTCATCCATTACGCCGAACGCGCCAAGGGCGGCGCGGGGCTGGTCTATACCGAGATGACCTGCGTCTCCCCCGAGGGTCGGATCACGCCGGGCTGCCCCGGCCTCTACGCGCCCGAGCACGAGGCGGCGTGGAAGCGGCTTACGGATTTTGTCCATGCCGAGACCGACGCCAAGATCTGCTGCCAGATCGGCCACTCGGGCCGCAAGGGCTCGACCCAGCTGGGCTGGGAGGAGATGGACGCGCCGCTGAAAGCGGGCAATTGGGAGATCATCTCGGCCTCGCCGATCCCGTGGTCGGAAAACAACGCCGTGCCGAAGGAAGCGACACGCGCGGATATGGACCAGATCCGCGACGAATTTGTTGAGGCTGCCCGCATGGCGGAGCGCGCCAATTTCGACATGATCGAACTGCACGCGGCCCATGGTTACCTGATCTCGTCGTTCATCTCGCCTCTGTCGAACCAGCGCGAAGATGAATACGGCGGCAGCCTTGAGAACCGCATGCGCTATCCGCTGGAAGTCTTCCGCGCGATGCGCGACGCATGGCCCGAGGAAAAGCCGATGGCGGTGCGCATCTCGGCCAATGACTGGGTTGAGGAAGACGGCGTCACGCCCGAAGAAGCGGTCGAGATCGCGCGCATGTTCAGTGAGGCCGGGGCCGACATCATCGACGTGTCGGCGGGCCAGACCTCGAAACAGGCCAAGCCGGTCTACGGCCGCATGTTCCAGACGCCGTTCAGCGACCGCATCCGCAACGACGGCGGGATCAAGACCATGGCCGTGGGCAATATCTACGAGGCCGACCACGTGAACTCGATCCTGATGGCGGGCCGCGCTGATCTCGTGTGCCTCGCCCGCCCGCATCTGGCCGACCCCTATTGGACCCTGCACGCCGCCGCCGCCATCGGCGACCGTCACGCCGATTGGCCGCTGCCCTACGGGCCGGGCCGCGATCAAGCTTGGCGTCTGGCGGACCGTGCCGCCGAGATGGAGAAAGTATGAGTCATATCGTCATCACCGGCGGCGGCACCGGCGTGGGGGCCGAGATCGCCCATGCGGTGGCCGCCACCGGCGCCAAGGTGACGATCATGGGCCGCCGCGAAGCCCCCCTGCGCGAGCAGGGGTTGCCGTTCCAGACCTGCGACGTGACCGATCCGGAGGCGGTGCAGGCCGCCTTCGCCGCCGCGCGCGCTGAGAATGGCCCCATCACCGGCGTCGTCGCCAATGCGGGCGCGGCCCATTCCGCGCCTTTTCACAAGATCACCGCGCAGGACATGACCGACATGATGGCGGTCAATGTCACCGGCGTCTTCAACGTTTGGCAGGCGGCACTGGCGGAGATGAAGGAGGCCGGGCAGGGGCGGCTGATCGCCGTGGCCTCCACCGCGGGGCTCAAGGGCTATCCATATGTCGCGGGCTATGTCGCGGCCAAACACGGTGTCGTCGGCCTCACCCGCGCGCTGGCGCTGGAACTGGCGCGCACGGGCATCACCGTGAACGCGATTTGCCCCGGTTTCATCGACACGCCGCTTCTGGAACGCTCGGTCGAGAATATCACCAAGACCACGGGCAAGAACGCCGAGGAGGCCCGCGCCCTGCTGAAACGCGCCAGCCCGCAGAACCGCTTCGTGGAGACTTCCGAGGTCGCCGGCGCCGTGCTCTATCTGCTCTCAGATGCCGCGGCCTCGGTCAACGGCCACGCGCTGGCGCTATCGGGGGGCGAGGTGTGAGCAACGCGGCCAAGGATCGCGTCCGGCTCTGGCTACGGCTGCTGAAAGTGGTGCGCGGGCTGGAGCAGGAGTTGCGCGACAGGCTGCGGCGCGAGCATAACACCACGCTGCCGCGTTTCGATGTGATGTCGGCCCTCTCGCGCCATCCCGAGGGGCTGAAGATGAGCCAGCTTTCCGGCGTGCTGCGGGTGTCCAACGGCAATGTCACCGGCATCGCCGACCGCCTCAGCGAAGAGGGGCTGGTGGAGCGCATCCCCGTGCCGGGCGACCGGCGGGCGATGATGCTGCGGCTGACGCCTGAGGGGGCGGCGCAATTCGCCCGCCAAGCGCAGGCGCATGAAGACTGGATCAACGAAAAACTGCGCGGAATCTCCTCCGAGGAAGCCCGCGCCATGGCGGCCCGCTTGCAAGCTTTCGCCGCCCAAACGGAAGAAGAGGAAAAAGCCAATGCGCAGTGATGTGACGCATTTTCAATGCGAGATCAAAGACCGGATCGCCACCGTGCGGCTCGACCGGCCCGACCGCAAGAACCCGCTGACCTTCGACAGCTACGCCGAGCTGCGCGACTGGTTCCGCGATCTGGTCTATGCCGATGAAGTCGACGTGGTGATCTTCGGCTCCAACGGGGGTAACTTTAGCTCCGGCGGGGATGTACATGATATCATTGGCCCTTTGACCAAGATGAATATGAAGGAGCTGCTGCAATTCACCCGCATGACCGGCGATCTGGTCAAGGCCATCGTGAACTGCGGTAAGCCGGTGATCGCAGCCGTCGACGGTGTCTGTGTCGGCGCAGGCGCGATCATCGCCATGGCCTCGGATCTGCGGCTGGCGACGGCGGAGGCCAAGACGGCCTTCCTCTTCACCCGCGTGGGCCTTGCCGGCTGCGACATGGGCGCCTGCGCGATCCTCCCGCGCATCATCGGCCAGACACGGGCGGCGGAACTGCTTTACACAGGCCGCTCGATGTCGGCCGAAGAGGGCGAACGCTGGGGCTTCTACAACCGTCTGGTGACGGGCGAGACGCTGGAAGACGAAGCCATGACACTCGCCAAGAAAATCCAGGCCGGCCCCAATTTCGCGCATATGATGACCAAGACGATGCTGGCCCAAGAATGGGCCATGTCGATCGAACAGGCGATCGAGGCCGAGGCGCAGGCGCAGGCGATCTGCATGCAAACGGGTGATTTCGAGCGCGCCTACAACGCCTTCGTCGCCAAGGAACGCCCGGTCTTCGAAGGGGACTGAGCCAAATACGAAAGCCAAAAGATAACACGCGGGGAGGCGTAACCATGGCTGACACAAGTTTTCTCGACTGGCCCTTCTTTGAGCCGAGCCACAAGGAACTGGCGCTGAAGCTCGACGACTGGGCCAGGCGCGAACTGAAGAACGTGGATCACGGCGACACCGACGGGGCTTGCCGCGATCTGGTGACGATGATGGGGCAGGACGGCTGGCTGCGCCACAGCGGGGCCGAGGGGGACGAGATGCTCGACGTGCGCACCCTCTGCCTGATCCGCGAGACATTGGCCCGCCACGACGGGCTGGCGGATTTCTCCTTTGCGATGCAGGGACTTGGTACCGGGGCGATCTCGCTCTTCGGGACCGATGAGCAGAAGGCCGAATGGCTGCCCAAGACCCGCTCGGGGCAGGCGATCTCGGCCTTTGCCCTGACCGAGCCGCAGTCCGGCTCGGACGTGGCCAATTCCACCATGACCGCGAAGCCCGACGGCAATGGCTATGTGCTCAACGGGCGCAAGACATGGATCTCCAATGGCGGCATCGCGGATGTCTACACCGTCTTTGCGCGCACCGGGGAGGCGCCGGGCGCCAAGGGGCTTTCCGCCTTTATCGTGCCCGCCGACACGCCGGGACTGAAGGTCGAGGAACGGCTCGAGGTCATGGCCCCGCATCCGCTGGCGACGCTGCATTTCGACGGCGTGAAACTGCCCGGCTCGGCGCTTCTGGGTGAGGCGGGGCGCGGCTTTGCCATCGCCATGTCGGTTCTCGACGTCTTTCGCTCCACCGTGGCCGCTGCGGCCCTCGGCTTTGCCCGCCGCGCGCTGGACGAGGCGCTCACCCGCGTGACCAGCCGTCAGGTGCAGGGCGCGCCCTTGAGCGAGTTGCAGATGGTGCAGGGCCATATCGCGGACATGGCGCTCGACGTCGATGCCGCGGCGCTGCTTGTCTACCGCGCCGCCTGGACCAAGGACAGCGGCGCGCCCCGCGTCACCCGCGAGGCGGCGATGGCCAAGCTCTTTGCCACCGATCAGGCGCAAAAGGTCATCGACAAGGCGGTTCAATTGCACGGCGGCGATGGTGTGCGCAATGGGGAGGCAGTCGAGCGACTTTACCGTGAAATCAGGGCCTTGCGCATTTACGAGGGCGCCTCGGACGTGCAACGTGTTGTCATCGCTCGACAGACTTTGGGAGCCATGTCATGAAGCTGCACCCGACCGGACATGAAGACACATTCGCCCGCGACAACCTGCCGCCCTTCGACCAGTGGCCGGATCTGTTGTTGGAGGGCTTCGATTATCCCGAACGCCTGAATGTCGGCGTCGAACTCACTGATAAAATGGTGGAAAAAGGGTTCGGCGACCATACCGCGCTGATCGGCAACGGGCGGCGGCGGACCTACAAGGAGTTGTCGGACTGGACCAACCGTCTGGCCGCGGCGCTGGTTGAGGATCTGGGCGTGAAGCCGGGCAATCGGGTTTTGATCCGTTCGGCCAACAACCCCGCGATGGTGGCCTGTTGGCTGGCGGCGACCAAGGCAGGCGCGGTGGTGGTCAACACCATGCCGATGCTGCGCGCGGGTGAGCTTTCGGCCATCGTCGACAAGGCCGAGATCACCCATGCGCTCTGCGACACGCGGCTGATGGATGAGATGACGGCCTGCGCCAAGACCTCGAAGTTCCTCAAGACCGTCGCGGGCTTCGACGGTACCAGCAACCACGACGCCGAGCTCGATCGGCTCGCGCTGGAAAAACCGGTTCATTTTGAGGCGGTGGACACCGCGCAGGATGATGTGGCACTCCTCGGATTTACATCAGGAACCACCGGTAACCCCAAGGCAACAATGCATTTTCACCGTGATCTTCTGATCATCGCGGATGGCTATGCGCGCGAGGTGCTCAGCGTCACCCCCGAGGATGTCTTCGTGGGCTCCCCACCCTTGGCCTTCACCTTCGGCCTCGGCGGTCTTGCCGTCTTCCCCCTGCGCTTCGGGGCCGCGGCGACGCTTTTGGAGACCGCCAGCCCGCCCAACATGATCGAGATCATCGAGAAGTACAAAGCCACCGTCTGTTTCACCGCGCCGACCGCCTACCGCGCCATGCTGCGGGCGATGGAGGAGGGCGCGGACCTCAGCAGCCTGCGCGCCGCCGTCTCGGCGGGCGAGACGCTGCCCGCGCCTGTTTACCACGAGTGGCAGGAGAAGACCGGCAAGCCCATGCTCGACGGGATCGGGGCGACGGAGATGCTGCATATCTTCATCTCCAACCGCTTCGACGACCACCGCGCGGCCTGTACCGGCAAGCCCGTGACGGGCTACGAGGCGAAGGTGATCGACGCGGAGGGCAAGGAGGTGCCGCGCGGCGAGGTGGGGCGTCTTGCGGTGCGCGGGCCGATCGGTTGCCGCTATCTGGGCGACAAGCGGCAGGCCGATTACGTCAAGGACGGCTGGAACATCACCGGCGACAGTTTCATCATGGACGAAGACGGCTACCTGCATTTCGCCGCCCGCAACGACGATATGATCATCAGCTCGGGCTACAATATCGCGGGTCCGGAGGTCGAAGCCGCACTTCTAAGCCACCCTTGGGTGAGCGAATGCGGCGTGGTCGCCGCCCCCGACGAGGCCCGCGGCTCCATCGTGCAGGCCCATGTGGTTTTGGTTGAGGGCACGCCAGAAGATGCGAACACCATCAAGACCTTGCAGGATCATGTTAAAGCGACGATTGCGCCTTACAAATACCCACGCGACATCCGTTTCATCAAGGAATTGCCCAAGACCGCGACCGGCAAGATACAGCGTTTCGCGCTGAGAGAGGGCAAATGAGCACGTTCGACGAAGCCTCCAAGGGCGCCAAGATGGATTTCGCCAAGGACAAGTCCTATGGCGATTACCTTGGGCTGGACCAGATCCTGACCACCGAGAACCCGCTCGACATGGCGCATGACGGGCTGCTGTTCATCATCCAGCACCAGACGTCCGAGCTTTGGATGAAGCTTGCCATCCACGAGCTGACGGCCTGTCGAGAGGCCCTGCAGGCCGGCGATTTGCGGCCTAGTTTCAAGATGTTGACCCGCGTGGCAAGGATCTTTGAACAGCTCAATTCCGCCTGGGACGTGCTGCGCACCATGACGCCCAGCGAATACACGCAGTTCCGCCCCTACCTTGGCGCGTCCTCGGGCTTCCAGTCCTATCAGTATCGCTTGATCGAATATCTTCTGGGCAACCGCATCGCCGCGCTGACCAAGCTGCACGAACACACGCCCGAGCCGCACGCGGCGCTTGTGGCGGAGATGCAGCAGCCGAGCCTTTATCAGGTGGCGGTCGATCTGCTTTGTGACCGGATGGGGGTGCCCTCGCTCGCCGGCCAGCCCGAACCGCGTGCATGGGAGGCTAAGCAGGAGGTGCAAGACCTCTGGCATAAGGTTTATGAAGACCCGTCAACCCATTGGGAACTCTACGAATTGGCCGAGAAGCTCGTCGATCTCGAGGATTACTTCCGCCGCTGGCGGTTCAACCACGTCACCACCGTGGAACGCATCATCGGATTCAAGCGTGGCACGGGCGGCACCTCGGGTGTGACCTACCTGCGCAAAATGCTCGAGGTGGAGCTCTTCCCCGAGCTTTGGCATGTGAGAGGAGCACTGTAAGTGTCTGCTTTGAAAAAAGATCAGTTTGTTCTGCCTGAGGGTGTTATCTATCTTGATGGCAATTCGTTAGGGCCGTTGCCCAAAGCCGCTGCTGCGCGGGTACAAGAGATGATCGCGGACGAATGGGGCGAGATGCTGATCCGGGGCTGGAACCAAGCCGGTTGGATGGAGCAGCCCGCTCGCGTCGGCAATATGGTGGCCGGGATCGTCGGCGCGCCGGAAGGTTCGGTCGTCATGGGCGACACGCTCTCGATCAAAGTATTTCAGGCGCTGGCCTCGGCGCTGAAACTGCGTCCTGGCCGCAGGGTGATCCTGTCAGACAAGGGCAATTTCCCGTCGGACCTCTACATGGCGGAAGGCTTGGTCGGCCTCTTGGAGCAGGGCTATGAGTTGCGCGCCGTGGCCCCCGAGGAAGTGACCGAGGCCATCGGCGAGGACATCGCCGCCGTCATGCTCACAGAAGTCGACTACCGCACCGGCCGCAAGCACGACATGAAGGCGATTACCGAACTCGCCCATGCCAATGGCGCGGTGATGATTTGGGATCTGGCGCATTCAGCGGGTGCGTTGCCGGTCGATCTCGCAGGCTCCAATTGCGAATTCGCTGTGGGCTGTACCTACAAATATCTCAACGGTGGCCCCGGCGCGCCGGGCTTTATCTACGTTCGCCCCGATCTGGCCGACAGCGTGCAACCGGCGTTGGCGGGCTGGCTGGGGCATCGCCAGCCCTTTGCCTTTGAGCAGAATTACCAGCCCGGACAGGGGATCGAACGGATGCGTGTCGGCACGCCGCCTGTGATCCAACTGACCGCACTGGAAGTGGCGATGGAGCTCTGGGCTGATGTCGACATGCAAGAGCTGCGCGCGGCTTCGATCGCGCTGCAAGAGCAGTTCATCGAAGAGATCGAGCGCGATGTGCCGCAGCTGACGCTCGCCAGCCCGCGCAACAGTGCCGAACGTGGCAGCCAGGTCTCCTTCCGCTTCGACGAAGGCTATGCCGCAATGCAGGCGGTGATCGACCGTGGCGTGATCGGCGATTTCCGCGCGCCCGACATCATGCGTTTTGGCTTCACGCCGCTATATATCGACGCCGAGGATGTCTCCAAGGCCGTCGCGATCATCCGCGACGTGATGGAGAACCGCTTCTGGGACAACGAAAAATACAAGACCCGCGCGCGTGTGACCTGACAGTATCAGGCGCAGGCGTTAAGCTGGCAAAACGATCCAACAAAACGGGCCCGGCAAAGAGGCCCAAATCAACCAAGGGAGACTGAAATGAAGATGAAATCACTGGTGATGGCGGCCTCGGTCGCGGCATTGGCGGCAGGCGGCGCATGGGCCGAAGAGGGCAAGGTGAAGGTCGGCATGATCACCACGCTCTCGGGCGGCGGCGCGGGCCTTGGCATCGACGTGCGCGACGGCTTCCTGCTGGCGACCAAGATGGCGGGCAATGAGAACCTCGAAGTCGTGGTCGAAGACGACCAGCGCAAGCCCGAGATCGCGGTTCAGCTAGCCGACAAGATGATCCAGTCCGAGAAGGTCGACGTCATGACCGGCATCATCTGGTCCAACCTCGCCATGGCCGTGGTGCCGGCGGCGACGGCGCAGGGCAAATTTTACCTCTCGCCCAACGCCGGTCCCTCGGCGCTGGCGGGCAAGGGCTGCAACCCGCTTTACTTCAACGTGGCTTGGCAGAACGACAACCTGCATGAGGCTGCGGGCGCCTATGCAAATGACGCGGGCTACGCGAACACCTTCATGCTGGCGCCGAATTACCCGGCGGGCAAGGACGCGCTGACCGGCTACAAACGCACCTATGAGGGCGAAGCGGCGGGCGAGGTCTATACCGATCTGGGCCAGACCGACTACGCCGCCGAGATCGCACAAATCCGCGCCTCGGGCGCCGACAGCGTCTTCTTCTTCCTGCCCGGCGGCATGGGGATTTCCTTCCTCAAGCAATACGCCAATTCGGGCGTGGAACTGCCGGTGGTGGGTCCGGCCTTCAGCTTTGATCAGGGCATCCTTCAGGCCGTGGGCGAAGCCGCTGTTGGGATCAAGAACACCAGCCAGTGGAACAAAGACCTCGACAACGCGGCCAACAAGACCTTTGTCGAAGCCTTTCAGGAGGAATACGACCGTCTGCCCTCGCTCTACGCAAGCCAGGGCTATGACACCGCGAACCTGCTGTTGAGCGCGATGGAAAAGGCCGATGTGTCGGATGCCGAGGCCTTTGGCGCGGCGCTGAAAGAGGCTGATTTCGACAGCGTGCGGGGCAAATTCTCTTTTGGTAACAACAACCACCCGATCCAAGACTACTACGTGCGCGAAGTGGTCAAGGAGGGCGATGTCTATACCAACAAGCTCATTGGCCCCTCGCTGACCGATCACGCTGACGCCTACGCGGCCGACTGCAAGATGTAATCCCGCGCGGCCCCGGCGCTGATTTCGGTCACGCCGGGGCCGACAAACTAACGCTTTCACGCTGGGCTTCGTCCGGCGCGCCGGGAGGCTTTGCCAAATGTCATTCATCCTGCTCGTCGAACAGGTGCTGAACGGGGTCCAATCCGGGGTCATGTTGTTTCTCATGGCCGCCGGGCTCACGCTCATCTTCGGGGTCATGGGGCTCATTAACCTCGCCCATGGTTCGCTCTACATGGTCGGCGCCTTTGCCGCCGCGGCGGTGGCGGCGGCCACCGGGTCTTTCCTTCTTGCGCTGGTGGCCGCACTTGCCGCTGCCGCCTTAGCGGGCTGCCTGATCGAGATGACGGTGATCCGTCGCCTTTATGACCGCGACCACCTCGATCAGGTTCTGGCGACCTTCGCGATGATCCTGATCTTTTCCGAGGGCACGCGCTTCTTCTTCGGCTCCTTCCCGCTGTTTCTCGACATTCCCGCCGCGCTGGCGGGGCCGGTGACGCTGCCGGGCGGCATCCAGTATCCGCTTTACCGCCTTGTCATCATCGGCGTGGGGCTTGCCATCGCCGCCGGTCTCTTCCTGCTGATCGCCCGCACCCGCATCGGCATCCAGATCCGCGCGGGCGAGGCCGACCGCGAGATGATCGCGGCGCTCGGCGTCGACATCGCCAAGCTCTACACGCTGGTCTTCGCGCTCGGGGCCGCCCTTGCGGGGCTCGCCGGGGCGTTGGTGGGCGCGATCCAGTCGGTGCAAGTGGGCATGGGCGAGCCGGTGCTGATCCTTGCCTTCGTGGTGATCGTCATCGGCGGCATCGGCTCGATCAAGGGCGCACTTATCGGCGCGCTGCTGGTGGGGCTGACGGACACGCTGGGCTCGGTCCTGCTGCCGCTGTTCTTTGCCAATTTCATGGAGGCTTCGGCGGCCACCTCCGTCGGCTCCTCGCTCGCCTCCATGTCAATTTACATTCTCATGGCGGGGGTTCTTCTGTTCAAGCCCACCGGCCTGTTTGGGGAGGCCTGAGCCATGATGCGCGAAACACTTGTAAACGTCTTTCTCTTCCTGCTCCTGCCGGTCACGGCGCTGGCGGCCTTCGCGCTGGACGAGCCTTTCATCATCACGCTGGCCACCAAGGCCGCGATCCTCGCCCTTGCCGGCGTGGGGCTGAACATCGCGCTTGGTCTCGGCGGGCTGGTGAGCTTCGGCCACGCCGCCTTCTTCGGTCTTGGCGGCTACGCCATGGGCATCCTCGCCGCCCATGCGCAAAGCTACACGCCGATCATGGAGAGCCCTTTCCTGATCGAGGGCACGAAGTCGATGCCCATCATCTGGCTGGTGGCGATCGTGGTCTCCGCGCTGGCGGCACTGCTGATCGGGGCGCTGTCTTTGCGTACCTCGGGGGTCTATTTCATCATGGTCACGCTCGCCTTCGGGCAGATGCTTTTCTACTTCTCGATCTCCTGGCCGGCCTATGGCGGCGAGGACGGGCTGTCTATCTATGTGCGCAACGGCTTTCCGGGGCTGAACACGCTTGATCCGCTGACCTTCTTTGCCATCGCCTTTGCCGTGCTGGCGCTAGTGCTGCTCATGGCGGGCCGTCTGGCGCGCGCGCCCTTTGGCTTGGCACTCTCGGCAGCCCGCCAGAATGCCGAGCGGGTCGAGGCCGTGGGTCTCGCACCCTTCCGCCTGCGGCTGGTGGCCTTTGTCATCTCGGGGGCTGTCACCGGACTGGCGGGCGCGCTTTTCGCCGATCTCAATCGTTTCGTGAGCCCGACGATGTTCTCGTGGCAGACCTCGGGCGAGATCATGATTTTCGTGATCCTCGGCGGGGTGGGGCGGCTGTTTGGCCCGGTGGCCGGGGCGGCGCTGTTTATCCTGTTGGAGCATGTCTTGGGCGGGTTGTCGGAGTTCTGGCACATCTACCTTGGCTTCCTGCTGCTGATGGTGGTGCTCTTTGCCCGGGGCGGCATGATCGGCCTCATCGCCGGACGGGAGGTGGCCCATGACTGAGCGGATGACTGAAGTACTTTTGGACGTGCGCAACCTGCACAAGAGCTTCGGCGCCTTGAAGGCCACGGATGATGTCTCCATCACCCTGCGCCCGGGCGAGATCCATGCGCTCATCGGCCCCAACGGGGCGGGCAAGTCGACGCTGATCAAGCAGATCGCGGGCGGGCTGCGCTCGGACAGTGGTTCGGTGCATTTCGCGGGGCAGGACGTGACGCCGCTCAGCACGGTGCAGCGTGCGCGGGCCGGGCTGGGGCGGACCTTCCAGATCTCCTCGCTGGCGATGGAATACACGGTGCTGCAAAACGCGGTGCTGGGCGCGCTTGGCCAATCGGGCCGGGTGATGCGTTTCTTCGCCCCGGTGATGCGGCAGGCGGCGTTGCGGGCCGAGGCGATGCGCGCGCTGGAACTGGTGGGGCTTGCCGATCACGCGGCCAAGCGCACATCGGACCTGTCGCACGGCCAACGCCGCCAGCTTGAGGTCGCCGTGGCGCTCACTTTGCGGCCCAAGGTGTTCCTGATGGACGAACCGATGGCCGGGCTTGGCGCAAGCGGCTCTCGCGAGATGACCGGCTTTCTTGACGGCCTTCGGGCCGAGGCGCCGATCCTGCTGGTAGAGCATGACATGGACGCGGTCTTTGCACTCGCCGACCGCATCTCGGTGCTGGTCTACGGCCGCATCATCGCCAGCGGCACGGCGGCCGAGATCAAGGCCGATCCACAGGTCCGCGTGGCCTATCTGGGCGAGGAGGACGCGGCATGAGCCTGCTGGAACTGAAGGACATCACCGCCTCCTACGGGCCGACACAGGCGCTTTTCGGCGTCGATCTGGCGCTGAAGGCGGGCGAGGTCTGCGCGCTGATGGGGCGCAACGGGATGGGCAAATCATCGACCATCAAGGTGATCTGCCGGATGCTGAAGCACAGCGGTGGCAGCCTGCGCCTGAATGGGCGCGACATCGCGGGGCTGCCGTCGTTTCGCGCCGCACAGGCCGGGGTGGGGCTGGTGCCCGAGGGGCGGCGCTGTTTCGCGACGCTGACGGTGCATGAAAACCTCATCGCCGCCGCGCGCCCCGGCCCATGGGATGAGGCGCGTGTGGTCAAGCTCTTCCCCCGCTTGGGGGAGCGGCGGGATCAGGCGGCAGGCTCGCTCTCGGGCGGGGAGCAGCAGATGCTGGCGATTGGCCGCGCGCTGATGACCAACCCGCAACTCCTGTTGTTGGATGAGGCGACCGAGGGGCTGGCCCCGGTGGTGCGTCAAGAAATCTGGGCCGCCGTGGCCGAGCTGAAGCGCGACAGCGGTCTGGCGCTTCTGGTGGTGGACAAATCCCTCGCCGAGCTGCGGCGCGTGGCCGATCACGCCGTCATCCTCGAACGGGGCCGCTCGGTCTGGGCCGGTCCGATGCCTGCGCTCGATACTCAAATCGCCGACCAATTCCTCGGCGTGTGACTGTTAACAAAAAGGAACACGACATGTCGCATCAAATCATTCAGCCCGAAGGTTGGGCCCCCGCAAAAGGCTATGCAAACGGCGTGCTGAGCGCGGATGGTCATCTGTTCGTCGGCGGTCAGATCGGCTGGACCGCCGAGCAGAAGTTTGAATGCCACGATTTCATCGGCCAGATGAAACAGGCGCTGCAAAACATCCGCGACGTGGTCGAAGCCGCCGGCGGCACGCCCGAGGATATCACCCGGCTGACGTGGTATGTCACGGATAAGAAAGAATATCTCGCTGCGCAAAAGGACGTGGGCCGCGCCTATCGCGAGGTCATGGGCAAGCATTTCCCAGCCATGGCGATGGTGGTCGTCGCCGGTCTGGTCGAAGATGAGGCCAAGCTTGAGATCGAAGCCGACGCGGTGATCGCGCGCTAAGCCAAGCCGCCGTCGGGGTCACCCCCGGCGGCGCAGCGCCGGAAGGGCCGCCGAACAGGCCGAGGAAAGCGCAAAGAGACCCGCCGCGATGCTGACGATGCTGGGTCCCGTGGGCGTGTCGAACTCCAGCGAGGCCAGCAGCCCCCCAAGGGCCGCCACCGCGCCCAGACCCATGGCCCAAAAAGCCATGGTTTCCGGGGTGCGGGCAAAGGGGCGGGCAGTGGCGGCGGGGATGATCAGCATCGCCGCGATCAGCAGCGCGCCGACCACTTTGATCGCCACGGCTACCATGATTGCCAGCGCCAGCGTCAGAATCAACTGCTCCCGGCGCGGATTGCCGCCCGCGGCCTGCGCCAGATCGGGGTTCAGCGTCGCCGCCAGCAGCGCCGACCACCGCCAGGCCAGCAAAAGCGCCACCGCCACGGCACCGCCCCAGATCACGCCAAGGTCAAAGCGCGTTACGGCGAGGATTTCACCAAAGAGGTAGGACGACAGATCGACCCGCTGTCCCGGCAGCAGTGAGACAGCCACCAAACCAAGCGCCAGTGCTGAATGGGCCATCACGCCCAAAAGCGCGTCGGCGCTGACATTGCGGCCCGACAGCGTGCTGATCACCAGCGCCATGACGAGCGCCACTAAAAGCACGCCCGCGGTGATCGGCAGATCGGTCGCCAGCGCCAGTGCCACGCCCAAGAGGGCAGCATGGCTGGTGGCATCGCCGAAATAGGCCATGCGCCGCCAGATCACGAAACAGCCCAAAGGGGCGGCGGCCAGCGCCACGCCCAATCCAGCGAGAGCGGCGCGCAGAATGAAATCGTCAAGCATTCTCAGTCTCTTGGTGGTGGCCGTCACAGGCGGCGCCGTGATGGTGGTGGTGATGGTCGTGATCGTGCCGGTAGAGCGCCAGCGCCCCTTGGGTGCCGCTGCCAAAGAGGGCGCGGTATTCGGGCGCTTCGGAGACGGTCTCGGGCGTGCCTTCGCAGCAGACATGGCCGTTGAGGCAGAGCACTCGGTCGCTGGCCGCCATGACGACATGCAGATCGTGGCTGACCATCAGTACGGCGCAACCGAGGTCTTGGCGCACGGCTTCGATCTGGCGGTAAAAGGCGGCGGAGCCGGGCTGGTCCAGCCCCTGCGTCGCCTCGTCGAGGATCAGCAGATCGGGCCTTTCCAGCAGGGCGCGGGCCAGCAGCACGCGTTGGAATTGCCCGCCCGACAGGTCGACCATCTGCCGCTCTGCCAGTTCCGGCACGCCAGCGGTGGCCAGCGCGTCGCGGATCGCTTCGGGCTTTTGGCGGCGGGGCAGGTTGATGAAACGGCGCACGGTGAGCGGCAGGGTCGCGTCGATCTGCAATTTTTGCGGCACATAGCCGATGCGCAGCCCCGGTTTGCGGGTGATCTTGCCCGCCGCCGGTTTCAACGCGCCGATCAGCGCGCGCAGCAGGCTGGATTTGCCCGACCCGTTGGGGCCGACGATGGTGACGATCTCACCAGTGTCGATATTGAAGTTCACGTCGCGCAGGGCGATCTGACCGTCGTGGCGCAGGGTCAGGCCGCGGGTATTGATCAGGCTCATGCACCGGGCTCCTGACAAGCGGGGCAGAGGCCCTCGGCCTCGACCACGCTGCGCTCAATGCGGAACCCTGCGGCGCGGGCGGCATCCCCAAGGCGGCTTTTGTTCGGGGTTGTATCGGCCTCCGCCACCGAGCGGCAGCTGCGACAGATCAGAAAGGCGGGCGCGTGATCCTCGCCCGGGTGCACACAGCCAACATAAGCGTTGAGCGCTTCGATCTTATGGGCAAGCCCGGCTTTCACCAGAAAATCCAAGGCGCGATAGGCCACGGGGGGCTGCGCGCCCAGCCCCTCGGCTGACAGGCGGGCGAGCAGGTCATAGGCGCCCAAGGCGCGGTGTTCCGACAGCAGGATCTCCAGCGCGCGGCGGCGCACCGGGGTCAGCCGCAGCCCGCGTTCGGCGCATTGCGCTTCGGCCACCTGCATGGTGCTCCGTACGCAGGCGGCGTGGTCATGATCACTAAATCCTATGGGGCGCATGGGGAACCTCAATTCGTTTCGGTATTGATATGTTATAACAGCGGTGTTAGCAAGGTGATACTATAACATTTTGAAGGTCTGCCATGTATCGTTTCACGCTCCCCGCCGCCGTTCTCGCCGCTGCCGCGTCGCCGCTTTGGGCGGATGTCCCCGCCGTTGCGACAGATATCGCCCCGGTGCATGGGCTGGTGTCGCAGGTGATGGAAGGGGTCGGCACGCCCGACCTCATCGTGCCGCCGCGCAGCTCGCCCCATGGCTATGCCATGCGCCCCTCCGAGGCACGCGCGCTGAGCGGGGCCGATCTGGTCGTCTGGGTCGGCCCGTCGCTGACCCCATGGCTGGCCGATCCGCTGCAATCGCTGGCCAGCAGCGCCAGCCATCTGGCCTTGATGGAGCAGCCCCGTACGCGGGTTCTGGCCTTCCGCGAAGGGGCGACCTTTGAGCCGCATAGCCACGGTGACGAGGGGCATGAGGGTCATGATCACGCCGAGGAAGGGGATGACCACGGTCATGACCACGAGGAACATGACCACGAAGAGCATGGTCACGAGGAACATGACGAAGAGCATGACCACGGCGACCACGACCACGATCACGAGGCGCATGACCACGAGGGGCACGACCACGGGGATCATGACGATCACGGACATGGCGAGAAGGATCACGACGACCACGGCCATGACGACCACGATCATGAGGACCACGGCCATGAAGGTCACGATCACGCCCATGACGGCGACGATCCCCACGTCTGGCTCGACCCGCGCAACGGGCAGCTTTGGCTGGGCCAGATCGCCGAGGCGCTGGCGGAGCTAGACCCTGAGAACGCCGCGCAATACCGTGAGAACGCCGAGGCCGCTCAGGCCGAGCTTGCAGTCTTGGAGGAAGACATCGCCGAGACTCTCGCCCCGGTCAAAGAACGCCCCTTCATCGTCTTCCATGACGCCTACCACTATTTCGAAGCGCGTTTCGACATCGAAGCCCGTGGTGCCATCAGCGAAAATGACGCCCGCGCCCCGGGAGCTGCGCGTGTAGCAGAACTGCGCGACTTGGTGGCCGAGAGCGGCGCGAAATGCGTCTTTGCCGAGCCACAGTTCAACCCCGGCCTGATTGCCGCCGTGACCGAAGGCCAGGAGACCGGGACCGGCACGCTCGACCCGATCGGCGCGGATCTGGAACTGGGTGTTTCTTTCTACCCCGATCTGCTGCGCGGCATGGCGCAGAGCATGTCTGACTGCCTGTCGGATTGATTTAGGCGCTGGCTAATAGAAGCAGCCCAATAAAAAGTGGTGCAGCCGGGGAAGCTGCACCACATCTTACATGCTGAAATGACTTTTATAGAATTCTGATCAGACGGCGATCTTGCCGCCACCTTGTTTGGTAATGACGACCACCGCAGGGCGCGGGGGCATCTTGGGGTCGAAGTCGGGCCAGCGGGTGGCCGGGTCCTCAAAGGTGCTTTCCCGCTCGAAACCGGGGATGTCCTTGGTGCCATCCGTCCCCGGGTGCTGCACCGCGACGAAGAGCGTTTCGCCATTCTCGGTGAAGTAGGGGCCGCACATCTCACCGCCCACGGGGCAGCGGAAGAAGAGCTTCGAGGTGCCGCGCGCCTCGCCTTCGGTCTCAAGCGCGTAGAGCCCGTCGGATTTGCCGGTCTTGCCCCAGCTGCTGCCCTGATCGGTGCTGATCCAGAGCCGCCCGTCGGCATCCATCGCGGCGTTGTCGGGGCTGCCGAACCAGCCGTTCTCCGATGTCTCGGGGTTCCACTGGGCGCCGACTTCGGCCACCTTTGGGTCACCGCATTGCACGAGGATCGACCATGTGCCGCTGGTGGCAGCGTGGT
This sequence comes from Sulfitobacter sp. 1A13496, assembly GCF_043557225.1. Lineage (NCBI taxonomy): Bacteria > Pseudomonadati > Pseudomonadota > Alphaproteobacteria > Rhodobacterales > Roseobacteraceae > Sulfitobacter > Sulfitobacter sp. 1A13496. Next base: position 1,338,280 of record NZ_JBIFFP010000001.1, on the reverse strand, counting down.
CGGCATTCGCTTCCTTGATCTCGATGATATGGCCAAAGCTGCTTTCCGGGCGCGGGTTGGCGGCGTTGGTGTCGCCCTGCTTGCGCTTGGTGTTGTTGGTCAGCAGGATATAGGCCGTGCCATCGCCGCGCGGCTGCGCGTCTTCGGGGCGGTCCATCGGGGTGGCACCCAGCAGGTCGGCGGCCAGACGGGTGTCGATCATCACATCGCCTTGGTCATTGAAACCGTTCTCTGCCGTCAGCGGGCCCGTACCATGCACCAGCGGCAGCCAGTTGATCGTGCCGTCCTCTTCGAACCGCGCGACATAAAGCGTGCCATCGTCCAGCAGATCGCCATTGGCCGCCGGATCATCGGAGACGGTCCCCGCAGAGACGTATTTGTATTGATAGTCAAAGCGGTTGTCGTCGCCCATATAGACCACGAGCTTGCCATCTTTGCTGACCGTGGTCTCGGCGCCCTCATGGCGGAAACGGCCCAAAGCGGTGCGTTTGACGGGGGTGGAGGTCGGGTCCATCGGGTCAACTTCAACGACCCAGCCGAACTTATTGGGCATGTTCGGCTCGGCGTCCACGTTGAAACGGTCGTGTTTCTGGCCCCAAGCGTACCACATGCCCGGCACGCCGTAACGGTCCCAAGATTTCTCTTCCGCGGCACCGGTGATGTCGGGCTTGCCGTCGGCATCCAGCTTGTCGGTCCAGAAATAGCCGTGGAAGTTCTCTTCGGCCATCAGCCATGTGCCCCAAGGGGTCAGCCCGCCCGCGCAGTTGTTGAGCGTGCCGATGACCTTGGTGCCGCTGGGGTCGTCGTTGGTTTGCAGCCGCGCGTGACCGGCGGCGGGGCCGCTCAGCGTCATCGCAGTGTCGAGCGGGGTGATGCGGCGATTCATCTTGCCGTCGCGCACCACTTGCCATTTGCCCGCCGCATCGCGGGCGATCTCGACGACCGAGCCGCCGTGGGCGGCCATTTCGATGTCGATCAACTCAGGCGTCATGCCTTTGAAGTTCACCTTGTCCTGACGGCCAAGACCGGGGAACATGACCTCTTCGTTGGTGTATTCGTGGTTCACGCAGAGCAGCCCGCGGCTGCCGTCGTCGTTCAGGGGCACGAAGCCCACGTAGTCGTTGTTATAGCCGAACTGCTTCGACTGCGCGGCGGCAGTCTGGTTCATCACGTCGAATTCCGGCGCATCGGCGGTGATCGGATCGCCCCACCGCAGCAGGATCTGCGCGTCATAACCGGGGGCAACGTGGTGGGTTTCGTCATTGCCCCATGCCAGCTCGTCAAAGACGTAGCGGCTTTCGGCGGCGCGGGCCTTGGACGGGGCGATGGCGGCGGCGCTGCCGAAAAGGGCGGTGGTGGCCGAAACCCCAAGCATTCCGCGCAGGATGTCGCGGCGGCCATAGCGGGCGTTGATCACATCGCCGATGGTGCGCGACAGGTTCGCGTTGGTGGGGATGTCGTCGAAGGCCTCAAAGGCTTCGGCCTTGTTGCCGATGGCGGGGTCGTTGAGAATCTCGCGGCGGGTCATCATGCTTCCTCAGGTGACTTGGCTGGCCTCCATTTGCACCATGACTGTCACGGTTTTATGACGCGTCAGACTGGGCTGCGGCGAAATCCTACGATGAGTTGGCGCAGGCCCAAAGCCGCGCCCGCAAAGATCGCGGCGAGGGTCACCGGCCCGCTAAAGGCCAGCACCGAGATGGCCGAGATGCCTTGCCCGATGGTGCAGCCCATGGCGATCACCGCACCTGCGCCCATCAGCCCTGCGCCAAAAATCTGGCGGCGGAGTTCGCGCGGGTCTTCGCAGGCTTCCCAGCGGAAATGCCCCTGCCAGAGCGACCCCAGAAAGGCTCCGACCCAGACCCCGGCGACCGAGCCGATGCCAAAGCTCAGCGGGCGGACCGAGCCTTGCATCGCATAGAGCAGAGTTTCACCGACCGGTGCCGCATAGCTATGCGACATGAGCGTCTGCGCGCCAAAACCGGTTTGCGCCAGCCACGCCGTGCCCGCCCAACCCGAGGTGATGGCAAGCCCGGCAACAGCGCCCCAGAACACTTTGCGCAGATCGCCACGAAAGCTGCGGGCGCTGAGCATCAGCAGGCAGACCGCAAGGCCCAGCAGAATGCCGATCAGCGCCACCGATCCGCCGGTAAGCGCGGCGATCGCATGGGCGATCCCATCGGGCGGCCCGGCGTTCATCTGGCGCGGGAAGAGCAGGGCGCGTGCCGGGGCGAGGGGGCCGGAGAGTACGGTAAAGGCCGCAAGTCCCATGACCAAGACAATCACGAAGGCGCGCAGATCCCCGCCGCCAAGCCGCGCCAAAGCGCCAAAGCCGCAGGTGCCCGCCAGCGCCATGCCGTAGCCGAAGATCAGCCCGCCAAAGACCGCAGGCGCCCATGAGAAGGCAATCGTCAGGTGAAAGGCGCGGTCGAGGTTGATCAGCCCCAAGCTAGCAAGCGTGAAACTGCCCAGCATCGCCACGCCGATGGCCAGACCCCACATCCGCATCCGGCCGCCCGATCCGCCATAGAGCAGGTCTTCGATCGCGCCGAGGGTGCAAAACCGCCCCAATCGTGCGGCGAGGCCCAGCAACACGCCGCCCAGCCCGCCCAGAAGGGCGGCGGTCAGCGGCTGGCCCCAAAGCTCAATCATCCTTGCAGAACAATTCGTAGACCAGTTCCAGCATTTTGCGGGGCCGGTCATCGGCAAGCCGGTAGTAGATCGTTTTACCGTCCCGACGCGGAGTCACCAGCCCTTCGAGCCTGAGGCGCGACAGTTGCTGCGATACGGCGGCTTGCCGGGTCGAGAGCAGGGCTTCCAACTCGCTCACCGACTTCTCTCCCGAAACGAGGTGACACAGGATCATCAACCGCCCCTCATGGCTGATCGCCTTAAGGAAGTTCGACGCGGTCACGGCGTTGGTCAGCATCCGGTCCATGTCCTCTTCGGACATGTCGGGGGTAATCACGGGCAGGGCTGTCATTCGGTCGGGTCCTCGAAATCGGTCTTGTCGTGCAAGAGCGTATCAAGCATGGGCCAGAAGAACTCCGCACCGGGGTAGCCTTCTAGGCGGCCCAATTCGACATCGTCTTCGACCAGCAAAAAGGTCGGGGTGAAGAGCACCGCACGCTGCGGGGTGACGCTTTCCTCCACGGCCGAGATATCGACGCGGCGCAGCGGGGCGAATGCCCCTTCGGCGGTCTTGGGATAGGCGGGGGCGATCTCTTCGTCCCAACGTTGGCAATAGATGCAGCCGGGCTGTTCGACCATGACCAGTTCCACCGCCTCGACGGGCCGGGCGGGCAGGGCGGTCAGCGCCGCGAAGCTCAGAGCGGTCAGTGTGCGGATCATCGGCTTGCCTGATTGACGTTTGGACGACACTCAACGTAATTTGAATATGTGAATTGTTCAAGCGCGGCGGACCGGCGCGGCGCGGGCGGGGGGTAACATGTTCGACATCACCTATGCAGGCGCGCTTTTCGCAGGGCTGCTCAGCTTCTTTACGCCCTGTATTCTGCCGATGGTGCCATTCTACCTCAGCTATATGGCGGGGCTCAGCGTGACCGAATTGCGCGGCGATGGCGCAATCGCGCCGGGGGCGCAGCGTCGCTTGGTGCTGTCCTCGCTGCTCTTCGCGCTTGGGGTCACGACGATCTTCGTTCTGCTCGGCATGGGTGCCACGGCCATCGGGCAGGTGTTCACCCAGTACCTTGAGCCGCTGAGCTGGGTGGCGGCAGCGATCCTGACAGTCTTCGGTCTGCACTTCCTCGGCGCGATCAAAGTGCCGCTGCTCTACCGCGAGGCGCGGTTGGAGGGGGGCGGCAAGCCCACCTCGGTCTGGGGCGCCTATGTCATGGGGTTGGCCTTCGGCTTTGGCTGGACACCCTGCGTCGGCCCCGCGCTGGCGGCGATTTTGATGATCGCCTCAGGCATGGGCGATGTCGCGCGGGGCGGGCTGTTGCTGGCCGCCTATGGCGCGGGGATGACCGCGCCCTTCGTGGTGGCCGCGCTTTTCGCCAAACCGTTTCTTAACTGGGCCGCGCGGCATATGGCGCTGGTGCAAAAGGTGGAAAAGGCGATGGGGGTGATGCTGATCCTCTTTGCCGTGCTGATCGTGACCGGCGGGGTGCAACTGATCGCGGATGCGATGATCCGTTGGTTCCCCAGCTTCACGACGTTAGGATAGACGCAACAATCAGGAGGAGGACGCCAAGATGATCGGATCGAGGATAGGAGCCGCAGTGGCGGCGGCGATGCTGGCATGGCCTTTGGCCGCGGCGGAACTGGGCGACGACGGGCTGCACAAGACGCCCTGGATGCGCGACACCTTCAAAGACCTGCGTGAGGATCTGGAGGAGGCTAGGGGCGAGGACAAACGTCTGATGCTGATGTTCGAACAGCGCGGCTGCATCTATTGCACCAAGATGCACGAAGAGGTTTTCCCAGCCCCCGAAATCGCCAATTACATTGAAGAGAATTATTTCGTTGTGCAGCTGAACCTGCATGGCGATATCGAAGTGACCGATTTCGACGGGGAGACGCTCTCGGAAAAGCAGATGGCGCGGAAATGGGGGATTCTCTTCACCCCGACTCTGATGTTCCTGCCCCATGAGGTGGCCGAAGACGCGACCGCGCCGCAGGCGGCGGTGGCGGTGATGCCGGGGGCGTTCGGCAAGGGCACGACGCTTGATATGCTCACTTGGGTGAACGAGGAACGCTACGCGCTCGACGGCGATGAGGATTTCCAACGCTACCACGCGCGGATGATCCAAGAGCGCAACAATGGCAGCACCGATTGACCGGGGGAAAGCGGCGCCGCACGGGGAAAGCTATTCAAAAGTTTGAATTTGTTGTTGCGCCGCGCCGCATCCCTGTCTTAGGGTCAGGTAAACCGGATCACACATCACCGTGATCGGCACTGGGAGGAAGTTTTCGATGATGAGATGGATCGCCGCCGCAATTGTGTCGGGCGCGCCCGTTCTGGCCGCCGCTGAAACCGTGGCACCTGCCGACGTGACCTATGATGACTATGGTTCGGTTGAACAATCCCTGACCGGGACACCCGGCGATGCGGCCAAGGGTGCGGCCATCGTCGGCAGCAAGAAGGCGGGCAACTGCGTGGCCTGCCACCAGATCAGCGCACTCAGTGAGGTTCCCTTTCAGGGCGAAATCGGTCCGATGCTCGACGGGGCTGGCGACCGCTGGAACGAGGCCGAGTTGCGCGGCATCGTGGCCAATAGCAAGATGACCTTCGAAGGCTCGATGATGCCTTCCTACTACAAGACCAGCGGCTATATCCGCCCCGGCGATGGCTTCACCGGCAAGGCGGGGACAGAACCGTTGCCGCCGCTGCTGGACGCGCAGCAAATCGAAGATGTCGTGGCCTTCCTGGCGACGCTTAAAGAAGAGTAACGCGGCCCCGCCGCCCTGTGAAAGCAGGCGGGGGTGGGCCGGTGCAAGAGATCGCGAGCCTGGGCCTCGTGGAACGGAATGACGGCGCCCCGCGCCGCAGACGAACAAGGAGATGAGAGATGAACTTCTCAAGACGTGAAACTCTGGGCCTCGGCCTTGGCGCCATGGCGCTGACCATCCTGCCGGTGGGGGCTTCGGCCGCCACGGTGGACGAATTGATCGCGGAATTCACCGGCGGAGCCGATATGGCCGACACCGGCGTGACCCTGACCGCGCCTGAAATTGCCGAGAATGGCAACACCGTGCCAATCTCGGTCGAGGCGCCGGGCGCTTCGGCGATCATGGTGCTGGCTGCGGGCAACCCGACGCCGCCCGTGGGCACCTTCAACTTCGGCCCGCTGGCAGGCAGCCGCAGCGCCTCCACCCGCATCCGGCTGGCGCAGACCCAAGACGTCATCGCCATCGCCAAGCTGGAAGACGGCACATTCGCCCGCACCAGCGCAGAGATCAAAGTTACAATCGGTGGCTGCGGCGGCTAAGCCCGCGCGCCCCAAATCAGGAGTTTAGAGAATGGCAGAAGGTGTAACACCCCGCGTCAAAGTGCCGAAGAAAGCTGAGGCTGGCGAGGTCATCACGATCAAGACGCTGATCAGCCACCCGATGGAATCGGGCCAGCGCAAGGACAGCGACGGCAACGTCATCCCGCGTTCGATCATCAACCGCTTCACCGCCGAGTTCAACGGCGAGAACGTGATCGATGTGAAGATGGAACCGGCGATGTCGACCAACCCCTATTTTGAATTCGACGCCACCGTTCCGGAAGCGGGTGAGTTCAAATTCACGTGGTACGACGACGACGGTTCGGTCTACGAAGAAGTCAAATCCATCGCCATCGGCTGACCCATCGGGTCAGCCAAGCGGCGCATGGAACAGGGAGGAAAGACATGAAATTCAAGGCAATGACCGCAATCGCGGCGCTTTTGGTGGCCGCCCCCACGCTGGGGTCCGCCGATGAGGAGGCCGAGCTTGTCGTCAACGGCGAGATCGAGATGGTGACCAAGACCGATGCGCCTGCGCATCTCGACGGCGCTTTGCCCGAGATCATGTCTGGCTGGCGTTTCCGCTCGGACGAGACGCAGCAGCTTCAAATGGACGACTTCGACAACTCCGGCATGATCTTTGTCGATCAGGCGCAGGCGGCGTGGGACACGGCAGAGGGCAGCGAGGGCAAATCCTGCGCCTCCTGCCACAACGACGTGGAGACCTCGATGAAGGGGGTCCGCGCGGTCTACCCGAAGTGGAACGAGGACGCGGGCGAGGTGCGCACGCTGGCGCAGCAGATCAACGACTGCCGTGAGAACCAGATGGGCGCGGAGCCCTACAAATACACCGGCAACCAGATGACCGCGATGGAGGCGCTGATCTCGGTCCAGTCGCGCGGCATGCCGGTCAACGTGGCGATCGACGGCCCGGCCCAGAGCACATGGGAGCAGGGCAAGGAGATGTACTACACCCGCTACGGCCAGCTTGAACTCAGCTGCGCCAATTGCCACGAGGACAATTACGGCAACATGATCCGGGCCGACCACCTGAGCCAGGGCCAGATCAACGGCTTCCCGGTCTACCGTCTGAAGAACACCAAGCTCAACAGCGCCCATGCGCGTTTCAAGGGCTGCGTGCGCGACACGCGGGCCGAGACCTTCAGCCCCGGCAGCCCCGAGTTCGTGGCGCTGGAACTCTACGTCGCCAGCCGCGGCAACGGCCTGTCGGTCGAAGCCCCCTCGGTGCGTAACTGATTTAACATTTGGGCGTTTCGCCTGACCTGATCCCGCCCCCCGCATGGGGGCGGGGCCTTTCCCTGTTTTCAAGTGCTGGAGCGTAACATGCTGTCTCGCCGTGATTTTCTGCAAATGTCCATGGCCGCGGCCTCCATCTACGGCGGCTCGGGCTTCGGCAACTGGGCGCGGCTGGCGGCGCAGGACCGCTTTGATCAGGATGCGCTGCTGGAGTTCGAGAAGTTCGGCAATGTCACCCTGATGCATGTGACCGACATCCACGCCCAACTCAAACCAATCTATTTCCGCGAGCCCTCGGTCAACATCGGCGTGGGCGAGAACCACGGCAAGGTGCCCCATATCACCGGCGAAGAATTCCGCATCCGCTACGGCATCGGGGGTGGCACGCCGTTGGACTACGCGCTGACCTATGACGATTTCGTGGCTCAGGCACAGGCCTATGGCAAGGTTGGCGGTCTGGATCGCGTGGCCACCGTGCTCAACGCCATCCGCGCCGACCGTCCGGATGCGTTGCTGCTGGATGGCGGCGATACATGGCATGGCTCGTTGACCTGCCTCAAGACAGAAGGTCAGGACATGGTCAACGTGATGAACGCGCTGAAGCCCGACGCGATGACTTTCCATTGGGAGTTCACCTTGGGCTCCGAGCGGGTGCAGGAGATCGTCGAGGGGCTGCCCTTCGCGGCCCTCGGTCAGAATATCTTTGACCGCGAATGGGACGAGCCCGCCGAACTTTTCAAACCGTATAAATTCTTCGAGCGGGGCGGCGTGAAGGTTGCCGTGATCGGGCAGGCCTTCCCCTATCTGCCGATCGCCAACCCCGGCTGGATGTTCCCCGAATACTCCTTTGGCATCCGTGACGAGCACATGCAGTCGATGGTCGACGAGGTGCGCGCGCAGGGTGCCGAAGTGGTCGTCTGCCTCAGCCACAACGGCTTTGACGTCGACAAGAAGATGGCCGGGATCGTCAAGGGGATCGACGTGATCCTCTCGGGCCACACCCATGACGCGCTGCCCGAGCCTGTGTTGGTGGGCGAGACCCATATCATCGCCTCCGGATCGCATGGGAAATTCGTGTCCCGCGTCGATCTCGATGTGCGCGACGGCAAGATGATGGGGCTGCGCCACAAGCTGATCCCGATCTTCTCGGACCTGATCACGCCGGACCCGGAAATCGCCAAGCTGATCGACGCGCAGCGCGCGCCCTTCCTTGACGAGTTGACCCATGTGGTCGGCAAGACCGACACGCTGCTCTACCGTCGCGGCAATTTCAACGGCACATGGGACGATCTGATCTGTGACGCGATGCTGTCCGAGCGCGACGCCGAGATCGCGCTCAGCCCCGGTGTCCGCTGGGGCGCGTCGCTCCTGCCCGGTCAGGACATTACGCGCGAGGATATCTTCAACGTCACCGCCATGACCTATCCCAATGCCTACCGCACGGAAATGACGGGTGAATTCCTGAAAGTCGTGCTGGAGGACGTGGGCGACAACCTGTTCAACCCCGATCCCTATTATCAGCAGGGCGGTGACATGGTGCGCGTCGGCGGCATGGGCTTCAAGATGGACATCGCCAAGCCGCAGGGTGAGCGCATCAGCGAGATGACCTTGCTCAGCACTGGCGAGCCGATCGACCCGCAGCGCAGCTATGTCGTGGCCGGTTGGGCCTCGGTCAACGAGGGCACCGAAGGTCCGCCGATCTGGGACGTGGTGGAAAGCCATATCTCGAAACTGAACACCGTGGGCGAAGGCGCCCGGACCCCGGTGAAAATCGTTCTGCCAAAGTAAGAAAAATGAGAATAGGGGTTCTCACATAGATACAAATTCAATAAAATGAATTTGAATATGTGAGGGCCACGACATGACAGAAGAGAACCACAAGGGGCCATCGCGCCGTGCCTTTCTGACGGGGGCAGGGGCGGCGGCCGCGGGGACGCTGGCGGGCCGCGCCAGTGCCGCACAGACCGATCCGGGCATCGCGATCCATCCATGGATGCAAGAGTTAGGGGACGGCGTCGATGTCGCCCCCTACGGCATGCCCTCGCCGCATGAGGCGGATGTGAAACGCCGCACCGTGGAATGGCTGACCGCCGACCCGGTGAGCTCGATCAACTTCACCCCGCTCCATGCGCTGGATGGCACGATCACCCCCAACGGCGTCTGCTTCGAGCGGCACCACTCGGGCGTCGCCAAGGTCGACCCGGCCAAGCACCGGCTGATGATCAACGGGCTAGTTGACAAGCCGCTGGTGCTGACGATGGACGACCTGCACCGTTTCCCGCGCGAGAACCACGTTTATTTCCTCGAATGCGCGGCCAACTCCGGGATGGAGTGGCGCGGCGCGCAGCTTAATGGCTGCCAGTTCACCCACGGCATGATCCACAACGTGCAATACACCGGCGTGCCGCTGCGACTGGTGCTGGCGGAGGCGGGCGTGAAGCCTGAGGGCAAATGGCTTCTGGCCGAGGGCGCGGATGCGGCGGCGATGAGCCGCTCGATCCCGATGGAAAAGGCGCTCGACGATTGCCTCGTGGCCTTCAAGATGAACGGCGAGGCGCTGCGCCCCGAACAAGGCTACCCGGTGCGCCTCGTCGTGCCCGGCTGGGAGGGCAACATGTGGGTCAAATGGCTGCGCCGGCTTGAGGTCGGCGACCAGCCTTGGCACCACCGCGAGGAAACCAGCAAATATACCGACCTCATGGCCGATGGTGTGGCGCGGCGGTTCACCTGGGAGATGGACGCGAAATCGGTCATCACCAACCCCAGCCCACAGGCGCCGATCACCCACGGCCCGGGGCCGACCGTTCTGACCGGCCTCGCTTGGTCGGGCCGCGGCACGATCCCGCGCGTGGATGTGACACTGGATGGTGGCATCACATGGCATCAGGCGCGGATGGACGGGCCGAGCACGCCCAAGGCGCTGCACCGCTTCTACTTTGACTTCGAATGGGACGGCAAGCCCCTGCTGCTGCAAAGCCGCGCGCATGACAGCACCGGCTACGTCCAGCCCACCAAGGACGCGCTGCGCGCGGTCCGGGGCGAGAATTCGATCTACCACAACAACGGCATCCAGACCTGGGCGGTCGATGCAGACGGAAAGGCCGAAAATGTCGAGATTTCTTAAAGCTGCCCTCCTGAGTACCGCGCTGGCGAGCCCGCTGGCCGCCGAGCCTTTGGGCCTTGGTCGCGCCGCCACGCCTGAAGAGGTCGCCCTGTGGGACATCGACGTGCGCCCCGACGGCAAAGGTCTGCCTGAGGGTCGCGGCGACGTGATGACCGGGGATGAGATTTACACCGAGAAATGCGCCTCCTGCCACGGCGTCTTTGGCGAGGGCACGGGCCGTTGGCCGGTGCTGGCGGGCGGGCAGGGCAGCCTGACCGACACGCGCCCCGTCAAAACGATCGGCAGCTATTGGCCTTATCTTTCAACGGTTTACGACTATGTGAACCGGGCGATGCCCTTCGGCGATGCGCAGTCGCTGAGCGATGATGAGGTCTATGCGATCACAGCCTATCTGCTCTATCTGAATGACGAGGTAGATGAGGATTTCGTGCTCTCGTCAGAGAACTTCGCCGAGCTGCGCCTGCCGAATGAGGCGGCCTTTAAACCCGATGACCGGGCGGAGGTCGAGTTTGCGTCCTTCAAGCAAGAGCCCTGTATGAGCGATTGCAAACCCTCGGTCGAGATCACCATGCGCGCAGCCGTGCTGGACGTGACGCCCGAGGAGACCGCCGCCAAGGCCGCAGCCGAAGAGGCTAAGGCCGAAGAGGTCAAAGCCGCGGCGGAGCCTGACCCCGAAGAGCCCCCCGCGCCGGTCGAGGTGGCCGAAGCCCCCGCCGCCGATCCCGCGCTGATCAAGGCCGGGGAGAAGGCGTTTCGCAAATGCAAATCCTGCCATCAGATCGGCGCCAAGGCTAAGAACCGTGTCGGCCCGATGCTGAACGGCGTCGTGGATGGCCCGGCGGGTGCGGTTGACGGCTTCCGCTACTCCAAAGCCATGCAGGCCGCCGCAGCGGAAGGCTTGGTCTGGTCTCACGATGAGTTGAGCGCCTTTCTGGCGGACCCTAAGGGCTTCATGAAAGGCACTAAAATGTCGTTCCGGGGTGTGCGCAAGCCCGAGGATATCGACGCGTTGATCGCCTACCTGCGCGACGCGTCGGAGTGATCGGCGCGATTAGCGCAGACTGTCGTGCCTGCCCCCCTTGAACCCCCATACCGGGGGGACTAATCTCTGGGTAACAGTTTTGCGGGTATGGTCCCGCGAACAGGAACTGAGGCAGGCACGCATGAACGATCCGATCAACACCTATATGAACACGCTTGTCCCGATGGTGGTTGAGCAAACCAGCCGGGGCGAGCGGTCCTACGACATCTTCTCGCGTCTGCTGAAAGAGCGGATCATCTTCGTCAACGGCCCGATCCACAGCGGGATGAGCCATCTGGTCGTCGCCCAGCTGTTGCACCTTGAGGCCGAGAACCCCTCCAAGGAAATCAGCATGTACATCAACTCGCCCGGTGGCGAGGTGACGGCGGGCCTGTCGATCTACGACACGATGCAATATATCAAGCCCAAGGTCTCGACCTTGATCTGCGGCATGGCGGCCTCTATGGGGTCGGTCATCGCGATCGGCGGCGAGAAGGGCATGCGTTTCGCGCTGCCCAATGCCGAAGTGATGATCCACCAGCCCTCCGGCGGCTCGCAGGGCATGGCCGAAGATATCCTGATCTCGGCGCGGCACATCGAACGCACCCGTGAGCGGATGTATCAGCTTTATGTCAAACACTCCGGCCAGCCGCTGGAAACCGTTCAAAAAGCCCTCGACCGTGATCTGTGGATGACGCCGGAGGAAGCCAAGGAATGGGGCCATCTCGATGAGATCGTCGAAAGCCGTGGCAAGGCCGATGAGGCTGCCGCCGGTGGCAAGGACAAGAAAGACAAGTAATCGAAGGGGCCCGGCGCTGCATATTTTGCGATTGTAGCGCCGGGGTCACTGGCCTAAGCTTGAGGCCAAATCTCGCGGCCCCAAGACCGGGGCGGACATACACGACAGACCTGAAAGGTTTGAGATGGCGAATAATTCCGGCAACGACAGCAAAAATACGCTCTACTGTAGCTTCTGCGGCAAGAGCCAGCACGAGGTGCGCAAGCTGATTGCGGGGCCGACCGTGTTCATCTGCGACGAATGCGTCGAGCTGTGCATGGATATCATCCGAGAAGAGACCAAAGCCTCGGGCCTCAAGGCGACCGATGGCGTGCCCACGCCCCGCGACATCTGCGGCGTGCTGGACGACTATGTCATCGGTCAGGCGATGGCCAAGCGCGTGCTCTCGGTGGCGGTCCACAACCACTACAAACGGTTGAACCACGCCCAGAAGGGCGGCGATATCGAACTGGCGAAGTCCAACATCCTGCTGATCGGCCCTACCGGCTGCGGCAAGACGTTGCTGGCGCAGACGCTGGCGCGCATCCTTGATGTGCCCTTCACCATGGCCGATGCGACCACGCTGACCGAAGCCGGCTATGTGGGTGAGGATGTCGAGAACATCATTCTCAAACTGTTGCAGGCGTCTGAGTACAATGTCGAGCGGGCACAGCGCGGCATCGTCTATATCGACGAGGTCGACAAGATCACCCGCAAGTCGGAAAACCCCTCGATCACCCGCGACGTGTCGGGTGAGGGCGTGCAGCAGGCGCTGCTGAAGCTGATGGAAGGCACCGTGGCCTCCGTGCCGCCGCAGGGCGGGCGCAAGCATCCGCAGCAGGAGTTCCTGCAGGTGGACACCACGAACATCCTCTTCATCTGCGGCGGTGCGTTTGCCGGTCTCGACAAGATCATCGCGCAGCGTGGCAAAGGTTCTGCTATGGGCTTTGGCGCCGATGTGCGTGACAATGACGCCCGCGGCATTGGTGAGATTTTCACCGACCTCGAACCCGAAGACCTGCTGAAGTTCGGCCTGATCCCGGAATTCGTGGGCCGTCTGCCGGTTCTGGCAACACTCGAAGATCTGGACGAGGACGCGCTGGTGACGATCCTGACCGAGCCGAAGAACGCCTTGGTCAAACAGTACCAACGTTTGTTCGAGCTGGAAGACACGCAGCTGACCTTCACCGACGACGCGCTGCAAGCGATTGCCAAACGCGCCATTGAGCGGAAGACCGGCGCGCGGGGCCTGCGCTCCATCCTCGAAGACATCCTGCTCGACACGATGTTCGAACTGCCGGGGCTGGAGACGGTGAGCGAAGTGGTCGTCAACGAAGAGGCCGTCTCATCCGAGGCCAAGCCGCTGATGATCCACGCCGACAGCGAAAGCAAAGAACCAGCCAGCGCGGGTTAAGCGCGTTGGGCAAAGTTATAGGGGCGGGCCATCTGGTCCGCCCTTTTGCGTTTCAGGAGAGGGTTTCATGCGGCGCATTTCTTCTGGCGGCATCTATGAGGACAAGATCGGCTACAGCCGCGCTGTGGTGGCGGGGGGCATGGTCCATGTCTCGGGCACCGTGGGTGAGGGGGCAGAGGTGACAGCGCAATGCGCGGCGGCACTGGCAACGATCAAGGCGGCCTTGGCCGAGGCAGGCAGTGATTTCGCCCATGTGGTGCGCGTCACCTATATGCTGCCCGACGCGGCGGAGTTCGAAGCCTGCTGGCCGCTTCTACGCGCGGCCTTCGGCGCGCATCCACCCGCCGCGACGATGATCGAATGCGGGCTGATCGACCCGAAATACCGGATTGAGATCGAATGCACGGCCCTTTTGCGCGCGGCGGCAGAGGGTTGATTTTCAGCGAGGAATCCTGCCGCGCGTGGAACCTCCTGCGCGGTGAGGCTGGACGCCAAAGCCTCCATGGTGCATATAACGGACAACAGGAACGGAGACCTCAATGGGCATTCTCAATTCACTTCTGCGCAGCGTTACTTGGTGGAACGGCCAGACGCTGAACACCCAGCTTTTCACTTGGCGCAAGGGCAGCAAGGTGGGCGAAGACGCGCAGGGCAACGTCTATTACCGCAACGCGGATGACAGTAAACGCTGGGTCATCTTCAACGGTGAGGCCGAGGCGAGCCGCGTGAGCCCCGATTGGCATGGCTGGCTGCACCGCACATGGGATGAGCCGCCGACCGACAAGCCGCTGGCGCATAAGCCATGGGAAAAGGCCCATGTGGAGAATCGCACCGGCACCGCCATGGCCTATGCGCCCGCCGGGTCGCTGCGCCGCGCCGAACCTATCGAACGTAAGGATTACGAGGCCTGGCAGCCTGAATGATCGGTTGGCCGCGCCTTTCGCGCGGCCCCAAAGCTCACGCAATCCGGGTGTACCCATGAAAAAGCTTCTCTTGGCCGCGCTTTTGCTGGCCGCGCCGCTTCACGCTCAAGAGGGGGGGCAGGTCGCCAGCGCCTCGGGTGGCGTGTTGCGTGCCTTGGACAAGATTTCGGGCGATACGACCGATCTGGAGATCACCAAGGGTGACCGCCTGACCTTGGGCAATTTGCAGATCACCATGGTCGATTGCCGCTATCCGGCGGGGGATCCGGCGGCCAATGCCTATGCCGCGCTTGAGATCACCGAAGAGGGCAGCGACAGCGCCTTGTTTTCCGGTTGGATGATCGCCTCGGCCCCCGCGCTGCACGCGCTGGAGCATTTCCGCTATGACATCTGGGTCATGCGCTGCAGCACGTCCTGAAGACTGTCCAACTTAGGCGCGCTGAACCGCGCATTGCCGCGTTTCGCCACATCAAGCTGCGCGTGATATTCTGCCCGCGAAATCTCCACTGCTCCGAGAGAGGCGAGGTGATCGGTCAGAAACTGCGTGTCGAACAGGGTGAACCCCGCGCGGCGCAGCCGATCCACCAGCGCCGCCAGCGCCATTTTTGACGCGTTGGTCCGGCGCGAAAACATGCTCTCGCCAAAGAACGCGCGCCCCAGCGTCACGCCATAGACACCGCCCACCAGCGCGTCACCGTCCCAAACCTCAAGCGAATGGGCATAGCCCGCGCGGTGCAGTGCGGTGTAAAGCGCGGTGATCTCGGCATTGATCCATGTGTCTTCGCGGTCGGCGCAACCGGCGACGACAGCTTGGAAATCACGGTTGATCGTGTGGTGAAAGGGGCTGCGCCGGATGGCGCGGGCCAGAGAGCGCGAGATGTGGAAACCATTGAGCGGCATCACCCCACGGCGCCGCGGATCGACCCAGAAAATTTCCGGGTCGTCGCGGTGTTCCGCCATGGGGAAAATCCCGATGGAATAGCCGTGGAGCAGGATCTCGGGCGTCAGATCCGACATGTCATGTCAGCCGTCGCCGAGGTTGGTTTCCAGCCAATGCTCAAGCCAGTGGATGTTGTAGCCACCCGATTGGATGTCTTCTTCGGCCAGCAGGGCGTGGAACAGCGGCACAGTGGTGTCGACACCGTCCACGATCAACTCACCCAGAGCGCGCCCCAGACGGGCCAATGCCTCGGGCCGGTCGCGGCCATGCACGATGAGCTTGCCGATCAGGCTGTCGTAGAAGGGCGGGATCGAATAGCCGTCATACAGCGCCGAATCCATCCGCACGCCAAGCCCGCCGGGGGCGTGATACTGCGTGATCTTGCCCGGGCAGGGCGCGAAATTCGGCAGTTTCTCGGCGTTAATGCGGACTTCGATGGCATGGCCATTGATGGTCAGATCGTCTTGGGTAAAGGACATCGGCAGCCCTTCGGCCACGCGAATCTGTTCGCGCACCAGATCGACACCAAAGATCGCCTCGGTCACCGGGTGTTCCACCTGCAGACGGGTGTTCATCTCGATGAAGTAGAACTCGCCGTTCTCGTAGAGGAACTCGATCGTGCCGGCGCCGATGTAGTTGATATTGGCCACGGCGTCGGCGCAGGTCTTGCCGATGCGCGCGCGTTCCTCGGGCGTAATCGAAGGGCCGGGGGCCTCCTCAAAGACCTTCTGGTGGCGACGCTGCAGCGAACAGTCGCGCTCGCCCAGATGCACGGCATTGCCCTTGCCGTCGCCAAAGACCTGAATCTCGATGTGGCGCGGCGTGGTGAGGTATTTCTCGATGTAGACTTCGTCGTTGCCGAAGTTCGACTTGCCCTCGGCGCGGGCGGTCTGGAAGGCTTTTTCCATGTCGGCTGCGGTCTGGGCCACTTTCATGCCCTTGCCGCCGCCACCGGCGGTGGCCTTGATGATGACCGGATAGCCGGTCTCCTCACCGATGCGCTTGGCCTCTTCCAGCGAGGTCACCCCGCCTTCGGAGCCGGGCACGCAAGGAACGCCGAGCTTCTTCATCGTGTCCTTGGCGGTGATCTTGTCGCCCATGACGCGGATATGCTCGGCGGTGGGGCCGATGAAGGTGAGCCCGTGATCCTCGATCACCTGCACGAAATTCGCGTTCTCGGACAGGAAGCCGTAGCCGGGGTGGATCGCCTCGGCGCCGGTGATCTCGCAGGCGGCGATGATCGCGGGGATCGACAGGTAGGATTGGGTCGAGGAGGGCGGACCGATGCAGACGGATTCGTCGGCCATGCGCACGTGCATCGCGTCACTGTCGGCGGTGGAATGCACCGCGACGGTCTGGATGCCCATTTCGCGGGCCGCGCGGATGACGCGCAGCGCGATCTCTCCCCGGTTGGCAACTAGGATTTTGCTGAACATGTCCGGCCCTTATTCCAGGATGACCAGCGGCGCGCCGAATTCCACGGCGTCGCCGTCGCCGACGAGGATGCGCTTGACGGTGCCAGCGCGGGGGGCGGGGATGTGGTTCATGGTCTTCATCGCCTCGACGATCAGAAGCGTGTCACCTTCGGAGACGGAGGCCCCGACGGAGATGAACGCCGGCGCGCCCGGCTCGGCCTGAAGATACACGGTGCCCACCATCGGCGAGGTCACGGCGCCGGGGTGATCAGCCGGATCGGCGTCGGCAGCAGGGGCCGGAGCAGCGGCGGGGGCGGCAGCGGCGGGCGCCGGTGCGGCGGCCGGCGCCGGGGCGGCTTGGTACTGCTGCTGGGGGGCGGCCATGACCTGCTGCGGGGGCTTGCGGCTGACGCGCACGTTCAGGCTGTCATCCTCGGCATAGTCGCGTTTCACCTGAAGCTCGGTCAGGTCGTTTTCGTTCAGCAGCTCGGCGAGGGCCTTGATGAAGGCCACGTCAGCGTCATGGGTTTTGTTTGTCATTGGATCCTCGAAGATTTCGGCAGGCCTGCGGCCCGTCGCTGCGCGATTGATTGGCACGCTTATAGGGCATGGGCAAAGCCATGAAAAGCCAACTGTTGTCTAGGGGGTAGGATCGGTTTTTTGTCGCGCAAAGCAGTCCGGGCGCGAGAAAGAGGCTGTGCCTCAGCCGCGCGCGCCGGACCTGAGTGACCTTAGGTCAGATCGCGAGGTATTCTGCGCGCAGTTCCGCGTTGTCCAGCACCTCGGCGGCGGTGCCGTCAAAGACCACGCCGCCGGTGTCGAGGATCACCGCCCGGTCGGCCAGTTTCAGCGCCCGCACCGCGTTTTGTTCGACCAGAATCGTGGTGATGCCCTGCGCTTTGATCAGCCCCAGCGTTTTCTCGATCTCATCCACGATCACCGGCGCCAGCCCTTCGTAGGGTTCATCGAGTAGCAACACCTTGATGTCACGGGCCAAAGCGCGGGCGATGGCGAGCATTTGCTGCTCCCCGCCGGAGAGGGTCACCCCCTCTTGATGGCGCCGCTCGCGCAGGCGGGGGAAGAGGTCATAGAGCCGGTCGAGCGACCAGCCGATGGGCGGGGCGATCTGGGCGAGTTTGAGGTTCTCTTCGACCGTGAGGCCGGAAATGATGCGCCGGTCTTCGGGCACCAGTGCCAGCCCCGCGGCAGAGGCTTGGTGGCTGGCCATATTATGCAGCGGCTGATGGTCGAGCCAGACCTCGCCGCGTTTCAGCTCCGGGTCGCTCACCCGCGCGATGGCCCGCAGGGTCGAGGTTTTGCCCGCCCCGTTGCGGCCCAGCAGGGCGAGAATCTCCCCCTCATGGACGTTAAAGCTCACCCCCTGCACGATGTAGCTTTCGCCGTAATAGGCGTGAATGTCCCAGACCGAGAGGAAGGCGGGGGCGGTTTGGGCGTGGTTGGCGTTTTTGTCGAGCGTGCTGGTGGTCATGTGCTGTCCTAGATCTGCGGCAAAGGGAGAGGGTCAGGCGGCGTCTTGGCTTTCGCCGAGGTAGGCTTCGCGCACCTTGGGGTGGCCCTTGATCCGGTCGGGCGTGTCTTCGACCAGCGGCGTGCCTTGGGCCAGCACGGTGATCCGCTCGGCCAGTGAAAAGACGACATGCATGTCGTGTTCGATGATGGCGATGGTGATGTCGCGCTCGTCCTTGATCTGTTTGAGCAGGTCGATGGTGTTGTTGGTGTCGGCCCGCGCCATCCCGGCGGTCGGTTCGTCCAAAAGCAGCAGACGGGGGTCTTGGGCGAGACACATAGCGATCTCCAACCGCCGTTTGTCCCCGCGCGACATGGAGGCTGCGGGCATGTGCCGTTTGTCGATCATATGCATGTCGCGCAGCATTTCCTCGGCCTTGTCGATCATGTCGCGCTGGCCCACGACCCGCGACCAGCCGTTCAGTTGAAATGCCCCGTCGCGTTTGGCAAGGCAGGGGATCAGCATGTTTTCCATCACCGTCAGATCACCAAAGATTTCGGGCGTTTGGAACACGCGGGAAATGCCCATCTGGTTGATCTCATAGGGTTTGCGCCCCAGCACCGACTGCCCGTCGAACATGACAGAGCCGGTATCGGGGATGAGCTTGCCCACCAGACAGTTCAGCAGGGTGGATTTGCCCGCCCCATTGGGGCCGATGATCGCGTGGACGGAGTTCTCCGCCACGCTGAGGTTCACGTCGCTCAGCGCCTGCAACCCGCCAAAGCGCTTGCCGACATTTTTGACTTCGAGAATGGACATGATGTCTCTCCTATTCCGCGGCTTCGCTGCGCTGTTGGGCGGCGTCGGCCTCGACCGAGCCCGCGTTCTTGTCCCGGCGGCGGAAGACCCGGCCCAGACGTTGCCCGCCCTCGACTAGCCCACCGGGCAGGAAGATCACGACCAGCATGAACAGAAGGCCAAGGGTCAAGTGCCAGCCCTTGCCGACGAAGGGGTGAATGATGGCGACCATCGCGTCTTCGATCCCGTCGGGCATGAAGGCGAACCAGCCGTGTAGCACGTTGTCGTTGATCTTGGCGAAGATGTTCTCGAAATACTTGATGAAGCCCGCACCCAGCACCGGCCCGATCAAGGTGCCCGCGCCACCAAGGATCGTCATCAGCACGACTTCGCCCGATGCGGTCCATTGCATCCGCTCGGCCCCCGCCAGCGGGTCCATCGCCGCCAGCAGGCCGCCCGCAAGCCCGGCATACATGCCAGAGATGACAAAGGCCGCCAGCGTATAAGGCCGCGTGTTCAGCCCAGTGTAGTTCATCCGCTGCTGGTTCGATTTCACCGCCCGCAGCATCATGCCAAAGGGCGAGCGGAAGATGCGGATCGCCAGATAGAAGGCGAGGATCAGGAAGACCGCGCAGAAATAGTAGCCGACCGAGAAGGTGAAGGTCCAACCGCCGAAGAACAGCGTCGTCGAGGAGTTCATCGCGGCACCGAAGAGATTCGGGAACGAAGGGGCGTCCACGGATTGGAGGTACTGCGGATCGGAGGTGTAAATCTGCAACCCCGTTTCACCATTAGTGATCGGCGTCAGCACTGAATAGGCGAGGTTGAAGGACATCTGCGCGAAGGCCAGCGTCAGGATCGAGAAGTAGATGCCCGAGCGCCGCAGGCTGATGTAGCCGATCAATGCCGAGAACAGCCCCGCCATGATGACGGCCAGCACCAGCGCGGGCACGACGTTGTAGCTGAGCAGTTTGAACATCCAGACGGCAGAGTAGGAACCGACCCCCAGAAAGGCCGCATGGCCGAAGGAGAGATAGCCGGTCAGCCCGAAGAGGATGTTGAACCCGATGGCAAATATGCCAAAGATCACAAAGCGTTGCATCAGGTCGGGGTAGCCCGCGTTGAACTGTGCAAGGCCCGAATCCGCCGGAAAGGGGTTGAGGATGAAGGGGGCGAAGAGCGTGAGAACGATCACGATCCCCAAGAGAAGTGTATCGCGTTTTTCCAGTCCGAACATGTCTTATTCCTCCATCACGCCGCGGCGCCCCATCAGACCGCGCGGGCGGACCAGCAGGATCACGATGGCAACGACGTAGATGATGATCTGGTCGATACCGTAGATGATGCTTTTGATTTCATTCATCGACGCGAGGCTTTCGAGGATGCCCAGCAGGAATCCCGCCAGCACCGCGCCGGGCAGGGAGCCCATGCCGCCGACTACGACGACGACGAAGCTCAGCACCAGAAAGTCCATGCCCATGTGATAATTCGGTGAGTTGATCGGCGCATACATTACGCCTGCAAGCCCCGCCACGGCGGCGGCGATGCCGAACATGATGGTAAAGCGGCGGTCGATGTCGATCCCCAGAAGGCCCACGGTCTCACGATCCGCCATGCCTGCGCGGACCACCATGCCGAAAGTGGTGAATTGCAAGAAAGCAAAGACCGCGGCGATGATGAGGGTCGAAAAGCCAAAGTAGACCAAGCGCCAATAGGGGTAGGCCAAAGACGTGTCCAAACCCAAGAGCGGCGCGAAATCGAAGCTGCCGACAAAGGCCTCGGGCGCGGGTGTGGGGATTGGGTTGGCGCCGTAGAAATATTTGACGACTTCCTGCAAAACGATGGCGAGGCCGAAGGTCACGAGGATCTGATCCGCATGGGGGCGCTTGTAGAAATGTTTGATCAGCCCGCGTTCCATGATGAAGCCAATGAGCAGCATCACCGGAATCGCAAAGAGGATCGCCAGCGGCACCGACCAATCAATGATCGCCTGTCCCGTTTCCGGCCCGAACCACTGTTCGACATAGGGGGTTTTGACCTTCAGTGGATTGCCGAGGAAATCCTTCTTGGTCTCGTCGATGGTCTCGACGCTCAGCGTCAGAATGCGTTGCAGCGTGACCGAACAAAAGGCCCCGATCATGAAGAGCGCCCCATGGGCGAAATTGACCACGCCAAGGGTGCCGAAGATCAGCGTCAGCCCAAGCGCGATCAGCGCATAGGCCGAGCCTTTGTCGAGGCCGTTGAGTATTTGCAGAAGGATTGCGTCCATGGTCCCCACCTGTAAGGGAAGCGTTTACAAGCGGCTTGGCCGCTTGCAGCGATAAAAAGGGCGCGCAGGATCAGGCCCGCGCGCCATCTGATTTAGCGGATCACGCGCCGGGGTTGCATTTGCCCAGATCACCGCCCGCGAACATCGGGTGATCGGGGGCATATTCGACCTGTGCACGGGGCGTCTGTTCGACGATCTCCAGCGTGTCGTATTCGCTGGTCGGGTTCTCTGCCCCCTTCATCACGAGCACATCTTTGAAGCACTGGTGATCGTCGGCGCGGTAGAGTGTCGGCCCGTTGCCCAGCCCGTCGAACTCATAGCCCTCAAGCGCCTCGACCACGGCGCAGGGGTTGAACGAGCCCGCGCGTTCCACCGCATCGGCATAGAGCAGGGTCTGCACGTAGCAGGTATGCGCGGAGTTCGAGGGCGGGCGGCCATATTTCTCACCAAAGGATTTGGTGAAGGCTTTGGACCCTTCATCCTGCAGCTGCCAGTTCCAGTTCATCGAGCCGATCACGCCCTGCACGTTGGCCCCGGCACCGGCGGCCATCAGCTCGGAGTAGAGCGGCACGACGATCTCGAATTTCTTGCCGTTGACCTGTTTGTCGAGCAGGCCGAACTGCACCGCGTTGGTGAGCGAGTTCACCATGTTGCCGCCGTAGTGGTTCAGCACCAGCACATCGGCGCCCGAGTTCAGCACCGGCGCGATATAGGAGGAGAAATCGGTCGAAGCGAGCGGCGTCAGCACGTTCTCCACGGTCTCCCAGCCCATCGCCTCGGTCGCGGCGGCGATGGATTCTTGCTGGGTCCAGCCCCAGTTGTAATCCGCCGTCAGGTGATAGGCGCGACGCTCAGAGCCATAGGCGTTCTTGAGCACCGGGGCGAGAGCGGCGGCGGACATATAGGCGTTGAAAAAATGCCGGAAGCCATTGGCCTTGCGGTCTTTACCGGTGGTGTCATTGGCATGGGTGAGACCCGCCATAAAGATCACGCCCGCCGATTGGCAAAGGTCCTGCACCGCCACGGCCACGCCCGAGGACGAGCCGCCGTTGATCATCACCGCGCCGTCTTTTTCGATCATCGACTTTGCGCTGGCGCGGGCGGCGTCGGATTTCGTCTGGGTGTCGCCGGTGACATATTCGACCTTCTTACCCAGAATGCCGTTCCCTTTCAGCGCCTTGGAGCTGAAGGTGTTCATCATGCCGCCGTCGCCCCCGCCATTGAGGTGTTCGACAGCAAGCTCTTGCGCGCGCAGCTCATCCAGACCTTCTTCGGCATAGGGGCCGGTCTGGGGCACGTTGAAGCCAAGCGTCACGGTGCTGCCCGTGGGGGCATTGGTGAAGCCCGCGTGATTTTCCGCGCGCAGATAGGTCGGCAGCGCCAACCCCGCACCGGCAACCGCGCCGGTCTGGATCAGCCCGCGGCGTGTCAGTTTCGTAAACGACATGAAGTCCTCCCATTTTTGTAAGTCGCGGCAGCGGAACCTCCCCCCGATGCCACAACACGCAATAGTGCAAAGAAACTATGGCGTGGAAAATGAAAACCGATCAATAAGGCACTTGATCGAAAAGATTTTCTTGTAAATATATTCGCAATCGCATCGGTGGTCCTGTAAAGAATATGATATTGCGGCGCAGAAAGACCTTGAAACAACGGGCGAAAAATCCCGCGGGGCCGTCCCATGCGTGAGGGGCTGACCGGCAGCCGCATCCGTGAGCGGCGCGTGATGGCGGGGCTGAAACAGGCGGAGCTTGCGCAGCAAAGCGGCATCTCGGCCAGCTATCTCAATCTCATCGAGCACAATCGGCGCAGAATCGGCGGCAAGCTTTTGCTCAACATCGCCCATGCGCTTGGGGTCGAGCCGCAGGCGTTGACCGAAGGGGCCGAAGCCGCGCTGATCGCCACCCTGCGCGAGGCGGCAGAGGATGCGGGGCTAACCGGGCCAGAGAGCGACCGGGCGGATGAATTCGCGGGGCGGTTTCCGGGCTGGGCCAAGGTGCTGGCCACCAGCCAGCGCCGCATCGCGGCATTGGAGCAGACGGTTGAGGCGTTGTCGGACCGGTTGGCCCATGACCCGCAGCTTGCCACATCGATGCATGAATTGCTCAGCACCGCAGCGGCGATCCGGTCGACCGCTGCGATTCTGGCCGAAACGGACAGTTTGCAGGCGGAATGGCGCGATAGGTTTCACGCCAATATCCACCAAGACAGCCGCCGCCTGTCCGACAGCGCGCAGGCGCTGGTGACCTATTTCGACAATGCCGCCGAGACCCGCGAGGTGGCCCATTCGCCCCAGGCCGAGGTTGAGAGTTTCCTCGCCGCGCATGACTACCGTTTCGACCCTTTGGAAGAGGCGCGCGCCCCGCAGGCGGCAATTGCGGCGCTGGTCGAACAGGCCGATACGCTCAAGACCAAGGCCGCGCAGCATATCGCGACGGGGGTGTTGCAACAGATCGCCCGCGATGCGGCGGCGCTGCCCTTGGCGCGGCTGGAGCGGGCGGCGGGGGAGATGGGTCACGATCCTGCCGAATTGGCGCAGGCACTCGACCAGCCGATGGGCCGGGTGCTGCGGCGCTTGGCGTCACTGCCTGACCTCGGCGCGGGGCTGGTGGTCTGTGATCGCTCTGGCAGCGTGACATTCGCCAAGTCGATCGAAGGGTTCACCGTGCCGGGCTTTGGCGCCTGCTGCCCGCTTTGGCCGCTCTTTGCGGTGCAGGGGCAGCCGGGGTTGGTGATGAAATCCCGCGTCATGCAGATGGGGCGCGGGCAGGCGGAGTTCGAGGCGATTGCCACCTGCGAAGTGCAAGCTGCGGCTGCCTATAACACGCCGCCGCTCAGCCAATCGGTCATGCTGCTCTTGCCGGTGCTCTCGGGGGCGGCACCTGCGCAGCCCGTGGGCGCGACCTGTCGCATTTGCCCGGTCGAAGGATGCCGCGCGCGGCGCGAGCCTTCGATCCTGCGCGAGGGGATCTGAGGTCGCGCGGAAGGCAGTTTTTGACAGGGCTGGCAAACCGATGCATGCTCGCCTCGGTGCGCGAGACCCCGCAGCAAGACGGGGCGGCCGCACACCGAGGGGGGAGACTTTTTGCCGATGAGCAAACTCGTAGTTCTGGTGGAGGACGAGGTGAATATCGCCGAGGCCATCCGCTTTTTGCTGAGCCAAGAGGGTTGGCGTGTGGAGACCTTGGCCAATGGGTCAGGCGCGGTGGAGGTGATCCGCAAGGCATCGCCGGATCTGGTGATGCTCGACGTGATGCTGCCGGGCAAGAGCGGTTTCGAGATATTGGATGAGCTGCGGGGTGACCCCGAAACCGGCGCGTTGCCGGTGCTGATGCTGACCGCGCGGGGCCAAAGCCGGGACCGCGCCATGGCCGAAAAGGCGGGTGTCAGCCGCTTCATGACCAAGCCGTTCTCGAATGCCGAGATGCTGGACGCGGTGCGCGACCTGATCGCCAGTTGACCCGCCATGCCCCGTAGGCCGATCTTTTTGGAAAAACGCGGCTACCGTCAGCGACGGATGATGGATGCGGTGCGCCTGTTGCCGTTTCTGGGAATGATGCTGTGGATGGTGCCGCTGCTTTGGCCTGTGCCAGCGGGCAGTACGGACCCCACCGCGCCGACCATCCCGATGAGCGTGGCGCTGCGCTATCTTTTCGGGGTTTGGGCGCTGCTGATCTTGGGGACATGGGCGCTCTGGCGGCGGACGCGGGATGTGGCCTCGGGTGAGGATGCAGCACAGCCGGACGGGCCGCGCTGATGGTATCGCTCAACCAGTTGGTGGCGGTCTGCCTGATGTATGTGGCGGGGCTGTTCATCGTGGCCTTCGCCGCCGAACGCGCGGCCCTGCGCGGGCAGGGCGGCTGGCTGCTGCGCTCGCCGCTGGTCTACACGCTGTCGCTGTCGATCTACTGCACCGCTTGGACCTTTTACGGCGCGGTGGGATATGCGGCGCGCTCGGGGCTGGAATATGTGACGATCTACCTCGGCCCTTCGCTGGTGATGATCGGCTGGTGGTGGGGGCTGCGCCGTTTGGTGCGGATCGGGCGAAGCCATCGCGTCACCTCGATCGCGGACCTGATTTCATCGCGCTACGGCAAGTCCAACACGCTGGCGATTGTCGTGACGGTGATGGCCGTGATCGGTGTGACGCCCTATATCGCGCTGCAATTGCAATCGGTTATCCTGTCGCTGTCGATCTTCGCCGCCGCCGACGTGCCGCTGGCCGAGGCGGGGGGCGATGTGATCAACCGGGGGCAGGCGGCGCTTTGGGTCGCGGCGGGGCTGACGCTCTTTACCGTGCTTTTCGGCACCCGGAACCTGAACGTAAACGAACGGCATCACGGCGTGGTCATCGCCATCGCGGTGGAGGCGGTGGTCAAGCTCTTGGCGCTGGTGGCGGTGGGGGTCTACGTCATCTGGGGGCTGGCCGGGGGCTTGGGCGAGACCTTGGCGCGGATCGACGCCTCAGACATCGGCCAATGGGAGGTGCAGGGCAGCCGTTGGGCCGCGTTGACCGTGCTTTCGGGGGCCGCGCTTTTGTGCCTGCCGCGCATGTTTCAGGTCATGGTGGTCGAGAACGACGACGAGCGGCAGTTGCAGATCGCAAGCTGGGCCTTCCCGCTGTACCTGATGCTGATGAGCCTTTTCGTCGTGCCCATCGCGGTGGTGGGGCTAGACCTGATGCCCGAAGGCGCGAACCCCGATCTTTTCGTGCTGAGCCTGCCGCTCAGCCAAGGGCAGAACGGGCTGGCGATGTTGTCTTTCTTGGGCGGTTTCTCGTCGGCGACTTCGATGGTGATCGTCGCCACGCTGGCGCTCTCGACCATGGTGAGCAACCATATAGTCATGCCGATCTGGTTGGCGCTGCGCCGCGATGGGGCGACGCAGTCGGGGGATGTGCGCAATATCGTCATCCTCGCGCGGCGGCTGTCGATTTTCTGCGTGGTGGGCTTGGGTTATCTCTACTATCGGGCCTCGGGCGGCAGCGGGGCGCTGGCGGCGATTGGCACGATTTCCTTTGGTGGGGTGGCGCAGTTTTTGCCCGCGATGCTGGGCGGGGTACTCTGGCGCGGGGCCACGCGGACCGGCGCGCTTTGCGGGCTGGGCACGGGCTTTGTGCTTTGGGTGTTTACCATGCTGCTGCCCAGTTTTGGCGCGGATGTGGCCCTGTCGAGCGCGACCTTGGAACAGGGGCTTTGGGGGCTCGCTTGGCTGCGCCCCGAGGCGCTTTTTGGCATCGCGGGGATCGACCCGACGGTGCATGCGGTGGTCTGGAGCCTCGCGCTCAACACGCTGGTTTTCGTCGTCGTCTCTCTCTTTAGCTTCCCTACACCGCTGGAGCGGCTACAGGGCGCGCAATTCGTCAATGTCTTTGACCATTCCGGCCCGGCGCGGGGGTGGACGGCCTCGGTCGCGGGCAGCGAAGACTTGATGATCATGGCGCAGCGCATCTTGGGCGCAACGGAGGCGCAGGCGTTTTTCACCCGCGAGGCCGAGCGGCAAGGGCAGGGGCAACGTCTGCCGGAGCCCACGCCACGATTCGTGCAGGCGCTGGAGCGGGAGTTGGCGGCTTCGGTCGGTGCGGCCACGGCCCATGCGATGGTGGCGCAGATCGTCGGCGGGGCCTCGGTCTCGGTCCAAGACCTCTTGGCTGTGGCCGACGAATCCGCGCAGATGCTGGAGTATTCCAGCCAGTTGGAGGCCAAGTCGCGGGAGTTGACCGAGACAGCAGCGCAGCTGCGCGCGGCCAATGAGAAGCTGACGCAGTTGTCGCTGCAAAAGGACAGTTTCCTCAGCCAGATCAGCCATGAATTGCGCACGCCGATGACCTCGATCCGCTCGTTCTCCGAGATCCTGCGCGATGCGCCCGGTCTCACGGACGCCGACAAGAACCGCTATGCCACGATCATCCATAGCGAGACGATCCGTCTGACGCGGCTATTGGATGATCTGTTGGACCTGTCGGTGCTGGAGAACGGGCAGGTGACGCTGAACCAGCGCGAAGGCAACCTACGCGATCTGCTGGATCTGGCGGTGACCACGGCGCAAGCGGGGGCCACGCGGCCGCTCAAGGTGCTGCGCGATCCGCAGGCCGAGGATATTGTGCTGACCAGCGATCTCGACCGGCTGGTGCAGGTCTTTATCAACCTCGTCACCAACGCCCGCAAATATTGCGCTGCGAATGACCCGCAACTGGTGATCACGCCGCAGGTGACGGCGCAGGGGCTGGTGATTGATTTCGTCGACAACGGCCATGGGATCGACGCAGGGTCGGAGGCGCTGATTTTCGAGAAGTTCTCGCGCATCACGGGGGAAGGCGATGGCGCGGGGCTTGGCCTTGCCATCTGCCGTGAAATCATGTGCCGCTTGGGCGGAGAGATCAGCTTTCTGCGGGATGTGCCCGGCACGGCCTTCCGGGTTCAACTGCCTTCACGCGCCCTGACCGCAGCGGCGTAGAATACCGGCCCCTGATGGGACCGGCAGAGATCTCAGGTATAGCTTTGCCCCAGCATGGGGCGCATGTTCTCAAGGTCATATCCGCCTTGACGCGCCGCTTCGATGATCGCGTCGCTGTCCATCTCACCGGCTTGGCCCAAGGCCCAAGCGATGGTCGAACGGGTGCCCGAGGCGCAATAGGCCAGCACGGTGTCTTCCGTCTCCACGCCAAGGGCGCGGTTCTTGGCGATGACATCGGGGGTCATGGTCTGATGGGTCAGCGGCTGTTCGGCAAAGGCAATCCCCGCGGCCTCGGCCGCTTCGCGCATGGCGGCGGCCTGATGGCTGGGCGGCACTTCCGCGTCGGGGCGGTTGCACAGGATGCGGGTGATGCCTTGGGCGCGCAGGCTTTCCATGTCACCGGGCTCGATCTGCGGGGCGACGAAATAGCGGGGGGTGATTTGGCGAATATCCATGGGCCGATTTAAGCAGATGCAGCGGCCCTGTCCAGCACCGCCGGGACGGGCCGTTCAAACGCGCCGATCAGCCCAGCGAAATCCCGAGGATCACCAGCATCAGGCCGATGACCGACAAAAACAGCGCGCCCATATTCAGCGGCACGACTTTGCGCAGCACCACGCGCATCTCCTCATCGTCGAGCTGCGCGCGTTTTGCACGGCTCACCTTGATGATGCACCAGCCCAGACCGAGCAATCCCAAAAGGGACAGACCCGCGCCGCCCCAGACCATGAGATCGAATATAGATGTGTTTGCGCTTTCCATGGCGGCAGAGCTACGCCAAACCGCCAAGGGGGGCAAGTCCCGCTTGCGGGCTGGGCGTGCAGCATGTAGTCAAACCCGCCAGAGCCAGCCATTCCGTGAGGACTTCCCATGAGCGATACCAGCACCAATCCCGATGTCGTCGAATCCCAAGGTGATGCGACCTACCGGGTCACCGCCAATGAGCTGCGCCAGTTCGTCGAGCGGATCGAGCGTTTGGACGCCGAGAAGAAAGACCTTGCCGAACAGCAAAAAGAGGTGATGGCCGAAGCGAAATCGCGCGGTTACGACACCAAGGTGCTGCGCAAGGTGATCGCCCTGCGCAAGCGCGACAAGGACGACATCGCCGAAGAAGAAGCGGTAATGGAAATGTACAAAGAAGCCTTGGGCATGTGAGCGCCCTGCCGCGGCGGGACTGAATTTTCCGCGCGGCCTTGAATACCTCCGGCCCATCCCCATTTGCATCGGGCGTCTGCGCGGTCTCCGCGGCGCCCGATGGTCTGAGGCCGGTGAGTTTTTTTTCCCGTGAACATTCTGTTTGTCCTTGGTGGTCTGCTGGGGCTCGTGCTCGGTGGTGAGTATCTGGTGCGCGGCGCCGTGGTGCTGGCGCAGAGGGTTGGCATGTCGCCCTTGGTGATCGGGCTGACGGTGGTGGGCTTTGGCACCTCAGCCCCGGAATTGGTGACCTCGGTTCAGGCGGCTTTGCTGGGCGCGCCGGACATCGCGCTTGGGAATGTCGTGGGATCGAACATCGCGAATATCCTGCTGATTCTCGGCCTCGCGGCGGTGATCGCCCCGGTGGCCATCTCCGGCCGTAGTTTCGCGCGGGACGGGACGGTCATGCTGGCGGCGAGCCTGCTTTGCCTCGGCACTGTGCTGCTGGGGCAGGTGGATCGGCTTGCGGGGGCCGTCGCCCTCGTGGGGCTGGCGGCCTATCTGATTTACACCTTTCGCAGCGATCGAAGCGGGGCAGAGGCGCTGGAGCCGCTGCCGGATCAAGCGCCGTTTTGGCTGACGCTTGTCTGGCTGCTGGGGGGGCTTTTGCTAACCATTGTCTCGGCGCGGTTTCTGGTCACCGGCGCCGTGGCGCTTGCGCAGGCCGTGGGGCTGTCCGAGGCGGTGATCGGCCTGACCATCGTGGCCGTTGGCACCTCCATGCCGGAATTGGTCACATCGGTCATCGCCGCAAGGCGCGGGCAGAGCGATGTGGCATTGGGCAACGTGGTCGGCTCCAACAACTTCAACATCCTCGGCGTTCTGGGCATCACCGCGCTGATCCAGCCGGTGGGGGTGGCTGCGCAGATCGCCGCGCTCGACATCTGGGTGATGCTGGGGGCCACGGTGGCGCTGATCGCCTGCGCCTTTGGCGGGCGCGTGACACGCGGGCAGGGGGCGCTCTTTGCGCTGGCCTATGTGGCCTATGTCGCCGTGCTTTTGGTCTAGCCCGACACTGGGCTGCCCGGCGGGGGTGGGGGCGATTTCTGCGGATGTGGCGCGATGGGCCGCGGACCCCCTTGCGCAGGCGGTTCAACACCCATAGAAGGACACAAATTTTCGCCCGCGCCCCCGCCGCGCGGCCTTACCCTATGGAGCACACATGCAGGTCAACGAGACGCTGAACGAAGGTCTGAAACGCGGTTACAAAATCACCGTCACCGCCGATGAGCTTGAAGCCAAGGTCAACGAGAAGCTGGCCGAAGCGCAGCCCGAAGTCGAGATGAAGGGCTTCCGCAAGGGCAAGGTGCCGATGGCGCTGCTGAAAAAGCAGTTCGGCCAGCGGATCATGGGCGAAGCGATGCAGGAAAGCATCGACGGCGCCATGAACGAGCACTTCGAGAAGACCGGCGACCGCCCCGCGATGCAGCCCGAGGTCAAGATGACCAATGAGGACTGGAAAGAAGGCGACGATGTCGAAGTCTCCATGTCCTACGAAAAACTGCCTGAGATTCCCGAAGTTGATCTGAGCAAGATCGAACTGGAAAAGATGGTGGTCAAAGCTGACGACGCAGCTGTCGAAGAAGCACTGGCAAGCCTTGCCGAAACGGCGCAGGACTTCAAAGCCCGCGAAGAGGGTGCCAAGGCCGAAGATGGCGATCAGGTTGTGATCGACTTCAAAGGCTCCGTCGACGGCGAAGAATTCGAAGGCGGCGCGGCGGAAGATTACCCGCTGGTGCTGGGCTCCAACTCGTTCATCCCCGGCTTCGAAGAGCAGCTGGTTGGTGTGAAAGCGGGCGAAGAGAAATCCGTCGTCGTCAACTTCCCCGAAGAATATCAGGCCGCGCATCTGGCCGGTAAGGAAGCGACCTTTGCTTGCACCGTGAAAGAAGTGAAAGAGCCCGTCGCCGCCGAGGTTAACGACGAGATGGCCAAGAAATTCGGCGCCGAGGATCTCGACGCGCTGAAAGGTCAGATCGCTGAGCGTCTGGAAGCGGAATATGCCGGTGCATCGCGCGCCGTGATGAAGCGTAACCTGTTGGACGCGCTCGACAAAGAGGTCAGCTTTGACCTGCCTCCGTCGCTGGTTGACGCCGAAGCCAAGCAGATCGCGCATCAGCTGTGGCACGAGGAAAACCCTGATGTGGAAGGCCACGACCACCCCGAGATCGAGCCGACAGACGAGCACAAGACATTGGCCGAGCGCCGCGTCCGTCTGGGCCTGCTGCTGGCCGAGCTGGGCCAGAAAGCCGACGTTCAGGTGACCGACGCCGAGATGACCCAAGCGATCATGAACCAGGCGCGTCAGTACCCGGGTCAGGAGCGTCAGTTTTTTGAATTCGTGCAGCAGAACCAGCAGATGCAGCAGCAGATGCGCGCGCCGATCTTCGAGGACAAGGTCGTCGATCACGTGGTCGAACAGGCCAAGGTGACCGAGAAAGAGATCTCGAAAGAAGAGCTTCAGAAAGCTGTTGAAGAGCTGGAAGACGAATAAGTCTTACCGGATCGGATTTTGGAGCAGGGGCGACGGGAAACCGTCGCCCCTGTTTCGTTTGGGCTGGGTGAGAAGCGTGGCCTTTGCCTGTCACTCTGGATGGGCGTAAAGGATTACCGAACCTACTGTCGACATCCCGCCCGGGGGCATCCCGGGGGCGATTTGCAAGGTCTCGGAAATTCGCAGCAGTTGCGTGCGATGGGGGCGACCGCAGGGCACCATCGTTGCAGCGCCCCCAGGGAGGGCGCTGCCCTTTGTGGCAATATCAGATGCTGATACGCATCGGGGACGTCACAAAGTAATCCGGAACTGCGCGAAGCCGTCTTCCGTGTCGCCAACCTGCTCCATCTCCACGCCCGTCACCTCATCGACGTAGTCCGCCGCCTTTGGCCCGGTTTCGAACATCACGCTCGTTTCCTCCAACGGCGCGAAGCGCCAGTTGCCATCGGCGCGGGGGCTAATGGTGCCTTTTTCGACGATATAGCGCACAATCACATCGCGGTTGGTGTCGGGCCCTTCAAACACGATGGTATCGCCCATCGCGCCGGGGAAAGCCCCGCCGCCGCTGGCGCGGTAATTGTTGGTGGCGATGATGAATTCGGATTTAGGATCAAGGGGTTGCCCTTCGAACTCAAGATTTACGATCCGGCTTGCCTCAGGGTTTGCAACGGTGCCCTTGGGCCCGAATTTCGAAGGCTGGCTAAGGTCGATCTGATAGGTCACCCCGTCGATCACATCGAAATTGTAGCTGGGGAACTCGGGGTTCAAGAGCGGTTGGTTGGCCTTCCCGGGGGTGATCTGGTTGAACATGCCAGCGGAACGTTCGAGCCAGTCTTTCACCTGCCCCCCGGTCACGCGCACCGCGCGGGCTGTGTTGGGGTAGAGGTAGAGGTCGGAGACATTCTTGATCGCTACATCGCCCTTCGGGACGTCAGTGTAATACTCCGGCCCGCCACGGCCACCGGCCTTGAAGGGGGCGGCGGCAGAGAGGATCGGCAGCCCCTCATGTTCGGTCCCCTTCAGCATCTGTTCGATATACCAGCGCTGCGCGTTGGAGACGACCTGCACGGAAGGATCATCCGCCACCAGCGCAAAATAGCTATGCAGTTTGGCGTCGGTCTTGCCCACGGCACGGCGAACATAGGCCAGCGTCTCATCATGTTCCTGCTGGACGGAGGCAAGCACCTCGGCATCGCTTTCCACCAGCGGCATTACAGAGCGGTCTTCGTTGCGCTGCGAAATCGCCCGCGCCTCGGCGCTGTGGCTGGCGATGCGCCAGCCGCTGCCGTCACGCTCAAGCATCAGGTCGATCAGTCCGAGGTGGCTGCCCCAGAAACCGCCCATGGTGGCGGGTTTGCCGTGGATTGTGCCCTCGCTGACGTCCACGCCCGGATAGTCCGCATAGCTGCCCGAGGGGAAGACGAGGTGGCTGTGCCCGGTCATGATGGCGTCGATCCCCTCCACAGCGGCGAGGGGGACTGAGGCGTTTTCCATCATATCCTCTTCCTTGGCCGCACCGATGCCCGAGTGGGACAGCGCGATGATGATGTCGGCGCCTGCCTCTTTCATCTGGGGCACCCATGCGCGGGCGGACTCGAGGATATCGCGGGCCTGCACCTTGCCTTCGAGGTGGCGGCGGTCCCAGCTCATGATCTGGGGCGGAACGAAGCCGATGATGCCGATCTTGATCGGATGCGTCTCACCTGCGCCATCGGTCAACATCCGGTCGAGCAGGACATAGGGTTTGACCAGTGTCTCATCGTCGCTCGGCTTTGCACCGACCTTTTTGACGACATTTGCGCTAACCACCGGGAAGTCGGCCCCGGCCAGGGATTTCATCAGGAAGTCGAGCCCGTAGTTGAACTCGTGATTGCCCAGGGTCGAGGCGTCATAGCCAAGCGCGTTCATCGCTTGGATCACCGGGTGCATGTCGCCTTCTTTCATGCCGCGCTCATAAGCGATGTAATCGCCCATCGGATTGCCCTGCAAAAAGTCGCCGTTATCGAGCATCAGCGTATTGGTCGCTTCGGCGCGGATCGATTTGACGATGCTGGCGGTGCGGGCAAGGCCCACGGTGTCGACCTCTTTGTCGGCGTAATAGTCGTAAGGAAAGACATGCACATGCAGGTCCGTCGTCTCCATCAACCGCAGATGCGCCTGATTGGCCGCGGCACGGAGAGAAAAGGGGTGGAGGGCCAGCAATCCGGCAGTGCCGGCGAGGAAGTGACGGCGGTTAAGGCGGAGGGTCATGCGGCGTTCCTTCTTGACGTGATTAACACCTACCTGAGGCGAAGCGAGAGGCCGCGCAAGCCCGAAAATTAATCACCCGTCCCGTAGGCCGGTTTCCACAAGCATGCCGCGCCGCTTGGCCTCGTAGTAATAGCCGCGGGCGTACCATTTGATGGCGGTGCCATGGTCGCCGTCCGACAAAAGCCATGCGCCGCGCAGGTATTTCAGCGCGTATTTCAGATTGGTGTCGGCGTCTAAAAGATCGGAAGGTTTGCCTTGGAACCCCATCGACCGCGCGGTGGCGGGGAGAATTTGCAGCAGCCCGTAGTAAGGGCCGTTGCGGGCGCGAGGGTTGTGGGTGCTTTCGCGGATGGCAAGGCGGTGCACCAGTGGGCGCGGCAGGTCGTAGAAGTCGGCCCAGTGGTTGATCTTGCGCCGCAGTTCGGGCGTCTCATTCGGATGCAGGGGCAGGGCGGGGCGCTTCGGCGGCGCCGGGGAGACTTCGGGCGCAGCGCTGCACGCGGTGATCGTGCTGGCGGCGATGAACGAAAGGAACATGCGGCGTGTTGTCTGAGGCATGGTGCACCGAGGTTTGTTATATGGGCGCAAGGATCACCCCAAGGGGGCCGACGGGCAAGGGCACAGGCGTAGGGTACGCGGGCCCTTGCCCAGCGGTCGGGACCTCAGGCGCGGCTTTTCGCCATGCTTAAACGTCGGCGACGATTTCGCCTTTCATTTCGCCGGTCATGCGGCTCTGATCTTCGCGTTTTACCGAACGGCGGACCTCGTCGATCTTGAGTTCGGCGGCGTCGCGCGTGGCCCTGTCGGGCCATTCGGTGATTGCGGCACTCGTGCGCTCAGAGGTGCGGACCACGGTGATGCGGCTGGCGCCAAAGCCCTTGAGGGCGGGTAGGCGCTTTTCTTCGATGGCGCGCAGGGCCACGTCGTAATCCGCCCCGTCGGCGAGTTCCCAAGTGGTGATGGTGATGTAACGCATGTGTCATCCTCCATGCTTAATGGAGGTATCATAGCATAAATCGCGCTGTTTTTGCAGGGGTTTGCGTCAGAGGCGCGCGCGGGGCGGTTGGAGGGCTTGCGCAAAAGAAAACGCCGCGCGGAGGACCGCGCGGCGTTTCATGTCAGATCGGACAGGCCGGATCAGCTGTTGCTGTCGTCCTGTGCGTCGCCCTCGGGGGTGCGCACCACGTCCGAGTCGCCGTCTTCGTCAGCGGCAGAGCCGATGTCGTCGAAGAGTTCGGAGATCTCGAATTCAGCGGCGGCTTCCTCTTCGGCAGCCAGTTCCTGAATCGATTTGCCCGATGCCTGAAGCTCAGCCTCTTCGGGCGAACGTGCAACGTTCAGCTCGATTGTGGCGTCGACTTCGGGGTGCAGGATGATGCGCACATCATGCACGCCCAGTTCCTTGATCGGGTTGCCCAGAACGACCTGCTTGCGGTCGATCGAGAAACCTTCGGCAGTCGCGGCTTCGGCGGCGTCACGGGTGGTGACGGAGCCGTAGAGCGCGCCGGCGTCGGAAGCGGAGCGAATCACGACGAACTGCTGACCGTTCAGCTTCTCGGCGAGTTTCTCGGCTTCTTTCTTGGTCTCGAGGTTCTGTGCTTCGAGCTGGGCTTTCTGGCCCTCAAAGGCCTCGACGTTGGCCTTGGAGGCCGACAGCGCCTTGCCCTGCGGCAGCAGGTAGTTGCGGGCATAGCCGGGCTTTACGTCCACGACTTCGCCCATCTGGCCCAGTTTGGCCACACGTTCCAGAAGGATAACTTGCATGTGCTCTCTCCTTACTTGACGGCGTAGGGCAGCAGGGCGAGGAAACGGGCGCGTTTGATGGCACGGGCCAGCTCGCGTTGTTTCTTGGCCGATACGGCGGTGATACGGGAAGGAACGATCTTGCCACGCTCAGAGATGTAGCGTTGCAGCAGACGTGTGTCCTTGTAGTCGATCGCAGGTGCGTTGTCGCCCGAGAAGGGGCAGACTTTGCGACGGCGGAAAAATGGTTTTGCAGCCATGGTTTATGTCCTCTTCTTCAAGCTGGCGATCAACGGCGCTCGCGACGGTTGTCGCGTTCATCACGTTTCTGCATCTGCACGGAGGGCAGTTCTTTGTGCTCGTCAACCTTGATGGTCAGGACGCGCATCACGTCATCATGCAGGCGCATCAGGCGTTCCATTTCCTGCACGGCGGTCGCGGGTGCGTCCGAACGCAGGAAGGCATAGTGGCCCTTGCGGTTTTTGTTGATCTTGTAGGCCATCGTCTTGACGCCCCAGTACTCGCTGTCGACGAGCTTGCCGTCGTTGTCCGCGAGAACGGTGCCGAAATGTTCGATGAGGCCTTCTGCTTGCGTGTTGGACAGGTCCTGACGCGCAATCATAACATGCTCATATAGCGGCATGTGCACTCCTATATTTATATCAAGGCGCATTTCATAGGCGGGGCGTTCATCCTTGCTCCCCACCACGAGAGTCTGCGCGGTTCATATGCTGTGCAAGGAAGCGCCCGTATACACGGTTTCCCGGCCACGGCAACCCCCGGCACGGGTGCGCTGGCCGCGACGGGCTTGCCCTTGCGGCATGGGACGCGATACATCGGGTAAAACCGCTAATAAGAGGCTGCAACCATGAGCATCGCATTCGTTTTCCCCGGGCAGGGCGCCCAGACCATCGGCATGGGCCGCGATCTGGCCGAAGCCTACCCCGAAGCCCGCGCCGTTTTCGACGAGGTCGATGCGGCCTTGGGCGAGAAACTGTCGGAGCTGATCTGGGAGGGCGACATCGAGACGCTGACCCTGACCGAGAACGCCCAGCCCGCGCTGATGGCAACCTCGATGGCTGCTATGGCCGCGCTGAAGGCCGAGGGTGTCGAGGTTGGTAAGGCCGCTTTCGTGGCCGGTCACAGCCTTGGAGAGTATTCCGCACTATGTGCCGCTGGCGCGCTGTCGCTGGCCGACACCGCACGGCTTTTGCGGATTCGCGGCAAAGCGATGCAGGCCGCCGTGCCGGTGGGCGAGGGCGCCATGGCGGCGATTCTCGGTCTCGGGATTGAAGAGACCGAAAAACTGGCCGAAGCCGCCGCCGATGGGGCCGTCTGTCAGGTCGCCAATGAGAATGACCCGAGCCAGAACGTGCTTTCGGGTGAGAAAGCCGCCGTAGAGCGGGCCGTTGCCATGGCGAAAGAAGCCGGGGCCAAGCGGGCGCTGTTGCTGCCCGTCTCTGCCCCTTTCCATTGTCCCTTGATGGGTCCGGCTGCGGAAGAGATGGCGAAGGCATTGGGCGAGGTTACTTTCAACGATCCAGTCGTGCCGCTGGTCGCCAATGTGACAGCCGAGGCGGTCTCTGACGCCGCCCGCATTCGTGAATTGTTGGTCGAACAGGTCACGGGCCGTGTGCGCTGGCGTTCCTCCGTTGAGTGGATGGCCGCGCAGGGCGTGACCGAGGCGTGGGAGATCGGCGCGGGCAAGGCGCTTTCGGGCATGATCCGGCGCATCGACAAAAGTGTCGCCACCCGCAGCATCGGCACGCCGGACGAGGTGAAGGCCGCGGCCGAATCCTAAGACATAGAAAAGCGGCATCTCGCCGCGCCGGGGCACAGCGCCTCGTGAGAGAATAAAGGAAGAGACATGTTCGATCTTACAGGAAAGAATGCCCTGATCACCGGCGCTTCGGGCGGCATCGGCGCGGATATCGCGCGCAAGCTGCACGCCCAAGGGGCCACCGTTGGTCTGTCCGGCACGCGGACCGAACCATTGGAAGCGCTGAAAACCGAGTTGGGCGAGCGCGCACATGTGCTGCCGTGCAACCTGAGCGATATGGAGGCGGTCGACGCGCTGCCGAAACAGGCGGCGGAGGCCATGGGCTCGGTCGACATTCTGGTCAACAACGCCGGGATCACCCGCGATAACCTTTTCATGCGGATGTCGGACGAAGAGTGGAACTCGGTCCTGAACGTGAACCTCACCGCGACCTTCAAGCTCTGCAAAGGGGTGATGCGCGGCATGATGAAGGCGCGTTGGGGCCGGATCATCAATATCTCCAGCGTGGTGGGCGCCACGGGCAACCCCGGTCAGGCGAATTACGCGGCCTCCAAGGCGGGTGTCGTGGGCATGTCCAAGTCGCTGGCCTATGAGGTGGCAAGCCGCGGGATCACCGTGAACGCCGTGGCCCCGGGCTTTATCACCACCGCCATGACAGACAAGCTAACGGACGAGCAAAAGTCTGGAATCATGGGGCAAATTCCCGCAGGCCGCATGGGCGACCCGGATGAGATCGCCGCCGCCGTAGTCTATCTTTCCAGCCCCGAGGCCGCCTATGTGACAGGGACCACCTTGCATGTGAACGGCGGTATGGCCATGTTGTGACCCTGCGCCTCAATAGCGTTTGCCAAGCCCGGCGCATGTGCTAAAGGGGGCGCAGAATCGAAACGGAGGGTGCTTGATCACCCCCTGCGCCTTGTGCGAACAAGGAAATAGCCGCCCCTTTTGGGGCATCCTCCAAACGCCGATTACCGGCGGGCGGAAACCAAAAGGGGCCTTGAATTGCCCGAAGACATGAGGACTTATTATGAGCGACGTCGCAGACCGCGTGAAAAAGATCGTTGTAGAACACCTGAGCGTGGAAGAGGACAAAGTGACTGAGAATGCGTCGTTCATCGACGATCTCGGCGCAGACAGCCTCGACACCGTGGAACTGGTGATGGCGTTCGAAGAAGAGTTCGGCATCGAGATCCCCGATGACGCGGCTGAGAACATCCAGACCGTTGGCGATGCGGTCAAGTTCATCAAAGAAGCCTCCTAAGGCTTTGCCGGGCAACCGGCGAATTTGAGTTTTGAAAACGGCGTTGTTCCTAGCGGAATGACGCCGTTTTTATTTGCCGTAGCGGGGTGGGCTTGTCCCTTTGGAGCTAAAGTCGCATGTCTGCGCCAAGAAGTTTCAAGCGTGAAGGCAATTCACCCCATGTCCCGCACGATCCCGACCATCAACACCGCTAGACTGACCCTGCGGGCCATGCGGGCCGAAGATTTTCAGCGCTATGCCGAGATTTGGGCGATGCCGGATGTGGCGGACCGGATCCTCGATCAGCCCCGGCCCAAGGGCCAGTCATGGGACGCTTTTCTGCGCAACGCGGGCCATTGGCAGATCACCGGCTTTGGGCAGTGGGCGGTGCAGCTCCACCGCCAGCGCGAGATGTTGGGTCAGACCGGTTTCGTCTTTGGCTCCCGCAATTTCGGTGAGGATTTCGACACTTACCCCGAGGCGCGGCTGGTCTTGGCCCCTCAGGCCCAAGACCAGCGGCTTGGGGCCGAGGCCGCCCGGGCGGCGCATGAGTGGTTTGATCGGGTGATCACGGGCCGCACGGTCTGCATGATCTGTGCGGGGAATGAGGCCGCTTTGCGGATCGCGAGGGCGCTTGGGTATCAGGGGCTGCGCGACGTCGAGACGGCGGGCGGTGCGGTGCATCTGATGACCCGGCGCGGCCCGCCGGGCTAAGCCCACAAGCCGCGAAGGCCCCTGAGATTTCGGACCATCGGCGTTTTTGCGCTCTGCCTGCGGACCCCCGCCGATATGCTTGTGCCTACAGGCTTTTGCAGGGTAAGAGGTTCGCCGAGACATTATCGGCAAGGGGCACTGAGATGCGCAGAGTTGTAGTAACGGGTTTGGGTTTGGTTACCCCGCTCGCGGACGGCGTGGAAGAAAGCTGGAAACGGATCCTCGATGGGAAATCCGGGGCCGGGCCGATCACCGGCTTTGATGCCAGCAAACTGGTGACTCAATACGCTTGCGAAGTGCCTTTGGGCGATGGCAGCGATGGCACCTTCGACGCCAATAAATACATGGAGCCGAAAGAGCAGCGCAAGGTCGATACCTTCATCCTCTTCGGCATGGCCGCCGCCCAGCAGGCGGTTGAGGATTCGGGTTGGAAGCCGACCGAGCAGGAAGATCAGGAACGCACCGGCGTTCTGATCGGCTCGGGCATCGGGGGGCTGAACTCCATCGCCAATACCGCCGTCATGATGCACGAAAAAGGCCCGCGCCGCGTGAGCCCCTTCTTCGTACCGGGCGCGCTGATCAACCTGATCTCGGGTCAGGTCTCGATCCGCTATGGTTTCAAAGGGCCGAACCACTCGGTCGTGACCGCCTGTTCAACCGGCGCCCATGCCATCGGCGATGCGGCGCGGCTGATCAAATACGGTGATGCGGATGTGATGATCGCAGGCGGTGCCGAGGCGGCGATCTGTGAGATCGGCATGGCGGGCTTTAACGCCTGCAAGGCGCTCTCGACCAAACGCGGTGACGATCCGCAAAAGGCCAGCCGCCCCTATGACGTGGACCGCGACGGTTTCGTCATGGGCGAGGGCGCGGGCATCGTGGTGCTGGAAGAGTATGAACACGCCAAGGCGCGCGGTGCCAAGATCTATGCCGAGGTGCTGGGTTATGGCCTGTCGGGCGACGCGCATCACATCACCGCCCCTTCCGAGGATGGCGAGGGCGGCGAACGCTCCATGCGTGCGGCGCTGAAGAACGCGGGGCTGGAGCCTGCGGATGTGGATTACATCAACGCGCATGGCACCTCGACCATGGCTGACACCATTGAGTTGGGCGCGGTCGAGCGTCTGATGGGTGATGCGGCGGGCAATGTGACCATGTCCTCGACAAAATCCGCCACCGGGCACCTTTTGGGTGCCGCGGGCGCGATCGAGGCGATCTTTTGCATGCTTGCGATCCGCGATCAGGTAGCGCCGCCGACGATCAACCTTGATAACCCGGCGGTCGAAACCCCGATTGATCTGGCGCCGAACAAGAAGGTCGAGCGCAAGATCGATGTGGCGCTCAGCAATTCCTTTGGTTTCGGTGGCACCAACGCATCGGTTCTCTTCGGGAAAGTCAGCTAAATGTGGCGTCATATCGCCTCTAACGCCGTGACGTTTCTGTTGGTCGGCCTGTTTCTGCTTGGGGGGATCATTCTCTGGGGCAAGTCGACCTATGTCTCTGAAGGGCCGTTGGAACAGGCGATCTGTGTGCAGGTCGAGCGCGGCTCGAACATGCGGCAGGTCAGCCAGAACCTTGAGGAGCAGGGCGCGGTTTCCTCGCCTGCGATCTTTCGCATGGGCGCGGATTACGAGGAGAAGTCGAGCAGCCTGAAGGCGGGCAGCTTTCTTGTTCAGCCCGGCACATCGATGCAGGGGATCGTGGATATCGTGACCCAAGGGGGGGGCAGCACCTGCGGTACTGAGGTAGTCTATCGCATCGGGGTGAACCGGGTGAGCGTGCAGGTCCGTGAGTTGGACCCGGTCACCAGCCGTTTTGTTGAACGCGCGGAATTCACCCCGGGTGAGGAAGAAGCTCCCGAAGCCTATACCGAAATCTCAAGCGCCAATGACACGCGGTTCCGTGTGGCATTGGCCGAAGGGGTGACCAGCTGGCAGGTAGTGGAAGCGCTCAAGCAGGTCGAGCAATTGACCGGCGAGGTGGAGGAGCTTCCGGCAGAGGGCAGCCTCGCGCCCGATAGCTATGAGGTGCGTCCGGGCGACGACCGGGCCGAGGTGATTGGACGGATGGCCGCGGCGCAGGAGGTGCTCTTGGCCGAAGCCTTTGAAGCGCGCGACCCCGATCTGCCGATTGAGACGCCCGAGGACCTGCTGATCCTTGCGTCGATCATCGAAAAGGAAACCGGTGTCGCCGCCGAACGTGAGCAGGTGGCGAGCGTTTTCGTGAACCGTTTGAACCAAGGCATGCGGCTCCAGACCGACCCTACGGTGATCTACGGGGTGACCGAGGGCAAGGGCGTGCTGGGCCGCGGGCTGCGCCGCTCGGAACTGCGGGCAGAGACGCCGTGGAACACCTATGTGATCGACGGTCTGCCGCCCACGCCCATCGCCAACCCGGGCCGGGCGAGCCTGATGGCCGCAGCGCAACCGGCGGAGACGGACTACGTCTTTTTCGTGGCGGATGGCACCGGGGGGCACGCTTTTGCGGAAACCTTGGACGAGCATAACCGCAACGTTGCGCGCTGGCGTCAGATCGAGGCGGAGCGCGGCGCGGAAGCGGCGGGCAATGCCTCAACCGGCGGAAACTGAGACCACTGAAAACCCCGCTGGAGACAGCGGGGTTTTTATTTGCGCGGAGAGCTTGCCGCGCGGCGCTGTAAGGTCTTGTTAACACAGTTTTTCTTGACTTTGCGCACGGTCTGACGTAGGACTTGTGGCACGCTAGAGGACATGGGCGAACGGCCCCGGGGTGACCCGGCGGTCGTTTTTTTGTGTCT
Source organism: Sulfitobacter sp. 1A13496 (assembly GCF_043557225.1). Taxonomy (NCBI): domain Bacteria; kingdom Pseudomonadati; phylum Pseudomonadota; class Alphaproteobacteria; order Rhodobacterales; family Roseobacteraceae; genus Sulfitobacter; species Sulfitobacter sp. 1A13496. Next base: position 1,296,275 of record NZ_JBIFFP010000001.1, on the reverse strand, counting down.
GCTCGGTTGGGGATAACCAACGAGAGGTAAAGCGATGACGATCATTACCCCGGAGCAAGAGACGGAAGACAGCGCGGAAATCCTGCGCGGTCTCCAAGAAGCAATCGGCGCGCTGCGTCGGGAAATCGAAGGTCTGACGGAACAGGCCCGGTCCGGGGGGGAACTCAAGGAAACTGCGGTGTCTGGCAAAACGTCCAAAGTGGCGGGACTGCTGGCGCATTGCCTGAAAGCGGAGAACACGCTGAATGACTGTCGAAACCGACAAGCTGGAATCGCGCGCGGGGGCTATGCCCTCGACATGGACAAAGCGCGGGCTGACATCGGGTGCAAGCTGGATCGCCTGCGCCGATGCTCAGACCCAGGCGCAGTTTCTGAATGAACTCGGTGAGGGAGAGCTTCTGGCTCTCCCTTTTTTGTTTGAGTTCTGGGCGCTTGACCACCAATTGCCGCCCAAGGGCGATTGGCGGACATGGGTGATCATGGGCGGGCGCGGCGCGGGCAAGACGCGGGCCGGGTCGGAATGGGTGCGCAGCAAGGTTGAGGGGAGCCGACCGCTTGACCCCGGTGCGTGCAGTCGCGTGGCGCTGGTGGGGGAGACCATCGAGCAGGTGCGCGAGGTGATGATCTTTGGCGACAGCGGCATTCTGGCCTGTAGCCCGCCGGATCGGCGACCCGATTGGGAGGCGACACGCAAGCGCTTGGTCTGGCCGAATGGGGCGATTGCCACGGTGCATACGGCGCATGACCCCGAAGGGCTGCGCGGGCCGCAGTTTGACGCGGCTTGGGTGGATGAATTGGCAAAGTGGAAGCGCGGGCAGGAGGCTTGGGACCAGTTGCAGTTTGCGCTGCGCTTGGGGGAGCGCCCGCAGGTCTGCGTGACGACGACGCCGCGCAACGTGGATGTGTTGAAGGCGCTCTTGGCCGCGCCTTCGACCGTGACGACCCATGCGCCGACGGAGGCGAATGCGGCGAATTTGGCGGGGTCGTTCCTTGAAGAGGTGCGGGCGCGCTATCGCGGGACGCGGTTGGAGCGGCAGGAGTTGGATGGGGTTTTGCTGGCGGATGCAGAGGGGGCGCTGTGGACCTCGGCTTTGCTGGAGGCGGGGCGGGTGCGAGAGGTGCCGGATCTGGACCGGATCGTGGTGGGTTTGGACCCGGCGACGACGAGTGGAGCGGGCTCGGATGAGTGCGGGATCGTGGTGGTGGGGGCGCAGACCAAGGGGCCGCCGCAGGATTGGCGGGCGGTGGTGCTGGCCGATTGCACGGTGCAGGGGGCCACGCCGATGGGCTGGGCGCAGGCGGCGATTGCCGCGATGACGCGCCACGGGGCGGATCGGCTGGTGGCTGAGGTCAATCAGGGCGGGCAGTTGGTGGCCGAGGTCTTGCGACAGGTCGATCCGCTGGTCTCGCTCAAGACCGTGCATGCGGCGCGGGGCAAGGTGGCGCGGGCGGAGCCTGTGGCCGCGCTTTATGAGCAGGGGCGGGTGAGCCATTTGCCGGGGCTTGATGCGCTGGAGGATCAGATGTGTCTGATGACGGCGCGGGGGTACGAGGGCAAGGGCAGCCCGGACCGCGTCGATGCGCTGGTCTGGGCGCTGCATGAGCTGATGATCGAACCTGCCGCGCAGTGGCGCAGCCCGGGGGTGCGAAGCCTGTGAGCGGGCTGTTGCGTGGGACAGCGCACGGTGGGTTTCTCCAGCGTTAAGGGATTTCGGGGAAAGTCTGACAACGCCGGGCAATGCGGGGCAGGTCTTCGCCGCCGGGGCCGGGCAGAATGAGGAGCGACGACATGGTATTCGATTTTCTACGGCGTGGCGCGGCAGGTGAGACAGCGGAGCGCAAAGCATCCGCCACGGGGCCGGTCGTCGCCTATCAGACCTCGGGCCGTGTCGCTTGGAGTCCCCGCGATTGCGTGAGCCTGACGCGTGCCGGGTTCTGCGGCAATCCGGTTGGGTTTCGCTCGGTCAAGCTGATCGCGGAGGCTGCAGCGGCGCTGCCGCTGGTCGTGCAAGACAGCGCGCGGCGCTACGACGAACACCCGCTGATCGAGCTGATGCGCCGCCCGAATGCGGGCCAAGGCCGGGCGGAGATGCTTGAGGCGCTGTATGGGCAGATGCTTTTGAGTGGCGATGGCTATGTCGAAGCCGTGGGCGGTGAGAGCGGTTTGCCGGTAGAACTGCATGTGCTGCGCTCGGACCGGATGAGCGTGGTGCCAGGCGCGGATGGCTGGCCTGTCGCCTATGAATATGCGGTGGGCGGGCGCAAGCATCGTTTTGATGCGAGCGGTGCGGCGACGCCGGTTTGTCATATCCGCAACTTTCACCCGCAGGACGATCACTATGGGTTCAGCCCCATGCAGGCGGCGGCCATGGCGATGGATGTGCATAACGCGGCGAGCCGTTGGTCGAAGGCGCTGTTGGACAATGCCGCGCGGCCCTCTGGTGCGATCGTCTATCGCGGGGCCGAGGGGCAGGGCAAGCTGAGCGAGGATCAGTATGACCGGCTGGTGAGCGAGATGGAGAGCCACCACCAAGGCGCGCGCAATGCCGGGCGGCCGATGCTGCTGGAGGGCGGGCTCGACTGGAAGCCGATGGGCTTTTCGCCCTCGGATATGGAGTTTCAAAAGACCAAGGAGAGTGCGGCGCGGGAGATCGCGCTCGCCTTTGGGGTGCCGCCGATGCTGATCGGGGTGCAGGGCGATGCCACTTACGCGAATTATCAAGAGGCGCATCGGGCGTTCTATCGTCTGACAGTGCTGCCTTTGGCGACACGGGTGACGGCGGCGCTGGCGGAGTGGCTGAGCGGGTATTTGGGGGCGGCGGTGAGTTTGAAGCCGGACCTCGACCAAGTGCCTGCATTGGCGGCGGAGCGTGATGCGCAATGGGCGCGGGTGTCTGCGGCGGCGTTTCTGAGCGATGCGGAAAAACGCAGCCTGTTGGGGCTTCCGGCGGTGGCCGATGATGCCTGAGCTGCGTGAGATCGAGCGCTTCGAATGCGCGCCGGGGTTGCGGCTTCAGGCGCATGAGACGCTCAGCGCGGTGCATCGCGAGAACATGCAAAAGCGGCTAGACCGGATCGAGCAGATGATGGAGCGGTTGGAACGGCGGCTGTGGCTGACGGTCTACGGCGTGGTGGCGGTGATCTTGGCGCAGGCGGTGCAATCCTTTCTAGCGGTGGCGCCGTAGCGGGCTGAACGAGGGAAAATACGATGACTTATCAATTGGATGCCTCCGGCGGCTGGCCGGGGAACGGGGAAGCTGTGCCTGCGGGCGGCGGGTTGGAGCATAAATTCGCCCGCTTCGGCGCCGTGACGCCGGTAGACGATGGGCTGGAGATCAGCGGCTATGCCAGCCTGTTCGGCGCGGTCGATCAGGGCGGCGATGTGGTCGAGGCGGGGGCCTATGCGGTGAGCCTTGCGGCGGTCGCGAAGGCGGGACGCAACGTCAAGATGCTGTGGCAGCATGACCCGGCCCAGCCCATCGGCGTCTGGGACGAGGTGCGCGAGGATGGCCGGGGTCTTTGGGTCAAGGGGCGCATCCTTAGCACTGTGGCCAAGGGCCGGGAGGCGGCGGCGCTGATCGAGGCGGGGGCCATCGACGGGCTCAGCATCGGCTACCGCACCGTGAAGGCGGGCAAGACCACCAAGGGGCAGCGGCTGCTGTCGGAACTGGAGCTTTGGGAGGTGTCTTTGGTGACCTTCCCGATGCTGCCGTCAGCGCGGGTCGCGGCCAAGGGAGAGTTCAGGGCCGTAGGCCATGTCCTGCGCGAGATGGCGGCGGCCTTTGATGCCGCGCGGGCCGAGATGGCGCGGGGCTGAGCCGGAGTTTGACTGAGCAGATCGAAGGAAAAGCGATGACCAAGAATGAGATGAGCACAAAGGCGGGCAAAGACCTGTCTCCGGCGGAGGAAGTGCGGCAGGCCGTGAGCGGTTTTGTCAGTGACTTCAACGGCTTTCGGGCCGAGATCAATACGAAACTTCAACAATCAGAAGAGCGAATTGCCATGATGGACCGCAAGATGACCCTGCCTGCCCGCAGCCCTTTGGGGGGCGCGATCGATCACGATGCGCCGCATAAGAAAGCTTTTGACGCCTATCTGCGCAACGGCGATGACGACGGGCTGCGGGGGCTGGAACTGGACGGCAAATCGATGTCGACGGCGGTCAATTCGGACGGCGGCTATCTGGTGGATCCGCAAACCGCCGACCGGGTGCAATCTGTGCTAAATGCGGGGGCGTCGATCCGCGCGATTGCCTCGGTGGTGCAGGTGGAGGCCACGTCTTATGACGTGCTGGTCGATCACGCCGATGTGGGCGCTGGTTGGGCGACCGAAAGCGGCGCGCAGCCCAGACGGACACGCCCCAGATCGACCGGATCACTGTGCCGCTGCATGAGCTGAGCGCGCTGCCCAAGGCGAGCCAACGTCTGCTGGATGACAGTGCCTTTGATATCGAAGGTTGGCTGGCGGGGCGTATCGCCGACAAATTTGCACGGGCCGAAGCGGCGGCCTTTGTCAGCGGTGACGGCATCGACAAGCCTACCGGTTTTCTGAGCCACCCTGCGGTGGACAACGACATCTGGACCTGGGGCAATCTGGGCTATGTCCCCAGCGGCACCAACGCTAACCCCGAGGCGGATGCGATCATCGAGTTGGTCTATGCCCTTGGCGCGGCTTACCGCAAGAATGCGGTCTTCGTGATGAATTCCAAGACCACGGCCAAGGTGCGCAAGTTGAAAGACACCGATGGGCGGTTCTTGTGGTCCGACGGGTTGGCGGCGGGGGAGCCTGCGCGGCTGATGGGCTATCCGGTGCTGGTGGCAGAGGACATGCCCGATCCGGCGACCGATGCGATGGCCATCGCCTTTGGCGACTTTTCGGCAGGCTACACCGTGGCCGAGCGCCCCGATCTGCGGATCCTGCGCGACCCGTTCAGCGCCAAGCCGCATGTGCTGTTCTATGCCACCAAACGTGTCGGCGGCGACGTGAGCGATTTCGCGGCGATCAAGCTGATGAAATTCGGCCTGGCGTAAGCCGGTGCCGGAGCCGGGGCCGGGGCAACTTGGCCCCGGTCCGGACGTGCGCCTGCGAGGTTGCGTTGTCTAGCTGCTCCCCTCCGACCGAGCAATGCAACCGGTGCGCGTCCGGGAATAACCGCATGGCCCCAAGGGGCGCGGGAGCGATTTTTGGAGACGTTCGATGATGTTGATCGAAGAGACAAATGTGCCGGATGCGGTTTTGCCGGTTGAGGCCTTCAGAATGCATCTGCGCCTTGGCACCGGCTTTGCGCAGGACGGCCTTCAAGACCCGGTGTTGCGCAGCTTCCTGCGCGCGGCGATGGCGGCGGTGGAAGCGCGGACGGGCAAGGTGCTGATCATTCGGCGTTTTGCCCTGTCGCTGACCTTTTGGCGCGATGCGGCGGCGCAGGTCTTGCCCGTGGCCCCGGTGCAAGAGATCGCGCGGCTGGCGCTTGTGGCGCGGGACGGGGTGGAGACTGCGGTGGACCCCGAGCGCTATTGGCTGGAGCGCGATGCGCAAGCGCCGCGTTTGCGGGCCAGCACCGCCGCCCTGCCGCGCATCCCAAGCGCGGGGGCCGCGCTAATCAGTTTCGACGCGGGCATGGCCGCTGATTGGGGCGGGTTGCCAGATGATTTGGCCCAAGCGGTGATGCTGCTCGCCGCGCATTACTATGAATACCGCGACGACACGGCGCTTGGCGAAGGGTGCATGCCCTTTGGCGTCAGCAGCCTGATCGAACGCTACCGCCGGGTGCGCCTCGGCTTTGGGGGAACGGCATGAGCCGCCCGCAGTTGAACCGGCCCCTTGTATTGGAAGCGCCGCAGCGCGTGAGCGATGGCGCGGGAGGGCATCGCGAGGTCTGGCAGCCCGTGGGCACCCTTTGGGCCGAGGTGCGCGCGCGGACGGGGCGGGAGACTGCGCAGGGCGGGGTGGCCGTCAGCCGGATGGGGGTCAAGATCACAGTGCGTGCGGCGCCGGAAGGTGCTCCGCAGCGACCAACCCCCGAGCAGCGGTTTCGCGAGGGCACGCGGGTCTTCGTGATCCGGGCGGTGGCCGAAAGCGATGCGGGCGGGCGGTATCTGATCTGCTTTGCCGATGAGGAGGTGGCGGTATGACCTATGCGCTTTCAGAGGCGTTGCAGGCGGCGGTTTATGACCTGTTGCAGAGCGATCCGGGGCTCACTGCGCTGATCGGTGACGCGGTCTTTGACGCGGTGCCGGGGGGGAGCCTGCCAGAGACCTATGTGCTGCTGGGCCAAGAGGTGGCGAAGGACCTGTCGGATCCCGAAGGTGCGGGGGCGGAGCATCGTCTGACCCTGTCGGTGGTCACCAGCGCGCCGGGGTTCAGCACCGCGAAGGGCTGCGCGGCGGTGATCTCAGACCTGCTGCATGGGGCGGAACCGGCGCTTAGCCGCGGGCATGTGGTCGATATGGCCTTTCTCAAGGCGACGGCGCGGCGGATCGACGGGGCCTCTGCCCGGCGGATCGACCTGCAATTCCGCGCCCGGGTCGCGGACGCATAAGACTTTAGATTTCAGATTGGTGCGAGGAGACAGTGATGGCAGTTCAAGCGGGCAAGGACCTTTTGGTCAAAGTGGATATGACCAGCGATGGGCAGTTCGAGACGATTGCCGGGCTCAGGGCCAAACGGGTGAGTTTCAACGCCGAAACGGTGGATGTGACCTCGCTCGATTCAAGCGGCGGTTGGCGGGAACTATTGGCGGGTGCGGGCATGCGCTCGGCTGCGATCAGCGGGTCGGGGGTGTTTCGCGATGCGGGCACGGATGAACGGGCGCGGCAGTTGTTTTTCAACGGGCTGACGCCGGATTTTCAGGTGATCATTCCGGATTTCGGCGTGGTGCAGGGGCCGTTTCAGGTCTCCGCTCTGGAATACGCGGGGTCGCTGAATGGGGAGGCCACCTTTGAGCTTAGCCTGCAATCGGCGGGGGAGCTGATCTTTACCCCCGATGTGGTGGTGTGAGCATGACCAACCCGTGGCGCGGCGAGGTGAGCCTCGTGATTGATGGCGAACGTCATGAGGCGCGGCTGACCCTTGGGGCCTTGGCCGAGTTGGAGGCCGCGTTGCAGGCCGACAGCCTTGTGGCCCTGGTAGAGCGGTTTGAAAGCAATCGTTTTTCGAGCCGCGATGTCTTGGCCCTGTTGCTCGCCGGGCTGCGCGGAGGCGGGGCGGAGATGGATGCCGCCACGCTTGAACACGCGCAGATCGAGGGCGGGCCGATGGCGGCGGCGCGGGCGGCGGCGGAATTGTTGGCGCGGGCCTTTACGGTGCAGGCGTGAGCGCGGCAAGCGGCCTTGACTGGCCCGCGTTGCTGCGGGTGGGGCTGCCGCCGGATCAATTCTGGGCGCTGACGCCGGCGGAGTTGCAGTTGATGCTGGGGCCGAAGTCTGGCCCCACGCCGCTGCTGAGCGACGGTCTCGCCGCGCTGATGGCGGCCTATCCAGATGAGACGAAAGGGGCCGGTGATGGCTGACTTTGACGATTTCGAGAACCTTGAGAGCCGGGCCGAGGGGCTGAATGAGACGCTGGCGCAGACCAGCGGTTTGGTGGCCGGGTTCGACGGGGAGCTGCGGCGAATGCGCGGCGCGCTCGCCGCGACGGGCAAAGACGTGGCGACCCTTGAGAAAGGGCTCAGCCGTGGATTGAGGCGGGCCTTTGATGGGGTGGTCTTTGACGGGGCCAAACTCTCGGACGCGCTAAGCGACTTGGCGCAGTCGATGATCCGCACGACTTACAATGCCGCGATGCGCCCGGTGACGGACCATTTCGGCGGGCTGATCAGCGAGGGCGTGGGCAGCATTGTGGAGGGGATATTGCCCTTCGCCGATGGCGCGCCTTTCTCGCAAGGTAAGGTCATGCCTTTCGCGCAGGGCGGTGTGGTGACCTCGGCCACGGCCTTTCCCATGCGCGGCGGCACGGGGCTGATGGGAGAGGCCGGGCCGGAGGCGATCATGCCCTTGGCGCGGGGGGCGGATGGCAAGCTGGGCGTGCGCGGCAACGGCGGCGGAGCGACGACCATCGTCATGAACATCACTACCCCCGATGTACAGGGGTTTCAGCGCAGCCAAAGCCAGATCGCCGCACAGTTGAGCCGTGCCCTCAGCACCGGCAATCGCAACCGATAGGCCGCGCGGCGGATAAAGGAGCAGATCATGCAGTTTCACGAGGTCAGATTTCCCCCGTCGCTGAGCTTTGGCTCTGTCGGGGGGCCGCAACGGCAGACAGATGTGGTCAGCTTGGCCAACGGTCATGAGGAGCGTAACACGCCCTGGGCCCATTCGCGGCGGGTCTATGATGCCGGGCTGGGGATGCGCTCGATCGATGATCTACAGGTGCTGATTGCCTTTTTCGAGGCACGCATGGGACAGATGTACGGGTTTCGCTGGAAAGATTGGGCCGATTATAAGTCGGGCAAAATGGCGCTTCCGGTGGCTTTCGACGACCAGAGCATCGGCTATGGGGATGGGGTTCAGGCGGCGTTTCAACTGACCAAGACCTACCGCTCGGGGGCGCAGTCCTATCGCCGTCCGATCACCAAACCGGCCGCGGGGACCGTGCGCGTGGGGCTTGAGCAGGATGAGCTGCGCGAGGGCGTCGAATATGAGGTCGACGCAGAGAGCGGGATCATCACCTTCGCCCATCCGCCCGACCCTGAGATCGAGATTTTCGCGGGCTTTGAGTTCGACGTGCCGGTGCGCTTTGACACCGACCGCATTCTGGTCTCGGTCGAGAGTTTTCAGGCCGGACAGGTGCCCGACGTGCCGGTGATCGAGGTGCGGGTCTGATGGCGGGGCTGAACGGGGGCTTTGCAGCCCATATCGCGCAGGGTGTGACGACGCTCTGCCATTGCTGGCAGGTGACGCGCGCGGATGGGGTGGTATTTGCCTTTACCGACCACGACATGCCGCTGATGTTCGACGGGGTCACCTTTCGTGCCGATACCGGGCTGAGCGCGCGGGCGTTGGCCCAGACCAGCGGGTTGTCGGTTGATAACACAGAGGCGCTTGGCGCGCTCAGCGATGATGCGATCCGCGAGGATGAGATCGAACAGGGGCGCTTTGACGGCGCCGAGGTGCAGGCGTGGCTGGTGAACTGGGCGGATCCCGCGCAGCGACGGCTGCAATTTCGCGGCTCAATCGGTGAGCTGCACCGCGCGGGGGGCAGCTTTCGCGCCGAGTTGCGCGGGCTGACGGAACCGCTCAATCGGCCCATGGGGCGGGTCTATCAAAAGCCCTGTTCGGCGGTCTTGGGGGATAGCGAGTGCCGGTTCGATCTCACAGCGCCCGGCTATGCCGAGACGCGCGCGGTCGAGACGGTGGCGGAGGCGCAGTATTTCCGTTGGACCGCGTTCCCGGGCTACGAGGAAGGTTGGTTTGCGCGAGGGCGGCTTGATGTGCTGGAGGGGCCCGCGGCGGGGCTCTGGGGCATGGTCAAACGTGACTACCATGAGCACGGGGAGCGCGTGATCGAGCTTTGGCAGCCGATCCGCGGCGCGGTGGCGGCGGGCACCCGTGTCCGGCTTACCGCAGGCTGCGACAAGCGGATGGAGACCTGTCGGCTGAAGTTCAACAACCTGCTGAACTATCGCGGCTTTCCCGATTTGCCGGGGGAGGATTGGATGATGGCGGTGCCCCGGTCGGACGGTGCGAACGGCGGCGGGTCACGCCGATGAGTGCTGCGGGGGAGCGTTTGGTGCAGGCCGCCCGCGGATGGATTGGCACGCCCTATGTGCATCAGGCTGCGACAAAGGGGGCGGGCTGCGATTGTCTGGGCCTGATCCGGGGGCTTTGGCGGCAGTTGCTGGGCGCGGAACCTGAGGCGGTGCCGGCCTATTCGATGGATTGGTCCGAGCCGCAGGGGGAGGAGCGCCTCTGGGCGGCGGCGCTGCGGCATATGGCGGTGAAAGGCAGCGATGATGCGGCCCCCGGTGACGTGCTGCTTTTCCGGATGCGGCAGGGCGCGGTGGCAAAGCACCTTGGGCTGCAGGCGCGCGTCGGGGCCAGCGCCAGTTTCATTCACGCCTATGCGCGGCATGGAGTGGTGGAAAGCCCGCTCAGCCCGCCATGGCAACGGCGCATCGTGGCGCGTTTTGTATTTCCTGAGGAGGTCTCCTGATGGCGACGATTGTTCTTTCGGCAGCGGGGGCGGCAGTTGGCGGCTCTATCGGAGGCACGCTGGCGGGGCTGTCTTCGGTCGCGGTGGGCCGCGCGGTGGGGGCGAGCCTTGGGCGATTGGTGGATCAACGCTTGCTGGGCCAAGGCGGGGAGGCGGTCGAGACCGGTAAGGTGGATCGCTTTCGCCTGACAGGCTCGGGCGAGGGGGCGGCGATCCCGCAGCTTTACGGGCGGATGCGACTGGCGGGGCATGTCATCTGGGCCTCGCAGTTTCAAGAGGCCACCGAAGTCAGTGGCGGCGGAAAGGGCGGCCCGCCGACGCCAAAGAACACCGAATACAGCTATACCGTCAGCCTTGCCATCGCGCTCTGCGAAGGGGAGATCACCAGCGTCGGGCGCATCTGGGCGGATGGGGAGGAGATTGCCCCGGACGATCTGAACATGCGCGTTTACCGAGGTGCCGCGGACCAGCAGCCTGACCCGACCATCGCCGCGATCGAGGGCGCGGACCGGGTGCCCGCCTATCGCGGCACGGCCTATGTGGTGATGGAACACCTCCCGCTTGCGCAATTTGGCAACCGGGTGCCGCAGTTCTCTTTCGAGGTGATGCGCCCAGAGCAGCCGCAAGCGCCGGGGTGGGAGCATGCGCCAGCCTATGGTGTTCAGGGGGTCGCCCTGATCCCCGGCACGGGGGAATACGCGCTGGCGACGACCCCGGTGCATTACACCGACGGCCCCGGCAGCCGGTGGAGCGCCAATGTGAACTCGCCCTTCGCCAAGACCGATTTCGTGGTGTCCTTGGAAAGCCTGACCGAGGAATTGCCGCGGTTGGAAGCGGCCTCTCTCGTTGTGTCGTGGTTTGGCAGCGATCTGCGCTGCGGCGACTGTCGCCTGCGGCCCAAGGTCGAAGACCCGGATATCGATGGGGAGAACATGCCTTGGCGAGTCTCTGGCCTGACGCGTGGCACGGCACAGGTGATCACCCAGCAAGACGCGCGCCCGATCTACGGCGGCACGCCCGCCGATGCGGCGGTGGTCGAGGCCATTCACGCGCTGAAGACAGCGGGCAAGGCGGTGATGTTCTATCCGTTTATCTTGATGGATCAGATCGAAGGAAACGGGCTCCCGGACCCCTATAGCGATGCCGAGGACCAGCCCCGCTTGCCGTGGCGCGGACGGATCACGCTTTCGGTGGCCCCGGGGCGACCGGGCAGCCCGGGCGGTACGGCGGCGGCAGAGGCTGAGGTGGCGGCGTTTTTCGGAACCGTCACGGCTGCGGATTTCGTGGTGGGCGAAGGCTCGGTCATCTACAACGGCCCCGAGGAATGGACCCTGTCGCGCTTCATCTTGCACTATGCCGCGCTTTGCGCCGCGGCAGGCGGGGTCGAGGCGTTTTGCATCTCCTCCGAAATGCGGGGGCTGACCCAGATACGCGCGGCAGGCAACAGCTTTCCCGCGGTGGCCGCGCTGCGGGCCTTGGCCGGAGAGGTGCGCGCCTTGTTGGGGCCGGAAGTTAAGATCAGCTATGCCGCTGATTGGTCTGAGTATTTCGGCTATCACCCGCAGGATGGCAGCGGCGATGTCTTCTTTCACCTTGATCCGCTATGGGCCGACCCGCAGATTGATTTCATCGGGATCGACAACTACATGCCGCTGTCCGATTGGCGCGATGAGGAGGGGCATCTGGACGGCGAGAACTGGCCCACGATCTACGATATCGGCTATTTGAAATCCAACATCGAAGGCGGCGAGGGCTATGACTGGTACTACCATTCGCCCGAGGCCCGCGACGCGCAGATCCGCACGCCGATCAGCGATGGCGCGCATGATGAGCCGTGGGTGTACCGCTACAAAGACCTGCGCCAATGGTGGGAGAGCCCGCACCACCCGCGTATCGGCGGGCAGCGGCAGGCGGCTCCAACGGATTGGCAGCCCATGTCGAAACCGATTTGGTTCACGGAATACGGCTGCGCGGCCATCGACAAAGGGGCGAACCAGCCCAACAAGTTCCTCGATCTGAAGAGCTCGGAAAGCGCCTTGCCGCATTATTCCACCGGCGCACGGGACGATCTGATGCAGATGCAATATCTGCGCGCGATCTCGGACTACTGGCGCGATTCGGCGCATAATCCGATTTCGGAGGAATATGGCGCGCCGATGCTGGATATGACGCGCGCCTTTGTCTGGGCATGGGACACGCGGCCTTTTCCCTTCTTCCCCAATAATGTCGATCTCTGGAGCGATGGGGAGAATTACAGCCGCGGCCATTGGCTGAACGGGCGGGCCTCGGCGCGGTCGCTGGCCTCGGTCGTGGGAGAGATTTGCCGCCGGGCGGGTGTGGTGCATTTCGATACCTCCGCGCTGTTCGGCTATGTGCGCGGCTATACGGTTGCCGAGGTTGGCGAGGCGCGGGCCGCGCTGCAACCGCTGATGCTGCGTTATGGTTTTGACGCGATCGAACGCGACGGGGTTTTACAGTTTCGGATGCGTGACGGGGCAGATGCGCTGCCCCTCGACCCTGATCGTCTCGCGGTTCACCCCGACCTGAGCGGGCTGACCGAGCAGTTGCGTGAGGCGGAGGCCGAGGTGTCGGGCCGTGTTCGGCTGCGATTCATTCAGGCCGATGGGGATTTTGGCGCGATTGCCGAAGAAGCGGTTCTAGCGGATGAGGCGACCCATGCGGTCACCGGGACCGAACTTAACATGGCCCTGACCCGAGGCGAGGGGCGGCAGGTGGCCGAACGCTGGCTGACCGAAGCGCGTGTCGCGCGTGACACGCTGCGGCTGGCATTGCCGCCGTCGCGGATGGCTGTCGGGGCGGGGGATGTGATCGAACTGCCGGGCGATGGGGCGGAGGGGCCGGGGCGCTACCGCGTCGACCGGGTGGAACAGGCCGGTTCCCTGCTGATCGACGGGGTTCGGATCGAGCCCGAAGTCTATGATCCCGCACCGCTGGAAGAAGAACTTGCAGCGCTGCGCCCCTTCGTTCCGCCGCTGCCGGTTCTGCCGCAGTTCATGGACCTGCCGCTTTTGCGCGGGGATGAGGTGCCCCATGCGCCGCATCTGGCGGTGACGGCGACCCCTTGGCCGGGGTCCGTCGCGGTCTACCGTTCTGCCGTGGATTCGGACTATGCGCTGAACGCCATAGTGGCGAACCGGTCGATCATGGGCGTTACCCAAACGCCGTTGCACGCAGCACGCCCGGGGTTGATTGACGCGGGGCCGGTGCTGGAGGTCAAATTGACCAGCGGCAGCCTTCAGTCCGTTAGCAGAGAGGCGCTTTTGAATGGGGCGAACCTCGCCGCCATCGGGGATGGGAGCGCGGACCGTTGGGAGTTGTTCCAGTTTCAGGAAGTGCAGCTTGTCGCCCCGATGACCTATTGGCTGACGGGTCGTTTGCGCGGGCAGGCGGGCAGCGATGGGTTGATGCCCGAGGTTTGGCCCGCCGGGTCCCGCTTTGTGCTGATGAACGGGACGCCACAGCAGGTGGAGTTGAGCCCGCATCTGCGCCGTGTGGCACAGCATTACCGCATCGGGCCTGCGCGGCGACCGGTGGATGATCCCTCTTACCTGCATCAAGTTCATGCCTTTGACGGGAATGGTCTGCGGCCCTACAGCCCCTGTCATCTGCGGGCCGAGGCTGGGGCCAGTGGCGATATCACTCTTAGCTGGATTCGCCGAACGCGGATCGACGGCGACGCTTGGGAGGGGCCGGAGGTGCCGCTTGGCGAGGAAAGTGAACGCTATCTCTTACGCGTTTACGAAGGCGGCGAGCAGCGGCGGGAGGTGCTGATCGATACGCCGCGCTGGACCTACAGCACCGCGGCACGGGCAGCGGATGGCGTCAGCGGAGCGTTTGACGTGACGGTGGCGCAGATCTCGGCCACATATGGCGCGGGGCCGGCCACAGGTTTGACCGTCCCCGGATAGGCCCGCGCGTTATCACGATTTTGAGCATGTGCGGATTTACAAATGGTCCTACGCTATTGCATGAGCTACCCTTACGGCAGAGTGAAGGAGCCCGTGCCATGGCGCAGACACGCAGAAATATCTCGAAAGTGGACCCGGTCTGGGACCAGATTCAGCAAGAAGCCGAGGATGCGGTGCGTGATGAGCCGTTGATCGGCGGCTTTGTACATGCCTGTATCCTGCACCATAAATCGATCGAGAATGCGCTTTCCTATCGCATCGCGGCCAAGCTTTCGTCGAACGAGATGTCGATGATGGTCGTGCGCGAGATGGTCGAAGAAGCCTATGCCGAAGACCCCGATCTCGTCGCCGCGGCGCGTGCGGATCTGGTGGCCATCTATGACCGCGACCCGGCCTGCCATCGTTTGTTGCAGCCGATTCTGTATTTCAAAGGCTATCAGGCGGTGCAGGCCTACCGTGTGGGCCATTACCTCTATGCCAAGGGCAAGCGTGATCTGGCCTATTTCATCCAGATGCGGGTGAGCGAGATATTTGGCGTGGATATCCATCCGGCGGCCAAGATGGGCAAGGGCATCATGATCGACCACGCGCATTCCATCGTCATCGGTGAGACGGCGGTGGTGGGCGACAACGTCTCAATGCTGCATTCGGTGACCCTTGGCGGCACCGGCAAAGAGGAAGAGGACCGTCACCCCAAGATCGGCAATGGCGTGTTGATCGGCGCGGGCGCGAAGGTTCTGGGCAATATCTCTATCGGCCATTGCAGCCGCATCGCGGCGGGGTCGGTGGTGCTCGAGCCTGTGCCCGCCTGCAAAACCGTCGCCGGGATACCTGCGCGGATCGTTGGGGAGGCGGGTTGCGATCAGCCCTCGATGTCGATGAACCATCTCTTCGGGCCAGACCCCGAATAACGGCAGATGCCAGTATCGCAATAGAAAAGCCGGGGCATGCCCCGGCTTTCTTCGTTTGGGTGGTGCAGCTCTTAGGCCAGCATGATCATCGGATTTTCAAGGTTCTCGACAATCGCATTCAACAGCTGGGCCCCGAGCGCCCCGTCGATCACGCGGTGATCGACCGAGAGCGTCACGGACATGACTGTCGCCGCCGTGATTTCACCGTCTTTGCCGATGATCGGTTTCTTCACGCCCGCGCCCACGGCGAGGATCGCGCCATGCGGCGGGTTGATGACCGCGTCGAAATTGTCGATCCCGAACATCCCAAGGTTGGAGATGGCAAAGCTGCCGCCCTGATACTCATGCGGAGCGAGCTTGCGGTCGCGGGCGCGGGTGGCGAGGTCTTTCATCTGCGCCGAGAGGGTCGAGAGCGACTTGGTGTCGGCGTCCTGTAGCACGGGGGTGAACAGCCCGCCTTCGATGGCCACGGCCACGGCCACATCCGAAGGCTTGAGCTTCAGAATACGATCCCCGGCCCAAACGGCGTTGGCATCGGGCACCGATTGCAGCGCCAGCGCGCAGGCTTTGATAATGAAATCGTTAACCGAAAGCTTCACGCCGCGGGCTTCGAGCTGCTTGTTCAGGTCGCTGCGGAAGGACAACAGCGCGTCGATTTGAATGTCGCGGCGCAGGTAGAAATGCGGGACCGTCTGCTTGGCCTCGGTAAGGCGCGCGGCGATGGTCTTGCGCATCCCGTCGAGCTTGACCTCTTCGACTTCGCGATCCTCGTACATCTTGCGCACGGCGTCGGAGGAGGGGCCAGCGGGGGCAGGCTGTGTCACCGGCGCGGCGTCCTTGGCGGCGGCGGGGCTGTCGGCCTTGGCAGCCGTCGGCTGGGCGCTTTCCACATCGGCTTTGACAATCCGACCACGCGGGCCGCTGCCCTCGATCTGGGTGAGGTCCAGCCCCTTGTCCGCAGCGATCCGGCGGGCGAGGGGGGAGGCGAAGATGCGCCCGCCCTTGTCGTCCTTGGGCGCGGCGGGGGCTTTGGCGTCGCTTTTGGTCGGCGCGTCATTCGCATCCGTCGCACCGCGGCCATAGCCCGCTTCGGGCGTCTCGGCCTCGGCTGCTTTGGGCGCTTCCTCAGCCTGAGGTTTCTCTTCTTTGGCC
Source organism: Sulfitobacter sp. 1A13496 (assembly GCF_043557225.1). Taxonomy (NCBI): domain Bacteria; kingdom Pseudomonadati; phylum Pseudomonadota; class Alphaproteobacteria; order Rhodobacterales; family Roseobacteraceae; genus Sulfitobacter; species Sulfitobacter sp. 1A13496. The sequence continues at coordinate 1,280,134 of NZ_JBIFFP010000001.1, read as the reverse complement.
GGGGCGGCGCTGTCGATATCATCGGCGCTTTCGCCTTCTTCAAGCAGCACCGCGATCGGCGTGTTTACCTTCACGCCGTCGCTGCCTTCTTCGATCAGGATTTTGCCGATGGTGCCTTCGTCGACGGCTTCGAACTCCATCGTGGCCTTGTCGGTCTCAATCTCGGCGAGGATGTCGCCCGAGGCGACCTCGTCCCCTTCCTTGACCAGCCACTTGGCGAGCGTGCCTTCCTCCATCGTGGGCGAAAGGGCGGGCATGAGAATTTCTGTGGGCATGATCCGCTCCTTACCGGTAGGTGACTTTGCGCACGGCCTCAATCACCTCGTCGGTGGTGACCAGCGCGTGTTTTTCGAGGTTGGCGGCATAGGGCATGGGCACGTCCTTGCCGGTGCAGGTGATGACCGGGGCGTCGAGGTAGTCGAACGCCTCCTGCATGATCACGCCGCTGATGTAGCCACCGACCGAGCCTTGCGGCCAGCCTTCTTCGACCGTCACGCAGCGGTTGGTCTTCATCACGGATTTAAGCACCGTCTCGGTGTCCATCGGGCGCAGGGTGCGCAGGTCGATGACCTCGGCCTCGATACCGTCTTCGGCCAGTTTCTCCGCCGCTTCCAGCGCATAGGTCATGCCGATGCCGAAGCTGACGATGGTGACATCGGCGCCCTCGCGCCAGATCCGGGCCTTGCCGAAGGGGACGGTATAGTCCTCAATGTCCGGCACGTCGAAGCTGCGACCGTAGAGGATCTCGTTCTCAAGGAAGATCACCGGGTTCGGGTCACGGATCGCGGACTTCATCAAGCCTTTGTAATCGCTGGCCGAATAGGGCATCGCGACCTTGAGCCCGGGGATCTGCATGAACCAAGCGGCGTAGTCTTGGGAGTGCTGGGCGCCGACGCGGGCCGCAGCACCGTTGGGGCCGCGGAAGACCATGGGCGCGCCCATCTGGCCACCTGACATGTAGAGCGTCTTGGCCGCGGAGTTGATGATCTGGTCCATCGCCTGCATGGCGAAGTTGAAGGTCATGAACTCGACGATGGGGCGCAAACCGCCGAAGGCCGCGCCGACGCCGATGCCGGCAAAGCCGTGTTCGGTGATCGGCGTGTCGATGACGCGTTTGGCGCCGAACTCATCCAGCAGACCTTGGGAAATCTTATAGGCACCTTGGTACTCGGCGACTTCCTCGCCCATGAGGAAGACGTTCTCGTCGCGCCGCATCTCCTCGGCCATGGCATCACGCAGCGCCTCGCGGACGGTCTGCTGCTTCATCTCGGTGCCTTCGGGCCAGTCGGGGCTGGTGTCCGGTTCAGGCTGTTTCTTGCCTTCGGCGGGCGTCTCGCGGTCGTCGTCCGAGGATTTCGCCTGCGCGGGCTTGGCATCATCGCCCTTGCCTTCGGCGGGCGCGGATTTGGCGCTGTCGATGTCGGAGGCGTCTTCGCCTTCTTCCAGCAGCACGGCGATGGCGGTGTTCACTTTGACCCCTTCGGTGCCTTCCTCGATCAGGATCTTGCCGATGGTGCCTTCGTCGACGGCCTCGAACTCCATCGTGGCCTTGTCGGTCTCGATCTCGGCCAGAATGTCACCGGAGGAGACTTCGTCACCTTCCTTGACCAGCCATTTGGCGAGCGTGCCTTCTTCCATGGTGGGGCTGAGGGCGGGCATGAGAATTTCGGTTGCCATTGCTTCAGGCCTCCTGCGGAACTTCGGTTGCGTAGATATCGGTCCAGAGCTCGTCGAGATGCGGCTCCGGGCTTTCCTTGGCGAAATCGGCGCTTTCGTTCACGATCTTCTTGATCTCCTTGTCGATCGCCTTGAGATCCTCCTCGCTCGCGTGGTTGCCCTCCAGCAGCAGCGTGCGCACGGCTTCGATCGGGTCACGCTCGTCGCGCATTTTCTGCACTTCCTCGCGGGTGCGGTATTTTGCGGGGTCGGACATGGAGTGGCCGCGATAGCGGTAGGTCTTGATCTCCAGAATATAGGGGCCGTCCTTGCGGGCGTGTTCCACGGCCTTCTGACCGGCTTCCTTGACCGCCAGCACGTCCATGCCGTCGACCGCCTCACCGGGGATGCCGAAGGCGCGGCCACGTTCCCAGATCTCGGCCGAGGAGGTCGAGCGCTGCTGCGAGGTGCCCATGGCGTATTGGTTGTTCTCGATCACGAAGATCACCGGCAGTTTCCACAGCGCGGCCATATTGAAGGTCTCGTAGACCTGGCCCTGGTTCGCCGCACCGTCGCCGAAATAGGTGAAGGTGACGCGCCCGTTGCCCTTGTATTGATCGGCAAAGGCAAGGCCCGCACCAAGCGGCACCTGTGCCGCCACAATGCCGTGACCGCCATAGAAATGCTTCTCTTTCGAGAACATGTGCATCGAGCCGCCCTTGCCTTTGGAATAACCGCCCTCGCGGCCCGTCAGCTCGGCCATGACGCCGTTAGGGTCCATGCCGCAGGCCAGCATATGCCCGTGGTCGCGGTAGGAGGTGATGCGCTTGTCGCCCTCCTCGGCAGCGGCCTCAAGGCCGACAACAACCGCTTCTTGTCCGATATAGAGGTGACAGAACCCCCCGATCAGCCCCATGCCGTAAAGTTGTCCGGCTTTCTCTTCAAACCGCCGGATCAGCAGCATGTCGCGGTAGTAGCTGGTCAGCTCCTCCGCCGAGACATTGGGTTTCTTGCTCGATTTCCTCGCGGCCATGGACGTCTCCTCCGTCGGCTTTGGTCAGGTGCCAAAAGTAGTTTAGCGTTAAACTATTCCCTAACGCATTCCAGAATGGATTGCGAGAGACTTTGTGACGTGGTGCGCGCACCACGGCTGACAAGGCGAAGGAGGCCAGAGATTTCGTGTGATTGCAAGGCCGCAGGCGCGGGGCAGAGGCCAATAGACGATAAGCCGCGAAAGCTTAGCGAATGACGATCTCATCGGTACGGACCATGCCCAACACTTTGCGCGCGCGTTCGTCCAGAAGATCAAGGTCGAGGTAGTCGTCCGACAGGCGGCGGGTCAGGTTTTCCATCCGGGCAACTTCGGCGCGGACCTCGGCCAGACGGTCGCTCAGCTTTTGGTTCTCGGCCACGATCTCGGTCCGGCGGAAAAGGCCGAAATCCCCCTGCACGGCGGCGAAGGTGAAATACAGGCTCAGCGCGAAAGCGATTGCGAAAAACAGCAATGTGCCGAAAGCCGGACGGGTGTTGCGTGTCATGGTTCTGCCTCTGCGTCTCTTGGCGGACGTGACATCAGTATGACACAGGCGATTCGTCATGGGAATCCCACAATTGCGGGAAACCCGTTGTTTTTAGCGGTAAATCGCGTTTTTGCGCGACTTAGCCGCCCAAAGCTGCGACGCCGGGCAGGGTCTTGCCTTCCATCCATTCAAGGAAAGCGCCCCCGGCGGTGGAGATATAGGTGAAATCATCCGCCACGCCCGCTTGGTTCAGCGCCGCGACCGTGTCACCGCCCCCGGCGACGGAGGTCAGCTTGCCCTCGCGGGTCTTGGCGGCGGCTGCCCGAGCGGCGGCGACGGTGGCGGTGTCGAAGGGCGGAATTTCAAAGGCCCCCATGGGGCCGTTCCAGATCAGGGTGCGCAGTTCGGCGAAGGCCGTCTCGACCAATGCGACAGTCTCAGGGCCCGCGTCGAGCACCATCTGATCTGTCGCGAGCTTCGCATCGGGGCCAAGCGGGGCGACCTCATGGGCCGCACCCTTGGCGAACTCCCGCGAGACCAGACCGTCGACCGGCAGGATGACCCGGCAGCCCGCCTTCTCGGCCTGCGCCATGATGTCCTTGGCCGTGTCGTAATAGTCTGGCTCTTCCAACGATTTGCCCAGATCGGCCCCGAATGCGGCGAGGAAGGTGTTCGCCATGCCGCCGCCGATGACCAAGACGTCGAGCCGGTTCACGAGGTTCTCCAAAAGCGCGATCTTGGTGGAGACTTTGGCCCCGCCCACGACAGCGCCCACCGGGCGCTCGGGCTTGGCCAGTGCCGTCTCCAGCGCCGAGAGCTCCGCCTGCATCAAGCGCCCTGCGCAGGCGGGCAGCAGCCGCGCCAGCGCCTCGGTCGAGGCATGGGCGCGGTGCGCGGCAGAGAAGGCATCATTGCAATAGATATCGCCGAGCGCGGCCAGTTGGCGGGCGAAATCTTCGTCGTTGGCCTCCTCACCCGGGTAGAAGCGGATGTTTTCCATGAGTTGCAGATCGGCCTGCGCATCGCCTGCGGCGTCCAACGAGGGCAAGAATGCCACGTCGCGGCCCAGTGCCTTTTCCAGCGCGGGGAGGACTTGGCGCAGGCTCATTTCCTCGACGACCTTGCCCTTGGGCCGTCCGAAATGCGCCAGCAGCGTCACCTTGCCGCCGCGCGACAGGATGTCGTTCACCGTGGGGACGATCCGCTCGATCCGCGTGGCATCGGTGACGCGGCCCTCTTCGACCGGCACGTTAATGTCGACGCGCAAGAGCACGCGCTTGCCGTCCAGTTCCATATCGTCCAGTGACTTCCAGCCCATCGGTATTCTCCCAATCCAATCTCTTGCGCTGTGTTTTGCTGTTATCTTTCCTCAGGTCAATGCGCGGCTTGGCAATCGCGGCCAAGCTCCTTAGGTATCTGGCAAAGACAAACCAAAGGATTGCCCCATGGCCGAGATCAAAGACCCCGAGAACACCATCCTGATGGAACTGAAAGGCGGCACCGTCACCATCGAATTGATGCCCGACCTTGCGCCCAAACATGTGGAGCGGATGAAGGAACTGGCCCGCGCCGGTAAATACGACAACGTCGCCTTTCACCGCGTGATCGAAGGCTTCATGGCCCAGACCGGCGACGTGGCCAATGGCAACATGGAAGACAACTTCAACCTGCGCGCGGCGGGCACTGGCGGCTCGGACCTGCCGAACCTGCCCGCAGAATTCTCCAAGGTTCCGCACGCACGCGGCACCATCGGTGCGGCCCGTTCGGCCAACCCCGACAGCGCCAACAGCCAGTTCTTCATCAACTTCAAGGACAATGACTTCCTCAACGGTCAATACACCGTTTACGGGCAGGTCATTTCCGGCATGGAGCATGTCGATGCGATCACCCGGGGCGAGCCGCCTGCGAACCCCGACCGCATGATCTCCGTCAAGGTGGCCGCCGATGCGTAAGCTTTTCGGCACCAGCGCCGTACTGGCGCTCCTCGGCTCGGCGGCTGCGGCCACCGGGCTAGAGATCGAGATCGCGGGCGAGGCCAATGGCACCATCAAGATCGACCTGTTGGAAGATGTGGCACCTGCCCACGTCGCGCAGATCACCGAACTGGCCGAAGAGGGCGCCTATGACGGGGTGGTCTTTCACCGCGTGATCGACGGTTTCATGGCGCAGACCGGCGATGTGCAGTTTGGCCGCGCCGATGGCGACACCGCACGCGCTGGCATGGGCGGCTCCGAGAAGCCTGACCTCAAGGCCGAGTTCTCGGACATCGCCTATGAGAAAGGCGTCGTCGGCATGGCCCGTAGCCAGAGCCCGAACAGTGCCAACAGCCAGTTCTTCATTATGTTCGACGAAGCACCTTTCCTCAACGGTCAGTACACCGTTGTCGGCAAGGTCACCGAAGGGCAGGACGTGGTCGATGCCATCAAGCGCGGCACCGGCCCGAACGGCGCCGTCGTGGGCACGCCGGACGTGATGGAAAAGGTCACCGTGACCGAGTAACGTCCCGACTAGCATCGCGTGGGGGGGCTTGCTCTCCCCACGCATCGGCCAGCTCAGGCTGTAGAGAAATGAGCGTTATCGCCAGTGGTCTGCCATCAGCGCAGCGCGGCGCATATTCCGAACTACTGATATTGGCGAAGCGGGCAGGGTGCAGCGTAGACTGTCCCCCCCCCCCCAAGCAAACAGGCGCCGCATTCCCTGCGACGCCTGCGAATGTTTAGCCTGCCGAAACCTTAGGACGCAGGGTTTGGCTTCTGCGCGGGTGCGGATTTCGCGCCGGGGTTCAGCGGATCGTCCTGACGCTGCACGGAGCCTTCGAAATGCGCGCCGGATTCGATCGCGATGGTCTTGTGGATGATGTCGCCCTCGACCCGCGCGGTCGATGTCAGACGGACCTTGAGGCCCCGCACGCGGCCCACGATGCGGCCATTGATCACCACGTCATCGGCAACCACTTCGCCCTTGATCGTCGCCGTCTCACCGATGGTCAGCAGATGGGCGCGAATGTCGCCTTCGACGGTGCCTTCGACCTGAACGTCGCCCGTCGTTTTCATATTGCCGGTTACATGCAGGTCCGAAGACAGAACGGATGCAGGCGGCTTTGCCTTGGGCGCGCTGGCCTTGAATTCGCTCTGCTTAGAGGGCGCCGGGGCCGAGGATGCACCGGAGGGTGCCGGTTTGGACACATCTGCATCCTGAGGGGCGGGATCGTTGATTTTGCTTTTAGAAAACATCGTTTGCAGCCTTGATATAGATCATGGGGTTAACAGCCTTGCCACCTACGCGGACTTCATAGTGGAGATGGACACCGGTGACCCGTCCTGATGCTCCCATATCACCAATATGCTGCCCGCGCGAGACTCTTTGACCAACTTTCACGCGCAGCTTGGACATGTGGGCATAACGGGTCTCGATGCCGAACTCATGCTGGATCTTGACCAGACGGCCATAGCCCGAGGACCAGCCTGCGTGAATCACCACGCCATCGGCGGTCGCATAGAGCGGCGTGCCCATCCCGGCGGCAAAGTCGACGCCCTTGTGCATCCGGCGGCCGCCGGTCTTGGGATCGCGGCGATAGCCGAACTGGCTGGTGAAGCGGAAAGCGTTTTTAACCGGGTTCGCGAAGGGCGCCTTTTCGGCGGCGATGCGGTAGAGGTTCAACCGGTCCATCTGGCCCAGCAGCTTGTTCGCGCGCAGCGTGTCGGGGCTCAGCTCTTCGCCGCGGGTGGTGAAGGACAGCGGCGTCATCGGCCCGCCTTGGCCCGAATAGCCCCGGCGCACGGTGGCGAGGATACGGTCAGTCGGCATGCCTGCGCTGCGGAACATCTTGTCGAGCGGGGCAACGGAAACGCTCATCGCCTCTTCAAGCTGGCGGAAGATTGCGTCGTTCTGATCGCGCATCAGGGCGATTTCTTGGGCCATCTCATCGGCTTGCAACAGCGCATCCTGCGCGTCCACCACGACCTTGTCGCGCTCCGCCGCGGTCCGGGCAAGGGCTTGGGCAAGGAAATCGACCGGCGCCTGATCGGCATCGGCGCGCAGGCTGCCCGCTTCGCCATTCTCAAGGCTGCCTTCCAGTTCGGCCAGTTTCAGCCGGGCCTTCTGGCGGTCTTTCATCGTGTCGCGCAGGGTGGATTGGATCACCTCGATCCCGGTCTCCAATTCGCGGCGGCGGGTCTCAGAGGCCAGCAGTTCGGACTGCATGACGGAAATCTGCGTCAGCGCGGCGTTAAAGCGGTCTTGGGCGGCAAGCGCCTCTTCGGCGCGCAGATCGCGCTGTGCGGAAAGCTCGTTCAGCCGGGCCTGATAGGTGCGCTGGTCGCGTTTGGCCTGTTCGCGAAAATTGCCGGAGCCAATGCTGTCCATCAAGATGATGGCGGTGGCAATGATGGCCCAAGAGACCAGAAAGGCCGATCCCGCCAGCCCGAGGATTTGCGTGCCGGGCCGCAGGCGGATGAAACGTGTGTCGCTGTCGGATTTCAGAAAGACGCGGCGTTCGGGAAAGTAATGCTCAAGCAGAGCATGCGTCTTGATGGCAATCCGTGTGCGCACGTTTTCGTCCTTTGTCCCGCCCCGTCGCTGCGCGGGGCCTCGGCCCCTTCGCGCCCAACGTCAATAGCCAGTGCCCGCGAATGGGGCAACCCTATTGACCCGCGCCTGCGCGGCATTCCCCCATTCGCCCGAAAAAGCGCTTTTTAATTGGCAAAAATCCGCCGATACCAAACACTTGCTGCGTCAGGCCTTGATCAGCTTGGCCCGCCATCCGCGGTCAGGGGCCAGTAGAAATCGGGCGGGATTCCCGCCTCGGCGCGCTTTTCCTCGTTGAAGGGCGGCTTGAGATCGCCGTGGAAATACTTGCGCACGAGGGCATGAAAACGGTCCTTTGGGTCGTCGTCATGGCGGCCACAGAGAAAGTGAAACCACTTGCTGCCATAGGCCACATGGGCGACCTCTTCGGAATAGATCGTCTCAAGCGCGGCCACGGCGCTGGTGGCCTTTGCTTTGCGGAAAATCTCGATCATGCCGGGGGTCACATCAAGGCCGCGGGCCTCCAGCACCATGGGCACCACGGCGAGGCGGCCCATCAGATCGTCCACCGTGTCTTCGGCGGCGCGCCACATGCCGGCATGGGCGGGCATGGCACCGTAATGGCTGCCCATTTCCTCAAGACAATCGCACATAAGGTTGAAATGTTTGGATTCGTCATCAGCCGCTTTGACCCAATCGTCATAAAAGCCCAAGGGCAGCGGCACATGGGAGAAGCGGGCGATCACATCCCAATGCAGGTCCACTGCGTTCAACTCGATATGCGCCACGGCATGAAGCAGCGCCGCGCGGCCCTCGGGTGTGCCGGGACGGCGGCGCGGGACGTCGCGGGGCGAGAGCAATTCGGGCTGCGCGGGCCGGGCAGGGTGCAGCGGCGGGTCGGCGCGGCCCACTTCGGGGCGCTCACCGGCCTCCCGGGCCGAAAGCCACTGCGCCGCATATTTCCGCGACAGCGCCGTCTTCTCGCGCCCATCCGCCGTGCGCAGCACAGCCTCGGCCATTTCCGCCAGCGGCATCATGCGCCGCGCACCGCGTCGAGCACGGCATCCACATGGCCGGGCACCTTCACCTTGCGCCAGACCTGCGCGATCTGCCCTTCGGCGTCGATCAGATAGGTCGCGCGTTCAATGCCCATGGATTTCTTGCCGTACATGTTCTTTTCGACCCAAACCTCATAGGCTTCGGTCACCGCGCCATCGGTGTCTGACAAAAGCGGCACCGTCAACACGTGTTTGGCAGCGAATTTTTCGTGTTTGTCCATACTGTCGCGCGAAATGCCAAAGACCTGCACGCCTGCCTCGGCGAACTCAGACAAACGCTCGGAAAAGCCGATCGATTCCTTGGTGCAGCCGGGCGTGTCGTCGCGTGGGTAGAAGAACAGAACCACCGGCGCGCCGCGCAAGGCAGAGAGCGTGATCTCGCCACCGCCGGTCACGGGAAGGGTGAAATCCGGGGCCGGTTGGCCGGGCTGGGGTCCGATCTGCGACATGGGGCGGTTCCTTTGGCTTGTGAAGGGTCGTTCAGGGCTGTCATACTGCATCTGATTTGACAACGTCAAAGCCGCCCCAGAAAGCCGCCCTATCCGAACCGGAGCACGATGCGCGACCCGTCCCCTTCCAGCCCCCCTGCGCCAGATGGCGAAGGGTCGCCGCGCCGCCGGTCGCGCCGCCGCGCGGGGATCGTCTCGGCTGTGGTGCTGGTGCTCTTGGCGGCGCTGGCCACCGGGGCGGCGGTCTATTTCACCGGGCGTCCGATCCCGGCGCCGCTTTGGGTGCAGACACGGATCGAGGCGCGGATCGCGAGCGCCCTGCCACAGGCGCGGGTGGACTTCGGTGCGATGGAATTCGTCATCGACGAGGGATGGCGCCCCCGCGTGCGTTTGCAAAACATCTTCGTCACCACGCCCGAGGGCGATGAGATCGTCAGTTTCAATGAGTTCAAGGCCAGCCTGTCGATGCGGTCCCTGCTGCGCGGTGTGGCGCAGCCGCGGGCGATTTCGCTTTCGGGCGTGGTGGCCAACCTGCGCCGCGGGGCGGATGGCCGGGTGAGCCTGAGCGCCGGGGCCGGAATCGCCCCACCCGAGCGGGAAGCGGCGACCCTGCCGCAACTCATCGGCCAGATCGACGAGGTGCTGGCCGCACCCGCGCTTTCCGCCCTCCGCTCGGTCGAGCTGCGCGCGCTGACACTGCGGTTCGAGGATGCCCGCGCGGGCCGCGCTTGGACCGGAGATGGCGGGCGGCTGCGCCTGTCGCGCCATGGCGATGCGCTTGACCTCTCGGCGGACCTCGCGGTGCTCAGCGGGGGCGCGGGGGTGGCCACGCTCACCGCCAATTACAGCAGCCAAATCGGTGAGAATGCCGCGATCTTTGGTGTGACCTTCGACGGGGTCGATGCGCGCGACATCGCGGCGCAGGGGCCTGCCTTTTCGTGGCTTGAGGTGCTGCGGACCAATATCTCGGGCGCGGTGCGCAGCGGCATCGACAGCGCAGGGCGTTTCGCGCCGATCAACGCCTCTTTGCAGATCGGCAAGGGCGTCTTGCAGCCCAACCCGCAGACCAAGCCGATCCCCTTCGATGGGGCGCAGAGCTATTTCAGCTACGACCCCGCGCGCCAGGTGTTGCGCTTTGACGAGATGTCGCTCGACAGCCCTTGGGTCTCGGGCAATATCACAGGCAGTTCGCAACTGGGCGATGTCACGGGCGGCATTCCGGGGCGGATGGTGGGGCAGTTCAGCCTGCGCGACCTGCGGGCCAATCCGGCGGAAGTCTACCCCGAAACGGTGGCCTTGGATCAGGCGGATATCGACTTTGAACTCAGCCTCGACCCGTTTCACCTGAAACTGGGGCGTCTGGAGATCAGTGATCAGGGCCGCAACCTGCGCCTTGATGGCGCGTTGGTGGCCGAGCCTGAGGGCTGGAACCTGTCCCTCGACGGGCGGATGGACCGGCTCAGCCCCGAACGCCTGCTGGCGCTCTGGCCCGAGGGGGTGAAGCCCAAGACCCGCAAATGGCTGGATGAGAACCTTCACGCGGGCCGGATGCGCAACCTCGATCTGGCGCTGCGCATGGCGCCGGGGCAGGCGCCGCAGACCTATGTCGCCTTCGACTATGCCGGGGCCGAGGTGCGGTTTCTCAAAACCCTGCCGCATATCACCGATGGCAGCGGCCATATGAGCCTGCTCGACAACCGCCTTGTCGTCACGGTGGACGCGGGCGAGGTCATCGCGCCGCAGGGCGGGGCGGTGACGCTGGATGGGTCCTCCTTCATCATTCCCGATGTGCGGGTGAAAGACGGCAGCCCCTCGGTTATCCGGCTCAACACGCGCTCCACCCTGACCGCGGCGCTGTCGCTGCTCAATCAGCCGCCGATGCGGGTGATGGAGAAGGCAGGGTTGCCTGTGACGCTCGCGGATGGGGAGGCGGTGCTGAAAGGCACGCTGGCGTTGCCGTTGAAAAAGGGCGGCAAGCCCGAAGACGTGCGCTATCACTTCGCGGGGGATCTGCTGGCGCTCTCGACCGATACGTTAGTCAAAGACCGGAGCCTTCAGGCCAGCAAACTGTCCATCACCGCCAACAATGACCGTATCACCATCGGCGGCGCAGGGCGTATCGATGGGGTGGGTTTCGACGGGGAATGGTCGCAGGCAATCGGCCCCGGCTCGGATGAAAGCCGCCTGACCGCGCAGGTGGCGCTGACCCCGGCGGGGCTCGAAGCCTTTGGCGTGGCACTGCCCCCCGGCAGCCTGCGCGGCGAGGGGCGCGGGCAGATTGCCGTGGACCTCAAGAAGGGCGAAGCGCCGCGCTTCACCTTGCAAAGCGATCTGGCCGGGCTGGGTGTCTTCGTTCCGCAACTGTCTTGGAACAAAGCTACGAAAACTAAGGGCGAACTCCGACTGGCGGGGCGTTTGGGCGAGACGCCGAATATCGACGCCTTTCAGCTAAACGCGCCGGGGCTGCGGGTGGCGGGCTCCATCGACCTCGCCCCCGGCGGCGCATTGGACCGGGTGCAGATCGACCGGCTGCGGCGGGGCGACTGGCTGGATATCCCGTTGCAACTGATCGGGCAGGGCAAGGGCAACCCGGTGCAGGTGGTGCTGGGCGGCGGCACGCTCGACATGCGCCGGGCCGAGTTCGGCGGGGCCGAGGGGCAAGCCGGGCCGCCGATGCGCGTGGCGCTGGACCGGTTGCAGATCACCGACACGATTTACCTGACCGATCTTTCGGGCACATTCGACACCGCCAAGGGGATGGACGGCGCCTTTACCGCCCGGCTCAACGGCGGCACGCCGGTGCAGGGGCGGGTGCTGCCCCAAGCGGGGCGCAGCGCGGTACGGGTGGTCTCGGACGACGCAGGCGGGGTTCTGCGCTCTGCCGGGTTGGTGAAACAGGTGGTCGGGGGCAACCTGTCGCTCACCCTGCTGCCCGTGGGTTCGGGCGGCGCCTTTGACGGGCAGCTTACGGTCAGCGATGTCGCCATTCGCGACGCGCCGGGGATCGCGGCGCTGGTCAATGCCATCTCGGTCGTCGGGCTAATCAACGAGCTCAACGGCGATGGGATTTACTTTGACGATGTGGAAGCGAATTTTCGCCTGACCCCGAACCGCCTGACCCTGACCGAGGCCAGCGCCGTGGGCGCTTCCTTGGGCCTGTCGATGGACGGTGTCTATGCGCTCGACAGCGGGTTGATCGACATGCAAGGGGTGATCTCTCCGGTCTATATGTTCAACGGGATCGGGTCCCTTTTTACCCGCAAGGGCGAGGGGCTGATCGGGTTCAACTACCGGCTCACGGGGGCCGCGAAAGAGCCCAGCGTTTCGGTCAATCCGCTCTCGGCACTCACCCCTGGCATGTTCCGCGAGCTGTTCCGCCGCCCGCCGCCCCAGCCGCCACAGGTGCAGGGCCAAGCGAATCCGGTTGCCCGGGTGCCGGAGGAACGCTAAGCGCCGAAGCGACCCTGCCGCCAGACCCGGAGCCGCGCCGATGAAGCTTTCCGATTTCGATTTCGACCTGCCTGAGACCCTGATCGCCACCCGCCCTGCCAACCCGCGCTCTTCCGCGCGGTTGCTGGTGGCCAATGGCGAAGCTCTGCACGACCGGCGCGTGACCGATCTGACCGACTGGCTGCGCCCCGGCGACCGATTGGTGCTGAACGATACCCGTGTGATCCCCGCGCGGCTAAGCGGCATTCGCCACCGCGCGTCGGCCCAAGGGGCGGTGCAGGCCAAGATCGAAGTCACCCTGTTGGAGCCGCGCGGGAACGGCACTTGGTCGGCGCTGATCAAACCGCTGCGCAAGCTGAAGATTGGCGAAGAGGTCGTCTTTTCCGATGATCTGCGCGCCACGTTGGATGCGGTGGAGGACGGGCAGGGGCATCTGCGGTTCAACTGCGCGGGCGATGATTTCGACGCGGCGCTCAATGCCGCGGGGGCGATGCCGCTGCCGCCCTATATCGCCGCCAAACGCGCCGCCGATGCGCAGGACAAGACCGATTACCAAACCGTCTTTGCCCGCCACGCGGGCGCGGTCGCGGCGCCCACAGCCTCGCTGCATTTCGACGAGCCGCTGCTTGAAGCACTGGCCGCGAAGGGCGTGAGTTTTAGCCATGTCACCCTGCATGTCGGCGCAGGCACCTTCCTGCCGGTCAAGGTCGACGACATCTCGGAACACAAGATGCACGCCGAATGGGGCCGGGTCAGCGCAAAGGCCGCTGAAGAGATTGCCGCCACCCGCGCCGCCGGAGGGCGCGTGATCCCCGTGGGCACCACCGCCCTGCGCCTAATTGAGACGGCGGCGCGCGAGGGTGAGATCACCGCATGGGAAGGCGACACCGACATCTTCATCACGCCGGGGTTCAAGTTCAACGTGACCGACGGGCTGATGACGAATTTCCACCTGCCCAAATCCACGCTGATGATGCTGGTCTCGGCCCTCATGGGGGTGCAGCGGGTGAAAGACATCTATGCCCATGCCATCGGCGAGGGCTATCGCTTTTTCTCCTACGGCGATTCCTCCCTTCTGCTGCCTGAGGCGCAAAAACCCGCTTGAATGTCGCACTAGGGGGTGACTAGCCTGCGATTGCCGTCCATGGGAGGGCTTGGGCGAACAAGGAATTGACTGATGATTCAAGTGGTTTCAAGCGCATGGGCGCTTTTGCTGGGTATGTGCCTTTTGATGGTCGGCAACGGCATGCAGGGCACATTGCTGGGTATCCGCGGCGGCATCGAAGGCTTCTCGACCTTCCAGATGTCGATCGTCATGTCGGCCTATTTCGTGGGTTTCCTCGGCGGGTCGCGTATGGCGCCGGGGATGATCCGCCGGGTGGGCCATGTGCGGGTCTTTGCGGCGCTGGCCTCGTTGATCTCGGCGGTGATGATCATCTATCCGACCTTCCCCAACACCATCGTCTGGTCGCTGGGCCGGGTGCTGATCGGCTTTTGCTTCTCCGCCGTCTACGTCACAGCGGAAAGCTGGCTGAACAACGCCGCCACGAATGAGAACCGCGGCCAGGCGCTCTCGGCCTATATGATCGTGCAAACGCTGGGCATCGTGATCGCGCAGGCGCTTTTGCTGACCGCCGATCCCTCGGGCTTCGTGCTCTTCGTCATCCCCTCGGTGCTGGTAAGCATCGCAGTGACCCCGATCCTTCTGTCGATCAGCCCGACACCGCCTTTTGATACCACCAAACCGATGAGCCTGCGCGAGTTGATGGATTTCTCGCCGCTGGGCTGCGTCGGCATGTTTCTTCTCGGCGGCGTCTTCTCCGCGCAGTTCGGCATGGCGGCGGTTTACGGCGCCGAGGCCGGGCTGAGTGTCGGGCAGATTTCACTTTTCGTGGCCATGTTCTTCGTCGGCTCCGTGATCCTGCAATACCCCATCGGCTGGATCTCGGACCGCATGGACCGCCGCAGCCTGATCGTCATCGTCGCGACCCTCGGCGGTATCGGCTCGGTCATCGGGATGACGCTGGGCCATGTCTTCCCGATCCTGCTGGCCACGGCCTTTCTTGTGGGGGGCATGTCGAACCCGCTCTACTCGCTGCTCATGGCCCACACCAACGACTTTCTGGAGCATGAGGACATGGCCTCGGCCTCGGGCGGGATGATATTTATCAACGGCTTGGGTGCGGTTCTGGGCCCCGTAATCACCGGTTGGATGATGGGCACGGCGCTCGGGCCGGGGGGCTTTTACCTGTTCACCGCCGTGCTTTTCGCCGCTCTGGCCGCCTATGCCTCCTATCGTAAGACACAGCGTGCCGCGGTGCCTGTCGACGAAACCGGCAACTACGTGCCGATCTACCCCTCGGCCACTGCCGTGGCCGTGGAAATCGCGCAGGAATATATCATTGAAACGGAACAGGAGGCCGCCGAGGAAGCTGCCCAAGAAAACGCCGAAGCAGAGAAAAACGCCCCTGATAGCGATAACGATGTCGCGGATGACATAAAACGTGACTAGGCTTTTGCGGTAAGACGTTCTTAACTTTAACGAAACGCCCAGATTGCGGCAAAGGAGTGTGCGGGATGGCTGCCACAAATGCAGAACCCCAAGATGTACTGAATTTCTGGCTCGAAGACGTAGGTCCGGCCGGATGGTACAACAGTTCCGAAACGCTGGATGCCGATATCCGCGCGCGTTTCGAGGGGCTTTGGGATGAGGCGCAGGCTGGCAAGCTGAACCATTGGCTGACCAATCCCACCGACGCGCTGGCCTTTCTGATCCTGACCGATCAATTCCCGCGCAACATGTTCCGCGACACGGGCAAGGCGTTTTCTAGCGACCGTATCGCGCTGGCGGCGGCAAAACTGGCGATCGAGAAAGGCTGGGACATGCGCGTTGAGGCGCCCGCGCGGCAGTTCTTCTACCTGCCGCTGATGCATTCCGAGAACCTCTGCGATCAGGACCGCTGCGTGCGTCTGATGTGCGAGCGGATGCCGAAAAGCGACGGCAGCAACCTGTTGCATGCCCGCGCCCACCGCGAAGTGATCCGCCAGTTTGGCCGTTTTCCCTATCGCAATAAGGCGCTGTCACGCAGTTTCACCGCACAGGAGACCTCCTATCTCGACGCGGGCGGCTATGGGCGAACAGTCAAGGACCTGCGCGCGGAACTTCAAGCGGCCTGAGCCTTGGGCAGGCCGGGGCAACACGCGTGGTTGTGGCGATTGCAAATATGGTTTAGCGGTAAACTATATTTGCAAACCCTAACGCGAGGTCCTTGCCATGGCTGCCAAATCCTTTGATCTGATCGTGATCGGTGCGGGACCGGGCGGCTATGTCGCCGCGATCCGTGGCGCCCAGCTCGGCCTGAAGGTCGCGGTGGTCGAACGGGAGAATCTCGGCGGCATCTGTCTGAACTGGGGCTGCATCCCCACCAAGGCGCTGCTGCGCTCTGCCGAAGTGTTCCACCTGATGCACCGTGCCAAGGATTTCGGTCTGGCGGCGGATAAGATCGACTATGATCTTGCCGCCGTGGTCAAACGCTCGCGCGGCGTTGCCAAACAGATGGAAGGCGGGGTCAAACACCTGCTGAAGAAAAACAAGGTCGATGTCTTCATGGGCGAGGCTTCGATCCCCGCGAAGGGAAAGGTCGCCGTCAAGACTGACAAGGGCAGCGAGGAACTGACGGCCAAGAACATCGTGCTCGCCACCGGCGCACGGGCTCGCGAATTGCCGGGGCTAGAGGCGGACGGCAAGCGGGTCTGGACCTATCGCCATGCCCTGCAACCTGTGCACGACCCCAAGAAACTGCTGGTCATCGGGTCCGGTGCCATCGGCATCGAATTTGCGAGCTTTTACAACACCCTTGGCGCCGACACGACCGTGGTCGAGGTGATGGACCGCGTGCTGCCGGTCGAAGACGAAGAGATTTCGAAATTCGCCAAAAAGGCATTCGAGAAACAGGGCATGACCATCATGCAAAAGGCCACGGTCAAGAAACTCGACCGTGCGGAGGACAAGGTCACCGCCCATATCGAGCGGGACGGCAAGGTCGAAAAGCTTGAGTTCGACACCGTGATCTCAGCCGTTGGCATCGTCGGCAATACCGAAGGGCTGGGGCTGGAAGAGCTTGGCGTCAAGGTTGACCGCACCCATGTCGTGACGGATGAATACTGCCGCACCGGGGTCGATGGGCTCTTTGCCATCGGCGACATCGCGGGTGCGCCTTGGCTTGCGCATAAGGCCAGCCACGAGGGCGTCATGGTGGCCGAGCTGATCGCAGGCGAGAAACCCCATCCCGTCAAACCCGAAAGCATCGCCGGCTGCACCTATTGCCACCCCCAAGTCGCCTCCGTCGGGCTGACCGAGGCGAAGGCCAAAGAGCAGGGCTATGACATCAAGGTCGGGCGTTTCCCCTTCATCGGCAATGGCAAGGCCGTGGCTTTGGGTGAGCCTGAGGGGCTGGTGAAAACCATCTTCGACGCCCAAACCGGCGAACTTCTGGGCGCGCATATGGTCGGGGCCGAGGTGACGGAGCTGATCCAAGGCTATGTCGTGGGCCGCCAGTTGGAGACCACCGAAGAAGACCTGATGAACACCGTCTTCCCGCATCCGACGCTCAGCGAAATGATGCATGAATCCGTCCTCGACGCTTTCGACCGCGTGATCCATATGTAAGGCGCGCGGGGCAGGGCGCGCCCAACGCGCCTTGCCCCGTCGCACTTCGGCCAAACCGTCGGGAGCCATGTCGTGGTCAGCCTAAACCGTGTCGTCATGCACCGCAGCACCCGCCGGATGATTGACCGTTTGACCCCTGAAACGCTGGACGCCGCCGAAATCTCCGGCAAGTTCGGCAAACGGTTCACGTTCAAGAGCTACACCCAGTTCGCCTATCCGACCTATGACATCTGCGCAGGTCCCTTCACCGATCCGGCGAGCGGAGCCGTGCGGCAGTTCGATCTGATCCTCGCCAATCAGGTTTGGGAGCATCTCGACCGGCCCTATACGGCACTGGGCCATGTTCAACAGATGCTCAGGCCGAGGGGATATTTCTGGATCGCCGTGCCGTTTTTCATCCCCTTTCATGCGGCCCCAAATGACAACTCCCGTTGGTCCGCCCGGGGCCTGAAGAACCTGCTGATCGAGGCCGGGTTCGACGCGCACCGGATCACCGCCAAACAATGGGGCAACCGCGCCGCCGCTGCACGCAATCTAGAACCCGACTGGCCCCCGGCTTTCGACAAGGCCACAGATGATCTGACCAACGACCCCGAGATGCCGCTCTGCGCTTGGGCGCTGGCCCAGAAGGCTTGAGGGCAGATGGCTGAACACACCTCCTTTCTGCGCGTCTTTGCGCTTTGGGCCGCGGGGCTGGGGGCGGCAGCGCAATATGGCAAGATGAGTGTCATCTTCGACCTGCTGCCGGATATCTACCCGCAGGCCGGGGCGGCGCTCGGGTTCTTGGTCTCCTTGGTGGGCGGTGTCGGTATCCTCCTTGGTGTCGTGGCGGGGCTGGTGGTCGCCCGGGTCCGCTATCGCCGCGCGCTTCTCTTCGCCCTCTGGCTCGGCGCGGCCGTGTCGGCTTTTCAGGCGTTCTTGCCGGGTTTTGGTTGGATGCTGGCCAGCCGCGTGGTCGAAGGGCTGTCACATCTGGCCATCGTCGTCGCCGCGCCGACCCTCATCGCGCAGCTTAGCGCCGTGAAAGACCGCGGGTTTACCCTGACCCTCTGGGGCACCTTCTTTGGCGTCGCCTTCGCAGTCCTGACGCTTCTTGGCCGTCCGCTCGCTTTGACCTTGGGCGTGCCAGCGCTTTTCGCCGTTCACGCGGCTTATATGGCGGGCTGCGCGCTGGTGCTCTCCACCAGTCTGCGCAGCTTGCCGGAGGAGGGCGCGCAGCCGCCTTTCTCCCTGCCGCAGATACTCCGCGATCACCTTGCAATCTACAGGTCACCCTTTCTCTCCGCCCCGGCGGCGGGGTGGTTGTTCTATACATTCAGCTTCGTCTCCATCCTTACTGTCTTGCCGCCCTACCTCCCCGAGGGATGGCGCGCGGTCACCATGGCCGCCATGCCGCTCACCAGTATCGCGGTGTCGATGACCATTGGCGTGGCGCTGCTGCGCCGCCTGCCAGCGGTCTACGTCGTGCAAACGGGCTTTGGCCTCTCGGCCCTTTCCATGGTTTGGCTCTGGCTCGCCCCCGGCACCCCGCTGGCCTGTCTGGCGCTTGCTGGGGCCATGGGGCTGATCCAAGGGGCAAGTTTCACCGCTGTGGCGCAGCTGAACACCGGCCCTGCCGCGCAGGCGCAGGCCAACGGCGCGGTGGCGCAGATGGGCAACCTCGGCAACAGCCTGGGCACGCCGGTCATGGCCTTCGGTCTGGCAAGCTTCGGCGCCGCGGCGCTGCCGTTACTTGCGGGCGGGGCCTTCGTTATGGGGCTTGTGGCCCATCTCCTCCTCGGTGCGGCCCGACGTCGCAGGCGGCACGTTCCTGTTTAGTTCTCACTTTTCCGTTGGAAAACACTGCATCAGCACCTATGTACAAATCGTTAAGAGGGGCATGTGATGGCTGAGCTGAAGAATATTGAAGTGCGCGGCGCGCGCGAGCACAATTTGAAGAACATCGACGTGGATATTCCACGGGACCAACTGGTTGTAATCACCGGGCTTTCTGGTTCCGGCAAGTCGAGCCTTGCCTTCGACACGATCTATGCCGAAGGGCAGCGGCGCTATGTGGAATCGCTCTCGGCCTATGCGCGGCAGTTCCTTGATATGATGCAAAAGCCGGATGTGGATCACATTTCCGGCCTCAGCCCCGCCATCTCAATCGAGCAAAAGACCACGTCGAAGAACCCAAGGTCGACCGTCGGCACGGTGACCGAGATTTACGACTACCTGCGTCTGCTCTTCGCCCGCGTCGGCACGCCCTATAGCCCCGCCACCGGCAAGCCCATTGAAGCGCAGCAGGTGCAGGATATGGTCGACCGGATCATGACGATGGAAGAGGGCACGCGGGCCTATCTGCTGGCCCCCATCATCCGCGATCGGAAGGGGGAATACCGCAAGGAATTCATTGAGTTGCGCAAGCAGGGCTTCCAGCGGGTCAAGGTGAATGGCGACTTCTACGATCTGGATGAGCCGCCCACCTTGGATAAGAAATTCCGCCATGACATCGACGTCGTCGTCGACCGGATCGTGGTGCGCGAAGGTTTGGAAACGCGGCTTGCGGACTCGCTTCGCACCGCGCTGGATCTTGCCGATGGAATCGCCGTGCTAGAGACGGCACCCAGCGAAGGAGAGCCGGAACGCCATACGTTTTCGGAGAAATTCGCCTGTCCCGTCAGTGGCTTCACCATCCCCGAGATTGAGCCGCGGTTGTTTTCCTTCAACGCGCCCTTCGGGGCTTGTCCGTCTTGTGACGGCCTTGGGGTCGAGCTCTTCTTCGACGAACGTTTGGTGGTGCCGGATCAAAACCTAAAGATCTATGATGGTGCGCTGGCGCCGTGGCGTAAGGGGAAGTCACCTTACTTTAAGCAGACCATCGAAGCCATTGCGAAACATTACAATTTTGATCAGAAGACCCGCTGGAAAGACCTGCCTGAGAAAGTGCAGAACGTCTTCCTCCACGGCTCCGGCAAAGAAGAGATCACCTTCCGCTATGACGAAGGCGGCCGCGTCTATGAGGTGAAGCGGGTGTTCGAAGGGGTCATTCCCAACATGCAGCGGCGCTACCGCGAAACCGATAGTAATTGGGTGCGCGAGGAGTTCGAACGCTATCAGAATAACCGCCCTTGCGGCACCTGCGGCGGCTATCGCCTGCGGCCCGAAGCGCTGGCGGTGCGGATTGGCCCCCGGGACGGCGGTGAAGATGAATTGCTGCATATCGGCAAAGTGGTCGAGATGTCGATCCGCGAGGCTTTCGACTGGTGCAGGACTGTGCCAGACCATCTGACCGATCAGAAGAACGAGATTGCCCGGGCCATTTTGAAGGAAATCCGGGAGCGTCTTGGCTTCCTAAATAACGTTGGTCTTGAGTACCTTACGATGTCACGTTCGAGTGGTACGTTAAGTGGTGGTGAGAGCCAGCGCATTCGTTTGGCGAGCCAGATCGGCTCGGGGCTGACGGGCGTTCTCTACGTTCTTGATGAGCCGTCGATTGGTCTGCACCAGCGCGACAATGACCGTCTGCTCGATACATTGAAGAACCTGCGCGATCAGGGGAACACCGTGATCGTGGTGGAGCACGATGAGGAGGCCATCCGCGAGGCGGATTACGTCTTTGACATCGGGCCGGGGGCCGGGGTGCACGGCGGGCAGGTTATCAGCCATGGCACGCCGCAAGAGGTAGCAGCCGATCCGAATTCTATGACGGGTCAATACCTTACCGGCGTTCGCGAAATCTCGGTCCCGGCGAAGCGGCGCAAGGGGAATAAGAAGAAGTTGCAGGTGGTAAAGGCCACTGGCAACAACTTGCAGAATGTGACGGTGGACTTTCCGCTGGGGAAATTCGTCTGCGTGACGGGCGTGTCGGGGGGCGGCAAATCAACCCTGACGATTGAAACCTTGTTCAAGACCGCTTCGATGAATCTGAACGGTGCACGACAGACGCCTGCGCCGTGTCAAACGATCAAAGGGTTGGAGCATCTCGATAAGGTCATCGACATTGACCAACGCCCGATTGGGCGGACTCCGCGTTCTAATCCAGCAACTTACACCGGGGCCTTCACCCCGATCCGAGACTGGTTTGCCGGTCTGCCGGAGGCCAAGGAGCGCGGCTATAAGCCCGGGCGCTTCTCCTTCAATGTCAAAGGGGGGCGTTGCGAGGCCTGTCAGGGCGACGGGGTCATCAAGATCGAGATGCATTTCCTGCCGGACGTCTATGTGGAATGCGAGACCTGTAAGGGCGCGCGTTATAACCGTGAGACGCTAGAGGTGAAGTTCAAGGGCAAGAGCATCGCAGATGTCCTTGATATGACTGTAGAAGATGCGCAGAACTTCTTTGCCGCGGTGCCGTCGATCCGTGAGAAGATGGATGCGCTGATGCGGGTTGGTCTTGGGTATATCAAGGTCGGTCAACAGGCCACGACGCTTTCGGGTGGTGAGGCGCAGCGGGTGAAGCTCAGTAAGGAGTTGAGCAAACGCTCGACCGGGCGCACGCTTTACATTCTGGATGAGCCAACCACCGGTTTGCATTTTGAAGATGTCCGTAAGCTTTTGGAAGTGTTGCATGAATTGGTTGATCAGGGCAACTCCGTCGTGGTGATTGAGCATAACCTCGACGTGGTGAAGACTGCGGATCACATTATCGATATTGGCCCCGAGGGCGGTGATGGCGGGGGCCGTGTTGTGGCCACGGGTACGCCCGAAAAGGTCGCGGAAGTGGCCGAGAGCTACACGGGGAAGTATCTCAAGCCCATGTTGCGTAAGGAAACGAAAGTGGCGGCGGAATAACCGCCGCCACTTCACTGTGTCAGTTATGTTAGGGGCTTAGCCCTGATATCCGCGCTGCTCGAAACGGGGTAGCATGGCAGAGAAATCTCTGCCCTTGCCGCCCTCGTCTTCGACGAAGCGGGTGTAGAGCTCTTTCGCCAGCGCGCCCATGGGCGTGTCGGCATTGGCCATTTCAGCGGCTTGCTGCGCGAGGCCGAGGTCTTTCAGCATCAACTCCGCCGCGAAGCCCGGTTTGTAGTCGTTGTCGGCGGGCGATTGCGGACCGACGCCGGGGGCGGGGCAGTAGGCGTTCATTGACCATGAATAGCCGGAGGACGTGCTAACCACGTCGAACATCCGCTCACGATCAAGGCCCAGCTTGTCGGCGAGTGCGAAGGCTTCGCAGGTGGCGATCATCGTGGCGCCGAGGATCATGTTGTTGCAGATCTTCGCGGCTTGGCCCGCGCCCGCGTCGCCGCAGTGTACGGCCTTCTGACCCATGATGTCGAAGAGCGGCTTGGCTTTCTCAAAGGCCGCCTCCGCACCGCCGGCCATGAAGGTGAGCGTGCCGCCCTGCGCGCCGCCGATGCCGCCGGATACGGGGGCGTCGACGAAGAGCAGCCCGGCTTTCTGCGCCGCCTCTGCCGCGAAACGCGCGCTTTCTACGTCGACGGTGGAGCAGTCGATCAGCAGCGCGCCAGGGGCCATATGGGCGACCGCTTCTTCGGCAACTTGGCGCAGGATCGCGCCATTGGGCAGCATGGTGATGACGACTTCGGCGTCGGTCACCGCTTCGGCGATGGTCTTGGCTTCGGCGACCCCTTCGGCGGTGGTACCGGCCACGTCATTGCCGCGCACCGTATGGCCGGCGGCGGCGAGGTTGGCCGCCATCGGGCCGCCCATATTGCCCAGACCGATGAAACCGATTGTGAGTTTGCTCATGAATTTTCCTCCAACTTCAATTCGTTGTCGCCCAAGGGGGCGAGCATGGCTTCGACATCGGCCTGCGGTACGTTCCAATCGGAATGTTGCCAATTGGGGCTGCGATCCTTGTCGATGATCGCGGCGCGTACGCCTTCGATGAAGTCACCTTTTTCCAGTGACCGCGCGGTAAAGCGGTATTCCTGTTGCAGCGCCGAG
This sequence comes from Sulfitobacter sp. 1A13496, assembly GCF_043557225.1. Lineage (NCBI taxonomy): Bacteria > Pseudomonadati > Pseudomonadota > Alphaproteobacteria > Rhodobacterales > Roseobacteraceae > Sulfitobacter > Sulfitobacter sp. 1A13496. The sequence continues at coordinate 1,256,916 of NZ_JBIFFP010000001.1, read as the reverse complement.
ACCATGCCGATGCCCGGGCCGCGCAGACGGCGGAGCATTTCCAGCGTGCAGCCCATCGACAGGGGGGAGTTGCGGCGCAGGGTCTTCAGCGTCTCGGCGGCGAAGGCGCTTTCCGTCATGGAAAACGTGGCTTCGATCATTGCTAAATTCTCCGGGGCGAAAAGGTGGTCTACCTCGTCCTGCACCTCGGCCAGTCTGGATGGGGACGGGGTCGTCGCCGCGCGGTCCAGGATGAAGGGATCGCCGTTCTCTGCCAGTTGCGCGATCAGTTCGGGCCATTGGTCTTCGGGGATGAAGTAGTCAGCAAAGCCCGCGTGCAGCACATCCGCCGGACCCATGCGCGCCCCGGTGAGGCCGAGGTATTCGCCCATCCGCCCCGGTGCCTGCGCCAGCAGCAGCGTGCCGCCCACGTCTGGTACCAGACCGATGCCGCATTCCGGCATGGCGATCTTGCTCGTCTCGCCCACCACGCGGTGCGAGCCGTGGCAGCCGATGCCGACGCCGCCGCCCATGGTGAAGCCCTGCATGAAGGAAATCACCGGTTTGGGGTAGCCATGCAGCTTGTTGTTGAGCCGGTATTCATCGGCCCAGAACTGCCGGGCGAAATCGTAATCGCCCTCCTTGACGGTCTGGTAGAGTTGCGCGACGTCGCCGCCAGCGCAGAAGGCTTTCTCGCCCTCCGCGTCCAGCACGACGACCGCGACCTCCGGGTCGTCGCGCCAAGCATCAATGGCCTTCTCGATGGCGATACACATGTCGTAGCTCAGCGCGTTCAGCGCCTTGGGCCGTGTTAGGGTGATGCGGCCCGCGCGCCCCGTTTTGCGGATGTTGATGTCACTCACGGGTGGCCTCAGCGGTTCTTGAGCATGTCGCGGGCGACGATCACGCGCATGATCTCATTGGTGCCTTCAAGGATCTGGTGCACGCGCAGGTCGCGGACCAGTTTCTCGATCCCGTAGTCGGCAAGGTAGCCATAGCCGCCGTGCAGTTGCAGGCACTGGTCGACGACCTTGCTGCCGGTCTCGGTCACGAATTTCTTGGCCATGGCGCAGAACTTGGTGGCGTCCGGTGCACCGGTGTCGAGCTTCCATGCGGCCTGACGCAGGAAGGTGCGCGCGGCCTGCAACTCGATCTCCATATCGGCGAGGCGGAACTGCAGCCCCTGGAACTGGTCGATGGTCTGCCCAAAGGCCTTCCGGTCGCCCATGTATTCCAGCGTCTTGTTCAGCGCGGTTTGTGCCGCGCCAAGCGAGCAGGCAGAGATGTTAAGCCGCCCGCCGTCGAGCCCCGCCATGGCGTATTTGAAGCCCTTGCCCTCTTCGCCGACAAGGTTCTCGGCCCCGATCTTGCAATCGTCGAACTGCACCAGCGCCGTTGGTTGGCTGCGCCAGCCCATCTTGTCTTCCAGCCCGCCGAAGCTGAGACCGGGGGTGCCGTCCTCGACATAGACGGTCGAAACCCCGCGCGCGCCATCATCGGAGGTGCGCACCATGGTGACATAGGCATCCGAATAGCCGCCACCCGAGATAAAGGCCTTGGTGCCGTTGAGCGTATAGCCCTCGTTCGTGCGCTCGCAGCGGGTTTTCAGGGCCGCCGCATCGGAGCCGGAGCCGGGTTCGGTCAGGCAGTAGCTCAGCACGGTCTCCATGCTCAGCACCTTGGGCATGACGCGCTCTTTCATCTCGTCACTGGCGAAAGTGTCGAGCATCTTGGCGCACATGTTGTGGATCGACAGGAACGCCGCGACGGAGGGGCAGGCCATCGAGAGCGCCTCGAAGACCAGCGTGGCGTCGAGCCGCGTGAGCCCCGCGCCGCCGGTCTCCTCGGAGACATAGAGCCCGCCGAAGCCCAGCTCGCCGATCTGCGGCCACAGCTCCTTGGGAATGGTGCCGTCCTTTTCCCACTGGTGAGCATGGGGGGCGATAGTGTCCTGCCCAAAGGCATGGGCCATGTCGAAAATGGCGGTCTGTTCCTCGTTCAATGCGAAATCCATCGCGGCTCCTCCCTGAAGTCATGTGTCCTTGGAACTGAACACTTGTTTAATTCTATCAGCCGAAAGGAGCCGCAACAAGCGTCACAGATCGGCGTGGTATTCCTCTATCAACTGGCGCACGACCGCTTCGCCGCCTTTGCCCTCGGGGGCGTCGGCCCAGACTTTGCGCTGCCGGTCGGCGGAGGTGCCCTGTTTGACGACATCGCGCAGGGCGCAGACCTCGTCCAAACACCCGAGCGCCTCAGCGTCTTCGGCGATCAGGCCGATGATCTCTTCGAACAGTTGGTCGAAGGGTTTGAGGGTCGGCCCGCCAAAGTCGATCAGCGTCTCGTTCACCCCGTAGCGCTGCGCGCGCCAGCGGTTTTCTTCAATCAGGAAACGGTCATACTCGCGCCAACGCAGGTTGCCGTCGCGCAGGCGCAGGAGGAAGCGCGCGATAGACTGGGTCAGACCCGCCAGCCCAAGCGCATGCGACAGGCGCGGCTGCACATCGCAAATGCGGCTTTCCAGCGTGGGGTAATGGGTCGAGGGGCGCAGGTCCCACCAGATTTTCGATTGATCGGGAATGATGTCGAGGTCGATCAACGCCTGCGTGCTGCGTTCATATTCCCCCCAGCTATGGAGCAGAGGCGGCAGGCCGGTGCGCGGCATGCTTTCCATCACCGCAAGTCGGTAGGAGGCCAGCCCGGTGTCTTCGCCCTGCCAATAGGGCGAAGAGGCCGAGAGCGCCAGCAGATGCGGCAGGAAATAGGAGAACTGCGGCATCAGATCGATGCGCAGGTCATCGCCCTCGATCCCCACATGGACGTGCATGCCGCAGCTCAGCATACGGCGGGCGACGTTTTCCAACTCGTTCTCGATCTTAGCGTAGCGTTCCTTGTGGGTGATCTCTTGGTTCTTCCAATCCGAAAACGGATGGCAGGACACGGCGATGGGGGCGAGGTTATGTTTGGCGGCATGTTTGGCGATGGTGCTGCGCAGGTGGCGCAAATCATCGCGGGCCGCGGCCACATCGGTGCAGGGCTTCGAGCCGATCTCGATCTGACATTGCAGCATCTCGGGGCTGACCTGATCGCCGAGGTCCTTGCGGCAGTCTTCCATCAGCCCTTCGGGCGTGTCAGCCAGCGCCAGTGAATCCCTATCGACCAGAAGATACTCTTCTTCGATCCCGATGGTGAATTCTTTTTGCATGGCGCTGGCCTCGTTCAATGGGGCCGACTGCCACGGGGGCAGCCGGCGTGATGGATCACTCCATCACGGGGATGGAGAACTCGCCACCCTCCTTGATGCCCGACGGCCAGCGGGCCGTCACGGTCTTGGTGCGGGTGTAGAACTTGAACGCATCGGGCCCGTGCTGGTTCAAATCGCCGAAGACGGATTTCTTCCAGCCGCCGAAGGTGTGATAGGCCAGCGGCACCGGGATCGGCACGTTGATACCGACCATGCCGATGTTGATGCGATTGGCAAAGTCACGCGCTGCGTCGCCGTCGCGGGTGAAGATTGCGGTGCCGTTGCCATACTCATGGTCCATCGCAAGGCCGATCGCCTCTTCATAGTCCTTGGCGCGGACGCAGGTCAGCACGGGGCCGAAGATTTCCTGCTGGTAGATGTCCATGTCCTTGGTCGCGCGGTCAAACAGGTGCGGGCCGACGAAGTAACCGTTCTCGTAGCCCTGCAGTTTAAAGTCGCGCCCATCGACAACCAGTTCTGCGCCCTGATCGATGCCGGTCTGGACCAGACGTTCGATGTTGGCCTTGGCGGCGGCGGTGACGACGGGGCCATAGTCCACGTCGTTGCCCGCGGTGTAAGGGCCAACTTTCAGCTTCTCGATGCGCGGCACCAGCTTCTCGATCAGGCGGTCGGCGGTTTCCTCGCCCACCGGCACGGCGACGGAGATCGCCATGCAGCGTTCGCCCGCGGCACCGTAGCCCGCGCCCACCAGCGCGTCGGCGGCCTGGTCGAGGTCGGCGTCGGGCATGATGATCATGTGGTTCTTGGCACCGCCGAAGCACTGCACGCGTTTGCCGTTGGCGCAGCCGGTGGCATAGATGTACTCGGCGATCGGGGTGGAGCCGACGAAGCCGATGGACTGGATCACGTCATGATGCAGGATCGCGTCGACCGCTTCCTTGTCGCCGTTGACGACCTGCAGGATACCCTTGGGCAGACCGGCTTCTTCCAGCAGTTCGGCCAGCATCAGGGGCACGGAGGGGTCACGCTCGGATGGCTTGAGGATGAAGGCATTGCCGCAGGCGATGGCGGGCGCGAACATCCACATCGGAATCATCGCCGGGAAATTGAAGGGCGTGATGCCCGCGGTGACACCCAGCGGCTGACGCATGGAGTACATGTCGATGCCGGGGCCCGCGCTGTCGGTGAAGTCGCCCTTCAGCAGTTCCGGCGCACCGATGCAGTATTCCACCACTTCGAGACCACGCTGCACGTCGCCGGCGGCGTCGGGCAGGGTCTTGCCGTGCTCGCGGCTCAGCGCTTCGGCCAGCTTGTCCATGTCGCGGTTCAGCAGGGCCACGAATTTCATCAGCACGCGGGCACGGCGCTGCGGGTTGGTGGCGGCCCATTTCGGCTGCGCGGCTTGGGCGTATTCCACGGCCTTGTTCAACTCGTCGCCATTGGCGAGCGGCACCTTGGCCTGCACCTCGCCAGTGGCGGGGTTCATCACATCGGCAAAGCGCCCGGAGGTGCCTTTGACATGTTCGCCGTTCAGGTAATGCGTCATCTCTTGCATGATCGGTCTCCTCTATGGTTGGCGGCACGATAGCCTTGCAAAAAGAACCGGAACAGAGGAAGGATGGCAAAACCGTCTTGCATTTTTGCAAAGTGTGGGGGCAGATGGATGGATCAAAATTGGGACGACCTGCGGCTGTTTCTGGCCGTCGCACGAGAGGAAAGCTTGTCTGGTGCGGGCAAGCTGCTGCGGCTCGATCCCGCAACGCTGGGCCGCCGCATGGCACGGTTGGAAAAGGCGTTGCAGACCGTCCTCTTCGTGAAATCGCCACAGGGCTATATGCTGACCGAGGCGGGGCGCGACCTGATGCAACGGGCAGAGCGGGCGGAGCAGGCGATGCGCGCGGCCACTGCCGGGGTGCAGGTGCAAAGCGATCAGCTTTCGGGGCAGATCCGTGTCGGCGCGCCCGATGGGGCGGCGAACTACCTGCTCCCGCAGGTCTGTGCGGCCATTGCCGCGAAGAACCCCGATCTGGACGTCCAGATCATCGCATTGCCGCGCGTCTTTAACCTGTCCCGGCGCGAGGCGGATATGGCCATCGGGGTAAGTGCACCCACGGCGGGGCGGCTGGTGGTGCAAAAAGTGACGGACTACCACCTCCATCTCGCCGCCGCCGAAAGCTATTTGGCGCAGCACCCTGAGGTGACCGCCGTGGGCGATCTGCAAGGGCATCGGATGGTCGGCTATATCCCCGATATGATCTTTGACCGTGAGTTGGATTACCTTGCGGACCTTGGCATCAGCCGGGTGGCGCTGGCGTCGAATTCCGTCTCCGTGCAGGTGCGGATGATCCAGCAGGGCGGGGGGATTGGGGTCGCGCATGACTTCTCGCTTGCTGCGACACAGGGGGTGCGGCGCATCCTTACCGATGCCGTGAGCCTCAAACGCGCCTTCTATCTGATCCGCCACGCCGATGACCGCCGCAACGCGCGGTTGGCGGCCTTTGCCGAGGCGCTGGCCACCGGATTGCGGGCCGAGACCGCGCGGCTGGAGGCGCTGGCCTCGGGCCGGGCTGCGCCAAAAGCTTGACAGAAAAGGATTTCGCGGTGACGCTGGAGGTGACTTTGCCCTGTACCCAAGGAGGCGCCAGATGCTCGTATCGCAGATTCTCAAGACCAAGCCCGATGACAAGGTGGTGACGGCCAAACCCGGATTGGCGATCTCCGAAGCGGCGGCGATGCTGGCCGAGAAACGGATCGGGACGCTGGTGATCTCGGCCGATGGCAAGACGCCGGATGGGATCCTGTCCGAGCGGGACATCGTGCGCGAGCTGAGCCGCGCGGGCGCGGGCTGTCTGGAGCAGGCGGCCGAAACCCTCATGACCCGCAAATTGGTGACCTGTAGCCGTGACGACCGGTCCGATGCGGTGCTGCAAAAGATGACCGATGGGCGGTTCCGCCATATGCCGGTGCTGGAGGACGGAGAACTGGTAGGGCTGATCTCGCTCGGCGATGTGGTCAAAGCACAATTGCAAGAGCTGTCGATGGAGAAACAGGCCCTTGAAGGCATGATCATGGGACACTGAAGCGGCCTTAGAAGTATGGTCGCCGCGGCCTGACCGCGGGGCAGCGCTACCGCTAACCGACTTGCGCTTGGGGCGGTGAAATGATTGGCTGTGCCGCAACGCAGCAGATACGCAGGACAATTACATGCGCATAGCCCTTTACCCCGGTACGTTCGACCCGATCACGCTGGGGCATATCGACATCATCCGCCGCGCGGCCCGTATGGTCGACCGGCTGGTGATCGGCGTGGCCATCAACCGCGACAAGGGGCCGTTGTTCACCCTCGAAGAACGGGTCGCCTTGATCGAAGCGGAATGCGCGCAATTGGCCGAAGAGACCGGCGTCGAGATCGTGGTGCATCCTTTCGAGAATCTGCTGATCGACTGCGCGCGCGATGTCGGCGCCCAGACCATCGTGCGCGGCCTGCGCGCCGTGTCCGATTTCGAATATGAGTTCCAGATGGTCGGCATGAACCGGCAGTTGGACGATTCCATCGAAACGGTTTTCTTGATGGCCGAGGCGACCCATCAGGCGATTGCCAGCAAATTGGTGAAAGAGATCGCGCGGTTGGATGGGGATGTCAGCAAATTCGTGACGCCGGCGGTGAATAAGGTGCTGATTGAGCGGTTTTCGCAGAAGTAGCGTTTGGAGTGGCGAGTGGGCCGCGTGAGGCGTGGTTCTGCGAGGTATTTTTAAAAGGATGAAGGGGAGGGGCGTGGCGCTTGATTGGCGGCCGCGTCTTTTTTTGGCTGTGGGGGCGAGTGATTGGGGAAAGGTTACCGCCAGAAGGCAATCCATTCGATCAGCGCGAAGAGTTTTTTGCCGAGATAGATCATATGGTCGGCCCCATAGAAATAGAGGTCGACCGCCATTGCCCCGGCGATGACGAGGGCCAGCACGATGGCGATTGGATTGGTCATGGTGTGGCTCCGGCCGGGGAATGGCCTGATATTACAGGCACATCCCCGCCGTGCAAGCCTCAGCCCAGTTTGCCCATGGCGACGGCGACGTCGGCCATGCGCACCGAGAAGGCCCATTCGTTATCGTACCAGCCCAGCACGCGCACCGTGCGGCCTGCGACGACGATGGTCTGGTCGGGGGCGAAGATGCAGCTTTCCTCGGTATGGTTGAAGTCGATGCTGACCTTCTGCTCGGGGTCGTAGGCCAGCACGCGTTTCATCGGGCCATCGGCGGCGGCGCGGGCGGCGGCGTTGATTTCCTCGACCGTCACGTCACGGCTGGCTTGGAAGGTGAGGTCGACGGCGGAGACATTGGGGGTGGGCACGCGCATTGCGGTACCGTCGAGTTTGCCTTTCAGTGCCGGCAGCACCTCACCCAAGGCCTTGGCGGCGCCGGTGGAGGTGGGGATCAGCGCCATGGCGGCGGCGCGGGCGCGGTAGAGGTCGTTGTGGCGGCGGTCGAGCGTCGGCTGGTCGCCGGTGTAGCTGTGGATCGTTGTCATCAGGCCGCTTTCGATGCCCACGGCCTCATGCATTACCTTGGCCAACGGCGCGAGGCAGTTGGTGGTGCAGGACCCGTTGGAGATCATCCGGTCGGAGACCTCAAGCTGGTCATCGTTGACGCCATAGACGATGGTCTTGTCGACGTTCTTGCCCGGCGCCGAGAGGAGCACGCGTTTGGCGCCGTTTTCGAGGTGCACATTAGCCTTGTTGCCGTCGTTGAACTTGCCGGTGCATTCCAGCACCACGTCGCAGCCGGACCAGTCGAGCTCTTCGAGGTTGTAGGTCGACATCATCTCGATGTCGTTTTGGCCGAGGTTCATGTAGCCGTCGTCGATCTGCACCTCGCCCGGGAAACGGCCATGGACGGAATCGTATTTGATGAGATGCGCCGCGGTGCTGAGTGGTCCGGTGGCGTTGACCTTGATCACTTCGATATCATCGCGCCCCGAGGCCGCGATATGGCTGAGCGTGCAGCGGCCGATGCGGCCAAATCCGTTGATGCCAACTTTGATGGTCATGGTGCATTCCTTGTCTCGGGCCGCGCGGGTGGGGGGCCGTATGTCGGGGTCGCGGGTTCTATATCCGGCAGGGGCGGTCAGGGGAAAGGGGCAAAACCAAATGATTTCCATATGTTAGCGTTAAACTTGCATGTTAGCGGTAAAGGTCGCAACGGCTTCGGACTTGCCAGATGGGCTGCACATGCTACTTCGGAAGCAGCACGCAAAAAGGGGCATGGAATGAGCGGTTTACTGGCACTTGTGGATGACGTGGCGGCGATCGCCAAGGTTGCAGCAGCGAGCGTGGATGACGTGATCGGGCAGGCGGCCAAGGCGGGCTCTAAAGCGGCGGGCGCGGTGATCGACGATGCCGCCGTGACGCCGAAATATCTGCATGGGTTCAAGGCCGAGCGTGAATTGCCGGTGATCTGGCGGATCACCAAGGGGTCGTTGCGCAACAAGCTGGTCTATTTGCTGCCCGTGGGTCTGCTTTTGGCGAATTTTGCGCCATGGGCGATCCCGCCGCTTTTGATGCTGGGCGGGGCTTACCTGTGTTTCGAGGGGGCCGAGAAGGTCGCCCATGCGCTTGGTTGGGGTCATGGGCATGAGGATTATCCCGATAAAGAGAAGGTGGTCGAAGACCCTGCGCAGCTGGAAGAGAAGAAGGCCGCAGGCGCGATCAAGACTGACTTTATCCTGTCCGCGGAGATCATGACCATTGCCCTTTCCGCGATCCCCGAAAGCAACTTTTGGATGGAAGCGGCGACGCTTGCGGCGGTGGCGATCATGATCACCGTGGCGGTCTATGGCGCTGTCGCCTTGATCGTCAAAATGGATGATGTGGGGCTTGTGATGGCGAACCGGGGGCGGTTTGGCCTGACGCGGAGCTTGGGCCGCGGTCTGGTCCGCGGGATGCCGGGGTTCTTGAAGCTGCTCACCATCGTGGGCACGGCGGCCATGCTTTGGGTTGGCGGGTCGATCATCATTCACGGGTTGGAGCAGATGGGCTTTGCCGCCCCCTATAAATGGATCCACGACATCGCCGTGACCGTGGGCCATGCGGTTCCGGCCCAGTTCGAAGGAGCGGTCGAATGGATCACCACGGCGGGGATCGACGGGCTCTTTGGTTTGGCGCTTGGTCTGGTGCTGATCCCAATCGGGGAAAAGATCGTGACGCCGATCTGGCGTAAGGTGTTTCATAAGGCTGCCGTTTAAGAGCGACCTTATCTCGCAAAGGAAAAAGGGGGCGACGGATGAACCGTCGCCCCCCTTTTTGTATTGTATGACCCGCAGATCAGAGCAGCGCTTTGGCCTTCTCTGCCACGTTCTCTGCGGTGAAGCCGAAGCGCTCGAAGAGTTCTTCCGCCGGGGCGGAGGCGCCGAAACGGTCCATGCCGACGAAGTCAGCCTTGCCGTATTTGCCACGTTCGCCAAAGAGCCACTGGTCCCAGCCCTGACGTGCGCCAGCCTCAATCCCGACGCGCACGGCGCCACCGGGCAGGACGCGCTTGCGGTAGGCTTCGTCCTGCGCGGCGAAGAGTTCCATACAAGGCATGGAGACGACGCGGGTGCCGATGCCTTCGGCTTGGAGCAGCTCGCGCGCGGCCAATGCGACATGCACCTCAGAGCCGGTGGCAATCAGGATCACCTGACGCTTGCCCTCGGCGTCGGCCAGCACATAGGCGCCTTTTTCGGTGAGGTTGTTGTTTTTGTGCTCCAGACGCACGGTGGGCAGGCCCTGACGGGTCAGTGACAGAACCGATGGCGTGGTTTTCGCGGTGAAGGCGATTTCCCAAGCCTCTGCCGTTTCCACCGCGTCGGCGGGGCGGAAGACGTAGGTGTTGGGCGTGGCACGGCTGATCGCCAGATGTTCGATCGGCTGGTGGGTCGGGCCATCTTCGCCAAGGCCGATGCTGTCATGGGTCATGACGAAGGCCGTGGGGATTTGCATCAGGGCCGCCAGACGCATCGCGGGGCGCGCGTAGTCGGTGAAACACATGAAGGTGCCGCCATAGGGGCGCAGGCCGCCGTGCAGTGCCATGCCGTTCATCGCCGCCGCCATGCCGTGTTCGCGAATGCCCCAGTAGACATAGCGTCCGCCACGGTTGTCGGTGTCGAAGATGCCGAGATCGCTGGTCTTGGTGTTGTTCGAACCGGTCAGGTCCGCCGAGCCGCCGACGGTTTCGGGCAAGATCGGGTTCAGCACTTCGAGGGCTTTCTCGCTTGCCGCGCGGGTCGCCATCTTGGGCGCGCCTTCGGTGATCTGCTTTTTGAAGGCCTTGACCGTCGCGCTCATCTTTTTCGGCGCGTCGAGGGCGAGGGCTCGGTTGAAGGTCTCGCGCTTGGCGCGGGGCAGTTTCTCGAAACGCTCTTCCCAGTCGCGGCGGGCGTCGGCGCCGCGTTTGCCGATCTCTTCCCAAGCGGATTTCACGTCAGCGGGCACTTCGAAGGGGCCGGTGGTCCAGCCGTAAGCCTTTTTGGCTTCGGCCATCTGGTCGGCGTCCGTCAAAGCGCCGTGGCCTTTCGAGGTGTCCTGCGCGGCGTGGCCGAGCGCGATATGCGTCTTACAGGCAATCATCGAGGGCAGGTCAGTGGATTTCGCTTCGGTCAGGGCGGCGTCGATTTCATCGGGGTTGTGGCCGTCGATCTCAATCACATGCCAGCCGGCGGCCTTGAAGCGGGTGACCTGATCGGTGCTGTCCGACAGGGTGACGGGGCCGTCGATGGTGATGTTGTTGTTGTCCCACATCACGATGAGCTTGCTCAGCTTGTGGCGGCCGGCCAGTGTGATTGCCTCTTGGCTGACGCCTTCCATCAGGCAGCCGTCGCCAGCGATGACATAGGTGTGGTGATCCACGACCTTTGCACCGTATTGCGCGCGCAGCATCTCTTCGGCCATGGCGAAACCGACGGAATTGGCGATGCCTTGGCCCAGCGGGCCGGTGGTGGTCTCAATCGCATCGGCAAGGAAGTTCTCCGGGTGGCCCGCGGTGCGCGCGCCCATTTGGCGGAAGTTCTTCAACTCTTCGATGGGGAATTGCTCATAGCCCGTCAGGTGCAGCAGCGAATAAAGCAGCATGGAGCCGTGGCCTGCCGACAGGATGAAGCGGTCGCGGTCGGGCCAAAGCGGGTTGGACGCGTCGAACTTCAGGTGCTTCTCAAAGAGGACGGTGGCCACATCGGCCATGCCCATCGGCATGCCGGAGTGGCCGGAATTGGCGGCGGCCACGGCATCGAGGGTCAGCGCGCGAATGGCGGTGGCCTTGGACCAGTGGTCGGGGTTTGCGCTTGCGAGGGCTGTCAGATCCACGGGGGCTTCCTTTGGGGCTGTGGCAGATTGGGCTCGTGCATACCAGCGATGGGGCAAAGTTCAAGCACAACTGGGGTGCGCGGGCGGGTCCGGGGCGGCCCATAGCGGGGGCGAGAGTGAACTTGGCGGCTCAAGTCGCTGAAACGAAAGGGGGGGCGCAATTTGAGCGCGCTTTGGCTAGGATTGCGAAAACCGGCTGATACGGGCGATTCGCGCGCGTGACATTGGGCGGGGCGCGCGCTATCTGCGGGACGGGCCGCCGCAACAGGGCGCAGCCCGGGGCACGGCAGGCGAAAACGCCGCCGAGAGAGCAGGACGAGTGAGGAGAATTCATGCGGATGAGTGAACTTGAAGACTATCAGCGCCGCATCACGGCCGCGATGGACCAGATGGCCAAGGGGGTGGACCGGCTGAGCGCCGCGCCCGCAGAACCGGATGAAGATATCGTGCAGGCCTTGGAAGAGGAGCGGCAAGCCAACGCTCAGCTGACCGACCGGGTCAAGACGCTGAAGGAAAGCCATCAGGATGAATTGAACGACCTGCGCGCGCAGATGGACTTCAACAACGACCGGGTGACGCAGCTTGATATGGACGTGCAGCGTCTGCGTCAGGCGAATGAGCAACTGTCGGCGGCCTGCGAGCAGTTGCGGCTGGCCAATGCCGAGGGGCTGGCCGATCCCAAGCTGATCGACACCGCCGTGATTGCAGAGTTGGAGAGCCTGCGCGCCACCCGCGCGATCGAGATGGCCGAGATCGACGCGGTATTGACCGCGCTGGCCCCCTTGGTCGAAGAGGGCGAGCCGGAAGTTGAAGCTGCGGATGAAACGGGGGCAGAGGCCAAAGCCGAAGCGCCCGCGTCCGAGACAACTGCGCAAGACGACAGCGCCGAAGAAGAACCCAAGTCAGGAGGGGCCGACTGATGCCCGAGGTACGGATCACCATTGGCGGCCGCCATTTCGAAGTCGCCTGTCAGGAAGGTGAAGAAAGCTATCTGCAATCCGCCGCCAAGATGCTGGACGACGAAGCCCGCGTGCTGAGCGATCAGGTGGGCCGCATGCCCGAGGCGCGGATGTTGCTGATGGCGGGCCTGCTTTTGGCCGACAAGACCGCCAGCGTCGAGGATCGCATCGCAGAGCTGCGCGCGGAACTGGCCGAGCGTGAGGCCGAACTCACCAGCCTGCGCAACGTCAAGGTCGAGCCTGAGCGGATCGAAGTGCCGGTGGTGCCGCAGGGGGTGAAAGACACCCTTGCCGAAATCGCCGCCCGGGCCGAGGCGCTGGCCGCCGAGATCGAGGAGAAGGCGGGTAAATGAGCCGGGTCCTCAGGGCAGCCCTCTGCGCGCTGCTCTGGGCCGCGCCTGCGGGCGCCGAAACCTCTTCCGTTACTTACATTTGTGAGCGCGGGGTTTCGGTGCCGGTGGTCTATGTGCCCGGTGCCGATCCGGGCGTGGTGGTGCTCTATGTCGAGGGGCGGTTGATTCAGTTGCGCCGCCTGCCATCCGCCTCTGGCGCGCGCTATGGCTGGTCTTCGGACGGCGCGGGCTATGAGTGGTGGGAGCATCAGGGCCGCGCTTCGCTGGCTTGGCGGACAACGACCGATGGCGAAGTGACCCCGATCTACACTGACTGTTTGCCGCAAGATTGAAGGGGCGGGATTGCGGCGCGGGCTGCAATATGCTCTGGGGGGCGCGAAAAGTGCCCCTTTCGGCGCGACCACCAAACGCGCCCCTACGGGGCGACCACCTAACGCGCCCCTACGGGGCGACCCTCCATGACGCAAAATCAGGACGCCCTCAGATGACCACCAAACCCCGCATCATCATCTCAAGTGACCACGCCGACATCTCCCTGCGCCAAGACATCGCGCGCCATGTGGCCGAACGCGGGTTCACTGTCGAAGACATCGGCCCCGCCACGACGGAAAGCACCGATTACCCCAAACATGGCGAAGCCGCCGCACGGCGCATCGCGGCGGGGGAGTTCGATCTGGGCATTCTGATCTGCGGCACGGGTCAGGGCATCATGATGGCCGCGAATAAGGTCAAGGGCATCCGCTGCGGCGTGTGCAGCGATACCTTCTCGGCCAAGATGATCCGGGCGCATAATGACGCGAATATGCTGTCGATGGGCGCGCGGGTAATCGGCGCCGGTCTCGCGCTTGAGATCGTGGATGCCTTTCTCGACACCGAATTCGAGGGGGGGCGGCATGGCCGCCGTGTCGATATGATCTCGGCCATCGAAGACTGAGGCCCCGCCCGAGCCTTAGATGCAAAAACACCCCGGAGCGCGAAACCGCTCCGGGGTGTTTTGTTTGACGCGGGCGCCCGGCTTAGCCGTTGGCTTCGCGGATCTTGTCGGCGGCTTCCTTGTCGAAGGCGACGCCGTTCTCGTCGAACAGGGTGTCCAATTCGCCCGACAGCGTCATCTCGGTGATGATGTCGCAGCCGCCGACGAATTCGCCTTTGACGTAAAGCTGCGGGATGGTCGGCCAGTCGGAGAAATCTTTGATCCCCTGACGCAGGTTCTCATCTGCCAGCACGTTCACGTCGCTGTAGTTCACGCCAATGTAGTTCAGCACCCCGGCCACGCGGCTGGAGAAGCCGCACTGCGGCATTTCTTTCGTGCCTTTCATAAACAGAACCACGTCATTCTCGGTGATCTGTTCCTTAATCTGGCTTGCGGCATCGCTCATGTCATTCGTCCTTCGTATCTGGTTTCTTGAACGCAGCGTGATAGCGCCGCGCATAGGTTTCATCGTCGGCCCAGGGTTTGACCTCAACTTCGGCCCCGCCGAGGAAAAAGCCGCCCCGTTTCTTGGTCCAATTCGTATGCCCGCGTTCTAGGCTTTCGTTGCGCCGCGCGGTGCTGGCCACGGCATCCAAATCCAGCGCCTCCATCCCCAGCGGCACCTTGCCGGTCTCAGGCCGGGGTGGCTGGCGCTGCGACAGCGGCACATGCTGGCCGCGCCGGGCGCGGTGCTGGGCATAGGCGGTGGCGGCGATCCCGCCCACGAGAGCCGCAGCGACCCAGCCCCACATGGCTTAGTCCGGGGTCCGGGTGGTCAGCGCCAGCGCGTGCAGCTCACCATTCGAGCCGTCCATCTTGCCTTTCAGGGCCGCATAGACCGCGCGCTGCTGCTGCACCCGGTTCATGCCGCGAAAGCTTTCGTCGACGACCATGGCCGCCATATGCACACCATCGTTGCCTTCGACGGTGATCTTGGCGTCCGGAAAGGAAGCGCGGATCAGGTCTTCGATTTCGCTGGCTTGCATGGGCATGGGGTGGCTCCGGCTGTTGTGAGTGCTTGGGCTAGATGTAGTGCCGCGCCGCGCCGCGTGCAAGGCGAAGCCGAAGGCCGGATCGGCCATTGACCTTTGCCCCTATTGCGACACACTTTGCGCCCTCACGTTGAAAGGACGACCGATGGACCGGATCCCCGAACAAGCACTCGACTGGGCCGAAGCCGGACAGCCTGTGGCCCTTGCCACGGTGGTGGAAACATGGGGTTCCGCCCCCCGGCGCGCTGGCGCGCAACTGGCCGTGGCGGGCGATGGCACGATGATGGGGTCCGTCTCGGGCGGTTGCGTCGAAGGGGCCGTGGTGGTTGAGGCTTTAGAGGCCCTGGAGGACGGCCGCACGCGGCTTTTGGAATACGGCGTCAGTGACGGTGATGCCTTCGCCGTGGGCTTGGCCTGCGGCGGCACGATCAAGGTGCTGGTGGAGCCGGTGGGGCCGGAGGCGCTGAGCCTCGAGATGCTGCGCGAATTGGTGGCACGGCGCGCGGCCCGTAAGCCGGTGGCCTATGAGGTGGCGTTGGACGGCAGCGACCGTCGGCTGTCAGAGGGGGGGCATGATGACCGCTTTCGCCGCGACCGCTCAGGTGTGGAGGATGAAACAGGGCGGTTCATTGGTATCCACAATCCGCCGCTGCGGTTGGTGATCGTGGGTGCCGTGCATATCGCGCAGCATCTGGTGCGCATGGCGATAGAGGCGGGGTTCGATCCGATCGTCGTCGACCCGCGGGAGGCTTTCGGCTCACCCGCCCGTTTCCCCGACTGCCAAGTGGTGAACGATTGGCCCGATGCCGCCCTGCGTGAGATCGGGGTTGATGCGCGCACCGCCGTGGTCTTGCTGACCCATGACCCGAAACTCGACGATCCGGCGCTGCATGTGGCGCTCGGGTCCGAGGCTTTCTATATCGGCGCGCTCGGCTCGACCCGGACGCAGGTCAGTAGGCTTGACCGGCTGGCGGAAGCAGGTGTGGCGGCAGAGCAAGCGGCGCGTATCCACGGGCCGGTCGGCCTCGATATCGGCGCGGCCAGCCCGGCTGAAATCGCCGTGTCGATCCTTGCCCAGATGATCCAAAGCCTGCGCCGACCATGAGGTTTGGCCCGGTTCCTCTAAGCGCGGCTTTGGGCGCGACGCTGGCCCATTCCGTTGCGGTTGAAAAGGGGCGGCTGCGCAAGGGCCGCGTGCTGACCCAAGAGGATATCGCAGCACTGGAAGGCGCGGGCATCGAAGAGGTGATCGTTGCCCGGCTCGACCCCGGCGATATCGACGAGAACGCAGGCGCCGCGCGGCTGGCCGAAAGCCTCTGCGGTGCGGGGCTGCGAATGTCAAAACCCTTCACCGGGCGGGTGAACCTGCTGGCCGATGGGCCGGGGGTGGTGGTGATGGACCGCGCGGCGCTTGAGGCGGTCAATGCGGTGGACCCGATGATCACGCTGGCCACCGTGCCACCCTATCAGCAGATGGGCGAGAGCGGCATGGTGGCGACGATCAAGATCATCTCCTACGCCCTGTCTGAAAGCACAGTCGCGGCCGCCTGCGCGGCGGCGGGAGAGGGCGCCTTGCGCCTCGCGCCGCCTGTGCTGCGCGATGCCACGCTGATCATCACAGACGTGCCCGGCGGCGCCGGGGACAAGGGCCGCGCCGCGGTGGAGGGGCGGCTGACGGCGCTTAATGTGACCCTTCGCGATGTCGTAACCGTCCCCCATCGCAGCGCCCCGCTGGCCGAGGCGATTGCGGCGGCAGAGACCGATCTGGTCCTGATCCTCACCGCCTCCGCCACGTCGGACGTCAATGATGTGGCCCCCTCAGCCCTGCGCGCGGCGGGGGGCGGGGTGACGCGCTTTGGTATGCCGGTTGATCCGGGCAATCTGCTTTTTCTCGGCCAACTTGGCGCCCGCGCCGTGATCGGCCTGCCGGGCTGTGCCCGCTCGCCCGCGCTCAACGGAGCCGATTGGGTGCTGTCGCGGCTGGTCTGCGGCATTCCCGTCACCAGCGCGGATATCGCGGCGATGGGGGTGGGCGGCTTGCTGAAAGAGATCCCCACGCGCCCGCAGCCGCGCAACCCCGGCAAAAGCGCGGGCAACGGCTGAGGCAAAACCTTAGGAAAATATATGTTCTCAACTAGGGCTTGTCGTGCTTAACTGATCTCAACAAGCGTCAGACTGGGAGGAAGAACATGACACAGGTCAAGATGACCGTGAACGGCAAACCCGCGTCGGGAGAGGTCGAGGGCCGCACGCTGCTGGTGCATTTCCTGCGCGATGATCTGGAACTGACCGGCACCCATGTGGGCTGCGATACCAGCCAATGCGGCGCCTGCGTGGTGCATGTGAACGGCAATGCTGTTAAGGCCTGCACCATGTTCGCGGTCGAGGCCGATGGCGCCGAAGTCGAGACCATTGAAGGGCAGGCGGCCCCCGATGGCACGCTCAGCACCATCCAACAGGCGTTTCAGGATCACCACGGGTTGCAATGCGGCTTTTGCACGCCGGGCATGGTGATGTCGGCGGCGGCGCTGCTAAAGGAAAACCCGAAACCTTCGGAGGCCGAGGTGCGCCATTACCTTGACGGCAACATCTGCCGCTGCACCGGCTACCACAACATCGTCAAAGCGATCATGGCGGCCAGCGGCCAGGAGGTCAGCGCGCTGGCGGCAGAGTAACGTTGGAAGCAGTGTCGCGCTGAGCAGACCTGTGATGGCGGAGGGAGGACCGCCAGAACCGGAACCCGCGTGACGGATCAGGTGCATCGCACCGCCACCAAACGGGAGGATATTATGCCAAAGGATTTTGAACCGACGAGCGGTATTGGGGCCAGCAGCAAACGGCGGGAGGATGTGCGCTTTCTCACCGGGTCGGGGCGCTACACCGATGACATCAACCTGCGCCGCCAGACCCATGTATTTTTCCTGCGCTCGGATGTGGCCCATGGGCGGCTGACCGGGGTCGATACCTCTGCCGCCGAAGACATGCCCGGCGTGCTGAAGATTTTCACCGGCGCGGATTTCGCCGAAGTGGGCGGGATGCCCTGCGGCTGGCAGGTGACCGACAAACACGGCCAACCCATGCAGGAGCCGAAACACCCCGTGCTGGCCCATGAAAAGGTCCGCCATGTGGGCGAGCCCATCGCCGCCGTCGTGGCCGAGACGTTGGCGCAGGCCCGTGACGCCGCCGAGGCGATTGTCGTCGATATCGACGAGTTGCCCGCCGTGGTGAACATGAAAGACGCGGTGAAAGACGATACGCCCAAGGTGCATGACGACCTGACCAGCAACCTCTGCTACGACTGGGGTTTCGTGGAAGAGAATAAGGAGGCGGTGAACAAAGCCTTTGACGAGGCCGCCCATGTCACCACGTTGGAACTGGTCAACAACCGCCTCGTCGCCAACCCGATGGAGCCGCGCGTCGCCATCGGCGATTACAACCGCTCGGACGGGGAGCATACGCTCTATACCACCAGCCAGAACCCGCATGTGATCCGCCTGCTGATGGGCGCCTTCGTGCTGGGCATCCCCGAGCACAAGCTGCGCGTGGTGGCCCCGGATGTGGGCGGTGGCTTCGGCACCAAGATCTTTCACTATCAGGAAGAGGCCTTCTGCACCTTCGCCGCCAAGGCGGTGGGGCGTCCGGTGAAATGGACGTCGAGCCGGTCGGAAGCCTTCATGTCCGACGCCCATGGCCGCGACCATGTGACCAAGATCGAACTGGCGCTGGATGCAGAGAACAACTTCACCGCCCTGCGCACCGATACCTATGCCAATATGGGGGCCTACCTGTCGACCTTCGCGCCTTCGGTGCCGACTTGGCTGCACGGCACGCTCATGGCGGGGAACTATAAAACGCCGCTGATCTACGTGAACGTTAAGGCGGTCTTTACCAATACCGTGCCAGTAGATGCCTATCGCGGGGCCGGTCGGCCCGAGGCGACCTATCAGTTGGAGCGTTTGATCGACAAGGCCGCGCATGAGTTGCAGGTCGACCCGATCAAACTGCGCCGCCAGAACTTCGTGACGGAGTTTCCCTATGCCACCCCGGTGGCGGTGGAATATGACACGGGCGATTACAACGCCACGATGGACAAGCTCGAAGAGATCGCCGACCACGCGGGTTTTGAAGCGCGGCGCCGTGAGAGTGAGGCGAAGGGCAAGCTGCGTGGCTTCGGCGTGAACTGCTATATCGAGGCCTGCGGGATTGCGCCGTCGAACCTTGTGGGCCAACTCGGCGCGCGGGCGGGGCTTTATGAAAGCGCAACGGTGCGGGTCAACGCGACCGGGGGGCTCGTTGTGATGACCGGCAGCCACAGCCATGGGCAGGGGCATGAGACGTCCTTCGCCCAAGTGGTGGCTGACATGATCGGCATCGACGAGAATATGGTCGAGATCGTGCATGGCGACACCTCCAAAGTGCCGATGGGCATGGGCACCTATGGCTCGCGCTCGCTCGCGGTGGGCGGCAGCGCCATGGTGCGCGCGACCGAAAAGATTATCGCCAAGGCCAAGAAGATCGCAAGCCACCTGCTCGAAGCCTCGGAAGGGGATATCGAGTTGAAGGATGGGGCCTTTAGTGTTGCGGGCACGGATAAATCCGTGGCGTGGGGCGATGTGACGCTTGCCGCCTATGTGCCGCATAACTACCCGTTGGAGGAGATCGAACCGGGGCTTGAGGAAACCGCCTTTTACGACCCGTCGAACTTCACCTATCCGGCGGGGGCCTATGCCTGCGAGGTCGAGTTGGACCCTGAAACCGGCCATGTCACCGTCGAACGTTTCACCGCCGCCGATGATTTCGGCAATGTGGTGAACCCGATGATCGTGACCGGCCAAGTCCATGGCGGTTTGGCCCAAGGCATCGGTCAGGCGCTGTTGGAGAACTGCGCCTACGACGAGGACGGCCAACTGCTTAGCGCGTCTTACATGGATTACGCCATGCCGCGCGCCAGCGATTTGCCGTTTTATGACGTGGATCACTCCTGCCAGACGCCCTGCACCCACAACCCCTTGGGCGTGAAAGGCTGCGGGGAGGCGGGGGCCATCGGCTCGCCGCCTGCGGTGGTCAACGCGGTGCTCGACGCCATGCGCTCGGGCGGGAAGGACATCGGCCATATTGACATGCCGGTCAGCCCCGCGCGGGTCTGGGAGGCGATGAATGGCTAAGCGCCTGCTGAAGATTGGTTTGAGAAAAGAGGCGACGCTCGGGCGGCCTCTGGGAAGGATGAAAGATGTATGATTTCGAAGTAGAGCGCCCCAGCAGCGTGGCGGATGCGGTCAAGGCTTTGGGGCAGGAGGATGCGCAACCGCTCAGCGGCGGTCAGACGTTGATCCCCACGCTGAAGGCGCGGCTGGCGATGCCCTCGGTTCTGGTGTCGCTGGCGGGGATCGATGCGCTCAAAGGGGTTGAGATGCGCGATGGCGCGCTTTGGATCGGTGGCGGCACGACCCATGCCACGGTCATGCGCGAGGCGGCGGAGAGCTACCCTGCGCTCGCCAGCCTCGCCGCACGGATCGGCGACCCGGCGGTGCGCAACCGGGGGACCATCGGCGGATCGCTCGCCAATAACGACCCCTCTGCCTGCTACCCGGCGGGCGCTCTGGCCAGCGGTGCGACGATTGAGACCGACCGCCGCGAGATTGCCGCGGATGACTATTTCCAAGGCATGTTCACCACCGCACTTGAGGAGGGGGAGATCGTGACCGGCGTCCGTTTCCCCATCCCTGAGGCCGCGCATTACGAGAAATTCATTCAGCCCGCCTCGCGCTTCCCGCTGGTCGCGGCCTATGTCGCGCGTTTCAGCGATGGGGTGCGCGTGGCGATCACGGGCGCGTCGAACGACGGTGTCTTCCGCTGGACCGAAGCCGAAGCTGCCCTGTCGGAACGCTTCGCGCCGGAAGCCTTGGAGGGGCTGACCCTCGACGCGGGCGATATGATCAGCGATCTGCACGGCAGCGGCGCCTACCGGGCCCATCTGTGCGGCGTGATGACCCGCCGCGCCGCGGCCGCCCTCGCCTGATAGCCGATAACAGCAGCGTAAACCTTTGCCGCGTCCTTATAGCGGGCGCGGTATTTTCATGGGGTAAGCTCTTGATATTGGATAGCGGAACCAGCGCCCCCATCATGCGTTGGGTGACAAGCGCTGCCCGAACGGCGTTCCCGTAATGATGAGGACGTGAACATGAAAAACCTACTGAGATCTACGACTTCGCTGGGTCTGAGCCTTGCCTTGGCTTTCCCGCATGGCGCCTTTGCGCAGGAGCAAAATCTGAATGAATGCGGCCCCGTGGGCGAAGCGACCGAATTCCCCTGCGCATTCGACGATCAGACGGTAGAAAGTGCCGAAGAGCTTCGTGTTATTGCCGGGCTGAGCGGTGAGGCCGAGGCGGAAGTCGAAGCGGAAGGTGAAGCAGAGGTCGAGGCCGAGGCGGAGACCGAAGCCGAGGCGGGTTCGCTGCTGGATCAGGCAACTGGCGCGGTTGAAGCGACGGGTGACGCTGCTGCGGCTGCTGTGAACGGCGTGACCGAACAGGCCGAAGAGGCCGCGGACGCAGCAGTGGCGCAGGCTGAAGCCGCAGCCGAGGCGGCAAAGGAAACCGCAAGCGAAGCGGAAGCGGAGACCGCCGAGGCCGAAGCCGAAATGACCGCCGAGACTGAGAGCGAGGTCGAAGTCGACGAAGAGGTCGAGACCGAAGCAGAAGTTGAAGCCGAGCAGGAAAGCGAAGTCGAGGTTGAGGCCGAGGCTGAGATTGAAGACAACGCCGAGGCCGAGACCGCGCAGGACGTGGAAGCTGAAGCCGAAGCGACCGCTGAAGCTGATGCCGAGGTGACTGGGAACGTAGAAACTGAGGAAAACGCTGAAGCTGCGGCTGACGCGGGAACCAATGAGACTGCCGTCGAGACCTCGGAAGAAGCCGAGGCCGAAATGGAAGCCGAAACCAGCGGCGAAGCGGTCGGCGAGGAAGACAACGCCGGTCTGACCGAAGAGCAGATCCAAGCCCGTGAAGAGCGCCGCGAAGCCCGCCGTGCCGAACGCCGCGAAGAGCGCCGTGAGCAACGCCGCGCCGAGCGTGAAGCTGCCGCCGCCGCCGCCGCTGCTGCCGAAAGCGATGCGGACGCCGAAGTCGTGACCGAAGAAGTTACCGAAGAAGACGTACGCAGCTCGGACGAAGACTTCGAAACCGAAGTGACTGCCGCAGGCGAAGCCGATGCCGCCGCCGCTGAGGACGACGACAGCGGGATGTCGGACTTCGAAAAAGCGCTGCTGCTCGGCCTTGGGGCCGTGGCTGTCGGCTCGGTTCTGAACAATGGTGAGAAAATCGTCAGCCGCTCCGGTGACCGTGTGGTCGTGCAGGACGACACAGGAGAGTTGCGCGTTCTGAAGGATGACAACGCACTGCTCCGCCGCCCCGGTGACGAGGTGCAGACCCAGACCTTCGACGACGGCTCCACCCGGACCATCGTGACCAAGAGCGACGGCAGCCGGGTCGAGACCATCCGCTCGCGCGATGGCACCGTGCTGCGCCGGACGAATTTTGACGCGCAGGGCCGTGAATATGTGCTGGTCGATGACCTCGTGGAAGAGCGCGAAGTTGTCGTGAACGATCTGCCGCAGGTCCAGCAGTCTCAGCAGGCACAGCGTGCCAGCACCCAAGACGAAGCCGCGCTGCGTCAGGCCCTGCAAGCCGAGATGCGCAACGATCAGGGAAGAACCTTCTCCCTGCGTCAGGTGCGTGAAATCCGTGAGGTACGCTCGCTCGCGCCGGAACTGGAACTTGATGCCGTGCGCTTCCCCACAGGCTCCGCCGCGATCCAGCCTGAACAGGCCCGCGCGCTTGCCAATATCGGCACCACACTGCGTGACCTGATCCAGAAGGACCCGCGCACCGTGATCCTCGTCGAAGGTCACACCGATGCGGTTGGCGATGCGAGCTATAACCTCGCCCTGTCGGACCGCCGCGCGGAGACCGTGGCGCTGGCGCTGACCGAGTACTTCGATGTGCCGCCCGCCAACCTGATCACGCAAGGCTATGGCGAGAGCCAGCTGCGCGTGCCGACCACATCGGCGGAACCCGCGAACCGGCGCGCCGTGGTACGGAACATTACAGGTCTGCTGCGCTAAGCAGACCAGCACCCCAAACAGAAAACGCCCCCGGAGCGATCCGGGGGCGTTTTGCGTTATTGGATGGTGAATGTGGCAATCGGGCCCGTCATGCGGACCCGATTGAGCCTGATCACTTGTTGGGCAGCGGCCCGATCACCATGACCATCTGGCGGCCTTCCATCTTGGGGAAGTTCTCCACCCGGCCGATCTCTTTGGTGTCGGCAGCCACGCGCTCCAAAAGCTCACGACCGAGGTTCTGGTGCGCCATCTCACGGCCACGGAACCGGAGGGTAACTTTCACCTTGTCGCCACCTTCAAGAAACTTGAAGACATTGCGCATCTTCACATCGTAGTCGTTCTTGTCCGTATTGGGACGGAACTTGACCTCTTTGATCTCGATGATCTTCTGTTTCTTGCGGGCTTCGCTCTCGCGCTTTTGCTGTTCATATTTGAACTTGCCGAAATCCATGATCTTACACACGGGCGGCTTGGCATTGGGCGAAATTTCAACAAGGTCGAGGCCTGCGTCATCGGCCATTTCCATGGCACGCTGCGGCGAGACAACGCCGACGTTTTCGCCATCGGCACCGATCAGGCGGATTTCGGGGGCACGGATCTTGTCGTTGACGCGCGGGCCGGTGTCACGTTGGGGCGGCGCGTTATGAGGTCTGCGAGCGATGGTGATGGTCCTTTGATTGTTACCTAATTCGAGAATGCAAGGTAAACCCGCGTGGGGCCATCTTCAAGTCGCAAAATCACGCTATGCGTGGGGTTTGGGGCGATTTACCCTTGATCTGGGGCGATTGTGGCGCAATTCACGGCTATGCGGCCCCGGGGGAAATCTTTAACCTCGCGGGGCGTAGATTAAGGGGAATGGAATGAAGAATCTGGTCTGGTTGGTCGTGGCGGCGCTGATTGCGCTGGCGGGCTATATGCTTTTCACCGGCAAGGGGCCGCAAGAAGTGGCCATCGAAGCTTCTGAGGCGATCAATGCGCCCGAGGTGGCCGAAGATATGACCAACGCCGCCGAAGGCGCCGCCGATGCGATCGCAGGCAGCGTGGATGCCGCCGAAGAGGCGATCAGCGATGCCGTGGATGACGCAACCGAGAGCGCCAATGACGCGGCGGAGCCTGCGGCGCAGAATTAAGCGGCTCCGCGCAGCGCGGAAAAGCAAAGGCCGCGTCCGGGGAACCGGGCGCGGCCTTTGCTTTGGTTTGATCCCTCTGGTGGGTTACTCGGCGGCGGGCTTCATCTGGAAACCTTCCTTAACCTGATCGGCAGGGGTGACCGGGTAGTCGCCAGAGAAGCAGGCGTCACAATACTGCGGGCACTCGGCGTTGCGGCCTTCAGCTTCGCCCACCGCGCGGTAGAGGCCGTCCAGCGAGATGAACTTGAGGCTGTCGACCTGCAAGTGGTCGCGCATCTCATCCTCGGACATGGTCGCCGCCAGTAGCTTTTCGCGCTGCGGGGTGTCGACGCCGTAGAAACAGGGCCAAGCCGTGGGGGGGGAGGCGATGCGGAAGTGCACCTCTTTCGCGCCCGCGTCGAGGATCATCTCTTTGATCTTGCGCGATGTCGTGCCGCGCACCACCGAGTCGTCGACCAAGATCACCCGCTTGCCCTTGATCAGCGCGCGGTTGACGTTGAGCTTGAGACGGACCCCCATGTTGCGGATCTGCTCGGTCGGCTCGATGAAGGTCCGGCCCATATATTGGTTGCGAATGATGCCCATGGCGTAGGGGATGCCGGATTCAAGGCTATAGCCAATCGCCGCCGGGGTGCCGCTGTCGGGCACAGGGCAGACGAGATCGGCCTCCACGGGGCTTTCCTTGGCCAGTTCGCGGCCAATATTCTCACGCGTTTCATAGACAGAGCGACCGCCGAGGATGCTGTCGGGGCGGCTGAAGTAGACGTGTTCGAAAATACAGAACCGCGAGGCGACGCGGCGGAAGGGGAAATGGCTCTCGACCCCTTTCTCGGTGATTACCACCATTTCGCCCGGTTCGATCTCGCGGACGAATTCCGCGCCGATGATGTCGAGCGCGCAGGTCTCCGAACTCAGCGCCCAGCCATCGCCGACACGGCCCAGCACGAGCGGGCGCACGCCCAGCGGATCGCGCACGCCGATCAATTTGGTGCGCGTCATGGCAACGACCGAGAAAGCCCCCTCGACCCGGCGCAACGCATCTTCCATCCGCTCGGGGATGTTCTGCTGCAAGGACCGGGCCATCAAGTGAATGATACACTCACTGTCGGATGAGGATTGGAAGATCGAGCCCCGCTCAATCAACTCACGGCGTAGGGCGTTGGCATTGGTGATATTGCCGTTATGCGCAATCGCGGCCCCGCCCATGGCGAACTCGCCAAAGAAGGGCTGCACGTCGCGGATCGCGGTGGGGCCTTTGTTGCCTGAGGTCGAATAACGGACGTGACCGATGGAAAGCTCGCCGGGCAGGGTCTGCATGACATCCTGCGAGGTGAAGTTGTCGCGGACATAGCCAAAGCGGCGGGCCGATTGGAAACCGGCGGCGGGATCGTAGCTGACGATGCCGCCAGCCTCTTGTCCACGGTGCTGGAGGGCGTGCAGGCCAAGGGCCACGAAAGTGGCGGCATCGGCAACGCCAACCACGCCAAAGACGCCGCATTCCTCCTTCAGTTTATCCTCATCTCCGCTGTCACGCAGATAGGAAGTGTCAAAGGGATGGGCGGGCGGCATGTGCTTGGACAACGGGGCAACTCCGAATCCGGGTGAGGTCGCTGCCTATGTAGGGGCTTCGTAAGCGGCTGTCACCCCGCATGTCGCCTGCGGGGGGCATGAGGCAGGATAAAGCGCCGCATTGCCCGCCAAGGAGGCGGCCCCCGTAACCTGCCAAGCCCAAACGCAAAACAGGCGGCCATGATGCTCTGGCCGCCTGTTTAAAAGGATTGTGTTAAGAGATTATGAAGGCCTTAGACGCTACATTTGCCCACCAGCGCCTCATAGCGGTTGGTGATCCAGCCGAGCGCCTCTTGCGGGTCTTTTTCTTCGATCTGGCCGGTGAAGCGCGAGAATACGGCGGCGGAGCGGCTGTTTTCGACCATTGTGGTCCGCTCACCGGTGATGACGGTGTCGTAGACGAAGAAGGCAATCGCGACGAGCAGTACGCCGCGCACGACGCCAAAGATGAAGCCAAGCCCTTGGTCCACGCCGCCCAGCATTGAGCGGTGCACGAGCGAGGAGAAGAGCGGCGTGAAGAGCGAGACCACGATCAGCGCCGCGGCAAAGACCAGCGCGAAGGCACCGATCACCGACAATTCGCAGCTATCGGCCAAAAATTCGCCTACATAGGGGAGCTCACGCACCAGCGGTTCGACCTGCGGCGCAAAGAGAAAGGCCAGCACAGCCGCTGCAATCCAGCCTACAATCGCCATCAACTCGCGCACCAGCCCGCGGCCATAGGCCAGCAATGCCGATAGCACGATGACAACCGCGACCACCCCGTCAATAATGGTAAAACCGTCCATGCGCGTTCTCGCCCTCGTCTAAGGG
Organism: Sulfitobacter sp. 1A13496; assembly: GCF_043557225.1. NCBI lineage: Bacteria > Pseudomonadati > Pseudomonadota > Alphaproteobacteria > Rhodobacterales > Roseobacteraceae > Sulfitobacter > Sulfitobacter sp. 1A13496. Next base: position 1,230,491 of record NZ_JBIFFP010000001.1, on the reverse strand, counting down.
GGGATCAGCCCGCCCCGAAAATTTCGCCAACAAATCCGGTCAGATCGCTCATCGTATTCAGCGCAATTCCGGTCACACCCACAGCCTTGCCGCCGCGCGGTGCAATAGCGCTCGTAAAACCAAGTTTTTGCGCCTCTTTCAACCTGTTTTCCGTCTGGCTGGCGGGGCGCAGCGCACCGGAGAGGCTAATCTCGCCGAAAACAACGGTTTCGGCGGGCAGGGCCGCGTCTTCCCGCGCCGACAGGATCGCGGCGGCCACGGCGAGATCGGCGGCGGGTTCGGAGATCTTCATCCCGCCCGCCACATTGAGGTAGACATCCAGCCCCGCGAAAGGAATTCCGCACCGCGCTTCCAATACCGCGAGGATCATCGCCAGACGCCCCGAATCCCAGCCCACCACCGTGCGGCGCGCTTGGGAATGGGGCGAGGGTGCCACGAGCGCCTGAAGCTCGACCAAAACAGGCCGGGTGCCTTCGATGCCCGCAAAGACAACCGAACCGGGGGAGGGTTGCCCGCGTTCCGACAAGAACAGCGCCGAGGGGTTGATCACCTCTGACAGACCGCCGCCCGTCATCTCGAAAACGCCGATCTCATCCGCCGGGCCGAAGCGGTTTTTCACCGCGCGCAGGATGCGGAACTGGTGGCCACGCTCTCCTTCGAAATAGAGCACGGTGTCGACCATATGCTCCACCACGCGGGGGCCAGCGATCTGGCCTTCCTTGGTGACATGGCCCACGAGGATCACCGCGACCCCGCGGCGTTTGGCGAAGCTGGTCAACTCATGCGCCGCCGCGCGGACCTGACTGACCGAGCCGGGGGCGCTTTCGACGTTGTCGGCCCACATGGTTTGGATCGAGTCGATGATGGCAAGCTGCGGGCGCTCGGCCTCGAGCGTGGTTAGGATGTCGCGCAGGTTGGTTTCCGCGGCCAGTTTCACCGGCGCTTCGGAAAGCCCCAGACGTTGCGCGCGCATGCGGACCTGCGCGCTGGCTTCTTCGCCGCTGACATAGATCGTCTTGAGGCCGGAATTTGCGAAATGCGCGGCGGCTTGCAGCAGGAGGGTCGATTTCCCGATGCCGGGATCGCCGCCCACGAGGATCGCCGAAGCAGGCACCAGCCCGCCGCCCAACACGCGGTCCAACTCCGCAATGCCCGACTGTGCGCGCGGGGGCGGGGTTTCTTGTGTGGCAAGATCGGTGAGTTCAATGGCAGAGCCGCGCCTTGCGCCCAAGGATTTGCTGGGCGGGCCTGCGGAGATGCCTTTGTCTTCGACGATGGAGTTCCAAGCGCCGCAGGCGTCACAGCGCCCGGACCATTTGGAATGTTTCGCGCCGCATTCGGCGCAGGAAAAACTGGAGGAGGATTTGGCCATGGGCCCTTTTCGCGCAGGTGCCCGATGGCGTCAAAGGAAAAGCATCCGGCCCTTGGGTGATGATCCCGGGGGGGAACCCAATGGGCCGGATGCCGCCGCTGGCATTACTCAGCGGCTTTGGGCGGCAGGTCGATCACGATATTGTCGAGCGATGTCGTCTCAGGCTTGCGCTCGGGTGTTTCGGTCTGGACCACACGTTCAAGGCCAAGCTCAGGCATAATCTCACGCATCTCGTCCCGCAGACGTTCAAGCTGGGCCACGGCGACGCTTTCTTCGAGTTCGACTTCGTGCAGCCAGTGCTTCATCTCCGTCGAGATGGCTTTCGCCTGATCAAGACGGCTGTTGAAAAGTTCGACTTCTTCCTGACGCTGTTTGAGGAAGCTGCGGGCACGGGCCAGTTTCTCATCCGAATAGACTTCGGCCAGATCGCGGGCCACATGGCTCATCTGAGCGGCCATTTCCAGCACGGCAGGCTCCAGCGTGGCGAGGTCGGGATGATCGCGCAGATAGGCCAGACGCTCGCGCACCGAATCGAATTCTGAGCTCATCTGAAAGGTTTCGGCCCGGTCGGCGGCGTGCACGGCGGCATAGGCGCGGGCTACGTCCTGCATGCCGACATTGAACTGACGGTGCGAGGTCTCAAGCTGCATGACGCGGCGGTTGGTGGGCAGGAAAAAGCACAGGCCCACAGCAAGGACGGTCAGCGCCAGTTGGGCGTACATCCCGGCGTTTTCGACAGGCTCACCGCCGTATTGCAGATCAAGGCTGATCCAATTCCAAAGGCCAAGGGCCGCCATGATGCTGGCCCCGGTAAGGGCAAGCGCCGCAAGGGCGAAGACCACAACGGCGAGCCGCTGAAAGGCGAATTGAATGAGGTAGGCAAAGGAACGAAGCTGGGACATACTTTCTCCCCCCTGGAAGAGCTACTAAGCAAGTTTCTGCCGACCAACGCCTCCTTATCCTTCTTTGTTCCCATTCCCTGCGGGATTATGCTGAGGATTTAACGTAGTTTTGCCGAGATTATGGCACAACCGCAGGTTTTTCGGAAGTTATTTGCGCCTGCGCAGTGCAATTCGTGATCTGCAGCGCAGGGCAGGGACGAGGCGTACCCTGGGGAAATGGCAGTGAGTCGCGCAGCGTCTTTCGCGGCGGCGTGCTGCGATGCGGGGGAAGATCGCCGACCTAACCGGCGTAGTTTCGCGCATATCTTGCGCCCAAAGAGGTGAGCACCTCATAGCCGATCGTGCCCGCCCAATCCGCCAAATCATCAACGCCTTGGCTTTGCCCCAGCAGTTGCAGGGTCGCGGGCACCTCGTCCAATGCAGAGACATCCACCGTGATCAGGTCCATTGAGACGCGCCCGAGGATGGGTAGGGTAACACTCTCATGCTGGAAACAGGCAGTGCCGGTCGCATTGCCCATCGCGCGCAGAAGGCCGTCGGCGTAGCCCGCGGCCACGGTGGCGAGCGTCACGGTGCTCTCCGCAGTCCAAGTGTTGCCATAGCCCACAGTCTCCCCGGGGGTAACGCTGCGGGTCTGGATCACCGGCACGTCGAGGGTGACCACGGGCCGCGCCTCTGTGAAAGGGCGCCCGCCGTAAAGACCGATGCCGGGCCGGGTGACGTCGAAATGATACTCCGGCCCCAGCAGAATGCCGCCCGTTGCGGAGAGCGAGCGCGGCACCTCGACCCCTTGGGTCATGTCGCTGAAACTGCGCAGTTGCGCATCGTTCATTTCATGATCCGGCGCGTCCGAGCAGGCCAGATGCGACATGATCAGCGTGGGGTTCTGGCTCAGCGCGATGTCGCGCAGGGCTGCCCATTCCGCAGGCTCCATCCCCAGCCGGTTCATCCCGCTGTCGAGTTGGATGCCGAAAGCATGGCCGGGCAGGGTCTCTAGCTGGCGCAGAAGCTGCTCTGTCGAGTTGATCATCGGCGTCAGCGCGGCACCGGCAATCGTCTCCGCATCCCCCGCCATATGCCCAGAAAAGACATTGATCACCGGGCCTTCGCCCAAGGCTTGGCGCAGGGCCACGCCCTCTTCGGTCAGGGCCACGAAGAACTGCCGCGCACCGGCCTCAGCCAATGTTTTGGCCACACGGGCGGCGCCCAGCCCATAGCTGTCGGCTTTGACCACGGCGGCGGTCTCGGCCTTTGTCATACGGTCGAGGGCGCGCCAGTTGTCGGCGATGGCTTGTAGGTCGATGGTCAGGGTCGCTTTGCTCATGCGCGGATGTGGGCCGGAATGAGGGGGGAGGTCAAGCGGCCAGGGGCACCTAACGTCATGCGCGACAGGGAGGTGGGGGATTTGTTACAGTTTTGCCTACCGGATGCGCAGGATGGGGAGGTCAGGCGGATGTCACGGATCAAGATCATGTTCGGCCATGCGGGCGTGTCGCTCATGGCGCTGGCCGCTGTGGTGGCCTTTGTTGCGATGCTTTGGGGGGCGCCGCTGTGGTCTTGGGCGCTGGTGCCGCTGGGGGTCGCGGCGCAGATGCTCAATGAATACAACCTGCACCGGCATGTCTTTCACCTTGCCCCGCCCAAGCGGCAGTGGGCCTTTGATCTGCTGTACCGCGCGCATTACGGGCACCATGACTTCCCGACCAATCACGGGCTGTTCTTCGTGCCGGTCTGGGTCGCGCTGCCGATGCTCGTGGGGAATTTCCTTCTGGTCTGGGGCATCGCGGCGCTTTTGGGGTTCGAGGCCAGCATCTGGATCGCCACGGCGATCGTGCCCTTGGGCGGGGTGCTGATCTTTCTGGGCTATGAGTGGTTTCACATGACGGCGCATCTGACGGTGCCGAAAACGGCGGTGGAGCGGCATGTCACGCGGCTGCACAACCAGCATCACTTTCGCGACTTTAACAAGTGGTTCCACGTCAGCCCGGGCGGGGAGATCATCGACCGGGCCATGGGCACCGATATCGACACCGAGGCTTTGAAACAGCAGCAGCGGGTGGCTTTCATCCGCACCTTGGGGATGCAGCCCGATGACCCAAGACTGCTGGCCGCCCGCGCGAAATTCGCCGGGAAATACGGGCTGAGCGAGGCCGAAGTGGCCCGCGCCGCGCGGGGGTAGGTGTGAAACTTCCGTAACGTTACCCGAAGGGCGCTTGCCTGTCCCCGTGGCGCGGGTAGGCTTGGCCCAATTCAAGGGAGGACGAACCATGCACCAACATATGACCACCACGGCCCTGCTTGCCGCGGGCCTTACCGCTGGCGCGGCGCAGGCGGAAAACCGGATCGACCGGCAATTGCCGAATGCGCCCGAACTTGCGGCCTATGGCGACCATGCCGTGGGGGTGCGGACACTGGAGATGGTCAACCCCGGCCAGATCGACATCCTCGCCATCGACCCCGCCGCCGACAAGCCCGAGGAGATGCCGCGCTACGACCGGCCGCTGACGGTGGAGATGTATTACCCCGCCGCCGAGGGGGCGGAGGGCGAGACCTCCTTCAAGGCTTATCTCCGCGACGGCACCACCGAGGTCACGCTCGAGGGACAGGCCATGCGCGACGTCGATCCGGCGACGGGCGAGACCTTTCCGCTGGTGCTGATCAGCCATGGCTATCCGGGCAACCGTTACCTGCTGTCACATCTGGCGGAGAACCTCGCCTCCAAGGGCTATGTCGTGGCTTCGATCGACCATACCGACAGCACCTACCGCACGCAGGCGGCCTTTGGCTCGACGCTGGTGAACCGCTCGCTGGACCAGCTTTTCGTGCTGGAGCAGATGGCGCAGAAGGCCGCGGATGGCGGTGATTTCGCGGGGCTTTATGATGCCGAGAACACAGGTCTGATCGGCTATTCCATGGGCGGCTACGGCGCGATCATCACCGCCGGGGGCGGGGTGACGGAGGCATCGGTTGGCTATACATGGGGCGGTCCGCATGGAACGCTGGGCATTCATCAGGCGGGCTCCAAGACGCATGACGCGCTGCCCGATCCGCGTATCAAGACCGCCGTGGCCTTCGGCCCCTGGGGCATGAACCGCGGCTTCTGGGATGCCGAGGGGCTGGCCGGGGTGCAGATCCCGATGTTGTTTATCGCAGGCTCGCAGGACGATACCTCGCTCTACGAGAACGGCATCCGGGCGATCTGGGAGAACACCTCGAACGTAGACCGTGCGCTGCTGACCTACATGAACGCGGGCCATAACGCGGGCGCGCCCATGCCGGCGCCGGAGGAGGCCTATTACTTCAGCGAGGACAAGGGCTTCAACATCTCGGAGCATTACACCGACGCGGTTTGGGACACGGCGCGGATGAACAATATCGCGCAGCATTTCGTGACCGTGTGGATGGACAGTCATTTGAAGGGTGACGAAGCCAAGGCTGCGTATCTCGATCTGGTAGAGAACTCGAACGACGGCGTCTGGTCGGTCGAGGAGGATGGGACCGAGAAGGAGGACCACAGCTACTGGAAGGGGTTTCCGGAGGGGACCGCCAAGGGGCTGATGTATGAGGAGAAATCGGCGGCAGAGTGAAACGCGTGGCCCGGTTGAAACGCCGGGCCTCCTTGCCACCCTGGCCCGGAACAAGCCGCAGGCGCCGGGCCATCGCCTGCCCGCCCGGACGGGTAGGCGATTTGGTGAGGCTGGGCGTAACTCGGCGAACGCACATCACGGCTGAACCATAAAGTGGCACGAGGCCACCGGGGATCGCCGACCCGCGGGCAGGCGATGGCCCTTGTTCCGAGAATTTCAGTTTGGAAGTACCGCAGGCTCTCCCCTCAAAACTCCTGATCGTCCCCGCCGCCCTGCTGCCAAGGCTGCACGAGGTTGCCGAAGCGGGTGAACTTGCCCTCGAAGCTGAGGTCAACCGTGCCGATGGGCCCGTGACGCTGCTTGCCGATCACCACCTCGGCGCGGCCGTGCAGGCGCTCCATCTCTTCCTGCCAGACCGCCATCTTGTCGAGCTCGTGATCGCCGGGTTTCTCGCGCTCCTTGTAGTATTCCTCGCGGTACACGAACATCACCACGTCGGCGTCCTGTTCGATCGAGCCGGATTCCCGAAGGTCCGAGAGCTGCGGGCGTTTATCGTCGCGGCTTTCCACCTGACGCGAGAGCTGCGACAGGGCGATCACCGGAATGTCGAGTTCCTTGGCGATGGCCTTGAGACCCATGGTGATCTCGGAAATCTCGTTCACCCGGTTCTCGGATTTGCCGGTGCCGCGCACCAGCTGCAGGTAGTCGATGATCAGCACGTCAAGCCCGTGGGTCCGCTTCAGGCGCCGTGCGCGCGCGGCAAGCTGGCTGATCGGCAGGGCGGGCGTGTCGTCGATGAAAAGCGGGCAGGCCTCGAGCGCCTTGGCGGCATCGACAAAACGGCGGAACTCGGCCTCGGTCATGTCGCCCGAGCGGATCTGGTGGCTGGGGATCTCGGCGGCCTCGGAGAGGATCCGCGAGGCAAGCTGTTCGGCGCTCATCTCGAGGCTGTAGAAGCCCACGACGCCGCCGTCGATGGCACCCTCAGTGCCGTCGGGCTTCATCCCGCGCTTGTAAGCCTTGGCCACGTTGAAGGCGATGTTGGTGGCAAGCGATGTTTTACCCATCGAAGGGCGCCCGGCGAGGATCAGAAGGTCCGAACGGTGCAACCCGCCCAGTTTCTTGTCCATGTCGATCAAACCGGTGGAGACGCCCGAAAGCCCCCCGTCACGCTGGTAGGCGGCATTCGCCACGTTCACCGCGTCGGTGACGGCCTTCAGGAAGGACTGGAAACCGCTTTCGACCTGGCCCTGTTCGGCCAGCTTGTAAAGCTCCTGCTCGGCCTCGACGATCTGCTCGCGCGGCTCGGAAGAGACGTCGACCTGTGCTGCCTTGGCCGAAATGTCGCGACCGAGCTGGATGAGGTCGCGGCGCACGGCGAGGTCATAGATCATCTGCGCGTAGTCGCGTACAGCGAAGGCGCTGATCGCTGCACCCGCGAGACGGGCCAGATAGGCCGGGCCGCCCAGCTCCTTCAGCCCCTCGTCGTCTTCCATGAAGGCCTTGAGCGTGACCGGGGAGGCGAGGTTGTTCTTGGCGATTCGCTGGGCCGCGATGTCGAAGATGCGGGCGTGGACCGGCTCGTAGAAGTGTTTGGGCCCGATGACGGACGCGACACGGTCGTAGACGTCATTGTTGGTCAGGATCGCGCCCAAAAGCTGCTGTTCGGCCTCGATCGAATGCGGCATCGATTCCGGTGCCTGCACGGCCAATTGGTTCGCGTTTAGCGATGTAATCTCGTTCATGACCTCACCCATTTCTACCCAGATGGACCTCATAGCCAGTGGGTTCGTCCGGCGCAAATTGTATCTTTTGTGGATATCTTTACCGACAAAAGGCCCCACCACATTTTGCCTTGTGGTGGGGCCTTCGGTCAACATCTTGCGGAATTTCGGTTAACTTTTGCGGGATTCCTGCCAATCGCGCGGGGCGTTCAGGAAGGCTTCGACCTCCGTCAGCGTGGCTGCGTCAAAGGTCCCTTGGGCCCGGGCCTCGGCCAGCACGTCCCACCATGTGCAAAGCGCGTGGAGCGTAACGCCATGGTCGCCAAGGGTCTTTTCGGTCTGGGGGAAGATGCCGTAGTGGAAGATCACCGCCGTATGGGCGCAGGTCGCCCCGGTTTCGCGAATCGCGTCGACGAAGCTGAGTTTCGAGCCGCCATCGGTGGTCAGGTCTTCGACCAGCAGCACGCGCTGGCCCGGCGTCATCTCACCTTCGATCCGCGCGTTGCGACCGTAGCCTTTGGGCTTTTTGCGCACATAGGTCATCGGCAGGGCCATGCGTTCGGCGACCATGGCGGCAAAGGGGATGCCCGCCGTCTCGCCCCCGGCGATATTGTCGAAGGCCTCAAAGCCCGCGTCACGCATGACGGTGACGGTGAGGAAATCCATCAGCGTGGACCGGATGCGTGGGTGAGAGATCAGCTTGCGGCAGTCGATATAGGTGGGCGACGGCAGGCCAGAGGCCAGCGTGAAGGGCTCCTCCGCGTTGAAATGCACCGCGCCGATCTCCAGCAGCATGCGTGCGGTGAGGCGGGCCATTTCTTGGGGGCTTGGGTGGCTGGTGGGGATCATGGCAGGCGTCCTTGGGTGGGGAGAGGTCGGAGCGGTATTTAAGAAAGGATGAAGATCAGGTGGTCCAGTGCAGATCGAAATCGGGGTCGAAGACCGTGACCGGGCCGTCGGGCGTGTCGATGCTGTCGGGGTGCTGGGGTGCTTCGCGGCGCAGGGTGATCTGTGTTTCGTTCGGCGGGAGGCCGTAGAAGGCAGGGCCGTTGAGCGAGGTGAAGGCTTCGAGATTGTCGAGCGCGCCGTCTTCTTCGAACACTTGAGCGAGGATGGACATCGTGCTGGGCGCGGTGAAGCAGCCGGCGCAGCCGCAGGGTTGGAGTTTCGCGCCATCGGTATGGGGCGCGCTATCGGTGCCGAGGAAAAAGCGCGGATCGCCGGAGGTGGCCGCTTGGCGCAATGCGCGGCGGTGGGTCTCGCGTTTGGCGACCGGCAGGCAGTAATAATGCGGGCGGATGCCACCGGCGAGGATGTGGTTGCGGTTGATCACGAGGTGGTGCGTGGTGATCGTGGCAGCAAGCCCGCTGGCGTTGCTGCGCACATAGTCGGCGGCCTCGGCGGTGGTGATATGTTCCATGATCACGCGCAGCGCGGGGTGGGCGCGGCGGATCGGGTCGAGCACACGGTCGATGAAGACAGCTTCGCGGTCGAAGATGTCGACCTCGCTGTCGGTGACCTCGCCGTGGGTGCAAAGGGGCAGGCCGATTTCGGCCATCCGGTCGAGCACCGGCGCGACATTGTCGAAGTTCGACACGCCGCTGGCGGAGTTGGTGGTGGCGCCTGCGGGATAGAGTTTGACGGCGTGGATCAGCCCCTCGGCATGGGCGCGGGCGACATCGTCGGGGTCCGTCTCCTCGGTCAGGTAGAGGGTCATCAGGGGCGTGAAATCCGCGCCCTCTGGCAGGGCGGCCATGATCCGGTCGCGGTAGGCGGCAGCCTGGGCGCCTGTCACCACGGGGGGCACGAGATTGGGCATGATGATGGCGCGGGCAAAGTCGCGGGCGCTGTGCGGGACCACGGCGCGCAGCATGTCGCCGTCGCGCAGGTGCAGGTGCCAGTCATCGGGACGGCGGATCGTGAGGCTTTGTGTCATGGGCGCGGGGCTAGCACAGAGCGGGGCCGCGCGCCAGATTGAAAACCTATCCGGTGGCGGTCGCGGCCTCGGCCACACGGGCCTTGCGTCTGGCGCGGATGCGTTCGAGGCGGCGGGCAAAGCGGGGGGCTTTCATCCGGGCCGAGACATTGGCGCAGAGCGCTTCGAGCAGCAGTTCGCGCCCTTGGGTGTTGATCGCTTGGCTGAGGTTGCGCAGATAGGGTAGGTAATCGCGCCGCGCGCGGTAGAGGGCGGCGAAGCGGGCTGCGTCCAACGTGCCTTCGGCGGCTGCTTGCAGCAGCGGGTCGAGCTGGTCGATCTCTAGCAGGTCGGTTTGCAGCGCATCGCCCATGAAGGGCATCCGCAATTTGGTGACATTGGCACGGGTGAAGAGCGCCGCATGCATCGCGTCGAGCCTCTCGCGCGGATCGTAGAGGACGAAGACCCGTTCGGCGGCGTCGAGCATATCGGGCGCATATCCATAACGGGACGTGAAATCGAGGATGCGCATATCGGCGAAACGGTCATCCCATTCGGTGATGCGCGGGTTCAGCGTGGCCTGCGGTTGGATCGCCACCACCGCCGCGCCGGGGGCGGCCACGGAATAGACGGCGGCGGCATAGGCGCAGGGGCCGGCGCCGTAGAAGAGCACTTGATCGAATTCGTCGAAGAAGCCGTCGTCGATCAGCCGGTCGAAATAGGCATAGACCTCTTCGGCGCGGAACCATGTGTCTCCGTCGCTGGCAAGGCACAGATGCGACCAGTCGTGATTGCGCACCATGTCCCAGCCCAAGGGCTGCGCCTTGTCAGAGAGCGCATGCATGCCTTGATAGGTCTCGAAGGTGACGAGCAGGGTCGTCTCACGCTCGATGAAGGCGGAGAAGTGGCTTTTACCCAGAGATTGGAAATAGCCGTCTTCTTCGGCGACGGCCTCAATCGCGCGCAGCCATTTGCGTTTGGGCATATCGGCCAGTGAGCTTTCGATCGTGGGCGTCTCGCGCGGCATCGGGCATCCTCGGGCTTGTCGGGGCGGGGCAGAACCGCCGTTTCAGCTGAGTGTAGCCGGATATTAGGGCGAAAATGCGGAAAATCCGTGAGAAATTGAAGAGAATGTGACGGTTTTCCGGGGGCGCGGTTGTCGGAGGGGCGTTACCACCTACGGCGGAAAGCCACGACTTTGTTGTGCGAGCCGCGGTGATAATAGGCCAAGCCCGCTTGCATGAAGGCGGTGAAGACCTTGTTGACACCCTCGGGGCCGATCCATTGCGGGTGCAATTCGATGATCGCGGCGCGGAGGGTGTCGAGGGGCAGGGTGGGGATGAGATCGACCTCGGCCCCTTCGATGTCGCAGATCAATACGCTTGGGGTGAAATCGGCAAAGACTTTAGCCGCGTCGAGCACGTCGATCTGATGGGGCTCAGGCGGGTATTCGTCTTTGAAACGGGTCAGGGAAGACGACAGGATGCGGTCGCGCACATAGAAATCCGCCTTGCCGGGGGCGGGGCCGAGGATCGCGTTGGTGACATGGGCGTTCGACAGCCCGTTGGCCGCGTGGACCCGTCGGATATAGGGGATGAGGTTGGGGTTCGCCTCAAAGCTATGGACTGAGGCGACATTGCGTTTGCTGGCCACCAGCGTCGACATATAGCCAACCCCGCCGCCCAGTTCGATCACCCTGTCGCCTTCGCGGACGACGCGCAGCGCAGCCTCACTCTCCTTGGCTTCATAGGCGTTCTGTCGCAGCAGCTTGCGGATCCGCCCGCGCAGGATCGCCGGATCGTCGGGAAACTTCATGCCGCGGGAGTGGATGAAATTGGGTTCAGACGGGGGCGCGGCCTGTGTCACGGGTCAGCTTTCCATATCGAGGGCAAGGGCATAGGCAGCGCGTTCGGTTGCGGTTAACTTGATGTTAAGCGCTTGGCGGTAGAGATCGCGGAACTCCGGTGTCTGGCGCAGTTCTTCGGCCTTGGCGCGGTGCCAGTCGAGGCCCGCTTGGTGATGTTTGCGGAGTTGGGCGTCGGTGAGGAGGTGGTTCATCTCGGCGCGCAGGCGGGGCAAATTGCGCTGGATCGACAGGTCGCGGTGGTCGTTCCAGTCCATTCGGATCCAATAGTTGATCCCGATGGAGCGGTCGACGTGAAGGGCGCGCCCGCGCTGGCGTTTGATGAGGAAGGAGTCGGCTGACCGGAGGGCATAATGGTTCAACTGTAGCAGATCATAGCCGACGTTGCTGCGCGAGGACCGCCAGCCGTTGCGCAGCGCGTCGCGCGTCATGTCGCGGCCCGCGCCGTTGACCCATTTGACCTTGGACACCGCGGCCTCGTCCAATTTGTTTGGGCGGTGGCAGGAGAGTTTGCCATAGGCGCCGAGGTTGCGGAACATCGTTTTGAACCCCCATGCGGTATGGGGTTTGGGGCAAAAACTCGGCGCGCAGTGGTCGAATTGGCCGATCACGGGGGCCTCCGACAGGGCGGCCACGCCGTTGTGGCCGAAGAGGCGCCACGTCATCGCGATATTCGTGGCCTCGGGGGCGGCGGCGAAGAAGTCTTCAAGCCTGCCGTTGCCGGTGCGGATGTTGACGAATTCGTCCACATCGATATGCGCGATCCATTCCGCTTGGCGGACGAGCGGTTCCTCCAGAGCTTGGTTCAGCGCGTGTTGTTGGGGGGAGTTGCCTTTCCAATCGTCGTTGTTGCGGTGCTGGAGAATGCCCATATCTTGCAGCCGTCCCAAAACGGCATCGGTGCCGTCGCTGCAATCATTGGTGTAGATCAGGAAGTTATCGATTCCCACGGCGCGGTGATAGGCCACCCATTCGACGATATAGGGCGCTTCGTTCTTCATGCAGGCGACGATGACATTGCCGCTGTTGCCGGGCGGCAATGCGCGCGGGGGCACGGCGGTGTAGGCGGGCGCGGGTTGGTCTTCGCCCGCAGGGGCTGCGCCGTTGTGGGGGCGGAAGGGGCCGCGCAGGATGGTTTCGTGGTTGACCTTCAGCCGGGTGAGGAGCCGGGCATTGGCGGCGCGTGTCTCTTCGGGGGCGTCGGGATCGTGCAACAGCGCCTCGAACCTCGCGGCGGAGCGGTGGGCCTCCTCGGTCTCAGCGCGTTTTTGCGCGAGCGGGGTCGCGGTACTGCGGATGCGGTGGGCGAAGGCGGCGAGGTATTGGGTGGCGCGAAAGCCGAACTGGGGGTCGACTTCTTGCCACGGGGCCTCGGGCGCGTCGGGGGTAAGCGCCTGATCCAGCCCGGGAAAACGGGCGATGAGTGCTGCGTTGTCGCGGGCGAAATGGTCGGAGATCGCGGCGAGGCTCCCCGGTTTGATCACGGGGCCGCCGATTTGCAGCGCTTGCAACATCTGGCTCCATGTGCTGCGCGGACAGGCGAGGTCATGGGCCTGTTGGTAGCGGATCAGCACATTGTTGAACTGCCGCATCCGCGTCAGCCAAGGCGCGGGCAGGGCTGCGAGGGCGCGGCCGGGATCGACGGGGCCGAGGGGCGTGGAAAGGCCGAGGCTTTCGGTGATCTCGCCGGCCCCGGCCTTAGACATAAGATGGGGCAGGTCGAGGGTGCGAAAGGTGATCTTCTCTGCGCCGAAGGCGGCGGCCCAATGGGCGTGCAGCGCTTGATAATCGAGCCAAAAGGGCGGGGCTTGCACCTCGGGGAAAAGGCCGAAGTCCGGCGCGGTCTCTCTCTGCGCAAGCGCGCCCTGCCACCAGTCGCCGCGCTCGGCCAAGGCCAATTCCTGCGTCAGCGGATGACGGCGGCTTTCGGCCACGGCAAAGCCGTAATGCGCGACCAGCGTCCGCGCCTGTTCATCCAGATGCGCGATCACGCGGATATCGTCGAAATAGGGGCGCAGCAGATCGTGCAGGGCGCGCAGCTCCTCGGGCCGGGACAGCAGATTGCCCAGTTGCGCCGCGCTAAGCACCACATGATCGGCGCGGGTCTTGGCCAGCTCATGGGGGATCAGCGCGTGAAATTCATCGCGCAGGGTGGTGCCGATCAGGGGGCTGTCCAAGCCGCGGCGGTGCCGTAGCAGCCCCACCGCTTCCGGGGCGGCGCAAGCGGCATAGAGGCGGACGTGGTTCCAGTCAGCGGCGAGAACCCCCTGCTTGAGCAACGCGTCCTTTTGCTGTTGCAGGATGTTGCGCAGCCGGGCGGCAGCGCGTTCGGACGGACCGATGAAGAGAGTCAGCCGCATCACCCGGCCTCCGCCTTGCCGGTGTTGCTTTGGCCCCACCACGGCAAGTCGATCTCAAGATAATCCGCGATCTTGTCGCGCGCCTCGGGGTCTTCGATGTCGAACTCCAGAAAGTTGGCACAGCCGGCGAAGACACGGCGGCAAAAGGCGAAATGCCCTTCGATCCACCGGGTAAGCTCGGCCTCGTTGCGACCGAAACCGCGGGGCAGCCCCGGCACATCGGCCTGCGGCAAGCGGCGGCGGCCCAGATTATTCCAGCGCATCATGCTGTTGGCCGTCTTGGCCGGATCACGGTGCGAGAGTAGGAACTTGACCTCGGGGTGGTGTTGCTGGATGGCGCTTATCACGCCCCAATCGGTCTGCGGCCAGAGGCTGCGGTCATGGCGCACGGCGCTCATCTCATTGATCACGTCGAACTCATGCAGCCGCGCCAGCGGGTCGCCGCTGGCGAAGTAATCGGCATAGATGATCCGCCCTACATGCGCGCCGGTAATCTCGGGCGAGGTGCTTTGGCCCTTGCGGATGCGCCAGTCCGCGACCTTGAGCCCGGCGTGGCGCAGCGCATCCGTGAGCGTGGTGGTGCCGGTCTTGGGCAGGCCGAGGTTGACTATCCGCGGCCCTGTCATGTGAGGCCGATCTCTTTGCGGATCCGCTCTTCGGCGGCGCAGAACGGGCTGGCGTCGCGCAGTTGCGCCTGCATTTCGCGGTAGCTGGGATCGGTCAGCAGCGCGTCGCGGCGCGCGCGGTGGGCGGCCACGGAGGCGGCATGCAGATCGGCGACGCCGGGCAGCGCTTTCAGGCGGTCGATTTCGGCGTGCAAGGCGGGCAGGTAGCGCTGGATCGAGCGATCCTCCCAAGCCGCGTCGTTCCGGTCGCGCCAATAACTGTCATCAAAAGCGCGGTGTTCGCGGTTCACGTCGCCACGGTCGTTCTTGACGAGATAGCTGTCAAGCGAGCGCAGCGCGTAGTGGTTCAGCGTGGCAAAGCGCCGTGCGCCGCGGGCGGGAAAGGCCCGGATGCGGCGTTTGGTGGCGGCACTGCGGAAGGGCTTAGGCACCTGTCGGCCTGCGCCATCGGTCCAATGCGGCTGATGCTTCGTGTCGTCGTGGAAGGGCCGGTGCGCCCCGTAGTAGCCCAAGGGAAAGTCGTGCCGGACCAAGGTCTTAACCTCAATCGCCGTATCGGCGCACCAAATGTCGGGGTTATGGCTATGAGTGAATTGCGCGATGACGGGTGCGTCGGCAAAATCCTCGACCCCGCCATTGGCGAAGAACTGGAAATGCAGCGAGATCGCCTGCGGGTTGCCGCAGGCCGTGATCAGAGCGGGCAGGCGGTGGTCGCCGACATGAATGTTAAGGAACTCGTCCACATCGGCGATCCAGACCCAATCGGCCTGCGTGACGATGGGGTGACGCCGCGCATCCTTGAGCGCCTGCATCTGGTAGTTTCGATTGGTGGCCGGGTTGGGCAGATGGGTGACGATACCGTGGCGGGCAAGCGCGTCGAGCAGGGCATCGGTGCCATCGCTGCAATCGTTGGAGTAGAATAGGAAATCCGTGACCCCTATCACCCGGTTGAAGGCGATCCATTCCAGCAAAAACGGGCCTTCATTCTTGACGCAGGTGACAGCGGTGATGCGCATGTCAGACCCCGCCGCGCCGGATCGCGATGAAAATGCTCTGTCCCATATCCGCCCCTGTGGCCCCCTTGTTGCCGGAAGCCGTCGTTTATCGCGCAGGACTATGCCAGCGCGGGGAAATCCCGTCAATCTGCCGCCGCGCGGTCTGCCCTCTTGACGGGGCGGGGTGGGAATGCACCACTGGGGCCATGAAAAACATTGATACGATCGACGCGGTCCAAGAGATGCTGAGCGCTGAGGGCTATGTCTGCGACCGCGCGCTTGGGGTCGTGGTGTTCCTCAGCCTCACGCTGGGGCGGCCCTTGTTTTTGGAGGGCGAGGCGGGCGTTGGCAAGACCGAGATCGCCAAGGCGCTGGCCGCCGGTCTGGGGCGGCGGTTGATCCGGTTGCAATGCTATGAGGGGCTCGACGCTTCTAGCGCGGTTTACGAATGGAATTTTCCCGCTCAGATGGTGGCGATCCGCACGGCGGAGGCAGGCGGCGGTGCAGACCGGCGCGCGCTGACGCAGGAGTTGTTCAGCGACGACTACCTGATCGAACGCCCGCTGTTGCAGGCGCTGCGCCCGGATGAGAACGGCGCCCCGGTGCTGCTGATCGACGAGTTGGACCGCACCGATGCGCCTTTCGAGGCGTTCTTGCTGGAGGCGTTGAGCGATTTTCAGGTGACCATCCCCGAGCTTGGCACGATCCGCGCGCCCGAGCCGCCGATCGTGATCCTGACCTCGAACCGCACGCGTGAGGTGCATGACGCGCTGAAACGCCGCTGTCTTTACCACTGGGTCGATTACCCGGATGTCTCGCGCGAGATGGCGATCCTTGCGGCTCGCGCGCCTGAGGCGGCAGAGGCGCTTAGCCGCGAGGTGGTGGCCTTTGTCCAGCAATTGCGGACCGAGGATCTGTTCAAGAAGCCGGGCGTGGCGGAGACGATTGACTGGGCGAAATGCCTGCTGGCTTTGGATGTCACAACGCTCAGCCCCGAGGTTATCGCCGATACGCTAGGGGCCGTGCTGAAGTATCAAGATGACATCGCCAAGCTGCAAGGCTCCGAGGCGGCGCGCATTCTCGACCAGGCCCGCGCATCGCTGGCGCCTGGCTGAACCGATGGCCGAAGACCTACCTTTGGACCTGCCTGACGACCCCAAGCTGGCGGGGAATATCACCCATTTTGCCCGCGCCCTGCGCCGGGCGGGGCTGTCAATCGGGCCGGGGCGGGTGGTAGAGGCGGTGGAGGCCGTCGCCGCCGTGGGCTTCACCAGCCGCCGCGATTTCTATTGGACGCTCCATGCCTGTTTCGTGAGCCGCCCCGAACAGGCGCGGGTCTTTGCGCAGATATTCCGGCTTTATTGGCGTGACCCGCGGTATTTGAAGCATATGATGGCCGCGATGCTGCCTGCGATCCGCGGGGTGCAAGAGGATCGCCCCGCCACGCCCGCCGAGAAACGTGCGGCAGAGGCCCTGTTGGACGGGGCCGAGGCACCGGAGCGGGAGGACGCGCCTCAGCCCGAGGAGACCCTCGTCGAGGTGGATGCGAGCCTGACCATGTCCGCGCGGGAACGGTTGCGGACATTGGATTTCGAACAGATGAGCCTTGCGGAAATGGCTGAGGCGAAACGGATGTTGGCCAAGCTCGACCTGCCGGTGCCGCCGATGCCGAGCCGCCGCAATGTGGCGGCGGCGCGGGGGCGGATCGATGTGGCGCGCACGATGAAAGCGGCGCTGCGGCGGGGCGGAGAGGCGGACCGGCTTTATCGGAAGACACCGCGCGCGCGCTATCCCAACCTCGTCGTGCTGTGCGATATTTCCGGCTCGATGAGCCAATACAGCCGGGTGATCCTGCATTTTTTGCATGCGGTGGCCAACCGCAAGGGCAAAGGCTGGGCGCAGGTGCATGGTTTCACCTTTGGCACCCGGCTGACCAATATCACCCGGCATCTCGCCACCCGCGATGTGGATGCGGCGCTCGCCGCGGCGGGGGCGCAGGCGCAGGATTGGGAGGGCGGCACGCGTATCGGCGCGGCGCTGGCGGCCTTCAACCGCGACTGGTCGCGGCGGGTCATGGGGCAGGGGGCGGTGGTCTTGTTGATCACCGACGGGCTGGACCGGGACGACCCGGCGGAATTGGCTCGGCAAATGCAGCGGCTACATCTGACCGCGCGGCGGGTGATTTGGCTGAACCCGCTGCTTCGCTGGGACGGTTTCGCGCCCAAGGCGGCGGGCATTCGCGCGATGCTGCCCCATGTCGATAGTTTTCGCGCCGGGCATTCGATTGCATCATTGGAAGCGCTGGCCGAGGCGATCTCGCGCCCCGATGATGCGGGGGAGAAGGCGCGGATGTTGGCGGGGTTAAACGCAGAGGTTTAGCCAATGAGGGGCAGGCGGAGGGCTGCGGGTCTCTCCAAAACCAGAGGGGTCTCGGACCCACCCTTGATTGATCCCGGCCTGTCACCCGCCTGTCGTCGGTTCAAGCGAAATAGCCGTATCCCCTAAAGGGGCCCCTCGGCGATTTAGCTTGCCCCGCCGCCCTGCGCGCGACCGTTTGGTCTCAAGCAAGGGCGGCTCCGAAACCAGAGGTTCAGGCGAAGGTCTGGGCGAAAGTGGTCCGGTAGATCGTGCGCAGGTCCGACAGAGGCGCGGAGGCGCAGCCGAAGCTGACCTTGTCGCCGCCAAAGGCGCCGACGGCGGTGACCGCTACGCCCGCTTCCTTGCCCGCGGCGATCAGGGTTTCCGCGGCGTCGGCGGTGCAGGCGACGAGGTAGCGGGCTTGGTCTTCGCCGAAGAGGGTGGCGGTGTCTTCGCTTTCGATTTCGACGCCGATCCCTGCGGTTTCGGCCAGCTCGAAGGCCGCGAGGGCGAGGCCGCCGTCGCCGAGGTCGGTGCAGGCGGAGATGTGGGTGGCATGTGCGCGGATGAATTCGCCGTGGCGGCGTTCGATGGCGAGGTCGACATGGGGGGCGTCGCCCTCGGCCCGGTCGAAGGCTTCGGCGAGCAGGGCGGATTGGCCGAGGTGGCTGCCAGTCGCGCCGATCAGGAGGGCGACATGGCCGTCGCGCAATTGGTTGCTAATGACTTGGTCGAGGCTGTCGATCAGGCCGACCGCGCCGATGGTGGGCGTGGGCAGGATGCCCTTGCCGTCGGTCTCATTATAGAGCGAGACGTTGCCGGAAACGATGGGCATGTCCAGCGCGCCCACGGCCTCGCCGATGCCTTTGATGGCGCCGACGAATTGGCCCATGATCTCGGGCTTTTCGGGGTTGCCGAAGTTGAGGTTGTCGGTCGTTGCCAGCGGTTTGGCGCCGACGGCGCAGAGGTTGCGATAGGCTTCGGCGACGGCCTGTTTGCCGCCTTCGGTTGGGTTGGCTTTGACGTAGCGCGGGGTCACGTCAGAGGTGAAGGCCAGCGCCTTGTCGGTGCCATGCACCCGCACGATGCCCGCGCCGAGGCCGGGCAGGCGGACCGTATCGCCCATGACCATCGTGTCGTATTGTTCGTAAACCCAGTCTTTCGAGGCGTGGTTCACGGAGCCGATCAGGGCGCGCAGGCCTTCGATCGGGTCGATGCTGGGCGCATCGGTCAGCGCGGCGGCGGCGGGTGTTTCCACCCAAGGGCGGTCGTATTCGGGCGCGGTGGAGGCGAGTTTTGACAGCGGCAGGTCGGCTTTGACCTCACCATCGAGACAGATGAGGAACCGGTCTTCGGGGAGGGTTTCGCCCACAATGGCGAAGTCGAGGTCCCATTTGTCGAAGACGGCTTTGGCCTCGGCCTCAAGCTCGGGGCGCAGGACCATGAGCATCCGCTCTTGGCTTTCGCTGAGCATCATTTCATAGGCGGTCATATGCGGCTCGCGCGTCGGAACCTTTTCAAGGTCGAGACGCACGCCGAGACCGCCTTTGTCGCCCATTTCCACGGCAGAGCAGGTGAGGCCCGCAGCACCCATGTCTTGGATCGAGATCACGGCGCCGGTGGCCATCAGCTCGAGCGTGGCTTCCATCAGGCGCTTTTCGGTGAAGGGGTCGCCGACTTGAACGGTGGGGCGTTTCTCTTCGATGGTGTCGTCGAATTCGGCACTGGCCATGGTGGCGCCGCCGACGCCGTCGCGGCCGGTTTTCGCACCGAGGTAGACCACGGGCATGCCCACGCCGGAGGCGGCGGAGTAGAAGATCTTGTCGGCATCCGCTAAGCCTGCCGCGAAAGCGTTCACGAGGCAGTTGCCGTCATAGGCTTTGTCGAAACGCACTTCGCCGCCAACGGTTGGCACGCCGAAACAGTTGCCATAGCCGCCGACGCCTTCGACGACGCCGTGCACAAGCTGGCGTGTTTTGGGGTGATCGGGGCGGCCGAAGCTCAGCGCGTTCATCGCCGCGATGGGGCGCGCGCCCATGGTGAAGACATCGCGCAGGATGCCGCCGACGCCGGTCGCCGCACCCTGGTAGGGTTCGATGTAGGAGGGGTGGTTGTGGCTTTCCATCTTAAAGACCAGCGCTTGGCCATCGCCGATGTCGACCACGCCCGCATTCTCGCCCGGGCCACAGATCACCTGCGGGCCGTCGGTGGGCAGGGTGCGCAACCATTTCTTGGAAGATTTATAAGAGCAGTGCTCGTTCCACATGGCCGAGAAAATGCCCATCTCGGTGTAGTTCGGCTCGCGCCCGAGGATATTGACGACCTCGGCGTATTCCTCGGGGGTGAACCCGTGGCTGGCGATAAGGTCGGGCGTGATGGCTGGATCTTGCATGGAAATTCCCCGGCTGGCGCGTTTGCGCCCTCATACAAGGGGAAATGCCGGGGGGGAAGTGGCTTTGGCCGCCTGCGGGCTGAAAGAAGGCGATGGGCCAAAAAAAAGGCCGAGCTAAAAGCTCGGCCAAGTCCAACAGGGAGGTATGAAGCGACGCGCCCTCAGGCTGTCAATCTTCATGATGGTGAAATAGGAGGCAGGGCTGCCCAAATCAAGGCTATTTAACATCGCAAGTCATCATGGCCGATATGCGCCTATTGCATGGCTGGCCATGGGCTGCGGTTTAGCCTTCGCCCTCCACCCGTTCGCGCCATTGCTTGCGGTAGGTAATGATCTCTTCTTGAACGAAATCCTTGAAGGCGGCGACGCGTTTGGATTGGCGCAGTTCCTCCGGATAGGCGAGGTAGACCGGCACTTCGGCGGATTCGATATCGGGCATGACCTGCACGATATGGGGGAAGTCTTGGATCAGGTAGTTGGGCAGCACGCCGAGGCCAAGATGGTGCACCACGCCTTGCAGCACGCCGAAATAGTTGTTCACGGTCAAGAGCGAGCGCAGGTCGTACATCATCAGCTCTTTGACCAGTTGCAGCCCCGCGCCGACCTGATCGCTGTCGGTGTTCTGACAAATCAACCGGTGATCGGTCATATCCTCCATACGCGCGGGCGTGCCGTGTTTTTCGAGGTATTCCGGGCTGGCGTAGAGGCCCATGCGCACCGACATCAGCCGTTTGCGGACCAGATCGGCCTGGCTCGGTTCCTTCATGCGGATCGCCACGTCGGCCTCGCGCATCGGCAGGTCGAGCACGCGTTCTTCGAGCATCAGGTCGACTTTGAGGTCGGGATATTGCTCGTAGAGTTTGGGCAGACGCGGGGCGAGCCAAAGGGTGCCGAAGCCGGTCGTCGTCGTGACACGCAGCTCGCCAAAGACCTCTTCTTCGCTGTCGCGGATGCGTGCGGCGGCGGCGTCAAGGCGTTTGGCCATGGCCGAGGTCGCGTCGAACAAAAGCTCGCCTTGTTCGGTCAGGATCAGCCCGCGCGCATGTCGGTGGAAGAGGTTGGTGTTAAGCTGCTCTTCCAGCCCGCGAATCTGTCGGCTGACGGCGGATTGCGACAGGTTGAGCTTGTCCCCCGCATGGGTCAGCGACCCCGCATCGGCCACGGCGTGAAAAATTCTGAGTTTGTCCCAATCCATGGCCCGTACTTTCCTTGCCCAGCCTTTCTCCTACCTTAATAGCCGGGAGAAAACAGCACAAACCGTCGCCTGCGGGACTGCCGTTGCGGAATAACTGCTATACAGGTCAGCAACTGTGACCTATAATCCGGGCAATCATGCAAGACTGACGTGCTAGGGAGGGCCCGCCATGACGACGCAAAAGATTTCGCTGAACGACCGTTTCGACCTTGAGAAAAGCCCGGTGCTGCTGAACGGCACGCAGGCGCTGGTCCGGCTGATGATGATGCAATCGGCACGGGATCGCGCCGCGGGGTTGAATACCGCGGGCTATGTCACCGGCTACCGGGGCAGCCCGCTAGGGGGCGTGGATCTGCAAATGCAGCGCGCCGAGAAGAAGCTGGCCGAGCATAACGTGCGCTTTGAGCCGGGGCTGAACGAAGACCTCGCGGCGACCATGCTTTGGGGCAGCCAGCAGGCGGAACTGCGCGGGGAGGGCAAATACGACGGCGTTTATGGCCTGTGGTACGGCAAGGGGCCGGGGGTGGACCGCACCGGCGATGTGATGCGCCATGCGAATATGGCGGGCACTTCGCCCCATGGTGGTGTGTTGATGGCCATGGGGGATGACCATACCGGCGAATCCTCTACCGTATTGCACCAGTCGGAATGGGCGATGGTCGATGCCTATATGCCAGTCGTGTCTCCTGCTGGTGTGCAGGAAATTCTCGACTATGGGATTTACGGCTGGGCGCTCAGCCGTTTCTCGGGTCTTTGGGTCGGTCTCAAGACTATGAAGGACACGGTGGAAGCAACCAGCGTGGTCAACGGCGATCCCAACCGGATGAAGCTGATCACGCCTGACTTCGACATGCCTGTTGGCGGGCTTTCGATCCGGCTGAACGACACGCCGCACCTGCAAGAAGCGCGGATGATCGACTACAAGCGCTTCGCGGCCGAGGCGTTCTCTCATGCTAACAAGATGGACAAACGTGTCTGGGGCAAGCGCGGGGCCAAGATCGGCTTTGCCGCGGCGGGCAAGAACTGGCTCGATCTGGTCCATGCGCTGAGCCTGTTGAACATTGACGAGAACGAGGCGGAGCGGCTGGGGATCACGACCTACAAGATCGGCCAGACCTTTCCGCTCGACATGCAGGGGTTCCACGATTGGGCCGATGGGCTGGACCTGATCGTGGTCGTCGAAGAGAAACGCAAACTGATCGAGATCCAGATCAAGGAAGCGCTCTTCAACGACACCCATCGCCGCGTTTACGGCTGGCACAAGGGCGGCGCGGGGATGGAACATGGCGAAGAGCTGTTCCCGACCCGTGGCGCGCTCGATCCCATTCTGATCGCCGAAAAGATTGGTGGTATTCTGCTGGAGGAGGGCCGAGAGACCGATGGCATCCGTGCCGGGCTGGAGGCGCTGAACGAGGCGCGGCGTTCGGACAACGCCGAAGATATCGCCGCGCGCCTGCCGTACTACTGCGCGGGGTGCCCGCATAACTCCTCGACCAAGGTGCCGGATGGCTCCCGCGCCTATGCGGGCATCGGCTGTCACTACATGGTGCAATGGATGGACCGCGAAACCACGGGCTTTACCCATATGGGCGGCGAGGGCGCGAACTGGATCGGGGAGGCGCCGTTCTCGAATACCGAGCATGTGTTCCAGAACCTCGGCGACGGCACCTACAACCATTCCGGCGTGTTGGCCATTCGTGCTGCCATCGCGGCGGGGACGAACATTACTTACAAGATCCTCTATAACGACGCGGTTGCCATGACCGGGGGCCAGCACAACGAAGGCGACCTTGACGCCTACCGCATCGTCGAAGAGTTGAAGGCGATGGGCGTGAAGAACGTCGCGGTCGTCTACGACCAGAAGGAAGACGTGGACCTGACACGCTTCAAAGGCGTGGAAATCCACGAACGGGCCGAGATGCCGAACGTGCAAAAGGCCTACCGCGAGCACAAGGGCGTGTCGGCCATCGTCTACATCCAGACATGTGCCGCCGAGAAACGCCGCCGCCGCAAGCGCGGGCTGTTCCCGGACCCCGACAAGCGCGTCTTCATCAACGAGGACGTCTGCGAAGGCTGCGGCGATTGCGGCGTGCAGTCGAACTGCGTGGCCGTGGTGCCGAACGAGACCGAGCTGGGCCGCAAGCGCGCCATCGACCAGTCGCAGTGCAACAAAGATTTCTCCTGCCTCGACGGGTTCTGCCCCTCCTTCGTGACGCTGGAAGGCGCCAAGATCCGCAAGGACCCGACCACGGAACTGACCATCCCCGACCTGCCGCAGCCCGAGTTGCCCAAGATCGACGGCACCCATAACGTCGTCATCACTGGCGTGGGCGGCACCGGCGTCGTGACTATCGGCGCGCTGCTGGCGCAGGCGGCACAGTTGGACGGCAAGGGCGCGGGCATGATGGAGATGGCCGGCCTCGCACAGAAGGGCGGTGCGGTGCATATCCACTGCCGACTGGCCGAACGCCCCGAGGACATCAGCGCAATCCGCGTGGCCACCGGTGAGGCGCATGCGCTTATCGGCGGGGATCTGGTGGTCTCTGCTGGTCACAAGACGCTGGGGCTGACCCGCGCGGGCCGTACCGGGGCCGTGGTGAACTCGCACCAGATCATCACCGGCGACTTCACCCGCGACACCGAGTTCCAGATGCCCTACGACCGGCTGAGCCTCGCGCTCGAGGCGCGGCTGAAAGACGACGTGGCGATGTTCGATGCCTCGGATCTCGCCAAGGCGACTTTGGGCGACTCGATTTTCTCCAACATGATGATCTTCGGTGCCGCGTGGCAGCGCGGCCTGCTACCGCTGACGTTCGAGAGCCTGATGCAGGCGATCGAGATGAACGGCGCGGCGGTGGAGCGCAACAAACGGGCCTTTGAGATCGGTCGCTGGGCCGTGCTCTACCCCGAGGATGCCCGAGCGGTGAGCCAGCCCGATAACGTGGTCGAACTGCCCAAATCGCTGGGGGAGAAGATCGCCTTCCGTGAAAACCACCTGACCGAGTATCAGGGCAAGGGGTTGGCCAAACGCTATACCAAGATGCTCGACGGTATCGAGGATCGTGACGTCAAAGCGGCGGTGGCCTTGGGGTATCATAAACTCCTGAGCTACAAGGACGAATATGAGGTCGCCCGCCTGCTGATCACCAGCCGGGACAAGGCGCGGGCGGAGTTCGACGGCGACTTTAACATGACCTTTCACATGGCGCCTCCGCTGATCTCGAAGATGGGGCCGAATGGCCGGCCGGAGAAGCGTGAGTTCGGCCAGTGGCTGGAAGGGCCGCTGCGGGTCATGGCGAAGTTCAAAGGGCTGCGCGGCACGCCGCTCGATCCCTTCGGCTATACCGCCGAGCGCAAGATGGAGCGTGCGTTGATCAAGCAATATGAGGCCGATATGGCCGAGGTGCTGCCGAAGCTGACCGACCAGACCCGCGACGCCATCGTGGCGCTGGCCGAACTGCCGCTGCAAATCCGCGGCTTTGGGCCGGTCAAACAAGGCAATGAGGCGAAGGCCGCGAAACGGCGCGAAGAACTGCTGGCGGTGATCCGCGCAGGCGGCACGGCCACGGCCAAGGCGGCGGAGTAATACCGCTGTTACATCTTTGCCTTAAAGTGTCCGCCAAGACGATCCTGAGGCCGAGATGTGACCTACGCCCGTGACATAAGCTATGCCCATTCCGCCCGAACCCGGGGCGGGAGGGCGCTCATTCGATTGATGGAAAACACCACCGGGCGCGTTTCCTTGCTCAAACGGGCCGAAGGCTACGAAGACGATCTGGCCGCGGGGCTGGGGTTCTTCGATGCGATGGTCCGGCGCTGTGGTCTGACGCTGGACGTGATGCGCGGCGCTTTGGCCAATATCCCGACGCGGGGGCCGGTCATTCTGATCGCCAATCACCCCTACGGCATTCTGGACGGGCTGATGTTGGGCCATATCCTGAGCCAGACGCGCGGCGATTTTCGCATCATGGCCAATGCGGTTTTCAGCCAAGCGCCGGATCTGGCGCATCATCTGCTGCCCATCAGCTTTGCCGAAGACCGCGCCGCACTGGCGCTCAACCTCGCCACCCGCCGGACCGCGTTAAACTATCTGGCGCAGGGCGGGGCGATTGGTATCTTTCCCGGGGGCACCGTCAGCACCGCCGCGCGACCGTTTTCGCAGCCGTTGGACCCCGGCTGGCGCAGCTTCACGGCGCGGATGATCGCCAAGTCTGACGCCACGGTGGTGCCGATCTACTTTGACGGTCACACCAGCCGCTTGTTCCAGATCGCCAGTCACCTGCATGCCAACCTGCGCATGGGGCTGCTGATCAAAGAGTTCCGCGCCCGCGTCGATACGCCCGTGCGCGTGGCCATCGGCGACCCGATCCCGCGCACCACGCTCGACCCGCTCGCAGGGGACGCAAAAGCGATGATGGATTTCCTGCGCAAAGCCACCTATGAGTTGTCACCAAAGCCGGGCCAGTATCAGGGCCTCGGCTACGAGTTTGAGGAACGGCATAGAGCCGACAGGTGACGACAGACCATGGCAGTTGGTATATTCGATTCGGGGCTGGGCGGGCTGACCGTCTGGAACAAGGTGCAAGAACGGCTGCCGGAGGTGGATTTCGTCTATCTCGCCGACAGCGCCCATGCGCCCTACGGCGTGCGCAATGCCGATGATATCTATGAGCTGACCTGCGCCGCCGTGCAGCGGCTTTTCGATGCGGGCTGCGATCTGGTGATCCTTGCCTGCAACACCGCCTCTGCCGCCGCGCTGCGCCGGATGCAAGAGGGGTGGATCCCGCGCGACAAGCGGGTGCTGGGCGTCTTTGTGCCCTTGATCGAAGCGATGACCGAGCGGCAGTGGGGCGACAACTCTCCGCCGCGCGAGGTGGCCGTCAACCATGTGGCGCTCTTCGCCACGCCTGCCACGGTGGCAAGTCGCGCGTTTCAGCGTGAACTGTCTTTCCGCGCCATCGGTGTGGATGTTGAGGCGCAGGCCTGCGGCGGGGTGGTCGATGCCATCGAAGAAGGCGACATGATCCTTGCCGAAGCGCTGGTGCGCAGCCATGTCGACGCGCTGAAGCGCAAGATGCCCAACCCCGATGCGGCAATCCTGGGCTGTACCCATTACCCGCTGATGCAGGAGGCCTTTCAGGCGGCTTTGGGCGGGCAGGTCAAAGTCTTCAGTCAGGCCGAGTTGGTGGCGGATTCCTTGGCCGATTACCTTGAGCGGCATCCTGATATGACAGGCACGGGTGAGGCGGCTTTTCTCACCACTGGTGATCCCGCCCGGGTGAGCGACCGCGCGACGCAGTTCCTGCGACGACAGATCACATTCACCGCCGCCTGAACTCCAATTACATTTCGTTCCGAACAAGGGGACAGACCATGACCCAGAACATCGCCATTCTTGGCGCCTCCGGCTATACCGGGGCAGAACTCATCCGGCTGATTGCTGGCCATTCTTCTATGCAGATCAAGGCTTTGGGCGCGAACTCCAAGGCCGGCCAGACCATGGCCGAGGTCTTTCCCCATCTGCGCCATCTCGATCTGCCCACATTGGTCACGATTGATGAAATCGACTTTTCGCAGATTGATCTGTGCTTTTGCGCATTGCCCCATAAGACCAGCCAAGAGGTGATCGCGGCGCTGCCGAAGGACATGAAAATCGTCGATCTTTCCGCCGACTTCCGCCTGCGCGATCCTGAGGATTATGCCAAGTGGTACGGCAATGAACATGCTGCGCTTGAGCAGCAGAAAGAGGCGGTCTACGGACTCACCGAATTCTACCGCGAAGAGATTGCCGCCGCGCGGCTGGTGGCGGGGACGGGCTGCAATGCGGCCACGGGGCAGTTTGCCCTGCGCCCGTTGATCGCGGCGGGGGTGGTTGATCTGGATGATATCATACTGGACCTGAAATGCGCCGTCTCCGGGGCAGGGCGATCGCTCAAGGAAAACCTGCTTCATGCGGAGTTGAGCGAGGGCTATCACGGCTATGCGCTTGGCAGCACACACCGGCATCTAGGGGAGTTCGATCAGGAGTTTTCGGCCCTTGCAGGACGGCCCGTGCAGGTGCAGTTCACCCCGCATCTGGTGCCTGCGAACCGCGGCATTCTGGCGACCTGCTATGTCAAAGGCGATGCGCTAGCGATCTATGAGACAATGCAAAAAGCCTATGCTGATGAACCCTTTATCGAGGTGCTGCCCTTCGGCGAGGCGCCCAGCACGCGGCATGTGCGCGGCTCGAACTTCTGTCATATCGGCGTGGTGGCCGACCGTCAGACTGGGCGGGCAACGGTGGTCGCGGCGCTGGATAATCTGACCAAAGGCTCCAGCGGGCAAGCCTTGCAAAACGCGAACCTGATGCTGGGCCTGCCGGAAACTGACGGGCTAATGATGGCCCCGCTCTTCCCATGAAGAGCCTCAAGAAACAGCGCCGGATCCAGATCATCGCCGTGGCGGCGGTGGCCTTGGTCCTGTCGACCGCACTGATCGGCTATGCGCTGCGCGACGGGATCAACTATTTCCGCGCCCCAAGCCAAGTCATCGCCGAGCCGCCCGGCCCGTCAGAGGTGTTCCGCATCGGCGGGCTGGTTGAGGAAGGGTCGCTGAAGCGCGGGCAGGGCGAGCAGATCAGCTTTGCCGTGACCGATGGCGGGGCCTCTGTCCCGGTGGTTTTCACGGGCGTCTTGCCGGATCTCTTTGAAGAGAACCAAGGCATGGTCGGCACCGGCAGCTATGTCGGCGGCGTGTTTGAAGCCACTGAAATTCTTGCAAAACATGATGAGACCTACATGCCCAAGGAAGTGACGGACGCGCTGAAAGAGCAGGGCGTTTATCGCGAATCCGAAGGCTGACCGCTGCGCAACGCGCGGGGGCCTGAGCATCTCTTAACCAATCCGGCGGAGCCTGTTTGCATGCAAAACAGGAGAGTCGCGATGCAGTCCGTGCGTGAGATCGCCAGCGCCATCGTCGCCCGCGAGGGCGGCTTTGTGAATGACCCCGACGACCCCGGCGGGGCGACGAAATACGGGGTGACGATCCACACCATGCGCCGCTTGGGGCTGGACCTGACCGGCGATGGGGCGGTCGATGTGGCGGATGTGCGCCGCATTGGCCGCGCGCAGGCAGTCGATATTTTTGTCCGGCATTACTTCAACGCGCCGCGCATCGCCGAACTGCCCGCGCCATTGCAGCCGAGCGTCTTTGACATGTATGTCAACGCAGGTAGCAACGCGGTGAAAATACTGCAAAATCTGCTGCGTGAGATTGGGCAGGATATCACCGTTGATGGGGCCATTGGGCCGCAGACGATCCGCGCTGCTCATGCCGCATGGCAGGCCGCCCCCGAACATCTGGTCGACGCCTACGGCATCGCGCGGCGCAACTATTACTTCCGCCTTGCTGACCGGCGTCCTGCCAGCCGTAAATACGCGCGCAGTCGCTCAGGCGGCAAGGGGGGGTGGATACGCAGGGCCGAAGAATTCATCTCGCCGCGGTATCACATGAGCGACGCCGATTTCGCACGGAGGGTGGCACAATGGGGCTGATCGAACGTATCTTCATGACAATCTTCGGCGGTGAGCGGAACGTCATCCGCGACACGGTCGAAGTGTTCCGCGAGAATGCCGAGGCCGGGGCGCAGCGCGCCCATGCGGTGCAGGGCCAAGCCATGGCGCAATATGGGGCCGAGTTCGCCCAAGCGCGGCAGGGTGGCTTTGACCGCTTCATGGACGGGGTCAATCGTCTTCCCCGCCCGATGCTGGCGCTCGGCACGCTCGGCCTGTTCGTCACCGCCATGGTCAATCCGCTGTGGTTCTCCGAACGGATGCAGGGCATCGGCTTGGTGCCCGAGCCGCTTTGGTGGTTGTTGGGGGTGATCGTCTCTTTCTATTTTGGTGCGCGGCAGCAGGTGAAATCGCAGGAGTTTCAGCGTGCCATCGTCGGCACCATCGCGCGGGTGCCGCAGGTGGTTGAGAATATCGAGATTTTGCGCGAGATGCGCGCCGACAGCCCTCAGGTGGCCGACACCGGTGCCGACAGCCGTCTGGCCCTCGCCGCGGTTGCGCCGTCGGAGAATGCCGCCCTTGATGCTTGGCGTCGCAGCCGGGGCTGACTGCGACCGATTGACCGTTTTTCACGTTTGATTTGCCATGGCTTAGGGGGCGTCGGCCCCCTATAGTCCGGCCCATGATTACAGAGCTTGGACATTTCGCGCTTGTGCTCGCCTTTGGCGTGGCGCTTGTACAGATGGTGGTGCCGATGTGGGGCGCTTGGCGGGGCCGCGCGGGCTGGATGGCGGTGGCCGAACCGGCAGCGGCGGCGCAATTTATCCTGATCGCCCTGTCCTTTGGCGCGCTGATGTGGGCCTTCGTCACCTCGGATTTCAGCCTGCAACTGGTCGTGGCCAACAGCCATTCCGCCAAGCCGATGCTTTATAAAATCAGCGGCACATGGGGCAATCACGAAGGGTCGATGCTGCTTTGGGTGCTGATCGTGGCGCTTTTCGGGGCGATGGCCGCGTGGTTTGGCGGCAACCTGCCGCCGCGGCTGCGGGCGCGGGTGCTCTCGGTGCAGGCGGCGATTGGGGTGGCCTTTCTGGCGTTCATCCTTTTCACCTCGAACCCCTTTCTGCGCATGGGCACGCCGCCCTTTGATGGCCAAGACCTGAACCCGCTTTTGCAAGACCCCGGTTTGGCCTTCCACCCTCCGTTTCTCTATCTCGGCTATGTCGGTCTCAGCATGGCCTTCAGCTTTGCCGTGGCGGCGCTGATTGAGGGGCGCGTGGATGCGGCTTGGGGCCGGTGGGTGCGGCCGTGGACGCTGGCGGCTTGGGTGTTTCTGACCATTGGCATCGCGCTTGGGTCTTGGTGGGCCTATTACGAGCTGGGCTGGGGCGGTTTCTGGTTCTGGGATCCGGTCGAGAACGCGAGCTTCATGCCCTGGCTCTTGGCGGCGGCGCTGTTGCATTCCGCCATTGTGGTCGAGAAACGCGAGAGCTTGAAAAGCTGGACCATTCTGCTGGCCATCCTCGCCTTCGGCTTTTCGCTGATCGGGACTTTCATTGTGCGCTCTGGCCTGCTGACTTCCGTCCATGCCTTCGCCAATGACCCCGAGCGGGGGGTCTTTATTCTGGCCATTCTGGGGGTCTTTACCGGCGGTGCGCTGGTGCTCTATTCGCTGCGCGCCTCGGCGCTGGAGGCGAAAGGCGTCTTTGGCTTGCTGAGCCGCGAGACGGCCCTCGTGGTGAACAACCTGCTGCTCGCAGTGGCCTGTTTCGTTGTCTTCGTCGGCACCATGTGGCCGCTGGTGGCTGAGATGTTCCTCGACCGAAAACTCAGCGTCGGGCCGCCGTTCTTTAACGCCGCGTTTACCCCTTTCATGGTAGCGCTCGGGCTGATCCTGCCGATTGGCAGCGCGATGCCATGGAAACGGGCCAAGATCATGCGTGCGCTCTACCCGTTGCGCTATGCCTTCCTGCTAGCGCTGGCGCTTGGGGGGCTGGCCTTTGCCATGCAGACCGGGCGCGGCCTGCTGGGGCCTGTGGGCCTGTTCCTTGGGGCATGGCTGGTGATGGGCACCGTGGTGGATGTGATGCAACGTCTTGGGCGCGGCCCGGGCAAGCTGCGCCGGTTGCGCCGCCTGCCGCGTGCGGATTGGGGCAAGGCCACGGCGCATGGCGGGCTGGGCGTCACCATGGCCGGGATCGCGGGGCTGATGGCTTGGGCCGTGGATGACATCCGCGTGGCCCGGATCGACGCGCCTTTTGACGTGGGCAGCTACACGCTGACCCTGCGGGATGTGAGCGAGGTCAGAGGGCCGAACTACCTCAGCACCATGGCCGAGATCACGCTAGCGCAGGACGGCGAAGTGATCTCGACCCTGCTGCCGGAAAAGCGGTTCTACCCCGTGGCGCAGATGCCGACGACCGAGGCGGCGATCGACTATAACCTCGCGCGGGACGTCTATGTGGTGATCGGCGACGCGCAGGACGGGGGCGGTTGGGCCGTGCGAACCTATATCAAGCCGATGACCAATTGGATTTGGATCGGCTGCGCGCTCATGGCGCTTGGCGGGATGCTGAGCCTCAGCGACCGGCGCTTTCGGGTCGCGGCGGGCGCACGCAAGCAAACGGTAGGAGTGCCTGCGGAATGAAACGGCTGCTGCTGATCCTGACTCTGCTCGCCAGCCCGCTCTGGGCGGTGCAGCCTGATGAGGTGTTGGACGACCCCGCATTGGAGGCCCGCGCGCGGGAGTTGAGCCAAGGTCTGCGCTGCCTTGTCTGCCGGAACGAAAGCATTGATGAGAGCAACGCGAGCCTTGCGCGTGACCTGCGCATCTTGCTGCGCGAGCGGCTGGTGGCGGGCGACAGCGATGAGGAGGCGGTGGATTTTATCGTCGACCGATACGGTGAATATGTCCTGCTGAACCCGCAGGCGACGGGGGCCAATTGGTTGCTCTGGGGGGCCGGGCCGCTGATGCTCTTGCTGGCCGGGGGGCTGGGCGTGATCTATCTGCGCGGCCGCGCCCGCAGCAAAACCCCAAGCGAAGCGCCCCTTTCGGCAGAGGAAGAAGCCCGCCTGCGCGATATTCTTGACCGCTGACGCCCCGTTGCACTGGCAGCGGCACATTGCTTTGATATGCTGCGGCCAAGCAATCGAGGATAGCAAGATGGACTATGAAACGATCACCTATGCGCTGACCGACGATGTCGCGCTGATCACGCTGAACCGCGCCGATAAGATGAACGCGCTCACCACCCAGATGCGGGCAGAGCTGACCCATGCGGTGACCGAAGGCGGGCGCGCGGCGCGGGTCGTGGTCCTGACGGGGGCGGGGCGTGCCTTTTGCTCGGGCCAAGACTTGGCCGACCGGGCGGGCGGCGTGGCCGATCTGGAGAAAACGCTGCGCGAAGAATATGCGCCGCTGCTGCGCGCCATCATCAACTGCCCGGTGCCGACCATCGCTGCCGTGAACGGCCCGGCGGCAGGGGCAGGGGCGAATATCGCGCTGGCCGCCGATGTCGTCTTTGCGAGCGAGAGCGCCTATTTCATGCAGGCTTTCACGCGCATTGGCCTGATCCCCGACGCGGGCGGCACCTATGCGCTGCCCCGGCAAATGGGCATGGCCAAGGCAATGGGGGCGGCCCTCTTCGCCGATAAGATCACCGCGCGACAGGCCGATGATTGGGGGATGATCTGGCAGGCCGTGCCGGATGCGGAGTTCGATGCCCATTGGCGTGCCAAGGCCGCGCAATTGGCCGCCGGCCCGACCGCTGCCTATGCCGAGGCCAAGAAGGCGATCCGCGCGTCATGGGACAATGGGCTTGAGGATCAACTCTCGCTGGAGGCCCAAGCGCAGGGCCGCTGCGGCAAGTCTCAGGACTTCGCCGAGGGGGTGACGGCCTTTACCCAAAAGCGCAGCCCCAAGTTTCAGGGGCGCTGAGCGCTAGCAACTACGCTCAACCAAAAGCACATCACTTGCCGAAGGTGCCGGGCCATTGGCCCGCGCCACAACCGCCACAGCGACGCCGTCCGCCAAAACCGTATGGAC
This sequence comes from Sulfitobacter sp. 1A13496, assembly GCF_043557225.1. Taxonomy (NCBI): domain Bacteria; kingdom Pseudomonadati; phylum Pseudomonadota; class Alphaproteobacteria; order Rhodobacterales; family Roseobacteraceae; genus Sulfitobacter; species Sulfitobacter sp. 1A13496. The sequence continues at coordinate 1,197,663 of NZ_JBIFFP010000001.1, read as the reverse complement.
CGAGTTCGAAACCTGCGCGATGGTGATGCGCGGCGGGGTCTGGCCCTTGTCATAGACCACGGCGATCTGGTCGCAATCATGCAATGTATCGGGGACGAGCGCACCCTGAGGGCCAGGGACATCGTCGGCCTTCGCCGGCGTCAGACCGATGGCGCAGTCCCAGCGAAGCCCTTTGGTCCGGTCCGTTGCGGTCATCCTGCATCCTCTCGTCGCGGCCCGGCTGTACTGCTGGGCGTCTACAATGGGGTGGACGCCGGCCGGAATGCGAAAGAGCGAACCCCTTCGGCAGTGCCGCAATGATGCCCTTCCCACCCCGAAAAGACATCGTGAAGGGACGCTACCGCCGCGGGGGGAATCCCGTCAAGCGGGGCGCGGGCATTGTCACGAGGTGCGAAACAGTGCCGCAATTTGGCCGTATTTTCGGCTCCGGTGTTTCGTGTCCGGCAAAACGCTTGGAAACATTCACTGATTTTTCACGCCATTGCTGACAGTGCATAAAAGGGCACCGGTTTTCGCGATTCGGGCGAGCGGAATCAGTTGCCCCACCGGCGGCGCCATTGTTGCCCTAGGGTCAACAACCTCAATCATAGGTATTGCGGGCAGTGGCGGGCGAAACGCGAAACGCCCCGGAAATCCGGGGCGTTTGCATGGTCTTTGAAGGTTGCTTCAGCGGTTCTCGATATCGACATAATCGCGCTTGTCTTCGCCGAGGTACAGTTGACGCGGACGGCCGATTTTGAGCTGCGGATCGCTGATCTGCTCTTTCCACTGGGAGATCCAGCCCACGGTCCGCGCCAGCGCGAAGATCGGGGTGAACATCGACGTGGGGAAGCCCATCGCTTCGAGGATGATGCCGGAATAGAAATCCACGTTCGGGAAGAGCTTCTTCTCCGCGAAATATGGATCCTCCAGCGCGGCTTTCTTCAACTCCTTCGCGACCTGAAGGATCGGGTTGTTCTCCACGCCCAGCAGTTCGAGAACCTCGTCGGCGCTTTCCTTCATCACGGTCGCGCGCGGGTCGTGGTTCTTGTAGACGCGGTGGCCAAAGCCCATCAGGCGGAAGGGGTCGTTCTTGTCCTTGGCGCGGGCGATGAACTCAGGGATTCGATCGGGCGTGCCGATCTCCTTGAGCATCTCAAGGCAGGCTTGGTTCGCGCCACCATGCGCCGGACCCCAGAGGCAGGCAATGCCAGCGGCGATACAGGCGAAGGGGTTCGCACCGGAAGACGACGCCAAACGCACGGTCGAGGTCGAGGCGTTCTGCTCGTGATCGGCGTGGAGCGTAAAGATCCGGTCCATCGCGCGGCTGAGAATTGGGTTGACCTCATGCTCTTCGGCCGGAACGGCAAAGCACATGCGCAGGAAGTTCGACGCATAGTCGAGATCGTTGCGCGGATAAACGAATGGCTGGCCAATGGTGTATTTATAGGCCATCGCCGCGATCGTTGGCATCTTGGCGATCAGGCGGATCGTGGCGACCTCGCGCTGGTGCTCATCGTTGATGTCGGTGCTGTCGTGATAGAAGGCCGACATCGCGCCAACCACGCCCACCATGATCGCCATCGGATGCGCATCGCGACGGAAGCCGCGGAAAAAGTTCATCATCTGCTCGTGCAGCATGGTGTGGTTGGTCACTAGGCGCTCGAAATCTTCCAGCGCCTTGGGGGAGGGCAGCTCGCCATAAAGCAGCAGGTAGCAGACTTCGAGGTAATGCGACTTCGACGCCAGTTGTTCGATCGGGTAGCCCCGGTGCAGCAGCACGCCTTTGTCACCATCGATGAAAGTGATCGTGCTGTCGCAAGCCGCGGTCGAGGTGAAGCCCGGGTCGTAGGTAAAGACACCCGCCTGCCCATAGAGCTTGCGGATATCAACAACATCGGGCCCGTCAGTGGGGCTGTGAATCGGCAGATCGAAGCTTTGATCGTCGATCGTCAGCGTTGCGGTTTTATTGTTATTGGTCATGAAATCCCTTCCCGAATGTAGGCTGCGGAGATGCCCCCGCCGTCTGGGCCTAGCCCCATATGGGGCTGTCCCGTTCAGTTATACCTGCCGCCCAAAGAAGTGGTGAACCAAAACTTAGGCCGCGGCGTCCGTCAGTCGGGCAAGGGTCTCATCGCGCCCCAGCACCAACATCATGTCAAAAACCGATGGGGTGACTGCCCTGCCAGCCAAGGCCGCCCGAAGCGGCCCCGCCAGCTTGCCAAATTTGGTGTCATGCGCGGCAGCAAAGCCGTTCAGTACCTCCTCCAGCGTTTCTTTGTTCCAGCTAGCATTTTGCAATTGCGGCGTCAATTCCGACAGTATGCCACGGGATACCGTATCGAGATTCTTTGCTGCTTTCTCATCCGGGGTGATCGGTCGCTCGGCCAAGACAAAGGCCGCTTTTTCAATCAGTTCGGGGAATTTCTTCGCGCGATCTTTCAGGCAGTACATCGCCCGTTCCAACCCCTCGGCCTGACCTTCGGTCAGCGCGGGCTCTCCTGCCGCTTCAAGATAGGCTTCAATCTCGCGCCGCAGTGCGGCATCATCGGCCTGTGCGATATGCTGACCGCAGAGGTTTTCCAGCTTTTTCAGGTCAAACTGCGCGGGGCTTTTGCGGATCCCGTCCAGATCGAACCATTCCTGCGCCTGTGCATCGGTAAAGAATTCGTCATCCCCATGGCTCCAGCCCAGACGGGCGAGGTAGTTGCGCATGCCCGCCGCAGGATAGCCCATCACCTGATATTCCTGCGCACCCAAGGCGCCGTGACGTTTCGACAGCTTCTTGCCATCCGCGCCGTGAATCAGCGGGATGTGCGCCCAAACCGGCACGTCCCAGCCCATCGCCTCATAGATCATCATCTGGCGAGCGGCGTTGTTGAGGTGATCGTCCCCGCGCACCACATGGGTCACGCCCATGTCGTGATCGTCCACCACGACGGCCAGCATATAGACCGGCGTGCCGTCCGAGCGCAGCAGGATCATATCGTCGAGCTGGTCGTTGCGGATGGTGACATCGCCCTGCACCTGATCGTGGATCACGGTGGTGCCTTCCAGCGGCGCCTTGATGCGGATGACATAAGGCGCGTCCGGGTGGCTGGCCGGATCGGCATCGCGCCACGGGGAGCGATAGAGCGTGCTGCGCCCCTCGGCCTTGGCCGCCTCGCGGAAGGCGGTGATTTCTTCTTGGCTGGCGAAGCACTTATAGGCTTTGCCGGCGGCCAGCAGCTCCTGCGCGACTTCGGCGTGGCGCGGGGCATTTTCGAACTGGCTCACGATCTCGCCATCGTGGTCGAGGCCGAGCCACGACATGCCCTGAAGAATCGCCGCCGTCGCTTCAGGGGTTGAGCGCGCGCGGTCGGTGTCTTCGATGCGCAGCAGGAATTTACCCCCCCGGCCACGCGCATAGAGCCAGTTGAACAGGGCGGTCCGCGCCCCGCCGATATGCAGGAACCCGGTGGGAGAAGGGGCGAAACGGGTCACAACAGGGGCGTTCATGGCGGAGGGCCTTTCGGTCAGAGATATGGTGTTCGGAGCGGCGTTTACCAATTGGTAACCATCCCGGTCCTAGGATTTGACGCCTGTCTACCCAGTGCGATCCGCGGGGGCAAGCATGGGCCTTTGGAACCAGTTCAGCGCCGTGATGCTGCGCCAGCGCGGGCATCTGTTTTGCTGGGTGCCGGTCTGCCTCGCCTTGGGGATCGGCTGGTATTTTTCGCTGCGGGCAGAGCCTTCGGGGGTGATGCTGGCGGCGGTCGCAGGTGTCGTGGTCGTGCTGGCGGTCGTCGCGCGGGCGCTGCCTGAGGTCACGGCCCCCTTTGCTGTCGCCGCGGCTTTGGTCTTGCTGGGAGTGCTGCTGGCGGCGTTTCGGGCGCATTCGGTGGCAGCCCCGGTTCTCGGCTGGCGTTACTATGGCTCGGTCGAAGGGCGTGTCGTGGCGCTTGACCGAAGCCAGTCCGACGCGCCCCGCGTGACGCTCGATCAGGTGCGGTTGGACCGGGTGCCGCCCGCGCGCACACCGCCCCGGGTGCGCGTCTCACTCCATTCGACGCTCCCCGGCGCAATTACGCCACGGCCCGGCATGCAGGTGATGACCACGGCGCATCTGTCGCCCCTCGCAGGCCCGGTCGAGCCGGGCGGCTTTGATTTTCAGCGCCATGCTTGGTTTGCCGAGTTGGGTGCGGTGGGCTACACCCGCGTGCCGCTTTTGGGCATGGCGGACCCTGTGGAAGGGGGCATCGCGCTGACCCTCTTCCGATTGCGCATGGCCGCCTCCGCGCGGGTGCGCGCGCATCTTCCCGGCGATATCGGCGGTATCGCCGCCGCCATCACCACCGGTGACCGCAGCGCCATTTCGCAAGACGCCCTGCAAGACCTGCGCAGCAGCAATTTGGCGCATCTATTGGCGATCTCGGGCCTGCATATGGGGTTGCTCAGCGGAGTTGTCTTCGGCGCAGCGCGCCTGCTTCTCGCGTTGCATCCGGTCACCGCCACCCGTTGGCCAAGCCGAAGCATCGCCGCGGGGGCCGCTCTGATCGCCGCCACCGGATACCTCGCGCTGTCGGGCGGAAATGTCGCGACCGAGCGGGCCTATGTTATGTGCGCCGTGGCGCTATGCGCGCTGATGATCGGGCGGCGGGCGATCTCCCTGCGCGCCGTCGCAATTGCGGGCATCATCGTCCTGACCCTGCGGCCCGAGGCGCTGATGGGGCCGGGGTTTCAGATGTCATTCGCCGCGACCACGGCGCTTGTCGCGGTCTTTGGCTGGATCCGCGATTTCGAAGGAGAGGTTATTCCCAAACGCCTCCGCCCCGTCGCCGCGGTGGTGATCTCTTCGGCCGTGGCGGGTATCGCAACCGCGCCCATATCCGCCGCGCATTTCAACACGATCGCGCATTACGGATTGGTCGCGAACCTGCTCTCGGTCCCCTTGATGGGGGTCTTTGTCATCCCCGCCGCCGTGCTGGCGGCGATCCTTGCGCCCTTCGGCGGTGAAGGAATACCGCTTTGGGCGATGGGTCTGGGCCTTGAGTGGATCCTATCGGTCGCGGATGTAGTGGCACATCTCCCCGGCGCGCGCAGCTTCGTGCCGGGGCCGGGGGGATGGGTGCTGCCGCTCCTGTCACTCGGGTTTCTCTGGCTCGTCCTGTGGCAAGGTCATCTACGGTGGTTCGGCCTGCCCGCGATCTTGCTGTCTTTCACCCTCTGGAAAGGAACCACACGCCCGGACGTGCTTGTCGCCGACACGGGAACGCTCGTGGGCGTCATGACCCCGGCGGGCAGGGCGCTCAGCAAAGACAAAGCCGCAGGTTTCGTCGCGCGCAATTGGTTGGAGAATGATGGCGATGGGGCGGATCAAGCCGTGGCCGCCCAAAGATGGGCGGGCCAAGAGGAGGGTATCATCCATTTGTCAGGAAAACGGGCGGTCGCCGCCTTCAGCGGCTGCCAGCCCGAGGAGGTCGTGGTTGCATCCGTCGATATGACGACCGCCCGAGATTGGGGCTGCCAAGTCTACGATCCCTTGCGGCTGCGGGAAACCGGCGCAATCGCGCTGAACAAATCGGCGCAGGGTTGGGAAGTCACCACCGCGAAAGACCGCGCCGGGACGCGTTTATGGAACAGCCGCCAGCAGCGTCAGTAAGTGCGGATCAACCCGACCAGTCGCCCCTGAACCTTCACCTTGTCCGAGGGCAGGACCCGCGTTTCATAGGCGGCATTGGCTGCTTCCAAGGCGACTGACGACCCTTGTCTGCGGAAACGCTTCAGCGTGGCTTCCTGATCTTCGACCAAGGCCACCACGATATCACCATTATCGGCGACGGAGGTTTCGCGGATCACCACGATATCGCCATCGTTAATACCCGCTTCGATCATCGAGTCGCCGCGCACTTCAAGGGCGTAATGCTCCCCCTGACCGGCGATCATCCCGCCGGGCACCGTGACGCTATGGGAAACTTGGGAGATCGCCTCGATCGGGACACCGGCAGCGATCCGGCCCATGACCGGCACATCGAACGCGTGATGCGCGGTGACCGGTTGCGCCGCGGGCGGGGGCGGGGCGTCGGGCCGGTCCCCATCGATCACGCGGGGGGCGAAACCGGGCGCACCGCCAAGGCTTTCGGGCAGTTTGACCACTTCGATCGCACGGGCACGATGGGCAAGGCGCCGGATGAAGCCACGCTCCTCCAATGCCGTGATCAGCCGGTGGATGCCGGATTTCGACCGCAAGTCGAGCGCCAATTTCATCTCATCAAAGCTGGGCGGGACGCCGTCGCGCTGCACGCGTTGGTGGATGAAAGAAAGCAGATCGAGTTGTTTTTTGGTCAGCATCGCGCGGCCCCTGAAGCTTTTATTGCTTTTGTTCTAGGGATGTTCTTGTTTTGTGTCAACCGTGGGTTGGCGTTAAATCAAGATGTACTTTTGGAAATCGCCCGCCTTGCGCGCCGGTTCATTAGGCGGGCGGATCATCAGCGCATCGGCCTGCGCGAGCACGGATAGAAGAGACGAATCCTGCCGATCATCCGGGTGGAGTGCGCCATCGCGAAGATGGGCGCGCATGTAATGCGCTCGGGGTCCATTCGGGCCAATCTCGCGTCCAAGGGGGGCTTCGCGCATCGTAGGATGGACTTCGGTCAGCCCAAGCATGCGCCGCAGCATAGGCAACACGAAGATCGCACCGCAAACCATTGCAGAAACGGGGTTTCCCGGCAGCCCGACCATCGCGGCATCACCGATCTTGCCTGCCATCAACGGCTTGCCGGGGCGCATCGCGACCTTGTAAAAAGACTGCTCCATGCCAAGCTCAGCCGCCACGGGCGCGATGAGGTCATGATCGCCCACCGACGCGCCGCCGATGGTGACGATCAAATCCGCGCCGCGGGCCAGGGCGAAGGCCTGTTTAAGCGACGCTGTCGTGTCACGCGCGATGGGCAGCATGCGCACCTCAGCGCCCGCCTCTTCGAACATCGCGGCGAGGCCGTAGCTGTTGGAGGCGATGATCTGGTCGGGGCCGGGTTTTTCACCGGGCTGCACCAATTCATCCCCCGTGGCGAGGATCGCGATGATGGGTTTGCGGGTGACAGGCACCTGTGCCACGTTCATCGCAGCGAGCAGCGCCACATCGGCGGGTCGCAAAATGCGCGGGGCGATTAGGTCCTCGCCTTCGGTGAAGTCTCCGCCGGCAGGACGAATATTGTCTTTGTCATCAATATGGTGGCCGAGGGTGATAAGGTCGCCCCGCCGGGTCACATCTTCTTGGATCACCACGAAATCGGCGCCCTCGGGCACCGGCGCGCCGGTGAAAATGCGCACCGCTTGTCCGGCTCGCAGCGTACCCGCATAGCCATGGCCCGCCGCGGCTTCGCCGACGACTTTGCACATCGCATCCGGTTCGACTTCGGCGCGGCGCAGGGCGTAGCCGTCCATAGAGGAGGCGGCGAAAGGCGGCTGGCTGCGCTGCGCGCGCACGGGCTGCGACAAGACACGGCCATTGGCGGCGCGAAGGGCGACTTCTTCGGTTTCCAGAGGTGCAACAAGGTTCAGGACGGCTTCCAAAGCCGCTTCGACGCTGATCATGTCGCCTCGTAACGGCCTGATTTACCGCCATCTTTCAGAACGACCCGCGTGCCGCCAATCTCCATCGCCTTATCCACGGCTTTGGCCATGTCATAGACGGTGAGGGCGGTGACGGAGGCCGCGGTGAGGGCTTCCATCTCAACCCCGGTTTGGCCAGTGGTTTTGACAGTGGCGAGAATGCGAATGCCGGGCAGTGCGGCGTCGGGAGTCAGATCGACGCTCACCTTGGTGATCGGCAGAGGATGGCAAAGCGGGATCAGGTCTGCCGTCCGTTTGGCCGCCATGATCCCGGCAAGCCTTGCGACACCCAGAACATCACCCTTCTTAGCGCGCCCTTCAGTAATGATATCAAGCGTTTCCGGCGCCATCTTGATGTGGGTTTCAGCCTTGGCAACTCGCGAAGTCACAGCTTTTTCCGAGACATCGACCATATGGGCGTCGCCCTCGGCGTCGAAATGGGTGAGCGCCATTACATCCCTCCGGGAACGAGCGGGTTTGCGAGCAGATCGCGGGTGGCCTGTTCGACATCTTGCTGCCGCATCAGGCTTTCGCCGATTAGGAAACAGCGCGCGCCATAGACCGCCATATCGGCAAGATCCGCGGGGGTGTATAGGCCGGATTCACAGACCAGCATACGGTCGTGAGGGACGGCCTCTGACAGTTGGCGCGTCACGTCAAGAGAGGTCTCGAAGGTGTTGAGATTGCGGTTATTTATCCCGATCATGCGGCTGTTGAGCTTTTCGGCCCGGGCGAGTTCCTCTGCGTCATGAACCTCAATCAGCGCGTCCATGCCCCATTCATCTGCGGCTTGCTCAAGTTCCGCGGCCTGCGCGTCTGAGACGGAGGCCATGATGATCAGGATGCAGTCGGCCCCAAGGCTGCGCGCTTCGGCGACCTGGTAGGGGTCGTAGAGGAAATCTTTGCGCAGTACCGGCAGATCGCATTCGGCGCGGGCCTCGACGAGGAATTCCTTCGCGCCTTGAAAACTCGGGGTGTCGGTAAGGACCGAGAGGCAGGTCGCGCCGCCCGCAGCATAGGCGCGGGCGAGGGCGGCGGGTTCGAAATCTTCGCGGATCAAACCTTTGGAGGGGCTGGCTTTTTTGATCTCGGCGATCAGGCCGTAGCCTTCGCGGGAGGCTTTGTGCAAGCTCTGCGCGAAGGGGCGGACTGGCGGGGCGGCGCGGGCCGCAGCTTCGACCTCTGCCTGCGATTTTTCGGCCTTGGCAGCGGCAATTTCGTCCAGCTTGTAGGCTTTGATTTTTTCAAGAATTGTGGCGGTCATGGCTTCCTCACGGCTTTGTCCAATGTATGCCGGGCTTGCCTTGGCCCTGCAACCAGTCATTCACGCGGCTGAAGGGGCGTGAGCCGAAGAAGCCGCGCCTTGCAGATAGCGGTGAAGGGTGCGGCGTCTCTATCTTCAGGTTGCGGGCCGGATCGACCTCTGCCGCCGCCTTTTGCGCATGCGCCCCCCAAAGCAGGTAGGCGCGGGGGCGATCAGAAAGACGGTTGAGCACCTGAGCGGTTAACCTTTGCCATCCGAGCCTCGCGTGCCCATGTGCGCAGCCCGCCGGAACGGTCAGCACGCTGTTGAGCAGCAGAACCCCTTGATCGGCCCAGAACCGCAGGTCTGGGTCTTGCGGTGATGCGCTAAGATCGGCGTCTAACTCCTTGAAGATATTGACAAGGGAGCGGGGAATGGGGCGCACATCCGGCTCGGCCGAGAAGGCGTAGCCATGGGCGTGGCCGGGTGTCGGATAGGGGTCTTGACCAAGGATAACCACGTCTACAGCCGGCGGTTGCAGATGCTCTAGTGCGGCGAATATCTGCGGGGCGGGCGGTAGGACGACCCTCGTTTCCGCGGCAAGCTGCTCGGCAATACGCGGCCAGTCCTCGGCAAAAAAGGGCAGCTCGGCCCATGCGCCAAGGGCGCTGAGGCTCGGCGGTGTCATGCCGAATGGCTGATCCGCGCCACTTTCTCGATCCGCTCACGCGCCGCGCCGCTGTCGATGCTTTCGCGGGCCATCTCGACGCCGGTTTTCAGATCCGGGGCCACGTCGGCCACCACCAAAGCAGAGGCCGCGTTCAGCAGCACCGCATCGCGGTAACCTGATGGAACCCCGTCGAGGAGCGCTTTGAAATGTTTGGTGTTTTCGGCAGGCTCGCCCCCGGCGATTGCCTCGAACGGATGGACCGGCAGGCCCGCATCCTCGGGGTGCAATTCGCGCAGGTTGACGACACCGTCTTCCAGTGCTGCGACCCAGCTGACGCCGGTGATGGTCAATTCATCCGTGCCGTCCGAGCCGTGCACGAGCCATGCTTTTTCCGAACCAAGTTGTTTTAGCGTCAGCGCCATCGGTTCAATCAGATCGCGGGTATAGGCGCCGGTCAGCTGCCGTTTGACCCCTGCCGGATTGGTCAGCGGCCCGAGGATGTTAAAAATCGTGCGGGTGCCAAGTTCGGACCGGGTCGGCATGACATGGGCGACGGCGGGGTGATGCATGGGCGCCATCATGAAACCGATGCCAGCTTCGGCCAGTTCACGCTCGACCACCGCGGGGCCGACCATGACGTTGATCCCCAGTTGCGACAGCGCGTCGGAAGCACCCGATTTCGAACTGAGGTTGCGGTTGCCATGTTTCGCCACGACAGCGCCTGCGCCCGCAGCCACGAAGGCGGCCGCGGTTGAGATGTTCAGCGTGCCCTTGCCGTCGCCGCCGGTACCAACGATGTCGATCGCGCCTTCGGGCGCGCGGACGGCGTTGCATTTGCTGCGCATGACCTGCGCGGCGGCGGCATATTCCGTGACCGTTTCGCCGCGCGTGCGCAGCGCCATGAGAAAGCCGCCGATCTGGCTGGGGGTCGCTTCGCCCTCGAACAGGATTTCAAAGGCCTCAACGGCCTGATCCGAGGTCAGCGGCCCGTTCGCAGCGGCATCCAGCAGGGGTTTCAGCGCGCTACTCATGCCGGGACCTTCATCTCGTTCAGGAAGTTTTGCAGCAGGGCGTGGCCATGCTCGGACCGGATCGATTCCGGGTGGAATTGCACGCCGTGTAGCGGCAACTCGCGGTGTTGCAGGCCCATGATGGTGCCGTCTTCAAGCGCTGCGGTAATCTCAAGGCAATCGGGCAGGCTCGCGCGTTCGACCACCAGCGAGTGATAGCGCGTGGCCCCGAAGGGCGAGGGGAGCCCGGCGAAAACGCCGCGCCCGTCGTGGTGCATCTGGCCCAGTTTACCATGCACGATATCATCCGCGCGCACGACCTTGCCGCCGAAGGCTTGGCCAAGCGTCTGATGGCCAAGGCAGACCCCCAGAAGCGGCACGCGCGCTGCGGCGGCGGCATGGGTCAGCTCTAGGCAAATTCCCGCTTGGTCGGGGTCGCAGGGGCCGGGAGACAGCAGGATACCGGCGGGGTTCATGGCCATCGCTTCGTCCACGCTGAGCGCGTCGTTGCGGTGCACTTGCACATCCGCCCCGAGGCTGCCCAGATAGTGGACCAAGTTATAGGTAAAGCTGTCGTAGTTATCGATGAGCAGCAGCACAGGCAGGCATTTCTTTGTATTAGGACTGGAGAAACCGCGCCGGAGCGCGGTATAGGTTTTCGCATACATGTTCAGGCTTGAACCCCATCGTCAAGAGTTTGGGGCAAGCCAATTGAGGGGAACGCCGGGCTTTCTGGCCATGGCGCAGACAGCAGGAGTAGCGCAGATGGCACGCGGAGTTCTGAGCGGGCTGGTTTGGGGCGGTGTGGCAAGCATCGGTGTGGCCGGTGCGGTGTCACTGATGATGCCTTTGCCGCTGCCGCCGCAGGTAGGCGATGCGCCCGGATCAGGCCCCGCGCCAGCGCGGATCAACGTGACGGATGCAGGCGAGCAGGGGCGCAGCCGCGATAGCGCGCCGGTGTTGAACGCCCCCGCGCCGCGCGCGGATGTGCCGCAGCAAGACAGCCTCGCCGCGCTTGACCCCGACACGCAGACCTCGGCCAGCCTGCCAGAGACCGGCGGTGCGGAGGGGCTCAGCACCCCCGCGGCCCCCGAGGGGCAGACGCCGATGTCGCCCGGCGCGGAAGAGCCGGTCATGCCCAATCCGCAGGCCACAGCGCCGGATGCGCCGCCTGCGGCGGATGAGCTTTCGATCAGCACCGAACCCGCGCAGCCGCCCGCGCCGGATGTGGCGGGTATCGAAGGGGCCTTTGACGCGCCACAGGGCATGGTCGCGCCGGAGGTCGAAGAGGAGGAGGCGATCACCCTGCCGGCGGAGGAGGTTGTGATCGAAGAGCCGGAGGTTGAAGCCGATGCGCTTGAAGACGCGCCTCGCGGTGAGGCGGAGGCCGCTGAAGCTGACCTGTCTTCCCCGATGCTTGAGCCGGATAAGATCGAGGAGGCGCGGCCCGCGCCGCTGGAAGAGACGGAGGTTGCCGAAGCCACTCCAGAGCCTGCTGAAACTGAAGCCGACAGCCGCCCGGCCATCGGTACACCAGCGACCAGCCTGACCGAGCGAGACACAGGCGTCGTGATCAACCGCCCCGGTGCAGAGGTGGTGGCAGAGCCCGCTGAAGCTGACGAAATCGTGAACGAAGACCCGCGCCCCGTGGTGGCCAACAGCCTCGCCGTGGACCTGCCCGAGGGCAAGCCGCTGATGAGCGTGGTGCTGATCGACGATGGCACCTCGGTCACCGCGGGCAGCGCCGGGTTGGCCGCATTGCGCAGCTTTCCCTATCCGCTGAGTTTCGCCGTCGATAGCACCCTGCCGGATGCCGCCGAGCGGGTGGAAACCTACCGCGAGGCTGGGTTCGAGGTCTTGGCCATGGTCGACCTGCCGCAGGGCGCGCAGCCCAGCGACGCCGAGACCACATTTGGCGCAACGCTCGACCAGATCGGCCCGGTGGTGGGGGTGTTGGAAGGCACCGAAAGCGGCTTTCAAGGCAGCCGTGCGCTGGCCGATCAGGTGACCGATATCCTCGCGCAATCCGGCCACGGGCTGGTCACGCAGGACAAGGGGCTCAACACCATGCCCAAGCTGGCCCGCAAGGCGGGTGTGCCTGCCGATCCGGTGTTTCGCGATTTTGACAGCAAGGACCAATCCGCGCGGGTGATCCGGCGTTTTCTGGATCAAGCGGCTTTCAAAGCGGGGCAGGAGGGTGCTGTGATCATGCTGGGCCGCCTGCGCCCTGATACCGTCTCCGCCCTGTTGCTCTGGGGGCTGCAAGACCGCGCGAGCGATGTGGCCTTGGTCCCGATCTCGGCGGTGCTGCTGCGCGAGGAATGACCCGGCGCGGCGCGCGCCTTGGCGCTAGATGATCTCGTCTTCGTCGAAGAGCGGGTCTTCCTCCAACTGGCTGGCGAGTTCATCCACCGTCGCCTCCGCCGCGCGGGGGCTAAGTTTGGCAAGGTGAAAGACTGCATCGCCTTCGTTAACGATGGGCAGCATCGCCCGCCCGATGAGGATGCAGGGCGCATCGGCGAGAAGCTCGGCCTCCTCCTTGCCGAAAGGGTCTGAGACGATGGCCAGAAGATCGCCCTCGGCGACGGTCTCGCCCTCGGCCCGGAAGGTGCGCAGCAGGCCGCCTGCGGGGGCGCGCAGCCAATGGGAAGCGGTGCAGATATAGGGCGCGCTGCGGGCGCGGGCGATGCCCTTGGCGGGCAGCATGTCTTGGCCGCGCATGACGCGCAGGATGCCCGCCAGACCGGCACGCACGGCCATCTCGTCAAAGCGCAGCCCTTCGCCCGCCTCGTAGAGCAGGATCGGCGTGCCCTGTTTCGCGGCGACCGCGCGCAGCGATCCGTCGCGCAGGGGGGAGGTCAGCACCACCGGCGCGCCGAAATCCAGCGCCATTTTCTGGGTCACCTTATCCGCCGGAGAGACGCGCACCTGCGGCAGGTTTGTGCGGTGGATCGCCGCCGAATGCAGGTCGATGCCGAAGTCGCAGCGCAGTACCACCTCTTGCAGAAAGATATGCGCCAACCGCGCGCCGAGGCTGCCGGTGGGCGAGCCGGGGAAACAGCGGTTCAGATCGCGTCGGTCTGGCAGGTAGCGCGAGCGGTTCAGGAAGCCGAAGGAGTTCACGACAGGCACTACAATGAGCGTGCCGCGCAGCGCCGAGAGTTGCGGCGCGCGCAGAAGGCGGCGCAGGATCTCCACGCCGATCACCTCATCCCCATGCACCGCTGCTGAGACGAACATCGTCGGACCGGGACGCTTGCCGTGGAAGATTTCAAGCGACAGATGCACCGGCGTGTGATCGGGCAGGATCGAGACGGGCAGATCGACGGCAAGGCTGCTCCCGGGGGCGACGGAATGCCCCGCGATCTGGAAGGGCGCGCGCGGGGCCATGATCAGCCGTTGCCTTTGCCACCAAAGCGCGACGCATCCGCAGCCGCGCGGCGGATTGCGCCGGATTTATGCACCGTCTCCATGAATTCGGCCTCGGGGTCGCTGTCATAGACCACGCCGCCGCCCGCTTGGATATAGAGCGTCTCGTCCTTCACCACGGCGGTGCGCAGGGCGATGCACATGTCCATGTCGCCGCCCGCGCTGAAGTAGCCCACGCCGCCGCCATAAACGCCGCGCTTCTCGGGCTCCAACTCGTCAATGATCTCCATCGCGCGAACCTTTGGCGCGCCGGAAACGGTGCCGGCAGGCATGCCCGCAAAAAAGGCGTCGAGTGCGTCCTTACCCTCTTTCAATTCGCCCACCACGTTTGAGACGATGTGCATGACGTGGCTGTAGCGCTCGACGATGAACTCTTCCGTCGGGCGCACGCTACCGATCTTAGCAACCCGGCCCACGTCGTTGCGGCCCAGATCCAGCAGCATCAGGTGCTCGGCCAACTCCTTGGGGTCGCTGAGCAAATCGGCTTCCAGCGCGCGATCCTCCTCCGGCGTGGCGCCGCGTTTGCGGGTGCCTGCGATGGGGCGGATGGTCACTTCGTTGCCGAAGACCCGGACGAGGATCTCGGGGCTGGCGCCCACCACATGGAAGCCGCCGAAGTTGAAATAGAACATGAAGGGCGAGGGGTTGGTGCGCCGCAGGCTGCGGTAGAGCGCGAAGGGGGGCTGGGTGAAACCTTGGGCCCACCGCTGGCTTGGCACCACCTGAAAGATATCGCCCGCCTTGATATAGTCGCGCGCCTTTTCCACGGCAGATTTATAGCCGTCGCGGGTGAAATTGCTGACCGGCTCCGGCGCGTCTTCGGCCTCTCCCAAATCGCGGGAGGTCTGGGGCATGGCGCGTTCCAGATCGCGCACGGCGTCCATCACGCGCTCGGCCGCTTGAGCATAGGCCGCGCGGGCGGTTTGGCCGTCGGATACCCAAGCGGGGGAAACGATGGTCACCTCGCCCTTCACCCCGTCGAGCACCGCGACGACCGAAGGGCGCACCATCACCGCGTCGGGCAGGCCCAGAGGGTCGGGGTTCACATTGGGCAGATGTTCCACCAGCCGGATCATGTCATAGCCGAGGTAGCCAAAGAGCCCGGCGGCGGCTTGCGGCAGATCGTCGGGCAGGGTGATCCGCGATTCCGCGATCACGTCGCGCAGACGGTCCAGCGGGTCACCGGGCATATCCTCAAAGGCATCGGCATCATAGCGCGCCGCACGGTTGAGCGCAGAGGTCTCGCCCCGGCAGCGCCAGATCAGGTCGGGTTTCATGCCGATGATCGAATACCGCCCGCGCACATCGCCGCCGGTGACGGATTCCAGCACAAAGGCATTCTCTGCCGCGCCGGTGAGTTTCAGCATCAAGGACACAGGTGTGTCGAGATCGGCGGCAAGGCGGGTGTAGACGATTTGATTCTCGCCCGCCTCATAGGCGCGGGCGAAACTATCGAAATCCGGGGTCAGGGCCATCAAAATTGCCTATCAGGGAAAGTTCACATGCACGGCATTGACCGCGCGCTGGTCGATCTGGGGATCGGCGTCGCGCATAACGGCATTGCTGTAGATATCGAAAAGACCTTGGGCCAGCGCCTGATCCAACTGCTGCGACAGACGGTCCATCAGCGCTTGGGTCTGGTCGTCTTCGCCCACCGGTGTCACGGCATCGACGCGCAGAACCACGACGCTATCGCCTGCAGGCAGGACGGCCACGCCGCCTTCGTCGAGGTCAAAGACCTGATCCATGAAGTCGTCCGGCGTGCCGTCGACGTAGGAGCTGCGGGTCAGCCCTTCGCCAAGCTGCGGCGTGAGACCGGCGGCCTCAAAACCCCCTTCTTCGCCGAGCGTCTCGGTCAGGCTTTCGGCCTTTTCGGTCAGCGCCTCGACGATCTGAGCGTTGCGCCATGCTGTCTCAACCGCATCACGGGCCTCTTCGAAAGGTTCGGGGCGTTCGTCCTTGGTCTCATCAAGACGCATGGCAAAGATGCCGCCGTCTTCAAGCTGGTCGATCTGCGGGAAGTCATTGGCGCTCAGCCCCGCGGCGGCTTCGCGGAAGGCGCCATAGGCGGCGATGCCTTCGCTGCTGTCTTGGGTCCAGTCGATGGTGCCGAGGCGCATTTTGGTCTCTTCGGCCAGATCTTCGAGCGTGGCGCCCCCGGCAAGCTGGTCGTCAATCTCTTGCGCGCGGGCTTCGACGGCGCGGGTGGCGCGGGAGATGGCGAGGGTTTCTTCCAGCACCTCACGGGCCTCTTCGAAAGGCACATGCTGCGCGGGGAGGATGGCGTTCACGCGGAACAGGGCTGGCCCAAGCGAGCTGGGCAGCGGGCCTACAATATCACCGCTTTCGGCGGAGAATACCGCATCACCTGCGTCATCGAGATCCGATTTGGCGACATCGCCCAGATCAACGTCCGCCAGAGCAAGGCCGCGCTCTTCGACCAGTGCTTCAAAAGTGGTGCCGTCAACCTCAAGCGCTGCGGCAGCGCGATCTGCGGCGTCCTGATCTGCAAAGACCAGACGTTCGACCAAACGCCGCTCGGGCTGGTCGTATTCGTCGCTGCGGGCGTCATATTCGGCGCGCAGTTCTTCTTCGGGCACTTCGACTTCGTCCAGCAGGTCTTCGGGAGCGAGCCAAGCGTAGGTGATGCTTTTGCTGGCGGGCAGCATGAAGTCATCGGTGTTGGCGTCGTAATAGGCGCGCAATTCGTCTTCGGTGGCGGCGGGCAGGGGCGCGTCGAGGTCATCCTCGCTCAGCCGGGCCCAAGTGAAGCTGCGCTCTTCGGCAACATAGTCGACCAGCGTGCGGGCATAGGTGTCGGGCATGGAGACGCCGCCCAGAATGGCGCGTTGTAGCAGGCCACGCGCGGCTTCTTCGCGGATCGAGCGTTCGAACTCGGCCTCGCTCATCCCGCTTTGCTGAAGGGCAAAGCGATAGCCTTCGCGGTCAAAGTTGCCGTCGATCCCTTGGAAGGCCGAGATTGCCACGATCTCATCGCGCAGGGTGGCGTCACCGATGGAGATGCCCATCTGGTCGGCCTCATGGTCCAGCGCGCGGTTGCGCACGATCCGTTGCAGCACGGCGCGGTCCAGCCCCATTTCTTG
The DNA here is from genome assembly GCF_043557225.1 of Sulfitobacter sp. 1A13496. Taxonomy (NCBI): domain Bacteria; kingdom Pseudomonadati; phylum Pseudomonadota; class Alphaproteobacteria; order Rhodobacterales; family Roseobacteraceae; genus Sulfitobacter; species Sulfitobacter sp. 1A13496. The sequence goes on along the minus strand of NZ_JBIFFP010000001.1, from coordinate 1,180,635 downwards.
GGCGCGGGCGAAGGGCAGGCTCTCCCCCGTTTGCGCTTCGATCGCGCGGATTTCCTGCTGCAACTGGCGGGCATATTGATCGACCGAGATCGACTTGTCGCCCACGGTGCCGATGCTGCGCAGATTGCCGCTGAGGTTGATCGCGCCAAAGCCGCCCAGACCCAAGATCAAAAGGGCCATCAAGGCCCAGACGGCGGTTTTCGAAAAGCTGAAGCCCTTTTTGGCCATGACACGGTCCCTCGTTAATTTCGGACCTGTCTATGCGTTGCGTGGCAGGGCTGCAAGCCTGTCGAAAAGCACCTTGAGACCGGCGGCGTCGAGGTTGGCAAAGGCGATGCGCAACTGGCTTTCGCCGCGGGCGTCGCCCTCGGGCTGGAACATCGTCCCGGGCAGGCAGAGCACGCCTGCGTCGCGCACCAGATCGCGCGCCAGATCAGCCGAAGAAACGCTGAAAGGGTGGCGCATATAGGCGAAGTAGCCACCCAGCCCCAGAAGCTCCCAGCCCAGCGGTTCAAGCCGGGGCATCAGGTCGGCAATGGCGGCGCGACGGGTGAGGATTTCCTCGCGTTCTTCGGCGAGCCATGCGCTGAGGTTCTGCATCCCCCAAAGCGCGCCGTGTTGGCCGATCTGCGCGGGGCAGATGGCGACGGTGTCGAGGAACTTCTCGACCTCGGCCAACCGTGCGCGGCTGGCGATCAGCGCGCCGACGCGGTGGCCGGTCAGGCGGTAGGCCTTGGAGAAGGAATAGAGATGAATGAGCGTGTCATGCCAATCGGGGTCGCGGAACAGCGCGTGTGGCGGGCCGGGGCGGCTGTGGAAGTCGCGGTAGGTCTCATCAAGGATCAGCGCAATGCCGTGGCGGCGAGCCAGTTCGAAGAATTCCTGCACGAGGGCGGCGGGATATTCCACGCCGCCGGGATTGTTCGGCGTGACCAGCGCGATGGCACGGGTGCGCGGGGTGATGGATGCCCCGGCCTTCTCGGGGTCGGGCAGCATGTCGACCTCGACGGGCAGTGGCACCGCGGTGACGCCGCTCATGTCGAGCCACATCTTGTGATTGAAGTACCAGGGCGTCGGGATGATGACCTCGTCGCCTTCACCGCAGAGCGTGGCGATGGCGGCGGCGAAAGCCTGGTTGCAGCCGGAGGTAATGCAGACCTGTTCGTCGGTCACCACGCCCGCGTATTTTTCGGCCGTCTGCCGCGCCAGTTCGGCGCGCAGCTCGGGCAGGCCCAGCACCGGCCCGTAGAGATGCGCCTCATCGTTGTGCAGCGTGACCTCGGCCATCGCACGGCGCAGCCCTTCGGGGGGCGGATCGACGGGGGCGGCTTGGCTCACGTTAATAAGCGGGCGGTCGGGCGGGAAGTCGACTCCGTCGAGCCAGCGCCGCGCCTCCATCACCGGGGGGAAGAACGTGGTGGCGGTGCGCGGAAGCGTCATGGGTGTATCCGGTCAGATAGGGGCAGGGCAGGTGGCGCGGGGCCGGTCAGTCCCTGCCGCGGTAGGGTTCGACATATTGCAGGGCCATGTCCCACGGGAAGAAGATCCATGTGTCCTGGCTGACGCCGGTGATGAAGGTATCGACCTGCGGCTCGCCCTCGGGCTTGGCATAGACGGTGGCGAAATGCGCCTGCGGGTAGAGTTCGCGTACCAGTTCGATGGTCTTGCCGCTGTCGACAAGGTCGTCGACGATCAGGATGCCGGTGCCATCGCCCATCATCTCGGCGTCCGGCGATTTCAGCACCTTCGCCTCGCGGCGCTGGTCAGCGGCCCCGCCGCCCGAGTGGTAGGACATGACCGAGATCGTGTCGACGGTGCGGATGTCGAGTTCGCGCGCGACGATCATCGCGGGCGCCATGCCGCCACGGGTGATCGCCACCACGGCACGCCAAGCGCCATCGTCGGGGCCCAGACCATCCAGCCGCCACGCCAGCGCGCGGCTGTCGCGGTGGATCTGATCCCAGGAGATGTGAAAGCCCTTTTCATGGGGCAGGCGCGAGGCGTCCTTGGATTTGGTCATGGTGGTCCTTTGCAGCAGCTGGCGCGGGCACCCGCGCGAATTAATTTGGGCGGCTTATTCCTTGGACATGTCCGGCGCGTCAACCGCCTTCATACCGACGACGTGATAGCCCGCGTCCACATGCAGGTTCTCGCCCGTGGTGCCGCTGCCCAGATCCGACAGCAGGAACAGCGCGGCCTTGCCCACGTCCTCGGTGGTGACGTTGCGGCGCAGGGGCGAGTTGTACTCGTTCCATTTCATGATGTAGCGGAAGTCGCCGATGCCGGAAGCCGCCAGCGTCTTGATCGGCCCCGCCGAGATCGCGTTGACGCGGATGCCGTCCTTGCCCAGATCTTCGGCGAGGTATTTTACGCTCGCCTCCAGCGCCGCTTTGGCCACCCCCATCACATTGTAATGCGGCATCACCTTCTCGGCGCCGTAGTAGGTGAGCGTCAGCGCGCTTGCCCCGGGCGACATCATCTTCTCGGCGCGCTGCATCACGGCGGTGAAGGAGTAGACCGAGATGTCCATCGACATGGCGAAATTGCCGCGGCTGGTGTCAACGTAGCGGCCCCGCAGCTCGCCCTTGTCGGAAAAGCCGATGGCGTGCACGATGAAATCCAACTCACCCCAGCGTTCTTTCAGGCTCTCGAAAAGCGCGTCGATAGACGCTTCATCGCCCACGTCGCAGGGCAGAACGATATCGCTGCCAAGCTGCTCGGCCAGCGGGCCGACGCGTTTCTTCAGCGCTTCGCCTTGGTAGGAAAAAGCAAGCTCCGCCCCCGCATCGGCCAGCGCCTTGGCCACGCCCCATGCGATGGATTTGTCATTCGCCAGCCCCATGATGAGCCCGCGCTTGCCCTGCATCAGTTCGTTTCCCATTCCGCCGCCTTGTCTATGTTTTTGTCTATGTTCCGTTGAGGTTGTCTTGGTCTAGGCGATTGCAGCGCTACCATCAAGACTGCACAGGCGCCTTCACCCCCGAGATTTGCCATAAGATCGGCGGCTAACTGTCGGAAATCGGGTGAGGTTGTCCTTTGAGTTGCCGATTGTTAACAAATGCCATACCGAAGAGATCGGACCCCGGCGTAGAACCGGTGACAGGCAAAGCACTCTGAAGGAGATGCCGAATGGAGACGCGGACTGGTATTTTTGCGGGGGATGATCCCTTTGCAATTGCGCAGCGTTGGCTTTCCGAAGCAGAGGCGACCGAGCCTAATGATCCCAATGCCATCGCGCTCAGCACGGTAGATTCGCAAGGTCTGCCCAACGCCCGCATGGTGCTGCTGAAAGAGATCGAGCCGGAGGCTTTTGTCTTTTACACCAATTACGAAAGCCAGAAGGCGCAGGAACTGGATGGCGCGGGCAAGGCGGCCTTTGTCATGCATTGGAAATCCCTGCGCCGCCAACTGCGGGTGCGCGGCTTGATCAGCCGAGAGGACGGGCCGCAGGCCGATGCCTATTACGCCTCGCGCTCGCTCAAAAGCCGTCTGGGGGCTTGGGCCTCGCGTCAATCGCAGCCGCTCTCGGGCCGCGGTGCGCTGATGGCCGAGGTGGCCAAGGTGACGGCGCAGAAGGGGGTGAACCCTGAGCGCCCCCCGTTCTGGGGCGGCTACCGGATCACCCCGCTGGAAATCGAATTCTGGGCCGATGGAGAGTTTCGCCTGCATGACCGTTTCCAATGGCGGCGCGCAGGTGTCGCGGCACCCTGGGCCGTGACCCGGCTCAACCCCTGATCTGACGGCGCGATACCCCATGAAAGATGTGTCTGAAACCCAAGCGGAACCAGCGGCGATAGATGACCCCCTTGAAGGCGTGGTCAAATGGTTTGATCCGGTCAAGGGTTTCGGCTTTGTCGTCGCGGATGCAGGCGGGGCAGACATCCTGCTGCACGTCAATGTCCTGCGCAATTACGGCCAAAGCTCTGTCGCGGATGGGGCGCGGGTGGCGGTGCGCGTCCAACAGACCGAGCGCGGCGCGCAGGCGATCGAATTGCTTTCCGTCGAGGCGCCCAGTGAATTGCCCGCCGCCGTGGTGGAATTCGCCGGTTTCGACCCCGAGCAACTGGCCACGGCCCAATTTGAGCCCGCCCGCGTGAAATGGTTCGACAAGGCCAAGGGATTCGGGTTTGCAAATGTCTTTGGCTGCGCGGAAGATGTGTTTTTGCATATCGACGTGCTGCGCCAATCCGGACTTTGTGATTTGCAACCGGGCGAAGCACTTGCCATGCGTGTGATTGTTGGCGATCGGGGCCATCTGGCGGCGGAGGTAAGCTCATGGGACGCGGTGATAGACGGCTAAAGGTTAGGCGACCGGCAAGGCATATGGCAGGGGCGGCACTGGCTGGCCTGCTGCTGACCGGCGCGGCGGTGGCCGAGGTTTGCCGTATTGATTCCGTGACGCTCCGCGGCGAGTGGGGCAAGGCCCGGTTCTCTGTCGAAGTGGCCGATGACACGGCGGAACGCGCTAAGGGGCTGATGCACCGCCGTTCACTGCCGCTGAGCGCGGGCATGCTCTTTATCTACGAAAGACCTCAGCCGCTGAATTTCTGGATGCGCAACACGCTGATCCCGCTGGACCTGCTGTTCATCGACGAAAGGGGCGTGGTGCAGAAGATCCACCACTCCGCCAAACCGCTTGACGAAACACCGATCCCGGGCGGCGACGATTTGCTGTCGGTGCTGGAGATTAACGGCGGCTTGTCAAAACGCCTCGGCATCACCGAAGGCAGCGAAATCCGCCATCCGGCCTTTGCCGGGAACGCTCCGGCTTGGCCCTGCTAAAGACTTCGCGGATTTTCCGATTTTAAGGTCAATCGGGGCTTTTCAATTGGCGGGCTTATGGCTAAAGAAGCCCCAGTCGGAGCGTGGCGCAGCCTGGTAGCGCACCTGTTTTGGGTACAGGGGGTCGGAGGTTCGAATCCTCTCGCTCCGACCACTTTCTTCCAACATCGCTGGTGTAGCGCTTCCCGCTTTGGTTGAGGCGCTCCCGTTGTCCTATCCTCATTCTGCACAAGATATAGTAGCTGCCGCCGCCGCATTGGCAGGTTTGCGCCTGTGCGCGCCCAGATCGTGATGATTCTGCCGCGGTTCTTGGCGCGGACGTGGGGCAGAGGACTTGGGCCGGGTGATCGCGGCACAGAGCCCACTTTCGGCGGCCCGTCGCCCGGGGGTGGGTCTTTGGCTGTGGATGAATTCAACCGATCTCTCAAACACCTCCGCTAACCCGGCCCCGGCAATGGATTATTTCAAAGGCGCCCACCAATCGGACTTGCGGGTATCTCTGGGGATATCCTGAGGCTGAATCACTGGGGTAGGGCGCGGGGCAAATCGGGGGGCTTCGGTCAACTACCCGCCCTGAAATTATTCTGAAAAAAAGCGTTGACCAAATAGTGCGATCTACGTCAGCTTGTGGGGGTCAAGTAAAGCGCCACAATATGTTGTGTTTAACGCAACGGGGCGCTTCGGCGGCGGGGACAGAGTATAGAGCCAGTGTTTCAATCGGTTTCGGGCCGCTTGCGTCAGCAGGTGGTGCGGGGAAGCTTTGTTCAAACTGCCAGCACATAGGGGTGAGACGGCCTGCCGTGGGCAGGTCGGCTCCAAATTTTGAGAGTTTGAAAAAGGGCAGCGACGATGAAGATTGAACGGAATTTCACCAAGGCCGGGCAGGATGCCTATGCGGATTTGGACTTTGTCACCACGGTGTCAGAGATCCGCAACCCTGACGGTTCGGTGGTGTTCAAGCTCGACAACGTCGAAGTGCCTAAATCCTGGAGCCAGGTCGCCAGCGACGTGATCGCGCAGAAGTATTTCCGCAAGGCGGGCGTGCCCAGCAAGACCCGCAAGGTCAAGGAAAAGGACGTGCCCGAGTTCCTGTGGCGCTCCGAGCCCGCCGAGGGTGCCGAGATGGGCGGTGAGACTTCCTCCAAGCAGGTCTTCGACCGTCTGGCGGGCGCTTGGGCCTATTGGGGCTGGAAGGGCGGCTATTTCTCGACCGAAGAGGACGCCCGCGCCTATTACGACGAGATGCGCCACATGCTGGCCAGCCAGCGCGCGGCCCCGAACAGCCCGCAGTGGTTCAACACCGGCCTGCACTGGGCCTATGGCATCGATGGACCGGCGCAGGGGCATTACTACGTCGACTACAAGACCGGCAAACTGACCCGGTCGAAATCTTCCTATGAGCACCCGCAGCCGCATGCCTGCTTCATCCAGTCCGTGGGCGACGATCTGGTGGGCGATGGCGGCATCATGGACCTTTGGGTCCGCGAGGCGCGTCTGTTCAAATACGGCTCGGGCACGGGCACTAACTTTTCATCGCTCCGCGGAGAGGGCGAGAAGCTGTCGGGCGGCGGCAAGTCGTCGGGTTTGATGGGGTTCCTCAAGATCGGGGACCGCGCCGCCGGCGCCATCAAATCCGGCGGCACCACCCGCCGGGCGGCCAAGATGGTGATCGTCGACGCCGACCACCCCGATATCGAGGATTTCATCAACTGGAAGGTGCTCGAAGAGCAGAAGGTGGCCTCCATCGTCGCCGGCTCCAAGATGCACGAGCAGAAGCTCAACCTTTTGTTCGACGCGATCAAGGCATGGGACGGGGCCGAGGCGGATGCCTATGACCCCGCCAAGAACGCGGCGCTGAAACAGGCGATCCGCGAGGCCAAGAAGGTCGCGATCCCCGAGACTTACGTTAAGCGCGTGCTGGACTACGCCAAACAGGGCCACACCGGCATTGAATTCCCGACCTACGACACCGATTGGGACTCCGAGGCCTATAACTCGGTCTCCGGTCAGAACTCCAATAACTCGATCCGCGTCACCAATGCCTTCCTCAAGGCCGTCGAAAAGGATGCCGACTGGGAGCTGATCAGTCGCACTGAGAACCGGGTGGTCAAGACCGTCCGGGCCCGTGACCTCTGGGATCAGGTGGGTCATGCCGCATGGGCCTGCGCCGATCCGGGCATCCAGTACCACGACACCGTGAACGACTGGCACACCTGCCCCGAAGACGGTGCGATCCGCGGCTCGAACCCCTGTTCGGAGTATATGTTCCTCGACGACACGGCCTGCAACTTGGCCTCAATGAACCTGCTGACCTTCCTCAAGGACGGTGTCTTTCAGGTCGAGGACTACATGCACGCCTCGCGCCTGTGGACCGTGACGCTGGAGATCAGCGTGATGATGGCGCAGTTCCCCTCCAAGGAAATCGCGCAGCGGTCTTATGACTTCCGCACGCTGGGTCTGGGCTATGCCAATATCGGCGGCTTACTGATGAACATGGGCTATTCCTATGACAGCGACGAGGGCCGCGCTTTGGGCGGTGCCCTGACCGCGATCATGACCGGCGTGGCCTATGCGACCTCTGCCGAGATGGCGGGCGAATTGGGCGCCTTCCCGGGCTATGCCAAGAACGCCGAGCACATGCTCCGCATCATCCGCAACCACCGCACCGCGGCCTATGGGAAGGCGGACGGCTACGAGAAGCTGTCGGTCAAACCGGTGCCGCTGGATCACGCCAACTGCCCGCAGGCGGGGCTGGTTGACATCGCTAAATCCTGCTGGGACGAAGCGCTGAAACTGGGCGAAGCCCACGGCTACCGCAACGCGCAGACCTCTGTCATCGCGCCCACCGGCACCATCGGTCTGGTGATGGACTGCGACACCACCGGCATTGAGCCCGACTTCGCGCTGGTGAAGTTCAAGAAGCTCGCCGGGGGTGGATACTTCAAGATCATCAACCAATCCGTCCCTGCCGCGCTGGAAAAACTCGGCTACGGGTCGGCCCAGATCGAAGAGATCGTCAGCTATGCCGTGGGCCACGGCACCATCGGCAATGCGCCTGCGATCAACCACACCACGCTGGCAGGGCACGGCTTTGGCGCCAATGAATTGGCCAAGATCGACGCCGCGCTGAAACAGGCTTTCGACATCCGCTTTGTGTTCAACCAATGGACGCTGGGCGAAGCCTTCTGCACGCAGGTGCTGGGCATTCCGACCGAAAAGCTGAACGACCCGACCTTCGATCTGCTCCGCTCCCTCGGTTTCAGCAAGGCCGATATCGAAGCGGCCAATGACCACGTCTGCGGGACCATGACGCTGGAGGGCGCGCCGCATCTGCGCGAGGAGCATTACGACATCTTCGACTGTGCCAACCCCTGCGGCAAGAAGGGCAAGCGTTACCTGTCGGTCAACAGCCACATCCACATGATGGCAGCGGCGCAGAGCTTCATCTCGGGGGCGATCTCTAAAACGATCAACATGCCAAATGACGCGACGATCGAGGATTGCCAGAAGGCTTATGAACTCAGCTGGTCGCTGGGGATCAAGGCCAACGCGCTCTACCGCGACGGTTCGAAACTGAGCCAACCGCTGGCCGCGGCCCTCGTGGAGGACGACGAGGACGTCGCCGAGACGCTGGAAAGCGGCAACACCCATGAGAAGGCCGCCGTGCTGGCTGAAAAGATCGTTGAGAAGGTGATCGTGAAAGAGATCATCAAATCGCATCGCGAGAAGATGCCGCAGCGCCGCAAGGGCTATACCCAGAAGGCCAACGTCGGCGGTCACAAGGTCTACCTGCGCACCGGCGAATATGAGGATGGCAAACTCGGCGAGATCTTCATCGACATGCACAAGGAAGGCGCGGGCTTCCGGGCGATGATGAATAACTTCGCCATCGCGGTCTCGGTCGGTCTGCAATACGGCGTGCCGCTGGAGGAATTCGTTGACGCCTTCACCTTTACCAAGTTCGAACCGGCGGGCATGGTGCAGGGCAACGACAGCATCAAGCAGGCGACCTCGATCCTCGACTATGTGTTCCGTGAATTGGCGGTGAGCTACCTCGACCGCACCGATCTGGCACATGTGAAGCCCGAGGGCGCGACCTTTGACGATCTGGGCCGGGGCGAGGAAGAGAACCTCTCTAACGTCAGCGAGTTGAGCGAAGGAGCCGCGAATAAGTCCTTGGAAGTGCTCAAGCAAATCAGCTCCACCGGCTATCTGCGCAACCGCCTTCCGCAAGAGTTGGTGGTGTTGCAAGGCGGGCAGGGCGTCGAGCCGAGCACCGCTTACGCGCCCCAAGTGAGCGGCGGCGACGTGGCGGTCGCGGTGCAACCCTCGGCCTCTGCCAGCACCGGGGCGGTCAGCCTTGATGCGCGGGCCAAAGCCAAGATGCAGGGCTATGAGGGCGAAGCCTGCGGTGAATGCGGCAACTACACATTGGTTCGCAACGGCACCTGTATGAAGTGCAACACCTGCGGTGGCACCTCTGGTTGTAGCTGATGAGATGTGCCCCGGAAGGGGCGCGCAGGGGCAGGGCCGCAAGGCCCGCCCCGACGAGGCTGCCGGGGCGCCTCAGGCATGATTGCGCGAAAGGGTTAATTTCCGCGCTGCCATCCAGATTGCGTTAACCAAAATTAAACCAGTCTCTCCCTATCAAGGTCGTGAAAGGGAGAATTTGATGGAACGTCTTATCATATCGGGATTTCTCGCCGGATCGCTGGCGGGCTGTGTGGAACCTCCGGCCTCACCGATGGAGGCCGCGGCGCGTAAAGCGGCGGCGGCGGAGTTGACGGCGAAACAATGTGCGGGTTTTGCGGGCGGCTATGAAAGCGTGCGCAAGCTGCGGCATGACGCGAACCAGAACATTGCCACCGCGCGGCGGCTTGGGGCGACGGATGCCACTATCGCCAAGGCGCGGGCGGATGTGCGCATGGCCTTTGATATGCAGGTCGCTTTCTCGACCCCGCAACAGGCCTGCAACATGATGGTGGGCGAATTGGCTTGGGCCACGGGGTGAGGACGTCTAGCGATGCGCCACGTCGAGCCAGATCGGCAGATGGTCCGAGGCGCGGCGGGTTTGGGCTGTCTCGATCACACCACCTTGGCGCACGGTAAGATGCTGGTCCAAGGCGATGCGATCTAGGAAGGCCACGGGCATCCGCGCGTGATAGCTCTTGCCCGGCGCATGAATGGTGAACCGTTTCGCCAGACGCCCGAGCCCCACCTTTTGCGACCATTCGTTCAAGTCGCCCGCGATCAGCGTGGGGCAGGCGGCGCAGGCGTCGAGATGGGCGATCATGGCGCTCAGTTGCTCCTTGCGCGACGGACGCAGCAGCCCCAGATGCGAGGCGATCACGCGCAATTGGCGCGCGCCGATATGTAGGTCGGCCACCATGGCGCCGCGCGGCTCCACCCCCGGCAGGGTCAGATGCGCGACCCGGTCGATCTTGGCCGAGGGGCGGACCAGAACGGCATTGCCATGCCAGCCGATGCTCACGTCGCTCGGCGTGGGCAGAGGGCGCAGGCCCGTCACCTCTTCAACCCGGTCGAGCGGCAGGGCCGAGGGGCGCGGCGCGCGGCGGCGGTCGGCCTCTTGCAGCACGACCACATCGGCATGCAGGCTGCGGATGATCTGCATGATCCGCTCAGGGTCGCGGCGCCGGTCGGTGCCCATGGCCTTGCGGATGTTATAGCTCACGATGCGCAGCGATTGCGGGGCGACGGCGGGGATCATAGGATGGGCGCTCCCAGACGAAACAGCCCTTCGGCCACCTTGCGGAACATCCCGCTTGGCGGTCTTTCCATGGCGCAATGCTCGGAGAGATGTTCGAACCAATCATGCAGCTTCGCGACCGAGCCCGCGTCATAGACGAAAAGCGTGACCTCGAAATTCAGCAACATGCTGCGCACATCGAAATTGGCCGTGCCCACCAGCCCCAGATCGTCGATGATCCCGGCTTTGGCGTGGATCATTCCGGGCTGGTAGTACAGCACATGGCCGCCCGCCTCATGCAGATCGCGCAGATAGGCGCCTCGTGCGAAATCGGCCATCCGTTGGTTTGAGCGTTCTGGGACCAGAACCCGTACATCCACACCCCGCCGGGCCGCAGTGGTCAAAGCCGAACCGAGGGCTTCGGTCGGGACAAAATAGGGGGTCACCAGCCAAATGCGCGCCTCGGCCAGATGAATCGCGCGGATCAGACCATCATGCAGCGGGTCTTCGGCGATATCGGGGCCGGAGGGCACGAGTTGCACCGTCGCCGTTCCGCCCGTATGGGCCGCGACCGAGGGGGCAGGGTCCAATGCCTCGCCGCTGGCCACACCCCAATCGGAGCGGAAGACATCGCCGAAGCTTTGCACAGCGCGGCCCTCAAGCAGGAAGGCGAGGTCGGTCCAGCCATCCTCTAACGCGGCGGGGCCGAGGTAATGCGCGCCGATGTTCATGCCGCCCGAAAATACCCGCGCATCATCCGCAATGATCATTTTGCGGTGATTGCGCAGGTTCAGGTGGCCCGAGCCGGGCAGTTGCAACAGCGGTGAATAAAAGCGCACGTCGCCGCCAGCTTCGCGCAGGCGGCGCAGGGCGGCGGCAGGGCCGCGCAGGGTGCCCAAACGGTCCATCAACAACCGGACCTTAACGCCCGCCTTGGCGCGTTCGGTCAGCGCGTCCACGAAAATGCGCCCGGTGTCGTCATTGGCAACGATATAAAACAGCACGTCGAGCCGCCTCTCGGCCCCTTGGATCAGCGCCATCACGGCCTCATGCGCCGCCGTTGGATCGCCCAGAAGACGTAGGTCTTGGCCATGCGCGGCGGCGGGCAGGCCGAAATACTGCATCGTCGCGTCGAGGGTATGGACGGGGCGCGGCGGCGGGCCGCCGGTGTCGCCTTTCAGGAAATGCACCGGTGAATAGCGCGAGGATTGTTTGCGAAAGCCAAGCCCCAGAAACAGCGGCACCGCGACCCATGGCAGCACGATGATGAACAGTAGCCACGCCGCAGTCGATTGCGGCGTGCGGCGTTGTTGCAAGATCACGATCGCCGCCAGCAGCGTCAGGATCACGATAATGACGACTTCCAGATGGGTGGTGATCCAAGACATGGGGTGGGGCCTGCTCCTTCTTGCTGACAATACAGGCAGATAACGCGTTCAGTGGTGACAGCAAGCCTCGGACGGGGGCTGGCGTGCAGGAATGGTGCGGGGCCGGGGGCGTTTTAGTGGTTTTCGATCGGGGAGCCTCTTTTGCGCAGTTGCCTCGGGGTCGTTTCTCTGCCGGAACTTTCGCTGCGGTGAGGGCAAACATGGCCGGGAATTCGTATTGCGGCATCAACCCTCTGATTTAACAAGGCAAAATGCATCTGCACATCGCCTAATTCGACACATGATACATAACTTAAGCGGCCCCTAGCCGAAGGTGTGTTGCAAATGTGCGACAATCAGCGCATCGCAATTCTGTGATGTGAAAAACCTGAAACCCAACCCTAAATGGGGCGTTGCGTGAGTGACCCTGCGGCGAGGATCGCGGGGTCACCTGTATTTAAGGAGCAGAACATGAAACGCACGACAACAATCGCCAGCATCGCCCTGATCGCATCCAGCGCCTTCGCGGGTGCCGCAGCAGCCGGTTCGCTGGAAGACACCACCGTTGAAGCACCGGTTTTCACACCGGCGCCGACACCCGTGGCCGTTGATGGCGACTGGACAGGCTTCTACACCGGTCTTCAGGTCGGCCAGACCGACGTCGATAGCGACAGCGGCAACCTTGACGGCGACGACACGTCCTACGGTTTCCACGCCGGTTACGACTATGACTTCGGCAAATTCGTTCTGGGTGGCGAACTTGACTACGACAAGACCGACATCGATCTGGGCAACGGCGCAGGCGATGTGGACTCCGTGGCACGCGCCAAGGTCAAGGCTGGCTACGACTTCGGCAAGACACTGGTTTACGCGACAGCAGGTGCGGCCCGTGCCGACACAAGCGTTGGCGATGAAACTGGTCCCTTCGCCGGTCTGGGCGTCACCTATAAAGTGACCGACCGCTACACCGTCGGTGGCGAAGTGCTGCAGCACAAATTCGATGACGTAGGCGGCACAGGCGAAGATCTGGACGCGACCACGATCTCCCTGCGCGGCTCCATGCGCTTCTGATCTGTCTTGGCGGGATGACCCGCTTTGATGAAGGGCCGGCTTCCGTAAGGAGGCCGGTCTTTTTTGTTTACGCGGCGCGGCTGGCGCGCCCTTCGGCAAAGCGGCAGAGGTCGCGCAGGGCCGCCTCGAACGCGCTGTCTTCGATCGTCATGGCCACGCGGACATGGCCCGCCGCCGCCGCGCCGAAACTCTCGCCCGGCATCACTGCAATATGCTGATCTTCCAGCAGGGCATCCGCAAATTCGCTGCCGCTGAGGCCCGTGGCGCGGATATCCAGCATCAGATACATCGCCCCTTGCGAGGGCACCGAACGCACCACGTTCTGAGTGCTCAAGACCCGCTGCGCCAGCGCGCGGCGGCGGGCGAAGGGGGCGCTGATTTCCTCTTCGAAAGCGGCACCTTGGGCAAGGGCATAGTCGCTCGCGTCCTGAATGAAGCCCGGCACGCCGTAGTTGGTATGGGTGGCAAGGTCGATCAGGTCGGCAATGATGTCTTTAGGCCCGATGATCCAGCCACAGCGGCTGCCTGTCATCGCGTGGGATTTCGACACGGAGCCGATGACCAGCGTCCGCTCCTCCATGCCGGGCAGGGCGCGGGGGCTAAGATGCGTGCCCTCCCAAATCTGCGTGTCATAGACCTCATCCGAGACGAGCCAAAGGTCGTGATCTTGGCAAACCTGTGCGATCTCTTCCAAGGTTTCGCGGCCATAGATCACGCCGGTCGGGTTGTTGGGCGTGTTGATCAACAGCGCTTTTGCGCCCTCGGCGGCTGCCGCCAGATCCGCCCTGCGGGGCAAGAACCCCTGATCGGCCCGCGCTTCGACCGACACGGCCCGTGCCCCGGCAGCACGCAGGGTGCCGGGGTAGGTGGCATAATAGGGGTCGATGTAAAGCGCCGCATCGCCGGGGTCGCAGACCGCCATGAACGCCGCGAAAAGCCCCGCTTGCCCGCCCGGGGTGACCACCACATTGTCCCGCGTCGTCGGCACGCCGGTCCGCTCTTCGGCGCGTTTTGCAATCCGGTCGCGCAGGGCATCGGTGCCCGGCACGGCGGCATAGCCGGTATGGCCGCCGAGGGCGCTGCGGTGCATCTCTTGCAGGATCGGGGCGGCGGTGCGGATGTCATGCTCGCCGATGGTAAGCTCGGTCACCGGCACCCCCGCCGCGATCATGGCGCGCGATTTGTGAAACACTTCCCAACCGTCTGACCCTCCGGCCAGAACCCCTTTGATGCGCGATGATCTATCCATGATGCCTCCGAAATTTTCCGCACAAGGGGGCAGAGCCTTGGGGCTTTGTCAATCCGCGCAGGCAAGGCGGAAGGCAGGGTTGCATAAAACTTAACCGGACAAGGGGCTTGGCGCAGGGCGGCGCGCTTGCTACAACCCGGTCATGAACACCGCAACGCTCATTATTTGCTGCATTACCCGCTGAGACATCCTCGCGGGCCGCTGTTCACGTCATTCCCATTCTGACAAAACTATGCCAAGCCCGCGTCACACCCGCGCAAGGACGCCTGCCCATGACCCGTGACCTGACGATCAAGCTGCACAACACCGCCACCCGCAAGAAAGAGGATTTCACCCCGATCGATGCGCAGAATGTGCGGATGTATGTCTGCGGCCCCACCGTCTATGACCGGGCGCATCTGGGCAACGCACGGCCTGTGATCGTGTTCGATGTGCTCTACCGCTTGCTGCGCCATGTCTATGGGCCGCAGCATGTGACTTACGTGCGCAATTTCACCGATGTGGACGACAAGATCAACGCCCGCGCCGCGACAAGCCGGCGCACCATTGGAGAGATCACCGCCGAGACGACGCAGTGGTATCTGGACGACATGGCCGCCGTGGGCGCCTTGGAGCCCGATCACATGCCGCGTGCCACGCAGTATATCCCCCAGATGGTCGCGATGATCCGCGGGCTGATGGATGAAGGCTATGCCTATGAGGCCGAGGGCCATGTGCTGTTCCGGGTGCGTAAATACGCCGAATATGGCGCGCTTTCGGGCCGGTCGGTCGACGATATGATTGCTGGTGCACGGGTCGAGGTGGCGCCTTATAAAGAAGACCCGATGGATTTCGTGCTGTGGAAGCCTTCGGACGAAGACACCCCCGGCTGGGATTCCCCTTGGGGTGAGGGGCGTCCGGGCTGGCATATCGAATGCTCCGCCATGGCGCATGACCTGTTGGGTGAGCGGTTCGACATCCACGGCGGCGGCATCGATCTGCAGTTCCCGCATCATGAGAATGAGATCGCCCAGTCGAAATGCGCGGGCCACGGGTTCGCCAACTACTGGCTGCACAATGAGATGTTGCAGGTCGAGGGCAAGAAGATGTCAAAGTCCCTGGGCAACTTCTTTACCGTCCGTGACTTGCTGGACCAAGGCGTGCCGGGGGAGGTCATCCGTTTCGTGATGCTCTCGACCCATTACCGCAAGCCGATGGACTGGACCGAGAAGAAGCGCGAGGAGGCCGAAAAGACCCTGCGCAAATGGTATCTTCAGGCGGCGGAGGCCGAGGCCGCGACGCCCGGGCCTGAACTGGTGGCGCTTTTGGCTGATGATCTCAACACCCATGCTGCTTTGACCGAATGCCACCGGCTGTCCAACGCGGGCGATACGGCAGGTTTGCGCGGGGCGCTGTCGCTTTTGGGGCTGCTGGATGATCTGATCCCCGAATGGGCCGCGGTTCAAGCGCTGGATCTGACCGATATCGAAGCCTTCCTCAGCGATGCCCGCGCCACTGCGATGGAGACCAAGGATTTCGCCGAGGTGGACCGGATCAAGAAAGCGCTGACTTCGGTCGGGATCGAGGTGCAGATGAGCAAGGATGGGGTAAAGCTGACGCCGCCGCCGGGCTTTGATCGGAGCCAGTTGGAGGGGTTGTTGTGACCATAGCCCCAACCGCCCCCCGGCGCGCATGCGCCATGCCCGACCTCCCCCCCGGGAGGGCATATCACAACATTCGCCACGCGCGCTGTGATCAGAAAGTGTCAAAGCGCCGGTTGTTCTATTCGGCACGGCCCTCCCGAGGTCGGGCATGGCGCCTGCGCACCTCTGCTGAGGTTCGTGGCAGGAGGGCTACCTCATGACCCGCGCGCGCCTTACCCTCTACGACACCACGCTCCGCGATGGGCAGCAGACCCAAGGCGTTCAATTCTCCACCGACGAAAAACGCCAGATTGCCGAAGCGCTCAACGCGCTCGGCGTGGATTACATCGAAGGCGGCTGGCCCGGGGCCAACCCGACCGACAGCGCCTTCTTCGACGCCGCGCCGCCGACGCAGGCAAAGCTCACTGCCTTTGGCATGACCAAACGCGCGGGCATGTCGGCTGAGAATGACGACGTGCTGGCCGCCGTGCTCAACGCGGGCACCAAATCCGTCTGCATCGTCGGCAAGACCCATGATTTCCATGTCAAAACCGCCCTTGGCATCACACTGGCGGAAAACACCGACAACATCGCCAAATCTGTCGCCCATCTGGTCGCCCAAGGGCGGGAGGCGCTCTTCGACGCCGAGCATTTCTTTGACGGCTACAAGGCAAATCCCGACTACGCGCTGGAAGCGATCCGCGTAGCCTATAACGCGGGCGCGCGTTGGATCGTGCTTTGCGACACCAATGGTGGCACGCTGCCCGATGAGATTGGCCGCATCACCCGCGCCGTGATCGCGGCGGGCATTCCGGGAGATCATCTGGGCATTCACACCCACGACGACACCGAAAACGCCGTGGCCTGCACGCTGGCTGCCGTCGACGCGGGCGCGCGACAGATCCAAGGCACGCTCAACGGGCTGGGGGAGCGTTGTGGCAACGCCAACCTCACCACCCTGATCCCGATCCTGCTGCTGAAAGAGCCCTATGCCAGCCGCTATGAGATCGGGGTAAGCCCTGAGGCGCTGCGCGGGCTCACGCGCACTAGCCGGATGCTGGATGAGATCCTCAACCGCGTGCCGATGAAACAGGCAGGCTTCGTCGGGTCTTCGGCCTTTGCACATAAGGCGGGGCTGCATGCCAGTGCCATCGCCAAAGACCCCAGCACCTATGAGCATATTGACCCCGCACTGGTCGGCAATACGCGCGTCATTCCGATGTCGAACCAAGCCGGGCAATCTAACCTACGCAAACGGCTGAGCGATGCGGGCCTCTCGGTCGCCAAGGGCGACCCGGCGCTTGGCCGGATCTTGGAGGTGGTCAAGGACCGCGAGGCGCAGGGCTATGCCTATGACACCGCGCAGGCGAGCTTTGAGTTGCTGGCCCGCGACGTGATGGGCCAACTGCCGCATCTGTTCGAGGTCGAGCGCTACCGCGTTACCGTCGAACGCCGCCGCAATGCCGAAGGCCGGATGGTCAGCCTTTCCGAAGCGGTCGTGGTGATCGATGTGGACGGGGAGAAACGGCTCTCGGTCTCGGAATCGCTGGACGAGGATGGCGCGGACCGTGGCCCGGTCAACGCGCTGTCCAAGGCACTGGCCAAGGACTTGGGCAAATACAGCAGCCTTCTGGATGACATGCGTCTGGTTGACTTCAAGGTGCGCATCACCCAAGGCGGCACCGAAGCCACCACCCGCGTCATCATCGACAGCGAAGACGGGCAGGGGCGGCGCTGGTCCACTGTGGGCGTCAGCGCCAACATACTCGACGCCTCATTCGAAGCGCTGCTTGATGCGATACGTTGGAAATTGATCCGGGACCGCGCCCAATGACAGATGATATGACCGCCTTTTTCACTCTCCATCGCGATCTGCCGCGCGAAGGGCCGGGGGAGCCTGCGGATGTGAGCTGGGCCGTGGATCAGGTCGATCTGCCCGCGCGGGCCGAGATTGCCGATGTGGCCTGTGGCCCCGGCAGCGACATCGGCGCCCTCCGCGCGGCGATCCCGCAGGGCCATGTTACAGCCCTCGATAAAACCGCGCATTTCGTCGACACCGCGCGGGGGCGTTTTGTGGCGGATGGCAATGTCACCCTGCTGCGCGCCGATATGGCCGCCATCGCCAATGAATATGATCTCATTTGGTGCGCCGGTGCGGTCTACTTTCTTGGTGTGACCGAGGCGCTGAGTCGTTGGCGCAAATCGCTGCGCGCGGGCGGGGTGGTGGCCTTCTCCGAGCCCTGCTGGCTGACGGATAGCCCGTCGGAAGAGGCCCGCGCGCAATGGGCCGACTACCCCGCGATGAGCGACGCGGACGGCATTGCCGAGCGGGTCCGCGAGGCGGGCTATGAGGTCGTGGCGACCCGTGTCCTGTCGGATGAGGCTTGGGAGAATTACTACACCCCCCTGGAGGCGCGGATTGAAAAGCTGCGCCCGGGTGCGGATGATGATTTGGCCCAAGTGCTCGATGCCGCCGAGGCGGAGATCGCCTGTTGGCGCGCGCATCGGGATGAGTTTGGCTATCTTCTGACGGTGGCGCGCCCCACATGACCTTCGACGCTGACCTGAACGCCTGCGCCGCCATGGTAGAGCGCGCCGACCCTTGGCGCTTTCGCGCCGCCATGGCCGCCCCCGTCGAGACGCGCAAGCTGCTCTTCCCACTCTATGCCTTTAACGTCGAGGTGGCCCGCGCCCCATGGGTCACCCAAGAGACGATGATCGCCGAGATGCGCCTGCAATGGTGGCGCGACGCGCTGGAAGAGATCGCCAAGGGCGGCCCTGTCAGGCGGCATGAGGTGACCACGCCGCTTGCCCGTGCGATTGCGCCAGAGGATGCCGAACTGCTCGATGAACTCGTCGCCGCTCGGCGGTGGGACATCTACAAAGACACTTTTGAGGACGCCGCGCATTTCGAGCGCTACATCGACCAGACCGCAGGCCATCTGATGTGGGTCGCCGCCCGCCGCCTCGGGGCGACGGATGAAGCAGTGGTGCGGGATGCGGCCTATGCCACTGGGATCGCCGCATGGCTCTGCGCCATTCCGAACTTGGAAGAGGCAGGCCGCGTGCCGCTGTTGGACGGCACGGCAGAAGGAGTCTCGGCCCTTGCCAAGGGGGCGCTCGACCGGCTGAAATCGGCGCGTGCCAATCGAGGCAGGATCCCCAAAGCCGCGCGCGCGGCGCTGCTGCCTGCCGCCCATGCGGGTCCGGTGTTGCGGGCCGCGGTGGATGCGCCGGAAAAGGTCTCCCAAGCTGCGCTGCCTGACCCGCGCCGCCATTTCGCGCTGCGGGCCATGGCGTCGCGCTGGTAGGCGATTAGCTCAGCTGCGTCTCCTTGCGGCTGCGCAGCACCAGCCAGATCAGCGACCCGCCCGCGAGCACCAAGAAGGGCACCATGGCAAGGTTCACCGCCGCCCAGCCTTCCTGCGCCGTGCCGCCCGAACAGTTCATCAGCCCGCCCGAGGCCAGCGAGGCCACGGTCACGCCGCCGAACACCAGCAGGTCGTTCAGGCCCTGCATCCGCCCGCGCTCATGCGGCTCATGCGCGCCCGCCAGCATGGTGGTGGCCCCGATAAAGCCGAAGTTCCAGCCCAGCCCCAAAAGGATCAGCGCGACAAAGAAGTTGCCCAGTTCCACACCTTGCAAAGCCACCACCCCGGCGGCGGCAAGGATCACAATGCCAAGGCCCATGATCCGCTCAACCCCGAAACGGTTGATCAGATGGCCAGTAAAGAACGAAGGCGCGAACATCGCCAGCACATGGCCGGTGACCACATAGCCCGCGCTGTCTTGGCTATAGCCGCAGCCGACGACCGCCAGCGGGGTCGAGGTCATCACGAGGTTCATCAACGCATAGGAGACCATGGCGCAGATCACCGCGACGGCGATGCGCGGCGTGGTCAGCAGTTCCCACCGGCTGCGGCCCTTGGGCGCGTCATGGGCCGGGATCGGCGGTTTCGGAATGTCGATGAAGAGAAACAGCAGCGCCCCGATGAGGTTCACCGCCACCACGGCCATATAGGTGCCAAGGAAGGGCACCACGAGGCTCATCGACGTGGCCGTGGCAAGCTGCGGCCCGATGATGGCCGAGACAAGACCGCCCGCCATGACATAGGAGATCGCCTTGGGCCGAAAATCATCCGAGGCGGTATCGGCGGCGGCGAAACGGTAGAAACCCTGCGCCGACATATAGATGCCCGTCAGAAGCGACCCCAGCAGGAAAACCGGAAAGGACGCGAGATAAAGCCCGTAGGCCGCGACCGCGCCGCCCAAGGCACCGCCCGCCGCGCCCAAAAAGAACCCCGCCCGGCGGCCATAGCGCTGCATGATGGCCGAGACCGGTGTGGCCGAAAGCATGGAGCCCAAAACGATCATCGAGATCGGCAGGGTGGCAAGACAGACGTTCGTCGCAAGCGACTGCCCCGCAAGACCGCCGACAAGGAAAATCATCGGCATCTGCGCCCCGAGAAAGGCCTGTGCTGCCACCAGCACCGCTACATTGCGCCGCGCGCGTCTGTCGTCGATCATGTTTGAATTCCTCACTTCCCGCCAAGGGGTAGCCTTGCCGTCGGGTAAGGGCAAGTCCGGCATCGGTTTTTGCGACTGCGATGCCGCTTGCGCCCGGCGGCAAGCTCGCCGATGATCGCGCCGATGACCGCGCTTGACCGCCCTTCGCTGAACCTCCTGCTGCTCGCTGGCACCGCCGAAGCGCGGCAGCTTGCACGTGCCTTGACGCAGGCCGGGCACCGGGTCACCGCTTGGCTGACGGAGCCGCCGCGCGGCAACAATCCGATGCCGATGACCTTTGAGATGCGCGATGCCAGGGAAGCCGCGGCGCTGCGGCGCGATATGGCGGGCTTTGATGCGGTGCTCGATCTCAGCCACGGGTTCGATGCGGGGCTAAGCCACGCAGGCTATGCCGCCGCCACGTCTCTGGGCAAACCCTTCGTCAGCTTTTCGCGCCCCCTCTGGCCCTTGGACAACCCGCTGCTGCAATCGGTGCCGGATGTCGCGGCCGCCGCCCGTACCGTGCCGCCCGCTGCCCGCGTCTTTGCAGCGACTGGTTGGGCCAGCCTGCCAACCTTCCAACCGTTCAAGGGCGCGCGCCTCATGCTACGGCAGACGAGCCGCCATGACCGCGCCGTGCCCTATGACTTTGTCGATCTGATCTTTGGCGATCCGCCGTTCACCGTGGAGAGTGAAACGGTATTGTTCCGCGACCTCGGCGTCGACCTGTTGATTTGCCGCAACCTCGGCGGGCAGGCCAGCCGCCCGAAGGTCGACGCCGCCCTGTCGCTCGGCCTGCCGGTGATCCTGATCGACAGACCGCCACTGCCAAAGGGCGCGCCTTGTCTGAGCGATCTCGACGCGATGCTGGATTGGGTGGCACGACTGTGAGCCTCGCGCCCCCGATCACCTGCGACGCCGATGTGGCCGAGGGCGCGGCATGGCTGGCCGAACGGGAGCCGCGTTTTGCCATGGCGCTGAGCAAAACCGGACCGCTGCCGCTGCGCCTGCGCCCGCCCGATTTCGCGGGGCTGCTCGACATTATCGTGGGGCAGCAGGTGAGCGTGGCCTCGGCCCGGGCGATCTATGCGCGGCTGGTTGCGGCGGGGTTGGATCAGCCGGAGAACGTCCTGCGCGCCGGAGACGACGGCTTGCGCGCTGCGGGGCTGAGCCGCCCCAAGGCGCGCTATGTATTGGCTTTGGCGGAACGTGATTTCGACTTTGAAGCGCTGTACGGGTTGCCTGATGACGCGGCCATCGCCGCGCTGGTCGAGATGCCGGGCATCGGGCCATGGACGGCGCAGATCTATGTGATGTTCTGCCTTGGCCGCCGCGATATCTTTCCCAGCGGCGACCTTGCGCTGCAAGAGGCGGCGCGGGGGCTCTTTGATCTGCCCGTCCGTCCCAGCCCGAAAGACCTCTCCGCCATGGCCGCCGCATGGTCACCTTGGCGGTCGGTTGCGGCGCGGCTGCTCTTTGCCTACTACCGGGTGTTGAAACAAAAGGAAGGATTGTCATGACACGGGTTTTGAACGCCGAGCGCCGCGCGCCGGTCTCTGGCACCACACGGTCGATGGTGGTGTTCCTGCATGGCTACGGCGCGAATGGCGCCGATCTGCTGGGCCTTGCCGATCCGCTGAGCGAGCATTTGCCCGACACGCTTTTCGTCGCACCCGACGCGCCCGAGGCCTGCGCCGGTGCGCCGATGGGCTATCAGTGGTTCCCGATCCCTTGGATCGACGGATCATCCGAAGAGGAATCGATGCGCGGCATGATGAGCGCGGTCGAAGACCTCGACGCCTTCCTCGACGCGCTGATGGTCGACGAAGACGTGTTGCCCGAACAGGTCGTGCTCTTCGGCTTTTCCCAAGGCACGATGATGTCGCTGCATGTGGCCCCACGGCGCGAAGATGCGGTGGCGGGGATCGTGGCCTTCTCGGGCCGTCTGCTCAACCCCGAAGCGCTGGCCGAAGAGGCGCAGGTCAAACCGCCGGTGCTGCTGGTCCATGGGGATGCCGATGACGTGGTGCCGCCGCAATCCCTGCCGCAGGCCGCCGAAGCGCTGCAAGAGGCGGGCTGGCAGGACGTTTACGCCCATGTGATGAAGGGCACGGGCCACGGCATTGCGCCCGATGGCTTGAGCGTGGCGCTGGCCTTCATGCGCGACAAACTGGGGCTTTAACCCTTCACCTCGTCCCAGAGCCATGGTTCGGCGAACTCGACCGAATTGCCAGCGGGGTCGCGCACATAGAGCGAGCGCGCCCCGTTGGGCCAATCAAAACTGGTGTCGATCTCGACCCCGGCGGCCCGCAGCCGCGTCTCCATCGCGGCGATCTCATCGCGTTTCATCGCAATGCAGACATGCCCCGGGCCGCGCGCCCCATGGGGCGGCACCGGCATTTTCGGATTGCCGGGCGGCTGCGCCGTGGCGGTCGGGTTGAAGACCAGCAAGACCGAGGCGCCGAGCGCAAAGAACATATGCCGCTCCGGCACCTCCTGAAACAGTTTCAGCCCCAGAACGTCGCGGTAAAACGCGCGTGCCGCGTCTAGATCATCGGCATAGACGGCGGCTTCGAGCAGGGATTGCGGGGCGGGCGCATCGGGCAGGGGGCTTTTCGACATGCCACAAGGTTAACAAACTCTGCCCATCTGTCACGCCTCTGTCGTAATCTTTGGGCAAAACCGGCGACATCTAGTGGTTCACCTTTGTCTTGCCAGAGAGAAACCGCGAGATATAGTGACTAAAACGGGCAGAGGACGCGACCAGATGGACGGCGATTTCAGGACCGAATTTACCCGCCACCCGGCGGCGCTCAAACACCACCCCGCGCTGGTGCTCAACGCGGATTACCGACCTTTATCCTATTACCCGCTGTCGCTCTGGCCATGGCAGGAGGCGGTAAAGGCCAAATGGCTCGACCGGGTCGAGATCGTCGCCGAATATGACGAGGTGGTGCGCAGCCCCTCTACGGTGATCAGGATCCCCTCGGTTGTCGTTCTTAAAGACTATGTCAAACCTCAAAAGCGCGTGGCCTTCACGCGCTTTAATTTATTTCTGAGGGATGAATTCCGCTGTCAATACTGCGGCGCGAAGGGCGATCTGACCTTTGACCATGTGGTACCGCGCGCCGCCGGTGGGGTGACAAGCTGGCAAAACGTGGTCGCCGCCTGTAGCCCTTGCAACCTGCGAAAAGGCTCGCGGCCCCTGCACCGCACGGGGCTTGCCCTGCGCAAACCGCCGCGGCAACCCGCCGCCGAAGAGCTGCGCAACATGGGCCGCAAATTCCCGCCCGGCCATCTGCATGAAAGCTGGATGGATTTCCTCTATTGGGATGCCGAGCTGGAGGCCTGACCTCAGATATCCAGTTCGACCCAGATGGGCACGTGATCCGACGGCTTGTCGCGCCCGCGCACGTCGCGGTCGATCTGGCAATCACACAGCCGGTCGGCCACGGTGGGGGACAGGAGGAAGTGGTCGATGCGGATGCCGTTGTTGCGGTTCCACGCCCCGGCCTGATAATCCCAGAAGGAGTAATGCCCCGGCCCTTGGGTGCGCGCCCGGAACGCGTCCGTGAGGCCAAGGTTCACCAGCCGCCGCCATGCGGCGCGGGACTCGGGGCGGAAGAGGGCATCTTCGCGCCAGCTGTCGGGTTTGGCAGCATCCTCGGCCTGCGGGATGATGTTGTAATCTCCCGCCATGAGGAAGGGCGTTTCCTCGGCCAGAAGCGCTTCGGCACGGGCTTGCAGCCGCAACATCCATGCGAGTTTATAGTCATATTTTGGCCCCGGCGCCGGGTTGCCATTGGGCAGGTAGAGCCCGCAGACCCGCAGCGCCATATCGTCGCCCACAACCGTCGCTTCGATCCAGCGTGCCTGATCATCGGCATCATCGCCCGGCAGGCCGCGGGTCACATCCTCAAGCGGGAGCTTCGACAGGATCGCCACGCCGTTAAAGGACTTCTGCCCGTGGGTCTCCACGTTATAGCCGCGCTCTTCGAGCATTTCGCGGGGGAAGGCCTCATCCACCGACTTGATCTCTTGCAGCACGACAACGTCCGGCTGCGCCTCGTCGAGCCAATCGGGAAGGGCCGCCGCGCGGGCCTTGATACCGTTGATGTTGAAACTCGCGATTTTCATATCCGGCCCTCTTTCGACGTCCGACTGCTATCGCGCAATTGGCGTCGCGGAGCAAGGGGAAGGCTTGCGCGCTTAAGGTGATTCTCGGGTTAGATTTCTCGCTATTATAGAAATTCCGCGAGGCGGTTGCCCGTATTGTCTCTATCCTGCCCTGTGGGCGGCATTTCTTTTTCTCCACAGGGCGCAAGAGAAATCGAGAACTAAGGCGAAACTGTGGCGCGTCCTTAATGTGGATAAGTGTTTCAGTACAATACGTTAGCCGAAAAATGCTTGGATCGACACGCTTAACGTGCGTCAGTCGAGGAGCTACATCTTTAAATTGCAAAGCCCTTTGAAAGGACCATACTATGACTGCTATTTTTGCGCGCGACTTTGCCCCCGTATCAGCCCCTCAGACAGAGGACAATCCCATGGCGCTCGGCGCCGGTGTTGGCCTTTTCACCACCGGCCTCAACCGTGGGAGAGGTGACATGTTGTTTGGCGAGGGGGTCGAGATCTTCACCACTGGGTTACAGCAGGACGGCAGCAGCATCACGCAAGGGGGCGGGGTCGGCCTGTTCACCACGGGCCTCGCCCCGGCTGAGGTGCTGCCCTTCAGCGGCTGAAGCCCTTTCAAGCGGGCGGCTTTGTCGCCTGCCGTTCCCCCTGTCGGAGGCCATGCGATGACCAATGTTGTTCTGCTCAGACCTGACAAAAGCCAAGACCCGGCCATTCAAACGGCCCGGCTGATCCGAGCCTTCGCAGAGGGGCGTCGCGCGCAGGGGGATGTTTTTTGGCTGAAGGAAAACGCCGAACTGCTCGGGGCGCTGGCGAGCACGGGGGCCACGCTTAACACTGCGGCGCTTCAGCCGCTTGCGGCCTTCCATCGGGGCTGCCGGGACCTGCTGCGCGATTTTCCTCAGTATTACCGTTTCATCCTGTCGATTTGCCTCGACCTCGAAGACGTCGGTTTGCCTCGGCACTACGGCGCGGCCCTTTGCGCCAAGGTTGCGCGGGCGGGGCTGGAGGGGGCGGAACTGTCGGATCTACAACGGGCCGAGGCGCGTCGTCTGCTGCGCCGTCGGGGTGTCGGGCCGCGGGTGGAGGACGGGGCCCTCGGTCAACGGTTGCGCGATTTTATCGCCCGCAGTGCCACTTTTGCCATGCCCAATCGCAAGGCGGCCTATGAGTTGACCCATATCGTTTTTTACTTGTCGGACTATGGCCGCCGGCCCCCGGACCTGCCGGAGGCCGCGCTGAAAAGCCTGCATTTCACGGGGCTGCTGGCTTTTCTCGATCAAGATATGGACCTGCTGGCCGAGGTCTGCGCCGCGTTGCGGTTTGCCGGGCATGCCCCCAGCCCCCTGTGGGAGGATGCCATTGCCGCCAGCCACCGTGTCATGAAGGTCTACGCTGACGAAGGCGCGCCTTTGCAGGACGAATACCACGAATGGCTTGTTACCGGCTGGGCCATGCAGATTGCGGGCCGCCGGATGCGATCTACCGATATCCCAAAAGGCGCATTGCGTTTTCGCAAAAGTCGAAAGGGGGCGGGGGCGCTGCGCCCCTTGGCGGCTTGCCTCAACGACATGTGCGCGAACCGCCGGGCTGACTGGGGGCAGATGCGCCCGCATGTGCTGTCGTATCTTTGCCCGGAAAGCCACGCGACCCTGCTGCGTGCCGAACGCGCCGGGCCTTATTTCGAAGAATTCTTCGAGGGGTTCGCCCGGGCGCGCGGTTAAACGCGCCCGAAAGACTTACATCGAAAAGGACGTGCCGCAGCCGCAGGCCGCTGTCGCGTTCGGGTTCTCGATGGTGAAACGCGCGCCGATTAACTCTTCGGTAAAATCAATCACGGCGTCGGCCAGAAACGGCAGGGAGACGCTATCGACCACCACCTTCTGACCGCTGCCTTCGAGAATGAGGTCATCTTCAGCGGGCTCGTCCAGCGCGATGTCGTATTGAAAGCCCGAGCAGCCGCCGCCTTCGACAGCGATGCGCAGGGCCTTGCCTTCGTCTGCGGCCCCGATCTCGGCGAGGCGTTCAAAGGCGCGGGGGGTGACTTTGGGGGGCAGGTTCATCTGCGGGCTCCGATGCATCGGTTTTCTTTCGCGTTCCTCTAACATATAGAAAGTACAAGGACAGGTCACAAGGACCGCGAGAGAGGACCAGCCGCGATGCGCGCAGAATTCGCCTCTGATCCGAACACCGCCAAGGGAAGGTTGGTGCCGGAAGAGGAAAGCACTTTTCGCTCCTGTTATCAGCGGGATCGGGACCGGATCATTCATGCCTCTGCCTTTCGGCGGCTCAAACATAAGACACAGGTCTTTGTGGAGCATGAGGGCGACTATTTCCGCACCCGTCTGACCCATTCCATCGAAGTGGCGCAGGTCGCGCGGACCATCGCAGGCGCGCTGCGTCTGAATGGCGAGCTGACCGAGGCGGTGGCACTGGCCCATGATCTGGGCCATACGCCCTTTGGCCACACTGGCGAAGATGCGCTGCACAAGCTAATGGAGCCCTACGGCGGCTTCGACCACAACGCGCAGGCGATCAAGATCGTCACCACGCTGGAGCGGCACTATGCCGAATTCGATGGGCTGAACCTGACGTGGGACACGCTGGAAGGCATCGCGAAACACAATGGCCCGGTGACGGGCGAGGTGCCCCACGCGCTGGCCGATTACAACGCGCGGCACGATCTGGAACTGCACACCCATGCCAGCGCCGAGGCGCAGGTCGCCGCGCTCTCCGATGATATCGCCTATAACAACCACGATCTGCACGACGGTCTGCGCGCAGGGCTGTTCACCGAAAGTGAGATTGCCGAACTGCCCATGGTCGGCCCCGCCTACGCCGAGGTTGACCGGCTCTACCCCGAGACCGACAGCTACCGCCGCCGTCATGAGGCGCTGCGGCGGGTCTTTGGGGTGATGGTCGGCGATGTGATTGAAACCTCGGCCAAACTGCTGAAAGACTCGGGGGCGAAATCCCCTGACGACATCCGAAATCTAGGCCGCCCGCTGATCCGTTTCTCAGATCCCGTCTGGCAAGACCTGCGCGAGATCCGCAAGTTTCTTTTCACCCGCATGTATCGCGCCCCCTCGGTGATGGAGAATCGCGAGAAGGTGACCAAGGTGGTCGAAGACCTGTTCCCGCTGTTCCTGTCCCAGCCCAACCTCTTGCCACGCCATTGGGCGGCGGCGATCGAGGCGGCAGAGGATGAAACCACGCTGGCGCGGATGGTGTCTGATTACATTGCGGGCATGACCGACCGTTTCGCCCTGCAAGAACACGCCCGTCTCTTCGACAGCGACCTGCGCAGCTTCCGCTAGTCTCCGCGGCATGGTAGTCTTCTTTTGATGATCCATAGGTGAGATGACATGATACAAACCCCCGTTCTGCCGGAAAGTCTGGCCGGTGACGCGACATTCGCGATCCTCTCGGCGGGGCAAGCGCCGGGGCCTGCGGTGGCCAAACGCGCGGCGGATCTGGGGGCGGAAGTCGTGGCGATGGACCGCGATCCCACGGTGCTGGCGCGGTTGATGAGCCAATCGACAGAACGTGTCGAAGCGCTGGCGCTGGCCGGCGATCTTGTCGCGCGGTTTGAGCCGTTGCACCGCAATTGGGGCGGCACGCCGCTGCATATGGTGCTGAACTTGATGCCGCTCGACCCAGAGGATTGCTGCAAAGGCACGGATGCGCAGGTCCGCGGGCTTTCGGCCATGATGCGCGCCTTGGGCCGGGGTCTGGTGGCCGGGCAGGGGGCGGTGGTGACCGTTCTGCCGCGGCCAAGCCAACCATTGGCGCTTGCCGGGCATGCCATGATCGGTGCGTTCGAAGCGGCCAATGCCGCGCTCGACAAGGTGTTCGGGCCGCGGGGGCTGCGCTTCCATTTGATCACCGTGCCCGAGGGGCAGGCAGAGCTTGCAGCGGAAAGCGCGCTGTTCCTCGGGTCCGAAGCGGGGCGACGGCTCCGATCTGGGCGTTTGGACCTCGGCTGAGCGCGCCGCTTCAAACGCCACTCCCCAACTTGGGCCGCGACGGCCCGACGCTTGATTGACTGCACCCCCGCACATGATAAACGGGCGGGGAACAAGGATACCCGACATGAACCTATTTGCCCAAATTCGCCATCTTATCATTGCGACGCTGGAACAGATGGTCGCGCAGGAAGCCCTGCCAGCGACCCTGAACTTTGATCCGATCACCGCCGAGCCGCCGCGCGACGCGGCCCATGGCGACATGGCCACCAATGCCGCGATGGTGCTGGCCAAGCCCGCGGGCATGAAGCCGCGCGACATCGCCGAAGCACTGGCCGCGCAGTTGCAAAACGATCCGCGCATCACCTCTGCCGAAGTGGCGGGGCCGGGCTTCATCAACCTGCGTCTGGCACCTTCGGTCTGGCAAAACGTCGCCCGTCAGGTGCTGAGCCAAGGCACCGACTTTGGCCGCGCGATCCTTGGCGCCGGTCAGCGGGTAAACGTGGAATATGTCTCGGCCAACCCCACGGGGCCGCTGCACGTCGGTCACACGCGCGGCGCGGTATTTGGCGATGCGCTCGCCAGCCTGCTTGATTTCGCGGGCTATGACGTGACGCGCGAATATTACATTAACGACGGCGGTGCGCAGGTCGATGTGCTCGCCCGGTCGGTCTATCTGCGCTACCTCGAAGCCAACGGCAAAGAGGTGGCCTTCCCCGATGGCACCTATCCCGGCGACTATCTGATTCCGCTGGGTGAAGCGCTGGCCAAGATGTACGGCGACAAGCTGGTCGATCAGCCGGAAAGCGAATGGCTGGACGATATCCGCGAATTCGCCACCGACGCAATGATGAACCTCATTCGCGACGATCTGGCGGCACTGGGTGTCGAGATGGACGTCTTCTATAGCGAAAAATCGCTCTATGGCACGGGTCAGATCGAAGCGGCCATCGCCTCGCTCGAAGCCAAAGGGTTGATCTACGAAGGCGTGTTGGAGCCGCCGAAGGGTAAGAAGCCCGACGATTGGGAACCGCGCGAACAGACCCTGTTCAAATCCACCGAACATGGCGACGATGTCGACCGCCCGGTCAAGAAGTCCGACGGGTCATGGACCTATTTCGCCCCCGATATCGCCTATCACTATGACAAGGTCAGCCGTGATTTCGACATGCTGATCGATGTCTTTGGCGCGGATCATGGCGGCTACGTCAAACGGATGAAAGCGGCGGTTTCGGCGCTGAGCGACGGGCATGTGCCGCTTGACATCAAGCTGACGCAGCTGGTGAAGCTTTTCAAAAACGGCGAGCCGTTCAAGATGTCCAAACGGGCAGGGACCTTTGTGACCCTGCGAGATGTTGTCGATCAGGTTGGCCCGGACGTGACGCGCTTTGTCATGCTGACGCGCAAGAACGACGCCATGCTCGACTTCGATTTCGACAAGGTGTTGGAGCAGAGCCGCGAGAATCCCGTATTTTATGTGCAATACGCCCATGCCCGGGTCGCGTCGATCCTGCGCAAAGCCGAAGAGGCGGGGATTGAGGTGGCGGATGCCACGCTGCTGGACGCGGATCTGTCTAAGCTCGACCATGAGGCCGAGATCGGCCTGCTGCGCAAGCTTGCCGAATGGCCCCGTCTGGTCGAGACCGCCGCGCGCAGCAATGAGCCGCACCGGGTGGCCTTCTACCTCTATGAATTGGCCTCCGACTTCCACAGCCTCTACCACTTGGGCCGGTCCGAGGATGGCTTGCGCGCGTTGCAAGAAGGGGACGCGGCCACGTCGCAGGCAAAAATCGCGCTGTCGCGTGCCGTTGCGATTGTAATTGCGGCGGGTCTTGGTATTCTCGGGGTCACACCGGCGCAGGAGATGCGGTAACCGCACCAGCGCGCCGAAAACAGGCAACCCCATGACCAGACCCGCGTGGCGATGTATCACGCCGGGCAAAGAGGCAGAGATGGCAGATTTCACGTCTTCCCCGACGACGGCGGGCTATGCGCCCGATTCCGCGCATAGCTACGCAGTGGGCAGCGCGCCCAAGACCCTGACAACGCTCACCAATATCGCGGGCGCCGTGGTGTCCTTGGCGCTGGTGGCGGGGATCGGTGTTTGGGGGTACAAACTGCTTGTGCGTGACGTGACCGGCATCCCGGTGGTCCGCGCGATCGAAGGTGAGATGCGCGTGCGCCCCGAAGAGCCGGGTGGCGAATTGGCCCGGCATCAGGGGCTTTCGGTCAATGTGGTTGCCGCCGAAGGCAGCGCCGGGCGCCCGGCGGATGAGCTGCGCCTCGCGCCGCGCCAGATCGAATTGCAAGACGAAGACCAGCCCGTCAAAGCGGCAATGGTTGCCGCAAAGACACAAGGCAACGTGACGCCAGCCGTGGCGCGTGAGGATGACAGCGACCTGATCGACGCCTCCGAGGCGATCCGCTCGGGCAATGTGCAAGACCTCGTGGCGCAATTGACCAATGGCGTGGCACCGCTCACCGGTGAGGAGGCCGCCGCTGGCGATCCTGTCGATGCCGCCGTGGCGATGGCGCTGGCCGATACATCCGTGCAGCCCAAGGTGGTCAAGGCCGTGCTGAACGCGCCCGGCGTGCGCAACTCCCTGCGTCCGCGCCGCCGTCCGGCGGGCGGTGCCGTGGTGACACCCGCCGCCGTGCAACCTAACCCAGTGGCCGCGGCCACCCAAGAAGTCGATCCCGCATCGCTGCCCGCCGGCACCCGCATGGCCCAGCTTGGCGCCTTTGACAGCCCCGAGGTGGCGCGCGAACAATGGGACCGTTTGCAGGGCCGTTTCGGTGCCTATCTCGAAGGCAAGAGCCGCGTCGTGCAAAAGGCCACCAGCGGCGGGCGGGTCTTCTACCGCCTGCGTGCCATGGGCTTTAACGACATCGCCGACGCACGCCGCTTCTGCTCGGCCCTCGTGGCCGAAAACGCGGATTGCATCCCGGTGGTGATGCGCTGATGCCCCCCTTCGGGGCCACGATCCTCGACGCGACGGGCCATCGGCTCAGCGTCGAGGAAAAGGCGTTCTTTCGGGACGTGCGGCCCTTTGGCTTTATCCTCTTCGCCCGCAACATCGACAGCCCCGACCAGCTGCGCGCGCTCTGCGAAGAGATGCGCGAGGCGGCGGGGCATGAGGCCGTCATCACCATCGACCAAGAGGGCGGCCGCGTGCAGCGCATGCGCGCGCCCCACTGGCGCGATTGGATGCCGCCGATGGACCTCGCCGCCCGCGCCGGCGATCAAGGGCGCCAAGCCTTCTACTTGATGTAC
The DNA here is from genome assembly GCF_043557225.1 of Sulfitobacter sp. 1A13496. Lineage (NCBI taxonomy): Bacteria > Pseudomonadati > Pseudomonadota > Alphaproteobacteria > Rhodobacterales > Roseobacteraceae > Sulfitobacter > Sulfitobacter sp. 1A13496. The sequence goes on along the minus strand of NZ_JBIFFP010000001.1, from coordinate 1,148,958 downwards.
CGGATCATCGCCCATGAGCTGCACAGTGTCGGGATCGACAGTAACTGCGCCCCACTGATCGATGTGGCCGGGCCGGACACCCACCGTTTTCTGCGCAATCGCTGCTATGGTGAGACGCCGGGGCAGGTGGCCGAGATTGGCCGCGCCGTCGCGGATGCGCTGCTGGCGGGGGGCGTTTTGCCGGTGATGAAGCACATGCCCGGTCATGGCCGCGCCACGCTCGACAGCCACCACAACTTGCCCCGTGTAGACGCCCCCCGGATCGATCTGGAAGCGGTCGACTTCGCCCCCTTCCGCAGCCTGCGCGACCTGCCGATGGGGATGACCGCGCATTTGGTCTATGACGCGCTGGACCATCGCCCCGCCACCCTGTCGCCCGAGGTGATGCGCCTGATCCGCGAAGAGATCGGGTTCGACAACCTTGTGATGACCGACGATATTTCAATGAAAGCGCTGCAAATGTCCCCAGCGGAGAGCACCCGCGCCGCCATTGCGGCGGGCTGCGACGTGGCACTCTTTTGCAACGGCCCACTGGAAAAGCGCCGCGCCGTGGCCGAAGCGGCGGGCGAGATGACCCCCGCCGCCCAGACCCGCGCCCTGCGCGCCATGGATGCGCGGCAAACCCCCGATGACGTTGACATCGACGCCCTCAGCGCCCAGCTTGAGACGCTTCTGGGCGGGACATTGCATGGCTGACACGACATTTCAGGAAGACCGGGGCGGGGCTGGCAGCACCGTGGCCGACCGGCTGGCCGCCGAGGCCTTCATCATCGATGTCGAAGGCTATGAAGGTCCGCTTGATCTGCTGCTGTCGCTGAGCCGGACGCAAAAGGTCGATCTGCGCAAGATCTCGGTGCTGCAACTGGCGCGGCAGTATCTGGCTTTTGTTGAGCGTGCCAAGGAGCTGCGGCTGGAACTTGCGGCGGATTATCTTGTCATGGCCGCCTGGCTGGCGTTCCTCAAGTCGCGCCTGCTGCTGCCCCCGGACCCGACCGAAGAGGGCCCATCGGGCGAGGAAATGGCCGCGCATCTGGCCTTCCAACTGGAACGTTTGCAAGCCATGCGCGACGCCGCCGCGCGTCTGATGGCGCGCGATCAGCTTGGCCGGGACTTCTTTGCCCGCGGCCAGACCCAAGAGATCACCAGCGTCAAAAAGGTCACCTATACCGCGACGCTGCTGGACCTGATGCAGGGCTATGCGCGCACCCGCACGCGTGAGGATTTTCGCCCCTTCGTGATGGACCGCGACAAGGTCTTCACCATGGAAGAGGCGCTGGAGCGCATGCGCGGGCTGATCGGCTATGCGGGCGATTGGGGCGATCTGAACAGCTACCTGCCCGAGGGCTGGGAGAGCGACCCGGAACGCCGCCGCTCGGCCACGGCGGCGACCTTTGCCGCCTCTTTGCAACTGGTCAAAGAGGGGCATATGGAGATCCAGCAGAAAGAGATTTTCGCCCCCATCCAACTGCGCAAGAAGGATTGATGCGTGTCGGAAGAGATTGAAACCAAAGAGAAGAAACTGTTCGACGCGCCGTCGCTCGCCGAGCAGGAGCGTATGATCGAAGCCGTGCTTTTCGCCAGTTCCGAGCCGATCACCCTGCGCGAACTCGAAGAGCGTTTGCCGCGCGGCTCAGACGTGGGCGAGGCGATGGCCTTCCTTCGGCACCGGTATCAGGGGCGCGGCGTGCAGGTGATGAAAGTCGGCGATGCCTATGCCTTTCGCACCGCGCCGGACCTTGGTTTCCTGATGCATAAGGAAACGGTCGAGACCCGTAAGCTCAGCCGCGCGGCGATCGAGACTTTGGCGATCATCGCCTATCACCAGCCCGTCACCCGCGCCGAGATCGAAGAGATTCGCGGCGTTTCGGTGTCGCGGGGCACGGTGGACCAGTTGCTTGAGATGGAGTGGATCCGTTTTGGCCGCCGCAAGATGACCCCTGGCCGTCCAGTGACCTTTGTCGTCACGCAGGAGTTTCTGGATCACTTCGGTTTGGAAAGCGCGCGGGATCTGCCGGGGCTGAAAGAACTGCGCTCTGCCGGGTTGTTGGAGAACCGTCCGCCTGCCGGTCTGCTGCCCACCGTCGGCGATGGCGAGGACGAGCCGGAAGCGACCGAAGGGCAGAGCGAGTTGTTCGAGGATTGACCGGCGCCGCGTGTTTACGCGGAGCGGAAATGCTTCGACAGTTTCAGCCCCTGACCTTGGTAGTTCGACGCGATGTCGGCGCCGTAAAGCTGACTTGGGATCTGCGCCATATGCTCATAGACCAAACGGCCCACGACTTGCCCATGCTCCAGCACAAAGGGCGCCTCGTGACAGCGCACTTCCAGCACCCCGCGTGAGCCTGCGCCGCCTGCCTCGGCATGGCCAAAGCCCGGATCGAAGAAGCCCGCGTAATGCACGCGGAACTCTCCGACCATCGCCAAATAGGGTGCCATTTCGGCGGCATAGGCAGGCGGGATCGTCACTGCTTCGCGGCTGACGAGGATGTAGAACGCGCCGGGGTCGAGGATGATCTGACCGTTGGTGCTGTGCACCTCTTCCCAATAGGCGGCGGGATCGTAGTGGCCAATCTTGTCGAGGTCGATCACCCCGGTATGCGGCTTGGCGCGGTAGCCGACGAGGCTGGTGCCGGGCAGCCGCAGATCGACGGAGAAGCCCAGCCCCTCATCGATCACGGCGGTCCCATCCACCAGTGGTGTCTTATCGTGCAGCGTGCGCAGCGCGTCGTCATCGAGGGTCGCATCCCCGCTGCCGAAACGAATCTGATTGAGCCGCATCCCGGGCCGCACCAGCACAGAGAAAGAGCGCGGGCAGATCTCGGCGTAGAGCGCGCCGGTGTAGCCCGGCGCGATGCGGTCGAATTCGGTGCCACCATCGGTGATGGTGCGGGTCAGCAGGTCAAGCCGCCCGGTGGAACTTTTGGCATTCGCCACGGCCGAAACGCCTTCGGGCAGCGCCAACTGCTCCATCAGTGGCACCACATAGACACAACCCTTTTCCAGCACGGCCCCTTCGCTGAGGTCGACCCGGTGCATCTCAAATTCCGCGAGACGATCCGAGACCTTGGCCCCATGCCCGGCAAGGAAAGACGCGCGGACGCGATAGGCGACGCTGCCGAGGCGGAGGTCAAGACTGGCGGGCTGGATCTGGGCAGAGGTGACCGCGGGATCGGCGGCAATGGCGCCGCTTTCGATCATCGCTGCAATCTGCTGGTTGGGGAGCACCCCGTTCATCGCATTGGGCATCGGGCGCGGCCTTCTTAAATGACAAACGCCCGCGCGTTACCGGCGCGGGCGTTTTGTTGTAGTCGGTTGGTCGGGCTAGCAGGACTCGAACCTGCGACCTTCCGTCCCCCAGACGGACGCGCTACCAGGCTGCGCCATAGCCCGACTACGTGGGCTTCATACCCGATCTCGCAGGGGGTGCAAGAGGGAATTGCCAATCTTTTCATCGCGATTAGAAATTTGTTTCCGCGCCGGCTTCTGCGGCCATGCGCGCGCGCAATTCAGCCAAATCCAACAACAGACCGGCGACCTGCGGTTGCACGTCACGGGGCAGGCGATGGACACGCGCCCCCACGCTGAGCAGCCCCGGACGGGCGGGGAAATCGGCTTCCGGAGTGAAATCGGGCAGGTCAATGATCGCGGGTTTTGGCGTGTCGTCTGCGGGGTCTTCCGCCTCGGCTTCGGCAGGAGCGGGTGAAGGCTCTACGGTCTCCTCCGGCTCAGCCGCCAGCGGGCGCTTGAGGAACTCGGGCAGGCCGGTCTCCGATGCAGGTTCCGGCGCAGGCTCCTCTTCGGGCTCCAATTCGGACGCAGGGAGTTGCGGCGCATCGAGCGTGTTGCTGTCAGAAGGGGCCAGCGGATCGGGAGTGGCCCGTGGGTGATCGTCGGCGGGCGGCATGGGCGAGGGACGCTGCGCTGCCGCAGGGGCGGGTTCTTCTACCTTCGCCGTGTTCTCCTGCCGCGTGTCGACCGTCTCAGCGCTCGCCTCATCCCCGCGCGCTTCCGTCTTCGCACCGAAGTTCAGAACAACACCGGTCTCAGTGCGGATAATGTCGGGCTTCGGTGCAGGGCGCGGTTCCACGAAATCCAACTCATCAAGCGGGGCGGAGAGGGAGGAGACATGGGTCATCCCTTCCTCACGCAAGATCTTCTGAACGCCTTTGATGGTCAGCCCATCGTCATGCAGCAACTTCTTGATTCCGCCAAGCAGAAGCATATCGGCGGGACGGTAATAGCGCCGCCCGCCCGCCCGTTTGATGGGTTTCACTTGGGTGAACTTACTCTCCCAGAACCGCAGAACATGGGCCTGAATACCGAGCCAGTCAGCGACTTCGGAGATGGTGCGAAAAGCGTCCGGCGATTTGACCATGGGTCAGGACTTGTTGCCTTCGGCAACCCGGTCTTTCATCAGATGCGAGGGGCGGAAGGTCAGCACCCGGCGCGGGTTGATCGGTACCTCTTCGCCGGTTTTCGGATTACGGCCCACACGCGCGGTCTTGTCGCGTACCGAGAAGGTGCCGAAAGAGGAAATCTTGACCTGTTCCCCGTCGACCAGAGCGTCGGACATATGCTCAAGCACGGCTTCGACCAGCTGAGCACTCTCATTGCGAGAAAGACCGACCTCACGAAATACAGCTTCGCTTAAATCCATGCGCGTCAATGTCTTGTTCGGCATTATATCCCCCATGCTTTCCAATAGCATATGCTGCTCAGATTTTTAGAGTCAACATCAATGCCCGGATCGAGCACGATTCGGCAGAGATTTTCTGCGCTAGCTCAGGGACTTACCAGCGCACGACGACAGAGCCCCAAGCCAGACCGCCGCCAATGGCTTCGGTGACGATCAGATCGCCCTTGTTGATCTGACCACGCTCACGGCCCACCGACAGCGCCAGCGGGATCGAGGCGGCAGAGGTGTTGCCATGGTCCTGCACGGTCACGACAACGCGCTCCATCGGCAGGTTCAGTTTCTTCGCGGTGCCTTGGATGATGCGGATATTGGCCTGATGCGGCACGATCCAATCCACATCTTCGGCGCTGACGCCGGCGCGCTCCATGGCGGTATTGGCCGTGGCGGCCAGCTTTTCGACCGCGTGGCGGAACACTTGATTGCCCTGCATCCGCAGATAGCCGGTGGTGCCGGTGCTGACGCCGCCATCGACGTAGAGCAACTCGCGGTAGCGCCCGTCGGAATTCAGGTCGGTCGCGAGGATCCCACGATCTTCGGGCGTGCCTTGCCCTTCTTGCGCCTCGAGCAGCAGCGCGCCCGCGCCGTCGCCGAAAAGCACACAGGTCGACCGGTCGGTCCAGTCCATGATGCGGCTGAACGTCTCGGCCCCGATCACCAGCACATTGCGCGCCTGACCGGAAACGATAAGCGCATTGGCGTTCGCCAGCGCATAGACAAAACCCGCGCAAACCGCCTGCACGTCAAAGGCAAAACCATTGGTCATGCCCAATTCGGCCTGCACCATGGTCGCGGCCGACGGGAAGGTCAGGTCGGGGGTGGAGGTGGCCAAGACGATCGCGTCGACATCGGAGACATCGCGCCCCGCGTATTCAAGCGCCTTGCGCGCGGCGGCGCTGGCCATGGAAGAGGTCGTTTCACCTTCAGCGGCGAAGTGGCGGCGTTCGATGCCCGAGCGCGAGCGGATCCATTCGTCATTGGTGTCGAGGGTCGCTTCAAATTCGGCATTTTCCACGACACGGGCGGGCAGATAGTGGCCACAACCAGTGACAACGGCGCGCAGGCTCATTTGACGGACTCCTCAGCTGGCAGCGTCGCGGCGACGCGAGCGGCTAGCTTGTCATTGAATTTATTCTGCGACAACTGCGCGGCGAGTTTGATCGCAGCGGAGATGCCGGTCGCATCGGCGGAACCGTGCGATTTCACCACCGTGCCGTTCAGGCCCAGAAAGACGCCGCCGTTCACGCGGCGCGGGTCGATCTTTTTGCTGAGACGGCGCAGAGAGGTATAGGCCAGCAGCGAGGCGAGCCGCGACAGGGGTGAGTATTTGAACGCTTCGCGCAGCCGGTCGCCGATCATGCTGGCCGTGCCTTCGCCGGTCTTGATCGCGACATTGCCTGTGAAACCATCGGTCACGATAACATCGGCGCGATTGCCCGAGATATCGCCCCCCTCGACGAAACCGACGAATTCAAACCCAGTGGCATCACCTTGGGCGCGAATCAAATCATAGGCTTCTTTGAGTTCGGTGCGGCCCTTATGCTCTTCGGTGCCGACATTCAGCAGCCCCACGCGGGGGCGCTGCAAATCCATACCGTTGCGGGCATAGGAGGTGCCCATCAGCGCGAAACGCAACAGATCATCGGCGTCGGCGCGCACATCGGCGCCCACGTCGAGCATCACGTTAAAACCCTGCGGGTTGGAAGAGGGGTAGAGCACGGCAATTGCAGGGCGATTCACGCCCGGCAATTTGCGCAGCCGTATCATCGACATCGCCATCAGCGCGCCGGTATTGCCGCAAGAGACAGCCACAGCCGCCTCTCCGCTGCGCACGGATTCGATGGCAGACCACATGGAACTGTCTTTGCCGGTGCGCACGACTTGGCTGGGCTTGTCGTCCATCGTGACGACATCCGTGGCGTGACGTATCTCGCAACGGCCCGACAACTCACCACGTTTGGCGATCAAAGGCTCCAACTGATCACGGGGACCATGCAGGATAAAACCGATATCGGGATTTGCTGTCGCAGAAAGCGCACACCCGGCAACAACTGCTGCCGGGCCTTCGTCACCCCCCATCGCGTCGACCGAGATCAGGGTGTGTCCGGCTTTCGCGTTGGGGTGATCGGGCTGGGCCGTCATCAGTGCGAATGCCTCACTGCCTAAGAGAAAACCTTAAAAACTACCGCAGCTTATGCTGCGTCGTCTTCCAGGTCCACTTCTTCGGTCAGGGCGACAACTTCGGCGTCGTCATAGTGACCGCAAGCCGCGCAGATGTGGTGGGGGCGCTTCAGCTCACCGCAGTTCGAACATTCGTTCGGGTTCGCCGCAGAGAGCGAATCGTGGGCGCGGCGGTTGTTGCGGCGGGATTTGGATACTTTATTCTGTTGGACAGCCATGTCTGGTGCCTTTGCCTTCGGGGTTGCTGACTTGTCAAAGCAGGCCGCAACCGTGTTTCAATTCGGACCCCGTTTCGGGCGTGACGACGCTTTAGGGCCGCAGCCGCGCAATGTCCAACCTTAATTCGGGTGAGGGCGGGAAAATAACGCGAAACCGGCGCGATGCAAGCGCGAATTTCCGCGGTTTTCCGCTTGTTTCCTTAGGTTTCGTCTTTCTTCAGCGCATCGCGCAGCGCGCCCAAGCCCGCGAAGGGCCGCGCGTCTTCGTCGGTCATCGGCTTTTTTCCCGGTTCGGCATGAACCATCTGGCCCAGTTCCGCATCGCCCTTGCGGGGATATTCCGGCACTTCCAGCGCCAGCGCCTCGATCATGACCTGCGCGGGGTCGATCCATTGGCCCAAAGGCTCTGCCGTATCGTCCTCAGGCATTTCGACCTCCTCTTCTTCGGGGAGTTCGAAATCATGGATGAAGCGGCGGGTAATATCGGCGTCGATCCGCGTGGTCACTGGCTCAAGCGTGACGACGCAGGGTTGCACCACGGTCGCGCCCAGTTTCCCGTCCAGCTGCCAGTCCTGCTTGCCGAGCGGTTTGATGCTGCCCGAAAAGCTAAGTTTGCGCAGGGCCGATAAATCGAGTTCCTCGGCGATCTGCTTGAGCGCTTCCGCCTCAGGGCGCAGCGTGAACGCGTTTGGCTCCGTCTGGGACAGGTCCGCGACCCGAAGAGCGGTTGGCGTAGGTGATTTGCGCGACATGAGATCCGACTTTCGTTTCTTGTACACTTGGGGTGCCTTGGTGTATGCGAAATAAAAGCCATAATCCGTCAGGGCAAGAGGGCAGACCAAATGCGCAAAACCAAACAGACCGGCAAGACGCACCTCCGGATCGCGGGTACGGGCCTTGCACTGCTTCTGACCGCCTGTAGCCCGCAGTATGAGAACCACGGCTATGTGCCGCCGCAAGACCAGCTTGAGCAGGTCGTTGTGGGCAGCGATACCAAAGAAAGCGTCGCGCAGAAGATCGGTGTACCCACGGTTTCGGGTGTTTTGAGCGATGATAGTTACTATTACGTTAAGATGCGCAAACGCGCTCTTGGCTTCATGGCTCCGAAAGAGATCGAGCGTGAGGTGGTGACCGTCAGCTTCAACGAAGCCGGTGTGGTGTCGAATGTCGAACGCTTCGGGCTTGAACGCGGGCAGGTCGTGCCGCTGTCGCGCCGCGTGACGACATCGCCTGTGGCCGACAACACCTTCCTGCGCCAGCTTCTGGGCAACCTTGGCCGCTTCAGCCCGTCGGCCTTCGGCAGCTAAGTTCCCCTTGGCATGCCCCGGCAGCGGGGCAGGGCCGCGGATAAGCGAAGGCGACCTCGCAGATGACCCAAGCGCCCCCGGGCCGATATCTGACGCGCGAAGCCCTCACGCCCGGGGACATCACCCGGGCGCACGCGCTGCGGACGCAGTGTTTTCAGACCGGGACCGTCGACCATGATGCATTCGACGCGGCAGCGCGGCATTTTCTGATAGAGGATCGCGACAGCGGCACATTGGTCTGCTGCTTTCGCCTGACCCGGTTTCAGGGCGCGGAGCTGGCCCAGAGCTATGCCGCACAGTTTTACGATCTGAGCCGTCTGGGGCGCACGCAAGGCGCCATGCTGGAATTGGGCCGCTTTTGTATCCACCCAGAATGGCAAGACCACGACATTCAGCGCCTCGCTTGGGGGCAATTGGTGCGGGAAGTCGATGACAGCAGCGCGGCGCTTTTGTTTGGCTGTTCCTCTTTCACGGGCACGGATCCGACCCGCTACCGCGATGCCTTTGCCCTGTTGAAACAACAGCATCTTGCCCCCGCGGAATGGCGCCCCCGCGTGAGGGCGGCTGAGGTCCACCCCTATGCCCGCGAGCGCCACAGCCCCGATCCCCGGCGCGCGCGCCAGCAAATCCCGCCGCTGCTGCGCAGCTATCTGGCGATGGGCGGCTGGGTCAGCGACCACGCCGTGATCGACCGGCAAATGGGCACGCTGCATGTCTTCACCGGGCTGGAGATCGCCGCGATCCCGCCCAACCGCGCGCGGCTTTTGCGGGCGTTGGCCTGAGGCCGCACCGCCTTTGGACATTGACCTTGCCCGCGCCGAAAGATAGCTGGCAGGCATGGCACGCGCACCCCTTTTACAACTCACCGACATTTCGCTGACCTTTGGCGGCGATCCTGTTTTCGAAGACCTCTCCCTCGTGGTTCAGACCGGCGATCGGCTGGCCTTGGTGGGCCGCAACGGCTCTGGCAAATCGACGCTGATGAAGGTCATGGCCGGGCTGGTAGAGCCCGACAGCGGGGCGGTTGTGGCCGGGCCCGGCGTCTCGGTCGGCTATATGGAGCAGGAGCCGGACCTCTCGGGCTTCGAGACGCTTGGCGACTTCGCGGCCCACGGGCTCGATCCGGGTGAGATGTATAAGGTCGAACGCGCAGGCGAGGGGCTGAAGTTTGACCCGGCGCGCCCTGTGGCCACCGCATCGGGCGGGGAGCGTCGCCGCGCGGCACTGGCGCGGCTGATGGCCGAAGAGCCGGAACTGATGCTGCTGGACGAGCCGACCAACCACCTCGACATCGAAGCCATCGCATGGCTCGAATCCGAGCTAAAGGGGACCCGCACGGCCTTTGTCATCATCAGCCACGACCGCGCCTTCCTACGCGAGCTGACCCGCGCGACCCTCTGGGTCGATCGCGGCACCGTGCGCCGTCAGGACATCGGCTTTGAAGGGTTCGAGGCATGGCGCGATCAGGTCTGGGAAGAAGAGGACATGCAGCGCCACAAGCTGAACCGCAAGATCAAGGCCGAGGCGCGTTGGGCGGTCGAGGGGATCTCGGCCCGGCGCAAGCGCAATCAGGGCCGGGTGCGCGCGCTTCAAGAGTTGCGCGCCGAACGTTCGGCGCAGATCAAACGGCAGGGCACGGCGGCCATGGCGTTGGAGGCTGGGCCGAAGTCAGGCCGCAAGGTGATCGAAGCGACTGGCATCGCCAAGAAATTCGGCGACAAACAGATCCTGCGCGACTTTTCGATCACCGTGCAGCGCGGCGACCGGATCGCGCTGGTGGGGCCAAACGGCGTGGGCAAGACCACGTTGTTGAACATGCTGATCGGCAAAGAAGAGCCCGACGCGGGCGAGATCAAACTGGGCACCAATCTGGAACTCGCGCTGTTCGATCAGGCGCGCGCACAGCTTGATGGGGACATGACCCTTTGGGACAGCCTCACCGGCGATCCTGAAATGCGCGTCTCGGGCAAGGCCGATCAGGTGCTGGTGCGGGGTCAGCCGAAACATGTGGTCGGATACCTCAAGGAATTCCTTTTTGACGAGGCACAGGCCCGCGCGCCGGTCCGCTCGCTTTCGGGCGGCGAAAAGGCGCGGCTGCTCTTGGCCAAGATCATGGCGCGCTCCTCGAACCTTTTGGTGCTCGACGAGCCGACGAACGATCTCGACGTTGAGACGCTCGACCTCATGCAGGAACTCTTGGGCACCTATGACGGCACGGTGCTGCTGGTCAGCCACGACCGTGACTTCCTCGATCGGGTGGCGGCGACCACCATCGCGATGGAAGGCGATGGCCGTGCCACGGTCTATGCGGGCGGCTGGTCCGATTATCTGGCACAGCGCGGGCAGGATGATTTCGCCCAAAGCGTGGTTAAACCCAAGCCGAGCAAACCCGAGCCGAAAGCGGAGAAAAAGCAATCCGCGGGCGGGCTGAGCTTTACCGAAAAACACCGGCTCGAAGCCTTGCCTGCTGAGATCGAGCGGTTGGAGGCCGAGATTGGCAAGCTCGAAGAACTGCTCAGCGATGCAGAGCTTTTCACCCGTGAGCCGGTGAAGTTTCAGAAAGCCACCGATGCGCTGGTTCAGCGGCATGAAAAGCTCTCTAACGCCGAAGAAGAGTGGATGGCGCTGGAGGAGAAGGCGCAGGGTTAATCCGGCGCCTCTGCCAAGGCGATCTGCGGGCGGTAACCGTTGCGGAATGCCGCGACGATGCTCGGCGGAGTGAGCAGGGTGACGCGGCCCTGCGGGCGTCGCTGCGCGGCCCCGTAGCCCTCCGGCGCAAAGGGGTGAAGGGCATCGCCGAGAAGCACGCCGCTCTGGCCGTCGTGATCCAAGACGAAACTGCCGTCGGGCAGGTCCTGTGCTTCTACATCCCCATGGCGGCGCTGACGAAAAACGCGCGGCACTGCGCGTTCGGCGTGCAACTGACGGTCCAGATCCGCGGCGGGGCCGGGGAGGTCGCAACACGCGCGAAACCGTCGATAATCCGCGGCTCGGCATTCCGCACAAGGCCGGTGACCGGCGGCAAAGGCCACGGCCTCATCAAGAAAGAACAGCTCGGTATAGTGGCGGGGCGCCATCAGCTTGCGGCGACGCCCCTTGAAGCTGAGCCGACAACAGACCCAATTCTGATGCGCCCAACGGCGTCTGGGGTGCAGTCCGTTTTCGTCATGCAGGATGCCACGGTTGCCCATGAAGCTGCCCCGCGCCGGGTGGGCGATGATCTCCCCATCCGGTTGAACGCGATTTTGCAGCGGCATCAGCGCATCCTGAGCGCGCCGTCGAGGCGGATCACTTCACCATTGAGATAGCCCATTTCGACGATGAACCCGGCCAGCCGCCCGTATTCCGCCGGATCGCCAAGACGCGGCGGGTTGGGCACATCCTTGGCCAGTTCGGCCTGCACCTCTTCCGGCAATCCGGCCAGCATCGGCGTTTTGAAAATGCCTGGCGCGATGGTCATCACGCGAATCCCTTCCTTGGCCAGATCCCGCGCCATCGGCAGGGTCATGCCCGCGATCCCGCCTTTGGAGGCAGCATAGGCGGCTTGGCCCTTCTGCCCGTCGAAGGCGGCGATGGAGGCGGTATTGATGATTACCCCGCGCGCGCCGTCGTCTTCGGGGGTGTTCTTGGCCATAGCCACCGCCGCCAGCCGCGCCACGTTAAAGCTGCCGACGAGGTTGATGTCGATGGTGCGTTGAAAGGCGTCGAGCGGATGCGGCCCGTCGCGGCCCGTGGTTTTGATCCCAAGTGCGATGCCCGCGCAATTCACCGCCGCGGTGATCCAGCCCATCTTTTCTTGGGCATAGTCCACCGCTTCCTGCACCGAGGTCTCATCCGTTACATCGGTCAAGACGTAGTGGCCGCCGATCTCTTTCGCGATGGCTTCGCCCCGGGCAGCGTCACGGTCCAACAGGGTGACCTGCGCGCCCTGCGACGCGAAATAGCGCGCCGTGGCTTCGCCAAGCCCCGATGCGCCCCCGGTGATGATGGCGGCTGTACTGTCTAGTTTCATGATGGCTCCCCCCGATATGAACACTTGTTCAGTTCAGCACGAAGTCTCACCCCATGCAAGAGATGCCGTTGCGGCGGGAGGAGGGCTGCGGGAGCTGGGAAGACGGGGCAGACCGAAGCCCGCCCCGTGAGAGATTAGCCGACCTGCACCAGCGCGTGGCGCTTCTTGCCCGCGCTGAGTTTGACCGGAGAGGACAGCGCGCCCGCATCCAGCATCAAGCCCGCATCCGTCAGCGGCTTGTCGTCGATACGTGCGCCGTTCTCGGCAATCAGGCGCTTGGCTTCTTTGCCAGAGCCGGCAAGGCCCGATTTAACCAGCAATTGCACGATGGAAACCCCATCGCCCACATCCGCCGCCGAAAGGGTCAAGGTGGGCAGGTCATCGCCCACGCCGCCTTTTTCAAAGACCTCGCGCGCCGTGGCCTCGGCGTTGCGCGCCGCTTCTTCGCCATGCAGCAGGCCGGTGACCTCATTGGCCAAACGCACCTTCGCCTCATTGATCTCGGACCCCGCCAGCGCGCCCAGACGGTCGCATTCATCGACCGGCAGCTCGGTATAGAGCTTGAGGAAACGGCCCACATCGGCATCGGTGCAATTGCGCCAGAACTGCCAGAACTCATAAGGGCTCAGCATATCGCCATTGAGCCAGACCGCACCGCCCGCCGATTTGCCCATCTTCTTGCCGTCGCTGGTGGTCAAGAGCGGTGACGTCAGGCCGTAAACCTCCCCATCGATCACCCGGCGCGTCAGGTCGATGCCGTTGACGATATTGCCCCATTGATCCGACCCGCCCATCTGGAGAATGCAGCCATAGCGGCGGTGCAGCTCCATGAAGTCATAGGCTTGGAGAATCATGTAATTGAACTCGAGGAAAGACAGCGACTGCTCGCGGTCCAGTCGCGACGTCACGCTCTCAAAGCTCAGCATACGGTTGATCGAGAAATGCCGCCCGATGTCGCGCAGGAAATCGAGGTAGTTCAACCCGTCGAGCCATTCCGCGTTGTTCAGCATCAAGGCGCCATTCTCGCCCTCGCCGTAATCGAGGTATTGCGCAAAGACCTGACGGATGCCTTCGATATTGTCGTCGATCGCCTCGGGCGTCAGCAGCGGGCGCTCGTCCGAGCGGAAGGAGGGATCGCCCACCTTGGTCGTGCCGCCGCCCATCAGGGTAATCGGCTTACCGCCGCATTTCTGTAGCCAGCGCAGCATCATGATATTGACCAGATGCCCCACATGCAGCGATTTGGCTGTGGCGTCATAGCCCACGTAGGCCGGGGCCGCGCCTTTCAGCAGGGCTTCGTCCAACCCCTGATAATCGGTGCAATCGGCCAGAAAGCCGCGCTGCATCATCGTGTGGATGAACTCCGATTTGGGATGGTATGTCATGGTGACTTGCCTCAAAACTGTATTGCGGGGCAATCTATATGCGCACGAGCGGCAAAGGAAAAGGCCATGAATAGGGCCAAGCACAGGCAAGATGCCGGAACCGAAGTGGTGACGGCTTTGGGAATGATGTCGGGCACCTCTCTGGATGGGGTGGACGCCGCTATTTTGCGCACCGATGGGCAGGGCATCGCCAGCTTTGGCCGCAGCGCCTATCGCAGCTATTCCGCCGAAGAGCGGCGCGTGATCGCCGCGGGGTTCGGCAAGTGGCACGGGGCCGAGGTTGAGGAGGCCGCCAAGGCGGTGGAGGCCGCGCATCTGGCGCTTCTGGCCGACCTGCTGAAGGATGAGCCCGAAGTCGAACTCATAGGGTTCCACGGCCAGACGTTGGCCCACGCCCCGCGCCTGCAGGGCACGCTGCAGGTCGGTGACGGCGCGCTGCTGGCGCGTGAGATTGGCCTGCCGGTGGTCTGGGATTTCCGCAGTGCCGATGTGGAACTGGGCGGCGAAGGCGCACCGCTGGCTCCGTTCTTTCACCATGCCTGCGCGCGCTATGCGCGGCGAAGCGGGCCGGTGGCTTTCTTGAACCTCGGCGGCGTCGGCAACCTCACTTGGGTCGACCCGCGCATCGCCCGCCCCGAAGAAGAGGGCGCGCTGCTGGCCTTTGACACCGGCCCCGCCAATGCGCCGATCAACGATTTGATGCAAGCCCGCCTCGGTCAAGACTTTGACGAAGGTGGAAAACTGGCTGCGCGGGGCAGGGTGGAGCATGGCGCGTTGGAACTGTTTCTGGCCGAGCCTTACTTCGCGCGCATGCCGCCCAAATCCCTCGACCGGAATGACTTCGCGGAAATGGTAGCCCTCGTAGGTGAGTTGTCCGACGCCGACGCCTGCGCGACCCTCACTGCCATGTGCGCGGCTGGCGTGGCCGAGGCGATGCAGCATTGCCCAGCCCCGCCCGAACGCGTCTATGTGACGGGCGGCGGGCGGCATAATCCGGTGCTGATGCGAATGTTGGATGTCAGCCTCGATTGCCCCGTCGCCCCGGTGGAGGAGATCGGCCTCGATGGTGACATGCTGGAGGCGCAGGCCTTTGCCTATCTGGCAGTACGCGTGGCGCGCGGGCTGCCCACCTCGTGCCCCGGCACGACAGGCGTCCGCGCCGCCATTGGCGGGGGCACCGTCAGCCGGGAGTGAGGTGAGCGGGGCGTTGCCTAACTTTGACGGAAAGGTGCCGGAGAAGGATTTTAAGGCCCCAGCGTGCAGTCGCTATGCCGTCATATCGGCAAGAACGCCAATTTGCTAACAAAGTTGCGAAAAATATACCTATAGCGCAATTTTCTTGAAACGCAATCGCGACTTCCCGCGTAGGTTCCCTGTGGGGGCTAAGGGTCGAAGGCATTCGACCGGCTTAGAGAAGGAGATTCGCTATGACTATCTTTCACACAGGTGCTTTCAAAAACAGCCTCGCCGTTACGGCAGTGACGCTCATGCTCGCACCCGCAGCGCAGGCCGAAATCGACCTCGGGGTTGGGGTCAGCGTCGGGGGCCATGGCGACCATGGCGGCGCGGATGTCGGTGTCGGTGCTTCGGTTGGCGGCAGTGACGGCATCGGGGCCGGAGTTGGCGCTTCGGTCGGTGGCAGTGATGGCATCGGGGCCGGAGTTGGTGCTTCGGTCGGTGGGGGCGACGGTGTGAACGCAGGCGTCGGCGCTTCGGTGGGCGGCGGTGACGGTCTGGGGGCCGGGGCTGGCGTCTCGGTCGGCGGTGGCAGCGGCCACAGCGGGACGGATGACCCCGATAGCACCCCCACGGCGACCGCAGGCCGGGCGACCACCGGCGGCGACAACAGTGCCACCACCCCAAGGCCGATCAACATCGCGACCCTCATCGGCGCGCCGGTCTGGAGCAAAGACAGTGTCTTGGTCGGCATGATCGAAGAGGTCGCCCCGGGGCCAAACGGCAAGGTCGACGCGGTGCTGCGCCTCAACGCAGCCCTTGATACCGACCGGGATATCATCCGCATGCGCATCGCGCCCCGCCTGTCGGACCGTGGGGCACTGAAGCTGGGGTATTCGAAGCAGAAGTTCCTAAAACTCTTCGCCGGGTAAACCGCGCGGCAATGAAAAACGGGGCGGCAATCTGGCCGCCCCGTTTGCGTTAGTCGGCTGGCGCAGCCACGTCCCTCAGCGGCATCTCAAAGAAACAGATCGCATCCCGCGTGAAATCCGGCATCGGTTGATAGGGCCCGCGCTCAACAAATCCAAGCGAGCGATAAAGCGCGCGGGCAGGGGCGAAGCCCACGGAGGTGTCGAGATAGACCTTTGCGAACCCGTCCTCCCGCGCTTGATCGACAAGGCGCTGACAGATCGCCCGACCCGCTCCCGTGCCACGGGCCGCATCGGTGACGAAGACGCGTTTGATCTCGCTCTCCGTCTTGGTCAGCGCATGGGACATGCCGCAGCCCAGGGCGATGCCATCCCGCTCGGCCAATAGGATGATGCCGCGCGGGCGGGCGTGTTCCTCGGGCAGGCGCGCCATCAGGGCGCTATATTTGTCTTGGGGGTAGAAGGTCTCAACGATCCGCTGTTCGGTCGGGCCGAAGTGGTAGAGGAAGTCGCGATAGGCCCAGCAGAGGTCCACCACCGCCGCGAGGTCCGCAGCGGTGGTGACAGGGCGGATGGTGAGGGCCGACATCAGCCGCGCAGGATCGAGCGGCCCGCGTATTGAGCGGTCTCGCCCAGCATTTCTTCGATACGGATCAACTGGTTGTACTTCGCCAGCCTGTCGGAACGCGCCAGCGAGCCGGTTTTGATCTGGCCGCAGTTGGTGGCGACTGCAAGGTCGGCAATCGTGGCGTCTTCGGTCTCGCCCGAGCGGTGCGACATGACGTTGGTGTAGCCCGCGCGATGCGCGACATCCACGGCTTTGAGGGTCTCGGTCAGGGTGCCGATCTGGTTGACCTTGACCAGCATGGAGTTCGCCGCGCCGCGCTGGATGCCATCGCTCAGACGCGCAGGGTTGGTGACGAAAAGGTCATCGCCTACCAGTTGGACCTTGCCGCCCAGAAGGTCGGTCAGCGCCTTCCAACCGTCCCAATCGTCTTCGGCCATGCCGTCTTCGATGGAGATGATCGGGTAGTCGTTCACGAGCGCCGCGAGGTAGTCGGCGTTCTCTGCGCTCGACAGGGTTTTGCCTTCGCCGGAGAGGACATATTTGCCGTCTTTGTAGTATTCCGTCGCCGCGCAATCGAGGGCGAGATACATGTCTTCCCCTGGCTTGTAGCCCGCTTTTTCGATAGACTTCAGAATGAAATCAAGCGCATCGCGCGAGGAGTTGATGTTGGGGGCAAAGCCGCCTTCGTCGCCGATCCCGGTCGACAGGCCCGCGGCGGAAAGCTCTTTCTTCAGCGTGTGGAACACCTCGGCCCCCATGCGCACGGCTTCGCGGATGTTTTCCGCGGCGACCGGCATGATCATGAATTCCTGAATGTCGATCGGGTTGTCGGCATGTTCGCCGCCGTTGATGATGTTCATCATTGGCACCGGCAGAACGCGGGCGGTGGTGCCGCCGATGTAGCGGTAGAGCGGTTGCGCGCAGTAGTCCGCCGCCGCCTTGGCCGCGGCCATCGACACGCCCAAGATCGCATTGGCGCCGAGGCGGGATTTGTTCTCGGTCCCGTCGAGTTCGATCATCATCTCGTCGATCTCGACCTGTTCCGTCGCCTCGACCCCTACAAGCGCCTCGGCAATCTCGCCATTAACCGCGGCGCAGGCTTCGAGCACGCCTTTGCCCAGATAGCGCGACTTGTCGCCATCGCGCCGCTCGTTCGCCTCATAGGCACCGGTCGAGGCACCGGAGGGGACAGCGGCGCGGCCCATGGTGCCGTCTTCGAGGATAACGTCGACTTCGACCGTCGGGTTGCCCCGGCTGTCGAGGATTTCGCGGGCGTGGATGTCGATGATCGTGCTCATGGGCTTTGTCCTCATGTTCGGGTTTGTGGCGGTTTACCCCGGCAGGCCCGGCTTGGAAAGACCACGGCGGGGCCGGGGGGTGATTTTGCGTTCGCGCAGCAGGGTATAGACCCCCGAGGCGATGATGATCCCGGCCCCGACCAGCGTCAGCGTGTCGGGGGATTCGTCAAAAACCACGATCCCCGCCACCAGCGCAAAGAGCATCCGGGTATAGCGAAAGGGGGTGACAAAGCTCACCTCGCCCACGCGCATGGCGGCGACGATGGCGTAATAGGCCAGCACCCCGATCACCATCGCCCCGGCGAGATAGAGCACCTCGGCCCCGCCGGGCATGGCGGCTGGCGTGCCTGCGGCCAGCATCAGGATCAGCCCTGCGGGGACCAAGACGATAAAGGCCAGAAAGCTAAGCTGCATGGAACTGATGCTTTTGGGAACTTTGCGCGTCGCCAAGTCGCGCAAAGCGAGGCCGATGACACCGGCCACGGCGAAGAGCGACAGCGCGTTGAACCCCTCCAGCCCCGGGCGCACGATCAAGAGCACGCCGAGGAAGCCTACGATGATCGCGCTCCAGCGCCGCCAGCCGACCGGCTCGTTAAGGAACAGCGCCGCACCGAGTGTGACCGCCAAGGGGGTCGCCTGCAGAATAGCCGAGGCCGAAGAGAGCGGCGTCAGCACGATGGCGGTGACAAAACAGAGCGTGCCCAGCACTTCGCCCACAGCGCGCAGCAGGATCGGCTGCGTCAACATATCGGCAGAGAACAGGCGCTTTCCCTGAATGCGCAGGATCACCGCAAAGATCGCCCCGCCGCCCGCGCCCAAAAGCGCGATGATCTGGCCGACGGGGAGCGCATCGCTCGTCAGTTTGACGAACATGTCCTCGACCGCGAAACC
The DNA here is from genome assembly GCF_043557225.1 of Sulfitobacter sp. 1A13496. Taxonomy (NCBI): domain Bacteria; kingdom Pseudomonadati; phylum Pseudomonadota; class Alphaproteobacteria; order Rhodobacterales; family Roseobacteraceae; genus Sulfitobacter; species Sulfitobacter sp. 1A13496. The sequence continues at coordinate 1,130,300 of NZ_JBIFFP010000001.1, read as the reverse complement.
GGCCATGGCCAGCACCATCAGCATCGCGCCGCGCAGATTGTCCATGATCACGCCCCTTCATCCCGTGGTATTGCCAGTCGCCCATGAACCTTTTGCGACGAAAGGGCAAGGGCGCGCGATGCGCGTCATGCGTGTGGCACTGGCGCAGGCTCTACCGGAGTGCTAGCCCTATCGCATGAGATGGCCGATCCCCTCGCTCGCCCCGCGCGACACAGTGCTGACCCTTGCGGTCGGGGGCTTTGGGGCGCTGCTGTTCTGGTGGCTGAATGCGCCGGTCTATATGCTGCTTGGCCCGGTGATCGCGGTGAGCCTCTTAGGGCTAATGGGGGTGCGCACGGCGGTCGATCCGCGGCTGCGGGATGCCTGTTTCGTCGTGCTGGGCATCGCCGTGGGGGCAGGGTTCAACCAAGATGCGGTGAACGCCATGCTGCGCTGGCCACTGGCCTTTGTCTTTATGACCGGGGTGATTTGGGGGATCATGGCGCTTTGCCGTTGGATGCTGGCGCGGTATTTTGGCTTTGACGCGCGCTCCGCGCTTCTGGCCTCGGCCCCCGGACATCTGAGTTTCGTGATGGCGATTGCCAGCGACAGCGGGTCGGACGTGCCGCGCATCTCGATTACGCAGTCGGTCCGGCTTCTGGCGCTGACCATCGTCGTGCCTTTCGCCGCTTTGCTGATGGGCGTCGACATGACCGGCAATATCGCCCCTGCGGGCGCGGGGATGAGCCTGCTGTCGATCCTCGTGATGATCGGCGTCTCCGTCCTCGTGGGGATGATCTTTGCCCGTCTTTCCGTGCCCGCGCCGCTCTTGATGGGGGCGATGGTGGTCTCGGCCATCGCGCATCTGACTGGGCTAGAAACTGGCGTTCTGCCGGGCTGGCTGACCCTTGTCGCCTATCTCGTGCTCGGCAGCCTCATCGGTACGCGGTTTTCCGGCATCACGCCTGCGCGTCTGGCAAGCGGGCTTGGCGCGGGGCTGGCGATTACCGGCGTGGCGGTGGGGCTGGCGGGCCTTGGCGCGGTGCCGGTGACCTGGGCGCTTGGCATGCCGCTGGGGCATGTGCTGGTGGCCTTCGCACCCGGCGGGCTGGAGACGATGATCGCCCTTGGCGCGGTGCTGGCGGTGGTGCCGGGCTTTGTCGCCGCCTGCCACATCATGCGTCTGGTGGTGCTGAGCGTACTGCTGCCGGCCATGCTCGCCCGCGTCGCGAAGCAAGAGCAGCGCGCCGCCGAGTGATCCGGCGTTAGCTTTTTAGGCGGACCATCAAGCGGTTGCCGTCCTTCCGCGTTTCCAAGGCTTTGAGGTCGGCGGCCAAGGCGCTCAGCTTGCCATGACCATAGGTACGGCTGTCGAAATCGGGATGCGCTGCCTGAATGGTCTGGCCGATCTGGCCGAGGTTATACCAATCGTCTTCGGTGTCGATCTTGTCCATCGCGGCTTTGAACAGGGGCAGGGCATCGCCCACCTTGGCCTTGGCCCGCGAGGGGGTGTCGGGCTCTACCTCGTCGAGGTTTTCGATCAGGATGAAGCGGTTGTAGACATTGCGCAGCGAATCGTGGGTCTTCTTCTCGCCGATGCCGATAACGGTCACCCCATCCTCGCGCAGGCGGTTCACCAGCGCGGTGAAATCGCTGTCGGAGGAAACGATCACGATAATATCGAAGCGGCGGCTGTGCAGGATGTCCATCGCCTGAATGACCAGCCCGATGTCGCTGGCGTTCTTGCCCTTGGTGTTCGCGGTTTCCTGATGCGCCACCAAACCCAACTCGCGGATCGGCGCTTTCCAGCCCTTAAGGTGGTCGTTCGACCAATCGCCATAGACCCGGCGCAGGGCGGGCTCTCCAATCGTCGTAACCTCCCGCATGATGGCAGCGGCATGTTTTGCGGGCACGTTGTCGGCGTCGATCAACACGGCCAGCAAAGGGCGGTCACGTTCTGTCATGGGTCATCCTTCTTGATCGGCACACCGTAGAGTTCCATCCGGTGGCCCTGTAATTTGTAACCCAGCTTGCGCGCGATCCGTTCCTGAAGCTCTTCGATTTCCGCATCGACGAATTCGATCACCTCGCCCGAGTTCACGTCGATGAGGTGATCGTGATGCGCCCGCTGAGCATCCTCGTAACGCGCCCGGCCATCGCCGAACTCCAACTTGTCCAGAATGCCCGCTTCCTCAAACAGCTTCACCGTGCGGTAGACCGTGGCGATGGAGATGCCGCTGTCGATCACGCTGGCGCGGGTCAGGATCTCTTCGGCATCGGGGTGGTCTTCGCTGTCGTGAATCACCTGAGCGATGACCCGGCGTTGACCTGTCATGCGCAGGCCCATCGCCTCGCAGCGTTTGATGATCGGGTTGCGCATCGTCTCGCCCTTCGTCCGTCGGACTACGGTCCTAGCATTTTAGCACCGCCGGACGCCACCGGAATTGACCGCGCCGGTTGACTTTTGCGCACGTAGCGCCCATGTGATGATCAAGCGAAGCCTTCTGCCGCGTGAGCAGTATCAGCGCCAAGTCCCATGAGGGGCCTCTGGGACGCTGACGACAAGGCCCGCCGATGTTCCCAAAATCACGCGTGGGGCCAAGCGCGACAGACGGGTGTGAGGCATGTGGCCTGCGCCCGCGATCTGGCTTGCGCGACCCCGTGGCGCCTGCTGAGTGGCGCGGCGAAAGAACATGGCGCGCGGTTTTGTGTGCCGGAAAGTGAACGAATGAGCGATTTTGACATGATGGGCCTGCCTGCCAAACTGGTGGCCCGATTGAAAGAGATGGGGCTGAACGAGCCGACCCCGATCCAGAAACAGGCGATCCCCCATGCGCTGAACGGGCGCGACGTGATGGGCCTTGCACAGACCGGCACCGGCAAGACCGCCGCCTTTGGCGTGCCGCTGCTGGCCCAGATGATGGAGATCGAGGGCCGCCCCGCAGCGCGTTCCGTGCGCGGGCTGGTGCTTGCGCCTACGCGTGAGCTGGCGCAGCAGATCGCCGTGAACCTGCGCGGCTATGCCGAAGGCACGCCGATCAAAGTGGCGATGGTGGTTGGCGGCCAGTCGATCAACACCCAGATCAAACGTCTGGAACGGGGTGTCGATCTGCTGATTGCCACACCGGGCCGTCTGCTGGACTTGCTCGACCGCCGCGCGGTCAAGCTCGACGCAACGACCTTTCTCGTGCTGGATGAGGCCGACCAGATGCTCGACATGGGGTTCATCCATGATCTGCGCAAAATCTCGGACATGATCCCGAAAGAGCGGCAGACGATGCTCTTCTCGGCGACCATGCCCAAGCTGATGAACGAGATCGCCAACAGCTATCTCAACAGCCCGATCCGCATCGAAGTCTCGCCTCCGGGCAAGGCGGCGGATAAGGTGACGCAAGAGGTGCATTTCATCGCCAAGGCTGAGAAGACCGAACTGCTGAAAGAACTGCTGGCCAAACACAAGGGCGAACGCGCGCTGGTCTTTGGCCGCACGAAACACGGCTCGGAAAAGCTGATGAAGACGCTGGTGAAGGCCGGGTTTGACGCTGCTTCGATCCATGGCAACAAAAGCCAAGGTCAGCGGGACCGCGCGATTGCGGGGTTCAAGAATGGCGACATTACCGTGCTGGTGGCCACCGATGTGGCGGCGCGGGGCCTCGACATTCCGGATGTGAAACACGTCTATAACTTCGACCTGCCGAATGTGCCGGACAACTATGTCCACCGCATTGGTCGGACCGCGCGGGCGGGCAAGGATGGGGCCGCCGTGGCCTTCTGCGCCCCCGATGAGATGGGCGAATTGAAGGCGATCCAAAAGACCATGGGCATTTCGATCCCCGTGGCCTCGGGCCGTCCTTGGGAAGTGATCGATGAGCCTGCGAAACCCAAGGGCCGGGGCCGCAGACGCGGTGGCCGCCCCGGTGGTGGTGGCGGTCGTCCCGGTGGCGGCGGCGGCGGTGGTGAAGGCGCGGGCAAGCCGAGCGGCGGGCGCCGTCGCAGGCGTGGCGGCGGCGCCAAGTCGGGCGGCCAGCAGGCGGCCTGAGCCGAGGCACCTCCCTAGGACAGCGAAATGGCGCGCCCGGAAAACCGCGGCGCGCCATTGACTTATCCGATCCGGGCAGCGCTTTTGTCAGGATGGAACGCAAATCACATATCGACACATTTGGCGCCGTGGCGCTGGTGCTCTTCGCGCTGAACCTCGGCTTTAACCAAGTCGTCATCAAGGTCAGCACTGGCGGCTTCAACCCGGTCTTTCTGGCCGGGCTGCGCTCTCTCGGGGCGGTGTTTTTGCTGCTGATCTGGATGCGGTTGCGGGGCGTCAGCCTGTCGATCCCGCGTGCCGCCCTATGGGGCGGTTTGGCGGCGGGGCTTTTCTTTACGCTAGAGTTTGTCTGCCTGTTCCTCGCGCTCGATCTGACCACGGTCAGCCGCGCGTCGATCCTGCTTTATTCCATGCCGGTCTGGCTTGGCATCGCCGCGCATCTGTGGCTGCCGGGGGAACGGCTGAGCGGCGCGCGGCTCATCGGCATGGGGCTGGCCATGGGCGGTGTGGTGCTGGCGCTAAGCGATGGCGGGGCCGAAGGGGCGCATTGGCTGGGCGATCTTCTGGCGCTTTTCGCAGCACTCTGCTGGGCAGGCATCGCGCTTTGCGTTCGCGTCACGCCGCTGGCCAAAGTGCCGCCTGCGCAGCAACTGATGATGCAACTGGTGATCTCCGCCCCGATCCTTCTGCTGCTTGCGCCACTCTTCGGCCCCTTGCTGCGCGAAGTGGCCCCGGTGCATCTGGCGGGGCTTGCCTATCAGATCATCGCGGTGGCGAGCTTTGGCTTTCTGGCATGGTTCTGGTTGCTGACGATCTATCCCGCAGCCTCCGTCGCCTCGTTTAGCTTTCTGTCGCCGGTCTTTGCCGTGCTTCTGGGCTGGCTGATCCTTTCGGAAGAAGTGGGGCTGAGCATCTGGGCCGCATTGCTGCTGGTGGCGGCGGGGATTTACCTGATTAACCGTAAACCCCGCAGCCACTAAGCTCAGGTGCCGCAGAATGTGGCGGGCACGATCTCGTCCTCGGTCGGCGGGCGCTGAAGCTCGGGGTCCGTCTCGTCAAAGGGGGTGGCCAGCGCTCTCATCAGCCGCTCGAAAGGGGCCATGTCGCCCGCGACGGCCGCCTCGATCATCTCTTCAATCCGGTGGTTGCGGGGGATCACGGCAGGGTTCGCCGCATTCATCACCGCTTGCGGATCGGGCTCCCCTTCAATCCGCGCGCGCCAGCCTTCGGCCCATGTGTCAAAAGCGTCGCGGTCGGTGAACTGGTCGCGGGCTTGATCTGTGGGAAGCGCGCGGAAGGCATTGGTGAAGTCCGCACCATCCTGTTGCATCAGCCCCAGCAATTCGTTGATCAAGTCAACATCTTCGGCCCGTGGCGTCGAGATGCCGATCTTCGCCGCGAAACGGCGCAGCCATGCGGCTTCGATCAAGTCGGGCATGTCGTGGACGATCTCGGTGGCCTCTTCGACGGCGCTCTCCTTGTCCTCCATCTGCTGCAAAAGCGAGGTCGCCAGCTGCGCCATGTTCCAGACCACGATCTGCGGCTGGTTCCCATAGGCATAGCGCCCCTGCCGGTCGATTGAGCTGAAGACACGGCCCTGATGGAAGGCATCCATAAAGGCACAGGGGCCATAGTCGATCGTCTCGCCCGAGATGCTGCAATTGTCGGTGTTCATCACGCCGTGGATAAAGCCTACCGACATCCATTGCGCCACCAGTTCCGCCTGCGCGGCACAGACTGCGCGCAAAAGGCCAAGCGGGCCATAGGTCTCGGGGTAATGGCGCGCGATGGCATAGTCGGTGAGGGTTTTGAGCGCTTCGGTCTCCCCGCGATGGGCGAAGACCTCAAAGGTGCCAACGCGCAGGTGGCTGGCGGCGACGCGGGTCACGATGGCACCGGGCAGGGGGCCGCTTTCGCGCAGGATCGGCTCACCAGTGGCGACGGCGGCCAAGGCGCGGGTGGTGGGCACGCCAAGGGCATACATCGCCTCGCTCACCAGATATTCGCGCAGCACCGGCCCGACCCATGCGCGGCCATCGCCCATCCGCGAATAGGGCGTGGGGCCAGAGCCTTTCAACTGGATGTCGCGGCGCTGGCCGCCTTGATCGACGACTTCCCCCAGCAGGATCGCCCGGCCATCGCCAAGCTGCGGGTTGAAGTTGCCAAACTGATGCCCGGCGTAAAGCTGCGCCAGAGGATCGGCCCCCGCAGGCACATCGTTTCCGGCGAAGACCTGCGTGATTTGCGCGGGCTCAGCCCCTTCGATACCCAGTTCCACCGCCAATTCGGTGTTCCATGCCAAAAGCTGGGGCGCTTTGACAGGCGTGGGAGCCAGCCGGGTAAAGAACCCCTCTGGCAGGGCGGCATAGCTGTTATCGAAAGGAATACGCATCACAGGGTCCGGGACATAAGCATGTAATCCTCGCGCGGGCGAAAGCCCGCACGGGTATAGAGTTTCATCGCCGCGGCATTGTTGCGATCCACCTCAAGATGGACGGCCCGCAGCCCGCCTGCCGCCAGCGCCCGGGGCAGCGCGATCAACGCCTCCGAGGCGATACCGCGCCCCCGAACACCGGGGCGGACGTAGATTTCATCAATGGTGGCGTCCAACCCGCCGAATTCAACCGACCAGCCGAAACAGATCACCACATAGCCAATCGGCGCGCGGGGCGGGCCGATTAGATAGGCGGCGCCGTGGGGGATGCCATCCAGCAGCGGGGCCAGCCCGCGGCGGCGCTGTTCATCGCTCATCTCGATCCCCGCTTCGGCGTGAAATGCCGCCACCAGCGCGACAAGCTTGTCGAGATGCTCTGGCGCGCCGAGGGTGAGATGTGCGCTCATAGGCGGGCCAGCCTTTCGGTGAGCAGGGCAAAGAACCCGTCGGCATCAAGATCGCCTACGAAGAGCGCGTTGGGCGCCCGGTCGGTCACGCGCCACCAGTCGGCAACGGTCATGCCCATGGTCAGTTCCGACTGGGTCTCGATCTCGACATTGATATGACGGCCTTGGAAAAGATCGGGGTTGATCAAATAGGCGGTGACGCAAGGGTCATGCAGGGGCGCGCCTTCGGAGCCGTATTTCTCTTTGTCGAACCGCTCGAAGAAATCGGTCATCTCGGCCACCGCGACGCCGACCTTGGTGCCAAGCGCGCGGAAGGCATCGTTGCGCGATTTGGTGACCAGCGCCTTATGGGTGACATCGAGCGGCATCACGACGATCGGAATGCCGGATTTGAAAACGATATCAGCGGCATGGGGGTCGACGTAAATGTTGAATTCCGCCGTGGGCGTGATGTTGCCCCCCTCGAAATAGCCGCCGCCCATCAGCACGATCTCTTGCACCTTCTCGGCGATGTCGGGCGCTTTTTGCAGGGCGGTCGCGATATTGGTCAGCGGCCCCAAGGGGCAGAGGGTCACGCTGCCTGCGGAATGGGCGCGGACCTGTTCGATGATAAAATCCACCCCATGCCCTTCGGCCAGTGGCATCTGCGGGTCGGGCAGGTCAGGGCCGTCGAGGCCGGTCTTGCCATGCACATGTTCCGCGGTCACCAGTTCACGCCCCAGCGGGCGGTCGCAACCGGCGAAAACCTTCACATCACTGCGCCCCGCCAACTCGCAAACGATCCGCGCGTTCTTCGAGGTCAGATCCAGCGGCACATTGCCCGCCACACAGGTGATGCCGAGAACGTCGATCTCTTCGGGGCTTGCTAGCGCGAGGAGGATCGCGACGGCGTCGTCTTGGCCGGGGTCGGTGTCGATGATGATTTTGCGCGGGGTCATGGGCTTACTTTCGTCAAATTGCTTGGGGCAGAGCCTTGCCGGAGGGGCCGGTCTTTGTCCAGCCGCTGCCCGGGGGATTAGCCGCGTTCCGCCAGTTTCACCGCATCCCACAGCGCATCCATCTCGGCCAGATCACTGTCTTGCGGGGTTTTGCCCATGGCGGCAAGCCGGGCCTCGACCCCTTCGAACCGGCGGGTGAATTTGGCATTGGCGGCGCGCAGAGCGGCTTCCGGGTCAAGGCCCAGATGGCGGCCCAGATTGGCCATGACGAAAAGCAGATCGCCGTATTCTTCCTCGACCTCCGCTTGGCTCAGCTGGTCCTTCGCCTCGACCAATTCGGCGGCCTCTTCGGTGATCTTGTCGAGCACCTGCGTCGTCTCGGGCCAGTCGAACCCCACACGCGCCGCGCGTTTCTGAAGCTTCATCGCCCGCAACAGCGCTGGCAGGCCGATTGCCACCCCGTCCAAGGTGCCCCTCTGTGCCTTGCCCGCGCGTTCGCGGGCTTTGATCTTTTCCCAATCGGCGGTCTGCTGTTCGGCGCTTTTGTCGCGGGATTCGTCGCCAAAGACATGCGGATGCCGCGCCACCATCTTGTCGCTGATGTTGCGCACCACGGATTGAAAGGTGAAATGCCCCGCTTCCTCACCCATCGCCGTGTGATAGACCGATTGCAGCAGCAGATCGCCCAATTCCCCCTCAAGCTCGCTCCAATCACGCCGGGCGATGGCGTCGGCGACTTCATAAGCCTCTTCAATGGTATAGGGCGCGATGCTGTCGAAATCTTGCTCGATATCCCAGGGGCAGCCCGTCTCGGGGTCGCGCAGGCGGCGCATGATTTCGAGCAACCGTTCGATCCCGGCATCTGAATCGTGAATGAGATCGGCTTTTGTGTTGTCCGGCATTGCAGGCCCCGTATGTCTGGTGTCAGATGCACCCTGACCAAACCAACCCCAAGGAGTCCAGCCCATGCCCGTGGTGAACCGCATCAACGCCTTTGCGGAGGATATGACAGCATGGCGGCGCCATTTGCACGGGATCCCCGAACTGGCGTTTGACTGCCATGAGACGGCAGCTTTCGTGGCCGAGCGGCTGCGCGAATTTGGTGTGGATGAACTGCACGAGGGCATCGCGACAACCGGCATCGTGGCGATCATCGAGGGGCAGGGCGAAGGCCCGACCATCGGCCTGCGCGCCGATATGGATGCGCTGCCGATCCAAGAGGCAACGGGCAAGGACTATGCCAGCACGCGGGAGGGCAAGATGCACGCCTGCGGCCATGACGGGCACACCACCATGCTTCTCGGCGCGGCGCGATATCTGGCCGAGACACGCAATTTCGCAGGCCGGGTGGCGCTGATCTTTCAACCCGCCGAAGAGGCGGGCGGCGGCGCGGGCGTGATGGTCGAAGAAGGCATCATGGAGCGGTTCGAAATCGCGCAGGTTTACGGCATCCACAACGCGCCCGGCTTTGACGAAGGCGCATTCTACACGACGCCGGGGCCGATCATGGCGGCGGTGGATGAGTTCCACATTCATATCAAGGGCAAAGGCGGCCATGGCGCGATGCCCCATGAGAGCCGCGACCCCGTTGTGGCGGCCTGTGGCATCGCCACGGCCATTCAGACCATCGTCAGCCGCAACCATGTCGCGGCGCAGGATTTGGTCGTCTCAGTCACGCAGATCCACACCGGCACCGCCGATAACATCATCCCCGAAACCGCCTATATCAACGGTACCGTGCGCACCTTTGACCGTGAGGTGCAGGCCATGGTGATGCGCCGGATGCAGCAGATCGTGGACGGGCAGGCGGCGAGTTATGACGTCACCGCCGAGTTGGACTATGAGGTCGGCTATCCCGCCACGGTCAATGATCCGGCCAAGGCCGAGGCCGCCATCGCGGCAGCGACCGAGGTAGTGGGCGCGGCCCAAGTGCACGGTGACTATGGCCGCGAGATGGGTGCGGAGGATTTCAGCTTCATGCTTGAAAAACGCCCCGGTGCCTATCTCTTCCTCGGGGCTGGGGAAGGCGCGGGGCTGCACCACCCGGAATACGACTTCAACGACGAGATCGCGCCGCTTGGCGCATCCTTTTTCGCCCGTATCGTTGAGCGGGCACAGCCAGCAGGAGGCAACTAATGGCATTGGAAGACGCGGCCAAACAGATGGATATGGCCTTTACCCGCGAGGACCTCAAAGGGCCGAGCTATGAGTTGACCTTTGGCGGGGCGACCTCCTTCCTGCGACGGAAATACACCAAGGATCTGACCGGCGTCGACATCGCGGTGACCGGCGTGCCCTTCGATCAAGCGGTGACCAACCGCCCCGGCACGCGCCTAGGCCCCCGCGCCATCCGCGAGGCCAGCGCGCTGCAAGCGCCCGATGCGCCCTATGGCTGGGATTTCGACGTGCTCAGCGAATTCGCCATCGCGGATTACGGCGATCTGGCCTTCGACTATGGTCATGTCAGCCAGTTTCCCGCCGCCCTGACGGCCCATATCAAGACCATTCTGGACGCCGGGGCGGCCTCTGTAGTGCTGGGGGGGGATCACTATATCTCATTCCCGATCCTCAAGGCCTATGCGGAAAAATACGGGCCCATCAGCCTGTTACAGTTCGATGCGCATACGGATACTTGGGAAGACGACGACATGGACCGGATCGACCACGGGACGATGTTCTACAAGGCCGTGAAGTCTGGCATTGTCGACCCGTCTACCAGCGTTCAGGTCGGCATCCGCACCACCAACGAAGACACGATGGGCGTCAATATCATCGACGCGCGTGAGGTGCATGAGAAAGGGCCGCAGGCCACCGTGGCCAAGATCAAGGAAATCCTCGGCGATCGCCCCTGCTATCTGACCTTTGACATCGACGCGCTGGACCCGGCCTTTGCCCCCGGGACCGGCACGCCGGTGTGGGGGGGGCTGACCTCGGCGCAGGCGTCGATCATGCTGCGCGATCTTGCGGGGATCAACATCATGGGGGGTGACGTCGTCGAAGTCTCGCCCCCCTTCGACACAACCGGCGCCACGGCGGTCGCAGGCGCCCATGTCGCGACCGAGATTCTGTCGCTGTTGGGTCACCGCATGAGAACCGCGTGAGCGAAAGCCACGACATCACGCACCGGTCCGCTGAACGGCGGGCCGGCTTGCTTACTGCGACCTCCGTCGCCCCTGACCGCCGAGCTTTGAAAGGTGCTTAAAATGCTGTTCTGGATCATCGTGATCGCCCTCGTCGCCTTGGTGGCCTATGTCCGCCTTGCGCCCATCGACACCGCGCGTTGGCATGTTCAGGCCGAAGGGCAGAAGATGGGCAAGACCCAAGGCACCAACAGCTATATCTGGCGCGCGCCCGTCGAGGGCGACGGGGCCGAGACCTTGGCCCAGCTTGACCGGGTGATCCTGCAAACCCCGCGCACCGAAGTCGTCGCCGGATCGCTCGCCGAGGGGCAGGTCACCTATGTCACCCGCACCAAATTGATGGGCTATCCCGATTTCACCACCATCGGCATCTATGGAGACGCGCCGCGCTATGTCGAGGTCTATGGCCGCTCGCGCTTTGGCCGATCAGATCTGGGGGTCAACGCCAAGCGGGTCAACGGATGGCTTGATCAGATCGAGGCGCGATGACAGGCAGCCTTGCTGCACCTCCCGCCACATCGGCACATTGAGCGACATCTGGCATTGCGCCATGAACATGCGCCCATCCACTTGCAGGCAAATGGTCTCACCCAGTTCCACCCGGGCGCCGCTGCTGTTGGTGCAATAGCAATCAATCGTCTTGCCGCCCGGCGCTTTGACATCCGCAAGGGCAGGGTGCAGGGCCGTCAGGCCCATAAGGCAGATGAGCGGCATAAGACGTGTCATAGCCCATGATAGCACAAGCCGCCTCTTGACCAAAGCAATTGCATAAGCGACAGGAACCCCATGATCCCGATGCACCGTCTCGCGCAAATCTCGCAACGCTTCCAGTTTCTGGAGGCCAGCATGTCTGCGGGTTCCGATGGGGCCGATTTTGCAGCCCTCGCCAAAGAATACAGCGATCTCAAGCCCGTGGTCGATCAGATCGATCTTTACCAGCAGCTTCAGCGCGACCTTGAAGAGGCCGAAGAGATGCTGAAAGACCCCGAGATGGCTGAGCTTGCGCGGGATGAACTGCCGCGCCTGCGCGCCCGTCTGCCGGAGGTCGAGCAGGGGTTGCAACTCGCACTTCTGCCGCGCGACGCGGCGGATGCGAAACCCGCCATGTTGGAGATCCGCCCAGGTACGGGCGGCGATGAGGCGGCACTTTTCGCCGGTGACCTGCTGCGCATGTACCAACGCTATGCCGAGGCGCAGGGCTGGGGGTTTGACCTGATCGAAAGCCAGATGACCGAACTCGGCGGCGTGAAAGAGGTCGTGGCCCATATCACCGGTCAGAACGTCTTTGCCCGGCTTAAGTTCGAAAGCGGCGTGCACCGGGTGCAGCGCGTGCCCACCACCGAAAGCGGCGGGCGTATCCATACTTCGGCGGCGACCGTGGCGGTGCTGCCCGAGGCCGAGGATGTGGATATCGAGATCAACGCAAATGACCTGCGGATCGACACGATGCGCTCTTCGGGCGCGGGCGGCCAGCACGTCAACACCACTGATTCCGCCGTGCGGATCACCCATATCCCGACCGGGATCGTCGTCACCTCGTCAGAGAAGTCCCAACACCGCAACCGCGACAAGGCGATGCAGGTGCTCAAAGCACGGCTCTATGATATGGAGCGCAGCCGGATGGACAGCGAGCGCTCTGCCGACCGGGCGGCGCAGGTGGGATCCGGTGACCGGTCCGAGCGGATCCGCACCTATAATTTCCCCCAAGGTCGTATGACGGACCATCGGATCAACCTGACGCTTTACCGGCTCGAAGCCGTGATGCAGGGCGATCTGGATGAGATCGTCGATGCCCTGACTGCCGACGCCCAAGCCCGGCAATTGGCGGAGATGGAGGGGTGAGGGCCCAAACCGCCGCCCAAGCCATGGCCGCCGCCGCCGGACGGCTGCGTGCCGCCGGTGTGCCCGATCCGGCGCGGGATGCGCGGCTGTTGCTCGCCCATGCCGCCGCTGTCGATGCCGCCCGCGTGACCCTCATCGCGCCCGAGGAAATCGCCCCCGAGGTTGCCGAACGCTTTGACCAGCTCATCTCCCTGCGCGCCGTGCGCGTGCCAGTCTCGCAGTTGATCGGCCGGCGGGCCTTTTATGGCCGCGATTTCGCGATCAGCCGCGATGTGCTTGACCCGCGGCCTGAGACGGAGACCCTGATTGACCTCGCGCTCGGCGAGGATTTCACCCGCATTCTGGACCTCGGCACCGGCTCGGGCTGTATCCTCGTTACCCTGCTGGCCGAACGGGCAGCGGCGACGGGGCTGGGGGTGGACCTCTCGGAAGCTGCCTGCCTTCAGGCCAGCGCCAATGCGGTGCAGCACGGGGTGGCCGACCGCACCGATATCCGGCAGTCCGATTGGTTCAGCGCCGTTGAGGGGCGGTTTGATCTGATCCTGTCGAACCCGCCCTATCTGGCCGCCGAGGAAATGGCCGATGTCTCACCGGAATTGCGCCAGCATGAGCCGGAAATGGCGCTGACTGACGGCCAAGACGGGCTGAGCATCTACCGCATCATCGCCGCCGAGGCGCAGGGCTACCTCACGGCTCAAGGCCGCGTTATGGTCGAAATCGGCTGGCAACAGGGCGAAGCGGTGCAGGAAATCTTTACCGCGGCGGGCTGGGGCCGGGTCAAGCTGGCGCATGATCTCGATGGGCGGCCAAGGGTCGTTTCAGCCGATAAACCGGCGTGAAATCGCGAAAAAACCGCCATTTGGCGGGCTAAGCGGCAGTTTCTTCTTGCCCAAGCCTTTCTGGCATGGTTAGTCAGGGGTGTTGCAGCGGTGGATGCCACAGGCGGTCCCGCGCGGCACTATGCCCAACATATCGCTTAGGCCGGGTTCAAGACGTGCTTTGCACCCCCGGTGAACGACACACAGCACACAAGGCTGACATCATTCCATGAATTCTCCCAGATCACGCTCCCGGTCGAAGAATAACCGCAAACGCTCGTCGCAAGGTGGCGGCGGCAATGTCGTCAACCGTGTTTTTGACAGCTCCGGCCCCGAGGGCAAGGTGCGCGGCACGCCGCAGCAGGTTATCGAGAAATACAACCAACTGGCCCGCGATGCCCAGTTGAGCAATGACCGTGTGGCCGCCGAGAACTTTCAACAGCACGCCGAACACTACCTGCGCCTGCTGAGCGAGGCACAGCGCGAAGTGGACCAGCGCCGCGAGGAGCAAGAGCGCCAGAACCGTGAGCGTCAGGCCGAGCGGGATCGCGAGCGGGCCGAGCGTCAGGAGCGCGAGGCACAGCAGGGCGGCCAGTCGCAGGGCGAGCAGCCGAAAGCCGACAAACAGCCCGAGCAGCAAGAGCCCGCGCAACAGCAGGCCGAGGCCGAGACGAACAGCGAAGAGAGCACGCTGGTCGACACGCCCGAAAGCAAGCCCAAGCCGAAACGCGCCCCGCGCCGCAAGCCCAAGCCGAAAGCGGCAGAGGCACAGCCGCAGGAGGGTGGCGACAGCAAGAGCGACACCGCAAAGGTCGCAGAATAAGAAAAGCCCCGCAATTTGCGGGGCTTTTTCGTGGGTGGTGATGGTCGACAGCGCGGGGCAGATTTACCCTTCCATCCCCGCCTGCACATATCTGATCCGCCCGTTGCGCCGCAGCACCTCTTCGCGGGGCGCCCAGTCATACCGCGGGTCGCTGGTGACCGGCGACCAGAACAGTTCCCCCCCGCGCCGCCACGGATCAAGGACAAGCCCCGCCTGCATCGGCGCACCGGCGGCCGAGATGATGGCCGTGGAATGATCCAGCAGAATCCGCGAGTCGCCATTGGCGATGGCGCGGTGCAGGTCGAGGGTTGCGAAACCCTCGGCCTTCAGGCGTTTCTCCAAATCCTCTGCCCAATGCCAACACAGGCCGCGCGGCTTGCTGCCGTTGTTGACCTTCACGTTATGGATCAGCGGCGGGTCGGTGATCTGATAGGCGATCGCCAGGTCATGGGTATGCCGGTAAGCGATCCGCGCGGCACGGGCGGCCTCTTCGGGATTTACCTGCGGTGAGAGGTTTTCGATAGCGCGGGCGAGTTCCGTGATCTCGGCCTCGGTGCCCATAGGCGGTGGGCCGTTGCGCGGCAGGGCGCAGGCGGAAAGCCCCAGCAATAGGGCAAAGACGAGCAATAGTCGGTAGAACATGGTTACCCCTTGGCAATCTCGCGAGCGAGGGCGCAGAACCCCTCAAGCGGCACCTGCTCGGCGCGGTCGGTGGGTTTCAGCCCCGCGGCGGTCAGACGGTCCTCAATATCCGGCGCGGCGCCTTTGAGCGCCGAGCGCAGCATCTTGCGCCGCTGGTTGAAGGCCATCGCGACCACATGGCTCAGCACCTTCGGGTCGGCAGGGAAGCGCGGTTCGGGCAGGGCGGTCAGATGCACCACGCTCGACGAGACCTTGGGCGGCGGGGTGAAGGCACCGGGCGGCAACTGCATCACGATCCGCGCGTCGCTGCGCCACTGCGCCAGCACGGCCAGCCGCCCATAGGCTTTGGAGCCGGGCGTTGCCACGATCCGCTCCGCCACCTCGCGCTGGAACATCAGCGTGAGGCTTTGCCAAAACGGCGGCCACTCGGGCGGGGTGAGCCAACGGACCAGCAGTTCGGTCCCGACGTTATAGGGCAGGTTGGCCGCCACCCGGATGGGCGGGGTCAGATGGCTCAGCGGGTCGATCTCAAGCGCATCGCCTTCGATCACCGTCAGGCGACCGGGGTAATGTTCCGCCACCTCGGCCAGCGCGGGCAGGCATCGGCGGTCCTTTTCGATCGCCAGCACATGACGTGCGCCTTCAGCCAGCAGCCCACGGGTGAGGCCACCGGGGCCGGGGCCGATCTCCAACACGTCGCAATCGGCCATATCCCCCGCTTGCCGCGCGATCTTTGCCGTGAGGTTCAGATCCAGCAGGAAGTTCTGGCCGAGGGACTTCCGCGCGGCCAATTCGTGGGTGTTGATCACCTCGCGCAGCGGCGGGAGATTGTCGATTGCACTCATGTCTTTTGGCCCATCTGCCATGCCAATTTGATCGCTTCGATCATGCTGGTCGGGTTGGCGCGCCCTTGGCCCGCGATGTCAAAGGCGGTGCCGTGATCGGGCGAGGTGCGCACGAAGGGCAGCCCCAGCGTCACATTCACGCCCCGGTCGAAATCCAAGGTCTTGATCGGGATCAGCGCTTGGTCGTGATACATTGCCACCGCCGCGTCATAGCCCTCGCGGGCGCGGGCGTGGAACATCGTATCGGCAGGCAGCGGCCCGGTCAGCGCAAAGCCTTCGCCCTGCATCTCAAGGATCAGCGGCGCGATCCAGTCGATCTCTTGCCGGCCCATGCTGCCGCCTTCGCCCGCGTGCGGGTTCAGCCCGGCGACGGCGATCCGGGGGCGGGCGATGCCAAAGCGGTTTTGCAATTCCTGCGCGGTGATCTCAATCGTGCGGCGCAGGCCCGAAGGGGTCAGCGCCTGCGGCACCTGATCGAGCGCGATATGGATCGTGGCAGGCACGACGCGCAATTGATCAGAGGCGAGCATCATCACCACGTCATCGACACCTGCAAGTGCTGCGAGGTATTCGGTATGGCCCGGATAGGCGAATCCGGCCCCGTCTTGCAGGGCCTTCTTGTGGATCGGCGCGGTGCAGACGCCGCAGGCCGCGCCCGTCTGCACCAGATCGACCGCCCGGGCGATCACGTCGATCACCCCCTGCGCATGGCCGGGCTGCGGCACGCCGGGCAGGGCAGCGCTGTCGAAGGGATGGGGGAGCACGGGCAGCGCATCGGCACTGGGCACGCTCACCTCATCCGGGCTGTCGATCACGCGGTGCGGGACATCCTGCGGCAGATGACGCGGGTCGCCGATCCAGACCATTGGGATGTCCTTCGAAAGCGCCGCCCAAGCGCGGGCGGCGATCTCGGGGCCGATCCCGGCGGGTTCACCGCAGGTGATGGCCACCGGCCGGGACGGGCGGCTCATTGGCGGGTGATACGGGCTTCGGCGCGGGCCTGTTCCAGCAGCTGAGTGGCATAGCCCTCAAGTTTGCGCTGCCGGATCGAACTGACCACCGCCTCGCGGTTCACATCGGCATTGGCCGCCGTGGTGCGGTTGCAGAGCATCAGGAAGACCAAAGTCTCCCCATTGGCACGGGTCAGCGCGGTGGAGACTTCGCCGGTATCGAGTTTCGCCAGTTCAATGGCCACGTCCTGCGGAATTTCCGCCGGGGCCTTGGTGCCACGGTCGAGCACATTGGCGGGCTGGCCCTTGGCCACGCCATAGAGGTCATCACATTGATCCACCTGACCGCGCAGCTCAGCCGCGCGCGACAGCGCAGCCTCGGAACGGCCACCGGGGATGTAATAGGCGGCATAATCGATTTCGGAATACTCGACGCTCGGCTTGCCGGTCTCTTCGATGCCGCGCAGTTGGAACAGGGCCACGGCATTGGGGATCGGCAGCGGCGCTGTCACCTCACCCGGGGCGAGGGCCAAGAGGATGGGCCGCAGGCTGGCGGGCAGTTTTTCAAGCGGTGTCCAAGGCATCCGGCCCCCGCGTCCGCGCGAGGCTGTGGCGGAATGCTTGCTGGCATAGGACGAGAATTCGGCCTCGGAGCGGCTTTCCGAAATGCGTTCGGCCAGCGCGTTCACCTGATCGGCATTCTGCGGCGGGGCGGGAATGATAATCTCCGACAACAGCACACGCAGACCGTTGTTGCCCCGGCTGCTGCCAAGCGCGCGGTCGACCTCTTCGTCGGTGATGTCGACCCGGCCATTGTAGCGCGCGCGAATAAGATCACGCCATGCGGCGCTGATCACGATGAAATCGCGAAACGTCTCTTCGGAAATCTGCGCTTGGCCAAGGACTTTCAGAAACTCCTCGGTCGTCAGGTCCGCGCGGCGGGCAAATTCCGCCATGCCGGATCGAATGCCCTCGGGGGTAACTTCGAGCCCGGCTTGATCAAGGATCTGCCCACGCAGGCGATCGTCGATCAGACTGTCGATCACGCTGTCGGTATCGGTCCCGGGCGCGCCGATCAGCTGCATGAAGCGCTGACGCTGCTGCACTTCGTAGCCTGTGATCACCTCGTCATTGACACGGGCCACGGGGGCAAAGAGGTTCTGCGCCGCTGCCGATTGGCCAATGACCAGAGCAAGGGCGAGTGCCGCAGTCCCACGGATCCCGGCGCGGACGGTCTGTTTCGTTACTTCCCACATGAGCGTACGTATCTTTCTGTTCCGGTGTTTGCGGCAAAGCCCCTGAGGCCGATGTTAAAACCGATATCCGTTGAGGGCTCAACACTTGTTGAGGATGAATAGCTGCGGTTCACGGAAAGGTCGACCTGCACGCATTCATTGTTGTAGCTCAGGCCAAGACCCGCCGTCGCTGCGCGTTCGTCAGCAAGATCGAACCGCCATTCGGCGGAGGCCTGCCACTGGCTGTTGATCGAATAGCTGCCGTCGAAGGTGATCTCAGACACGTCTTCGTTGCGGTCCTCGGCAGCGTCTTCGTGAAGCCAGACATAGCTGCCCGAGACCTGCCCGCGTTTGAAATCCCAGACCCCGCGCAGCTCCGCCTTGGCGACCTCGAAGTCATCGTCGACCAGCCCGCGCCCGATGAGCGCCAGACCATTGTCGCTGCGCAATTGTCCGGCCAGCAGGAAATCGGAATAGGTGCCCTGCAGGCCAGAGCTAAAGCTAAAGGCGTCATCCGCATCGGCGCGGATCACCTGACCGAAAGACAAGCTGGCATCCATGCCGTTGGGATCGAGCCGCGCCCAATTCACCCCGATGGCCGCCACAGCACCCCGTTCGCGCCGGTCGGGCCGGGGGAAACGGCTGAGCGCCAAGAGGTTGCCCTCGTCATATTCCACCAGCGTGCTTTCCTCATTCGGAATGTCGAGGCGATCACCGCCAGTCCAGCCCAATTGCACCAGCGGTTCAAGCTGTTGCACCACGCCCGCGGCCTCGCGGCGCTGCATGGGGTAGCGCATGGTCACGGCGGCATGGGGCACGAGGTCGGAGTAGCGCCCGTCATAGACGGCATCCTGCGCGATGTTGAACAGACCAAAGCTTGCCCCCGCCTCAACATCGGTCATCAGACCGTTGCCAAAGGTGAAGCGCCGCAGCCACGCGGCCTCCCCGTTAAGCCGCGACACATCGCGCCCGTCGGCCTCGCCATCCCCATTACCATCGGTGCTGAGGTCCGACGACCGGCGGTGGCTATGGGCCTCAAGCGTCAGGCGGAGTTCGCCGCCCACGGAAGTCGGGAAATAACGCCGCTGGAATTCACCATCCAAGACCAGATTGGGCAGCAGATCATTGTCTTCACCATCGCGGAGCGATTGGTAGTTCAGCAGGGTTGCCCGCATATATTCATCGCGCCGTGCGCGGCTGACGGTCAATTCGCTGGTCAGACGGTCCTTGCCCGAATAGCCATAGTCGCTGAGATAGGAACTGTCGCTCGTCGTTTCGATATCGAAATACAGTTTGTAGTCGCGCCGCAGATCGAAACTGCCGGTGCCAAAGAGGTAGCCACGGGTTTTGCCGGGGTCCAACTCATCATCGGTGATCGCCCCTTCGAACTCGATCCGTCCCGAAACGAAAGCCTGACGGTAGCGGAACTCAAGCGTGCGGGTTTCGGCGGATAGATAGGGCGTCAGCGTCAGATCGCGGTGATCGCCGATCTTGATGAAATAGGGCAGTTTCAGCCCCACGCCCAGTTGCGAGGTCGAGCGGACCGTGGGCGCCAGAAAGCCAGTCGCGCGGTCCAACGTGGGGTCGGGCAGCCGCAGGCGGGGCAGATAGGCAATGGGCACGTTCTTGATCCGGAACTGCGCCTCGTCAAAGTAAAGCTGCTGCGCCAATTGATCATGCACCACCCGTTTCGCGCGGATTTGCCAAAGCGGCGTTTCGCCATCTTCGCAGACTTTGCAAGAGGTTACGGCGGCTTTGTAAAGTTGACTATAGCGCCCTTCGACCCGGTTGATCTGCACGGCGGCAAGCTGCAACTGCTGTTCAAGGATCATCCGCGCGCCGCGCAAAAGGCCGGACTGCAAACCCGCATCGAGCGAGGCCGCATCGGCGAGGATCGTGGTATTCTCCCCCTCAGACAGCACAATCGGCCCTTCGATGCTAAGCGCGCCGGTGGCCTGATCATAGCGGATCGCCGTGGCGCGCAGCCGCGTATCACCTTGGAAAGCTTCGACATTTCCCTGCGCGACCAAGACCTTATCGCGGGTAATGAAGACCTGATCGGCCACCAGAACGGCGGGGCGGTCGCTGGCGGGCGCGGTCTGGGCGGCGAGGCTCAGAGGCGCGAAAGTAAGGGCAAGTCCAACAAGGGCCGCGCGCATGTCAGCCGTCCTCCGCATGCAGTAGCAGGCCTAGCGCCAGAAAGATCGCCGCCACGGGCGGCGCCCAAGCGGCAAGGATCACGGGGATCTGGCCATTCTCGCCAAGGATCTGTGCGAAACTGCGAATGAAATACAAACCGAACCCCAGCAAAATCGAGGCCAGCACAGCGACGCCGGTCCCCCCAAAGCGGGTATGGCGCATGGTGAATGCGCTCGCAACCAGAACCATGGCCACCAGAAAGAAGGGCCGCGCAAGCTCGGCCTGAAGCCAGACCTCATGCTGGCGCGTGCTGAACCCGGCCTGTTCCAATTGCCGGATGAACTCGGGCAGTTCATAGATCGAGACGGCGGCGACACGGCCAATGCTCTCGCGGATACGCTCGACGGTGAGGGAAGAGGGGATCGTCAGGGTCTCATGCACCTCCGCCGCGCCTTCGGCGTTCACCCCGGCCGCCAGCGGCCAAATCTTTGCCCCGGTGAGCTCCCAATCGCCGCTGCTGAGTTTTGCGCTTTCGGCTTCGATGCGCCGGATCGGACCCTTCTCGGCATCATAGCTGATAATCGTGACGTTATAGAGCACGGAGGCGTCGGCGTTGGTACGCCATGCGCGAATAACCGATTGGCCTTCCTCCGTGCCTTGCCGCAGCCACAGCCCCTCGTCACTGACCGAAAGCGCCGCGCGGCCATTGGACCGGTACTCTTGGGTCAATTGCTCGGCCCGCTCACTGGTCGCCGCGACGATGGGGTTGAGCATGGCCACGGCCAGCGTGCCGATGATCAAGGCCACCACCACCGGGGCCACCAGCGCGCGCAGGGCCGAGCGGCCCGCGGCCCGGGTCACCACCAGTTCGGAGGACCGGGCAAGCCCAATGAAAAGCGCCACCGTGGCGAGGATCATGATCAGCGGCAGGATCATGTTGATGGTCTGGGGCATGTGCAGCAGCGTCATGCCCAGCACCTGATCCCAGCCCACATCGTCATCGGCGAAACGCCGGGCCTGATCCACACCATCGACCAGCATCACCAGCGCGGCCAGCACCCCGGTGATGACGAGAAAGCTCATGAAAAAGCGGCGGGCGAAATAGAAATGCAGGATCATGTGGCGGCCCTCTTGCCACGCAGACGCCGCCTTATCCAGCGCGGATGTGCGGCTTGCCAAAGCATCGCCAGCGTCAGCACGGCCCCGATGAGCGAGGGCAAATAGGCCAGCGGCCAGAGCGCTGCCGCCTCGCGGATTTGCACCACCATCGTGCCCCGCAGCCCATCAATGGCGATGAGCAGGCCGAAAGCGATCACCGCCTCGCGCCAGACGCCAAAGCGGGAGAAACCGCCGAGGATCAAAGTCGCGAAACCAATCATCGCGGCGACAAGGCAGAACAGCGGCTGCGCGAAGCGGCCATGCAGCTCTTCGGCCACCACGCCCGGCGAGGTGTCGGTCGCCGCCGCCACCCCGTCCCAATCCCAAAGCAGATCAGGCGTGACCATGGCACTCACCGACAGGTCGATCGCGTCTCCGCTGCTGACCAGCGGGGAAATATCGAACGAAAAGTCGCGGAATTTGGCCGTGGCCAAACGGTTGCTCTCGGTGTCCAGCCGTTGCGCCATGCCGTTGAGCATGATCAGCGTCGTGTCGTCGCCGTTGCGGGCGAGGTAGGCTTCGGCAGCGGTGTAGATCACACCTTCGTCGGCCTTGCGCCGATCCGACAGGAAAACATCGCGCAGCACCCCGTCGCTGTCGATGGCGCGGGTATAAAAGGTGACATCGTCGGAGGGATGCAGAAAAGTCCCCTCCGTCAGCAGCCTTGCGGTGAGGTTGCGCGAGATTTCGGCCTCGCGCTGCTTCAACTGCCCCTGCGCCATGGGGACCAGAAAATGGCTCAGCACCGTCATCATCGCCGCCACGCAAAGCCCGAAAACGAAGACAGGCCGCGCCAGCCGCCACGGGCCGGAGCCTGCGGCCTGAAGCACCGTCAACTCGGATTCGCCCGACATGCGGTTGGTCACATAGACCGAGGCGGCAAAGGTCGCGATGGGCAGGACGGTGACGATGAGTTTCGGCAGACCAAGGGCCGTAAACTCCAAAAACACCAAGGCGGACTGGCCATCGCCGATCAAGCGGTCGAACAGGACAACCGCGCGGTTGATCCAGAAAAGCGCCACCAGCACCAAAGCGAAAAAGCCGAACATAACCAGAAGTTGCGACAGCATGTAGCGGTCAATTCTTGCCACTCTGATCCCCCGAGATGCTGTGACGGCCTTTGCGCAGATCTTAGAGCAATTCG
Source organism: Sulfitobacter sp. 1A13496 (assembly GCF_043557225.1). NCBI lineage: Bacteria > Pseudomonadati > Pseudomonadota > Alphaproteobacteria > Rhodobacterales > Roseobacteraceae > Sulfitobacter > Sulfitobacter sp. 1A13496. The sequence continues at coordinate 1,107,767 of NZ_JBIFFP010000001.1, read as the reverse complement.
CGGGGCGGGAAAACTGCTATCTGGCCATGGGCCGCGCGGCGCGCTAGGTCTGGGGCAAAATCAACCATGAGGCATGCCATGACCGATCTGACCCCCATCACCTTCGCCGAGACCGACATCGACCGTATCGCGGGGCATTCCGGGCGGATCGCGGTGTTTCTGGAGCCTGAGGGCCGTTTGGATACCGGGGCGCGGCGGGTGAACCGTCTGACCAAAGGCGCTTTGCAGCGGCTGGTAGAGAGTGAGCGTTTCGCGGCGCTGAAACCCGGCGAGGTTCTCAGCATGGGATATCCTGCGGGCATGGCGGCAGAGGCGGTCGACGTGATCCATATGCCGCGCCGGGCAGAGGTGATGACCGCGCGCAAAGCCGGGGCCGCGCTGGCCAAGCGCCGGGGCGACAGCGATCTGCTGATGCTCGCCGCCGCGACACGCCGGGTGGCCGATGTGGCCTTTGGTCTGGCAATGCGGGACTACGGGTTCGAAGATCACAAATCCGCGCCCAAGGTGCGCAAAGGCACGGTCGAAATTATGTGCTCCAAACCCGATGACGCGCGTGAGGCCGCCGCACCGCTCATGGCCGTGGCCGAGGGGGCCTTCATGACCCGCGATCTGACCAATGCGCCCGCCAACATCCTGACCACCACCAATTTTGCCGAACGACTGGCCGAGTTGGAGAGCTTGGGCCTGAAAGTTGAAGTTCTGGATGAGGAAGAACTCGCAAAGCTCGGAATGCGCACGCTTTTGTCTGTGGGCCAAGGTTCGGACAGCCCATCGAAAGTGGTCGTGATGCGGTGGGAAGGCGGCGCGGATGACGCAGCCCCTCTGGCGCTGGTCGGCAAAGGCGTGGTCTTTGACACCGGCGGCATCAGCCTTAAACCCGGGGCTGGCATGGAAGACATGACCATGGACATGGGCGGCGCGGGCGTCGTCTCGGGCGTGATGCGCACGCTGGCGCTGCGCAAGGCCAAGGCGAATGTCGTGGGGCTTGTGGGCATCGTTGAGAACATGCCCTCGGGCAATGCCACCCGTCCGGGCGATGTGATCACCACGATGAAGGGCGATACGGTGGAGGTGATTAACACCGACGCCGAGGGGCGTTTGGTGCTCTGCGATGTCATGTGGTACGCGCAAGATCGTTTCAAACCCGCGGCGATGATTGATTTGGCGACGCTGACCGGGGCTATCATCATCGGGCTGGGCCATGAGAACGCCGGGGTCTTTTCGAATGACGACGGGCTGTGCAACGATTTCCTAAAAGCCGCCGAGAGCGAAGGCGAGGGCGCGTGGCGGATGCCGCTGGGGCAGGGCTATGATGACCTGCTGAAAAGCCGCGTGGCCGACATGAAGAACATCGGCGGGCGTCCGGCGGGGTCGATCACTGCGGCGCAATTCCTCAAGCGGTTCGTCAAGGATGAGACACCTTGGATTCACCTCGATATTGCCGGTGTTGCCTCACTGAAATCCGAAAGCACGCTGGCGCCCGCGGGCGCGACGGGCTGGGGCGTGGCGGCGTTGAACCGTCTCGTCGCCGATCGTTTCGAGAAGGGCTGAGCGACTGATGGGGGCGGCTTACTTCTATCACCTGACCCAGCGACCTCTGGTCGAGACGCTGACGATGCTGCTGGAAAAGTCGCTCGCCAATGGCTGGCGCGTGGCTCTGCGCGGGACGGATCGGGCGGGGCTACAGGCGCTGGACCGGGCGCTTTGGACCTATGCGGATGACAGTTTTCTGCCCCATGGCATGGCGGGCGGGCCGCAGGACGCGGATCAGCCCGTGCTGCTGACGCTGGAGGATGGCGCCCCCAATCGGGCGGATTGTCTGATGACGGTGCATGGGGCCGATGTCACGGCTGCGGAAGTGGCAGCGCACCAACGGGTCTGCGTCTTGTTCGACGGCCATGATCCCGTGGCGTTGGATGAGGCACGCGGCCTGTGGAAGCGGCTGAAATCCGACGGCGCCTCGGCCCAATATTGGTCCGAGGAAAGCGGTCGCTGGGAAAAGAAGGCCGAGACTTAAAGGGCGGCAGTGCAGGGGCAGGGGCCGAAAGCCCGCCGCCCCTGAACGCGGATCAGGCCGCTTTGTCGAGCGCGGGTTTCGCGGCAGCGGCGGATTTGGTCGCCTCGGCCTCCGGTGCTGCGGGTTCGACCTTGCTGACATAGGATTTGGCCGCTTCGACCGCGCTGTTGTTCACGGGCGCGATCGTGTCCAGCAGGGCGCGGGTGCGTTGGCTGTCGACGCTGCGCTGTGCTGCGGCGCGGGCAAAGGCTTCGTCATCCGCGCTCGTGGCTTTTTGGGCCGTCTCAACTGGCTTTGCCTGTGCCACGGCTTGCACCGTTTCGACCTTGGCAGGCGCTTGCACGGCTTGAGGTTTGGATGCCTCCTGCGCCGCCGCGCTGTTCTGCGCGTTCTGCCCGTCATTGGCAGGTTTCGCCTGCGCCTGAGATGGCTTGTCCTTGGCCTTCTCGGCTTCCTGCGGCTTTTCAGCCTTCTCCGCCTTAGCGGGTTTGTTGCTTTGTTGGTAGGAGGATGACCCACCAAAAATGTTCATCAGCATAGCAGCACTTTCTCCAAAATTGGGTACAGTTGTGCCCTGCAGATATCCGCTCAAAAGGGCGGGAACCTGTTCAATTCACGGCGAATGCGGCGTCATTTTGCGGCGTGTTTGATGTTTTGCCCCGTATTTCCGGCAAGGTCTTGCCCTATTCCGTCAGCGGCTCAGGCGCAGTTCACCGCCGCTGATCTCGATCCGGCCCCAACGTTGCAGGTAGCCCATGCCGAGCAATGATTGCGACATGATCCCGTCATTCACCACCGCGGGGACGTTGTGATCGACCGCATGGCCCACCACCACCTCGTCGAGACGCACGAAGGCGGTGCGCGTTTCGCCATTGGCGGTGCCCGCGCGGCCAAGGTAATCCAGCCCCTCGGGGTCGATGCCGATGCGCGCCGCGTCGGATTTGGTCAGCACGATATCGGATGCGCCCGTATCGACGACAAAGCGCACCGGCGCGCCGTTGATCTGGGCCGTCAGGTAGTAATGCCCATCGCGCCCGCGGGGCAGGACGATGTCACCCTCTTCGCTGATGGTGAGATGTTGGCGGGCGCTGTCGCGGGTGATGTCTTGCCACAGGCCGACGCCCGCCGCGGCACCGGTAAAGATCAGCCCCCAGACCGCCGCCTGTTGCAGGGTCTTGTTCATATTCGGGCGGCTGTGCATGAAAAACCAGCCCGCCACCATCGCCAGAAGAACGATGAGATAGATCAGATGTGCTGTGTCGATACCGGCCATGAACGCGCCCCCTTACATCTCATATAGGAAGGCCGCGCGGAAATGTCAGCCGGACGTGGGGCCCGGGCCAAAGCCAAAGGCCGCCAAGCCGTCGAGCACGAATTGAACTGAGAGCGCCGCCAGCAACATGCCAAGCAGTCGGGTCACGATGTTAATGCCGGTCTTGCCCATCGCCCGCTCAAGCGCGCCGCTGACCTGCATGGTCAGCGCCATGACCACCAGTGTCAGCGCGGTGATCACGATAATGGTCAACAGCCCTTCGCCGCCCGGTTTTTCTCCCGTCAGCAGGATGACCGAGGCGATGGAGCCGGGGCCCGCAATCAACGGAATGGCCATGGGGAAGACCGACGGATCGTCGTGGTCGTCTTCATCCGCGCGGTCCTCACGCCGTTTGGTACGGCGGTCGAAGAGCATGTCGAGGGCGGTGATGAACAACAAGATGCCGCCCGCCACGCGGAAAGCGGGCATGGAGATGCCGATGAACCCCAGCACCGCTTCGCCGAAGGCGGCAAAGATCAGCAGCACCAACCCGGCCACGCCCACCGCGCGCCATGCGATCTTGCGCCGCTCTGCATTGCTCATCCCGCGGGTAAGCGCGAGGAAGACCGGCGCGATGGCGATGGGGTCGATCACCACGAACATCGTGACGAGGGCGGTGATCATATAGGCGGTGTCGAGGGTCATGGGACTTCCTTGGCGCGGGGCTTCTTGCCAGAATGCACGAGGGCCGCCCCTTAGGCGACCCCTGCGATGTGATAAAGTGAACGCTTCCGGATCAGGCCGTGGCCTTCTCCAGCTTTTCCTGTGCGCCCATCCAAAGCGATTCCGCGCGGTCCAGCGCCTCCATCACCTCGGCGTATTTCTTGTTCCAGACCTCAAGCTCACCGGTTTTGGCGTCCTCATAGAGCGCGGGATCGGCGAGTTTCTTGGCGAGCTTGTCGCGCATCTCGTTGATCTTTTCCATCCGCGCTTCGGCCTTGCGGACCTCGCTGCGCAGGGCCAACACCTCATCGCGGCTTGCGCGTTTGGGCTTTGGCGCTTCTTTCGGCTTGGCGGGGTTCTTGCTGACCGGTTTTTCCGGCGTCAGCAGCATTTTGCGATAGGCTTCGAGGTCTTCCTCATAGGGTTTGACCGTGCCTTTCGACACCAGCCACAGCCGGTCGGCCACCAGCGACAGCAGGTGCATATCGTGGCTGACGAGGATCACCGCGCCCGAATAGCGCGTCAGCGCTTCCACCAGTGCTTCGCGGCTTTCGATGTCGAGGTGGTTGGTCGGCTCGTCGAGGATCAGCAGATGCGGCGCGTGCAGCGTCGCCAAAAGCAGCGAGAGCCGCGCCTTCTGCCCGCCCGAAAGCCGCCCAACCTCGGTCTCGGCCTGTTCGGGGCCAAGGCCGAAGCCCGCAAGCTGCGCGCGCAGTTTCGATTGCAGCACGCCGGGGCGCGCGGCGATCATGTGCTGCAGCGGGGTCTCTTCGACGATCAGCTCGTCGACCTGATGCTGGGCGAAGAAACCGACGCGCAGCTTGGAGGAGTTGATCTGCCGCCCAGCCATCAGCGGCAACCGGTCCGACAGAAGTTTCGCCAGCGTCGATTTGCCCTGACCGTTCTTGCCCAGAAGGGCGATCCGGTCGTCTTGGTCGATGCGCAGGTTCAACCGCGTCAGCACCGGGTTGTCGTCGCTATAGCCGACTGAACCGTTCTCGATATTGATGATCGGCGGCGAGAGTTCCTCGGGCTCGGGGAAGGTGAATACCTTGCGCGCCGCCTCCTCGGGCGCGGTGATCATGTCCATCTTCTCGATCATCTTCAGACGCGATTGCGCCTGCTTGGCCTTGCTGGCCTTGGCCTTGAAACGGTCGACAAAGGCCTGCATGTGATCGCGCCGGGCCTGTTGCTTCTTGGCCATCGCCGCCTGCAACGCGCGTTTCTCGGCGCGCTGGCGGGCGAATTGGTCGTAGGGGCCTTGGTAATAGGTCAGCTTGCGGTCTTCGAGATGCAGGATGCCGCCCACGGCGCGGTTCAACAGGCCGCGGTCGTGGCTGATGATCAGAACCGTATGGGGGTATTTCGCCAGATAGCTTTCCAGCCAGAGCGCGCCTTCAAGGTCGAGGTAGTTGGTCGGCTCGTCCAAAAGCAGCAGGTCGGGCTGGGCAAAGAGCACGGCAGCCAGCGCCACGCGCATCCGCCAGCCGCCGGAGAAGGCGGAGCAGGGCATCTGCTGCTCTTCGTCGTCGAAACCAAGCCCCTTCAGGATCGACGCTGCGCGGCCTTCGGCGGACCAAGCGTCGATATCGGCCAGACGGGTCTGGATGTCAGCGATGCGGGCAGGGTCTTCGGCGGTCTCGCTCTCTTTCATCAACCGGGCGCGTTCAACGTCGGCCTCCAGCACCGTGTCGATCAGCGAGGTCTCGGACGAGGGCACCTCTTGTGCCACACCGCCGATCTTGGCGCGGGAGGGCAAAGAGATATCGCCGCTGTCGAGTGACAGCTCACCACGGATGATTTTGAACAGCGTCGTCTTGCCCGCGCCGTTGCGCCCGACGATGCCGACCTTATGCCCCTCGGGGATCACGGCGGAGGCTTCCTCGAACAGGGGGCGGCCTTCGACGGAGTAGTTGATTTCTGAAATGCGTAACATGAAAGCCGTTTGGAGCAAGCGGGGCCGAAGGTCAATCACGGCTTTTCATGGGCCAGACCCCATGCTAGGGAGCGCGCAAATCAACACCCGCTATGGAGTACAGCCAATGGCCCTCGAACGCACATTCTCGATCATCAAGCCCGACGCAACCCGCCGCAACCTGACCGGCGCCATCGTCAAGAAATTCGAAGACGCGGGCCTGCGCGTTGTCGCACAAAAGCGCATCCACCTGACCAAAGCGCAGGCGGGCGAGTTCTACAAAGTGCACGCCGAGCGTCCCTTCTACGACGAACTGTGCGAGTTCATGGCCTCCGCGCCGATCGTGGCCCAGGTTCTGGAAGGTGAAAATGCCATCGCGAAAAACCGCGAAGTGATGGGCGCGACCAACCCTGCCGATGCGGCAGAGGGCACCATCCGCGCAGAATTTGCTGAAAGCGTTGGCGAAAACTCCGTGCACGGTTCCGACGCGCCGGAAACCGCAGCGGTTGAGATCGCATACTTCTTCTCCGGTCTGGAACTGGTCGGCTAAGCCACCCGTTCTTCGGAAAGACTGAAAGGGTCGCCTTGGGGCGGCCCTTTTTCTTTGGTGATCAGTTGTTGAGCGTCGGGTGGTGCGAGGACATGCGCCCTTCGACATTGCCCAGCGGCGGGGCTTTAGCAGCTTGGTCTTTCAGGTGACGCTCCAGCAAGTCGACGTTGCGCAGTTTCGACTTCCAACCGATATCGAAAAGGTCACCGACCAGCGGGACCGAGCCGATCACATAGTCGACCCCGGTGTTCACCAGCATTTTCGCCAATACGCTTTTCGGCGCGCCCATGCGGTGCGATTCTTTCAGGATGTAGGCCGCGGGCAGAAGGGCGAGCGTATCGCCCACCACCGGCACGAGGCCCAGAATCGAATCCCATCCCATCCGCACGCCGACGATCGGCAGCTTAAAGGCGCTGTCCATGCTGACGGCCAAACGGCGCAGACGGGCGAGGTCAGCTTCGTGAGAGGGGGTATGGGGTTTCATATCTGTCCTTGCGTGTTGCTCTAGGCGGCAAACGCATGGTCCGGCCCCAAAGTTCCCCCCATCCACCGGCCCCCTCCGGTGCGCGGGGAGCGCCGTTCAAAGACTGGCGTAGTCGGTGATCAGCGGCGTGGGGCGCTGCGGTGGTTGGGCCGAGGTGCCGTTCGGCTTCGGCGCGGGCTTTGGTTTCTGTGGTTGCGGCGTTCTGTCAAGTCGGGCCATCGGGTAGCTCCTTTGCTGCTCGCTGGGGTTTGATGTCTCTCACCCCCGAAACCAGCTTGGGCGCGGTTCGGGTCCATAAGGGGGCCAGATTGCGCCCAGAATGGGGCATTTGTTGCGATTTTGCGACGGAATGCCCGGTATTTCCCTATGGCTTGAAGAAGAAACGCGCCTCTGCCTGCAAGGTGCCCTCTGGGGCAACACGCTCACGGCCAGTCAGATCGACCAGATGTGCGAGCACGTTTCGCGTGGCCGCCCCCAAGAGCGCGGCAGGCGTTTCGGTATAGATGGCGCGAGCGAGGTCCTCTGCCGTCGCGGGCCCGGCAGCCAGCGCGTCGAGGATCGACACCTCCCGCGCGCGACGATGCGCGACCAACCAGTCGAGCCGCGCGTTGGGATCGCTCACCGGGGCGCCGTGACCGGGGTAGAACACCCGCCATTGCCGCGCGCCCAGCTTCTCGCAGGAGGCCATGAAATCAGTCAGGTCCCCATCAGGGGGCGAAACGAGCGAGGTCGCCCAGCCCATGACGTGATCCGCTGTCAGACAGGCATCCCCCCAAGCGAGGCTGACATGATTGCCGATATGGCCCGGCGTGTGCAGCACCTCCAACGCCCAGCCGTCCCCCTCTAGTACATCCCCATCGGCCAGTACGTGATCGGGGCGAAACCCGTGGTCGACACCTTCACCGCCGCCCATCAACCCCGCCTCGGCCAGCCCCTGCATCACCGTCGAACGGCCCGCCGTGGCCTCACCAAAGGCCCAGACCTCGGCCCCCGTACGCTCGGCCAGTGGGCGGGCAAGCGGCGAGTGATCCAGATGCGTATGGGTCACGATGATATGGCTGATGCGCTGCCCGGGCTGGATCGCGGCGAGGATCGCCTCAAGATGCGCAGCGCTATCGGGGCCGGGGTCGATCACCGCCACATCGGTCTCGCCCAAGAGATAGGTATTGGTGCCGCGATAGGTCATCGGTGAGGGGTTGGGCGCCACGATCCGCCGCAGCCCGGGTTCCAAGGTTTCGGCAAGGCCAATCTCGGGGTCGAAGTTGTCGGGCGGCAGCATGGTTTCACCTTTCGCTGGGGCAGGGGGCTGGCTAAGGTCTAGCCATGAATTTTGCCTGGCTCAAACGATATGTTCCGCGCGGCATCTATGGACGCGCCGCGCTGATCCTGCTGTTACCAGTGGTGTTTTTGCAGTTGGTCGTCGTGGTGATCTTTGCGCAGAGGCATTTCGAAGGTGTCACCGGCCAGATGACCGATACGGTCCTGCGGGAACTGGAGCTGGTCATGCTGGCGGTCGGCACGGCCCCCGATGCGCAATCCGTGCCCACGGCGGTTGAGGCGCGGGCGGGTCCGCTTGATTTCGTGGTGACGCCCGCCAACCGTCCGCTGCCCGAAAAAGACAGCATGCTATGGTACGATTACTCGGGCCGCGTCCTCATTCCCCGGCTGCGCAGCAAGATGGACGGGATCGAAGCGGTGGACCTCAGCGATGACGATTTCGTCGTGCTCTATATCGAAAGCGTGCACGGGCCGCTGCGGATCCAGTTCGAGCGGCGGCGCATATCGGCCTCGAACCCGCATCAGCTTTTCGTCTACACCGTGTTTTTCGGCGTGCTTTTGAGCTATATCGCCACGATCTATCTGCGCAATCAGCTGCGCCCCATCAAACGTCTGGCCCGCGCGGCGGAGGCCTTTGGCCGGGGGCGGCATGAGCCCTATACCCCCACCGGCGCCATCGAAGTCCGCGCGGCGGGCAATGCTTTTGTCGACATGCGCGCCCGGATCGAGCGGCAGATCGAGCAGCGCACGCTGATGCTCTCAGGCGTGAGCCACGACCTGCGTACGCCGCTGACCCGGATGCGCCTCGGCCTGTCGATGATCGACGAAGAGGACGCAGCACCTCTGCTGGCCGATGTCGATGACATGCAGCGGATGCTCGACGAATTCCTGAACTTCGCCAAGGGCGCCGCCGAGGGTGAGCCTGAAGAGGTGGCCCCGCATGGGTTCGTCAGCGCCATCGTCGAAGACGCGCAACGGGCCGGGCGCAAGGTCACGCTGCTGCCGCCCGAGGGCGCGGGCGAGGGGATCGTGAAACTGCGCAGGGTCGCGATGCGCCGGGCGGTGGACAACCTTATTTCCAACGCCGTGCGCTATGGCACGCAGGCCGAAGTCTCGGTCATGCTGAGCGACCGCACCCTGCGCATCCGGGTCGAAGACGATGGCCCCGGCATCCCAGAAGCGCGGCGAGACGAGGCGACGCGGCCCTTCTCGCGGCTTGATCCTGCGCGCAACCAGGACAAGGGCGGCGGCGTGGGGCTTGGCCTTGCCATCGCCTCCGACATCGCACGCGCCCATGGCGGGGTGCTGCGGCTTGGGGAATCGGACCGCCTTGGGGGGCTGCGCGCGGATATCGTCATCGCGCGGTGACCCGGCGGCATGATTGTGCGATGCGTCCGGCTTTGCCACAGTGAGGTGACCTTAATACGGAGCGCAGCGATGACCCCCTATGACATGATCAAAGCCCATCTCGACTCGGCCGTGCCCTTTGCCGCCCATGTCGGGGTGAAACTGCTCGAGATCGGAGACGGCACCGCCAGCGCCGAATTGGTGCAGCGGCATGAGACCTCGAACCACATCGGCACGCAGCACGCGGGCGCGATGTTCACACTGGGCGAAGCCGCCTCGGGGGCCGCCATGGCCGGGGCTATTGCACCGGTGATCATGGACATGCGCCCCGTGGCGGCCATGGGGCAGATCACTTTCAAAAAGATCGCCGAAGGCACGCTGACCGCCCATGCCAAAACCTCGCGCCCCGGGTCCGACCTGCTGAGCGCGCTGCAAGAAGACGGCAAAGTCGCCTTTGACGTGGCGGTCGACATCCAGAACGAAGCGGGTGAAACGGTGGTCGAGATGCAGGTGAACTGGCACGTCAGCGCCAAACGGTGACGGCCACGAAAGGCGGGGGCGGAAGTATGGTAGGCCCGGCAGGACTTGAACCCGCAACCAAAGCGTTATGAGCGCTCTGCTCTAACCAATTGAGCTACAGGCCCGCCATGAGCGTTTGGGTATGACGCCGCAGGCCGAGCGTCAAGACATTAGCTGCACCAAATGATTGCAGTGGGCCGCGCAATACTCTAACTCCGCGCGCAAGGGAAAATGCGCGCCGGGGGCCATGACCATGACGAAATCCGACAACGGAATCACCTATGCCGAAGCAGGCGTGGATATTGACGCAGGCAATGCGCTTGTAGAGCGGATCAAACCGGCGGCGAAATCCACCGCGCGGCCCGGTGTCATGTCCGGCCTCGGCGGCTTTGGCGCGCTGTTCGACCTCAAGGGCGCAGGCTTTACTGACCCGGTGCTGGTCGCCGCGACCGATGGCGTGGGCACCAAGCTGCGCATCGCGATTGATACGGGCAATGTCGACAGTATCGGCATCGATCTGGTCGCCATGTGTGTCAACGATCTGGTCTGTCAGGGGGCCGAGCCGCTCTTCTTCCTCGACTATTTCGCCACTGGCAAACTGGAACTCGACAGTGCCGCGCGGATTATCGAAGGCATCGCCAAGGGCTGCGCCGATTCCGGTTGTGCCTTGATCGGGGGCGAGACGGCTGAAATGCCGGGCATGTATCACGCGGGCGACTTCGACCTCGCTGGTTTCTCGGTCGGCGCGATGGAGCGCGGGACCGAGCTGCCGCGCGACGTGAAAGAGGGCGACGTGCTCTTGGGTCTGCCGAGCGACGGGGTGCATTCCAACGGCTACAGCCTTGTGCGGAAGATTGTCGAACGTAGTGGTCTCGGCTGGGGTGACGATTGCCCATGGGGCGAAGGTGATCTCGGCAATGCGCTGCTCACACCCACGAAACTTTACGTCAAAGGCGCTGTGGCGGCTCTGCGCGCGGATGCCGTCTCGGCTCTGGCGCATATCACCGGCGGTGGCCTGACCGAGAACCTGCCGCGCGTGCTGCCCGTGGGGCTCGCCGCTGAGATCGACCTCAACGCATGGGAGTTGCCGCCGGTCTTCAAATGGCTGGCTGCCCAAGGCGGCATGGCCGAGGCCGAGTTGCTCAAGACCTTCAACGCCGGGATTGGCATGGTCGCAGTGGTCGCCGCCGACAAGGTCGAAGCCGCCAAGGCCGCTTTTGCCGAGGATGGCCATGCCGCCATCGAGATCGGGCGCATCACCACCGGCAATGGCGTCACCTATTCCGGCGCGCTGCTTTGACCAAGCGGGTTGCGATTTTCGTCTCGGGCGGCGGCTCCAATATGCGGGCGCTGGTTGAGGATATGACCGGCGACCATGCGGGCCGCCCCTGTCTGGTGCTGTCAAACAACGCGGATGCGGGCGGGATCGCTTGGGCGCAGGGGCAGGGGATCGCGACCGAAGTGGTCGATCACCGCCCCTTCGGCAAGGATCGCCCGGCCTTTGAGGCGGCGCTCAGCGCCGCGCTTAAGGCCCATGCGCCTGACATCATCTGCCTTGCTGGTTTCATGCGCAAACTGACCGAAGGGTTTACCGATGCCTGGGCCGGGCGGATGATCAACATCCACCCCTCGCTATTGCCGAAATACCGCGGGCTGCACACCCATGCCCGCGCGCTGGAGGCTGGCGATACCGAACATGGCTGCACCGTGCATGAGGTGACCGCCGCACTCGATGACGGTCCGATCCTCGGTCAGGCGCGCATCCCCGTCCTGCCCGGCGACACGGCCGAGAGTTTGGCCGAGCGGGTGCTGGTGCAGGAACACCGCCTTTATCCCGCCGTGCTGCGCCGTTTCGCCGCCGGTGAGCGGGAGCCGGTCCTGCTCACGGGCTGACGCTGGTCAAACCCTCTCGCGTGATGTACCTCTTTGACAAAGCCCGATGACCGGGCGTGCAACATGTCAAAGAGCATTTATGAAAACCATCACCACGACCGCCGACCTCGCGCAATTCTGTGAAGAGGCTGCGCGCCATGATTACGTGACCGTCGACACGGAATTCCTGCGTGAGCGGACCTATTATTCCAAACTCTGCCTTGTCCAGCTTGCCATGCCGGGCACCGACGACAGCAACGCCGTGCTGGTCGATCCCTTGGCCGATGGCATCTCGCTTGAACCTCTCTACGATCTGTTCCGCGACACATCGGTGGTCAAAGTCTTCCACGCCGCGCGGCAGGATCTTGAGATCTTCTATGTCGATGCCAAAGTCTTTCCCAAGCCGCTATTCGACACGCAGGTCGCCGCGATGGTCTGCGGTTTTGGAGAGCAGGTGGGTTATGAGACCTTGGTGCGCAAGATCACGCATCAGTCGCTCGACAAAACCTCGCGTTTCACCGATTGGTCGCGCCGCCCGCTGACCGAGGCGCAGAAGACCTATGCGCTGGCCGACGTGACCCATCTGCGCCAAATCTACGAATTTCTCGCCCACAAGCTTGAACAGACCGGGCGTGCGCGGTGGGTGGCCGAAGAGCTTGAGACGCTGCTCAGCCCCGATACCTATGTCACCCAACCGCAGGACGCGTGGAAACGGGTCAAGACCCGGACCAATTCGCCCAAGTTTCTGGCGATCGTCCGCGAGCTGGCGGCTTTCCGTGAGGATTACGCCCGCAGCCGCAACATCCCGCGCAACCGGGTGTTCAAAGATGACGCGCTGGTCGAATTGGCGAGCCTCAAGCCGTCGAATGGCGAAGAGTTGAACCGCGCCCGGCTGTTGCTGCGCGAGGCCCGCAAGGGTGAAATCGCCGAAGGCATCCTGAAAGCCGTGGCCGCAGGCGTGGCCTGCAAACCCGCCGACATGCCCCAGCCCGACCGCAAGCGCGACAAGCTGCAAGTGAACCCGGCCTTGGCCGATCTGCTGCGGGTGCTGCTCAAGGCCAAGACCGAAAGCGCGGGCGTCGCGGCCAAGCTCATCGCCTCGGCCAGCGATCTTGACATGCTGTCGGCAGGAGAGCGTGACGTGCAGGCGCTGCGCGGCTGGCGGCATGAGGTCTTTGGCGCCGATGCGCTGCTGCTCTGCGAGGGCAAGATCGCCTTGGCCGCGGATGGCAATGACGTGAAAGCGGTCAAAGTCTGAAACGAAAAGAGCCGCCCGATCAGGGGCGGCTCTTTCTCAATAGAGGGCATGCGGCGTCTTAGCGGCGAGAGACCAGCGCGTTTAGCTGCCCTTCGACGCGAATCTCGCGCACCCCGGCCAGCGTCTGATCGGTCAGGCGACGCCCGGCAATCACTTCGCGCGTGGGGCGGCTGCCTTGCGGGGTGGCCTTGTCGGGCCGGACCCCTTCCAAACGATAGGTCAGAACACCGTCTACGGGCGTCTCATCCGGGGTCGCGGGGGTCAGGCGCACTTTGTAGATGCCTTGGCGTGCCGCCAGCCCGGTGGCGCGCAGAATCGCACCGCCCGGCACCGGCTCGATGGTCAGATCGGTGATCTGCTCAAAGGGGCGCCCCTCATAGGTGTCGACCTCAACCGCGCGCCGCGCGAACAGCCCGCTGCGCTGCGGAATCAGGGGGTTCGTGCTCTCCGCCGGGGCGGTCTCAACCGAACGGGCGGGGCCGAACCAATTCAGCGGGTTGATGCGGCTGTCACGGACCGTGCCGCAGGCGGATACCAAAAGGGTCGAAGCCAAAAGAGCGAGGGTTGTCTTGCGCATGGGAACCGCCGTTAAGTTTACTTGCCTTGTGCTACCCCATCCCGCCAGCCTTGGGAAGGGGGTGGACCTTTGCCCATGGGCATCCTACCTGTCAGGCAATGGAATTCACCCGAAGAGAGTGCACAGATGGCCACGCCCGCCTTTGAAGAACTGGTCGAGGATTTCGAGTTTCTGGACGATTGGGAAGACCGCTATCGCCATGTGATCGACCTTGGCAAAGCGATGGAGCCGCTGCCTGAGCCGCTGCGCGTCCCCGCGACCAAGGTCGATGGCTGCGCCTCTCAGGTCTGGCTGCATGCACAGTTCGAGGGCGGGAAGCTGCATTTCGACGGCGCCAGCGATGCGATGATCGTCTCAGGGCTAATCGCGGTTTTGCGCAAGCTTTACAACGGTTTGACACCTAGTGAGGTGGGCGGGGTCGATGCAAAGGCGGAACTGGCGCGGCTGGGGTTGAACGACCACCTTTCGGCGCAGCGGTCGAACGGATTGCGCGCGATGATCGAGCGGGTGCGCGAGACGGCAGCGCAGGAAGCGTAACGCTCAGAGGGCGCGCAACACCCGCGCCAAATCCCCGTAGCCCGTGAAGCGCCGCTCGAACGCGAGGCCGAGCCGTGCGGCGCAGTCTTGGGCCTTTTCGGTCAGCGCCGGGTCATCCGTCTGCGCCTGATAGACCAGTTTCTCGTAATTGCCGAAATACATGTCGCGCAACTCTGGGTGCCGGTCGAGGCCCATGGGTTTGATGATGAAAGCGTCGAACTGCCGGACCAGAAAATCGGTGAGGTAGAAGGTGGTGATCTCATCTTCGGCGGTTTTGGCGAAGCTCTCGTTGCCTTGGAAAAAGCTGTAGCAATGCGGCCCTGCGACCATTTGCACGCCGAGTTCTGCGCAGGCGCGTTCCAGCCCGCCGCCCGTGCCGCAATCGGCGTAGACAACAAAGAAATCGTCATAATCCGCGCGGTGCTTGGCGACCGTATCACGCACCGCCTGCGTGATCTTCTCCGGGTAGAGGTGATATTTCGCGGGCAGGCAGGTCAGGTCCAGATGGGTCCAACCGTTGGCGGCTTTCAGATCCAAAATCTCACGCGCCAGCGCCCCGCAGGCAATCAGCAAGATACGGCCCGCGCGGGTGTGCGCGAGCCCGTCTTGGGTCAGGGTCCGGTCATCTGGCAGCGGGGCGTCATTCATGCCGATACCATCGCATGTCACCGCGCCTCAAGCCAAGCGGGCAGGGGCGGGAGGCTTAGGCGTTGGCCGAATTATGTCGACGGCCCATCCAATCCTTCGCGGTTTCCACCGCCACGGCGGCGTCGCGGCAATAGGCATCAGCCCCGATGGCCTTGCCGAATTCCTCGTTCAGCGGCGCGCCACCGACCAGCACGATATAGTCTTCGCGCTTGCCCTGTTCGACCAGCGTGTCAATCACCACTTTCATATAGGGCATGGTGGTGGTCAGCAGGGCGGACATGCCAAGGATATCGGCCTTTTCCGCTTCGAGCGCTTCGAGATAGGCTTCAACCGCGTTGTTGATGCCCAGATCGACAACCTCGAAACCCGCGCCTTCCATCATCATGCCAACAAGGTTCTTGCCGATGTCGTGAATGTCGCCTTTGACGGTGCCGATGACCATCTTGCCGACGCGCGGCGCGCCGGTTTCAGCAAGCAGCGGCTTGAGGATGGCCATGCCGCCCTTCATCGCATTGGCGGCTAGCAGCACTTCGGGCACGAAAAGGATACCGTCGCGGAAATCCGCGCCGACGATGGTCATCCCGCCGACAAGCGCCTTGGTCAGGATCTCATAGGGCTCCCACCCGCGGTCGAGCAGGATTTGCACCCCTTCTTCGATCTCTTCCTTGAGACCGTCATAGAGGTCATCGAACATCTGCTGGACCAGTTCTTCGTCGTCCAACTCGGCCAGGATGATATCGTCTTCTTCCGACATGGTGTTTCCTTCTGCTGGGCGTGCAGGTGCATGACACTTGAGCCCTTGTCTCACGGAATGTTAGCGCCGGGGTCGCGGTTTGCGACATCGGCCGCGCCTTGCGCGACGCCTTGGGGGCAAACTACTGCTTTTTGCGGTGTAAGGACAAGGGTTTGCACGAGGTTACTTGCCGATGTTCGCGCAATGTTCTAACCTTCTTTCATGGATAGGGAAGACCAGCGATTCCGCGTGCTTGGCCGCGCGGCAGGCAGCAATGATGCGGGCCGGTTTGAGCGTCATACCCGCGTCGCCGAAGATGACGGTTGGGCGCGCGACGAGGTGCTTCCGGTGCTGCGCACCCAGACCAGTATTGAGGTGCCGCGCCGGGTGATCACCTACAACCGCTCGCCGGATTTGCCTTTTGATCGGTCGATCAACCCCTATCGCGGTTGCGAACATGGCTGCGTCTACTGTTTCGCGCGGCCCAGCCATGCCTACCTCGGCCTATCGCCGGGCTTGGATTTTGAGACGCAGTTGATCGCCCGCCCCGAAGCGCCGGACGTTCTGGCGCGGGAGCTGCGGTCGAAGCGCTATCAGGTCGCGCCCATCGCCATCGGCACCAACACCGATCCCTATCAGCCGATCGAAAAGACCCATGGCATCATGCGAGAGTGTCTTGAGGTGTTGTCGGCGTTCAATCACCCGGTGGCGATCGTCACAAAGGGCAGCCTGATCGAACGCGACATCGACATCTTGGGCGACATGGCAGGGCGCGGATTGGCGGCGGTCGGCATTTCGGTGACCTCACTGGACGCGAAGCTGAGCCGCTTGATGGAGCCGCGCGCGCCCGCGCCGCAGCGGCGGTTGCAGGTGATCCGAAAGCTGTCGGAAGCAGGGATTCCGGTGCGGATCATGGCATCGCCGATGATCCCGGCGCTGACCGACCCGGAATTGGAGGCGATCCTGACCGCCGGGCGCGACGCGGGAGCGCGGCACGCCAGTTGGATCATGCTGCGCCTGCCGCGAGAGGTTTCGCCGTTGGTACAGGACTGGCTCGCCACCCATTACCCCGACCGGGCCGAGCGGATCATGGCGCGCTTGCGCGATATGCATGGCGGCAAGGAATATGACGCGGGCTGGCACAAGCGGATGCGGGGCGAGGGGCCATATGCGCAGATGGTGGCGCAACGTTTTGATCTGGCGGTAAAGCGTTTGGGGCTGGCCCGTTCCGGCGTGCCGCTGCGCTGTGATCTGTTTCGACCGCCCTCCGAAAAGGGCGATCAATTAAGCTTGTTCTGAGCCTCAGCCCCGGCGGCGCCCGCGGCGCGGCGCGCGCGTCGGGCCTTGGCCATCGGTGCCATCGCTCTCGGAAGAGAAATCGCCGATCTCTTCGCGGATCTGCTCCAGCGTGGGGGCTGGGCCTTTTTCGGTGCTATCGAGCGCCTCGCGCATGGCGACCAGATGCTCGGGCAGGGTGCCGCAGCAACCGCCGATGACGCTTGCGCCTGCGTTGCGGGCCATCACCGCATAGCGTGCCATCAACTCGGGCGTGCCGTCATAGTGGATGTGGCCTTCGACGTATTTCGGGATGCCAGCGTTGCCTTTGGAGATGATCGGCAGCGTGCCGTTCTTCGCGGCAAAGCCAAGCACGGTGCGTAGCAGGTCAGAGGCGCCGGTGCCGCAGTTGGCACCATAGGCCAGCGGCATGTTGTCGAGCCCATGCACCAAGTCGACCATCCCTTCGGAGGTCAGCCCCATCATCGTGCGGCCCGCGGTGTCAAAGCTCATCGTGCCACACCACGGCAGACCGGCAAGCTGGAACCCCTCAGCAGCGGCGCGGTATTCTTCGGGGGCGCTGATCGTCTCTAGCCAGCCGATATCCGCGCCACCTGTCTTGAGCCCATCGGCGGTCTCGTGGAACATCTCAACGGCGAGGGAGTGGGACAGGGTGCCCACAGGCTCCATGATCTCACCCGTGGGGCCGACGGAACCTGCAACGATCACCTTACGCTCGGCAGTATCGGCCACTTCGCGCGCCAGTTCGGCGGAGACACGGCTCAACTCATGCACGCGGTTCTGCGCGTCGTGCAGCTTGAGACGGGCGGCATTGGCGCCGAAGGAATTGGTCAGGAACAGATCGCTGCCTGAATCCACCGCGAAACGGTAGAGCTTGGTGATCTTGGCAGGCTCGTCAGTGTTCCACAATTCGGGCGCGTCGCCCGACATCAGCCCCATGTTGAACAGATTGGTCCCCGTGGCCCCATCGGCGAGCAATGTGCCCTTTTCAGCGAGAAGATCGGTGAATGCGTTGCTCATGGGGGCTCCTGTTGGGTCTGGGAATTTCGCCTGATGTCATGCTGGCCACTTGGGGGCAATCTCATAATATTCATCTTCATTATGAGGGCAGGCGGGGAGGCCGCGCCCCGGCGCCGAGACCGGGGCGCAGGGTGTCAGCTTGTCTCGCTCAGCAATTGCGCCTTGGCCTCGGCCATCAGGCTTTGCATCTTGCCGCGGATCGTCGCCTCATCCGCGCGGTCGCCCAGATCGCCCGAGACTTTGCGATAAACGTCTTCGTCGCCCGCTTCTTCGAAATCAGATTTCACGACCTCTTTGGCATAGTCCTCGGCATCGCTGCCGGACTTGCCCAAAAGTTCAGCAGCCCAGAGGCCCAGAAGCTTGTTGCGCCGCGCCTCGGCACGGAATTGCATGTCCGCGTCGTGGGCGAACTTGCTTTCAAAGGCATTTGCACGGTCGTCAAAGTTGCTCATATCGGGTCTCCGATTGCTGCGGTTACCCCTTTGATATGCGAACGCGCGCCCGTTCGCGCAAGTGGCGCGGCAAAGGTGACGGGCCATGCTTGCAGCAGCGGGGTGCTTGCACTAAGAGAAGCCCAAGCGGCGGGGATGTTCCCGGCCCCCTGTTGGAAAGGATGCCCATGGCCCGGCGCAACAAGATCTACGAAGGCAAGGCAAAGATCCTCTATGAAGGTCCCGAGCCCGGTACGATCGTTCAATATTTCAAAGACGATGCCACGGCCTTTAACGCCGAGAAGAAAGCCACGATTGAAGGCAAGGGCGTGTTGAACAACCGCCTGTCCGAGTTCTTTATGACTGGACTGAATAGCATCGGCGTGCCGACACATTTCATCAAACGCCTGAACATGCGCGAACAGCTCGTGCGTCAGGTTGAGATCATTCCGCTGGAAGTGATCGTGCGCAACTACGCCGCCGGTTCCATGTCCAAGCGCCTTGGCATCGAAGAGGGCACGCAACTGCCGCGCCCGATTGTTGAATATTGCTACAAGGACGACTCGCTCGGCGATCCGCTGGTGACAGAAGAGCATATCGCCGCATTCGGCTGGGCCAGCCAGCAAGACATGGACGATATCCTGAGCCTTGCGCTGCGGGTCAATGACTTCATGTCGGGCGTGATGATGGCCGTCGGCATCAAGCTGGTGGACTTCAAGATCGAGATTGGCCGCGTCTATGACGGTGATTTCCAGCGTCTGATCGTCGCCGATGAGATAAGCCCCGACAGCTGTCGCCTGTGGGACATCGAAACGGGTCAGAAGCTCGATAAAGACGTGTTCCGCCGCGATCTCGGCTCGCTCACCGATGCCTATACCGAAGTGGCCAAACGCCTTGGCGTCATGCCCAAGAACAACGCGCCGGTGACCAAGCCGACGCTGATCAACTAACGCGGCTTCGCCGTTCAATTTGCAGATGTTACAAAGGGGTGTCGCGCCATGAAAGCACGGGTGCATGTGATGCTGAAGAACGGGGTGCTCGACCCTCAGGGCGAAGCGGTTCGCCACGCGCTCGGAGCCTTGGGCTTTGACGGGGTGAACGGTGTGCGTCAGGGCAAGGTGATCGAACTTGACCTCGCCGAAGGCACCTCCGAGGCTGATGTGAACGCCATGTGCGAAAAGCTCTTGGCCAATACGGTGATCGAATCCTATTCGGTGGAGTTGGCCTGATGCACGCAGCGGTAGTTGTCTTTCCCGGGTCCAATTGCGACCGCGACCTTGCCGTGGCTTTCAAAGCCGCGGGTGCCAAGGTCTCCATGGTCTGGCACAAGGACAGCGAACTGCCGCAAGGCGTTGATATCGTGGGGATCCCCGGCGGGTTCTCCTATGGCGATTACCTGCGCTGCGGGGCCATCGCCGCGAATTCGCCGATCTGCCGTACAGTGGCCGCCCATGCGGAGCGGGGCGGCTATGTGCTGGGCATCTGCAACGGATTTCAGGTGCTGACCGAAACCGGCCTGCTGCCGGGCGCGTTGCTGCGGAACAGGGGATTGAAATACATCTGCAAGACCGTTGGTCTGAAGGTCGAGACTACAGCGAGCGATTACACCAACGGCTACACCGCCGGTCAGGTCATCGACATTCCGATTGCCCACCACGACGGCAACTATTTCGCGGATGACGAGACGATAGCGAAATTGCGCGGCGAAGATCGCGTGGCCTTTAGCTATGCCGAGAACCCGAATGGCGCGCGCGATGACATCGCGGGCATCCTGTCGGAAAACCGCCGGGTGCTGGGCATGATGCCGCACCCTGAGCGGGCGGCGGAAGCGGCGCATGGCAATACGGATGGGGCGGCGCTCTTCCGCGCATTGACCGGTGCTTTGCAAACCGCCTGACTTGAGTGCGGCGCGCGGAGCGCGTAGGTTGCCGCGATGAGTGATACATCCGGTTCCGAAGGCAATAGCATGGCCGTATCCTGGCGGGTGCGGTTCGCCATCGCGGCGCTGATGATCCTCGCCGTGGTGACCATTTCGATCACCAACAAACTGCTGACCGACCGTTTTACCGAAAGCACCCGCAACCGCGCCGAACTGCGCATCGCGCTTTATAGCGGCAACCTGTTGGCGGAACTGCGCCAGAATGCCATCGTCCCGCAGCTTTTGGCCCGCGACCCAACCTTGATAGGGGCGCTGCAAACGGCGGATTATTCCCTATCGACGCAGCGGCTTATCTCCTTCGTGGAAGAGATTGGCGCGGCCTCTTTGATGCTTTATGACATCGACGGGCGTACCGTTGCGGCGACCGACCGCAACCGTTTGGGCTCTGCGCATAAATCCGAGCCTTATTTCGTCGACGCCATTCGCTCCAACGCCACAATCTTTTCGACGATTGAGCGTGAGCAGGGCGGCTATCGTTTCCTCTATTCGCGGCGCATGCAGTCGGGCGGCACGACCCTTGGCGTGATCGCGGTCGAGGTCGACTTGCAGAAGTTCGAGCGCGCATGGGCCGGGATTTCCGATGCGGTGATTGTCATGGACAGCACCGGGCAGATCATCCTCGCCACCGAGCCGCGCTGGCGTGGCCTGACCGAACCCGAAGCTTTGGCCAACCACACGCCGCAAAGCGCCATTGAGCGCGCCATCCAAGCCACCACCGATTGGACCGCGCTGCCGCCCGACGCCTATTTGCAGGGCGAAGCGGTGATGCGTCTGGAAAACCGCATCCCGTTCCGGGGCTGGCGGATGAGCAGCTACACCACTTATGCTTCCGTCCGCGAGAAGGTGAACGGCGTGCTGGCGCTTGAGGTCATGGGTTTTGCGATCCTGCTGGCTTTGGCTTTCTACTTTCTCAGCCGTCGCACGGCCGGAAGGCTGGCGATCTTCCAACGGGAATCGGCCAAACTCAGGGCGCTGAACCTTGCCCTTCAACGTGAGATTGCCGAACGCAAGCGCGTGCAACAGACCCTCGCCGTGGCCGAACAAACGCTTGAACAGTCGTCGAAACTCGCCGCCTTGGGCGAGATGTCTGCCGCCGTCAGCCATGAGTTGAACCAACCGCTTGCCGCGATGAAGACCTATTTGGCGGGCGCGCGGTTGTTGCTCAACCGCAACCGGCAGGATGAGGCGCTGTCGTCCTTTGGGCGGATCGACGATCTGATCGAACGGATGGGCGCGATCACCCGGCAGCTGAAATCCTATGCCCGCAAGGGGCAGGAGGCTTTCTCTCCGGTCGACATGGGCGCGGCGCTGGCATCGTCCCTGTCGATGATGGAGCCACAATTGCGCCAACGACAGGTCCAGATCAGCCGGATTCTACCCGATAATCCAGTCATGGTGATGGGAGACCGTATGCGGATCGAGCAAGTTATGGTAAACCTGTTAAGAAACGCATTAGACGCAACAAAATCGGAACGAAACCCTCAGGTGGACATTATACTATCAGCGGGGGAGACGGCGACATTGACCGTGCGCGACAATGGCCCGGGGATCGAAGACTTGGACGCGCTGTTCGAACCTTTCTACACGACCAAACAGCCCGGCGATGGCGTTGGGCTGGGTCTTGCCATTTCATCGGGGATCGTCAACGACCTCGGCGGGAGGCTGACGGCGCGCAACGGACAGAACGGTGGCGCTGTATTTGAAATGCAGCTGCCCATATTGGCAGATGAAACGAAGATAGAAGCGGCGGAGTGAACGCATGGCTCAGGCAATGAAAATCGCGATTGTAGATGACGAACAGGACATGCGGCAGTCGATCAGCCAGTGGCTGGCCCTTTCGGGTTATGACACGGAAACTTTCGGCAGCGCCGAGGACGCGCTCAAGACATTGGGGCCCGATTATCCGGGCATCGTCATTTCCGACATCAAGATGCCGGGCATGGACGGGATGCAGTTTTTGAAAAAACTCATGGGCAGCGACTCGGCCCTGCCGGTCATTATGATCACCGGCCATGGCGATGTGCCGATGGCGGTTGAGGCGATGCGGGTGGGCGCGTTCGATTTCCTCGAAAAGCCCTTCAACCCCGATCGGATGAGCGAGTTGGCTAAGAAAGCCACCAACGCGCGGCGGCTGGTGATGGACAACCGCGCGCTGCGGCGTGAACTGTCGGACGGTGGCCAGTTGATGAAAAAGCTGATCGGCCAATCCCCGGTGATGGAACGCCTGCGCGAAGATATTCTCGATCTGGGGCAGGCCGATGGGCATGTGCTGATCGACGGGGAAACCGGGACGGGCAAGACTTTGGTCGCCCATGCGCTGCACGCCGTAGGCTCGCGGGCGGGCAAGAAATTCGTGCTCGTCTCCTGCGGCGCCTTGGAGGAAGAGGCGCTGGCCAAGCGGCTATTCGGCCCGATGCAGCCCGAAGACGCGCAACTGCCCGCCATCGAAGAGGCCCGCGGCGGCACTTTGGTTTTGGAGGATATCGAAGCGCTATCCGAGCAACTCCAAGCCCGGCTGCTGAGCGCGATCAACGAGCAGGGCACCCCGGCGGAGACGCGGATCGTTGCCATCTCGAACCTGCAAGAGGCAGGGCGCACCTCGGAAGACGCGCTGCGCTCGGACCTGTTTTATCGTCTGGCGGCCCTGCGCATCACCGTGCCCCCGCTGCGCCAACGGGGCGAGGATATTCTGACGCTCTTCACCCGGTTGAGCGATCAATTCGCGGATGAATACGGTTGCGAGGCGCCTCAGGTTAGCGCGCAAGAGGCGGCACAGCTGTTGCAGGCGCCTTGGCCCGGCAACGTGCGTCAACTCATCAACGTCGCCGAACGCGCCGTGCTGCAATCGCGCCGCGGATCGGGCACCATTGCCTCGCTGTTGATGAGTGACCATGACGAAATGCAGCCGGTGATGACCACCGAGGGCAAGCCGCTGAAAGAATATGTCGAAGCCTTTGAGCGTATGTTGATCGACAACACCATGCGCCGCCACAAGGGCTCGATCGCCAGCGTCATGGACGAGCTTTGCCTGCCACGCCGGACCTTGAACGAGAAGATGGCGAAATACGGGTTGCAGCGGTCAGATTACCTCTGACCGCGCCCCACAAGCAGCGCGGCTTAACCGTTGCGCTGCTCTGCGATCTCGACCGCTTTGCCATTCGGATCGGTGATGCAAGACCAGCTCGCCGCGCCGGGCACATCGACGATATGGCGGTAAAGCTCAACCACCGGACGGGTGGTATTGATCGCAATCCCCGCCGCTCCGGTTTGCTGGGCCACCGCGGAGATACAGCTTTTCTGCCCGCGCAATTCCGCCAGCGCTGCGGGGTCGTCGGCCACGGCGATCTCATCACAGGCGGCGAGGCCCAGAAGGGTCAGACAAAGCGCGGGGCGCAGAAATTTAGGCATGAAAGCGGTCCTTTGAAACTCTGGGCCGCATCGGCGGCAAGGCAATTCTATAGCGTCGACCGGCGACAGCCGCTGCGACAGTCTGAATGTTTCCAAGCCCATGCGCCTTGTCAACCGACCGGGGATAAAGCGCATTTGACTGTTGCTCATTCGATTGACCATTGTGTTTCACCCCGTAAAGCCCTTAACTAGCCGGATAAGTCCCGTAACGCCCGACCGGCGTGGGGTGACTTTTGACAGTTTCGCTGCCGTGCCCGCCCGACACCGGGGGGCCAGCAGACCGATTGGGCCGGAAACGGCCGAAGAACCGCTGATATTCGCGAGGGTTAGCCCGACCGAAGCACAGCTAATTAATGGATGGGAGAGGCCGCAGAGCCCTCGCATCGGAGAAGAACCGCGATGACGCGCGCAGATGCTCAGAGCAGACAGTCGGGGGCCATTCGTGGCCCTGCTGTTGCCGCGTCCTCCATCGCCCTGACAAGTCACACCTCCCAGCCCGAAGCCCCGCCAGGGGCCTTTTGTGCGCGGGTGCTGTGCATAATGGATCTATGTCTAAGAAAATGCTTATCGATGCCACCCACGCCGAGGAAACTCGGGTCGTGGTCGTGGACGGAAACAAGGTCGAAGAATTCGATTTTGAATCGGAAAACAAACGCCAGCTTGCTGGCAATATCTATCTAGCCAAGGTTACACGGGTCGAACCGTCGCTTCAGGCGGCCTTTGTCGACTATGGCGGCAACCGTCACGGTTTCCTCGCTTTCTCGGAAATTCACCCCGATTATTACCAGATTCCCGTCGCCGACCGTCAGGCGTTGCTGGAAGAAGAGCGCGCCTATGCCGAAGCGCAGGCCGCCAAGGATGACGAAGAAGAAAAACCCAAGCGCACCCGCTCGCGGTCGCGCAGCCGGTCGAAAAGCCAAGCGGCCGAGACCAACAGCGATGACGCCGTAGCCACCGCCGAGGTCGCCGAGGACAACAGCGATCAGATCGCGGGCATGGAAACCGTCGATCTCGACAGCGAAGAGGGCAGCTCGCCCATGGAGCGGGTCGCGGAAACGCCGGTCGAAGAGCCCGAGAATGACGCGGCGGAGGGTGATGTCGCCAAGGCCGAGGACGCGGCCCCCGCCAAGGCGGATGACGCGGCAAAGGCCGAGGATGCCGACGCCAAGGATGACGCGCAGGCCGACGGTGAAGACGCCGATGGCGAGGACAAAGGCAGCGATGCCACGGCGAAAGACGATTCCATCGAATCCGTCGCCGATGAAGACGACAGCGAAGACATCCGCCCCGTGCGCAAACCGCGCCCGCGCCGCTACAAGATTCAAGAAGTCATCAAGGTCCGCCAGATCCTGCTGGTGCAGGTCGTCAAGGAAGAGCGCGGCAACAAGGGTGCGGCGCTGACCACCTATCTCAGCCTCGCCGGTCGTTACTGCGTGCTGATGCCCAACACCGCCCGTGGGGGCGGCATCAGCCGCAAGATCACCAATGCCGCCGACCGCAAGAAGCTGAAAGAGATCGCGACCGAGATCGAGGTGCCGAAAGGTGCCGGCCTCATCGTGCGCACCGCCGGGGCGAAACGCACAAAGGCCGAGATCAAGCGCGACTACGAATACCTCCAGCGGCTGTGGGAACAGATCCGCGAGTTGACGCTGAAGTCCATCGCGCCTGCCAAAATCTACGAGGAAGGCGATCTGATCAAACGCTCGATCCGCGACCTCTACAATCGCGAGATCGACGAGATTCACGTCGAGGGCGAGCGCGGCTACCGCATCGCCAAGGACTTCATGAAAATGATCATGCCGTCCCACGCCAAGAACGTGAAGCTCTACAACGAGAGCCTGCCGCTCTTCGCCCGCTATCAGGTGGAAAGCTACCTCTCGGGCATGTTCAACCCCACGGTGCAACTGCCCTCGGGCGGCTATATCGTGATCGGCGTGACCGAAGCGCTGGTGGCGATCGACGTGAACTCGGGCCGGGCCACCAAGGAAGGCTCGATCGAACAGACCGCGCTCAAAACCAACCTTGAAGCCGCTGATGAGGTCGCACGCCAGCTGCGTCTGCGTGACCTTGCCGGGCTCATCGTGATTGATTTCATCGACATGGACGAGCGCAAGAACAACGCTGCCGTCGAAAAGCGCATGAAGGACCGGCTCAAGACCGACCGCGCGCGGATTCAAGTGGGCCGCATCTCGGGCTTTGGCCTGATGGAAATGTCGCGCCAGCGTCTGCGCCCCGGCATGATCGAGGCGACGACCCAGCCTTGCCACGCCTGCCACGGCACCGGCCTCGTGCGCTCGGACGATAACCTCGCCCTGTCGATCATCCGCCAGATCGAAGAAGAAGGCACCCGCCGCCGCTCCCGCGAAGTACTGGTGCGCGCGCCCGTGGGCATCGCCAACTTCCTGATGAACCAAAAGCGCGAGCATATCGCCCATATCGAAATGCGCTACGGCATGTCCGTGCGGATCGAAGGCGATCCGTCGCTGGTGAGCCCCGACTTCCACATCGAGAAGTTCAAGACGGCCACGCGCACCGTGCCGCCCGTCTCGGATCACGTCGTCTCGGTCGATACTTCCCTCATGGATCAAATCGACGAGGATGAGAGCGCCGCCGAGGCCGAAGAGGCCCCCGCCGCACAGGACGCCAGCCCCTCAGACAACGGGAACGGCAATGGCAACGGTGAAGAGGGCGAGGGCAAATCCAAACGCCGCCGCCGCCGTCGTCGCAGCCGGGGTGGCCGTGGCCGCAATGGCAATGGCGATCAGCAGAACGGCGCAGAGGATCAAAACGGTGCTCAGCAGCAGGACGAAGTGAAATCGGACGAGGGCGAGAAAACCGCGCCGGTAGAGGCAGAAGCCCCGCAGGCCGAAGCGGAAGCCGCGCCCGCCGAGGAGAAGCCCAAGCCGAAATCCCGCAGCCGCTCACGCAAGCCTAAGGCCGAAGTCGCTCCCGAAGCGGAACCCGCGCCCGAAGCCCTTGCCGCCGCAGAAGGCGAAGCGCCGAAGGTCAGTGCCGAGGCTGAAGGGGAGGAGACGCCCAAGCCCAAGCCCAAGCGTAGCCGACGGACCAAGAAACCCGCAGCCGAAGCGGCGGAAGAGACCGTAAGCGCAGACGCCGTGGCAAGTGAGGAAGAGGCCGCACCCGCGCCGAAGCCCAAGCGCCGCAGCCGGGCCAAGGCCAAGCCGGTCGAGCCGGTCGCCGAAGCCACGCCCGATGCAATGGCCGAAGCCCTGCCGAGCGAAGCGCCCATCGCGGCTCCGTCACCGGAGACGGCGACGCCCGTCGCGGAAGCGCCTCAGCCTGAGCCGCAGCCCGACCCCGTGCCGCAGCCGGCGGAGGCCGAGGCACCCGCTGCCGAAACCGCTCCCGAGCCGGTCGTGGAAAAAGTCGAAGAGCAGCCCGCCGAGAAGCCCAAGCCCAAACGGCGCGGCTGGTGGTCACTGGGCAGCTAAAGCGCTCTAGATAAAGGAAACGGCGGGCTTTCAGGCCCGCCGTTTTCAGTTTTGCGATAGGGTAAGAAAGACGGCGTGATTGCGCCCGTTCAGCCGCCCTTGGTGATGATGTAAAGCTCTGCCGCGCCCTCGGTCCGGGTTTCGGTCAGCTGATGGCCCGCCTCGGCACAGAAATGCGGCACGTCGATCACGGCGGCGGGGTCATCCGCCGTCATGTGAAGCTGATCGCCCGGCGCAAGCGCGGCCAGTCGTTTGCGTGCTTTCAGCACGGGCAGGGGGCAGAGAAGCCCCGTGGCATCCAGTTTTTCGATCTTCATGAGATCAGTTAAGGCAAGCCGGTCCCGAGGTCCACGATCTTGTGACAATATGACAGGTGACGCCGGGGCCATGTCGGTCTAGGAGTTGGTCATGTTTGAAATAAGCCTCCTCGACGCCGGGATCCTGCCGGCCATGACCATCGCCCTTGTCGCCGGGATTTTCAGTTTCCTGTCGCCCTGCGTGCTGCCCATCGTGCCGCCCTATCTGGCCTATATGGGGGGCGTGTCGATCAATGACATGTCGAGCCAATCCAGCGCGCGCCGGCGGGCGGTGGTGGCGGCGCTGTTCTTCGTGCTGGGGCTAAGCACCGTTTTCGTGCTCTTGGGCTTCACCGCCTCGGCCTTTGGGATGTTCTTTCTCCAGAATCAGGCGCTCTTCGCCAAGATCTCCGGCGTGGTGATCATCGTCTTTGGCCTGCATTTCATCGGCCTCTTCCGCATTCCCTTTCTGGACCAAGAGGCACGGTTGGACGCGGGCGATAAAGGCGGTTCCAGCTTTGGCGCCTATGTTCTGGGGCTGGCTTTCGCCTTTGGCTGGACGCCCTGTATCGGCCCGCAGCTTGGCGCGATCCTGTCGCTCGCGGCAAGCGAGGCTTCCGTCTCTCGCGGTACGCTTTTGCTGGGCATCTATGCGGCAGGGCTGGGGATCCCGTTCCTGCTGGCCGC
This sequence comes from Sulfitobacter sp. 1A13496, assembly GCF_043557225.1. NCBI lineage: Bacteria > Pseudomonadati > Pseudomonadota > Alphaproteobacteria > Rhodobacterales > Roseobacteraceae > Sulfitobacter > Sulfitobacter sp. 1A13496. The sequence continues at coordinate 1,079,528 of NZ_JBIFFP010000001.1, read as the reverse complement.
GATGTTTATCACCCGCGCAATGACCCTGATGAACCGTATCAAACCGCATATGAAGCTGATTGAGCGGATCATGGGGGGGCTTCTCGTGCTCGTCGGGCTAGCCTTGCTGACCGGTGCCTTCACCGCCTTCTCCTTCTGGCTGCTCGAAACCTTCCCGATCCTCGCAACCGTGGGTTAAGCCTTATTCTCGCCCCGAATTACGGCTAGACTATGCCGAAGAAGAGGGCGGGCATGGTAAGCAAAGCGCAGGGAAAGACGGTGAAAACGCGCCGGGTGTTCTACATCCCCGGCTACGATCCGATTCACCCGCGCCGCTACCGCGAGCTGTACCGCAAGGAAGGCGCCGCGCAGGCGGCGATCTCGGGTTATGAGATCGGGCTGAAGCCGAAGGCGGGCCGCGGCAATTACGGCTGGCAGGTGGATGCTGAGATCGACGGGCAGCGGGTGAGCGCGCAGGTCGAGGTTCTGGTCTGGTCCGACATCGTGCGCGAAAGCATGAGCAGTTCGATCCCGGCGACCTATTGGCAATTGCTGCGCACGGCTTGGGTCTACATCGGGTCGGGCGCGCTTTGGCGGCTCATGCGGCTGCGCAAGGGGCCGGTGATCGCCGCACTCTACCCCGTTGGCATGTTGATCGCGCAGGCGCTGTTGGCGGTGGCGCTTGGCCTGTTGACCTATGGCCTTCTCGGCATGCTCAGCGATCATTGGGCCGCGCGGCTCGCCTTCGCGGCACTGGGCATGGGGTTGGGCATTGCCCTGCTGCGCTGGTTCAAAAAGAAGGACGGCAAGTTTTTCGCCTATTACCTCATGCATGATTACGCCTATTCCGCCGCCACCAAGGGCGCGAATCCGCCGCAGCTTGAGGCCCGGATGGCCACCTTTGCCGATGCCATCGCCGCCGCGCTGTCTGATGATGTCGACGAGGTCTTGGTCGTCGGCCATTCCTCGGGCGCGCATTTGGGAGTTTCTGTGCTGGCCGATCTGATCCGGTCGGGCAGGGTGGCCGAAGGCGGGCCTGCTCTGGGTTTCCTCACGCTGGGGCAGGTGGTGCCAATGGTGTCTTTCCTGCCCCGGGCCGAGCGGTTGCGCGGCGATCTGCGCTATCTCTCAGCGCGAGATGAATTGGCTTGGGTCGATGTCACCGCCCCGGGCGATGGCTGCGCCTTTGCGCTTTGCGATCCGGTGTCGGTGTCTGGTGTCGCGCCCGAAGGGAAACGCTGGCCGCTGGTCTTCTCCGCCGCCTTCACGCAAACGCTTAGCCCCGCGCGTTGGAAGGCGCTGCGCTGGCGCTTCTTCCGGCTGCATTTCCAGTATCTTTGTGCCTTCGACCGTCCACGTGACTATGATTATTTCCAGATCACCGCCGGGCCGCAGACACTCGCCGCGCGCTATGACGGGCGGCCCGCATCGAAATCGCGGATCGACCACGCGGTCAGCAAATACACCTCTGTCGCTGCATGAGCCATCCGCCCAAACCCCCCGCGCGCCCCGACCGCGTGTCGCTCTGGCGCTATGCCAAACTGTTTCGCGCCGACATCCTCTCGGCCCAGCCCGCGCGGCTCTATCGGGCGTGGATGGCTGAGTTCAAAACGCCGTTTTTTCGCAGCTACCTGATGAACCAGCCCGAACTGGTGAAAACCGTGTTGAAGGACCGGCCCGAGGATTTCCCCAAGTCCGACCGTATCGGCGAGGGCCTGCGGCCCCTCTTGGGCAACTCTGTCTTTCTGACCAATGGCGAGACATGGAAACGCCAGCGCCGCATTATCGACCCAGCCTTCGAGGGCGGGCGGCTGCGTGAGACTTTCCCAGCCATGTGGGACGCGGCAGAGGCGGCTGCGGCAAGGCTGGAGCCCAAGGCGGGCCAGGTGGTCGAGATCGAGGCTGAGACAAGCCACGCCGCCGCCGATGTGATCTTTCGCACGCTGTTCTCCCTGCCGATCGAACATGAGGTCGCCCGCGCGGTTTTTGACGAGTTTCGCAATTACCAGCGCAGCCAGCCGATCCTGAACCTCGGGGCGCTTTTGCCGCTGCCGCGCTGGATGCCGCGCCTGTTTCGCCGCGACACGCGGGCCAGTGCGGCGCGGATCAGGGCGCTGATCACCGATCTGACCCTCGCGCGCATCGCGCAGATCGAGGCGGGCACCGCGCCCGATGATCTTGCCACCAAGATCATGACCCAAGCCGACCCCGAAACCGGAGCGCGCTTCGACACCGAAGAAATGGTCGATCAGGTCGCGATTTTCTTTCTTGCAGGGCATGAGACCAGCGCCTCGGCCCTTGCTTGGGCGCTGTACCTGATGGCCACCCATCCCGCGTGGCAAGAGCGGTTGGCGGAAGAGGCGCAGGCGCTTGAGACCTACGATTTCGCGGTGATGTCGAAACTCAAGCTCAGCCGCGATGTATTTCGCGAGACGCTGCGCCTCTACCCGCCGGTGCCGATGATGGTGCGCGAGAACCGCTGCCCCGAACACTTCCGTGACCGACAGGTGAAACAGGGCGCGCAACTGGTGCTCAGCCCGTGGCATCTGCACCGCCACGAACGGCTCTGGGACAACCCCGACGGCTTTGACCCGACCCGTTGGCAGACCGAGAATGGCAAACAGTGCCAGCGCGACGCTTTCATCCCATTCTCCGCCGGGCCGCGGGTCTGCACCGGGGCGGGCTTTGCCATGGTCGAGGGGCCGCTGATCCTGTCGCGCATCCTGCGCGACTTCCGCGTGACGGCCCAACCGGACCGCGTGCCAGTGCCTGTCGCACATTTGACCGTCCGTTCAGATAAGGGCATTTGGTTAGCGCTATCAAGACGCTAGCTGCTATCATCGGCTTTGCGTTTCAATTAGAAACGCAGCGAACGGAATCAAAATAGGACCTGGGTGACATGGGCTACGACAAGGCGCAACTTGAGCAAATGGACAGCGGCAAGGGCTTCATCGCGGCGCTTGATCAATCGGGTGGCTCCACCCCCAAGGCGCTCAGCCTCTATGGCGTGGAACCGTCGGATTACAACGGCGACGAAGAGATGTTCAAAGCCGTCCATGACATGCGGGCGCGGATCATCTTGGCCGATGATTTCACCTCTGAAAAAGTGATCGGCGCGATCCTTTTCGAGCGCACGATGGATGACACGATCAACGGCAAACCGGTCGCGCAGCTGCTCTGGGAAGACCGCGGCGTGGTGCCTTTCCTGAAGATCGATAAGGGTCTGGAAGAGATCAATAACGGCGTGCAGATGATGAAGCCGATCATGGAGATCGACGATCTTCTGGCCCGTGCCGTGAAACACGGCATCTTCGGCACCAAGGAACGCTCTGTCATTCATGAGGCCAACGAAAACGGCATCGCCGCCGTGGTGGCGCAGCAGTTCGAACTGGCCAAACAGGTCTGCGCCGCCGGTCTCGTGCCGATCATCGAGCCCGAGGTGAACATCAACTCCGAGAGCAAGGCCGAGGCCGAAGAGATTCTGCGCGGCGAGATCGCGAAACACCTAAAGGCGCTGCCCGAAGGTGAGATGGTAATGCTGAAGCTGACGATCCCTGAGAAGGCCGGTCTCTATGCTGATCTGGCCGAACATGCCAATGTGCTGCGCGTCGTGGCGCTGTCGGGTGGCTATTCCACAGCGGAAGCCTGCGAACGGCTGGGCAAGAACCGGACCATGATCGCCAGCTTCTCCCGCGCTTTGACGGAAGGGCTGAACGTCAAGATGACGGACGCGGAGTTCAACGAGGCGCTCGGGCAGAACATCGAGAAAATCTACCAAGCGTCGATTTGCTAAACGGAATTTTTAAAAAATTCCGTAGCCGTTTTCTTTTAAAGAAAACGGCTACACGATCCGCCGGATGGGTTCACGATTGCAAAATATGATGACCTGTCCGGCGTTTTCCACCGCTTGATACCCACGGCGCTTCAATTCCGCTTCGAATGCCCGGCGTCCGACGAATTTCTCGAAATCACGCGCTTTGCGCCGGATCACCTGACCGCTGATCGCGGCGCGCGAGGCAAAGAGGCTGTGGAGCCACGCCTGTGGCAAAAGGGGAAAGGCCAAAGTCATGACCCGACGCTAATCCGCTTTTGGTAAACGTTCCTTTAACGACCGCAGCACGAATAGGCGGATCGCCCCTGCCAGCCCGATGTCCAGTCCGCGGGCGGCGTCAATCTCGGCCACCAACGCGTTGATCGGCATGCCTCGTGCGGCGGCGATGGCGCGGAACTCATCCCAGAATTCGTCTTCGAGGGAGATCGATGTCCGGTGACCCCTTAGGGTCACCGAATGTTTGCGGGGCCGTACGCTCATGTCTCGCGCTTATGCGCATCGAGCGTGGCCTTGGCTTGGGCGGCGCTTTTGCGCGCCGCCTCCTTCTCAGCTTTGCTACGGCCAAAGCGCAGCGCATTCTCATCCGCCTGAGCGCGGCGGGCCGCACGATCGCGTGCCTTTCTCGCCTTGTTCAGGTTGATGGGCTGGCTCATTTCGGGCCGATCATGTTTTCGGGGCGCACCACACGCTCGAAAGTTTCGGCATCGACGAAGCCCAAGGCAATTGCCTCTTCCTTCAACGTGGTGCCGTTCTTATGCGCGGTCTTGGCGACCTTGGTGGCATTGTCATAACCGATCTCGGGGGCCAGCGCGGTGACCAGCATCAGCGACTCGCGCATGAGCTTCTCGATCCGGTCCGCGTCAGCCTTCAGGCCATCCACCAGATTGTCGGTAAAGGCCGAAGCCGCATCGCCCAAGAGTTGCATAGATTGCAGCACGTTATAGGCCATCATTGGTTTGTAGACGTTCAGCTCGAAATGGCCCTGCGACCCGGCGAAACCGACGGCGGCATCATTGCCCATGACATGGGCGCAGACCTGCGTCAGCGCCTCGCATTGGGTTGGGTTCACCTTGCCCGGCATGATCGAAGAGCCGGGCTCATTCTCGGGCAGGATCAATTCGCCCAGACCGCAGCGCGGGCCGGAGCCCAAAAGGCGGATGTCATTGGCAATTTTGAACAGCGAGGCCGACACGGTCTTCAGCGCGCCGGAGATCTCGACCATCGCGTCATGGGCGGCCAGCGCTTCAAACTTGTTGGGCGCTGTGACGAAGGGCAGGCCGGTGATCTCGGCCATGTTATGCGCCACAGTCTCAGCCCAGCCCTTCTTGGTGTTCAGCCCGGTGCCCACGGCGGTGCCGCCCTGCGCCAGCTCATAGATACGGCCAAGCGCGTCGCGCACGCGGGCGATGCCCATGGCGACCTGATGGGTATAGCCCGAGAATTCCTGAGACAGCGTCAGCGGGGTCGCGTCCTGCGTATGGGTGCGGCCGATTTTGATGATACCGTCGAATTCCTCGACCTTCTTCTGCAATGCGCCGTGCAGCTTCTCCAGCCCCGGCAGCAGCACGTCACGCGCCGTCATCGCGGTGGCGATATGCATGGCGGTGGGGAAAGTGTCGTTCGAGGACTGGCCCATGTTGCAGTGATCGTTGGGGTGCACCGGGTCCTTGGAGCCGATGGTGCCGCCCATGAGTTCAATTGCGCGGTTGGCGATGACCTCATTGGCGTTCATGTTAGACTGGGTGCCGGAACCGGTCTGCCAGACCACCAGCGGGAAGTTGTCGTCGAACTTACCCTCGAACACTTCGCCAGCGGCTTGAATGATCGCGCGACCGCGTTCCTCGTCCAGCGAGCCCTGCGCCACATTCGCCTGCGCGCAGGCTTTTTTGATCACGCCGAGCGCGCGCACGATGGCTATGGGCTGCTTTTCCCAGCCAATCGGGAAGTTCATGATCGAACGCTGCGTCTGCGCGCCCCAGTATTTATCGGCGGGGACTTCGAGCGGACCAAAGCTGTCGGTTTCGGTGCGGGTATCGGCCATTCTGCGGCTCCTGCTGTGACTTATCGTTGTCCAGCGGTGTACCTGCGCCTTACGCGCTGCGCAATGCGGGGATGGCGCTAACGGCCATTCCGCCGCTACTTCCGAAAGGAATCGAGCGAGACGATCTCAGCATCTTTGACCGGCTCTTCCGCGACTTCCAACTCTGCCTCATCCGTCTGGTCGAGCGTGGCCTCGTCTTCCGCCACGTCTTCCTCTTCGGTCTCTTGCTGTTCGAACCGCAGGCCAAACTCAACCGAAGGGTCCACGAAGGTGCGGATCGCGTCGTAAGGAATATAAAGCGGCTCTGGCGCATCGCCGAAGTTCAACGTGATGGCGAAACCGTCTTCACCCACATCGAGGCCGTCGTACCAATGCTGCATCACCACGGTCATCTCATCGGGATAGCGGTCCGACAGCCAATCGGCCAATTCCGCATCCGGATGCGAGGTGTCGAAGGTGATGAAGAAATGGTGATTCCCCGGCAGCCCCTTGTCCGATACGTCTTGCAAGACCCTGCGGATCAGGCCCCGCATGGCTTCGTGCATCAGGTTGCCGTAATCAATGCTGCGGCTCATTCTTCTCTCCGGTCCGGGCGATGGGCAGGGGTAAGCATACCCCATTCAGGGGCGAGTGAAAGGGGGTCCCGCGCTAAATCGCGTGAAGGATCAGCGCCAGCGTGGCGATCAGAACCATCGTGAGGACAAAACCACGCTTGAGGGCCAGCATCAGCACGGCAGCCAAGAGGGTGAGCGCGGCGGCCATGGGGTTGAAACTGTCCCAAACGGGCAGGGCCAGGGCGAGCGGGCCATCAGCGCCCACCCGATCAAACAGCACATGCAGCGCGAACCATACCGAGAGATTGGCGATGACCCCCACCACAGCCGCCGTGATCGCCCGCAGCGCGCCTGCGATGCGCGGCTGTTCAGAGAGCGCCTCAAGATACGGGCCAGCAAGGAAAATCCACAGAAAACAGGGCGTGAAAGTGACCCAAAGCGCCAGCAGCCCGGCAGCCATCGCCCCCGCGGGGCCGCTTTGCGCAAATCCCGCCAGCATCCCGACGAATTGCGTCACAAGGATCAGCGGGCCGGGCGTCGTCTCGGCCAAGCCGAGCGCGTCGATCATCTGATCGGTCTCGATCCAGCCGAAATCCTGCACCACGGTCTGGGTCATATAGGCCAGCACCGCATAGGCCCCGCCGAAGGTCACCACGGCCAGCTTGGAAAAGAACAGCCCCAGTTGCAGCAGAAAGTCGTCGCAGATGAAGGCAAGGAACAGAAGCGGCGCGGCCCAGAGACCACCCCAGATGAGCAGGGTACGCAGGCTATGCGCCGGGGGCAGGTCGGCGGCTTCGGTCTCGGGCGTCGGGCTTCGGGTCAGCATCCCAATGGCCCCGGCCACCAGAATGATCAGCGGAAACGGCAGGCCCAGCACGAAGAGCGCGATGAAAGACCCAAAGGCCAGCGCCCAGCCGAGACGCCCGTGAAGCGCCTTTGAAGAAACCTTCAGAAGCGCTTGGAATACCACGATAATGACAGCGGCCTTGATGCCCAGGAAGGCCGTTTGCACCAAGGGCATCTGCCCATACCACGCATAAAGCAGCGCAAGTGCCGCGATGAAGACCGCACCCGGCACGACGAAAAGCAACCCTCCCAACAGCCCGCCCGCGACGCCGCGCAGGCGCCAGCCTGCATAGGTCGCCAGCTGCATCGCCTCCGGTCCCGGCAACAGCATACAGAGCGAAAGGGCCCGCAAGTAGGTCTGCTCGCTCAGCCACGGGCGATGCTCAACCAGCTCGCGGTGCATCACGGCGATTTGGGCTGCGGGGCCGCCGAAGGACATCAACCCAATCCGGCCAAACACGCGAAACATATCGGGCCAACTGGGCGGGGTCATCGGGGCCATCCTGCGTCATCAAAGCCACCACGGCTTCGCTGCGTCACGGATAGGGCCAGAGAAAAGCGCGGTCAAGTTAAGGCAAGAGCGCCGTCTAACGGGTATGAAACGGAAGGGAAAAGTGCAGGTTTCTGTTGCCAGGTACCTGCGAACCCCGCCTTAAGCTGCAAAGCCTAAGGACTTAAGATTTCAGTCGCTGAAACCGCTTACGCGGCCATCGCAACTGGAGCACGATTGTCATTTGCAATTGTACAGTTTGAACCGATAACGGTGGTATCTCACCGAGACAAAGCAACCCCTTTAGACGTTCGTCGATCCTATTTCGGCCCCATGATCCCCAAATGAAGGATGTTTGGTGGAGCCGCCGGGTACCGCCCCCGGGTCCGAACCGCTTATTACGAGCGCGTTTATGTCCATAGTCCCGAAGGACAGGATTAAAGTAGGGCTGCCATGGGTGAATTGCAAGGGGTGGGATGCGGCGAATTTATCACGTCAAGAGAAGCGCGCATCCCTTTGTTTTATATCATCGAACCTAGCTTCGGCCCGCAGTTTCGGCATTCCGCGCCGCGCGTGCGGCGAACACGCTTTGGGCAAGCTGTTGGGTCTCGGCCTCCAGCGCGGTCAGCCCTGCCGTCACCGCCTTGCCGTCATGGGCCTCTGCCGCATCCGCGATCTCTTGATGCAGAGCTACGATCCGCGCGCGATCCCGCGCGGTGAAGGTGATCATATTCATCAGGGGCTGCATCGCCTCAACCGCGCCCGCAAGTTGATAACTTAGCACCGGATTGCCCGCACCATCGACCAGCGCCCGGTGAAATGCCACGTCGGAGGCGCAAAAGGCCTCATCGGTCAGCCCCGGCTGCGCCTGCCGATGAATCTCCGCGCGCATGGTGGCAAGGTGGTCCGCCGTCCGCCGCTCTGCCGATAGCGGAGCGCAGGCGCGCTCCAAGGCGAAGCGCGCCTCGCATGCGGTCTCAAAACTCACCGCATTCATCGACAGCAGCAGGGTCGAGGTGGTGATCTGCTGCGCATAGGCATCCGGGAAGCTTAGCCGGTTGACGAAAGCACCCCCCGTGGCCCCGCGCTGCGTGCGGATCAGCGATTGCGCGGCCAGCCGCTTGAGCGCCTCGCGCACCGTGGGGCGGGAAACCTCGAACTGCTCGGCAAGCTCCGCCTCGGAGGGCAGGCGCTGGTCGACGATCAGATGCCCGCCGATGATGGCGTCGCGAATGGCCGTGGCGATCTGAGCCGATAGATCGGCGGGGTTGCTCGGGTCGATTTTCATATGTCTTACAATTAGTGTTTGCGAGGACTTTAATTGTCTGACATTAAATCTACAATAGCACGCAGGGGAGGGCGGCGATGGCCGGGATGGTACGATCAACACTATGGCTGGGGTTTTTCGCCCTGATTCTCGCCGCTTGGTGGATGATGTACAGCATGGCGATGCAGATGGATCTCGATCTGCTGGGCCGCCCCGGGGCCATGGGCGAACGCATGCGGCAGATGGATCCGGGCATGGATATGTATATGCCCATGGCGCGTTTCTTTCCACTGTTCGTGATGTGGGGCGCGATGATGGCGGCGATGATGGTCCCGACCATGGTGCCGACGCTACGCGCCTACGAAGACCTCATGACTTCGGCCAATGGCACGCGCGCGGGCTGGCTGGCGGTGCTTGCGGGCTACCTCGCGGTCTGGCTCGTCTTCGCGGCGGGGATCGCGGGTTTGCAACTGTTGCTGCTGCACGGCGGCGTCATCGATATGCTCGGCATCGCCAAATCGCGTTGGACGGCGGCGGCGCTGCTCTTGGCTGTGGGCCTCTTCCAATTTACCCGCGCCAAGGAGATTTGCCACGGCGTCTGCCACTCTCCGATGATGTATTTCATGGGCCACTGGCGCCCCGGCGCCGCGGGCGGCTTTCGCATGGGGCTGGGCCTCGGCGCCTTTTGCGCGGGCTGCTGCTGGGGCTTTATGCTTCTGGGCTTTGCCGGCGGGGTCATGAACCTTGCTTGGATGGGGCTGGCCACGCTTTTCATGGTCATCGAAAAACTGCCCCAGATCGGGCATTACGTAACAAAACCAATGGGTTTCGCCCTGATCCTCGGCGCAGGTGTCGTGGCGGGTTGGCCCATGATCACAGGAGGATGATATGCCAAACAGAGAGATGACACCCGCCGATTGGGCGATCAAGGGCGAGCTTTTCCTAAACTGCTCTTGCGATGTCTTCTGCCCCTGCGTGGTCAGCCTTGGCGCGCATCTGCCGACCGAAGGCCACTGCCATGCATGGATGGGCATCGTGATCGACGAGGGCCATTTCGAGGGGGAGGATTTGGCCGGGCTGAACGTTGGGCTATTAGTCGACATTCCCGGCCGCATGGGCGAGGGAAATTGGAAGGTCGCCGCCTATGTGGACGACCGCGCGAGTGAGGCGGCCTATGACGGGTTGCTGCAAATCTTCTCAGGCGCTGCGGGCGGCACCACGGGGCTGTTCACCATGTTGGTGAGCGAGATCATCGGCGCCGAACGCGCCCCGGTCGAAATCATTCGCGACGGCAACCGCCGGGTCATCAACATTGGCCGAAAGATCAACGGCGAGATCGAGATGCTGGCCGGGGCCGAACCGGGAGAGCCTGTGACGATCACCAATTCGAAATACTGGATGGGCCCGAATATCGTGGCTGCGCGTGGCGTAAAATCCAAGGTCCGCGACTATGGCCGGGTCTGGGATTTCGGTGGCAAATCGGCTGAGGTCTGCGCGATTGATTGGCAGGGGGCGCGGTGATCACCCCCGCCTATGCCAAGGAAATGGCGCGCTATAATGCCTGGCAAAACAGACAGTTGTCAAATGTCGTTCAGACTTTGGATGAAGCATCGTTAACGCAGGATCGCGGGGCGTTCTTCGGCTCCATCCTCGGCACGCTGAACCATCTTCTGTGGTGCGATCAACTCTGGCTGTCGCGGTTCGACCCTGCCGCGGCAAAGCCGGAAGGCAAAGACACCGAGCTTTGCTCTTCCGGTGACGCATGGGTTTTGGCGCGAGGGCAAAGGGATCTTGCCATTTCTGAGTGGGCGGCGGGGCTCGACCAGTCGATGTTGGATGGAGATTTAACTTGGCATTCCGGTATCTTGCAGCGCGATGTTTCTAAGCCGATGGCGGGATGTGTGGTGCATTTCTTCAACCACCAAACCCACCACCGCGGCCAAGTGCACGCCATGCTCACCAACGCAGGATATGACGCGCCGGTGACCGATTTCATCTTTATGCCGGAGGAGGGCTGATGGCCGAACTCTCTCCCTCGCGCCGGATCAGGCGCACGCCATTCTCTGCCGGGGTCGAGGCGGCGGGGGTGAAAGCCTATACGGTCTACAACCGGATGCTGCTGCCCACCGTATTTGAGAGCACCGAGGCGGATTATCACCACTTGAAGAAAGCCGTGCAAGTCTGGGACGTGGCATGCGAAAGACAGGTTGAACTGCGCGGGCCTGATGCTTCCCGACTGATGCAAATGCTGACGCCCCGCGATCTGCGCGATGTGGCGCCGGGCCGCTGCGTCTATGTGCCGGTCGTGGATGAGACGGGTGGTATGCTCAATGATCCTGTGGCGGTAAAACTGGCCGAGGATCGTTGGTGGATTTCCATCGCCGATAGCGATTTGTTGTTGTGGGCCAAGGGGATATGCAACGGTTATCATCTTGATGTTTTGGTCGATGAGCCGGATGTGAACCTACTGGCGGTGCAGGGGCCGAAAGCCGAAGATCTGATGGATCGCATCTTTGGCGCGGCGGTGCGGGAGGTGAAGTTCTTCCGCTTCGGAGAGTTTCAGTTTCAAGGCCGCGCCATGAATGTCGCGCGCTCCGGCTACTCCAAACAGGGCGGCTTTGAGATTTATACCGAAGGGGCCGACATCGCGATGCCACTTTGGGAGGCCCTTTTCGGGGCGGGCCGCGATCTGGGTGTGCGGGCGGGCTGTCCAAACCTTATTGAGCGGATCGAAGGCGGATTGTTGAGTTACGGCAATGACATGACCGACGACAACACGCCCCATGAATGCGGCCTTGGCAAGCTTTGCGATACGCAGGCGGCGATGGGCTGCATCGGCAGAGATGCGCTGCTGCGGGTGGCGAAAGAGGGGCCGGTGCAACAGATACGTCCCTTAGAGATCGGAGGCGACCCTGTGCCGCTTTGTGATCGTGTCTGGCCACTGATGGCGGGCGACAAACACGTGGGGCAGGTGACCTCGGCGGTTTGGTCGCCCGATTTTGGCGTGAATGTCGCCATCGGAATGGTGCGAATGACCCATTGGGACCCGGGCACGCGGTTGCAGGTACAGGCGCCCGATGGACTGCGGGATGTAACCGTGCGTGAGAGTTTCTGGGCCTAAGGCCCGGTAGAATGAAACCTGAGAAGGAGATGAGAAATGAGCTTTAATGCGCTGATTGTAAACAAGGATGACGAAGGCAAGACCCACGCAGAGGTCACCCAGATCACCGAAGATCAACTGCCCGAGGCCGAGGTGACGGTCGCGGTCGAATATTCCACCGTGAACTACAAAGACGGGTTGTGCATCGGGCCCGGTGGTGGCTTGGTCCGCAACTATCCGCATGTGCCGGGCATTGATTTCGCCGGCACGGTCGAGACCTCGAATGACGACCGTTACAAGCCCGGCGACAAGGTGGTGTTGACCGGTTGGCGCGTCGGCGAGGCCCATTGGGGCGGCTATGCGCAAAAGGCGCGGGTCAAGGCCGATTGGCTGGTGCCGCTGCCCGAAGGGTTGGACACGCGTCAAGCGATGGCCGTGGGCACGGCAGGTTTCACCGCGATGCTGGCCGTCATGGCGCTTGAGGATCGCGGCATCAAGAAAGGCCCGGTTCTGGTCACGGGTGCGGCGGGGGGCGTCGGCTCCGTCGCCACGGCGATCCTTGCCAACCTCGGCTATGAGGTGGCGGCGGTCACCGGGCGGCCCGAGACCGAGGATTACCTAAAGAGCCTCGGGGCGGCCCGGATTGTCGCGCGGGACGAGATCAACGAGACGGTCAAACGCCCCCTTGAGGGCGAGACATGGGGCGGATGCGTCGATGCCGTGGGCGGCGCGATGCTGGCCCGCGTGCTGGGTCAGATGGAATATGGGGCGAGCGTGGCGGCCGTGGGCCTTGCGGGCGGTGCGGCCCTGCCTGCCACGGTGATCCCCTTCCTGCTGCGCGGCGTGAACCTCTTGGGCATCGACAGCGTCATGCAGCCCTATGACAACCGTCTGCGCGCCTGGGAGCGGGTGGCCAAAGACCTGCCGATGGACAAGCTGGAAGCGATGGTCCAACCCGCTGGGCTCAGCGACCTGCCGCAATTGGGGGCGGACATCCTGAAAGGGCAAGTCAAGGGCCGGGTGGTCGTTGACGTAAACGCTTGATATTGCCTCGGCGCGGGGCGGTGTGGTTAATGGTCCGCGCCGCCCCGACCGCCAGAAGGAGAGCATGATGGCCAGCTACGACGACGACAATATCTTTGCCAAGATTCTGCGCAAAGAGATCCCCAGTTTTAAGGTCTATGAAGACGACAAGACCTATTGCTTTATGGACATCATGCCCCGCGCCGAAGGGCATTGTCTGGTGATCCCCAAGTCGCCCTGCCGCAATATGCTCGACGCCAGCCCCGCACAATTGGCGGATTGTTTGGCGACGGTTCAGAAAGTCGCCAATGCCTGCCTACGCGCCTTTGGCGCCGATGGCATTACCGTGCAGCAGTTTAACGAGGCCGCAGGCGGGCAAGAGGTCTTTCACCTCCATTACCACATCCTGCCGCGGCATGAGGGCGATAAGCTGCGCCCGCCCGGTGTGCAGGGGGATATGGACCGGATTCGCGAACAGGCCGATGCGATTGCAGCCGCGCTCGGGACAGGGTAGTCCCCCCAAACTTACGTCGCAGCAGATACCGAAACGGTCGTTTTAGCCAAGTTTCCAAGGGGGCTTGGCCGCAATGGCTTGCCCAATGGTCGCAAGCCTCTATCCTGTTGCGCACGGATGAGAAAAACAGAACGCCGCGTTTTGCGCGGTAATCTGTCATCAAAGAGGGAACAGATTATGAGCGATACCAATTCGCACGGCATCCCCGAGCCTGAGGGCAAGGCGGATGTGATCGATACCGATTATGAGATCGGTCAGGACAATATCGAACGGCAGATCGGGCCGTTCGGGCTGGATATTCACAACCCGGTCTTTCTAATCTCGGGGATCGCGGTCGTGGTCTTCGTTTTCTACACCATCGCATTGCCGGAACAGGCCGCCGCGATCTTCTCGGCCATGTTCAACTTTACCACCAAAAACTTCGACTGGTTCCTGATCGGCTCTGCCGACTTGGTGGTGATTTTTGCACTTTTGCTGATCGTCACGCCCTTTGGCAGTGTCCGCCTTGGCGGCAATGAAGCGGTCGCGGATTATACCTATCTGGGCTGGTTCGCGATGCTTTTCGCGGCGGGCATGGGCATTGGCCTGATGTTCTACGGCGTCTCCGAGCCTTTGACCCATTTCTCGACCTCCATGGGCGAGATCACGACAGAGAACGGCTTGCGCACCGACTGGGCCCCCTTGGGTGCCGCCACGGGTGACGAGGCTGGTTCGCTGCGCCTTGGCATGGCGGCGACGATCTATCACTGGGGCCTGCACCCTTGGGCGATCTATGCCATCGTCGCGCTGGCGCTGGCGTTGTTCACCTATAACAAGGGTCTGCCGCTGACGATCCGCTCGGCCTTTTACCCGGTTCTGGGCGAACGTGTTTGGGGCTGGCCCGGGCATATCATCGACACCATCGCGGTTTTCGCCACGCTCTTTGGTCTGGCGACGTCGCTTGGTCTGGGGGCCACGCAGGCGAACGCGGGTCTGAACGAATTGTTCGGCATCCCAACCGGCACCACCTCCGAAGTCGTGCTGATCTCCTTGATCACCGCCGTGGCGCTGGTCTCGGTTCTGCGCGGCCTTGATGGCGGTGTGAAGGTGCTGAGTGAGATCAACATGGGGCTGGCCGCCTTGCTGGCGCTCTTCACGCTCTTTGTGGGGCCGACGATCTTCTTGCTGTCCTTCTTCTGGGACTCGCTGGTGGCCTATATCGAATATCTGCCCGCACTCGCAAACCCGTTTGGCCGTGAAGACGTGAACTTCTCCCAAGGCTGGACGGCGTTCTACTGGGCTTGGTGGATTAGCTGGTCACCCTTCGTCGGCATGTTCATCGCCCGCGTCAGCCGGGGCCGTACCGTGCGCGAATTCATCGTTTGCGTGCTGTTGATCCCATCGCTTGTCTGTGTGCTGTGGATGTCGATCTTTGGCGGCACCGCGATCCATCAGGTGCTGAATGACGGCTACACCGCGGCTCAAGATGCGGGTCTGCCGTTGCAGCTGTTCAAAATGCTCGACGCGCTGCCCTTGGCTTCGATCACCTCCTTCATCGGCATCGTGCTGGTGGTGGTGTTCTTCGTCACCTCCTCCGACTCCGGGTCGCTTGTGATCGACACGATCACCGCTGGCGGCAAGGTCGACGCGCCGGTGCCGCAGCGGGTGTTCTGGTGCATCTTTGAGGGTGCCGTGGCCATCGCGCTGTTGATCGGCGGGGGCCTCGCGGCGTTGCAATCCATGGTGATTTCCACCGGTTTGCTGTTCACGCTGCTGCTGCTCTTCATGTGCTTCTGCATCTTCCGCGGTCTGCAGGACGAGCGTAAAATTCGCTAACCTGCACAGCCTTTGTAAAACGGATGACGGCGGCCCTTCGGGGTCGCCGTTTTGTTTGGGCGCTTGACCTTGGCCGCGCTGCGGTCAACCTTCGCGCCATGCATATTGATTCCGAATGGGTCCGCGCCCAATTTCCCGCCTTCGCCGAGCCGAGCCTTCAGGGGCAGGCTTTCTTTGAGAACGCCGGTGGGTCTTACACCTGCCGCCAAGTCATCGACCGGCTGCATCGCTTCTACACCCAGCGAAAGGTGCAGCCCTACGGCGCCTATGAGGCCAGCCGCCTTGGTGGGGAGGAGATGGACGAGGCCCGCACCCGCATGGCCGCGATCCTAGGCGTGACGCCGGAGGAGCTGAGCTTTGGCCCCTCGACCACGCAAAACACATATGTGCTGGCGCAGGCTTTTGGCCAGATGATGCAGCCCGGTGAGGCGATCGTCGTGACCAATCAGGACCATGAGGCCAATACCGGCCCGTGGCGCAGGCTGGCCGAGCGGGGGATCGAGATCCGTGAATGGCAAATCGACCCTGAGACCGGGCATCTCGACCCGGCAAAGCTCGAAGACCTACTCGACGAGAATGTCCGGCTGGTCTGCTTCCCGCATTGCTCAAATGTGGTGGGCGAGATCAACCCGGTGACCGAGATCACGGCGCTGGCCCATGCCGCCGGTGCTTTCGTCTGCGTCGATGGCGTCTCCTATGCGCCACATGGCTTTGCCGATGTCGGGGTGCTGGGGCCGGATATCTACCTCTTCTCGGCTTACAAGACCTTCGGGCCGCATCAGGGTGTCATGGTCATCCGCCGGGCGCTGGCCGAACTGCTGCCGAACCAAGCCCATCACTTCAACGGGGACGTGCTTTACAAACGTTTCACCCCCGCCGGGCCGGATCACGCGCAGATCGCAGCCAGCGCGGGCATGGCGGACTATATCGACGCTTTCCACGCCCACCATATCGGCGGCACTGCCGGGGCCACGGCGCGCGGTGTTGCTGTGCATGACGCGATGCGCGCCCATGAGACGGCTTTGCTGCAACCGCTGCTGGATGCCATGGCGGCGCGCAACTCTGTGCGGGTCATCGGCCCCACCGATGCGGCAACTCGCGCGCCCACGGTGGCATTGGCGCTTGATCGACCGGCGGTCGAGATGGCGCAGGCATTGGCCGCGCGCGGCATCATGGCAGGGGGCGGCAATTTCTACGCAGGCCGGGCGTTGGGTGCGATGGGGGTAGATGAGGCCAAAGGCGTGCTCCGCCTCAGTTTCACCCATTACACGACGCAGGATGAAATGGACAAACTGCTGAATGCGCTGGATGATCTGCTCTGATCCTTGACCCCGGCGCAGGGGCGCTATGTTTCGGGACAGGTGCAGGAGCAAGACCCCGAACGTGAGCGACAATTCCCCGATTATCATGTGGTTCCGCCGCGATCTGCGGCTCAGCGACCATCCCGCCCTGACGGCGGCCTGCCAGTCGGGCCGCCCGGTCATCCCGCTGTTCATCCACGACGCACAATCAGAGGCTTTGGGCGCGGCCCCAAAGTTCCGCCTCGGGCTGGCCTTGGGCTGTCTTGGAGAAACTCTGGCCGAGAAGGGCAGCCGCCTGATCCTGCACCGTGGCGATACGCTTGAGGTGCTGCGCGAGGTGATCGAAACTACCGGCGCGGGCGCGGTCTATTGGAGCCGCCTTTACGATCCCGCCGCGATCGACCGCGACACCAAGGTCAAAGAGACGCTAAAGGGCAATGGGGTCGAGGCCTGTAGCTTTGCCGGGCATCTGATGTTCGAGCCTTGGACGGTTGAGACCAAGACCGGCGGCTTTTACAAAGTCTTCACCCCATATTGGAAGGCGGTCCGGGGCCGCGATGTGGCGGCCCCCTTGGACACCCCGAGCGACATCCCAGCCCCACAAAGCTGGCCCCAGAGCGCCGCGCTCGACGATTGGCAAATGGACGCCGAGATGCAGCGCGGGCGCGACGTAGTGCGCCCCTATGTGCGTCTGGGCGAGGCCGCGGCTCAGGCCCGGCTTGGGTCATTCATGGCCCATATCGTTGAAGGCTACGACGAAAGCCGCGACATGCCGGGCGAAGATGGCACCTCGGCCCTGTCGGAAAACCTGTCGCTGGGTGAGATCAGCCCGGCCCAGTGTTGGCACGCGGGCCAGCGGGCCATGCAGGAGGGCAAGCGCGGGGCTGAGACCTTCTTCAAGGAACTGGCATGGCGCGAGTTTGCCTATCACCTCATGTATCACACGCCGCGCATCCTTGACCAAAACTGGCGCGAGGAATGGCAGGCTTTCCCGTGGAATGAGGACGAGCGCCGCGCCGAGGTGCTGGCATGGAAACAGGGGCGCACCGGGGTGCCATTCGTCGACGCGGCCATGCGCGAGTTGCAGGTCACGGGGCGCATGCACAACCGGGGCCGCATGATCGTAGCGAGCTATCTGACGAAACATCTGATGTGCCACTGGCGGATCGGGCAAAAGTGGTTCGAAGAACACCTGATCGACTGGGACCCGGCCAATAATGCGATGGGCTGGCAATGGGCCGCAGGCTCTGGCCCCGATGCGACGCCGTTCTTTCGCATTTTCAACCCCGACACGCAGCTTGATCGGTTCGACAAGGGGCGCGACTACACCCGCCGTTGGATCGCCGAGGGGCGCGCGAAACCGGGTGACGAGGCGCTGGCCTATTTCGACGCGATCCCACGCCGCTGGGGCCGGAGCCCGGAGGACGATTACCCCGATCCGATCATCGATCTGTCGGAAGGGCGGGAACGGGCGCTCGACGCCTATCGCAACCGCGACTTTTAACTTTTTGCGAAACAGCAGCCTGCGGTTACAGTAGGCGTCAAGAACAAGAACGGAACCGAGGTATGAAGCTTACGACCACCGAGGGGCAGAAAGGTCTGCCGCGCTATTTCCCGCAGGTCTTCGCCATGGCGCAAGAGATGCAGCACGGGCGGGTGGACTTTGTCCTGCCCGATGGCCGCGTGTTCCGTGCCGAAGGGGCCAAGCCCGGCCCGGTGGCGGAACTGCACATCCATAACGATGACCTTTTCGCACGGTTGATCCGCGAGGGCGATCTGGGCTTTTGCGACGCCTATCTGGACGAGTGGTGGTCGACGCCGGACCTGCAAGCCTTCATGGATTTGGTTCATGCGGGGAATGAGACGGTCTATGACGGTTTCCCCGGCCAAGGGCTGCTGCGTCAGTTCGAGAAGTTCCGCTTTTGGCTTCAGCGCAACAACCGCAAACAGGCCAAGCGCAATATCAGCTATCACTACGATCTGGGCAATGCGTTCTACAGCCTCTGGCTGGATGATACGATGACCTATTCCTCGGCCATTTTCGAGGGCGACGCCCAGCAATCGCTGGAGGCCGCGCAGCGGGCGAAATACAAATCCATGGTCGATCAGATGGGCGTGCAGCCCGGCGATCATGTCTTGGAAATCGGCTGCGGATGGGGCGGTTTTGCGGAATATGCCGCCGCCGAACGCGGGCTGAAAGTGACCGCGCTGACCATCAGCCAAGAGCAGTTCAACTACGCGCAAGAACGCATTGCCAAGGCGGGCCTCTCGGACCGCGTGACCTTCAAACTGCAAGATTACCGCGACGAGACCGAAAGCTATGATGGCATCGCCAGCATCGAGATGTTCGAGGCGGTGGGCGAGAAATACTGGCCGGTCTATTTCGACACGCTGCACCAACGTCTGAAACCGGGCCGCGCCGCGACCTTGCAGATCATCACCGTCGCCGACCGCCGTTGGGAGGTCTACAAACGCGGGGTGGATTTCATCCAAAAGTACATCTTCCCCGGCGGCATGTTGCCCAGCCCCACGATCCTGCGGGAGCAGGTAGAGCGTGCAGGGCTGGTGGTCGACCGGTCGATCGAATTTGGCAAAAGCTATGACATCACTCTGCGCCGTTGGCATGAGACCTTTAACGAGAAATGGGATCAGATCACCGCGCTTGGCTTTGACGAACGCTTTCGCCGGATGTGGAATTTTTACCTCACTTCCTGTGCCGCGACATTTGACAGTGGCAATTGCGACGTGACGCAGATTACGGTACGGCGACCTGTGTGACCGCCCCTGCGGTCCGCCCCCGCAAGGAGCCGAAAAATGCCGACTGGTGCACGACTTATGGCGGCGATCTCACTCGCCGTGCTGGCCTTTGTCCTGTCGGGCATGGTGGTGCCCCTGATGCCGGAAAGCACGGATTTCGGGTATTTCCTGCCGCTTAATGTGGTGCTTGGCCTCATCGTGGGCTGGCGCGTGATGGGCCGGCGCGCGGGCCGGGGCATCGTGGCTGCGATCAACAACGGTTTTGCCGGTGTCTTCGTGCTGATGCTCTGGGCGATCTTCTTGCAGGCGGCGAATGAAATGGTCCGGCTGGCGTTGCGCAACCGCTATGACGATCCCTTCGAGGCCATCGTCGCCGTGTTCCAGATCGGCGCGGAATTCGGCCTGATGATCGCCACCGTGCCCATCGGCGTGGCACTTGTCGTCGGCGGCGTGATCGCAGGGCTTTTGACCGAATTTGCTTATAACCGTTGGCCCTGATCACCATGCGACATCTCTTTATCTACGGCACTCTGCGGCATCTGCCGCTGTTGGAAATCGTGCTTGGCCGCTCCGCCGAGGCGATTGATCTCAGCCCCGCCAATCTGTCCGGCTACCAAGTCTCTGCCGCCGCCGAAGGCCCGTTTCCCACGATTGAGACGCGCGATGGCGCGCAGGCCGAGGGCTTGCTGGTGAGGGGCCTGAGCATGGATGATTTTGCGCGGCTCGATTTTTATGAAGGCGCGTTCGACTATGATTTGGTGCCGGTGACACTGGCAGACGGGCAGGGGGCCGAGGTCTATCTGCCCCAGCCCGGGCGCTGGAACGCGCAGGGGCCATGGTCCTTGCCTGAGTGGGAGCGTGATTGGGCCGCGCTTTCCTGCCACGCCGCGCGCGAAGTGATGAGCTATATGGGCAAGCGCCCGCGGGCCGAGGTCGATGCGATGTTTCCGATGATCCGCCGCCGGGCCCATCAGCAGGTGCTGGCGGCACAGGGCATGCATGATCCCCTGGCGCTAGATGGCAAGGTCGAAGTGACCGACCGCCGCCGCGTTTATGCAGACTTCTTCGCCCTTGATGAAATCTCGCTGCGACATGAGACCTTTGACGGCAGCATGTCGGCGCAGATCGACCGGGCGGTTTTTGTCAGCGCGGATGCAGCTTTGGTGCTGCCCTATGACCCGCTGCGCGACCGCGTGCTGCTGGTTGAGCAAATCCGCATGGGCCCGCTGGCGCGCGGCGATCATACCCGCTGGCAGTTGGAACCCATCGCAGGCCATATCGACCCCGGCGAGACACCGGAGGCCGCCGCCCGGCGCGAAGCGCAGGAAGAGGCAGGGATCACCTTGGGCACCTTGGAGCCGGTCGGAAACGTCTATGCCTCCCCCGGGAATGCGACGGAATTCTTTCACATTTTCGTGGGATTGGCGGATTTGCCGGATCATATCATCGGCACCGGCGGTTTGGCTGCGGAGGGCGAGGATATCCGGTCGCATCTGATGTCATTCGATGATCTGATGGCCTTGGCCGATGCGCAGGCGCTTGCGAATGCGCCATTGGTGGCAAGCGCCTATTGGCTGGCCCGCCACCGCGAACGCTTGAGGTCCGAAGGCGCGACAGCTAAACCGGACGGAACATGAACTGGGGGCAAACATGCAGGTTGCTAAAGATCTGGCCGAGGCCATTGGAAACACACCGCTGATCCGGCTGCGCGGCGCGAGCGAAGAGACCGGCTGCGAAATCTTGGGCAAGGCAGAGTTCATGAACCCCGGCCAATCGGTCAAGGACCGCGCGGCGCTGTTCATCATCCGCGACGCCATCGCACGGGGTGAGTTGAAGCCCGGCGGCACCATTGTCGAAGGCACCGCGGGCAACACCGGCATCGGGCTTGCGCTGGTGGGCGCGTCGATGGGGTTCAAGACCGTCATCGTCATTCCTGAGACCCAGTCACAGGAAAAGAAAGACATGCTGCGGCTGGCCGGTGCGGAATTGGTGCAGGTGCCCGCCGCACCCTACAAGAACCCCAATAACTTCGTCCGCTATTCCGAGCGTTTGGCCAAGGAATTGGCCAAGACCACGCCCGAGGGGGTGATTTGGGCGAACCAGTTTGACAACACCGCCAACCGACAAGCCCATATCGAAACCACTGGCCCCGAGATTTGGGAACAGACCGGCGGCAAGGTCGATGGCTTTTGCTGCGCGGTCGGCTCGGGCGGCACGCTCGTTGGCGTGGCCATGGCGCTGCAACCCAAGGGCGTCAAAATCGCACTGGCCGATCCCGATGGGGCGGCGCTGCACAGCTACTATACCGAAGGCGAGTTGAAGTCCGAAGGCAGCTCCATCGCCGAGGGGATCGGGCAGGGGCGGATTACTGCGAACCTCGAAGGGTTCAAGCCCGACTATTCCTACAACATCTCAGACGAAGAGGCGCTGCCGGTCGTCTTTGACCTGCTGGAGAATGAGGGGCTCTGCCTTGGTGCCTCCTCGGGCGTCAACGTCGCCGGGGCCATGCGTCTGGCGAAAGAGATGGGGCCGGGCCATACCATCGTGACCGTGCTGTGCGACTTCGGCACGCGCTATCAATCCAAACTCTTCAACCCGGAGTTCCTGCGCGAGAAGGGGCTGCCGACGCCCGCATGGCTTGATGCCGCGCCGCAATCCATCCCAGGTGTTTTCGAGGATACATGACCCAAATGCTCCGCTTCGCCCTCGGCCTTACCGCGCTGCTGGTCTGGCTGACCGGCGCTGCTGTCGCACAGGAACCGGCTTTGCCGGATTTCGACCAATGGGAAACCGTCGCCTCTTCGGCTGAAGAGGCGATTGACGCGCCCGATACCACCGAAACCATGCTGGAGGTGCAGCGCGCCCGGCTCGTGGATTACCGCGCCGAGTTCGACGCGGCGCGCAACCTGAACGCGGCGCGGATCAGCGCGCTGCGCGAACAATTGGCTGCGCTCGGAACCCCGCCCGAGGGCGAGGGGGCCGAGCCGGAATCCCCCGAAGTCGCGGCCAACCGTGAAGAGTTGAACCGACAGCTCAACACACTGCTGACCCCGGTCCAGCGGGCCGAAGCGGCATATCTGCGCGCCGATGCGCTGATCGGGCAGATCGACGTTGCCTTACGCGAACGCCAGACCGAGCAGTTGATGGAGGTGGTGCCCACGCCGCTCAACCCCGTCCACTGGCGTACCGCGATTGACGATCTGGCGACAGCGGCGGGTGAGATCGCCGCCGAAGCGCCTGACGATGCCGACACGGCGCGGCGCAGCCTGCGCTCCTCTCTCCCTGCGGTTCTGGCCCTCACCATTCTGGGCTTGGTGCTGATCTTCCGCGGCCACCATTGGTCGACCGCGATTGTGGGACGGCTCCAGCAATTCGGCGCGCGCGGCTTTGGCATCTGGCGCTTTGTCGTGTCTCTTTTGCGGATCATCCTGCCCACGGTCGGTCTGGTCTTGCTGGCCATGGCCGTCTTGGCGACCGATTGGATTGGCCCCCGCGGCTCAACCCTTGTGCAGCTGATCCCGGTGATCGGCGGCGCGATGCTGGGTGTTCGCTGGATCGCCGAACGGGTGTTCTCGCGCGATGAGGACGAGGCGCTGATCCTGCTGCCGGCGGCAGAGCGCAAAGCGGTTCGTTTCTACGTCAGCATCATCACCGTCACCGTCATCCTTGGCGCTATCATCACCGCCATCTTCGACGGCCAGCAACCGGCAGAAACCACGGAGGCCGTGCTGCGACTGCCGGTAATGCTGCTGAGCGCCTTTGCCCTGTTCCGCATCGGGAAAATCCTGCGCGGTTATAGCGATCCAGCGACGGAAGATGTCTCCGCCGCCGAAGAGCCGCGGACCTCGACATTGAACCGCGTCGTGCGCGGGCTGGGCTTGGGCGCGATGATCGTGGCCGTGGTCGCGCCCCTCTTGCTGATCAGCGGCTATTACAACGCCGCCGTTTCGCTGCTGCCGCCCTATGTCACCACGCTGGTGCTTCTGGGGCTGGTGATGACGCTGCAACGCTTCTTGGCCGATGTTTACGGTGCCATGACCGGGCAGGGGGTGCAGGCACGCGACGCGCTGATGCCCGTCTTCTTTGGCCTGATCCTGCTGCTGCTGTCGCTGCCTGTGATGGCGCTGGCATGGGGCGCGCGGGTCACCGATCTGACTGAGCTTTGGGCGCTGTTCAGCCGCGGCTTCGCCTTTGGCGAGACGCGGATCCGTCCCACGGATTTCCTCTCCTTCGCGGTGATCTTCGTGATCGGCTATGCCGCCACCCGTCTGATCCAAGGGGCGCTGCGCAGCAACGTCCTGCCCAAGACGCGGATGGACATCGGCGGGCAGAACGCCATCGTCTCGGGGATCGGCTATGTCGGGATTTTCCTCGCCGCGCTGCTCGCCATCACCGGGGCAGGGATCGACCTTTCTGCGCTGGCCTATGTCGCCGGTGCGCTGTCGGTCGGTATTGGTTTTGGCCTACAAAACGTGGTGTCGAACTTCGTCTCGGGCATCATCCTGTTGATCGAACGTCCGATCTCCGAGGGGGATTGGATCGAGGTGGGTGGCCAGATGGGCTATGTGCGCGACATCTCGGTGCGCTCCACAAGGATCGAGACCTTCGACCGCACCGATGTGATCGTGCCCAACGCCGATCTAATCAGCGGCACGGTCACCAACTACACCCGCGGCAATACCGTGGGCCGCCTCATCGTGCCCGTGGGCGTGGCTTACGGCACCGATACCAAACGGATCGAAGGCATCCTGCAAGAGATTGCCGAGGCGCAGCCCATCGTCCTGACCAACCCGCCGCCCGCAGTCCTGTTCTTGAACTTCGGCGCCGATGCGCTGGAGTTCGAGGTGCGCTGCTACCTGCGGGACGTGAACTGGATGATGAAGGTCAAGAACGACATCAATCACGCCATCGCCGCGCGTTTCAAAGAGGAAGGGATCGAAATTCCCTTTGCCCAACGCGACCTATGGCTGCGCAACCCTGAGACTTTGAAGGCCGAAGCACCGAAAATAGAAGATGACGCAAAACCGGAGCCGCAGGCATGACGGGCGAGCTGTACCGGACCGAGACCTACCTGCGCGACGCCCCGGCCCGGGTGGCGGCCCATACGCCCGAAGGTGGGGTGATCTTGGACAATTCCCTGTTCTACCCCACGGGCGGCGGCCAGCCGGGCGATAGCGGGTGGCTGACCTGGGACAAGCAAGAGCTCACCATCGCGACCACGGTGCGCGACCGCGACAGCGGCGGCATCGCGCTGGTTCCGGCGGAACCGCGTCCTTTGCCGCCGGTGGGCGCTTTCGTGAAACAGGAACTCGATTGGGACCGCCGTCACAAGCACATGCGCGTCCATACGGCGCTGCACCTTCTGTCGGTCGTGATCCCACATCCGGTGACGGGGGGGCAGATTTCGGCCACCCACGGGCGGCTTGATTTCAACATGCCCGATGCGCCGCAGGATCGCGAGGAACTGGAGGAGGCGCTGAACCACTTCGTCTCCCTCGATGCGCGGGTGAGCGAGGACTGGATCACCGAAGCCGAATTGGACGCCGCGCCTGAACTCATTAAAACCATGTCCGTCGCCCCGCCGCGCGGACGGGGGGACATTCGCCTGATCCGCATCGGAGAGGCGCAGGACCCCATCGATCTACAGCCCTGTGGCGGCACCCATGTCGCGCGCACCGGCGAAATCGGCGGGCTTCGCCTTGGAAAGATTGAGAAAAAGGGCCGTTTGAACCGCCGTGTCTATGTTCATCTGGGCGGTTAGATAAATTTATCCTCTCTGGGGGGAATTCGCTCTTGCAACTCACTGCCCCCCCAAGCTAAACCCCGCCTCAACGGAGCGGTGGCCGAGTGGTCGAAGGCGCACGCCTGGAAAGTGTGTAGGCGGGAGACCGTCTCCAGGGTTCGAATCCCTGTCGCTCCGCCATTTTCCCTTTTTTGCAGAAAGAAGTTGTTGCCCATCGGGCCATGCGGCTCCGCCTGCAAGAAAAAAGCCCGGCACCTTTCGGGCCGGGCCTCTCGGGTCTACCTATGACAATTTAGCGGGAGTCGTTGCCCGCGCCATAACCACCATAGGCGAAACCTTCGCCCAAGCTGCTCACGGGGCCGCTGGTCGAGAAGGTGGCGACCGGCGCAATCTCGTCCGAGAATGTTTCCAACCGCAGGTCAGCGGCGCGTTCATTAGGGCGGGTTTCACCGGCATCCGCGGCATGGACGACATCAGCCGTGACAGACGTGTCCAAGCGCAGGTCTTCGTAGCGCGTCGATTGGCCTGCGAAGCTCGCGGTGGCGATCAGAGTGGCGGCGGCGGTTGCGATAAAGAGTTTCATTGTTCTAGTCCTTTCAGGTTTGGGAAAGGGCGTCGGCTTTCTCGCTCTGGGGAGAGGCGGGGAGGTCGGGAGGCCCGTTCGATACAATGATATTAAGGCGCAGTGAGGGGCGGTTACAAAGCAACTCGGATCACGGCCCAGTGTTAGAGCGAGACCCGGCGCGATCAAATCGTAACAAATTGACATATCCGCATAAGATACTGATTTTAATAAGTTCTCACCATGCCGCAGAACGGGACTTATGACATTGGCCGGCCCCGCGAAGAGTGTTCAAGACCTGCTACACAGTCGTCGCAGAAACGTGTGTGCCGCCACCGCACCCAAACCTCTTTGGCCCGTGTGAAATGTTTCAATCCTACTGGTCGATCGAGAGGCACAAAAAAAGCCCGAAGCGGATATTCTCCGCTCCGGGCTACTTGATGTGGCCGAAAGAAAACTCAGCCGATCGGTTCGTAAAGCACCACGCGGGTGTTCATCGGCACGCGGTCATAAAGCTCGGCCATCTGATCGTTCACCAGACGGGCACAGCCGTTCGAGACGCGTTTGCCCAATGTGCTGGGGTCATTGGTGCCATGGATGCGCAGGAAGGTATCGCCGCGCTCTTCGGTGAAGAGATAGAGGGCACGCGACCCCAGCGGATTGTCCAAACCGCCTTCCATACCATCGGCGTATTTCTTGTATTTCTCCGGTTCGCGGTCAATCATACCCGGGGTCGGGGTCCAGCTCGGCCATTCCTTCTTGGCACCAACGTAGAACTCGCCGGATTCGTAGAGACCGGGGCGGCCCACGCCCACGGTATAGCGCCACGCCATATTGTCGGGCAGTGTCCAGTAGAGCGCGAAATTGTCGGGATCGACGTGGATTTCATAGGGCGGCGCGCCTGCCGCGATTGGCACTTTGCGCGGCATCATTTCTGGCGGCACGTCATAGCTCGGCATTTCCTTGGGCGGGTGCGCCAGTGCGGGCGTGGCCAGGCCACCGCCGAATGCGGCACCGCTGGCGGCTACACCGGTGATGAAATGTCGTCTCTTCATTGCGTCGTTCCCCTATTCCTCAATCTCGTGTTGAAAGGGAAACCGTTTCAGCGCCTTGCCGTTCCATCGCGCGGGGCCGGATCACAAACTGTTGTAGCCA
The DNA here is from genome assembly GCF_043557225.1 of Sulfitobacter sp. 1A13496. NCBI lineage: Bacteria > Pseudomonadati > Pseudomonadota > Alphaproteobacteria > Rhodobacterales > Roseobacteraceae > Sulfitobacter > Sulfitobacter sp. 1A13496. Next base: position 1,052,549 of record NZ_JBIFFP010000001.1, on the reverse strand, counting down.
AGCGGCAGCGCGTCAAACCGACAGCCTGTCGATCACGCCCTGCGCCCAACGGTCGGCGGATTGGCCAAAGCAATCATGCAGGGAATCCACCGCCGTCACGCTGCCGAGCGCCAGCCGACCCAACAGGCAAAGGCCGGGCACGGGGCGTCCGTCAGGGGCGCGCAGCGTCCCGTCAGGCGCGTTCGCTGCGGCCAGATCGGATGACAGCGGGGCGAGCAAACCTTGGGAGATGAGATCGGGCAGGGGCGGTGCTGCGATGCCCGAGAGGTCTGGCGCAGGCAGCACCGCGTCGACGATGACCGACACCTCCGCCGCGTGCCCCTCCGCCTGCAATGTCCAGCCTTGCGCGCTATTCGTGATCTCTGGATTGGTGGCGAAGGACAGGTCGACCAGCCCCGCGTCGATCAGGGCCAAAAGCTCCCGAGCGGAGGCGAGGGGCGGGCCGTAGGAATATCGTTTCAACCCCTCATCGAAGTCTATCAGCCGCTTGGCTGTCTGGGGCGACGCGCCGCGGGGATTGAATGCCGCGCGCCATGTGTCTTGCCATTTGCGCCAAACCTGCCCGAGCGTGTAGCCAATGCTCGGCGCGACCTCTCCGGCGGCCAGTTCTATCCCGTGACGCAGCGCCTTCATGGGGGGCAACTGGTCCTGCGCGCCGGGGTCTGACCATTCCACCTTGAGCCAGTTTGCAATTTCCGCCGCCCGCACATTCTGGGGCGCGAGGATGCGCGCGACCACGGGCAGGAGGGCGTCAGAGATCAACGAAGGCGCCGCTTCGCGTGCCGCACTGACCGCAGCCGTGGCGGCTTTTGAGAAACCTGCGGTCTCTTCCGATGTGGGATTGAACAGCGCGTCGAAAGCGGCAGCCTGTGGCTTGGGGAAGGGGGGTTGCCCGTTGAGCGAGAAGGGCAGAATGCGGCAGGGCTCCCGGCCCGAGGCATGATAACCCGCCGCATCGAAGCGCCCGCCCTGCGCCATGGTCAGACCGCGCAACACGTCATAGGTCGACAGCCCCAAGCCCCGGATCGCGACGTGCTTGCCCTGCCATGCCGCCGCCCTCGGGCGCAGATCTGCAGCCGGATAGGCCTGCGCGACTTCCGCCTCGCGCCGCGCCGCGTGCTCTTCCCAATCGGCCCACTGCGCGTCCGGCTCGACAGGGGGCTGCCCGAGGGTGAGGAGGACTTCGTCATATCGCGCCTCCGCCCCGCTTTCCGATTGCACGCACCAACCCGCCCCCTCGGGCGAAATGCGCGCCACAGCGGCGGGGATCACCCTGCAAGTCACGCCAGTTTTCGTAAAACCCCGGGTAAAAAGATCGTCCCGCCGCGCCATGAGGTAGCGGCCCATTTCGGCGCGGAAGGGGAAACTGTCGGGATGGACTGGGCGGTCTTGCCATTCCGCGAAATGCCCGACCCGCGACCCCTTTGGCGGGCGGATCGCGATATCTCGGTTTGGGATGTTAAGAAGACAATAGGCGGGCTCGGAGGGGGCGAAATTCGGACCCGCGCCGGGATGGGGGCCAGGTTCATAGATGTCGATCTCTATCCGCCCTTCGTTCCCCGTAAGCCGTTGCGACAGAGCCTCCAACGCGCCAAGGCCGCGCGGCCCGAAACCGATCACCGCAATGCGCGCCGCTTCTATCTGCATCTCTCTCCCCGGCATGTGTTTGGCGCGACCGTAGAGCCGTACCACGGCCAGCGAAAGCCCACCGGCGACAAAATCGGGCAACAAAAAAGGCACCCGAAGGCGCCCTTAACAATTCACTCATCCCGCCCGAGAGGCTGCGATCAGCCGCCCCAGCTGCGCACTGTGCCGCAGTCCATATGGGTGAAGTTGGAGCCGGAGTAGCGCCCGACACCGCCACCGCGACAAGCCATCGCCGCGCGTGCCACCTGATGCACCGAGCGCGAGGCAAGGCGCAGGTCAGCGGCCTGACCTTTGAGGTGCAGCGAATTCTTGGCGACACCGCTGGAACGGGAGCGCAGCATCGCGTTGGTTTTCGGGCTGCGGTAGCCGGAGAGGAGCATATAGGGCTCGTTCACATCCAGCAGATTGTGCGACGCGGCCATGATATCGATGGTGCGCAGGTCCATGTTGATGACATCGTCGGTCCGCCAGTCGCGCATGAAATGATTAATTTCGGCAAAGGCATCTTTGATATAGTGGCCTTCGATCCAATAGATCATGTCCAACCGCTCACCGGTGCGGCCCGAATACATGCGGATGCGGCGAATGTCGCCTGCGCCCCGTAGAAAGCCTGCCGCGTTCGAGAAGGTGGGAGCTGCTGCAACGGTGGTTGCTGCGAATGCGCCGAGAAGGGCGCGCCGGGTCATCCCCGAGGAGCTTTTGCCTGTCATGTGTCTCTGTCCCGTCGTCTGCCTAAGTTACCCAAGATGTTACATGGGCCATTCATCTCATCCCCAGATGCAACATTGTTATTGCATAGCGGGAAAACCTGACCAAGGGCTGAATCGGAATGGTTCCCGAGTGGTTCAAATTTAGGCAAGTTTTTGCGCAATGCGGTTAAAAAACCCAATGTTTGCAGGGGTAACCGATGCGCAATCCGCACAGGCCATCACGCGTTTTTCCTGCGAACGGAAATTTGAATGGACTTGCGCGTATTATTATTGGCAAACCGGGCAGGCAATAGGGTCGCGCGGCGGCAATGGTATATTCACGGGGTACGACATGGGATTTAGCGCGACTTATTCACGGCAACTGTCCAAATTTATCGCAGGGTTTGCCCTGTTGATTTCGGCACTGGTCCTTGCCGCGCCTGCCACGGCGCAGGTCACCGCTTTCAAACAAGCCGTCGCCGAAGCTGCTGCCCAAGACGATGACATCGCCGCCTTCTATCGTGAGAACGATTATACCGCGATCTGGACAGGGGCCGCCGAAGAGCACCGCGCGCGCCGGTCGGAACTGATGCGGGCGATCACCACGGCGGATGATCATGGCCTGCCGGTCACCCGCTACAACCCCGATGCCGTCTTGGAGATGCTGCGCACGGCCAAGACCCCGCGTGATCGGGGATTCGCCGAGGTGGAGTTGAGCCGCGTGTTCCTGCGCTATGCCCGTGACGTGCAGACCGGTGTGCTGATCCCCAAACGGATCATCAGCCAGATCGTGCGCGAAATTCCATACCGTGACCGCAAGACCTATCTGCAAGACCTGCCCAAATCCACGCCTGCCGCTTATTTCCGCGCCCTGCCGCCGCGCAGCCTTGAGTATAATGCGCTGCTGAAAGAGAAGATCGCGATGGAAAAACTGCTGTCGCAGGGCGGCTGGGGTCCTTCGGTGCCTGCGGGCAAGCTTGAGCCGGGTGATACCGGAAATGACGTGATTGCCCTGCGCAACCGCCTAATCGCCATGGGCTTTCTGGAGCGGTCCAATGCCATGGGCTATGACGCCAGCCTGACCGAAGCCGTGCGCCAGTTCCAAGAGGCCCACGGGCTGAACACCGATGGCGTCGCCGGTCCGGCCACGATGAAACAGATCAACATCGGCGTTGAGCAGCGGCTGCAATCGGTCATGGTCGCACTTGAGCGTGAGCGTTGGTTCAACACCGACCGCGGCAAACGCCATATCCTTGTGAACATCCCCGATTTCTCGGCCAAGATCATCGACGATGGCAAGATCACCTTCCAAACCCGCTCGGTCGTGGGGGCCGCCCGCGAGGACCGTCCGACGCCCGAATTCTCGGACGTGATGGAGCATATGGTGGTCAACCCCAGCTGGTATGTACCGCGGTCGATCGTCACTGGGGAATACCTGCCGCAGCTCAAACGCAACCCCTATGCCGTGGGCCATATCGAGATCACCGACAGCCGGGGCCGCAAGGTGAACCGCGGCGCCGTGAACTTTAACCGCTACACCGCGCGGACCTTCCCCTTCTCCATGCGCCAACCGCCCAGCAACACCAATGCTTTGGGTCTGGTGAAGTTCATGTTCCCCAACAAATACAACATCTACCTGCATGACACCCCGGCCAAGAGCCTGTTTGCCCGCGATGTGCGTGCCTTCAGCCATGGCTGCGTGCGTCTGGCCGAACCGTTCGAGTTCGCCTATGCGCTGCTGGCGCCGCAATCGGCGGATCCCGAAGGCGAGTTCCAAGCCATTCTGCGCAGTGGTCGTGAGACACGGGTTGTCCTTGAAGAGCAGGTGCCGGTGCATCTGATCTACCGCACCGCCGTGACCGACGCCCGTGGACATACCGAATACCGCGATGACGTATATGGCCGGGATGCGCTGATCTGGAACGCACTCTCCAAGGCGGGGGTGGCCTTGCGCGGCGTTCAGGGGTAACTCTCGGGCGCGCAACAAGTAAGGGCCGCCCAAATGACCTATAGTGTTCAGCAAATCGCCAAAGCCGTCGGCGCCAGCGCCGAGGGCGACATCGAACTCAAGGTAAGCGGCGTCGCGGAACCCGCCAGCGCCAAATCGGGCGAAATGGCGCTGGCAATGGATCCGCGCTATGCCAGCAGCCTTTCCGATGGCGCCGCCGAGGTGGCGATGCTTTGGGAAGGAGCCGACTGGCGCGCTCTGGGCCTCAAGGCCGCAATCCTGCCCAACCGCCCGCGCTACGCGCTTTCTGGCGTGACGCGGATGCTCGACAAGGGGCAGGGGTTCAAGCCGGGCATTCACCCCACCGCCGTGATCGACCCCGAGGCCGTGCTGGGCAAGGGCGTCTCGGTCGGCCCCTTGGCGGTGATCTCTGCCGGGGCGCGGATCGGCGCGGGCAGCGTCATCGGGCCGCTGTGTTTTGTTGGCGTGGATGCGACATTGAGTGACGGCTGTTTTCTGCGCGAACATGTCAGCATCGGCGCGCGGGTCACCATCGGATCGGGTTTCATCGCGCAATCTGGCGTCCGCTTGGGCGGCGACGGGTTCTCCTTCGTGACGGCTGAGCTTTCCACCGTGGAGAGCGCGCGGCAAACGCTCGGCGATCAGGGCGATGCCGCCCCGCAGCCTTGGACTCGTATCCATTCGCTCGGCGCTGTGACCATCGGCGCGGATGTCGAAATGGGCATGGGTTCCACCATCGACAACGGCACCATTCGCGACACGCAGGTCGGTGACGGCACGAAAATCGACAACCTCGTGCATATCGGCCACAATGCGGTGATCGGCAAAAACTGCCTGCTCTGCGGGCAGGCGGGCGTTGGCGGCTCGACCCGCGTGGGCGACAATGTGGTGCTCGGCGGGCAGGTCGGTCTGGCCGACAACATCACCATTGGCGACCGGGTGATCGCAGGGGGCGGGACGATCGTGCTGTCCAACGTGCCCGAGGGACGCACGATGCTGGGCTACCCCGCCACACAGATGAGCAAGCAGACCGAAATCTACAAAGCGCTGCGCCGTTTGCCCAAGTTGCTGCGTGATGTCGCGGCCCTGCAAAAGGTGGTTTCCAAAGCCGACAAGGCTGACTAAACCTGCCGCGGACATATGTTGGGGGACGCCGCATGAGCACTCAGGATCAGGTCATTTCCATCCTCGCCGAACAGGCCATGATCGAGCCGGAGGATGTCACGCTCGACAGCACGCTTGAAGACCTCGGGATCGACAGCATGGGGGTTGTGGAATGCATCTTTGCCATTGAAGAGACATTCGACATCAACGTGCCTTTCAACGCCAACAGCCCCAGCGAAAGCGATTTCGACATCTCGACCGTGCGCAGCATCGTCGCCGGGGTGGAACGGCTGCAAGCCGAACAGAGCTAAGCGATGCGGCGCGTTGTCATCACCGGCGCGGGCACGATCAACGCTCTGGGCCTGTCGGTGCCCGAGACCTTGGCGGCCATGCGCGAGGGCAAATGCGGCATCGGCCCGCTAGAGTTCCGGGATGTGGAGCGGCTGGCCATCCGCATCGGCGGTCAGGTGCGCGGGTTCGAGGCCGAGGGCCGCTACAACCGCCAGCAAATTGCGCTTTATGACCGGTTCACGCAATTCACCCTCACCGCCGCCCACGAGGCGATCGAGCAATCGGGTCTGACCTTTACCGATGAGCTTGCCGCCCGCACAGGGGTGGTGCTGGGCACGGCGGGGGGCGGTGTCTCGACATGGGACGACAATTACCGCGCGGTCTACGAAGGGGGCAAAAATCGGGTGCATCCCTTCGTGGTGCCCAAGCTGATGAACAACGCCGCCGCCAGCCATGTCAGCATGGAATGGAACCTGCGCGGGCCGTCCTTCACGGTCTCCACCGCCTGTGCTTCGTCGAACCACGCCATGGCACAGGCTTTCGCGATGGTTCGCTCCGGCATGAGCCCTGTGATGGTGACGGGCGGATCCGAATCCATGCTCTGCTTCGGCGGGGTGAAGGCTTGGGAAGGGCTGCGCGTGATGAGCCGCGATGCCTGCCGCCCATTCTCTGCCAACCGTAATGGGATGGTGCAGGGCGAGGGGGCGGGGGTCTTTGTCTTTGAAGACTATGAACATGCCCGGGCGCGGGGGGCCGAGATCCTTTGCGAAGTGGCTGGTTTCGCCATGACCTCGGATGCCAGCGACATCGTGATGCCCTCCAAGGCCGGGGCCGCGCGGGCGATGGAAGGGGCGCTGGCCGACGCGGGCATCAACCGCGAAGAGGTCGGCTATATCAACGCCCATGGCACCGGGACCGCGGCGAATGATAAGACCGAATGCGCCGCCGTGGCGGATGTCTTTGGCACCCATGCGGACCAGTTGATGATCTCTTCCACCAAGTCGATGCATGGCCATATCATCGGTGGCACCGGGGCGGTTGAGCTTTTAGCCTGTATCATGGCGCTGCGCGACGGGGTGATCGCGCCGACCATTGGCTATGAGGAACCCGACCCGGAATGCGCGCTTGACGTGGTGCCCAATGAGGCACGCGAGGCGCAGGTCGATGTGGCGCTGAGCAATGCCTTCGCCTTTGGCGGGATGAACGCCGTGCTGGCACTGCGCCGCGCCTGATCCACGCGCGGCCATAAAAAATGCCGCCCCCGAGGTCGGGCGCGGCATTCAAATCGGCGAAATCCAGTCTTACTGCTCGATCACCGAGACTTCGTCGTAGCTGGCGGTGAACCCGTCGAGCGAGAGGGTCAGCTTCACTTCCTGATCCGGTGCCAGAGCGGGCACGATGGTCAGCACCGCCTCCTTGCCGCGTTTGAAGGCGCCGATATCGGCATCGGTCAGGCCCATGCGCACATAGCAGCCCACGGGGTTGCAGAAGGCATAGGGGTAGCGACGGGCCTTGCCACCGTCGACCGACAGGGTCAGCTGCGCGGGCAGGGCGGTCTCAAGCGGGACGACAACCGTGGCACCGGCCTTGGCCTGACCCCCATCGGGCAGACGGAAGAGCGAGACTTCGGCCACCGGGGCACCTTCGCCATCAGCGAGAAGCTGGTACATCTGGCAGGGGTCGACCTCTTCTTCGGTCTTGATGCAGCGCATCTCCCAAGAACCGATTTCTTTCTTGGTGTAGGGCTTGCCCAGATCGGGGTCTTTGTCCGCGTCTTCACCAAGGCTCAACTGCTCTTCGATCTGCGAAGCATTGCCGCTGGTGCCGGGCTGGGGCTGCTGCTCTTCGGTCTGAGCGGTGTCTTCTTCCGTGGCGGTCTGGGCGAAAGCCGTCATTGGGGCCGTCAGTGCAAGCGCTGCACAAAGCGGCAGGGCGGTCATAAACTTGCTCATGTCATATCCACATTTGTTGCGTTACCGCCCCTTACCACGCCGCCCCGGGATTGTCAGTGGCCAGGGCCGCATTTCGATCAAGGTTCGGGCAATTTCATGCCGACCCCGCAATCGCGGTTTTCACGCGATGTCAGAGGCTTAAAGACCAGAAATGCAAAAGGGGACTCAGCGCGCCCCCTTTCCGTGTACTTTCTCCCCGTCGGACTGGGCCGACTTATTAATGCCACGTTAGGCAAGCGCGTGATGCCGGTCAACAGGAAAAATGCGACAATCTGTCAGGGTTTTAGCACGGCCCCTGTCAGAAAAAGGGCCGCACCCGAAGGCGCGGCCAAGTCTAACAGGGAGGAAGTACACCCACCCGATGAAAGGACATGCGAGCGGGATGCCTTCACTATGGCGCGCAAAGGTTAAGTTTGTATGCTCTAGTGGAACGGACGAATGGCTAAAATTGACAGAAAGGCCCCAGCGTGAGCAGTGACATCTTTATCGGCGGCGGCGGCCCCGACCATGCGACAAAGCAATTCCTCGATCTTGGCTATGCCAACCGTCATGGGCTGATCGCAGGGGCGACGGGGACGGGCAAAACGGTGACGCTGCAAATCCTTGCTGAGGGCTTTGCCAACGCCGGGGTGCCGGTGTTCTTGTCGGATGTGAAGGGCGATCTGTCCGGCCTTGCCGTCGCGGGGAGCGAGGCCGCCAAACTGCACGGCGCTTTCACCGAACGCGCGGCCAAGATCGGCTTTGACGACTATAGCTATCAATCCTTCCCGGTCACCTTTTGGGATCTCTTTGGTGAGCAGGGCCATCCCGTCCGCACCACGGTTTCCGAGATGGGGCCGCTGCTCATCGCGCAGTTGCTCAGCCTGTCCGAGGCGCAGGAGGGCATCCTGAACATCGCCTTCCGCGTGGCCGATGAGGAAGGCATGCCGCTTTTGGACCTGAAAGACCTGCAATCCCTACTGGTCTGGGTCGGCGAGAATGCAAAGGACTTGGCGCTGCGCTATGGCAATGTCTCGACCGCCTCCGTCGGCACCATTCAACGGCGGCTGCTGGTGCTGGAAAACCAAGGCGGCGCGCAGTTGTTTGGCGAGCCGGCGCTGGCGCTCTCGGACCTCATGCGCTGCGACGCCGAAGGGCGCGGGCGGATCAACATACTCGCCGCTGACAAGCTCATGGCCTCGCCCAAACTCTATGCGACTTTCTTGCTGTGGCTCATGTCCGAACTGTTCGAGGAACTGCCCGAGGTGGGCGACCCCGACAAACCCAAGCTCGTGTTCTTCTTCGACGAGGCGCATCTGCTGTTCGACGATGCGCCCAAGGCGCTGGTCGACAAAGTGGAACAGGTGGCGCGGCTCATCCGCTCCAAAGGCGTCGGGGTTTATTTCGTGACCCAGAACCCCGCCGATGTGCCCGACGATATCCTCGGCCAGCTTGGCAACCGTATCCAACACGCGCTACGCGCCTTTACCGCGCGGGACCGTAAGGAACTGCGCCAAGCCGCCGAGACCTACCGCGAGAACCCGCGCTTCGACACCGAAGAGGCGATCCGCGAGGTCGGTGTTGGGGAGGCCGTGACCTCCATGCTGCAACGCAAGGGCGTGCCGGGCGTGGTGGAGCGTACCTTGATCCGACCCCCGTCTTCGCGGCTCGGCCCGATCACCGTGGCAGAGCGGGCGGCGGTGCTGGCGGACTCCGATCTGGCAGGGAAATACGAGACCGTGCAGGACCGCGAGTCCGCCTATGAAATGCTGAAGGCCCGCGCAGAGGCGGCGGCCAAAGAGGCGGAAAAGATCGAAGCCGCGGCAGAGACCGAGGACGCAGCCGCGCGTGAGTTCCAGAAGGCCCGCCGCTATGGCAGGGCACGCAGCGGCGGCAGCCGGTCGAGCCGCAAGGCGACGGACGGTTTCGGGGATGCCATCGCGAGCGCGGTGATCAAAGAGCTGAAAGGCACCACCGGGCGCCGGATCGTGCGTGGTATTTTGGGCGGATTGTTCAAGGGGCGTTGAAGCGGCCTGAGAAATGAAAAAGGGACGCGGTATTGCTACAAGCCCCTTACCGGATGTGTGGAATAAAATGCTTCGGTTGGCCACAGAGTGGCCAACCTTATCCTTAGAAACTTGACTTGACCGAATCCACGAATGGAGATGTCAGGTGAAGTCCGTTTCGCAAAAATCCGCGACAGCCGCTAAAAGGCGGCTTCCACTCCCACATTTTGGGGTGGATGTTAACTTTTGCCGGAACGCACAATGCGCCCATTTTGGCGTGCGTCCTGATCCCCGAGATGGTCGGGGGCTCAAGCTGAGCTCTGCAAATACCAACTTCCCGCGGGGCAGGGTCGGCGGAACAGGCGACGACAAATACTTCGAGTGCGGCTCTTGCGGGAAAGAATCCGGCGTCAAGAATAACCGCGCTATTGCCGAAGAATACACACGCCTCCGGCGGTTGCAACGCTTCCATGGAAAGGCGTGCGGAAATGAGGCCTGCCCTTCTCACGGGAAGACATTGGAGACTTGGCCGGAGTTCTACTGGAAGAGCGGTCGGACAAAAGCCGGGCATCAAAGATATGCCTGCAAGCGGTGCCGATCGTCCTTCACGATTGGACATCCAGCGCGCAACCATCGCCGGCAATCGAAGAACGGGCAGATCCTGAAACTGCTTGTTCACGGGACCTCCCTGTCGAAGATCACGGAGATCGCCGATGTCGCGCCGCGTGATGTCTATCGAAAGATCGACTTCATCTACGATCGGGTTCGAGAGTTCACTGATCGGCGGGAAGGTGATCTCCGCCATGTCGACTGGGAGAGGTATGGCCGCCGTTTTGCGACGGACAGCCAGTCCCTGACGCTCAACTGGCCCAACCGCAAGAAGCGCGCCTCCGTGTCCGTGCAGCACCTCTGCACTGCGCACGCGAACTCCGGCTTCATCGTCCTCGGGCATCTCCAGTTCGACCCTGCGGGCGATATGGCGCAAATCGAGGTCGACATGGCGGTTAATGGGGACTTGGCGAAGGACCGTTGTTGGCGGCGCCATGGGCGTCTCTGGACAGCTTCCGAGTTCAAGAAATATCTCGACGACATCACCGCAGGCGTCGAGATCGACCCAGAGATACTCGCGGATGTCGATCTCGGCCTTCAACTGCCCCACGAAGGCGGCCTCGTGCGGCAGGATATCCAACAATACGCCCACGCGCTGATGCTCCGGAGAATGGTGTCGAAATCCGACAGCCGCTTCTTCTTCGTCCAGGACGGCGATGCGGGTCTCAGCAAAGCCTTCCTCGCCGCCTTCGCGCCAGAGGTCGCTGCGGGCCTGGTGGATGTTGCCACAGTTTCCTTCGGAAAATACGAGTTCAACGACACCCGCGAGGTCCTCTATGCCAAGGGTCGGAAAGACCTGCGCAACGACCTCAACCTGACGGCACAGCAACTCGATAGCCTGCCGGAGTTCGTATTGAACGAGGAGATCGACCGAGAGATCGTAAAGCGGCTTGCCGGCCGACCTCTCGACACTCCCTTCGAGTGGCCCTACCACACGAAGTCTGAGCCTTCCCGGGTCGTTGATCTCAGGACGGACCGACCAGAGCTCTCAAGGGAACGATGCGCAAGGCTGATGCGTCTGGCCACGCTGCGAAGCGTGGATAGCTATTTCCCCAAGATTCGTAGCAATGTGCGGGCGGCCTCACGGCCGGTCTCGACGCCGAGCGCGAATGGACGGACCTGGGATCGCCACTTCCTCTACAAGCCCGAAATGCTGGTCAAGATCATCGAGATCTACCGCTTCCATCACAACTGGATGGGATCACGGGACACGAAACGAACTCCCGCGATGAAACTCGGCCTCGCAAAGGGCAAGATCTACGAGCGGGATCTGTTCGGAGAATGAACGAAGAAGCGCGCTGCCAATAGCAGCGCGCAACCTTCCACACATCCGGTAAGGGGCTTGGTATTGCTACCGCGCCCCTTTTTTGTGTCATGAAGGTCCACCAGCTTTACCGCTCGGGGATCAACCCGCGCGGGCTGAAGCGGAGCACCAGCAGCAGCACGATGCCCATCGTCAGCAGACGCATATGCGCCGCGCTCTCGATCAGATGCGCCTTCAGCGCCGATCCTTCGGACATGCCCGCTGTGATCAGGTTCATCAGCCACAGACCCATCGGTTCGACCTGCACCCAAAGGAACCAGATCAGAAAGCCGCCCAGAATCGCGCCGAAGTTGTTGCCCGACCCACCGACGATGACCATCACCCAGATCAGGAAGGTAAAGCGCAGCGGCTGGTAGGTGCCGGGCGTCAACTGGCTGTCCATCGTGGTCATCATCGCACCTGCTATGCCGCAAATGGCAGAGCCGAGGATGAAGACCTGCAAATGCCGCGCTGTGACGTCCTTGCCCATGGCTTCGGCCGCGACCTCGTTATCACGGATCGCGCGCAGCATCCGGCCCCATGGGGAATGCAGCGCGCGTTGGCTCATCCACAGCAGGAGGATCAACACCATGGCGAAAAGCGCGATGTAGAGGAGCTTAACCCAAAGCGTCGAGGCGTCCACCGCGTCGAACCCAAGGCCCGCCGCGCGTTCCACGAAGACCGGGTTGTTTTGCAGGTCGATCTCGTAAGGCACGGGACGGGGCAGGCCGATGACGTTCTTCACGCCACGGCTCATCCAGTCTTCGTTCTTCAGCACCGCGATGATGATCTCGGCAATCCCCAGCGTCGCAATCGCCAGATAGTCCGACCGCAGGCCAAGGGCCGTCTTGCCGATCAGCCAAGCCGCGCCAGCGGCAAAGAGCCCACCCACAGGCCAAGAAATCAGCACCGGCAGGCCAAGCCCACCAAGATAACCGGTCTGCGCGGGGTTGATCGCCTCCACCGCTTCGACCGCAGGATCGAGCAGGGCACGGAAGATGAAGAAACCGATGACCAGCACCGCAATCACCGAAAGCGTGCGCAGCGTGCCCGGGGCCATCCGTTTCATCAGCATGACCGCCGCCACCACGGTGGCCGCCCCAAGCGCCAGCGCCCCCAGAATGGCGAAACCACCGGTGGACCAAGCGCCCTCGGTCGGGGGCATGGAGACCAGCACAGCCGCCAAACCGCCAAGCGCCACGAAGCCCATGACGCCCACGTTGAACAGCCCCGCAAAGCCCCATTGCAGGTTCACCCCAAGCGCCATGATCGAAGAGATCAGGCCCATCGCGATGATCAGCAGAGCCGAGTTCCAGCTTTGCGCAAAGCCGGTGTAGATAATCATCAGGGCGATGATCGCGAAAAGGATCGTGTTTTTCACAGTCTGGGTCATACCGATTTCCCCTTGAACAGGCCGGTGGGCTTGATCAGCAGAACGATCAGAAGAATGACGAAGCTGACCGCAAATTTGTAATCCGTGCTCATGAGCTGCACCAAGCCGTCCGGCTGCAACCCTTCGGGCATCACATAGCCCAGCACCTTTTTCCACGCATAGGTGATCGTGACCTCGCTAAACGCGATCACGAAACCGCCCGCGATAGCCCCGACCGGAGAGCCGAGCCCGCCGACGATGGCCGCCGCGAAGATCGGCAGCAGAAGTTGGAAATAGGTGAAGGGTTTGAACGACTTATCAAGGCCATAAAGCGTGCCTGCGATGGTCGCCAAGGCGGCCACGATCATCCATGTGATCATCACCACACGCTCGGGGTTGATGCCCGACAAGAGCGCAAGATCCTCGTTATCAGAATAGGCGCGCATGGATTTACCCGCCCGCGTCTTGTTGAGGAACCAAAACAGCAGCGCCACGACAATGATCGCGGTGACGATGGTGATGCCTTGGGTGGTCTTGAAGGCAAGACCTTCGCGCAGGCCGGTCATTTCTTTGAAATCCCGCGCCGACATGATGAAACGCTGCCCGTCGAGGAAGTTCTGATCGTCCGCGCCGATGATGAAACGAGTGATGCCGTTGTAGATGAAGGTAACGCCGAGCGACACGATCACGAGGATCACGGGCTTGGCCTTTTGCTCGCGGTAGAATTTGTAGACCACCTTGTCGGTGCCGAGCACCAGCAGCATGGTAAAGGCGATGCCGAAGGGCAGGGCCAGAAGCGCTGTCGGCAGCACGCCGAGGCTCAGACCCATGGACTGGAACAGCCATGTCATCAGGATCGTCGCCATGGTCCCCATGGCCATCGTGTCGCCATGGGCGAAGTTGGAAAACCGCAGGATGCCGTAGACCAGCGTCACGCCAAGCGCGCCGAGCGCCAGCTGCGAGCCATAGGCGATGCCCGGAATGAGCACATAGTTCGAAAGTGCAATGAAAGCGTTGAGCAGATCCATGTTCAGCCCCCCAGAAACGATTTGCGGACTTCAGGATCGGCTAAAAGCTCTTTGCCGGTGCCGGTAAAGGCGTTCGCCCCCTGCACAAGCACATAGCCTTTGTCCGCGATTTCAAGCGCTTGTCGGGCGTTCTGTTCGACCATCAGGATCGGGATGCCGGTGCGGGCAACCTCAATGATCCGGTCGAAAAGCTCGTCCATGACGATGGGCGAGACACCCGCCGTCGGCTCATCCAGCATCAGCACCTTGGGCTGGGTCATCAACGCGCGGCCCACGGCCACCTGCTGGCGTTGCCCGCCCGACAGTTCACCCGCCGCCTGATGGCGCTTTTCCTTGAGGATCGGAAAAAGGTCATAGACCTGCGCCATCGTATCGCGAAAGTCATCGCGGCGGATGAAAGCGCCCATCTCAAGGTTCTCTTCGACCGACATGGAGGTGAAGATGTTCGAGGTTTGGGGCACGAAGCCCATGCCCTTGGCCACGCGGTCCTGCGGGCTGAGTTCGGTGATGTCTTCACCATCCAGCCGCACATGGCCCTTGCGCATGTCGAGCATGCCAAAGACCGCCTTCATGCCGGTGGATTTGCCCGCCCCATTGGGGCCGACGATCACCGCGATCTCGCCGCGGTCCACGGCGATGGTGCAGTCATGCAGGATGTCGGGGCCGTTGCCGTAGCCCGCCGTCATACCGTCACCGATCAGGAAGGGGCCGCCGGGGGCGGGGTGGGTTTTGCCGCTGGCCTTGGGCATGATGCTGCCTTGGCCCTTCGCGTTGCCGACCGACCAATCTTTGTTGCCGCGGTCGCCGTAGGGATCATTGCTCATGCGCCTACCTTGTCCTTGTTCTTCAGCCCGGTGCCGAGATAGGCCTCGATCACCTGTTCGTTCGCCTTGATCTCATCTAGCGTGCCTTCGGCCAGCACGTGGCCCTCGGCCATGCAGATCACCGGGTCGCAAAGGCGGCCGATGAAATCCATGTCATGCTCGATCACGACGAAAGTGTAATTGCGCTCTTGGTTGAGCCGGATGATCGCGTCGCCGATGGTGTTCAGCAGCGTCCGGTTCACGCCCGCGCCGACCTCATCGAGAAAGACGATCTTGGCATCCACCATCATGGTGCGGCCAAGCTCCAACAGCTTTTTCTGGCCGCCCGAGATCTGACCCGCTTTCTGTTCGGCGAGATGTTCGATGGTCAGGAACTCAAGCACCTCATCGGCTTTGGCCTTCAGCGCGCGTTCTTCGTTGGCGATGCGTTTGGTGCCGAACCATGTGTTCCACAGCGTCTCGCCCGACTGATTGCCTGGCACCATCATCAAGTTCTCACGACAGGACATCGAAGAAAACTCATGCGCGATCTGGAAGGTGCGCAGCAGCCCCTTATGAAAAAGCTCATGCGGGGGCAGGCCGGTGATGTCCTCCCCATCCATGGTGACGCGGCCCGATGTGGGCTGAAGCACGCCGGCAATTACGTTGAACAGCGTGGTTTTTCCCGCGCCATTGGGGCCGATCAAACCGGTGATCGATCCTTTCTCGATCGACAGGCTTGCCCCGTCGACGGCGTGAAACCCGCCGAAGTGTTTGTGTACGTCGTCTACGACGATCATATGTCCATCCCCGTGTCCGCCACCTTGTGGCTGGTTTTTATTGGTCGTCATATGGGCCGCGCAGGCAGATGCGCGCCGCCATACCTGTTTACAATGTGCTGAGATTCTTGGAAGGGACCGCTGCGGTCCTGATCTGAAGAAAGCCCTGCGCTGCCTTGTCAGAGGCAGATTGCGCCGTATTGCCGAAATCACGTTCAGCAAAATACATGCCCAAAGCCCTGACCGAGACGGCCATACGTTGCTTTTTCATCCTGTCCTCCCAGACGGGACGTGTTTTCCACGTCCTCAATAGGGGATTTGTACTGGCTGCAACCCAGGAAGAAAAGCCGATTTCCTAAGCAAAAGGCCCGATCGCACTGCGACCGGGCCTCTCTTAGCGGTTAGATGGTGGCGTGGATCAGCGGTAGCCGACTGTGACCATCTTGCCGTCTTTCATCTCGATCTCGCGGTAGTTGCCCGCGCTCTCGCCCGGTCCGATCAGCTCGACCGCCGAGGCACCGACATAGTCCACGTCGCCGCCGTCTTTGATGATTTGAAGCGCCTTGCCCAGTTCACCCGGCAGGATTTTTTCACCCGGTGCGTTGGCGACTTCCATCACCTTTTCCTTGTACTCCGCCGGATCGTTGGAGCCTGCGGCCTGCATCGCCAGCAGCATCAGCGCTGCCGCGTCATAGGATTCAGGCGAGAAGGCGTTGGTCGGCTCGAAGCCGGCTTCCTTGCCCATCTTCTTGTAGTTGTCCGGGCCTTCGCCAGCAGCACTCGGGTTCTGACCAAAGGAGCCATCCGCGATCTCGGCGAATTTCTCTTCCAGCGTGTCGGAGACCATGCCGTCGGGGAACATGAAGACGTCGAATGCACCGGCGTCCAGCGCTCCGTTCACGATGCCCGCGCCACCTTGGTCGACATAGCCTGCCACGACCAGAACCTCACCACCGGCAGAGGCCAGCGCGCCGACTTCGGCGGAGTAGTCCGCTTTGCCGTCTTCATGCGAAGTGTTGATGGTCACGGTACCGCCGGATTCTTTGTAGGCGGTCTCAAAGCTGTCGGCCAAACCTTTACCATAGTCGTTGTTGGTATAGGTAACGGCGACTTCTTTGATGCCACGGTCGTTCAGGATGTCGGCCATGACCTGACCCTGACGCGCATCCGATGGGGATGTGCGGAAGAACAGGCCGTTGTCTTCGACGGTCGACAGGGCGGGCGATGTCGCGGAGGGCGAGATCATCACGATGCCGTTCGGAATGGCGACGTTCTGCAACGAGGCTGTCGTTTCGCCCGAGCACATGCCGCCCACGATGCCGCTCACGCGGTCGGAGGTGATCAGACGCTCAGCCGATGCCACGGCGAGGCCCGCATCGATACAGCCGGTGTCGCCACGCTCGGACGAAACGGTAGCCCCGTCGAGGAACATGCCGCTCTCGTTAACCTCGGAAATCGCCAGTTCGGCACCGGCGGCCATGTCATTGGCCAGCGATTCCAGCGGGCCGGTGAAGCCCAGCAGAATGCCGATTTTGGTGTCTTCCGCATGCGCGCCAGTGGCGAGCAGAGCAACGGCCGTTGTGGCCATCAGTATTTTTTTCATTTGGTACTCTCCCTTAGTTGAACTCTCGTTCTGATCGAACGTTAGGTCGTGGTTTCGGAAAAGAAAAGGCGATTTATAAAGTGTTTTTCGCGGGCAGGTTTTCGCGTGGACCGGGAACGATGGTGGAAAGTGGCGGTGCGATGGCTATGTCTTGATCCAAGCCCCCATGCCCAAAGGAGCCTGCCCATGACCTGCGCAAAACACCTCGCCACCGCCGCCTTCATCAGCCTTGGCAGCTTCTGCGCCGCGGGCGCCGCCACAGCGCAGAGCGGTCTCTCGATCACCCCCATGGCCGAGGATCTCGAGGCCCCTTGGGGCGTTGCCCCCTTGCCGGGTGGCGGTCTGTTGGTGACAGAGAAGGCCGGGCGTTTGATCTATCAAAAGGACGACATACGGCATGAGGTCTCGGGCCTACCGGAGGTCGCCGTGGTCGGGCAGGGCGGTCTGTTGGACATCACCTTGGCCGGGGATTTCGCGCAGAGCCACCTGTTGTTCCTGACCTATGCCAAACCCCAAGAGGGCGGCGGCGCGGGGACCGCTTTGGCAAGCGCGCAGTTGTCGGAGGATACCCGCAGTCTGGAAAACCTGACCGAGCTTTTCGCCATGAAGCCGGGCAGCAGCGGCGGCCAGCACTTCGGCTCGCGCGTGGTCGAAGCGCCGGATGGTACGCTGTTGGTGACCATTGGCGAACGCGGTGATCGTCCGGCGGCGCAGGACCGCAGCACCCATAACGGCAGCATCATCCGGGTGAACCGCGACGGCTCGGTCCCTGATGACAATCCCTTTGTCGACATGCCCGACGTGCTGCCCGAAATCTGGTCCTACGGCCATCGCAACCCACAAGGGGCGGGGCTGGATCTGGATGGGCGGCTTTGGGTGTCGGAACACGGGGCCAAGGGCGGGGATGAGGTGAACCGCATCACCAAAGGCACGAATTACGGCTGGCCGGTGATTTCCTACGGTGAGCACTATTCGGGCGCGAAGATCGGCGAGGGCACGGCGAAAGAGGGGATGGCGCAGCCCGAATTCTACTGGGACCCTTCCATCGCGCCTGCGGGGCTGATGGTCTACTCCGGCGCGCTTTTCCCTGAATGGGAAGGTGACATCTTTGTCGGTTCGCTCAAGTTCGACTATATCGCCCGGCTAAGCGGCACGCCGCTGGAAGAGGTGGCGCAGATCAAAACCGCGGAGACCGCCCGCGTGCGGGATGTCGTCGAAGGGCCCGAGGGTGGGATCTGGTTCATCTCGGAGGTCAACGGCACCGTCTACCGGATCACGCCCTGACCCTCAGGCGGGCTGCCGGGTGGATTGGCTGCCGCGTTCACGATAAGGCGTGGTCTGGTAATGCGCCCGGTAGCATTTCGAGAAATGCGAGGGCGAGGCAAAGCCGCAGGCCAGCGCCACGTTGATCACGCTCATATCCGTCTGCATCAACAGGTTGCGCGCCTTTTGCAGCCGCAATTCCATATAATACCGTTTGGGGCTGCGGTTTAGGTAGCGGCGAAACAAACGCTCCAATTGGCGGGTCGACATGCCCACGTCGCGGGCGAGGATGGAGGGGCTGATCGGCTCTTCGATATTGCGCTCCATCTGCTGAATAACTTGGGAAAGCTTGGGATGGCGCACGCCGATTCGCGTGGGCACCGACAGGCGCTGCGTGTCTTGGTCAGTGCGGATCGAGGAATAAATGAGCTGATCCGCCACGGCGTTGGCTGTCTCCTCACCGTGATCATCGGCGATGAGTTTTAGCATCATGTCCAAAGAAGACGTGCCACCCGCCGTGGTCAGCCGGTTGCCGTCGACCACGAAGACCGATTTCGTCAGAATGACTTCTTCAAATTCCTCGCCGAAACTGTCTTGATTCTCCCAATGGATCGTGGCGCGTTTGCCGTCGAGCAGGCCCGCTTTGGCCAGCGTATGCGCCGCGGTACAAAGCCCGCCAACAACCAGGCCCTTGCGCGCCTCGCGGCGCAGCCATGCCAGCAGCTTCTTGGTGGTCGCGGCCTGCACGCCGATGCCGCCACAGATCATGATGGTATCGTCGCGGCCCAACTCCTCAAGCCCGCCGTCCAGTGCGAACACCGCGCCGGATGAGCTTACACAGGTTTCACCGCTTTCGCCCACGACCTGCCATTCATAGACCTCGCGTTCGAGCATGCGGTTGGTGATCCGCAGGCATTCCACCGCCGAGGCAAAGCTCAGAAGGGTGAAATTCTCCAACAACACAAAGACGAAGCGCCGCGGCTTGTCGGTCTGGGGGGGCATGCGGGTGGCCGGGCGCGGTTGGGACATCACGGCGTCTTTCTATTCAGGTCGTCTCTGCCGACATGTGCCATGGCCGCCAGAACTTGCCGGAAACATTGCCCACGGGCCTCACGCCACGTCAATAGGGCGCATTTCGGTTCTGGTCACTTTCCCCGCGCCTTTGTATAGAGAAAGATCACGAAGTGCCGACACTCGGCGCTGTGGAGCGGAGTAGAAAGATGACAGACTGGAGCACCTCGAGCTGGCGCAGCAAACCGCGCGTCCAGATGCCCGATTACCCTGACCAAGCCGCATTGGAAGCGGTTGAGGCACAGCTGGCACGCTATCCGGTCCTCGTTTTTGCGGGCGAAGCACGCCGGTTGAAGAAACATCTGGCCGCCGCGGGCCGTGGCGAAGCCTTCCTTTTGCAGGGCGGCGACTGTGCCGAAAGCTTCGAGCAGTTCAGCTCGGACGCCATTCGCGATACCTTTAAGGTGATGTTGCAGATGGCCATCGTGCTGACCCATGGGGCCAAGGTGCCGGTGATCAAACTGGGCCGCATGGCCGGTCAATTCGCCAAACCGCGCTCGGCCCCGACCGAGGTGGTGGATGGCGTGGAACTGCCCAGCTACCGCGGCGATATCATCAACGATCTGGCCTTCAACGAAGCGGCCCGTATCCCCGACCCGCAAAAGATGCTGCGCGCCTATACGCAGGCCGCCGCCACGCTGAACCTGCTGCGCGCCTTCTCGACCGGGGGCTATGCGGATGTGCATCAGGTCCACGGCTGGACGCTGGGCTTCACCGACGACGAAAAGGCCGAGAAATACCGTGAGATCGCCAACCGCATCTCTGACACACTTGATTTCATGGCCGCCGCAGGGGTGACCGCCGAAACCGCACATACGCTGCAATCGGTGGAATTCTACACCAGCCACGAAGCGCTGTTGCTGGAGTATGAAGAGGCGCTTTGCCGCCGTGACAGCCAAACCGGCAAGTGGCTCGCAGGCTCGGGTCACATGATCTGGATCGGTGACCGCACGCGGCAGCCCGACGGGGCGCATGTGGAATTTGCCAGCGGCGTGCAAAACCCGATTGGCCTGAAGTGTGGCCCCTCAATGACCAGCGATGACCTCAAACAGTTGATGGCCAAACTGAACCCCGAGAATGAAGAGGGCCGTCTCACCCTGATCTCGCGCTTTGGTGCGGGGCAGGTGGGCGATCACTTGCCGCGTCTGATCAAAACGGTTCAGGAAGAGGGCGCCAATGTCGTCTGGACCTGTGACGCGATGCACGGCAACACGATCAAATCCTCCACGGGCTACAAGACCCGGCCCTTCGATTCCGTGCTGCGCGAAGTGCATGAATTCTTTGCCGTGCATAACGCCGAAGGTTCCGTCCCCGGCGGTGTACATTTCGAGATGACCGGCCAAGACGTGACCGAATGCACCGGCGGTGTGCGGGCGGTCAGCGACGAAGACCTGTCGGACCGTTACCACACGGCATGCGACCCACGGCTCAACGCCAGCCAGTCGCTGGAACTGGCCTTCCTCGTGGCGGAGGAACTGTCGAACCGCCGCGTGGCTCAAACGGCGCGGGCGGCGGGGTAGCAGCCTCAGCCTGCACTCGATTGTGACGAAAGAAACGCCGTCCCGTTTTCCGGGGCGGCGTTTTCGCGTTCCGAGGGCGGCGGACGGGCTATTCCTGCTCTGACTTCACCAAACGCAGATAGGGCGGGTTCTCACCCGTCGGGGCGGCGGTGAAGCTTGCCTTCGGCTCTGCGAATCCGGTTTCGCGTGGCAAAAGCGGCTGCTGCAGGGGATCGGCATGGCGCACAGGTTTGGCCAACCCGCCAAAGGCGCTATGCCGCGTGGCCTGCGCCAGATCGAAACGCCGTGGGGTTTGTCCGATCTCCCCCAGCACGACGAGACAGCCCAGCACCCGACTGACATCGCCCAGATCGCTTTTCAGCGGCAAGAGCAGCATCCGCCCCGTCAAGGCAGGCCGCCCATAGCTCGCCGCCGCGCCTAGGTGCAGTGTGATTTGGCCGGGCATCTGAAACACTTCTTCCAGCGCTTCGCTGACGCGGGGGCGTGACTGCGTGCCGAAAAAGGCGGTGATCGGCATGCCGCGCACCTCCATCCCCATGAGATCGCGCAGATGGCCGCCCGCAATCCGCAACCGTCCGGCACCCACGGCGACACGTTCGAGGATAAAGGCATATTCCAATGCCTGCTCGATCCCGCGCGGGTCGATATCCGACCGCCGCGGCATCAACCTGTTGCCGCGCAGGGCCTCCCAATAGGCTTCGACCTGCGCGAGCGGGCCATAGCCAACATGCGTCCGATGATCTGACATGGCGACAACATTCTGCGCGGTGTGGCCTGTATTGCCCATTGAAACTCACCCATAAGGTCTTGGCCAATACAGCAGCCGTTTTTGAAACGACAGCGGCACAATGCGGCCGAAATGATTACCAAATCATTAATACCGCAGGCGGTTAAGGAATTCGTCACGCTTTCGCTGAAGTGGTTAACGCGTGAGCCATGGGATCCGCCGGGCGAGGGGCCGGGGGCTTGCCCATCGCGGGGGTTTCGCCGTAAGGCAGGACATGACCGCCCTTGCAAGGAACGCGCCGATGATCAGGTCCATGACAGGTTTCGCCTCTGCCTCCGGCGCTTTGGAGGGTTGGAGATGGTCTTGGGAGCTGCGCGCGGTCAATGGCAAAGGGCTCGACCTGCGGCTGCGCCTGCCCGATTGGGTCGAGGGGCTTGAGGCCGCCCTGCGCAAGCAGATTTCGGCGGAGGTGGCGCGGGGCAATATCACCTGCAACCTGCGCATCTCCTCGGCTGAGAGTGACGGCAGCTTGCAGATTAACGAGGCGCATGTCGACACGCTGCTGACCGCCCTGCATGAGATCGAGGCCCGTGCGATGGATGCCGGCGTATCGCTGGCGCCCTCACGGGCGAGCGATATTCTTTCCATGCGCGGTGTGTTGGAACAGGCCGATCAGGCACAGGACATCAACGCGCTGCGCGCCGCTTTGCTGGCGGAAGTGCCGACCCTGCTGCATGATTTCAACGAGATGCGCGCGCAGGAAGGCGCGGCGCTGGCCGTTGTAATGCAAGAGCAGTTGACCGAGGTCGAAAACCGCGCCGCCGAAGCCGCCGCTTTGGCCGAGGCCCGTAAGGCAGAAACCGCTGCCCAGTTGCGCCGCAACCTTGCCCGCGTGCTCGACAACAGTGAGGGCGCGGATGCGGACCGGGTGGCGCAGGAGCTGGCCTTGATCGCGGTCAAAGCCGATGTCACCGAAGAGATCGACCGCCTTGCCGCCCATGTCGCCGCCGCGCGTGCGCTGATCGGGCTGGGCGGGCCGGTGGGGCGCAAGCTGGATTTCCTGATGCAGGAGTTCAACCGCGAAGCCAACACGCTCTGCTCCAAGGCGCAGAGCACCGAATTGACGACTGTCGGTCTGGCCCTGAAGGCGGTGATCGACCAAATGCGCGAACAAGTGCAAAATGTGGAGTAAGACGTGACAAACCCAAGCCGACGCGGCCTTCTGATCATCCTCAGTTCCCCCTCCGGGGCGGGCAAATCGACCATGGCCCGCGCCCTGCGCGCATGGGATCCGACGATCAACTTCTCGGTCTCTGCCACCACCCGCGCCCCCCGACCGGGCGAGGAGGACGGCAAGGATTACCGCTTTGTCGGCGAAGAGGAGTTCCGGCAGGCCGTGGCCGAGGGCGAAATGCTGGAACACGCCCATGTCTTTGGCAATTTCTACGGCTCCCCCAAAGCGCCCGTGCAGGCGGCGATTGACGAGGGGCAGGACATCCTTTTCGACATCGACTGGCAGGGCGCACAGCAGATCCGCAACTCCGACCTGAACACACACACGCTGTCGATCTTCCTGCTGCCGCCCACGATCACCGAGTTGAAGCGCCGTTTGGAAAGCCGGGGGCAGGACGATGCCGAAACCATCGCCAAGCGCATGGGCAAAAGCTGGGATGAGATCAGCCATTGGGACGGCTATGACTTCGTGCTGGTGAACGACGATCTCGACCAGACTGAGGCGCGGCTGAAATCCATTATCACCGCCGCGCGCCTGCGGCTGAGCCAACAACCCGCCATCAAGGATCACGTTCGCCGTCTGCAATCCGAATTCGAGGAATTGAAATGACCCTCTACGCCCTCGCCGATGCCCGCCCCGAAGTCTCCCCCGATGCATGGGTCGCCCCTGATGCGAAAGTCATCGGCAAGGTGACGCTCGGCCCCGAAGCCTCTGTCTGGTTTGGCAGCACCCTGCGCGGCGACAATGAGATGATCACCGTGGGCCGCGGCAGCAATGTGCAGGAGAATTGCGTCTTTCACACCGATATGGGCTATCCGCTGACCGTGGGCGAAGATTGCACCATCGGTCATAAGGTCATGCTGCATGGTTGCACCATCGGCGACAACTCTCTGATCGGCATGGGGGCCACGGTGCTGAATGGTGCCAAGATCGGCAAGAACTGCCTGATCGGGGCAGGGGCGCTGATCACCGAGAACAAGGTGATCCCCGATGGGTCTCTGGTCATGGGCGTGCCGGGCAAAGTGGTGCGTGAGCTTGACGCGCAGGCGATCCAACAGTTGACCGCAAGCGCCAAACACTATGCCGAGAACGCCGCGCGCTTCCGCCGCGATCTTGAACCGCTCTGACATGGGCAGCACCGCCGTAACCCTTTCCGATGTGGTGGCGGCGCTGCCGCTGCCAAGCGTGGCCATCAATGCCGAAGAGCGGATCACCGTTCTGAACGCGCCCGCCGAGGATCTGCTGGGCAAGGGGCTGCTGGGCCGCCATTTCGTCACCGCGCTGCGCCAGCCGGGGCTGGTCGAAGCGGTCGAACGCTGTCTCGCGGGTGCGGGGCCCTGCCAAGCGCGCTTTACCAGCACCGGCGGCGAACATGGCACCACCTATGACGTCAGCCTGCGCCCGGTGGGTGACCACGGGATTGTCCTACTCAGTTTCAACGATGTGACGGAGATGGCGCAGGCAGGCCAGATGCGCCGCGATTTCGTGGCCAATGTGAGCCATGAGTTGCGCACCCCGCTCACCGCGCTGATCGGCTTCATTGAGACGCTGCAAGGTCCGGCGCGCGATGACACGGCGGCGCGCGAGCGGTTTCTGGGGATTATGGCGCAAGAGGCCGAGCGGATGAATCGGCTGGTGGGAGAGCTTTTGTCCCTCAGCCGGGTCGAGGCCGAAGAGCGCGTGCGCCCCGAAGCGCCGATCGATGTGCGCGACGTGCTACGCGGCACCCTGCGCAACCTCGCGCCGCTGGCGGTCGACAGCAATGTGACACTGGCACCGACCTTGGGGGATGTGCCCGCCCTCGTGCTAGGCGATGCGGATCAGTTGGTGCAGGTCTTCACGAACCTCATCGAGAACGCGATCAAATACGGCGGGCGCGACAACCGGGTCGAGATTTCTCTTAAACGCACGGGCCATGATCCCGCGATGCGCGGCCCCGCGGTCTATGTCAATGTGCGCGACCATGGTCCCGGGATCGACGCGATTCACCTGCCACGGCTGACCGAACGGTTCTACCGGGTCGACAGCCACCGCAGCCGCGCCCTTGGCGGAACGGGACTGGGTCTGGCCATCGTCAAGCACATCATGAATCGTCACCGCGGGCGGCTCAAGATCACCAGCACCCCCGGCGAAGGGGCCGAATTCCGCGTGATTCTGCCGATGAAACCGGGTTCTGACTGATTTTTGCAGAAATTTGGTGATTCAGGCCGACTGTCATGAAACTGTAACGTTGCTGTCACAAAAGCACAGCACCGCCTTCATAGACGGGGCGCAGATCACCATGGGGTGGTCACCAATTCGCATCTGACAGGAGATATCATGTCACTCGCAAAACTCACCACTTCCGCCCTGGCGATTGCCGCCGTATCCGCAACCGCTGCTGCCGCGCGTGACCAAGTACAGGTTGCCGGTTCCTCGACCGTGCTGCCCTATGCCTCCATCGTCGCCGAAGCCTTTGGCGAAAACTTTGACTTCCCGACACCGGTCGTGGAATCGGGCGGCTCCTCGGCTGGCCTCAAGCGTTTCTGCGAAGGCGTGGGCGAGAACACCATCGACGTGGCCAATGCCTCGCGCCAGATCAAAGACGCCGAAGTGGCGGCCTGTGCCGAGAACGGCGTGACCGACATCATCGAAGTGCGCATCGGCTATGACGGCATCGTCTTCGCCTCCGACATCAATGGCGAGACCTTCGAGTTCACGCCGGTCGATTGGTACAAAGCCCTCTCCGCCAAAGTTGTTGTCGACGGCGAAGTGACCGAGAACCCCTATACCACATGGGATCAGGTCAACCCCGACTTCCCCGCGCAGCCGATCCAAGCCTTCATCCCCGGCACCAAGCACGGCACGCGCGAAGTGTTTGAAGACAAGGTGATCCTCGCAGGCTGCGAAGAGACCGGTGATTACGAAGCCTTCCTCGAAGCCGCGGATGGCGACAAGAAAGCCGCCGAGAAAGAGTGCATCAGCCTGCGCACCGACGGCAAGTCCGTGGACATCGACGGCGACTACACCGAGACGCTGGCGCGCATCGAGAGCAACCAAGACGGCATCGGCGTCTTCGGTCTGGCCTTCTACGAGAACAACACCGACAAGCTGCAAGTTGCCACCATGGGCGGCGTCGAGCCAACCACCGAGAGCATCGCCTCGGGTGACTACCCCGTGTCGCGCCCGCTGTTCTTCTACGTCAAGAAAGCCCACATCGGCGTGATCCCCGGCCTGAAGGAATACGCTGAGTTCTTCGTCGCCGACGAAGTTGCCGGCCCCGACGGCCCGCTGGCCGAATACGGTCTGGTCTCCGACCCTGAACTAGCCGACACCCAGTCCGTGGTTGCCGATGAGACCGTGATGGGCAGCGGCTCCTAAGCCTTTACCCTTATCGCCGGGGGCGGGTGACTGCCCCCGGTTTTTCGCTTTTTGATCCACCGGGGGACATGTGGGACAAATACTGACAACAGGCGCGGTGCTGCCGCTGGTCATCCTGATCGCGGCACTGGCACTGGGCGGGTATTTCCTTGCGCAGCGTCGGGCTTTGGCCTCTGCCCAAGGCGACAGCCGCAAGCTGCATTCGCTGCCAAGCTACTACGGCTACAATGCGGTGATGAGCGTGGCGGTGCCCGCGCTTTTGGTTTTGGGCATCTGGCTGCTGGTCCAGCCGATGCTGGTGCAATCTTCGGTGGTCGATATGATCCCCGCCGAGGCTGTGCCCGAAGGTTCCTCCGTCAATCTGATCATGAGCGATGTGCGTCGTCTGGCCGATGGGCTGGACGCGGCCGTCTCTTCCGGCGCGCTCAGCGCGGCAGATGCGACCGATCTTTCCGCCGCCGATGACCTGCGCGCATGGCTGGGCGAACAGGGCGTTGCCTTGGGCGCCGAGATCAGCCCCGAGGTGCTGCAAGCTGCGCAGGCTTACCGCGAGATGACGGCGACGGGCAATTTCTGGCGCAACATCATCGTGGCGCTGATCGCCTTGGCCGGGCTGGCCATGGTCTACCGCGAAACCGATGCCACCTTCCGCGCCCGCAACCGGGTCGAAGGGGGCGTGAAGGCGCTGCTGATCCTCGCGGCCTCGATGGCGATCCTGACCACCGTGGGCATCGTGCTGTCGATGCTGTTCGAGACGATCAATTTCTTCAACCTGCACCCTTGGACCGACTTCTTCTTCGGCTCTTCCTGGGCACCGAACTTCCGCGGCGACAGTGACCTGTCGATCCTGCCGCTGCTTTGGGGGACGCTATATATCTCGCTCATCGCGCTGCTGGTGGCCGTGCCCATCGGGCTTTTCGCCGCCATTTACCTAAGTGAATATGCAGGCCCCAAGGTGCGGGCCACGGCCAAGCCGCTGCTCGAAATCCTCGCAGGCATCCCGACAATCGTCTACGGCCTTTTCGCACTGCTGACGGTGGGGCCGTTCCTCGTCCAAGTCTTCGGGCGCGGGGAAGAGGGGCTTTTGGGCGTCGATTGGATGTCGGGGGCGACCTCGGTCCTGACCGCGGGGCTGGTCATGGGCATCATGTTGATCCCCTTCGTCTCCTCCCTGTCGGACGACATCATCAACGCGGTGCCGCAATCGCTGCGCGACGGCTCCTTCGGGCTGGGCGCGACCCAGTCCGAAACGATCCGCCAAGTGGTGCTGCCTGCGGCGCTGCCGGGCATCGTGGGCGCCGTGCTACTGGCCGCGAGCCGCGCCATCGGTGAGACCATGATCGTGGTGCTGGGGGCAGGGGCCATCGCCCGCATCTCGGCCAACCCGCTGGAAGCCATGACCACCATCACCACCCGCATCGTCAGCCAGTTGACCGGGGACAGCGATTTCGCCAGCCCCGAGACGCTGGTGGCCTTCGCCCTTGGCCTGACCCTCTTCGTCCTGACCTTGGGCCTGAACGTGCTGGCCCTCTACATCGTGCGCAAATACCGGGAGCAGTACGAATGAGCGATATCCCCAACCCCGCAGCCCCCATCGCAGACCCGCGCGGAGCCTCTCTGCTGGTCCAAGACGGGCGCACCAAACGCCGCAACGCTTCCGAGGGCCGTTTCAAGCTCTATGGCATCATTGCCATCGTCATCGGCCTCTTGATGCTGCTGACGCTGCTCTTCACCATCATCTCCCGCGGGACCGGCGCGTTTCAGCAGACCTATGTGACGCTTTCCGTGCCGTTGCTGGAAGACAAGCTCGACAAGAACGGCAACCGCGATTTGGAAGACATCAAGAAGGTCTCGACCTTCGGATATTCGCCCCTGCTGAAAGCTGCCTTTGAAAACAAGGTCGAAGCGGGCGAGGTTGAGACCGATCTCAAGCCCAAGGCGATGGCAGATATCCTGTCGAAAGACGCCGCCGCTCAATTGCGCAACTACGTCTTGGCCAACCCGGAGCTGATCGGCACGAATGCCGAATTCGAGTTCCTGACCAACAGCCGTGTCGATGGCTACCTCAAGGGCCGCGTGACCCGCGAAAGCATCGCCAATGACAAGAACATCAGCGCCGAGCAGCTTGATCTGGTCGATGCGTTGATCGCCGACGGCAGCATCGAAAAGCGGTTCAACCTCGACTTCATCACTGGTGCCGACGCCTCTGACGCGCGGCCCGAAGCGGCGGGCATGGGCGTGTCGATGCTGGGCTCTTTCGCGATGATGCTGGTGGTGTTGGTGCTGGCGCTGCCCATCGGGGTCGCCGCCTCGATCTACCTCGAAGAATTCGCGCCGAAGAACTGGATCACCGACATCATCGAAGTGAACATCTCGAACCTCGCCGCGGTGCCGTCGATCGTCTTTGGTATCCTTGGCCTTGCGGTCTTCATCAACTACATGCACCTGCCGAACTCGGCCCCGCTGGTCGGTGGTCTGGTGCTGACGCTGATGACCCTGCCGACGATCATCATCTCGACCCGCGCCTCGCTGAAATCCGTGCCCCCGTCGATCCGTGACGCGGCGCTTGGGGTAGGAGCCTCGAAAATGCAATCGGTGTTCCACCATGTGCTGCCCCTCGCCGCACCGGGCATCCTGACGGGGACGATCATCGGGCTTGCCCAAGCCCTTGGCGAAACAGCACCTTTGCTGCTAATCGGCATGGTGGGCTTCATCGCCTCTAACCCGCCGGAGAGCATCGCCGAAGGGCTGATGTCGCCGAACTCCGCCATGCCGGCCCAGATCTATGAATGGGCCAAACGCGCCGACCCGGCCTTCTACGAACGTGCTTGGGGCGGTATCATCATCTTGCTGGTGTTCCTGATCACGATGAATGCCATTGCCGTGCTGCTGCGCCGCCGTTTTGAGCGTCGCTGGTAAACAAAGGACGGGACCCATGAAAGACAACAGATATTCGGAGAGTGACGTGACAACCCAACCCGTCAAGATCGCGGCCCGCAACGTGCAGGTCTACTACGGTGACAGCCACGCCATTCGCGATGTGGACATCGACATCAACGACAAGACAGTAACCGCCTTTATCGGCCCATCGGGCTGCGGTAAATCTACTTTCCTGCGCTGTATCAACAGGATGAACGACACAATTGATGTGGCCCGGGTGACCGGCGACATCCGCATCGATGGCGAAGACATCTATGACAAACGGGTCGACCCGGTGCAGCTGCGCGCCAAAGTGGGTATGGTTTTTCAAAAGCCAAACCCCTTTCCAAAGTCGATCTACGACAACGTGGCCTACGGCCCGCGCATCCACGGGCTGGCCCGCAATAAGGCCGACCTCGACGATATCGTCGAACAGGCGCTGCGCCGTGGCGCGATCTGGAACGAGGTGAAGGACCGTCTGCACGCACCGGGCACCGGCCTTTCGGGCGGCCAACAGCAGCGTCTTTGCATCGCCCGCGCCGTGGCAACCGAACCCGAAGTGCTTTTGATGGACGAACCATGCTCGGCCCTTGACCCCATTGCCACCGCACAAGTCGAGGAATTGATTGACGAATTGCGGCAGAACTACTCCGTCGTGATCGTCACACACTCAATGCAACAGGCCGCGCGGGTGAGCCAGAAAACCGCCTTTTTCCACCTCGGCAACCTCGTGGAATTTGGCGACACCGACGACATCTTCACGCGGCCCCAAGACCCGCGCACCGAAAGCTACATCACCGGCCGTATTGGATAATATCATGTCAGATCAACACATTGCATCAGCATTCGACCGCGATCTGGAAGCCGTTCAGGCGCAGATCCTCAAAATGGGCGGCTTGGTCGAAGACGCCATCCGCCGCGGCGCGCAATCACTCGAAACCCGCGACGAAGAGCTCGCCAATGAGGTGCGGGCAGGGGACAAGGCCATCGACGGGCTGGAAGAGCAGATCAACGAAAGCGCCGCCCGTGTCATTGCGCTGCGGGCGCCCACGGCGATCGACCTGCGTCTGACGCTGAGCGTCATCAAGATTAGCGCCAACCTCGAACGCATTGGCGACTATGCAAAAAACATGGCCAAGCGCACCAGCGTCCTGAACCAGATGGAGCCGGTCAGCGACAGCACCGGCGCGATCCGCCGCATGGCTGGCGCGGTCGAGGCGATGCTGAAAGACGCGCTCGACGCCTATATCCAGCGCGACGCGGATCTTGCACGCGATGTGATTACCCGCGACGAAGATGTCGACCAGATGTATAACGCGCTGTTCCGCGAATTCCTAACCTTCATGATGGAAGACCCGCGCAGCATCACCGCCTGTATGCACTTGCATTTCATCGCCAAAAACGTCGAGCGCATGGGCGACCATGTGACCGCCATCGCCGAACAGGTTGTCTATCTGGTGACCGGTGAGACGCCCGAGGACGACCGGCCCAAGGCCGACCGCACTTCGATCACCGCGAAGGACTGAGGCGATGGACGTCACACGACCCCAGGTTCTATTGGTAGAAGATGAACCCGCGCAACGTGAGGTACTGGCCTATAACCTCGAAGCCGAAGGCTTTGAGGTGCGCCGGGCCGAAGACGGCGAAGAAGCCATGCTTCTGGTCTCAGAGGCCGCGCCGGATTTGGTGATCCTCGATTGGATGATGCCTTTGATGAGCGGCATCGAAGTTTGCCGTCAGCTTAAATCGCGCGAGGCGACGCGGCATATTCCAGTCATCATGCTCTCCGCGCGCTCTGAGGAAGTGGATACCGTGCGGGGGCTCGAAACCGGCGCGGATGACTATGTGATCAAGCCGTACAACCTGCGCGAACTCATGGCCCGTGTGCGCACGCAGTTGCGCCGCACACGTCCCGCAGCCGCAGGCGCGCTGCTGAGCTTTGACGATATCCAGCTCGACCCAGAGCGTCACCGCGTGAGCCGCGCGGGCAACGAGCTCAAACTGGGGCCAACGGAGTATCGGCTGCTGACGACGCTGCTGGAGAAACCCGGGCGCGTGTTCAGCCGCGATCAACTGCTCGACCACGTTTGGGGCCGCGACATCTATGTCGATACGCGCACGGTGGACGTTCATATCGCGCGGCTGCGCAAAGCATTGACGCGCGAAGGTGGCGGAGACCCGATCCGAACCGTGCGCGGTGCGGGTTATGCCTTGGGTTAAACTGTTCAATCCCCTCTCAGGTCTTGTTTTATATACATAATGCTGATTATCAGCTTTACATATCACCACGCCAGCCCTGTTGTTGCGATTTTCTCGCCACAGTAGCACCGCAATGCCACCTGACGCTGGACAGCGCCAGTTTTGCTCCGTTAACACTATCTAGATGATTTAATGCGAGTGATTATGGCGTCTGTACTTATCTTGAACGGCCCGAACCTGAACCTTTTGGGCACGCGACAGCCTGAGGTCTATGGCAAGACCACCTTGGCGGATGTTGAGGCGCTCTGTGTCGAGGAAACCGCGCGGCTGGGTCTGGAGATGGAGTTTGCGCAGTCGAACCACGAAGGCGCGTTGATCGATCTGATCCACGCGGCCCGTGGCCAACATGCTGGTATCATTCTGAATGCCGGCGCCTATACCCATACCTCCATCGCGCTGATGGACGCCATCGCCTCTGTCGAACTGCCGGTGGTCGAAGTGCATCTGAGCAATATTCACGCGCGCGAGAGTTTCCGCCACACATCCTATATCGCGCCTGTGGCCCTTGGACAAATCTGCGGTTTTGGCGTTCATGGCTATGTTCTGGCAATCCAAGCCCTTCAACGTCATATCGTAAGCTGATGATTTTGCGCGACTATCTGCATCAGATCGCGCATAGCCCGACAATCGAAGCACTCTGGGATGCCCATACGCGACAGATGGCTGACTATGGGTTCGACCGGCTGATCTACGGCTTTACGCGCTACCGGACACCGACCTCTTTGGGCGACCCGGCGGATTTCGTGATTTTGAGCAATCAAAGCGCGGAATACCTCAACGGCTACCTGCACAGCGGGCTCTACTTCAATGCGCCGATGCTGCGTTGGGCACTCAACAATGAAGGCGCTTGTAGCTGGGGCACCTTGGCGGAGATCACGCAGCGCGATGGCCTGTCGGAGACCGAAAAACGGGTGATCGACTTCAACGCCAGCATGGATGTGACGGCGGGCTATACGATCAGTTTCCGCTCGATCTCGGCCCGGTCCAAGGGGGCGATTGCGCTAACGGCGCGCCGTGGCCTGTCTCAGGATGAGGTGGATGCGATTTGGAAGAACCATGGCGCTGATATTCAGCTGATGAATGAAATCGCGCATCTGAAGATCCTCTCCCTGCCCTATAGCAGCCCCAACCGCAGCCTCACCCGGCGTCAACTGGAGGTGCTGCAATGGGTCGGAGATGGCAAGACCACGCAGGATATCGCCCTGCTGATGGGCCTGACGGCGCCTACGGTCGAAAAACACCTGCGCCTCGCGCGGGAGGCTTTGTCGGTCGAAACGACGGCTCAGGCGGTGCTGAAAGCGGCCTTTGCCAACCAGATGTTTGTAATGGATCCGTAATATATTAGGGTATGGAATACCTTACTGGCACCTCAGGTAGTAGATGGCCATGGTCCGCCAGTATCGCGGGTGTTCGCACCTGCGGTACGACGGGCCCTAAATCCTTGTAATACCAAGGCGCTTTTTGGCTCGCCGGTCTCAGTCAGGTTTATTTTTCGCCTGGCTGACCGGATCCTTCCCCTGCCCCATCCAGAACCCGCCCTGATGCTTCGAGCCGTCGTTTTAATTGGCGTCGCTATCGGTGATTGCCCACGAAAAAGGGCGGCGCATCGGAATGCACCGCCCCATATCCATCAGGTCGAGAAGGCTTAGCCTTTTGCGGCTTTCGCCACTTCCGCTGCGAAGTCTTCTTTGACGACTTCGATGCCTTCGCCAACTTCCAGACGCACGAAACCGGTGATGGTCGCACCCGCTTCTTCAGCGGCCTTGCCAACAGTCAGGTCAGGGTTCACGACGAAGGACTGGTTCACCAGTGTCACTTCGGACATGTACTTCTGCATGCGGCCAGTGATCATTTTTTCGATCACGGCTTCGGGCTTGCCGCTTTCGCGGGCGATGTCCATCTGAACCTGCTTTTCCTTCTCGACCACGGCCGGGTCCAGATCAGCTTCGGAGAGCGACGCGGGGTTCACAGCGGCGATGTGCATCGCGATCTGCTTGCCCAGTTCCTCGTTGCCACCGGTCATGGCAACCAGAACGCCGATTTTGCCCATGCCGGGTGCGGCGGCGTTGTGGACGTAGGAGACGACAGTCTCGCCTTCGATGCTCTGCATGCGGCGCAGAGACATGTTCTCGCCGATTTTGGCGATGGCGTCTGTCAGGGTGGTTTCAACGGTTTTGCCGTCGATCTCAGCCGCTTTTAGCGCTTCGACATCGTCCACTTTCAGCGCGGCATCGGCGATGCTGCTGACCATGGATTGGAATTCGGCGTTCTTGCCGACGAAGTCGGTTTCGGAGTTCACTTCAACGGCGACACCGCGACCGCCCTCAACCTTAACGGCCACGAGACCTTCGGCAGCGGTACGGCCGGATTTCTTCGCCGCTTTGGCCAGACCTTTGGTGCGCAGCCAGTCGACAGCGGCTTCCATGTCGCCGTCGTTTTCTGTCAGTGCCTTCTTGGCGTCCATCATGCCTGCGCCGGTGCTGTCGCGCAGTTCCTTGACCATGGATGCTGTGATTGCCATCTCTTGGTTCTCCTTTGGAAATCGGGTGCAGGCCCAAGGCCCGCCTCTGGTGGAAATCGGGGCAGGTTACCCTGCCCCGTGTTTCAGGTCCGTGACGCTTAGCCTTCGGCTTTGGCGACGGTCTCTTTCTTGGATTCGATGTCCAGCGGCGCGTCTTTGCCCATGGCATCGTCGTGCAGAGTCTCTTCGGACGCGTTGCCGATTTCGACGCCGGTGCTTTCTTCGCTCACGGCTTCTTCCTCGGGGGCTTCTTCCATGGCGCCCAGATCAACGCCTGCCGCACCCAGCTGAGCCGACATGCCGTCGAGAGCAGCGCGCGATGCCAGATCACAGTAGAGCGCGATGGCGCGGGCCGCGTCGTCGTTGCCGGGGATGATGTAATCAACACCGTCGGGCGAGCAGTTGGTATCAACCACGGCCACAACCGGGATGCCCAGCTTGTTGGCTTCTGCGATGGCCAGCGACTCTTTCTTCACGTCGATGACGAAGAGCAGGTCAGGACGGCCGCCCATTTCGCGGATACCACCCAGCGACGCTTCAAGCTTCGCTTGGTCGCGTTCCATGCCAAGACGCTCTTTCTTGGTCAGGCCTTCGAAGCCACGCTCGGACTGTTCGTCGATGTTTTTCAGACGGTTGATCGACTGCGAAACGGTCTGCCAGTTGGTCAGCGTACCGCCGAGCCAACGGTGGTTCATGTAATACTGTGCGCATTTCTCTGCGGCGTCGGCGATCGGCTGTGCAGCCTGACGCTTGGTGCCGACGAAGAGAACGCTGCCGCCCTTGGCGACGGTGTCACGGATCACTTTCAGCGCTTCGTCCAGCATGGGGACGGTCTGTGTGAGGTCCATGATGTGGATGCCGTTGCGCGCGCCGTAGATATACGGGCCCATGCGGGGGTTCCAGCGCTGTGTCTGGTGACCAAAGTGTACGCCTGCTTCGAGCAGTTGGCGCATGGAGAACTCAGGAAGAGCCATGTCTTTATACCTTTCCGGTTTAGCCTCATCGGGGGTATGACAGCCTCATGCTGCCAACCGGCGGACGATCTGGGATTTCTCCCCAAAAGGCCCAACCCCGACTGCGGGTTCAAGTGGGGCGCATATAGGCCAGCGCGCGGCGCAGCGCAAGGGGCTTATTGCAGGCCCGACCCGCCATTAGCACCTGTCTGGGCATGCCCCGCGCGCACGATCGCTTCGCAGCGTTGCGCCAGCGCCTTGCGCCCGGTGAATTCCGCCACCGGCACCGGCGGATGATAGAGCACCTCGACCGCGCCCTGCCGAGCCGCGGCCAGCGTCGTTAGCAGATGCGCGCCAAAGGACATATCCCCCCACCAGCCATAGAACCGCGGATCTTCACCCTGCGGCGCGTGGTAGACCACGCTGACCGGCTGCACCGCGATCTCGTCCTGCAAGGAAGGGTCAAAGAAGGCCTCGAACAGCGTGGTCTTGAAGGGGAGCACTTGTAGCCCGTCGGTGCTGGTCCCCTCGGGGAAAAACAGCAGCTTATGCCCGGCCAAGAGGCGGGTCCGAAAAACTTCCGTCTGGTTGCGCGCCTCGGCCCGGTCGCGGCGAATAAAGACGGTGCCCGTCGCCCGCGCCAGCCAGCCGATGCCGGGCCAGCCCGCTACCTCGGATTTGGAGACGAAATAGATCCGTTTGGCCGCGTTCAGCGCGAAAATATCAAGCCATGAGGTATGGTTGGCCACCACCGCGCCGCGCCCTTCCATCGGGGTGCCGCGGCGGATAAAGCGCATGCCCAGCACCCAGAACGACGCGCGGCATACCATCTGCGTGATATGGGGGGTGATGGGCCGATGCAGGCCAAAAATCGGCCGCTCGATCAAGCGCAGCAGCAGCAAGACCAGTAACCCGCCGAAAACCAAAATAGCCAAGACCGCGCCGCGGAGCATGACGCGCAGCATCCCTGCAAGCGTCAAACGCCGCTCTGGCGGCGGCTGGTCACTGTCCCAAGTCGTGCTCATGCAGCGCTCCCGTTATAGAACCGCATCTGCCGCGCGCTCATCTGTTTCGTATCAAGGATCAAGCAAACATCCGTGGTGTTGAAGGCGCGGTCGATATAGGCCCCCTCGCCCACGGTGCCGCCCAGCCGAAGGTAGGCTTTGATCAGGCTCGGCACCGCCAGCATGGCCTTGCGCCGGTCCAACTCGGGCTCAGGAATCAGGTCCATGGGCGCGTAATCACGCGCGCGGACCCGCAGTTCGGGCGGCGCCAAATGCCGATGGTGCAAAAGCGAAAGCGGCTCTGCCAGAGCCGCGGTGTCGGTGCCGTGAAAGCTCGCCACGCCGAAAAGAACCTCGATCTCATGTTCGGCAACATAGCCTGCAAGCGCGGCCCAAAGGTGGTGCATCGCCGTGCCACCGCGATAGGCGGGGTCAAGGCAAGAGCGCCCCAATTCCAACAGCTTACGCCCCGACTGGACAAGCGGCGCCAGATCATATTCCGCCGCCGAATAGAAGCCCCCTGCCCGTGCGGCCATATCGCTCCGCATCACCCGGTAGACGCCCGCCAATTTACCGCTGCGCCGGTCGGTCAAAAGCAGATGGTCAAAGTAGGGATCGAACCGGTCCCGCTCCAAGCCGGTGGCATGATCGACCATCGGCCCACCGCCGCCCAACTCGCGCACGAAAACGTCGTACCGCAGCCGCTGTGCCGCCTGCACATCGGCCTCCGTCTGCGCCAATCTGACCTGAAAATCTGCTGCTACGCCCCGTGGCATCGGCCAATCCTATGCCCGAAATGAAAGTCTCTGCCTGATAGGCAATCGGCTGCGCGGGCGCAACAGTTGCGGGGAAAGCGGAAATCGGTTACTCTCCCTATGGTTGCTTGAAGAAAATTTCCTTCCACCATTAAGGATTTGGAAAGGGTCATCCCTCATCAAAGACCGGCATTAATTCCAAACGAAAGCTGTCTATGACCACTTTGCCTTGGTCACGAAAGTTGACCGTCACTTTGCCGCCGATATTGCTTTGCACCTGTCCCGTGCCCCATTCGGGATGCTGCGGATGCATCACCAACATGCCCGGCGTCAGCAGCGCGTTCAGATCATCCATACCATTTCCAATCATTCCGAGGGGCCACTATGGGCCAGCTTAACATTGACCTGCCCACCCTGATCGGCAGCCGCATTTGCCACGACTTGATATCGCCAATCGGGGCCATCAACAACGGGCTTGAACTGCTTCAGATGGCGGGCACCGGGGCCGCCCCGGGGCCTGAGCTTGCCTTGATCGGTCAAAGCGTCGAAAGCGCTTCGGCCCGGATCCGCTTTTTCCGCATCGCCTTTGGGGCCGCGGGCGATCAGACCATGGGCCAGAACGAGGTGACTTCGATCCTACGTGATCTCTATGCCGCCTCGCGGGTTGAGGTTGATTGGCAGATCACAAGCCCCCAATCGCGCAACTGCGTGCGGATGGCCTTCCTCGCGCTGCTCTGTATCGAAACGGCCCTGCACCACGGCGGCCGGATCACCATCGCCGAAGAGGCAGGCCATTGGTCCCTACTGGCCGAGGCTGACAAAATCGCGATAGACCCTGAACTTTGGGCGCTGCTGACACAGCCCGGGCCGGACCAGCCGCTACAGCCTGCGCAGGTTCAATTCGCTCTATTGCCAATTCTGGCCGAAGCACAGGCGAAAGAAATCACGCTCGACAGCAGCGATACGGCACTGACCCTGTCTTTCTGACGGTCAGCCGCGCACGGTCCCCTCGCCACGCACGAGGTATTTGAAACTCGTCAACTGCGCCGCGCCAACGGGGCCGCGGGCGTGAAGTTTACCCGTGGCGATGCCGATCTCTGCGCCCATGCCGAACTCTCCCCCATCCGCAAATTGGGTCGAGGCATTGTGCATCAGGATCGCCGAATCCAGCCCGTTAAAGAACGCCGCGGCGGTCTCCGCATTCTCGGTCAGGATGCAATCGGTATGCCCCGATCCATACTCGCGAATATGCGATATCGCAGCGTCCAGATCGGGGACGACCCGCGCCGCGACGATCATATCGAGGTATTCTCGCCCCCAATCCGCATCGCTGGCCGGGACCGTGCCGGGGACATCCTGCAAGGCCGTATCGGCGCGCACTTCGACGCCCGCGTCGATCAGCGCCCGGATCACGCCATTGCCAATGGTCTTGGCGACGTCCTCATGGATCAAAAGACATTCCGCCGCGCCGCAAATGCCCGTCCGCCGTGTCTTGGCGTTCAGCACGACCTTCAAGGCTTTTTCGGGGTCCGCCTCGGCGTCGATATAGATGTGCACGATGCCTTCCAGATGGGCAAAGACCGGCACCCGCGCCTCACGCTGGACCAAGCCGACAAGCCCCTTGCCGCCGCGCGGCACGATCACGTCGATGGTATCGGTCATCGTCAGCATCTCACGCACCGCCGCCCGGTCGCGCGTCGGCACCAATTGCACCGCGTCTTCCGGCATGCCTGCATCCCGCAACCCCTGTTGCAGGCAGGCGTGAATGGCGCGCGATGAATGAAAGCTTTCCGATCCGCCGCGCAGGATCACCGCATTGCCCGCTTTGAGACAAAGCGCGCCCGCATCCGCCGTCACATTAGGGCGCGATTCATAGATCACGCCGATCACGCCAAGCGGCGTGCGCACGCGCTGGATGTTAAGGCCCGAGGGCTGGTCCCATTCAGCGATCACCTCGCCCACCGGATCGAGCTGTTCCGCGACCGACCGCAGCCCGTCGACCATGCCGCGAATGCGCTCTTCGTTCAGCATCAGCCGGTCCATCATGGCATCCGACAGCCCCTTGTCGCGGCCAAAGGCGAGGTCTTGCTCATTGGCGGCAATGATCTCGGCCCGGTTTTTCCAGACCGCATCAGCAGCGCTGATCAGGGCGGCGTGTTTGCGCTCGGCTGTGGCGGTTGCCAGTTGCGCTGCCGCTGCACGGGCGCGGGCGCCGATATCGGCCATCAGCTCAGAGATATTCTCGATTTCGTTCATAGCCTTATGCCCCTATCTTCACCTTCGCCTAAAGCGCCATATCGTCCCGATGGATCAAAGCCGCCCGCCCGGGATAACCCAAAAGCGCCTCGATCTCCGCGCTCTTGTGGCCTTTGATCTGCCCGATCTCCCCCGCCGAATAGCGGCTGAGACCATGGCCCACCGCATGACCGGCGGGGTCATACATGGCGATGCTATCGCCCCGTTCAAAACGCCCCTCAACGGCGGTCACCCCGGCCGGCAAGAGGGATGTGCCCCGCGCCAATGCCGCCACGGCTCCGGCGTCCAAGGTCACCGCCCCGCGCGGCTTCATCGCGGCAATCCAGCGCTTGCGCGCGGCCTGTGGATCGCTCTGCGCGCTGAACCAAGTGGCATTCGCACCACCTTCGAGCGCGGTGAGCGGGCGCATGACGAACCCATCGGTGATCGCCATCGCACAGCCCGCCGTTGTCGCCGTGCGGGCGGCCATCAGCTTGGTTTTCATGCCACCTTTGGACAGGCCCGACCCGGCATCACCGGCCATCGCCTCAATCTCGGGCGTGATGCTATCGATCACATCATAGCGTTTCGCGGTCGGGTCCTGTGAGGGGTTGGCACTGTAGAACCCATCCACATCGGAGAGCAAAATCAACTGATCCGCCCCCACCGTCACCGCAATCTGCGCGGCGAGCCGGTCATTGTCGCCAAAGCGGATTTCATCGGTCGCGATCGTGTCATTTTCATTCACGATGGGCACGACGCCGAGCGAGAGCAGCTGCTCCAAGGTCGCGCGGCTGTTGAGGTAGCGCCGGCGGTTGGCGCTGTCTTCCAACGTTACCAGCACCTGCGCCGTGGTGATCCCATGGGGGGCCAGCACCTCTTCATAGGCCCGGGCAAGGCGGATTTGCCCCACCGCCGCGGCGGCCTGCGCCTGTTCCAGCGCCAAGACGGTCGGCGGAAGGCCCAGAACACCCCGGCCAAGCGCGATGGAGCCCGAGGATACCAGCACAACATCGCAGCCTAAGCCCTTGAGCCACAAGACATCTTGCGCCAATCCAGTCAGCCAGTCCCGGCGCAGATTGCCGCTATCGCGGTCTACCAGAAGGGCGGAGCCGATCTTGATGACGACGCGGCGGGCGGTGCTTAGGGTTGCCAAGGTGTCTCTTCCTCGGTGCTGCGGAAACGCAGGCGGTCTTCGTCGATATTCTGGCGCAGGGTGCGCAATACTTCCGTCACGCCTTCGCCAGCCACACTGGACATCATCATCACGTTTCCGCCGGAAGCTTTTTCCAGTTCTTTCAAACGGCTTGCGCGCTCTTCCTCATCCAATGCATCAACTTTATTCAACACAGTGACACGCGGCTTTTCTGCCAGATCGCCGCCATAGGCTTCCAGCTCTCCAATGATGGTGTGGTAATCCTCCGCCACGGTTTCGGAGGTGCCATCGATGAGGTGCAACAACACCGCGCAACGCTCGACGTGGCCAAGGAAAAGATCGCCCAGACCCCGCCCTTCGGAGGCGCCTTCGATGAGGCCGGGAATGTCCGCCACGACGAATTCAGTGTTATCGACACCGACCACGCCAAGGTTTGGGTGCAACGTGGTGAATGGGTAATCGGCAATCTTGGGCCGCGCGTTCGACGTGCTCGCAAGGAAGGTCGACTTGCCCGCGTTCGGCAGGCCAAGCAAGCCGACGTCGGCGATCAGCTTGAGCCGCAGCCAAAGCGTCCTCTCCACCCCTTCCTGCCCGGGGTTCGAGCGGCGGGGGGCCTGGTTGGTCGCGGATTTGAAATGCAGGTTGCCCCAGCCGCCATTACCGCCGCGCGCGAGCTGCACGCGCTGGCCAAGCTCAGTCAGGTCGGCGATGACGGTCTCCTGATCCTCATCAAGGATCTCCGTGCCCACGGGCACCCGCAGGATGATATCCTCACCGTCCTTACCGGTGCGCTGCTTGCCCATGCCGGGCTGGCCGTTCTTGGCAAAGAAGTGTTGCTGATAGCGAAAGTCGATCAGCGTGTTCAGCCCATCGACCGCCTCGGCCCAGACCGAGCCGCCGGTACCGCCATCGCCGCCATCCGGGCCACCATATTCGATGTATTTCTCACGCCGGAACGACACACAGCCGCCGCCCCCGGCGCCGGATCGGATGTAGACTTTGCACAGATCGAGAAACTTCATGGTCTTGCCTTTCAGGCACGGGAAACGGAGCTACAGCTTGCGGCTATAGGTCCATGTGGGTACGGCAGCATCGCGGGCCAAGCAATAGGTTTCCGCGTCGCCGAGATAGACAAAACCCGCATTGGTCAGCACCTTGGCCGACGCCGGGTTGTCATGGAAAACAGAGGCAAAAAGCGCGTCATTGCCCAAGGGGTTGGCGTTTACCAAAGCCTGCACCGCGTCAGAGGCAAGATGCGTGTTCCAGAACGCCGGTGCCACCCAATAGCCGATTTCGGATTGGTTGCGATCCAGCCGGGTTAGGGAGATCACGCCCATCACTTCGGAACTATCCGCGCGGGTACCGTCCATGACCCAGACGTCTTCTTCACGGTCATCGGACATGGCGCGGGTGACATAGGCCTCGACACTGCCGGGCGGCAGCGGATGCGGGATCGAGGATGTGGCATTGGCGACCCGCGGGTCGCTGGCATACATCTCAATCATGCCCATGTCGGACCGGCGCACCGGGCGCAGGTCAAACCGCTCTGTCTCAATAAGGGGTTGGTTCACAATCGCTTCCAACTGCATCGTCATGTTCCTCCTCCGAACAGACTGGATTGGGGGCCTTTGGCCAGACGGGCCGCCCCTGCCCCGATCGCGCGTAACCCGCGCGCCGAGGCGTTGACACATTCGACATATTCCTCCCTGCCGAATGTAACGACTTTATCAAAATTCAGCCGCGGTCCGCAAAGAGCGGAGAAACGGCCCGGCAGGCCAATGGGCCCTGAACTGGAAAACAAAAACATCGGGGGTCTTTCCGAAAAAGAAAAAGGGACCGGCGTTATCGCCGATCCCTGATTTTTTCAAACCCTTTGGGGTACGGCTTATTCAGCGGCCTCCGCGCGTGGCAGAACCGAAATGAACGTGCGGTTTTTCAGACCCTTGTGGAAGGTCACAGCGCCGTCGACGGTTGCAAAGATCGTGTGATCCTTGCCCATGCCAACGCCTTCGGCAGGCCAAAACTTGGTGCCGCGCTGACGCACGATGATGTTGCCGGGGATGACGGCTTCGCCGCCGTATTTTTTCACGCCAAGGCGACGACCAGCTGAGTCGCGCCCGTTACGGGATGAACCGCCTGCTTTTTTATGTGCCATCTCGGTCTCTCCTTAGCCTTTGGTCTTTTCTTTGGCCTGTTCGACCCAGCCTTCACGCTGGATACGGCCTTTGAAAGACAGTTTCTCGTCAACTTCAGCGATATCCGCTTCGGTCCATGCTGCGATTTGAGCGAAGGAGGTGATGCCCGCTTCGTGCAGCTTTTTCTCAAGTGCGGGGCCAACGCCGCTCAGCGCCTTCAGGTCGTCCGCGCCGACTTCCGACATCTGGTCGGCTTTCTCGGCTTTCGGAGCGGCCT
Organism: Sulfitobacter sp. 1A13496; assembly: GCF_043557225.1. NCBI lineage: Bacteria > Pseudomonadati > Pseudomonadota > Alphaproteobacteria > Rhodobacterales > Roseobacteraceae > Sulfitobacter > Sulfitobacter sp. 1A13496. The sequence goes on along the minus strand of NZ_JBIFFP010000001.1, from coordinate 1,010,026 downwards.
TGGTGGCTTTCGCCTTCTTGGCCTTCTTGATCTGCGCAGCCTCATCGGTCTTGCCGGTGATGGCAGCCACGGCAGCGGCGCTTACGGAACCGGTGCCGACAGCTTCGGATACGCCCGACTTCTCTGCGCCGGAGGCGAGGATGTCGGTGATCTTGACCAGCGTCAGCTTCTGACGGTGACCCTTGGTGCGCTTGGAAGAGTGCTTCCGGCGGCGCTTGACGAAGTTGATGACCTTTTCGCCTTTGATCTGATCGACGACTTCGGCCTGAACGCCTGCGTCTTTGACCGTAGGCGCGCCGAGCACGGGGCTGTCGCCGCCCAGCATCAGAACTTCGTTGAACTGGACCGTTTCGCCAGCATTGGCCGCAATACGTTCAACGCGCAGCATATCGCCTGCTTGAACCTTGTATTGCTTGCCGCCTGTCTTGATGACCGCAAACATGCGTCTTCCTTTTCTGTCATCCGCGTTCTGTGGCCCCCGCTTGGGAGTTTGTGGATGGCTTTCCGGCCGATCCGCCTCGAACAGCGCGCCCATGGGGCGTCATTAAAAAACAATCCCGAAAACGGATTACCCGCCGGGATGCGGGCTTATCTTCGGAATGGCGGGGCAAGTCAAGTAGGTTTTCTTGGCCCTGCCCCTTGGGCCTGTCAGAGGCTTTCGGCCACCATGTTCAGCGCCAATGCGCGCCCCAGCCCGTAAGAGATATCCTCATAGGCCCGACCGAATCCGTCGAAAAGTCCGCGATTGAGCGCCCGGCCCGCCGGTGTCTCGGCAAAGGCCGCATATTGCGCGATTTCGGCGTTGCTCAAGGGGTGATAGGCCAGCAGCATATAGGCGTGCAACCAGACGGAGGTGTCTTCGGTCACCGCATCCAGATCGGCGCCAACATCGGCCAAGAGGTCTTCGTCACTGTCCTCCAGCGCGCCGCCATCGCGCATGCCGCAGAGGAATTGGAAATTGCTGTTGAGTGCCGTGCCAACATTGCGGTCGATCATATCGGAAGCGTCGATCAACCGGCGGATCAAAGTCACCCGGGGATCACCGTCTCCCGCCAGCACCCCATAGTTTGCCCGCGCAATCTGCTCGACTTCAGGCTCGGCGATGGCGGCGCGGGCGGCATTCTCCAACCCGACGATCCGGCGCCCCAGTTCGGTGGAATAGAAGACGATCGTCTTTTCGACCTCCTCCGCCGTCATCGTCTCTTCCAAGGCGCGGCGGACCATTTCGACCATACGCTCGGGATCGTGGATGCTTTCGACCTGCATCTGCCAGGCTGGGCCGCCCTGCCCGCCCAGCATGTCTTGGTTCAGCACCTCCGCATGGGCCTGCCCTTCGTTGCCGAGGATCACCGCCGCTTGGCGAAGCTCCAACAGATCAACCAGCACAGTCATCCGCGCATCGGCCCAAGCGGGCAGCGCCAGAAGCCACAAAAGCGGCGCGAAAACCCAAGCCCGCATCAGATGTCCTGACTGGGCTGCATGGCCGCAAGGCGCGCGGCCACGGCCTCGAACCGGTTGGCCATGATCTCATATTGAACGGCGTTCATCAGCGTATAGACCTGCTGCATCTTGGGATGCTCCAACGCCTCGGCATAGGCGGCAAGGTCTTCGTCCGAGAAGGATTGGTAGGTATAGGCGGCGTTGGCCAATGCGTTAGCGGCGATCTGCGCGCCCAGCTCATCCGCCTGCGCCCGCATCGCCTCGCGCAGGTCCGGCTCTTCCATCTGCAATTCGATCACCCCGGCCGCCGCAGCGGCCAGAAGGAAGCGAATCTGCACCTCTTGAATGGCCCGGATCGAAATTTCCTCGACATCGCTGGCCACGTTCAAGCGCCGCAGGGTCTCCAACCGGGGGGAGCCGATCCGCTCGAGCCCCGCGATGATGGCGGCACCGCTTTCGGCCTTCAGCCCATCATCCTCAGCCATATGAGCTTTGTTTTCGACCGCCACCAAACGCTGGCCTAGATCGGAGGCATAGAACCCGGCGGCATGACCCAACAGGTCATCGCTGAGCGTCTCGGCAAGGATATCCATCGCCATGTCGTGCATCAACTCGGTGTCAAAGACATCGCGCACCAGCCGCGACCACTCTGAGCCGAAATCCTCGCTTTGCAGCCCCAACATCTCAGGCGCGGAATCGGCGGACAGGCGGATGCTCTCCAACGCCACGTCAAAGCCGGTCACCTCCAAAAACCGCTCCAACGCGCCGCGATCCGCCGCCCGCAGCGGCTGGGCAAGCGCGACAAGCAGCATCAACGCCATGACAAAGGGGGCTGCAATCATTCGGTTTTGGCGAAACATGGGCGGTCCTTTCGCAGAAATCTGCCTGTGAACTTAGGCTCTACCAGCCTCGGCGCAATGAAAATCCCCAAACTTTCAATTGATGCGCAAAACCCCTCTTGCCACTGCTGGAAAAGGCGACTAAACGGACCCCCCAGACCCCCGCGGAGAGGTGCCGGAGTGGTCGAACGGGGCGGTCTCGAAAACCGTTGAGCCTTCACGGGTTCCCAGGGTTCGAATCCCTGTCTCTCCGCCACTTGCCTTTGATTTCATTTGGAAATTTGGCAAGTAGCTAAATCTACTAACTCTGTACTCTCGATAGTTAGCCAGTAGAAGCCCGCGCTCAACTAGCGCTGACCCATGCAACAGTTCGCAAAAGCGCAAACCTACGCTTCGCGACTATTGCTCAAGGTTGTATTCCAAAATACGTTGCCACTCATTAGCCGCGCGAAAAGGTACGACGGATGAGGTTGGAATGAGCAAGATTGGACTTTACGTTTATCAGTTGGTGCTCCACCGGACTGACAACCAGCAACAAATTCCGTTTGCGCAGCAAGGTGTCGGCTCTGAACTCCATTCATTCCTACCACAATTCGTAGCCGGAAAGCGCACTACACATCAGAACAATAACATAGAAAGAAGCTGGCGATTAGACCCTCAGCCCGATCAAGGTCGGGCACGTCACGGCCTAGTCTACTACGGCACCTTTGGTTATAGTTCGACCATTGTAGACCCTACGAACAATGCTACCCTGTATGATCGCGACGCACGCGACGTGGAAGAAATTCCGCTGTATTATCAGTTTTGGGTTCCCGACCAAGGCAACTTTGGCTTCGCAGCACTACAGTCCTTTCGTGAAAGGTCTTGCGTTAGTCAAGTCCTTGGCGAACTTAATTCAGAATTTAATAACCGCTTTCAACATGTTCGCTTAACGTCGCGCAAAGTCATGCCTGCCAACGATGAAGTCTATCGTCATGCGCCGGTAAAAAAACTAATCTTGTCAAAAAAACGCGTACCAAAAGATCGCGCGGAAATTCTGCGGAACCTACCTCCCGAGGAACTTAACGTTGAACTGTCATTTTCAGTTCGGCGGAACGGTCGGTTCGGTTTATTTTCTGATGTAGCGCCGGAAATTCGTCAAGCCCAAGGAGGTGCCGCCTTCGTGTTTGACGGAATCCAATTCGATGAAGCTAGTGCTATGGTTTCCATCGGCGGATCGTACATGAAAGTTGGTATAGTCGGCCCGTCCAATAACGCCGGAGTAATTGACATTTCAGACGAAGTAACTCTCGGACAAGATCAGCATCCAACGCTTGCTTCCGTAAGTCAAGTCACTACTCATATTATTGAAAGCTTCCGCGAACAATACGGAATGAGATAATGAAAATTGGCTTGACTAGAATAATTTTGGCACACATTGCAACGCTTAAAAATGTGGGTAGCGAAAAGACTAGCCGATCCGACATCTTGGTTTTTTTTGGTATTCCGATTTTGGGCGCGATTGCAAGCTGGCACTTCTGCCTTTACTTCACGAACGAAGTTTACTCTGCGTCTATCTCAGTTTTTGCGATTTTTTCAGCGCTTTTATTTAGTGTTCAAGTGGCAATGTATGGCGTCTTTAGATCAGACCGCAAGTCAACTGGCGACAAGGTACTTGACTCGGATGATGAAAAGTTTGCGGAAAACGCTCGCGTACTGCTTCGTGAGGTAAATGCCAACATATCCTACCTCATTTTGATATCTTGCGTTTCCGTTACGATATTCTTAGTTTTTGTCGCCACGCCCATACCGGCCCGAATTGAAGCGGCTGGACTTGTGCTACTCTACTCGCACTTTCTCCTGACTGTTGCGATGGTTTTGAAACGAGCACATGAAATCTTCGATGCAGAATATGCGGCACCACTTCGTTTCAAATCTCGTGACCAGTAATTTCAGAGGATCATGGGTGCCTGCACAGGGCCGCGACGGTGGGCCGGTCGACAACGGGTAGTGCCCACAGGGGCACCGCCAAGACCGCCACGGCGGCAAGATCAAGGTCGCCTAGTCCTTCCCCGGTCAGAACGTCCACGACGCTCTGTGAGGGTGACGACAGGGCCAGCGTCAGCACGTCGGGCAGCTCCACCCCTAGCCGGTGCCCGAAAAGGTGCCGCACCCGCTCCACAAGCGACGGCAGGCCCGCAACCGCCCGCGACAGCCGGTCGTCAGCGAAGGGGGCCGAAAGCTGGCCCTGCGGGCACACGAACACCATGCCCCCTTCGGATAGGTCGGATAGGTCAACCTGCGGACCTGCGGGCGCGTCGGGGTCAACCGGCAACAGCGCGGCGAAGGGCGCGGGCCATATCCATTCGCCGCCCATGGGGGCACGAACGCGTGCGGGCGACGACGCGTCCAGCCAATCCCGAATGGCTCCTATGTCGGCTGCGGCGGTCATGGCTTACACTTCGACCCGGCTTGCCTGCGCCGCTTCAACGACTTCGTGCGAGTAATACGACGAATGAACGTCGCCTACGACGCGTTCGTAGTTCTGCACCTTGTCGGCAAGTTCGACGCCTTCATTCAACAGCTTGAAGCCCGACGGCGCGAAAAGTTCGACGGCCTTAAGGCGCATGGTCGAATGCAGTTGGTCGGTCATATCCATGAGAAACGACGGCGACGAATAGATGGTAGATGCGACTTGCAAATCCACCTTGTAGGCGTTGGATACCTTCTGCATCCCTTCCGGGGTCTTGATTTGGTCCCTGATCCAGCCCCGGATTTCGGATTGCAGATAGCCATAGTTATCGCGCGGCCCCAAGATTTCGTCGGCGACGGCCTGCCCGTCGTCTTTGAGTTCGCTGGCCTTCTTCCCGAAGATTTGGGCGTGCCGCCGCAGGTCGCTGGAAAGCTGCACGGCAAGTTCGTGCGCGGCCATGTGCTGTTGCGCCTTGTTGCGCGTTCGGTCGCCCGCAAGCTTCTGCGCCTTTTCGGTCGTCGCCGTGACCTTGGAAAACAGGGCTTCAAGGTCGTTCTTCACGCTCGGAAGCTTCTCCGGGTCGCCAAGCTTGATGCGCAGCCAAGTATTCGTGCGCAAGTTCTGGATCGTGTTTGCCCGCGACGGGACAAGATGAACGCTATTCCCTTCTGCGTGCCCGATTGCGGGGCTTCCCATGACGCTACGCATTGTGCCTAATTCCTTCTTCTTCTGCGATTGTTTCGCTTGCTTCGTTGATAAGTCGGGCTTGCTGCGCCAATAGCGCGGCCTGCCATTCGTCGTCGGACCCGTGTTCGGTCACGATCATGCACGGCCCCTTCGGCATGGTGCCGATAAGCTTGCCTTCGGGCGTGAACCGCGCGACGGAAGACCGGACCCGTGCGGGCGGTCGGTTGCGGGTTTCCAGCCGTTTCAGGCGTGCGGCAATTGCGGGGCGGGCCATTACCGTTCCCCCGCTTCAAGGGCTTCTAAGCGGCGCTCAAAGTCGCTTCCTTCAATCATGCGACCGATAAGCATGAGGATGTTTGCCAAGCGGCTTGCGTCCTGCACGTCGATTTTCCCGGCGCGGGCTTCGCGGTATAGCTTCGCCATTTCCTTGCGGGCGTCGGTCACGCTATCCAGCTTCACGCGCACACGACGGGCTTTCCCTTCTTGGGGGTGGGGGGTGTTGCCCCATGCCGCTGTAGGTGCTGCATTTTCCATTGCCTGAACCCGTCAATTCCGGCCCGTTATGGGCGTCTTATCGCCAGCTAAGCCGGGTCAATTTCGAACGGTCAACGGCGATTTCGGGGGGCCGACAGATGCAGACAAACAGAGACAAAAGAAAATTTCAGGGGGTCCAGTCGGGACCGCGAAAACCGGTCTTCGGGGCAATTCTATGAGTCAAAAGTTAGTAGAATGAACGCGACCGATAAATACTGAGTCGTTACAATGCACCACGGCGGATAATCACTCCGCCAATGGCTTCAATTTCGTTTTGCGAACACGCTTGCGCCCTTTGCCCACAGGTGGCAAGCCCTTCACGGCTCGAATGCGTTGCGACATGGTTTCGTCGGCTACAAGCGTCGGCACATACCGTTCACCCCCGTCAATGCCCCTACGACGTAGAGCGCGGCGCATGTCGCTTCGGGCACCGGGAATATGCGCCACGGCGAACAAGACCAAGCCGGAAAACCGCAACCGCTCCACGTCGTCTACGGTGTTCAACAAGTCCAGGTATTTCGCGGTCGCCATGTGTTCAAAGTTGGGGAAGTAGAACCACGGCTGCGACATGAGTTGTTCGGCCATATTGTAGCTATGCCGAAGAAGCGTCTTCGCCCCTACCCATTGGCACAGTTCGTAAATGAAGCTTTCGCCCGCGCAGCGTTCTTCGGTCACAAGATACTGATTGCAGCCCGACAAATACGCCGACACGAATTCCATGTATCGGTCAAAAAGCACTTGCTCCACCGCGTCGGGGGAATAGCAGCCGCGCGAAAGTATCCGTTCTTCGGCCATGTCGAATAAGTCCGAAAGCCTGCTATGGGTGATTGCGTCGTGAACATACATGGGCTTCGTTCCTTTCTGCGTCGGTCGTTTTACGTTGAGCGTTGTTGAGACTATGCGCTCAACATGCAAGTGACTGAAAATAATAAGGAAAGAGAGTGTGTAGAGTGTAGAGTTTGTAGAGTAAGAATACCCATTCCCTTTTCCCCCTGCCTTCTCTCCTATTCCCGCTCTACGCGCTCTACACTCTACATTGTTTGTTTTCAGTGGGTTAGCCGCTCAACGGCTTTTCTACATGCTCTACACCGGGTGCTTCGGTCGCTATCCGGTGAAGAAGTTGTCGGCGTCGCTGCCGTCGTCTTCGGGCGCGTCGTTGAAATATGAAGCGTTGCCGATGCCGTAGGCTTTGAACCGCGTCGATTTCTTGTATTTCTTGACCATGGTTCCGGGGTCCACTTGGATTAGGTAATCGGCGCTTAGCATGTTGCCGATTGCGCGTTTCAACGCGGCGGTTTTTCCAAGCCGGTCTTTCGTGAATGCGGCGTTGTTGGCGACGCTTTGTTGCAAGAACGCGTCGGGTATTACGTGGTCGGCGTGCATGGCGCGTGTCGTGCGGGCCGTGTTCTTTAGGGCGTCGTATTCGGTCGCCAGATACCGGATAATCGCCTTCTTAAGTTCGCGCTCTTGTTTCGCTTCGTTGTTTTCAGAACCTCCCGCGTCGCCCCGGTCGAACCGCGCCGATACGCCGTTGGTCGCGGTCTTTTCGACATTGATTGCCCACACGGCGATTTCGCGGGTGATTGTGGGCACTTCCATATCAACGCCGACGGCGGCAAGGGATGCCAGCTTGACGGCCCGCAAGTGCGACCGGCTCCAAAAGTGGCGGGATACTTCGTCGCCCGCGCTCTTGAGCGTGCCCCGGATTGCGACGCGGAAGGCTTCAAGTAATTCGTCGGCTTCGGGGTCAATCCGCACTTGCGCGTAGGTGCCTTGTTGCATGAGTTGCAGCGACCGGAAGCACAGGGCCGATAGCTTGGCGGTCAATTCGGGTGGCGGGCTGCACAGTGCGTTCCGGTTCAGGTCCGACCAACGCCCGACGCTTTCCAGCACAAGGAAGCGCGGGAAAAGCCCGTCGCTAATCATGTCTTCGGTCATGTTGGCGAACACGGTTTCCGGCGTGCCTTCGGCATACAGGCTAAGGGCCGGTGACACTACGTCGGGAATGTTCTTGCCGGTGTCGGCGAAGGCGCTTCCCCGGAACACGCTTCCGTTGCGCGACTTGCCGTATAGCTTCAACAAGGCCGTGCCTACGTCCTTGTCGTGCTGTGACCCGCGCGGGTTCGATACGCGTTGCAGCCATTTCCCGGCTTCGCCGAACAAGGACACGAAGCACCGCGACTTCACCAAGTGCCGCACCAAGGCGGTTTCCGACGCGAAGTGCGAAGGGCCGATGAAGTCTTTTGCCGACGGCATGTCGGGCACTTGCGTATCGTTCACGCCCTCAACGACCGCCCGTACTAACGCGTCAATCCCGTCGTGCCCGGCTTCCTTGCCTTCGCCGGTCGGCGCTACGACCATGACGTAGAGATTTAGCCCGGCCATCGGGTCGGGTGTTTGAAACGCAGCACCGCAAACACCGGCCATAAGCGCGGCGCTGGCACCCAAGGCAACTTCAAGGATGGGATACGGCGCTTGCGCGTAGATGTAATCGGCCATATCGCCTAGAAGGCCGGGGGGTCGGGGATACGTTTGCGCGGTCATGCGGGGTGTGCCTGTGAGTCAAGAGTTAGTAGAATTCCCTTGGCGGGAAAATGCTTTGTTATTTCAGCGGCTCTTGGCGGATTATACGTCCGCCTAACGCTCAAATCCGGGTCTTCCGGGCTTCGACAAGTTCGGTGACAAGTTCGCGGATTTCATCGCTAGTGCGGCCTGCGACGCGGGCGTTAATAACGGCGTAAACTTCATCTTCCGGCCACACGGAAAACTTGTCGCCCCACTTCACAGGGCGCGGGAACAAGCCGTCCTTCATCAATGCGTAGAGATAGGGCCGGGAAAAGCCGGTCGCTTCCATGGTGGCGCGTGTGGGAAGCATCTTGGCGCGGGGGCCGGTCGCCGGGGGCGTCGCGGTCGGGTCGGTATCGGTGTGCATGTCGGTGTCTCCAATCAATCACTGAGACACACAAAGACAGAAGCCGCGCGGCTTGAAAAAATACCAAGTGGCAGAAAATTCAGGGGCTAGTTGGTATTGTCGTGCTGGGCCGCAGCTTCCTTCGCTGGCCTGAACCAAGCATTGTCCGAATTGGCGTCAATCTCGAACACGGCCAACGCAGCTTTAACCGCTCGCCCGAACGGACCCGACGGCTTGCCGCTGCCATCGGGGAGTTTCCCACACCCCATGCGTTCGCCTTTCGCAGCGAACATCAGCGCCACGGCCTTAGCGACGACGCGGGCTTGTTCTTTCCGACCATTCGGTGCCGGGTATATTTTGGAAACGTAGTTGTCCGACACAAGGTCAGCGTAACCCCGCAGGTGGTCACGCATCCGCCGCAGTTCCGTAAGGCTTGGCAAGTTTCCGGTCAAAAGCACGAACGCCGCGCCACTATCTTGCGGCAAGGCTTCTGCGCGACGGATAGCCTTGTCCAAGTCGTCGGCAATAGCCCGCAACGCTTTCGTGTCCTTCTGCGTCGCCCGCGTGTCGGCGCGTTCGGATAGTTTTCTTTCATGGTCAAACAGGTGGCTAAAGACCGTAGCTACTTCGGAAAACGTGCAGGAAATTTCTGCGGCTAGTGCTTCGTGCAACTCTAAAAGGCGTTGGTGTTCCATCACACCGCCCCCGCGTGAAGCTGCACAACATTGTCGGTGCGTTCGCCCCGGCACGTCGCGGCCCAAGCTGCCATCATGGCGCGGCGGCGTTCAATCACGTCGCTACGACGGTATGCCCGTTCGACTTCGCTACCGACCGTGTGGGCAAGGGCGATTTCGGCCATGTCGCGTTCATAGCCCTTTTCAGCCGCCCAATCGCGGAAGGTGCTGCGCAGCCCGTGAGGCACCGCAGGACGGCCCGAACGCGGGTCCAGCCACCCTTTCCGCCCCGTCCTCACTTCGGCTTCCTGCATCCGCCGCATGACGCCAGACAGGGCCATATCGGACAGGGAACCGCCCCGAACGGCGGGGAACACGTAGTCGGAGCCTTCGACCTGCGGAACGGCCTTCAACAACTTCACAGCTTCCGGCGACAGGGGCACGCGGTGTTCGCGCTTGGCCTTCATGCGCTGTGCAGGAATGACCCACATAGGCTTGTCGCCGTCTAGGTCGTGAACCTCCGACCACACCATGCCCCGGATTTCGCCGGAACGCGCGGCGGTCAACGCCAAGAATTCGATTGCGCGGGCGCTAATGCCGTCACGCTTCCGAAGCGCCGCGAACCATGCGGGTAGTTCTGCGACGGCCAATGCGGGTTGATTACCCTTGTCGGCTATGGCGCTAGGCTTCGGCAGAAGTTCTTTCAGGTTGCCCGCCCAACGCGCCGGGTTGTCGCCCGCGCGGAAGCCCGCAACGGTCGCTTGGCTAAGCACGGCTTCGATACGACCACGAAGGCGGGAAGCGGTTTCAGTCTTGCTTTCCCACAGTGTGCCGCCGTCGGTGTCCTGCGTCAGAACGCGTAGAATGTCCTGCGTCGTGATCGCGGCTACGTCCATGTTGCCAATGACCGGCGACGCGTAGGTGTCCAAGGTGCTACGCCATTGCTTGCGGTGCTTATCATTGCGGAATTCGTTTTCCTTCTTCTCAAGGGTGCGTTCAACGGCTTGCTTGAAGGTCATGGTAGGCGCGGCTTCCGCTGCCGCACTGGCCTGCATTTCTTTCCGTTCTTCGATAGGGTCGCGGCCCTCTGCTACGGTCTTGCGCAGGTCGCCAGCTTTGGCGCGGGCTTCGGCTAGCGAATAAGTGTGGATTGGTCCTAGCCCCATGCCACGGGTGCGACCGCCAATTGTGAATTTGAACACCCAAGACTTCGTGCCCCACTTCGACACTTGCAGGTAAAGCCCGCCGCCGTCGGCATAGTGGCCCGGCTTGGTCTTCGTCTTCACTTCGACGGCTGAAAGCCGGTGTATCCCGCGTGCCATCCTGCGGCCCTCCTACTGATTTTCTACTAATAAAATCTAGGAGAAGGTCAGAGGCAAATCAAGACCCCTATAGAACAATTATCGCTATAACCCATTGACTATAAAGGTTAACGAAAGACGGCCATAGAACCCCGTAGACACTACTTTGGCGGCCTGTCTCTCCGCCACTAACGCCTTGGGCGTGGTGCTTATTTCCCCCGATACGAAGACGCTGGTCAGTCGCCGCGCAAGGGGCGACGTCGCCGTCCTCCAAACCGGTCTGCTTAAAGACCAGGCACCCGCGTAGAAATCCAACGCCGCAGCGGCCCCCCTCCCGCTTTAGCCAAATCCGCGCCTTGAACATTTCGGCGGATTGTCGCAACTATCCGCGCAGAGCAAGCAAGCGGTTTCATGAGTCCCAGCCAGCCAAGGATTTCTACAAGGGACAATAAAATGAAAACCAATACCGCCAAGCGCGTCGCGCTCTCTTGGCTGATGTGCTCGACCGCCACTCTCGCTTACGCGCAAGACGACACCGCCTTCGATCTCGGTGTGCTGCGCATTCAGACCTCAGCCGCTCAGGCTGTTTTGGGCAATGACGAGATCACCGAAACCGAAATCGAACAGCGCAACCCGGCCACCGTGGCCGATGTCTTTGCCGGCGAATCCGCGATCACCGCCAGCGGCGGCGCGCCGATTGCGCAGAAGGTCTATGTGAACGGGATCGAGGAAAGCCTGCTTTCCGTCACCATCGATGGCGCGCGACAGAACAAGTCGGCCTTCCACCATACCGGCAACGTTCTGCTGGATCCGGCCTTGCTGAAATCCGTTGAGGTCAGCGCGGGGCTTGCCCCGGCGGATCAGGGGCCAAACGCGCTGGCGGGCTCTATCGCCTATACCACCAAAGACGCCCGTGACCTATTGGACGGGGATGATCCCTTTGGAGGTCGCTACACGCTGTCCTATGGCAGCAATGGCCAAGGGTTCCGCAACACCCTGACGCTCTTCGGGCAGAACGACGGTTTCGAATATCTGCTGAGCGGCACCCGGGCGACGGGCGATGACTATGAAGACGGCTCGGACAGCACCATCACCGGCACGGCGGCGGACCTAACCGACTATATCGCGAAATTCGCCTATACCTCGCAAAGCGGCAAACGTCTGAGCTTCTCTGCTTCTGAGACCACTGACAACGGCCTGCGCGCGTCTCAGGGTGGCTTCATCCGCCCCGACTTTGCCGATGTGATCGGGCGCGACACGGTGCTTTACGAAGCGCTGTCGCAGCGCACCTCCTATACGCTGACCTATGAGGATGAGAATCCCTCGGGCATCTGGGCGCCCTATGCGCAGCTCAGCTACAACGAGCAGGCGATGGACGTAGGCTCGCTTTATGGTGTGAACAAAAGCCTCAGCGGTGTGCTCAGCAACGACTTCACGCTCCGCAACGGCAGCGTCAATGTCGGTGTCGATTTCTTTGACGAAAGCGCCGAAGGCTATGACAACACGGTCAGCCCGCGCAGCTCAAGCGGCCGCGAAGAACTAAGCAACATCGGCATCTTCGCACAGGCACGGCAAGATCTGTCCGACCGCATTTCCGTGTCCTACGGCGGGCGCTATGACTGGGCGTCCTTCGAAGGCGCGGATGGGAGCGATTTCGATGCCAGCGGCGCCAGCGTCAACGGCTCGGTCGACTACGTCTTGAACGATCAATGGACCCTCAACGCAGGGGCCGCCTCCAGCTGGGGCGGTTATGAGTTGGGTGAGGCTGCATTGGTCAACTTCCGCACCCCGTGGAATTATGACGGCTTCACCACCTCGCGCGCCAATGCGGTGCGTTTGGGCCTGCGTTACGACAGTGGCCCTTGGGCGGTCAAAGGCGCGCTGTTTGACACTGAGATCGAAGACATCAACGCCGTTCTGCCCTCAAGCGGTGCACGCGGTGCTGTGGACGATCTGACATCGCGCGGCTTCGACGGGTCGGTCACCTATACCGGCGCGCGCGGCTTCGCGACCTTGAACTACACCTATGCCGATGTGCAAACCAACGACGCGACAACCGCCACGACCGCCTATTACCTTGGCCGCCCGGTCGGCCATATCTTTGGCTTCGAAGCGGGCTATGACGTGACCGAGGAATGGCGCATCGGCGCGACCGCGCAGATCGCCTTGGAGAACGACGATACCGATGTGTCGCTCGACGGCTATGAGGTGGTCAATCTCTACGCGGAATACAAACCGCGGCGGATGGAGAACCTGAACGTGCGCATGGACGTGCAGAACCTGTTCGACGCGACCTATGCAAGCCGCAGTTCCGATGGGCTTGGGCTTGCCAATGTGGTGCCCTTGACCGAACCGGGCCGCACTGTCAGCCTGACCGCGTCGATCAGCTTTTAACTGACGCAGGTATCGCCCCCCTTTGCGCGGGGGCGATACCCTTTTCCGGCGCTTGCCGCCTACGGTTCTTTCCGCAGTCCTCCTCCCGCTTGATCCAGATCAATGCAGCAACGCCCGCCCGCCCCATAATGGCCGTGGTCACATGAGGAGCGTCGCCATGCAAAATGCCACCATCACAGTCGTTCTGGGGGTTGATGCCCGACCCAATCAGCTAGAGGCCCTCGCCCGCGAGGCGCAGACCCAGGGCGCGCATCTGATCGTTCTTCTGCTCAGCGAAACCCCTGCCGTCCCGGTCTATTCGATGGGGGTGGGCGAACTCAGCACCTATTCCCTCCCGGCAGGCTGGCAGGCGGATGTGGACGCGGCCCGCGAGGCGGTCGAAAAACAGCGCGCGGAATTTTCACAGTATCTCACCGACCAAGGCGCCAGCGCGGATGTGCGCGCGGTTTGTGGCGATGCCTCCGCCTTGCGCAACACGGTGGCGCGGGCGGGGCTGACCTGTGATGCGGTGCTTATCGGCGCGGACCTGCGCGAAGACAGCCGCCTGTTCGAGGACATCGTGCATGCCGCCCTCTTCGAGTCCGCCGTGCCGGTTCTGCTCAACACCGCGCAGTCCAAGGCGGCCTTGACCCCACAATCGGTCTTCGTCGCATGGAAAGCGGGCATTCCCGCCACGCGGGCGATCCGCGCCGCTCTGCCGATCCTGCGCACGGCGCGTGAGGTGACCGTGGCGCTTTTCGATCCGGTCTCGATCTCGGCCTATGACGGGGAAAACCCCGGCACCGATGTCGCCGCTTGGCTGACCCACCAAGGCTGCAACGTTGCCGTGCAGCAATATGCCAGCGGAGGCGAGGACATTGGCACCGCCATCCTGAAACGCGCCAAAGAAACCGGGGCCGATCTGATTGTCATGGGCGCCTATGACCACTCCCGCCTGCGCGAGATGGTTTTTGGCGGCACGACCCGCAGCCTGATTGAACAAAGCGCCTTTCCTGTGCTTCTGTCGCACTAACGCCCATCGAAAGGACCCCCTATGCGCCCTCACCTCGCTGCCCTCGCCGGGCTATCCTGCGCCCTCCTCTCCGCCTGTTCGGAAGGGTCCTCTGACGACACCGACCGGGTGCGCGCGGGGCAGCGGGTCTATGCCAAGGAATGCGCCGCCTGCCACGGGGCGCAGGGCGAAGGGGGCGGTCCGATGTCCTTGCATCTGGATGTCGTGCCGCCGGATTTGGCCGGGCTGAAACAGCGCAACGACGGCTACTTCCCGCGCGAGTTTGTCAGCCGCTTTGTCATGGGCCAGCTTGCAAAAGACGATCCTTCTTCGCCCATGCCGGACTTTTCCGCGGTGGGTCTGCGCCACGTCTACCCCAATGGCGGCGCGGATGGGGAGGTGCTGGAAACCGATTTCGCCAATCTGCTCGACTATCTGGAAGCGATCCAGTGGTAGGGCCGGCGTGGTTCGGGAGGCAGCCCTCGGGCACTTGAGGCGCCCCCGCCCTGCATTGCGCCCCCGCCCCCTCTCACGCTATCGGATGCCTTGCCCCGCAGCCCCTACAGACGGAACCCTTGCATGAAGATCAACGACGAAAGCCCCGTTCTGCTGGCCCTTCTGGACGCCGCTGTCGACGCCATGGTGGTGGCCGATCACGCGGGCAATATCCTGCGGGTGAACAAGGCGGCAGCGACGCTCTTCGGCCATCCGGTCGAGGATTTGGTAGGGCAGAACGTGCGCATGCTGATGCCGGGGGATATGGCCGTTCAACACGACGGCTTTCTGCGCCACCATCTTGAGACCGGTGAAAAACGCATCATCGGCGTGGGCCGCGACGTGGAAGGGCTGCGCGCCGATGGCAGTGTCTTCCCGCTGCATCTTTCCGTGGGCCGCGCCGATATCTCGGGTGAGGTCGCCTTTGTCGGCATCATGCACGATCTGTCGCGTCGAAAAGCCGCCGAGGAGGCCACCGCCCGCTCGCAACGGATGGACGCCATCGGCCAGATGACCGGCGGCATCGCGCATGATTTCAACAACCTTCTGACGGTCGTGATCGGCAATCTGGAACTGCTGGAGATGTCGGAAACCTCGGCCAAAAGCGGCGCGCTGATCTCGGACGCGCTGGAGGCGGCAGAGATCGGCGCGGACCTCACCTCGCGCCTGATGGTCTTTGCCCGCAAGACCACGCTGAACGCGGCGGAGATCGACCTCAACGCCGAAGTCTCCAAAGCCGTGGCGATGCTCAAACGCACCATCGGCGCGCATATCGCGGTTGAGACGGGTTTTGCCGAGGATCTTTGGCAGGCCAAGGTCGACGCCACCCAGCTTCAGACTGCCGTGCTCAACATTGCGCTCAATGCCCAAGACGCCATGCCTTCGGGCGGGAAAATCACGCTGGAAACGCGCAACATGCAGCTTGACGACACCTATGTCGCACAAGAAATCGGCATCGACGTGGGCAACTACATCCGCCTGTCGATCGCGGACACGGGCGAAGGCATGTCCGCCGAGACCCGCACCCGCGCGATGGAGCCGTTCTTTTCGACCAAACCGGTCGGCCAAGGCACGGGGCTGGGCCTGTCGATGGTTTACGGCTTCATCAAGCAATCCGGCGGGCATATCGCGATCTACAGCGAATTGGGCAAGGGCACGATGATCAGCCTCTATTTCCCCGCCCTCGTGGACAGCACCAGCACGCGGGCGGCATCCAGCGACGCGCCAGAGCAGCACGCCGGGATCGGCACCGGCCTGCGCGTGCTGCTGGTCGAGGATGACCCGATGGTCCTGCGCCTGTCGGAGCGGCGGCTGGAGTCGCTCGGGTTCGACTGCGTTACGGCAAGCACCGGCGATGCGGCTTGGGACATCCTGCAAGACCGCGACGACATCGACGTGGTCTTTACCGATCTGGTGATGCCGGGGGAGTTGTCGGGCCATGCGCTGGCCAAACGGGTCGCGGCGGAAATGCCCGATCTGCGGATATTGATCACCTCAGGCTTCTCCGAAAACGTCCTGCGCGGCGAGGAAGAGAGCCACGCCTTCGCCCTCCTGCGCAAACCCTATAGGCAAGCGGATCTGGCCGAAGCGTTTCGCGCCTTGTTACAGGACTAACCCGAGGTGGCGGTGGGGCTTTCGGTCAGCACATAACCCACCCCGCGCACCGTTTTGATCAACAGCGGACGCGCCGGATCACGCTCGACCTTCTTGCGCAGCCGCGCCACTTGGTTGTCGATGGTGCGGTCCAAGGGTGCCCAGTTCTGCCCGTCGATCAGATCCATCAACCGGTCCCGCGACAAGGGCTTTTTCGCGTGGTTCACAAAGGCGGCCAAGAGTTTGAAATCAGCCGTGGTCAGATCCCCCTCCTGCCCGTTCCGGCCCACCAGCAGCATCCGGTCGAGGTTGATCTTGAGCCCATCAAGCGCAAGCCACGGCTCCGCGCTTTGCGGTGCGGGCGCCTCCGCCTCGCGCTTGCCGCTGCGCCGCAGGACGGATTTTACACGGGCCAAGACCTCACGCACATGGAAGGGTTTGGTCAGATAGTCATCCGCACCCAGCTCCAGCCCGACAACACGGTCGATCACATCGTCCTTGCCCGTCACCATGAAGATCGGCACGTCATGATCGCGGCGGAGGTCGCGCGCGATGTCCAGCCCGTCCTCCGCGCCGAGGTTCAGATCCAAGGTCACCAGATCGAAAGCCTCCGCCGCAAAGGCCGCGCCCACGCTCTGCGCGTCATGCGCCTCGGTCACAAGGTAGCCGTCGCTTTCAAGGCAGCGCCTCAGAAGCGTCCGGATCTTCGCATCGTCATCAACAACAAGGATCTTCTTCGCGGTCACGCCCATCACCCCAAAAGTTGCGTTTGTATAGTCCGCAACCCAAGCGAGCACCACCCGCCACGCCATCCCCTGCGACAAAGCGTTACAAACGGATACAAGACCACAGATCGTTCTGCGACATGCGCTTGAGAATGTGACCGCGCCGCAGAAAGGACGATCGCATGTACGTGACGCTATCCAATGAGTTCACCCCCGCAACCAAAGTGCCCAAGGCGCAGCTTCGCTCTCGCACGCCCGCCGCGCAATCTCCGCGCAAGCGGCAGGCGGTCGGCAGCCATCTCTTTCGCGAGGGCGATATCGCCAACCATATCTATGAGATCACCTCGGGCGTTTTTCGCCTGACCCGCGTGCTCGACAACGGGCGGCGGCAGGTCATCGCCTTTGGCCTGCCCGGAGACATCATCGGCTTTCCCAATGGCGCGCTCCATCACAGCGATTGCGAGGCGATCCAGACGGCAGAGGTGATTGCCCACCGCCGCCATGCGCTCGACGATTTCGAGGGGGATCACGAGACGCATAAGCGGCTGTTGAACGCTGCACTGCGTGAGATTTCGGCGATGCAGGATCACTTCATGATGCTGGCGCGCAAATCCGCACTGGAAAAGGTTGCCTCCTTCCTCATCACGCTGGCAGAGCGCACGGGCAGGCCGATCGGCAATTACACCACCTGCGCCCTGCCGATGACCCGCAGCGACATCGCGGATTTCCTTGGCCTGACGATTGAGACGGTGAGCCGCACCCTGACCCGCCTGCGCAAGCAGGATATCATTGCGCTTGAGACCTCTCAGACCGTGCTGATCAAGGATATGGACGCGCTGATCTCGGCCTCTCAGGCCGCCGACTGACGGCAGGCTTTCATTGAGCTAAGAAAGCGCGGGCCACGGCCCGCGTTTTGCGTTTTTAGGTCGGCTCTTCGGTATCGCGCTGGTGGGTGTCACCATTAGGCGCGCCATTCTCCAGCAAAATCCGCGCCGCGTCTCCTTCGAGGTCATCGTATTGCCCGTTGCGCAGCGTCCAGAGACAGGCCGCAAGCCCTGCTGCGCCAAGACAGACGGAGACGGGGATGAGAACGATCAGGATATTCATCGGCGCACCGCATTCAAAACCACGAGGATAGACGAGGAAGACATCACCGCCGCCGCCATCAGCGGGGTGGCGAAGCCCATGACCGCCACCGGGATCGCGACCGCGTTATAGGCGGCGGCCAGCCCGAGGTTCTGGCGAATCCGGCTGCGCGCCCGACGGGCCAGCCGCAGGGTATTGGCGACCGCCGAAAGATCACCGCCCAGCATCACCCCGTCTGAGGCGACCCGCGCGGCATCCAGCGCCGTGGCAGGCGCGAGAGAGGCATGCGCCCCGGCAAGCGCCGCCGTGTCATTCAGCCCGTCGCCCACCATGAGCACCCGCTTGCCCCGCGCGGCCATGTCGCGGACCAGACCGGCCTTGTCCTCAGGCCGAACGGCGGCATGGACGGTGGCGATGCCGAGGGTCTGGGCGAGTGTTGAGGCACGCTGCTCGGTATCGCCGGTGACCATCGCCACCTCCAGCCCCCGCCGCCGCAGAGTGTTGACCACTTCCGCCGCACCGGCGCGCGGGGTCTCGGACAGGGGCAAGGGGATAGAGCGGTCTGGCAGATGCAGTTCCGGCCCCTCCAGCCCACGGCGCAGAGAGACCCGCGCCCCGTGCCACAGGCCGCAGACGCCCTCGCCCGGCACCTCTTGCAGGTCGTGCAGATCGGCGGGCATCTGCCCCTGCAACGCCGCCGCCAAGGCGCGCGAGGCTGGGTGGTCAGACGCCTGCGCGAGGGCCAGCGCGACCGATGCCGCCTCTGCATCAAGCGCGGGCAGACGCGCGACTCCTTCGGTCAACGTGCCGGTCTTGTCGAAGAGAACCGTGTCGATCTCGGCCAAACGCTCCAACGCCGTGGGGAATTTCAGCAGCACGCCCGCGCGGAACAAACGCCCGGTCATCGCCGCCGTTACCGCCGGAATGGCCAGCGCCAGTGCGCAGGGGCATGTAATGATCAGCGTCGCCGTGGCCACGGCAATCGCGTTATAAAGGTCCCCGGTCAGTGCCCACCAGACCACGAAAGCCAGCGCCGCCAGCCCATGCACCACCGGCGCATAAAGCCGCGCGGCGCGGTCCGCGATCCCGCTGTAACGGTGTTTGCCGGTCTCGGCGACCTCGACCAAAGCCGCAAGGCGGCGCAGGGTGCTGTCCTCGGCCCGGCGGGTGACCCTTAGGGTCAGCGGCGTGCCAAGGATTACCTCGCCCGCGCAGATCGGCCCGCCCGCCGCCACCGCGACGGGGTCGGCCTCTCCGGTCAGGGCGGAGCGGTCCACCATCACCGCGCCCAAGGCGATGCCATCCACCGGCGCGCGCGCCCCAGCGGCGAGGGCGATGCGGTCATCGGGCATCAGGGCGCTGACGTCCACCGTCTCACGCCCCGTCGCGGTCAGCCGCGTCGCGCGGGGCAGTTCCAGCGCCGTCAACTCCGCCGCGGCGGAACGTGCCGTGGCCCGCGCGCGATGCTCAAGATAGCGGCCCACCAGCAGGAAAAAGGTCAGCGAGAGCGCCGCATCGAACCAAGTATGCGCCCCGGTGGCGGCCAAAGTCTCATAAAGCGAGGTCGCCGCCGCCAGCAGGATCGCCACCGCAATCGGCACATCCATATTCATCCGCCCAGCCCGCAGGGCGACCGATGCCGAGGCGAAGAAGGGCACCGCCGAAAAGGCCAAGGCGGGCAGCGCGATGGCGGCAGAGACCCAGTGAAACATCTCGCGCGTGATATCGCCCGCCCCGGACCAGACCGCGACGGAGACTGCCATCACATTCATCATGGCAAAGCCCGCCACGGCGGCGCGGGCCAGCAGACGGTGGCCCGTGTCATCCCCCGCAGGCCGCAGGGCGGTCGCGTCCAGCTCATGCGCCTCGAAGCCCGCGTCGTTCAACGCCTGAAGCGCGGCGCTGGCGTCATACCCGGGGCTCAGCATGATCCGCACCCGTTTGGCCCCAAGGTTCACCCGCGCGGCTTTGACCGAGGGCAAGCGGGCCAAGACCCCCTCGACCCCCGCAATACAGGCCGCGCAGCGGATCTGCGGCAGGGCGAGATGGATGGCCTTGTCGTTCTCCGCGATGCGCTGCGCCGCGGCCTCAGCCGTGGGGGTGCCTGCGACACAGCCGGGACAGGCGGCGACGGTCATCGTGTCACCCGCAAGGGAATGCGGCGGCGAAAGAGCGTGCCATCGGCGGCGCGCATCTCGATCCGCAGGTTCCAGTTGCCGGGGCCTGCGGTGACCGGCGCGGTCCACGCGCGGCCATCCCAGGCGAAGTCGGGCGTCATGTCATCCGCCACGGTGGTCGCCCGGCCCAATGTCGCCGCGATGATCTCGGGCTGCACCACGCCATTGGCATCCTGCACCGCCAAGCGGAGCGTCTCCCCCGTCAACTCGGTCTGCACCGCCCAGCCGAGCGCTTCCTGCGCCGCGCGGTCGCTGTCAAAATTCTGCGAGGCGACATAGCTCGATTCGGTTTCCTTGCCCGGGAAGGTGCGCACCGCATTGAAAGCGAGCGCGAGGTTCACCGCGATGATGATCGAAAACCCGCCCACGAAGATCGCCAGCACATGCCAGCCTGTCAGGGGGCGCCCCCGTTGCAATTGCGCTGCGGTCATTGGCTGTCCTTTCCATTGAAAATCGTGTCACCAAAGGCCCGCTCGCCCGAGCGGACGTCTTCGACCCAGAACCGCAGATCGCTGCGCGGCGCGGTGGCGGCGTCATTCTGCGGCGGGGCGATGACATAGACCCGTTGCAGGCGGGTGGTGTCGGCGGGGACGGAGACCACCGGACCCGCAGCCCCCTCGACGCTGAGGTCCAAACCACGGTCTCCGGCGAGAGACAGCCGGAAATCCCGTGCCTCCCCATGTTTGTTGCGCAGACGGATGTCATAGGCGTTGCGGATCGACCCGTCCGAGAGGGTGACGAAGGTCGGATTGCGCACCGGCGCGATGGTCATGTCGATCTCAGGCCGGATGAAGAGCGCCACGACAAGCGCCACACCGATGGCGGCCCAAGCGGCGGTATAGATCAAGGTGCGCGGGCGGAAGACATGCTGCCAAAGCGGCTTGGGCTGCCAGGGCGGCGCAGTGGCCCCGGCGACATCGCCCGCGGGCGCCTCGGCAAGGCCCGCCACGGCGGCGCTTTCCTTCGGCGCGGTGGGCGGCTCATCATCCAGCGCGAGGTAGTCGATCAGCCCGCGCGGGCGGCCAATCTTGGCCATCACATCGTCGCAGGCATCGATACAGAGCGCGCAGGTGATACATTCCATCTGCTGGCCTTCGCGGATGTCGATCCCCATCGGGCAGACCGCCACACAGGCGTTGCAATCAATGCAATCGCCCAAAACTTCGCCATCCCGCGACTGGCGGTCGCCCGCGGTGTTTTTGTCGAGCGCCGCACCATAGCGCGCCACCGCATCGCCGCTGCCGATCGCCTCTGCTGCCGCTTTCTGGCGCTTCACCCCGCCCTTGCCGCGCGGCTCGCCCCGCCATTTGCGGTAGCCAACGGTCAGCGTGCCGGGGTCCATCATCGCGCCTTGGATACGGGGCCAAGGGCACATGTAGATGCAGACCTGTTCGCGCATGAAACCGCCAAAGATGAAGGTCGTGGCCGTCAGCACGGCGATGGTGGCATAGGCCACGGGGGCGGCTTGCAGGGTCACGAGGTCGCGCGCGAGGCTTGGCGCATCGGCAAAGTAAAAGACCCAAGCCCCGCCCGTCGCCACCGCGATCAGCAGCCAGACCACCCATTTCGCCCCCCGCAACCGCGCCTTGCGCAGGCTCCAAGGTGCGTTGTGCAGACGGATACGCGCGTTGCGGTCGCCTTCGATCCAACGCTCCACGGTCATGAAGAGATCGGACCAGACGGTCTGCGGGCAGGCATAGCCACACCAGACCCGCCCCAGAGCAGAGGTAAACAGGAACAGCCCCAGCCCCGCCATGATCAGCAGCCCGGCCACGAAGTAGAACTCATGCGGCCAAATCTCGATCCAGAGGAAATGGAAGCGCCGGTTTGCGAGATCGACCAGAACCGCTTGGTCCGGCAGGTTCGGCCCCCGGTCCCAGCGGATCCACGGGGTGATGTAATAGACCCCCAGCGTGAGGATCAGGATCACCCATTTCAACCGACGAAAGAACCCACTGACCCGGCGGGGAAAGATCGGCTCGCGGGCGGCGAAAAGCGGGGGGGCGGCGTTGGACATGGGCAGTAGGCTCCGGTGTTACGTCTTGCGGCCTACACCCCTAGGGCGCAGGCCGCTTTGATCTGCATCAATCCGCAGATTATTTGTCGTACCGGTTTAGTCGGCGGCAGCGCCCTCGGCATCGACCGCGGCCTCACCGCCGCCCAGACCGTGGACATAGGCAGTCACGGCGCGCACCTCGGCCTCGCCCAGACGGGCCTGCCACGGCGGCATCACCCCCATGCGCGGCGCTTTGAGTTGCCGCAGGATCGCCTCATGACTGCCGCCGCGCAGCCAGATCGCATCGGCAAGGTTGGGCGCGCCCATCTCACGGTCGCCAAGGCCGCGCTCCCCATGGCAGGCACTACAGTTGTCGGCATAGACCTCTGCCCCCGCCTGCGCCGCGCCAGCGTCATGCTCAAGCCCCGAAAGGCTGCGCACGAAATGCACGGTGGCGTCGAGCTCGGCCTCCTCCATCCAATCAAACGGCGGCATCTCCGAGAAACGCGCGTCGGGGTCATCCTCGTTGCGGATGCCATGGCGCACGGTATAGGCGATCTCCTCCATCGTGCCGCCCCAGAGCCAGTCATCGTCCAAAAGGTTCGGATAGCCCGAGGCCACCACACCCCCTGCCCCCGCGCCGTGGCATTGCGAGCAATTGGCCGCAAAGACCGAGCGCCCGGCCTGTGTCGCGAAACGCTGAAGTTCTTCGTTGTCCTTCAGCACCCCCAGATCGACGTTGACGAGACTTTCGGTCAGGTCAGCATTCGACAGGTCCACCCGCGCAATCTCGGCAGCGACTTCGCCACGGGTAGAATAGCCGAGCAGCCCCGCCGTCGCGCCTGAGACCATCGGCCAGGCGGGATAAAGGATGGTATAGATCACGCCCCAGACGACCGTTGCGTAAAAGGTCCAGAGCCACCAGCGCGGCAGCGGCGTGTTCAGCTCTTCGATCCCGTCCCAACTGTGGCCTGTGGTCTCGGTCCCGGTGGCGGGGTCGATCTTGCGTTTATCGGTCATGTGCGGGCTCCGTCATTGCGGGCTTGATCGGGGTCGTCGTTGCGAAACGGGACGGCGGCGGCATCGTCGTGCAGGGCGCGCGAGCCGGGGCGAAAGGCCCAAGCAATGACGCCCAGAAAGATCAGCGTCAGGATCAACAGCGCCCAGCTATCGGCCAGTTCACGCAGGAAAGAATAGGTGTCCATTGCGGCCTCCTTAGCGGCTGGCGTCAGGCACGAAGGTCGAGAAATCGACCAGCGTTCCGAGCATTTGCAAATAGGCGATCAGGGCATCCATCTCGCTCACCCCCGGCTGGCCGTCGAAGTTGCGCACCTGCGCGCCGGGGTAGCGTTCCAGCAGCCCATCGTAATCGCCGAAAGGGTCGACTTGCACCCGGAAGTCGCCACGGACATTCGCGATCATCTCATCGCTATAGGGCACGCCGACCGTGCGGTGGGTGGCGACCAGATCGATCACATCCTCAGGCTCAAGTTTGGCGTCCATCAGAAACGCGTATTTCGGCATGATGCTTTCCGGCACCACCGATTGCGGGTCCATCAGGTGATCGACATGCCACTCATCCGAATAGCGCCCGCCGACCCGCGCCAGATCGGGACCGGTGCGTTTGGAACCCCATTGAAACGGGTGGTCATACATCGACTCGGCGGCGAGACTGTAGTGGCCATAGCGCTCCGTCTCATCGCGCATCGGGCGGATCATCTGACTGTGGCAGACATAGCAGCCCTCGCGCACATAGATCTCGCGCCCGGCCAGTTCCAGCGGCGAATAGGGGCGCATGCCCTCGACCTTCTCGATCGTGTTCTCCAGCCAGAACAGCGGCGCGATTTCAATGATGCCGCCGATGCTCACCACCCCGAGCGAGGCGATCAGCAGCAGCGTCGCGTTGCGCTCGAACCGCTGGTGAAAGGTGATCGCCTCCGTCTCGGGCGGCAGTTCGTTGGGAATTTTGCCCTTTTTCATCCCTTCGCTGGCGGTCACCACCTTCGGGTCGTCTGCGGGGTCATAATTGGGGCTGTGGGGGTTCTTGGCCATTGATCTTACTCCGCTGGCAGGGCGACGGTGACGGGGCGGGCTTGCGGGGCGCGGATGGTCATCCACATGTTCCAGACCATCACCGCACCCCCCGCGAGGTAGAGAACCCCGCCCAGACCACGGACCACATACATCAGGAATTTCGCTTCGACGGTGTCGGCAAAGCTGTTGACGAGGAAGCCATTGGCATCGACCTCACGCCACATCAGCCCCTCCATGATGCCCGAGACCCACATCGACGCGGCGTAGAGCACGATCCCAAGGGTCGCGAGCCAGAAGTGCAGGTTGATCGCCGCCATGGAGTGCATCTGCGCCCGGCCCCAGAGCCGCGGGGTGAGGAAGTAGAGCGCGCCAAAGGTGATAAGCCCGTTCCAACCAAGCGCGCCGGAATGCACATGGCCGATGGTCCAGTCGGTGTAGTGGCTGAGGCTGTTCACCGCGCGGATCGACATCATTGGCCCTTCGAAGGTGGACATCCCGTAGAAAGCGAGCGAGGCCACGAACATGCGGATGATCGGATCGGTGCGGATCTTGTCCCACGCGCCTTCGAGCGTCATCAGCCCGTTGATCATGCCGCCCCAGCTTGGCATCCACAGGATGATCGAGAACACCATCCCCAGCGTCGCCGCCCAATCGGGCAAGGCGGTATAGTGCAAGTGGTGCGGACCGGCCCAGATATACAGAAAGATCAGCGCCCAGAAGTGGATGATTGACAGTTTGTAGCTATAGACCGGACGCCCCGCCTGTTTCGGCACGAAGTAATACATCATGCCGAGGAAACCCGCGGTCAGGAAGAAGCCCACGGCGTTATGGCCGTACCACCACTGCGTCATCGCATCCTGCACACCGGCAAAGACCTGCACTGATTTGGAGCCCCAGATCGAGACCGGGATGGCGAGGTTATTGACCACATGCAGCATCGCCACGGTGATGATGAAGGCCAGAAAGAACCAATTGGCGACATAGATATGCCGCTCACGCCGCTTCAGGATCGTGCCGAAGAAGACGGCGAGGTAGACCAGCCAGACGATGGTGAGCCAGATGTCGACGTACCATTCCGGCTCGGCATATTCTTTGGACTGGGTCGCCCCCAGCAGATAGCCCGTGGCCGCCAGAACGATAAAGAGCTGATAGCCCCAAAAGACGAACCAAGCCGCGTTCCCACCCCAGAGCCGCGCCGAAGAGGTGCGCTGCACGATGTAGAAAGACGTGGCGATCAGGGCATTGCCGCCAAAGGCGAAGATCACCGCGCTGGTGTGCAGCGGGCGCAACCGGCCAAAGTTGGCATAGGGCTGTGCCCAGTCGATGTTCAGCGCCGGAAAGGCCAGTTGGAAGGCGATGAAGGTGCCGACCAAAAATCCCACCACGCCCCAAAAGGCGGTGGCGATGACGCCATAGCGAATGGGGCCATCCATATAGCCCTGCGGCGGCGCAGGCGCGACCGGCGCCGCGTCCTCGACAGGCATCCGGCGCAATTGCCAGAAAAACAACCCAGCGGCCACCAACATGACCAGCAGGGCGTGAACCATATAAGCCGGATCGCGCGCCCAATCCGCCCCGAGTGCTGCAAAGAACACTATAAGCGCAAGCACGATCAACTTGAGCGTATCGAACATATTCCGAATCCCTTCATCTTTGGGAGACGGATCGCATGAGCCCCAAGCCGCCGCTTTGATCTATGTCAAAGCCGGGGCGATAAGCCTGCGAAGGGGGCGTTTTTCGTAAGGCGACGGCCTAGCTTTTGGACCGGGCCCCGCTGGGGTCATACATCGGTTTCAAACTAGCCTCGGCCTTGATCCGGCGGCCCGCCACGTCGATCTCATAGGTCGAGGCAAGCAGATCGGCGGGGCTTTCGCCCGCGCAGGGCACATAGCCCAGCCCGATCGCACCCCCTAAGTGATGGCCATAGTTGCCTGAGGTGAGATAGCCCACGATGGCCCCCTCCCGTAGGATCGGTTCAGCGTGGTAGAGCAATGGCTCGGGGTCCGTCAGGCGGAATTGCAGCATCCGCAGTTTCAACCCCTCTTCCTTTTTGCGCAGCACCGCGTCGCGGCCGATGAAATCGGGCTTGTCGGTCTTCACCGCAAAGCCCAAGCCCGCCTCCAGCACATGATCCTCGCAGGTGATGTCATGGCCGAAGTGGCGAAAGCCCTTTTCGATCCGGCAACTGTCCATCGCATGCAGACCGCAAAGTTTCAGGCCAAAGGCCGCGCCCGCTTCCATCAGCGCCTCAAAGACATGGCCTGCCATCTCGGCGCTGACGTAAAGCTCCCAGCCCAGTTCGCCCACATAGGACACCCGATGCGCCCGGGCGAGGCCCATGCCGATCTCGATTTCGCGCGCCATGCCAAAGGGATGGGTGTCATTTGAGAAGTCATTGGGGGAAACGGCCTGCAAGACCTCCCGCGCCTTCGGCCCCATAATCGCGAGCACCGCCTCACCCGCTGTCACATCGGTGATCACCACCATCCGGTTGCCTGCGTGGCGGCGCAGCCATGTCTCATCCGCCAGCCGCGTCGCTGCCGGAGTGACGACAAGATAGGCGGTCTCGCTCAGCCGGGTCACGGTGACATCCGCCTCGATCCCGCCGCGAGGGTTGAGGAACTGAGTGTAGACGATCTTGCCCACCGGCACCGCCATCTGCGCGCCGCAGACGTGGTTCATGAAAGCTTCGGCCTCTGGCCCCTCGACGCGGATTTTGCCGAAAGACGACATATCGTAAAGCCCCACGCCCGCGCGGATGGCGGCATGTTCGGCGGCTTGATTGTCGAACCAATTCTGCCGGCCCCAGCCATAGCGATATTCGCGCGGCTGCCCGGGATCAGCGAACCAATTGGCCCGTTCCCAGCCTGCGAATTCGCCCATGACCGCGCCATGCTCCAGCAGATGCGCATGGAGCGGGCTGCGCCGGATGCCCCGCGCGGTGGCCTTTTGGCGGTAGGGGAAGTGATCGGCATAGAGCAGCCCCAGCGTTTCGGTCGACCGTTCTGCCAGATAGGTCTTGTTGCCCTGAAACGGCTGCATCCGCGCGATGTCCACATCGCCCAGATCAAAGGGTTTCTGCCCGCCCTCCATCCACTGCGCCAGCGCCATGCCCGCCCCGCCTGCCGATTGAATGCCGATGGAGTTGAACCCGGCGGCGACCCAGACATTGTCCATCTCGGGTGCTTGGCCAAGGTGATAGGCATCGTCGGGGGTGAAGCTTTCGGGGCCGTTGAAAAAGGTATGAATTCCCGCCTCCGCGAGCAGCGGCAGCCGTTTGACCGCCATCTCGAGGATCGGCTCGAAATGGTCGAAATCTTCGGGCAATTGATCGAACTCGAAATTTTCGGGGATGCCGTCCAGCGCCCATGGTTTGGCGACGGGTTCGAAAGCGCCGAGCAGGATCTTCCCCGCATCCTCTTTGTAATAGGCGTATTCATCGGGGATGCGCAGCACCGGCAACTCGTGCAAGCCCGGCACGGCCTCGGTGACGATATAGAAATGCTCACAGGCTTGCAGCGGCACGTTGCTGCCCAGCATCCGGCCGACGTCCTGCCCCCACATGCCCGCGCAATTGATGACATGTTCGGCCTCGATCCGGCCCGTGCTGCCATCCTCCCGGGCCCAATCCACCGCGGTGATCCGACGCCCCGCGCGGGTGACCCCCGTCGCCTTGACCCGCTCGGCCACCACCGCGCCACGCGCCCGGGCGCCCTTGGCCAAGGCCAGCGCGATATTGGCCGGATCGCCCTGACCGTCTTTCGGCAGATAGACCGCGCCGGTCATGCCTTTGGTCTCCACATGGGGGTATTTCGCGCGCACCTCTTCAGGCGTGATCTCTTCGACCTCGACGCCAAAGGCGCGGGCCATGGCGGCCTGCCGCAGGATCTCCTCGCGCCGCGCAGGCGTCAGGGCGGCGGTGATCGAGCCCACGCGCTTGAACCCGGTGGCGACCCCGGTTTCCCCCTCCAACGCGCCGTAGAGTTCTTGGGAGTATGCCGCCAGCCGCGTCATGTTCTGCGTCGCGCGCAGCTGCGCGATCAGCCCCGCCGCGTGCCATGTGGTGCCGGAGGTCAGTTGTTTGCGCTCCAGCAGTACCACATCGGTCCAGCCGAGCTTTGTCAGATGATAGGCGACCGAACAGCCGATCACGCCACCGCCGATAATCACCGCGCGGGCTTTGGTAGGAAGCTGTACCATCTCAGGCCTCCTGCGCGCGGATACGCGCATTTTCGCTGTCCCAGAGAGGGCCGTCGGGCTGCACCGTAGCGCGGTAGCTTTGCCCATAGATTTCGACCGTGAGTTCGGTGCCCGGCACCGCAGCCTCGGCCCGCACGACGCCGAGGGCGATGGAGGCATCAACCCGGTAGCCATAGCCGCCACTCGTCACCTCGCCCACGGCATCTCCCTTCAGGCGCAGCGTGGCCATCGGCGGCGCATCTTGCGGGTTGCCTTCAACCACCAGCGTCACGAAGCGGCGCTGTGGCCCTGCGTCCCGTTCGGCGATCAGCGCCTCCTTTCCTGGAAATGCCTCCGGCTTGTCGAGGCGGAGGAAACGGTCCAAGCCGGCCTCCAGCAAGGTATACTCCTGCGACAGATCGCCCTTCCACGTCCGGTAGCCTTTTTCCAGCCGCATGGAATTGAGCGCGAACATCCCAAAGGGCCTGGCCCCGCCCGCGATGACCGCATCATAGATCGCCGGCATGTCTTCGGGGGCCGCGTGGATTTCCCAGCCCAACTCGCCCGCGAAACAGACCCGGGCGAGCAGCGCTGGCTTGCCCTTTACCGACGCCTCTTGATGGCTGAGCCACGGCAGCGCCAGATCGGCCTCCGGAGCAAGCGGCGCCAGCAGGGCGCGGGATTTCGGGCCGCACAGGATCAGGGTCGAGACGGCATCGGTTCGATCCGTCAGGCCGATCTCACCCTCTTGGGGCAGCGCATCGCGCAGCAATTCATAGTCATGCCATTGCGCGGGCGCGGCGGTGATCAGGGTGAAGTCATCCTCCGCATGGCGCAGGATCGACATCTCGGTCAGCGCCCGGCCCCGGCTGTCGGGGAAATAGCCCAGCGTCATCCGCCCGACCTTGGGAAGCGCGCCCGCGATCCGCCCCCTCAGCCATTCCGCCGCCCCCGGCCCCGCAAGCGCGAACCGCGAGAACCCCGGCAGATCGAGCACGCCCACATCGTCGCGCACCGCCGCGACCTCCTCACGAATCCGCGCCGCCCATGGGCCATCCCGGTCCCATGTCTGGGTCGCGGACTCTGAGGTGTTATCACCGGGTTTGGCGAAATAATTCGCCCGCTCCCACCCGTTGTAGGCCCCCATCTGACCGCCCGCGTCGCACAGACGGTCGTGCAGCGTTGACAGCTTCTTATCGCGCCCGGCATGCCATGCGTGATGCGGAAAATGCATCGCATATTCATGGCCATAGGTCTCAAGCGCCTTAGCGAGGGTAAAGTCGTGATCGGCATGGGCGGTGTAGCGGCGCGGGTCGACATCCCACATGTCCCACTCCGTTTCACCTTGCGTGATCCATTCGGCCATGACCTTGCCCGCGCCGCCGCCCTGCGCGATACCAAAGGTAAAGCTATGCGCCTCGAAAGCGTTTGGCACGCCGGGCATCGGGCCCAGCATCGGCAGCCCATCGGGCGCATAGGGGATCGGCCCGTTGATCACCCGCCCCACACCGCTCTGGCCCAACAGCGGCATCCGCGCCATGGCGTCTTCAATATACCATTCCAGCCGATCCAGATCGTCGGGATAAAGCTGAAAACTGAAATCCTCGGGCATCGGATCGTCAGGGGTGATCCAATGCGCCTTGCAGTTGCGCTCATAGGGGCCGAGGTTCAGCCCGTTCTTGTCCTGCCGCAGGTAGTAGGAACTGTCCACATCGCGGACCATTGGCATCTTATGGCCCTTCTCGGCGGTCCAAGCGGCAAGCTCGGGGATTTCCTCGGTCAGGAAATACTGATGGCTCATCACCACCGCAGGCACTTGGCGGCCCCCATGTGGGCGGAACCATTCGCCCACCCGTTGCGCGTAGTAGCCAGCAGCGTTGACCACCTTCTCGCAGCGGATCGCGCCCTTATCGGTATGGACGATCCATTCATCCCCTTCGCGGTCTATCCCGGTCGCGGGGGTGAAACGATGGATCGCCGCGCCCGCCTCTCGCGCGCCTTTGGCAAGGGCTTGGGTCAGCTGCGCCGGGTCGATGTCCCCATCCAAGGGATCCCACAGCCCGCCCGCCAGATCGTGCAACTCTATGAAAGGGTTGTGTTCCTTCAATTCGGCTGGGGTGCACATCTCCATCCCCAGCCCCTGCGCGCGGGCCATGGAGGCGACATGTTCAAACTCCTGCATCCTCTCCCGACTATGCGCGAGCCGCAGCGCCCCGGTGACATGGTAATTGATCGGATAGCCCACCTCCCCGCCCAAACTGCGGTACATCTCAAGCCCGTAGCGCTGCATGTTCATCACGGCCCAAGAGTTCGAGAAATTCGGGCAATTGCCCGCCGCGTGCCAAGTGGAGCCTGCCGTCAGTTCGTTCTTCTCAAGCAAGACGCAATCGGTCCAGCCCGCGCGGGCAAGGTGGTATAGGGTCGAGACCCCAACCACCCCGCCCCCGATGATCACAACCCGTGCCGTTGTCGGAAAATCAGCCACACGCACCTCCTATCGCCATGCACCGCCAAAGGGCTGGCCAGAGGCGCCCCCGGTCAGTTGCAGTTCTTTTAAATTGATGAAAACCCGGTTCAGTAAACCGGCGGAGAGATCACCCAGACCACCACGGCGGGCGTGTCGTGCGGGTTGTCCCAAGTGTAATATTCGCCGCGAATGCGAAAGCTGTCGCCGGGGCCAACGGTAAAGCGGCGGTCGGCAATCGTGAGGTTCAACCGGCCCGAGATGACGAAGCCGACCTCTTGCGTCTCCCGCTTCACCGGCGCTTCCAGCCCCGAATAGGCCGCAAAGGTCGAATGGATCACTTCGAAACTGTCGGTCAGATCGGGCGAAAGCAGTTCTTCCGTCAGCCCATTGGCGGCACTGCCCATGGCCCGCCGCGCCCCGGCCCGCACGACATAGCCGCGCTCTTCGGAGGTCACTGTCGCCTCGCCGAAAAGCAGGGAAATCGGCACGTCCAAAATCTCGGCCATGCGCCGCAGATCGGCGATGGAGGGGGTCGAGATATCGCGTTCGACCTGACTGACCCAGCCAACCGAACGGTCCAACGCCTCGGCCATATCCGCAAGCGTCAGTTTCCGCCCCTTGCGGATCGCGCGCAAATCCGCACCGAGTGAGCGTGGGCTCGTGCCCCCGGCCCCGTACGTCTTCGCTCGGGTCATGTGAAAATTCTCTCCATTTTTTCACTGTGGCGCGGAATTCGGCGTCTGGCAAGTGTTTTTCCTTGAAAACGAAGGGTGACGGGCGGGGTTAAGACCGCCCTTTCCAAGGCACCAGCAACCGCTCAGCCTTGCGCATCAGCATGTCGATGCCGAAACCGATGATGCCGATCAGGATGATCCCCATGAGCACGATATCAGTCAGTTGGAATTTGGAGGCGACCATGATCATCATCCCCGCCCCCTTCTCTGCCGCGACCAGTTCGGCGGCGACCACCGTGCCCCAGCAGACCCCCATCGCCACCCGCGCGCCGGTAAAGATCTCGGGCAGTGAGTTTGGCACGATGACATGGCGCATGATCTGCGCCTTGGAGGCGCCCAGAGAATAAGCCGCATGGACCTTGGTGATATTCACCCCCGACACGCCCGACCGCGCAGCAATGGCCATGATCCACAGCGCCGCGAGGAACAGCAGGATGATCTTGCCCACCTCCCCGATCCCCGCCCAGATGATCACCAGCGGGATCAGCGCGAGCGGCGGCACCGGGCGCATGAATTCGACAATCGGATCGAACCAGCCCCGAAACCAGCCCGACAGCCCCATGGCATAGCCCAGCGGAATGCCCACCAGCGCCCCAAGAGCGAACCCCACCACCACGCGGAACAGCGAATAGCCCAGATGCTCCCACAGGGTGCTGTCGCGGTAGCCTTGGCTTGAGATTTCAGCAAGGCGGGAGACCACGGCTTCGGGGGGCGGCAGCCAGATCGGCTCCATCTGCCAACCCTTGGCAGGCTCGAAGTTCAGCGTGCCCTTGGGCGACATGCCCACACGGCCAAACTCGGTCTGCACCTCGCCACCGGGCGCGATCTTCTGCCCGTTCACGGCAACAACCCGGTGCCCGAGATCGCGGCCCTTCTCGTCATTCTTATCAACACGCAACAGCCCCGAGCGCCAAGCGCCGATGGTGAAAGCGTCATTCTTGGCCCAGCCTTCGCCGGGATCGACTTGCGGCGTCTCGGCGTCTTCGCCCACCGGATGCACCAGCACCGTGATCGTGCCGTCATCGCGGGAGCCGTCATCGGCCTCGGCAGTATAGGTCAGCTCGGCCAGCCCCTCAAACGGGCCGGGCGCATGTAAAAACCGGGGCAGCAGGGATGAGCCGGTGAAGGCGCCCCACAGCAAGAAGATCGTCAGGATCGAAATCACGCTGGCGGTGCGGTTCGACGTCACCGCGCTTTCGTCGCCAAAGGTTACCGTTTTACGCGCCGCGAAACCGCTGGCGGTCTGATCGACAACCAGACGGACAAGGAAGAAGGAAAGCGCGAAGATGACGATATAAATAAGCAGGATCAACATCATGCCTCCTCCGTCCGGCCCATGATCTCTTCCTCCATGTCCCAGATCATGCCGAGGATCTCCTCGCGCCTTTCGGCGAATTCCGGGTGTTTCTTGACCTCACGCAGGTCTTGCCCCACGCCCAGATCGGCAAAGGGCAGACGGTATTCGCGGTGAATGCGCCCCGGGCGCGGCGCCATGACCAAAAGCCGCTCGCCAAGCAGCAGCGCCTCTTCGACCGAATGGGTGATCAAGATGATGGTCTTGCCGGTCTCTTTCCACAGTTTCAGCACGAGGCTTTGCATTTTTTCGCGGGTCAGCGCATCCAGCGCGCCCAAGGGTTCGTCCATCAAGATCACATCGGGGTCATTCGCCAGACAACGCGCCAGCGCCACCCGCTGCTGCATCCCGCCAGAGAGTTCGTAGATCGCCTTTTCCTTGAAATCGCCCAGCCCGACGATATCGAGCAAATGGTCAACCTCGGCCCCGTATTGCTTTTCGCCCTGCCCCTTCATGCGCGGACCAAAACTCACGTTTTCACGCACTGACATCCACTCAAAGAGCGCGCCCTGTTGAAAGACCATGCCACGCTCGGCATCCGGCCCGGTGACGCTATGGCCGTTCATCACGATCTCGCCCGAACTGGGGGCAAGGAAACCCGCCACGATATTGAGCAGCGTCGTCTTGCCACAGCCCGAGGGGCCGAGGACCGACATCAACTCCCCCTCCGCAAGATCAAGCGATACGTCCTCAAGCGCCTGCACATGACTGCCATTGGGCAGATCAAACCGCATCGACAGGTTTTCGATTTTCAATCCCGACATGCCGCCCCGCTGCATATTCGTTTATCGGCGCGCCCCATCTGCCCGGTCCCTCGCAATCAGGCACCGGGCTGCAACGGGGCGGCCTATTTTTGCGCCGCTTGGCTTACATATCGCTCGCGGCTTGCAGCGGGCCGGTGTTCACCGCGTCTTCATAGCTGTCGAGCGCACCGTCGATCGCGCCTGCTTCGACAAAGACATCGGCCACGCCTTTCATAAACTCCTGCGCGCCCCCGCCGAGCCATTTCTCACCCATTTGCTCATCGACCGAAGGGAAGGAGAAGGTCGCGATGGTTTCCATCGTGGCGTCTTCGTCCATACCGGCGTCCTTGGCGATGACGGGCAGCATCTTGTCGCGGTTGGCCTCATCCGCCCACATCGCATTTGCCTCGGCCGTCACGCTCAAGAAGGCCGCGACCGTGTCGGAGTTCTCGGCCACCCAAGAGGCCGGGCCGGAAGTGACGTCGAAGACGAGAATGCCCAGCTCTTCCTTCTCCGCGCCGGTCAAAAGGATATTGCCATGTTCCATCATCCGGCGCAGCGATCCACCCCAGCCGCAGGCCATATCGACCGATCCCTGTGCGATGGCCGCGGCCCCATCTGGCGGCGCCATATCCACCACGTCGAGCGATCCAACATCGACGTCGAAGTGGTTCATTTGTTTTAGAAAACCGTAATGCGCAGCTGTACCGAGCGGCACCGCGACCTTCTTGCCCGTCAGTTCCTCGGCAGAGGATTTGTCGATCTCCAGCGCCTCGCGCACGACGCAATTGTCATTCTCGGAATAGCTGACCGCGACATCGAGAATTTGCAGGTCTTGCCCCGCCGAAGTGGCGACCACGAAGGGCGGCACGCCTTGGCTGAGCGACAACTGCACATCCCCCGAGGCCATCGCCGCCGACATGGCGGTGCCGGAATCGAAGCTCACCCAATTCACCGTCGTGCCGAGCGCTTCGTCATACATCCCCTCCGCCTTGGCGTATTGGAACGGCATCGGCCATTCGAGGAAATACCCAACGGTCAGATCCTGCGCGGCGGATTGGCTGACCCCCAGCACAAGCAGGCTGGCGGCGGTGCCCATCAGTTTCACGGTCTTCATGATAGTCTCCCTTGGTTTGTTATGGTCGCGGCTTGCAGTCGAACTCCCGTTCACATGGATCGCGACCATCGGCCCTGTCAGACATCAGGAAGGGCAAGCCCCGGGTCATGTGAAAAAATCCCTCACGATTTCACGATACGGGCGGAATTGAACTTTTCAACAATTTTCTCACGACGCAGCGCAACATAATTTCAATGTTAAGAAGTATGCGTAGAAAATACGCCAGAGCGCGCGTTGTCTGCGAGAACTACGCGGAATTTCTAAACAGAAATTTAAGGGTTTTAGCTGACCGTCAGCCTCGACCCAATGATTAGGGGAGCCTTAACCAATCGGAATGCCCCGGCCCGGGCCGGGGCGCTCTTGACCCGCGCGGGCGCGGGTCAAGTCTATCAATACGCTTCTAGAACAAGCGCTTACCAGGAGGTGATGACCGTGCCCTGATAGCTTTCATCGATGAAGGTTTTGATCTCATCGGAGTGATAGGCCTTGAGCAATGTCTCAACCCATGCCGCTTCCTCGTCGCCCTTGCGGACGGCGATGACGTTCACATAGGGGTTCTCGGCGCTTTCCATCGCGATGGAATCTTCCTTGGGGCTGAGGCCCGAGGCAATCGCGTAGTTGGTGTTGATCAAAGCCGCATCCAGATCGGCCAGCGAACGCGGCAGTTGCGCGGCGTCGAGTTCTTTGAAGGACAGGTCTTTGGGGTTCTCTATGATGTCGAGGACGGTCGGCACCAGACCTGCGGCCTCATCGACTTTGATCAACCCGAGTTCTTGCAGAACCAACAGCGCGCGGCCACCGTTCGTGGGATCGTTCGGAATGCCGAATGTCGCGCCTTCTTCGAGATCGGCAAGATCGGTGATCTTGTCGGAATAGACGCCCATCGGGGTGGTGATCGTGTTGCCGACCACGCTCAGCTCAAAGCCGCGGTCTTTCATCTGCGCTTCGAGATAGGGCACGTGCTGGAAAGAGTTCGCCTGAATGTCGCCATCGGCGAGTGCTTGGTTCGGCACCACATAGTCAGAGAATTCGACCACGTCGATCTCAAGCCCCATAGGCTCCGCGATGCGGGCGACCTCTTCCATGATCTCGGCGTGTTCGCCGGGGGACACACCGACCTTGATTTCTTCGGCGGCAAGGCCGGTGGCCATCAACGCCAGAACGGAGGTGAGTGTTGTAAGACGAAGCATAGTAGTCTCCTTAGATTGAGAGAGCGGAAGTAAGGCGCGGTCTATTGGCCGCCGCTTTTGGTGGCCCGTTTGTCCACGGCGCTGGCAATACGCTCACCAATGGACTGCACAAGCTGCACCAATACGATAAGAATGATCACGACGATCGCCATGACGTCGGGCATAAACCGTTGATATCCATAACGGATACCCAGATCACCCAGCCCCTCGCCGCCCACGGCGCCGACCATGGCAGAATAGCCGATCAGGCTAACGATAGCGAGGGTGAGGCCCAGTGTGATGCTCGGCAGCGCCTCGGGCAGTAGCACCTTGCGGATGATTTGCAGCGGCGTCGCGCCCATGGCGCGGGCGGCTTCGATCAAGCCGGAATCGACTTCGCGGATCGCGTTTTCCACCAGACGGGCGATGAAAGGCACGGTCGCAATCGTCAGCGGCACGATCGCCGCCGTGGTGCCGATCGAGGTGCCCGCGATCATGCGGGTAAATGGGATGATCGCCACGACCAGAATGATGAACGGCACGGAACGCGTGGCGTTCACCACCAACCCCAGCACCTTGTTCACCCATGGGGACGACAGCAGTTCGCCGCGCTGCGAGGTGGCCAGAAACAACCCCAGCGGCAGGCCGAAAACGGTGCCGAGGATGGCCGAGATTGCGACCATGTAAAGCGTTTGCCCCGTGGCCTCGATCAATAGGTTAATCAGGTTAGCCGACATAGCCCAGCACCTCCGTCAGAAGCCCGTGTTGTTCCAAAAACGCCCGCGCTTGGGCGGCCTGCGCCACGGGCATCGACACCAGCAGGTTGCCGAAGGGCCGCGTGCCGATCTCTTCCACCGCACCGGCAAGAATATTGACCGGAATGCCCATCTCTTGCGTCAATCGCGCCAGCATCGGATCGGTGGCATGGGTGCCCGCAAAGGTGACGCGGATGACCTCTTCGCCCCCTGCCGCGGGCGGGGTTTGGGTCAGGCGGTCTTTGACGAAGGCAGGCAGGGTGACGCCCGTCACGCCCGACAGGAAAGACCGCGTCGTCGCATGTTGCGGCGCGGTGAAGATGTCATAGGTCTCCCCATGCTCCACGATGCGGCCCGCGTCGATCACGGCCACATGGCTCGCGATGTCGCGCACCACAGCCATCTCATGGGTGATCAGCAGGATCGTCAGCCCCAGATCGCGGTTGATGTCTTTCAGCAGTGCCAGAACCGTTTGGGTCGTCTCAGGGTCGAGCGCCGATGTCGCCTCATCCGACAGCAGCACCTTCGGTCCGGTGGCCAAAGCCCGCGCGATGCCGATACGCTGTTTCTGCCCACCCGAAAGCTCCGCCGGATAGCGCCCCGCCTGCGCGCTGAGACCGACACGGTCGATCAGGTCGGCCACCCGCGGCTTGATCTGCGCGCTCGGCATTCCCGCCACTTCGAGCGGCAGGGCGATATTGCCCGCCACAGTGCGTGAAGACAGCAGGTTAAAGTGTTGAAAAATCATGCCAACGTCACGGCGGATCGCGCGCAGCTTGCCGCCCTTGGCGCTGCCAACATCCTCACCCCCGACCAGCACTTTGCCGGTCGTCGGATGCTCCAACCCGTTGACCATACGCAGCAGGGTCGACTTGCCCGCCCCCGAACGCCCGATAATCCCGGTGATGGAGCCGGGCGCCACGTCGAGGGAAATCCCTTCGAGCGCGTTCACGGTCGCACCGCCCGCTTTGGTAAAGGCCTTGCCGACCTTGTCAAAGGCGATCGAGGCGCCTTCTGTAGTGATATCAGTCATTTTCCGTCCGGATCGGGGTGGGTTTCGAGTGGTGCCCCCGTAGATAGAACCCCTGCGGGCGATGCAAGGGATGATCATGCATAGCTGCCTTGTTTCTCGGGCCTATCTCTCACAGCCGCATTCGCCCCTTGTGCCGCAAACCGATGGGGATGATTATATTCACGAATCGGAATGAATGATGGGAGGGGAGCAGATGAAGATTAACAGACGGATGGTGCTGGCCGGAATGGGGGCTGCCGCCCTCGCCCAAACGCCGCTGCGCGCCTTCGCGATGACCTCGGCCCAGATCGGCGGCTATGAGTTCATCAGCGTAAGCGACGGCAATCTGGTGCTGCCGCGCAGCTTTTTCTTCGAAGGTTTGCCGCAAGACGCACTGGCGGAGGCTTTGGCGCCCTTCGACCTGCCGCAAGACCAGTTGGAGCCGCCCTGCAACCTAACGCTTTTGCGCAATGGCGAGCGTGTGATCCTCTTTGACGCGGGCGCGGGCCCTGCCTTCATGCCCTCCGCCGGGTCGCTGCTCGACAGCCTTGATGCCGCAGGCGTCGCGCCGGAGGCGGTGACCGATGTGGTCTTTACCCATGGCCACCCCGACCACCTGTGGGGCGTGCTGGACGATTTCGACGATCTGGTCATTCCCAATGCGCGCTACCATATGGGCCAAGTCGAATGGGACTATTGGCGCGATCCGGCGACGGTGGACCGGATTGGCCCGGCCCGCGCCGCCTTTGCCGTGGGGGCCGCGCGGCGACTGGCCGCGATCGAGGATCGGGTAAGCCATTTTGCCGACGGGGACGAAGTGCTGCCCGGCATCACGGCGCAGGCGAGTTTCGGCCATACGCCCGGGCATATGTCCTTCCTTCTGGGTACGGGCGGTGATGCGCTGTTGATCGGCGGCGACGCCATTGGCAACCACCATCTTGCCTTTGCCCGCCCGGGCTGGGCCAGCGGATCGGACCAAGACCCCGAGCAAGGCGCGAGCACCCGGCAGCGTTTGCTCGATCGGCTGGTGCAGGAGAAAATCTGGCTGATGGGCTTCCACTTGCCGCAGGGCGGATTGGGCCGCGTCGAACGGAGTGGCGAAGGCTATCGTTTTCTGGGGGCCGCGCAATGAAGCACCTGATTTACGCCGCCGCCCTTCTGCTCGGCTCGCACGCCATGGCCAGCGAGGATATCGCCGATAAATACCACGGCTCCCTGCTCTACGACAAACCCTATGAAGTCATTCCCGGCGTCTTTTCGGCCATCGGAGCGACGGCCCCGCCCACTTACGAAAACGCGGGCCATAACAATAACCTAAGCTTCATCGTGACCGGCCAAGGCGTTGTCGTAATTAACGACGGCGCGGCCTATGGGCTGGCCGCGGCACTGCATGATGAGATTAAGGCCGTGACCGATGAGCCGGTCAAACTGGTCTTTAACGAGAACGGTCAGGGTCACGCGGTTCTGGGCAACGGTTACTGGGCTGAGCAAGGCGTGCCGATCGTCGCGCATGCAGACGCCGCGCATGAAGTGGAGCGCTTTGGCGGCAGCATTCTGGAGGCCATGCAGCGCTACAACCGCGACCGGGCCGAGGGGACGGAGGTGCAACTGCCAACCGAGACCTTCGAGGAGGAATATATCGTCGAGATGGGCGATTTCCGCATCGAGGCCCGCCACCTCGGCCCGGCTCATAGCCCCGGCGATATCGTGATCTGGCTGCCGAAGCAGAGCCTCGTGATCTCGGGCGACATGGCCTTTCACGAGCGCATGCTGCCGATCTTTTCCGACACGATGACCGCCGAATGGATCGAGACTTGGGAAACCGCGTTTGAGCCGCTGGAGGCGCGTTATGTGATCCCCGGTCACGGGCATCCGACCAATATGGCGCAGGTCCGTCGCTTCACGCGGGATTATCTGCTCTACCTCCGCGCGCAGATCGCCGCCCATCTGGAGGCGGGCGGCGGTCTGGCCGAGGCTTACTATGTAGATCAATCGCCCTATGCGGGGCTTGATACTTTCGAGGAATTGGCGACAAAAAACGCAGGCCGCGTGTTCGAGCAGATGGAGTTCGAGTAGCGCGCCCGCTACTTCCCCGCAAGGCTGAAGGGCTGTGATGCGGCCCCGTCGCGATACCAGCGCATGATCTTGCGGCGCTCTTCTTCCTCCATGAAGGACACATTGGCAGGGGGCATGGCATTGGTCACCCCCGCTTGCAGATAGATCTGCCGCGCGGCGCGGGCGATGTCCGCGGGTGTTTCAAGCAGCAACCCCTTGGGCGCGCGGTGGATACCGTCGTAGAACGGCTCGCGCGCATGGCACATGGCGCAACGCCCCGGCACGATATTGGCCACCTCGTCAAACCCCTCGGCGCTGGCGAAAAGCTGCTCTGTCTCTGTCAGGGCGCGGGCCTCTGCCGCTTCGATATCGTCTTGCATCAGGGGCGCGGTCGAGAGCCACATGATCGCCACGAACAAAAGCGCGGTCACGCCCCATGTCCAATGCGGGCCCTTGCCGGTGGCATGCATGGTGTTGAAGTAATGGCGGATCGTCACCCCCATCAGGAAGACCAGCGCGGCGATCAACCAGTTGTACTCGGTCGCGAAAGCCAGCGGGTAGTGGTTGCTAAGCATCAGGAAGATGACCGGCAGCGTCAGGTAGTTGTTGTGGGTCGAGCGCAGCTTGGCGATCTTGCCGTATTTCGCGTCCGGCGTGCGACCCTCTTGCAGGTCCTTCACCACGATGCGTTGGTTCGGCATGATGATGAAAAACACATTCGCCGTCATGATCGTGGCAGTAAATGCCCCCAGATGCAGCAGTGCCGCGCGGCCCGTGAAAACCTGGTTGTAGCCCCAGGCCATCGCCACCAGCAGCACGAACAAGAGCAGCATCAGCACCGTGGGCCGGTTGCCGAGCTGCGATTTGCACAGGAAGTCGTAGATCAGCCAGCCCAGCGTCAGCGAACCCGCCGAGATCAGGATGCCTTGGAAGACCGAGAGGTCCGCCTTGGCCGGATCGATCAGGTAGAGCTCCGCGCCCGCCCAATAGACGACCATCAAGAGCGCGGCCCCCGACAGCCACGTCGAATAGCTCTGCCATTTGTGCCAGATCAAGTGCTCGGGCATGTTTTCCGGCGCCACGAGGTACTTCTGGATATGGTAGAAACCGCCGCCATGGACCTGCCATTCCTCGCCGAAGGCGCCGGCGGGCAGATGCGGCACCTTGCGCAGGCCGAGGTCCAGCGCGATGAAGTAGAAGGACGCGCCGATCCATGCCATGGCGGTGATGACATGCACCCAGCGGATGGCAAATCCGATCCAGTCCCAGATGATGGCTAAGTCGTGCATGAGGTCTCTCCGGATGATTCACCGGGCAGACTATTCAATCGCGGATTTTACCGCTAGATTTGGCATTCCCTAAACTCTATCAAAAGTTCCCGATAAATGTCCTATTTCGACAACATCCGCACCTTCGTGCGCGTCTACGAGCTTGGCAGCATGTCGGCGGCGGCGCGCGACCAGCGGGTCTCGCCTGCAGTGGCCTCGGCGCGGATCACGCAGTTGGAGGGGCATCTGGGCGTGCGTTTGTTTCAACGCACCACACGCAGCCTGTCGGCCACCGAACAGGGGCGGATTTTCTATGACGGGGCCTGCAAGATCCTCGCCTCCGTGGCCGAGGCGGAGGCGGGCATCGAAGACGTCACCGACAACCCGCGCGGCACGCTGCATGTGGCGGCCCCCTTGGGCGTCGGGCGGCGGCTGATCGCGCCGCATGTGCCTGCCTTTGCAGAAGCCTATCCGCTCGTCGATCTGCGGCTGCGCCTCAGCGACCGTAAGCTCGATCTCACCGCCGAAGGGCTGGACGTGGC
This sequence comes from Sulfitobacter sp. 1A13496, assembly GCF_043557225.1. NCBI lineage: Bacteria > Pseudomonadati > Pseudomonadota > Alphaproteobacteria > Rhodobacterales > Roseobacteraceae > Sulfitobacter > Sulfitobacter sp. 1A13496. The sequence goes on along the minus strand of NZ_JBIFFP010000001.1, from coordinate 968,302 downwards.
CTTTTTTCTGGGCCGTCCGCAGGATTCCACACTACGGATCCGCAAGGTGGCCGATTGCGAGCGCGTGCTCTGCGCCAGCCCGGCCTATGTCGCGGCGCATGGGCATCCCCGCTCGGGGGCCGAGATCGACCGCGGCCAGCACAATTGCCTCAACCTGCGCTTTCCCGGCGCGACCGAATTTCGATGGCAGCTACAAGGCCCTGAAGGGGCGGTGAAATACGACGTGCGCGGGCGGTTTGAGAGTGATGACGGCGATGTGCTGACCGATTGGGCGCTGGCCGGCGCGGGCATCGCCATGAAACCGATCTTCGAGATCGCCGAACATCTGCAAAGCGGCGCTTTGGTGCGGGTCGTGGAAGACACGCCGCCCCTGCCCGTTCAGATGGCCTGCCTTTACACCCATCGCCGCCATCAAGACCCGAAAACAAGGCTTTTCATGGACTTCATGATCGCGCGGATGGAAGACGCGCTAAAGGTCTAGCTGCCCCGATAGGTGGAATAGCCGAAGGGCGAGAGCAGCAGCGGCACATGATAATGCGCGGCCTCAGACATGCCGAACCGAAGCGGGACGACATCCAGAAAGCGCGGTTCCTTTGCCGGGACGCCCTGCGCATCAAGGTAATCGCCGCAGTGGAACAGCAGCTCATAGGTGCCGGTCTGGAACTCCGCCGCGGGCAGGATCTGCTCATCGGTGCGGCCATCGGCATTGGTGGTGAGGCTGCGCAGATGGGTCCGCGTCTCGCCCTCCAGACGATAGAGGTCGATCTTCAGCCCCGCCGCCGGGCAGCCGCGCGCGGTGTCCAATACATGTGTTGTCAGATAGCCTGTCATCATACCCTCCGTGCTTAACCCTTGATCGCCCGCGCCGCGCCCGAGCGAAAGTACCCTTTTCACGATAGTCTTTCAGGAATTAATTGAAAGCAATCCAAGACCTTCCGGTCTAGACAGAGAACGACAGAAGGAGAACGACATGACTCGCTACCCCCGCGACATGCAGGGTTACGGCCCGACCCCCCCAGATGCACAATGGCCCGGTGGTGCGAAGATCGCCGTGCAGCTGGTGCTGAACTACGAAGAAGGCGGTGAGAACAACATCCTGCATGGGGATGCGGCATCAGAAGCGTTCCTGTCCGAGATCGTCGGCGCCGCGCAATGGCCGGGCCAGCGTCATGCCAATATGGAATCGATCTATGAATACGGCGCCCGCGCCGGGTTCTGGCGGCTGCACCGTTTGATGAAAGACCTGCCCGTCACGGTCTATGGCGTCGCCACGGCGCTGGCGCGCTCGCCCGTGCAGGTCGCCGCGATGATCGACGCAGGCTGGGAGATGGCGACCCACGGTCTGAAATGGATCGAACACAAGGACATGGCAGAAGACGCAGAGCGCGCGGCCATCGCCGAGGCGATCCGCCTGCATACCGAAGTGACCGGCCAAGCGCCGCGCGGCTTTTACTGTGGGCGCTCGTCCGAGAACACACTGCGCCTTGCGGCAGAGACCGGGCAGTTCGCCTATGTGGCCGACGCCTATGCCGATGATCTGCCCTATTGGATGGAGGTCGGTGACCGCGACCAGTTGATCGTGCCCTATACGCTCGACGCAAACGACATGCGTTTCGCCACGCCGCAGGGGTTCAACGCGGGCGCGCAGTTCTTTGACTACCTCAAAGCCAGTTTCGACGCGCTTTACCGCGAAGGGGCCGAGGGCGCGCCGAAGATGCTCTCGGTCGGGTTGCACTGCCGCCTAATCGGCCGCCCCGGTCGGGTCGAGGCGCTGCGGCAGTTCATCGACTACGCCCAAAGCCATGAGGGCGTTTGGTTCGCCACCCGTGAGCAAATCGCGGATCACTGGGCCGCCACCCATCCGCACCAGCGCCGCGCGCGCCCCAGCCAGATGGACCGCGAGACTTTCGTCGCCAAATACGGCAGCATTTTTGAGCATTCGCCTTGGATTGCCGAGGGCGCCCATGCGCTGGAACTGGGCGCGGGCCATGACACCGCCGTCGGCCTGCACAATGCTCTGGCGCGGGTCTTCCGCTCCGCCTCAGATGCGCAGCGCCTCAGCGTGCTGCAAGCCCACCCCGATCTGGCGGGCAAACTGGCGCAGGCCAAGCGGCTGACGGCTGAGAGCACCTCGGAACAGGCAACTGCGGGGCTGGATGCGCTGACGGATGAAGAGCGGGAAGCCTTTACCCAATTGAACGACCGCTATGTCGAGAAACACGGCTTCCCCTTCATCATCGCCGTGCGCGATCACGACAAGGCGGGCATCCTCGCCGCTTTCAAGCGCCGCATCGACAGTGACCGCGACACCGAGTTTGCCGAGGCCTGCCGCCAAGTCGAACGGATTGCGCAGCTGCGTCTGAAAGACCTGCTGCCATGAGCAGACAGATCCTGCTCCAGCCCCTCACCGCCGAGGCTTTCGCCCCCTTCGGCGAGGTGCTGGAAGTGCGCGGCGCGCCCGACAAAATCATCAACCAAGGGCTTTGCGAGCGGCATCACGATCTGGCCGATCTCGACTTTGGCGGGGGCCGCGCGGGCATCAGCATCTTTAAAGCAGAGCCGCGCGCCCTGCCCTTCAGCCTTGAGATGGTCGAGCGGCATCCGCTTGGCGCGCAGGCTTTTCTGCCGATGCACCAAAACCCCTATCTCGTGGTCGTGGCCCCCGATGACGCGGGCCGCCCCGGCCCCCTGCAGGCGTTTCTCGCAGGCCCCGGTCAAGGCGTGAACTACCGCCGCAATACATGGCACGCGGTTTGCTGCCCGCTGAGCGCCCCCGGTCTTTTCGCCGTGGTCGACCGGATCGGCGCAGGCGACAATTTGGAAGAACATTGGTTCGATCAGCCGTGGGAGGTGGTCGCAGCCAAGGATTAACCGTCATGCCCTCATCAGAAGCGGCAGACGGGATCGGTCAATAGGGAGAATGACATGACTGACGCTTCACTGGGCACGCCGGCGCAACTGCGCGACCCGAATTATACCCCCGCCCTGTCCAAGGCCGTGCCCTTGGGCATTCAGCATGTCTTGGCGATGTTCGTCTCCAACGTGACACCCGCGATCATCGTGGCAGGGGCTGCGGGCTTTGGCTTTGGCTCGGACGCCGGGGCGCAGGGGTTTCCGGACATGACCTATCTGATCCAGATGTCGATGCTCTTCGCGGGCATCGCCACGCTGTTTCAGACCATTGGCATGGGGCCGGTGGGCGCACGGCTGCCGATCGTGCAGGGTACGAGTTTCGCGTTCCTGCCAATCATGATCCCGCTGGTCGCGGGCAAAGGGGTCGAGGCGCTGCCCGCGCTCTTTGGCGGCGTGCTGGTCGGCGGGCTGTTTCATGTGTTGCTGGGGACTTTCATCGGACGCATTCGCTTTGCCCTGCCGCCACTGGTGACCGGGCTGGTGGTGACGATGATCGGCCTCGCGCTGGTCAAAGTGGGCATCCAATATGCCGCCGGGGGCGTGCCCGCGATCAATAGCCCCGAATACGGCAGCCTGCTGAACTGGTCGGCGGCGCTGGTGGTGATCGTGGCGACGCTGGGGCTGAAGTTCTTCGCCCGGGGCATGCTGTCGGTCTCCGCCGTCGTGATCGGCATTGGCGTGGGCTATCTCTATGCGCTGGCGATGGGGATGGTCACCTTCGAGGGCATCGCCACAAGTTGGAACCGCGCCGCCGTCGTGGCGCTGCCTGTGCCCTTTGCTTACGGGTTCGAGTTCAGCTTCGCCGCCATCGTCGGTTTCTGCCTGATGGCCTTCGTCTCGGCGGTTGAGACCGTGGGCGATGTCTCGGGCATCACGAAGGGCGGCGCGGGGCGTGAGGCGACGGATGCCGAGATCACGGGTGCCACCTATGCTGACGGTTTGGGCAGCGCGGTGGCCGGGGTCTTTGGTGGGTTTCCCAACACCTCTTTCAGCCAGAACGTCGGCCTCATCGCCATGACCGGCGTGATGAGCCGCCACGTGGTGACCGTGGGCGCGCTCTTCCTGATCCTTTGCGGACTGGTGCCCAAGGTCGGCGCGGTGATCCGCACCATTCCCATCGAAGTGCTGGGCGGCGGGGTGATCGTGATGTTCGGCATGGTGGTCGCGGCGGGCATCTCGATGCTGTCGGACGTGAACTGGAACCGCCGCAACATGGTGATCTTCGCGATCTCGCTCTCGATCGGTCTGGGGCTGCAACTCGACCCCAAGGCGGTGCAATACCTGCCCGACACGCTGCGCGTGCTGATGACCAGCGGGCTGCTGCCTGCCGCGCTGATTGCGATTGTGCTGAACTTGTTGCTGCCCGAACAACTGTCGGATGAGGCGACCGAGGAGGTTTCCGGCGGGCTTTCGGGGCATGGTTCGGGGTCGTTGGAGAAGCGGGTTTGATGATGAAGGGGCGCCCGATGCGGCGCCCCTTTGTTGAGACTAACTCGGCTCGATACAATGCGATAGGCAACCGGCTAGCGCATGTCGCTTAAGACCACCGATTTTGGAAACCACCTTGGCCCGGAATCAAGCCGAAGGCGCCGGGCCATCGCCTGCCCGCCCCACCGGGTAGGCGATTTGGCGAGGCTGGGCGTAACCTAGCGAGCACACATCATGACAGAACCATAAAGTGGCACGAACCAAGGTATGTTCGCCCACCCGCAGGCAGGCGCTGGCCCTCAGAGCTAAATTCGGTCCGAGGAAGCAAACCTGCCTGTACTCACCGCAGACTGCCACCTCCCACAGAGGCACCAAGTCGCAGGCGCTGGCCCTCACCGCTTCACCGCAGCTTCATATGCCGGTTCACGTCCTTATAAAGCAGATACCGGAACGGCCCCGGTCCGCCCGCGTAGCAAGCCTGCGGGCAGAAAGCGCGCAGCCACATGAAATCACCCGCTTCGACCTCGACCCAATCCTGATTAAGCCGGTAGACCGCCTTGCCCTCCAACACATAGAGCCCGTGTTCCATCACATGAGTCTCGCAAAAGGGGATCACCCCACCGGGCTGTAGCGTGACGATGGTCACATGCATGTCATGGCGCAGGTCCTGCGGATCCACGAACCGTGTCGTCGCCCAGACACCATCGGTATCGGGCATCACATTCGGCTCGATGTCCTGCTCGTTCAGCACGAGCGGGTCGGGGCGGTCCAACCCCTCCACCGCCTCATAGGCTTTGCGGATCCAGTGAAAGCGCGTCACCACGCCGCTGTCGTTTTTCAGCGTCCAATCGGCCCCCGCGGGGATATAGGCATAGCTGCCCTCACGCATCGCGTGCTGCTGGCCCTCAACGGTCAGGGTGAAGCCGCCCTCGACCACGAAAAGCACCCCCTGCGCCTGCGCATCAAGCTCAGGCCGGTCCGAGCCGCCACCGGGCTGCACTTCCATGATATATTGCGAGAACGTCTCGGCAAAGCCGGTCATCGGGCGGGCGATGACCCAAAGCCGCGTGCCCTCCCAGAACGGCAGGAATGAAGTCACGATATCGCGCATCGTACCGCGCGGGAGAACGGCATAGGCCTCTGTAAAGACGGCGCGATCTGACAAAAGCGTTTTTTGATCCGGGTGGCCGCCGGTGGGTGCGAAATAGCTTGGGGGGGTCATCAACTCTCTCCGTCGGGATGGACTGCAGAATTGCCGCTTCCCAGGCCGAGGCCAAGGGTTTTATCGCTGAAGGATTGTTCGGGGATATTTGATAGTCCCGACCCCGCTTAGGGGGGAGCAACAAACCGGCCCCGCCTGCCGGGGCCGGTCTGCGCAGCGAGCAGCCTCAGAAGAAAGCCGCCGCTTCCAACTCAACTGTAATCACCCCGATAATTGCCCCGTTCGATGGCTCCGTGATCGGCATCGAGACGCGGCTTTGATGGGCCTTCGACCTCTCGTCAACGGCCACCTGATCAATCACGAAAACCCCCGACGGCGGCGAAAAACGAATGCTGTTCTTGGGCTTGCCGCCCGTGAAATAGACCGAGTCGCTGCCGCTGGAGACCACGGTCAGCCCATAGGCATCCAGCAAAGTCACCCCAGCGATCTGACCCTCGGCGCGGGCGATCTGCGTTTGGAGAAAGGCCGCGGCAATCGGGGCTTTCAGCTGGGGCACCCCGGCGCCCGGCCCGGTGACTGCCGCCGGCGTGACCGCCAGCGCATTCATTTCGCGGTGCCGCGCGTTCTGCTGTGCGATCGCATCGACGATGCGGGCATCATTGACCCAAGACAGCAATTCACGGTCGATGTAATCGGTCACCGCCCAAGGCACTTCGGAGGCGGAAACCTTGAGCCCGGAACACAGGATGAAGATGAGCGATACAAGTGGCAGGTGTCGTAGCATCGGGGAGCCCTCATGAGGTAGGCGGCACAATACCGCGGGAGAGCTACACCCTAACGTTTGACTGGTTTACGCCCCATGAACGGCGATGGCGGCTTAACCCTCTTCGCCCTTAAACCCTGTCGCCACCACGAATTTCTCCGATGAATCGGGGCGGCTGGCAGGTGGTTTGATATTGGCGACCTTGGCAAAACGGCGCTTGAGCAGCTTTTGCAACTCACCTTCCGCGCCGCCTGCCAGCACCTTGGCTACGAATGTGCCGCCCTCTTCCAACACATCGAAAGCGAAATAGGCCGCCGCCTCGCAAAGCGCGATGATGCGCAGGTGGTCGGTCTGTTTATGCCCGGATGAGGCCGCGGCCATGTCCGACATCACCACATCTGCCTTGCCGCCGAGCCATTCCTTGACCTTAAGGTCGGCGTCATCCTCCATGAAGTCGAGCTGGTGCAACTCGCAGCCTGCAATCGGCTCCATCTCTTGAAGGTCGACCCCCAGAATGGTGCCCTGCGCTTTGCCCTTCTTTTCGCCCAATACGTTGCAGCGTTTGACGGCGACCTGACACCAACCGCCCGGCGCGGCGCCAAGGTCCACCACCCGCGCGCCGGGGACGAGGAAGCGATATTTATCGTCCAATTCCATGATCTTATAAGCCGCCCGCCCGCGATAGCCTTCGGCCTGCGCGCGTTTGACATAAGGATCGTTCAACTGCCGCTGCAACCAACGGGTCGAACTGAGCTTGCGCCCGCGTGCGGATTTCACCTTGACCTTGAGGTCACGCTGACCGCGCCCCGAGGTGTTCTTTCCGTCCGGTGTCTTGGCCATCAAAAGACCCCTTCTTCTAATACGCCATCGGCGCTCATCTGTGCATATAGCAGGCCTTCGCGCAGACCGCGATCCGCAACTGACAGCCTGTCGGTCGGCCAGCAGCGCATCAGGGCTTGCAGGATCGCAGCGCCCGACATGATCAGTGCGGCGCGGTCTTGGCCAATGCGCGGATCCGCGCGTCGCCCACCCGGCCCCATGGCGATATAGGAGTGGATCACCTTGTCGATCTGGGCGCTGGTCATGCTGAGGCCATCGACCTTTGTCCGGTCATAGCGTTTCAGGTTCAGGTGGCTCGCCGCGACGGTGGTCACGGTGCCCGAGGTGCCGACGATCTGGAACCGCTTTTGCGACTGGATCGTCTGATAGGGCGTGAAATCGGTGAGGTTTTCTTCGAAAAACCAGCTCATCAAAGCGAAACGCGCGGCGTCGTCTTCGACATCCGAAAATTGGTCGCGGAGCGTCGCGACGCCTAGCGGCACGCTGATCCAGTCGACCACCCGCGCGGCTGGCACGTCGGATTTCGCCTGATAGAACCCGCCCTGAAGCCGCATGATCGAGCGTGCGCGGTCGGCCCGCGGCACCTTGGAAATATCGATCCAGACCAACTCCGTCGAGCCGCCGCCGATGTCCACCACCAGCAGGTTTTCCGTCTTGCGGCTGACCAGCGGCGCGCAGGAGATCACGGCAAGCTGGGCTTCTTCCTCGGGCCGGATAATGTCGAGCTTCAGCCCGGTCTCGCGCTGGATACGGCGCATGAACTCCGCCCCGTTCTGCGCGCGGCGGCAGGCTTCGGTCGCGACAAGACGCATGTTCTGCACCTTGTTGCGCCGCAACTTTTGCTGACAGATGCGCAATGCCTGAATGGTGCGCGCCATCGATCCGCGCGACAACCGCCCGGTCTTTTCCAAACCGGCACCCAATTGCACCGATTTCGAAAAACTGTCCACCACATGGAAACCGCTGCCCCGAGGCTGGGCGATCAACATGCGGCAGCTATTTGTACCCAGATCTAGGGCCGCATATAGCTCATTAGATCTGGGCGGAACTGGCGCGGGGCTCAGAGCCGGAATGTCTTTGTCGAGCGCACCCGCACCTTTGGGACGCTGTGGCGCCATGGTTACGCGCCTTTCATATCGAGTTGCCCCCAAGGTATTCCCTGCGCCCAGCCGGTGCAAGTGGTCGCGGTGCCTTGGGCCAATTTCCGCGGCGTCCGCGGGGCGCCCTCGCCCCGCCATCAGGGCCACCTCACAATCATCTTGAGAATAATGGGGGCGCCGCCCCCTCGTGATGGCAGGGTCAATGCGCTATCACCTCTCCCAAGTCGCGGATGGGTCGTGTTTCGTCGAAAAACGGCCCTGTCCTGACCGCGACGCTCGTTAGACAGGTTTAAACCGGAGGAATCGTCCCATGCCCGCAGTCACCATCGTTTACTGGCGCGACATTCCCGCTCAGGTGATCGTCGGCAAGGGCCGTCGCGGGTCGAAACGCCCCCTGCCCGAACGCTTTGAGCAGGCCATCGACCGCGCGGCGATGAAGGTGGGGGCTGCCAATACCGACGCCTATCTCGCGGAATGGCGCAAGGCGGAGCCTTTTGAGGTCGAGGGTGATCCCGACAGCATCGCCGATGCCGAAGCCGCCCGCATCGACGCGGAATACGACCGCGACCGGATTAAGCAACTGATTGACAACGACGGCTGGGCATAGCCTGCCAGCCCTATGATCAAGGACACGCTCATGGCACTTTTGAACTTCCGCAAAAAGGAAACACCGGCCCCACAGGCGCCGGTGGCCGAAGTCGAGGCGCTGTTGAAAGATTACTCGATCGAGGTGATGCCCCGCACCGCCGAAAAGGTCGAGGATTTCCGCGCCCTGCTGCCAGAGGGCACCCGTGTCTATATCGCCCATATCGACGGCACCCCGATCGAAGATATGGTCGCCACCGCCGCGCGGTTGAATGCGGACGGCTTTAAGGTCATGCCGCATTTCCCGGCCCGCATCATCAAAGACCGCGCCACGCTGGCCGACTGGATTGCCCGTTATCAAGGCGAGGCCGATGTGCGCCAAGCGCTGCTGCTGGCGGGCGGTGTCACCACCCCGGCGGGGGAATTCAGCAACTCGATGCAGTTGATGGAAACGGGGCTGTTCGACAAGGCAGGCTTTACCCGCCTGCATGTCGCCGGCCACCCCGAGGGCAACCGCGATATCGACGCTGACGGCGGCCGCCTCAACGTCGATGCGGCGCTGAAATGGAAGAATGATTTCCAGACCCGCACCGATGCCGAAATGGCCATTGCCACGCAATTCGCCTTTGACGCGCAGCCGATCATCGAATGGGCCGACAGTCTAAAGGCCGCTGGCATCACCCTGCCGATCCACATCGGCATCGCGGGCCCCGCCAAACTGCAAACGCTGATCAAATTCGCCATCGCCTGCGGTGTTGGCCCCTCGCTCAAGGTGCTGCAAAAGCGGGCGATGGATGTCACCAAGCTGCTGTTGCCCTATGAGCCGACAGATGTAATCAGCGACTTGGCCGCCCACAAAGCGGCCCACCCGGATTTCAACATCACCCATGTGCATCTTTTCCCGCTGGGCGGGATCAAAACCAGCGCCACATGGGTCCAAGAGAATGGCGGCGCCTCTGGGGTGCCCGCCGACGCAGCCTGAAGGAAGTTACATGACCAGAACCGTCATCGAATCCAAGACCAAGACCGCCGTCATCGGCTTTGACGAGCCGTTTTGCGTGATCGGAGAGCGGATCAACCCCACGGGCCGCAAGATCCTCAGCCAAGAGCTGGAGCAAGGCGATTTTTCGCGGGTCGAGGCGGATGCCATCGCGCAGGTCGCCGCAGGCGCCACGGTGCTCGACGTGAACTCGGGCGCGGTCTTCTCCAACAAAATGGCCGAAGACCCCCGCTATGCCGACAACAACTTTGTCGAGCCGATGCTGATGCCGGAGCTAATCAAGGTCGTGCAAAACGCCGTCGACGTGCCGATCTGCATCGACAGTTCGGTCCCCGGCGCGCTTGAGGCGGGGCTTGAGGCCTGCGAAGGCCGCCCGCTGCTGAACTCCGTCACCGGAGAGGAAGAGCGGCTCGAAGTCGTCCTGCCGCTGGTCAAGAAATACAACGTGCCTGTCGTGGCGATCTCCAATGACGACACAGGGATCTCCGAGGACCCGGATGTCCGCTTTGCCGTGGCGAAAAAGATCGTCGAACGCGCCGCCGATTTTGGCATTCCCGCCCATGATATCGTCGTCGACCCGCTGGTCATGCCGATTGGCGCCATGGCGACGGCGGGGCATCAGGTCTTTACCCTCGTCCGCCGTTTGCGCGAGGAATTGGGCGTGAACACCACCTGTGGCGCCTCTAACATCTCCTTCGGGCTGCCCAACCGCCACGGCATCAACAATGCCTTCCTCCCCATGGCGATGGGCGCAGGCATGACAAGTGCGATCATGAACCCGGTGGCCGTGCCGCTGAACGCCACCAAAATCGCCGAAAAGCGGGCTGAGATTGCCGCCGCGGGGATCATCCTGCCCGAAGACATGGATGATGAGACCTTTGCGACGCTCTTCAACCTCGGCTCGACCAAACCCCGCCCGGGCAAGGAGATGGAGGCCATCCGCGCCGCCAACTTCCTCTTCGACCGTGACCCTCACGGCAGCGCTTGGATTGAGTTCAACAAAAGCGCGCCCAAAGCGGGTCAAGAGGGCCGCGGTCGCGCGGGCCGTTCAGGTGGGCGCCGCCGCCGCTAAGGCCGCCTGACAAGATCTAAAAGCCCCGCCAGCGTCGCTCGGTCGGGCCTTTTTCTATACGGGCAGGCGGAAGTCCGAGATGGCGCTTTCCGGCGCTACTCCGCCCGGTTCCCGCTCACCAATTCTTGGATCGCGGCCATGACGGCGGCCACATGATCGGGGTCTTTTGCCGCGCTATGCGGCTCATTGAACCCGCCCATGTCATTGTCGAAATAGGCGCCGGAGGCCTCTGCAAACTCATCCGAAACCGCGGCGCGGGCAAGGATGTCAGCCCCGATGCTCAGGTCGTTCCCGGCGACGCCAAAGCCTTCCTTTACCATCTTCGACGCCAAGAGAGAGCCGGGGTTCACCGCGATAAAGAGCGGCCCGTCCTGATGCGCGCGGGCCATCTGTTGGGTCCAGATCGTGATCGCCAATTTGCTCTGCGCATAGGCCGCCATATCGTCAAGCGTCACCTCGCCCCTAAGCGCGGCTACCTCCACCGGCGCCTGCGCGGCGGAGGAGAGGTTCACCACCCTGCCCGCTTTGGGAAGCACCGGCAGCAACAGTTGAACCAGCAGATAGGGCGCCAGCGTGTTGACCACGAAACGCGCGTCCAACCCGGCGTCGGTGCGCGGCTCAGGCAGTTTCAAGACACCGGCATTGTTGATCACCACGTCGATCTGGCTGTGATCGATGCGCAGCGCCTCTGCCAGCGTCACGACCTCTTCCAGCCGCGACAGGTCCGCGCGGTAGGTCTGGGGATTGCCGCCCACCTCCGCCGCGGCGGCGCTGAGTTTCTCGGCACTGCGCCCGTGCAGCAAAACGCTATGCCCCTGCGCGCTGAGCTTTTTGGCGGTCAACAGACCGATACCGTCGGTCGCGCCGGTGATGAGGATCGTCTTGGTCATCTGTCTCTCCTTGCTCTGTCTCTGCGCGGGGATGGGAAGCGGCTCTGCGCGATCACCACCCGCCCAGAACCTGCTTGCCGATCACCCGCCCACTTTCCTGACGCTCATGGGCCGCGCGAAGGTTTTCCACATTTATCACGCCCGCATGTTCCGTCACGGTAGAGCGTAAAATGCCTGCGTCGATCATCTGCGACACCCGGTTCAACAGGTCGCGCTGCGCAGTCATGTCCTCGGTCTGGAACATCGAGCGTGTGAACATGAACTCCCAATGCACGCTTAGGGCTTTCGGTTTCGCCGCTTTCATATCCAGCGTCTCAGGGTCGTCGATCAGCGCGATCTGCCCGCGCGGCGCGATGGCTTGGATGATGGCGGGCCAATGCGTATCGGTGGCCGTCAGCGCGGCGACATAGCTTGGCGTGAGGTCGAGCTCGGCAAGCTGCGCCACCAGATCGCCCCGGTGATCCACCAAATGATCCGCCCCCATCTTGCGCACCCAATCTTGGGTCTCTGGCCGCGAGGCGGTCGCGATCACGGTCAAACCGGTCAGGGCCTTGGCCAGTTGAATGAGGATCGACCCCACGCCCCCGGCACCGCCAATGACCAAAATCGCCTCCCCTTCGCCAGAGCCCTCGGCCAGCCGGAAGGAATTGAACAGCATCTCCCAAGCCGTGATCGCGGTCAGTGGCAGCCCGGCGGCCTCCACGAAATCAAGGGTTTCCGGCTTTCGCCCGACGATCCGGGAATCGACCGTGTGGAAGGCGACATTGGTCCCCGCGCGGGTCACGTCTCCGGCATAGAACACCTCATCCCCCACCGCGAAATCGCTAACCTCTGCGCCCAGTTCCACGACCACGCCCGCGGCATCAAAGCCCAAGACCTTCGGACCACCCTCAGGCCCCGAAAGCGCGCGCAGCTTCACGTCCACCGGATTGACCGAGATGCCCTTCACCTCCACCAAAAGATCATTTGGTCCGGGTGTGGGACGCTCAATTTCGAGCATCTCCAAAACCTCTGCCGGGCCGGTGGTGTTATAGCCGATAGCTTTCATTTTGTCTGTCCTTCCGCAGGGATATTACTGTTGGGCAGAAGGTATCAGTTTGTTCGGCTATATAAACCGAGGCCGATGCGGATAGAGTTTATAGATACAGAGTATAATCCAAACGATTGGCGGGCCTACGGCAAAGCCCCCGCAGGCGAAGGCACAGCCCCAACGCGACAAACGACATTCATATGGAAAAAATGGCGGACCCTAGAGGATTCGAACCTCTGGCCTCTGCCTTCGGAGGGCAGCGCTCTATCCAGCTGAGCTAAGGGTCCACTGAGGGGCGGTATAGCCAGAGCGCGCCGCCCCTGCAATGGGAAATCCGGGGGCGAGGGCGGCGAAATTCACGTTAGGCGAAAAGATCATGCGCCAATTCGAGGGCGTCGACCAAAGTGTCGACCTCGGCCCGGGTGTTATACATGCCAAAAGACGCGCGGCAGGTGGCCGAAACGCCGAGATGCGTCATCAAAGGCGCAGCGCAATGATGCCCAGCCCGGACGGCCACGCCTTTCTTGTCGAGCACGGTCGAGATGTCATGCGCATGGGCGGCGCCGTCCAGTGTGAAGCTAAAGATCGCCGCTTTGTCCGGCGTCGTGCCTTGCAGGTTGAGCCAATTCAAACCGCCGAGCCGCGAGACCGCGTAGTCGCGCAGATCGTCCTCATGGGCGGCGATATTCTCCATCCCCAGATCCATCATGAACTCTAGCGCCACGCCCAAGCCAATGGTGCCGACGATTCCAGGGGTGCCGGCTTCGAACATCATAGGCGGATCGTTGTAGCTCACCGCGTCCTTGCTGACTTCGCGGATCATGTCACCGCCGCCGATGAAGGGGCGCATTTCGGCCATGCGCTCGGACTTGATATAGATCGCGCCCGAACCGGAGGGACCGTAGAGTTTATGCCCGGTAACGGCATAGAAATCACAGTCGAGGTCCTGCACATCGACCGGCATATGCACCGCCGCCTGCGAGCCATCGACCAAGACCGGAACGCCCTTCTCATGGGCGGCTTCAGCGATGGTTTTCACATCAACTTTCGTGCCCAAGACGTTGGAAAGGTGCGATATTGCAACCAGCTTGGTCTTCGGCCCGATGGCATCGATCACCGCCTGCGGGTCAAGCGCGCCGGTGGCGTCCACATCGACCCATTTCAGAACCACGCCCTGCCGTTCGCGCAGGAAATGCCAGGGCACGATATTGGCATGATGCTCCATCACCGACAGGACGATCTCATCGCCCGCCTGCATGCGCGGCATGGCCCAGCCATAGGCCACGGTGTTGATCCCCATGGTCGCCCCGGTGTTGAGCACGATCTCATCTTCCGACCCGGCGTTGAGGAAGCGCGCCACGGTGCCGCGCACGCTTTCGTACTTGTCGGTCGCAAGATTAGAAAGGTAGTGCAAGCCTCTGTGAACGTTGGAATATTCATTCGCATAGGCTTGGGTAATCGCGTCGATCACCACCTGCGGCTTCTGGGCCGAAGCGCCATTGTCGAGGTAGACCAGCGGTTTGCCGTTCACCTCGCGCCCAAGGATCGGAAACTGCGCCCGGACGGCTTCAACGTCGAACATGACTTAAACTCCCTGGGCGGTCAGCCCGATCAAAGACAGCAAAAGGCCCAACCCCAACAAGACCCCAAGCGCGGCGCCCGCGAGCACTGCAGCGGCGTGGAACAGCCCCGGCAGATGCAAGAGTTCGGCCACGAAATTCAAAAGGATCCAAAGACCCCAGAAGGTAACGACGAAAGAGGCCAGCAGCGCCACTGGCGGTAGGGCCAAAGTCAGCAGCAGGATGCCCAGTTGGGCGCAGAGGCGAAGCGCCTGAAGCCACACGACGGCAGCCAAAAGCGGCGTCAACGCGCCCTGCCCGCCCAGTGCCCGGCCAACCCAAGTCAGCGCATGCACATAGAGCACCATCAACCCGGCCAGCAGCGCGAAGAGCACCAGCGGCGATTGGAAATAGCTCGGCAGCGCCATGGCGGGCGGCGCGATCACGAAGGTGGCCGAGATGACCAGCGCGTTCAGCGCAGCGACCAAGGCAAGGGACGTCCAGATGACATCATTGCCTAAAGGCAGTTCCGCAATCTGGCGCGCTGCGGCGCGGGGGTTGCGCAGGGTGGTCTGCGCAAGCTGGATCAGGGCGCCGCTCATCTCAGCCCCGCTGCGCGGCAACAAGGCCCGCGATCCAGAACCAAAAGAACACGGCCAACCAGACCACCCCGACGATCTGCGCCTGTAGGCCCGGCCCGATGAACCCAAGCGCGAGGCCCAGCAACAAAAGGATCGGCGCAGAGGCGAGGAGCGACCAAACCAAGGTCAGCCGCACCGCATAACCGCTGAGCCGTTGCCCCGCGAGACGGCTGATCCCCCAGACCATCGCGGCCAAGCCATAGAGCAGCAAGGGCATCACAAAGATCCAGAAAAACGCACTCCAATATTGGCGCACCGCGAGCGGCCCGTCCGGATCGAGATGCGCCGCGCGGGCTTGATACGGCGACAGGGCCACGAAGATCAGCAGCCCCGCCATCAGCGCGAACATCAGCACGCGCACCTCGTTGCGTCCCTGCGCAAGCAGCCCCGACATCACTTTGCCGGGGCCGCGGTAGGTCGCAACGATATCGCTGGTAACAGCCATCAGGCGCTACGACGCTCCAACCACGAGCTGAGACGCCCGGTGATCTCTTCGCGCAGTTCCTCGGCCTCGATCTCCTCCACTGCTTCGGCAAGGAAGGCGAGCGTCAGCAGGTCGGTCGCCTCGGCATGGGACACACCGCGGGCGCGGAGGTAAAACAGCGCCTCCTCGTCGATCGCGCCGGAGGTGGAGCCATGCGAACAGGCCACATCGTCGGCGTAGATCTCAAGCTCTGGCTTGGCGAGGAACTGGCTGTCGCCGTCCAGCAGCAGCGACTGGCTGATCTGGTAGCCATCGGTCTTCTGCGCGCCTTCCTTGACGAGGATCTTGCCCTGGAACACGCCTGTGGCACCGTTGCGCAGCACCTTCTTGAAGACCTGACGGCTTTCGCAGTTCTCGGCATCATGGGTGATGAAGACCGTGTCGTCATGGTGGAAATCGCCATCTCCAACGCAGGCGCCCGCGACATGAGCCGAGGCATCGTCGCCAGTGAGTTCGATCACGCATTCGTTGCGCGTCAGCGCGCCGTTCACGGTGACGGTAAAGCTCTTGAACAGCGACTCGGTGCCCAAACGGGTGAAGACATGGGTCGCAGCGCGGCGCTCGTGGTCACGGCCCTGCGCGCGGACATGGTGGAAGCGCGCGGTGTCGGCCACCTCGACCTCCATCACGGTGTTGAAGCGTGCGGCCGCGGGGCCGTTCTCCAAAAGCGTGACTTCCGCGCCTTTGTCGAGCTTCACGACATGGTGCAGCATCGCGTCCGAAGTCTCTGATTTGTGTTGATAAACCAGATTGATCGGCTTGCTTGGGGTGCCGGTGACATGGATCAAGACACCATCGGTAGCGAAAGCGGTGTTCAGCGCCGCCAGCGGGCGCTGCACCGGAGTCTGGCCGTTCTTTTCCAGCGTGCCATAAAGGTCGCGCGCCCAGTGCAGGTCGCTGTCGGCAGCCGCCAGCCGTTCGATGCTGACGCCTTCGAGCGACAGGTCGTCCGATGCCTCGGCGTCGAACTCACCATCGACGAAGACGATGCGCAGACGGTCGGTTCCGTCAAAGAGCGGCGCGTCGCCATGATCGAAGATCGCGGCGGGCAACGCTTCGGCTTGGGTCAGCGTGTCGGGGCGGGTAAACTTCCAGTATTCATCCCGGCGCTGCGGCAGGCCCATGGCACGAACCCGCGCCAACGCGTCTTCACGCGCCGCTCGGCTCCAGCCACCCTGTGGCATATCGAGCGCTGCGATCATCGCCTCGGTCGGGGTTTCTTTGAGCTTCGCTTCGGCCATTACACCACCTCGGCGAGGATGTCGGCATAACCGTTGTTCTCGACTTCGAGCGCGAGCTCCGGCCCACCGGTCTTGATGATGCGGCCGTCGGACATGATGTGCACGACGTCGGGTTTGATGTGGTCCAAAAGACGCTGGTAGTGCGTGATGACAAGGAAGCCACGGCCCTCGGTGCGCAGGGCGTTCACGCCTTCGGCCACCAGTTTCATCGCGTCCACGTCGAGGCCCGAGTCGGTCTCGTCGAGGATGCACATCTTGGGCTCGAGCATCGCCATCTGCAGAATTTCGTTGCGCTTTTTCTCACCGCCGGAGAAGCCCATGTTCACGGGGCGCTTCAGCATCTCTGCGTCGATCTTGAGGTCCTTCGCCTTGGCGCGGATTTCCTTGAGGAAGTCGGCGGCGGAGATTTCCTCTTCGCCGCGCGCCTTGCGCTGTGCGTTCACGGCGGTGCGCAGGAAGGTCATGTTGCCGACGCCGGGGATTTCCACCGGGTACTGGAAGGCAAGGAAGAGGCCCGCCGCGGCGCGCTCTTCGGGTTCCAGTTCGAGGATGTCTTCGCCTTCGAGTGTGGCGGAGCCTTCGGTGACCTCGTAGCCGTCCTTGCCCGAGAGCACGTAGCTCAGCGTGGACTTGCCCGAGCCGTTCGGCCCCATGATGGCGTGGACCTTGCCGGCCTCGACTTCCAGATCGACGCCCTTGAGGATCTGCTTCTCCTCTTCTTCCAGTTTCACCTGCAGGTTCTTGATGCTCAGCATTTCGGTCTCCTTCTGGCGCGCCTTGCGCCGCAATTCATGCTATTTCAGTGTTGTCTCAGGGGCTTGCCCCTGCGTGTTAAAGTTCATGCCGCCCCCTGACGGGCGCAGAGCGCGGCGGGAAAGCTGTCTTTCAGCGCGGCGCGGCAGGCAGTGATGCCGTCTTGGTAGGTCAGCGGCCCGTCGGGTTTGGGTGCCGCCGGAATATCGGCCAAGGCAATCGGCGCGCGCATGTTGCGCCCCACGGAGGCGGCGTAGTCGTGAAACTTCAACCGCCCCTGCCCCTCGGGCGTCGCCCAAGTGTTGGCCACGCCGTAAGCATCCGCCGTGATCAACCCGTGCAGCGACGAGGCAAAGACATGGGCACAGGCGGCGATGCCGGCGCAAACCTGCTCCACCGGATCGCGCGGGTCGATCAGCACATAGGCGCTGTCGGAGGCCACGAGTTCCAGCAGGTCAGGATCGTCCGCCAGCGTGTGATGCGGCACGATGCCGATCTTGTCGCCGCGTGGTCCCTCGCCGGGCAGAACCTCGTTTACCAAAAGCCCCGGATCGCCAAAAGCATTTGTTTCGATGCCCAGAAGCGCCGCCGTCACCGGCCCCCGCAGCAGCGCGATCTCGATGTTCTTCAGGAACGCACGGCCCCCGGCGGGGCGCAGCAGACCGCTGCCCCAGATCACCGGCTTGGCCCCCGCACGCGGCGTGTCATAGTTCCGCCGCACGATCTGCAAAAGCGAGCCGAGACCAAAGACATCCGCCTCATCCACCGACGCATGCTCCACCCGCCGCCCCGAGACATGGCTCAGGATCAGCGGGCTCAGCGCATCGCCAAAGTTCGGCTGCGCCTTCCACCAATGCAGGCGGAGGGGAGTATGCGCCGCGTCAAGGCTCATTAGCCGACAGAGCCTTCCAGCGAGATCGCCACCAGCGCCTGCGCTTCCATGGCGAACTCCATCGGCAGCGCCTGCAGCACGTCCTTGCAGAAACCGTTCACCACCAGCGCCACGGCCTCTTCCTCGTCCATGCCGCGCGAGCGGCAATAGAACATCTGGTCGTCGTCCACTTTGGAGGTCGTCGCCTCATGCTCCACCCGGCTCGAGTTGTTCTTCACCTCGATATAAGGCACCGTATGCGCCCCGCATTCCGAGCCGATCAGCAGACTGTCGCACTGGGTATAGTTGCGCGATTCCTTGGCCTTGGGGTGCATCGAGACCAACCCGCGGTAGGTGTTCTGCGCCTTGCCCGCTGAGATGCCCTTGGACACGATGCGCGACTTGGTGCGCTTGCCGAGGTGCACCATCTTGGTGCCGGTGTCGGCCTGCTGCATGTTGTTGGCGATGGCGATGGAGTAGAACTCGCCCTGGCTGTCGTCGCCGCGCAGGATGCAGGAGGGGTATTTCCACGTCACGGCCGAGCCGGTCTCGACCTGAGTCCACATCACTTTGGCCCGGTCACCCCGGCAATCGGCGCGCTTGGTCACGAAGTTGTAGATACCGCCCTTGCCGTCCTCGTCACCGGGGTACCAGTTCTGGACGGTGGAGTATTTCACTTCCGCGTCTTCCTCGACGATGATCTCGACCACGGCGGCGTGCAACTGGCTCTCGTCGCGCTGCGGCGCGGTGCAGCCTTCGAGGTAGCTCACGTAAGAGCCCTTGTCGGCGATGATCAGCGTGCGCTCGAACTGGCCGGTGTTCTCGGCGTTGATGCGGAAATAGGTCGACAGCTCCATCGGGCAGCGCACGCCCGGCGGCACGTAGACGAAGGACCCATCGGAGAAGACGGCGGAGTTCAGCGTGGCATAGAAATTGTCCGAGACCGGCACGACCGAGCCGAGGTACTTCTTCACCAGATCGGGGTATTCGCGGATCGCCTCGGAGATCGAGCAGAAGATCACGCCGGCCTTCTTCAACTCTTCCTGGAAGGTGGTGCCGACGGAGACTGAATCGAACACCGCATCCACCGCAACCTTGCGGCCCTCTGCAGGCGCATCCTCAGCCCCTTCGACACCGGCAAGGATCATTTGCTCCTTCAGCGGGATGCCGAGCTTTTCATAGGTCGCCAGCAGTTTCGGATCGACCTCGTCGAGCGACTTGGGCTTCTCGGCCATGCTTTTGGGGCGAGCGTAATAATACTGCTCCTGAAAGTCGATTTCAGGATAATCCACCATCGCCCAATCCGGCTCTTCCTTGCTGAGCCAACGGTTGTAAGCCTCAAGCCGCCATTCGGTCATCCACTCAGGCTCGTCGTTCTTCTCCGAGATCAGCTTCACGATCTCCGGCGTCAGCCCTTTGGGCGCGTATTCCATCTCGATGTCGGTGGACCAGCCGTATTTATACTTGCCGCCGACTTCGCGCACGGCATCCACGGTTTCCTGGTCAACGCCTTCCTTGACGCCATCATTCTCTTTCAGGGTCATATTTTCCAAGGTTTCAGTTCCTTTCCGTGGCGGCGCTCAGGCGGCCCGCGTTTCGTGCTTTTTCAATTTGGCGGTCCAGCTTGTGGCGAACCGCAGGATATCTTCCCGGGTGGTGTCGAGGCCCAGCGACACCCGGATCGCGCTGGCGGCCTGTGTTTCATCAAAGCCCATGGCGCGCAATACGGCACTGGCGCGCACCTTGCCGCTGGAACAAGCCGACCCCGCCGAAATGGCAAAACCGGCAAGGTCCATCTGCATCACTTGGGTCTCGCCCTTCCAGCCGGGCGTGATGATACAAGAGGTGTTGGGCAGGCGCTGAGCGCCTTTCCCTACAAAAATAGTCAGACTTGCGGCATCCGCAAGGGTCGCTTCCAGCAAATCACGCTGTTCTGCCACCTCTTCCCAACGCCCCGCAGCCAGATCCGCCGCCGCCGCCTCAGCCGCTGCGCCGAACCCTGCGATGGCGGGGATATTCTCGGTCCCCGAACGGCGGCCCATCTCCTGCCCGCCGCCGCGCAGCAGCGCATGTTCGGCCAGATCGATGCCGCGTTTGACGATCAAGGCGCCGATGCCCTTGGGCCCGCCCAGCTTATGTGCGGAGACAAGGATGAAATCCGCGCCCGAGGTCGCCATTTTGAACCGGGTCTTGCCGAGCGCCTGCACCGCATCGACCAACACATAGGGCGTGCTCTCCATCGCCCAACACTGCTGGGCTAAGGGCATGGTCTGCTGCAACACACCCGTCTCGCTGTTCGCGGCCTGTAGGGCCACCACATCGGCCCCCGCCGCGGCGGTCAGGTCACCGTCCCAAACACCCTGTCCGTCGACGCCCAAACGCGCCGCCTGCCCCCACGACAGAACCGCATCATGCTCCACCGCTGAGGTCACAACCTGCGCCCCCATCCCAGCCGCAAGCGCCGCCGCCTCGGTCGCACCGGAGGTAAAAATCACATCGACCGGATCACAGCCCACAAGCCCCGCCACCTGCACCCGCGCGCGCTCGACCACAGCCTTGGCCGCACGCCCCTCAGCATGGACCGAAGACGGGTTGCCCGGCAGTTCCATCGCCGCGATCATCGCCGCGCGCGCCTCCGCCCGCAGCGGCGTGGTCGCGTTATGGTCAAGGTAGACCCGCATCCTTCATCCTTTTCCAAATACCGCGGGGGTCCGGGGGCAGCGCCCCCGAAATTCCACATCGCCACCCGCGCAGACCGCAGCCGCCAAAGCGCGCCCGCTGCCCAAAACCACCCTCACGACTCATCCACCACGGCAAAGAGGGTCGGCACCGCCGGACAGGGGGCAAGCTCATTCTCGACCACATCCGAAAGGCGCGTCTGGTGCAGGAATACATAGACATGCGCGCTCAGCCCCTGCCAGAGCCGGTTGGTCAGCGATTGTGCCCGGCTGCCCGACAGCCCGCCCGAGGCGCCCGCCCCCTTGTGCATCGCATCCACCGTCTCATCCACCGCCGCCAGCACATCGACCACGCGAATATCCGCCGCCGGACGCGCCAAACGATACCCGCCGCCCGGGCCCCGGACAGAGGTCACCAACTCGGCCCGGCGCAGCTTGACGAACAACTGTTCCAGATAGGGCAAAGAGACCGACTGCCGCTCGGCAATGTCGCCCAGAGACACCAAGGTGCCCTCGGGTTGCAGGGCAATATCGGCCAAAGCGACCATCGCGTAGCGCCCTTTGGTAGATAGCTTCATCGTCTCACCCTCACCCGCCGCGCCATTTGATTGACGTGGGCGGCTTAAATGCCTAAGTCCAAAGACTGATCCACGCGACACTGCGCGGAACCAGATTAGAACCGTTCTAAGGTGGCCTAGCGAATTCGTCAACTATTCGCGGCGATCTTTGAACCCCTAGACAGGGATACCCATGCCCGAGGTTATTTTTCCCGGACCCGAAGGCCGCCTTGAAGGCCGCTACCACCCCCAAAAAGAACGTGACGCCCCGATTGCCATCGTGCTGCATCCGCATCCGCAGTTCGGCGGCACGATGAATCACAAGGTCGTCTATAACCTGCACTATGCGTTCTACAACATGGGTTTCACCGTGTTGCGCTTCAACTTCCGTGGCGTGGGCCGCAGCCAGGGCGAATACGATCAGGGCATCGGCGAATTGTCTGATGCGGCCTCCGCACTTGATTACCTGCAATCGATGAACAACAACTCCAAGCATTGCTGGGTTGCGGGGTTCTCCTTTGGCGCATGGATCGGGATGCAACTGCTGATGCGTCGGCCTGAGATCACGGGCTTCATTTCGGTCTCTCCGCCTGCGAATATGTACGACTTTTCCTTCCTCGCGCCCTGCCCGGCCTCGGGTCTGGTGATCAACGGCACCGCCGACCGCGTGGCGCCGCCCGCCGATACCACGAACCTCGTCAGCAAGCTGCACGAGCAAAAGGGCATTACGATCACCCATCAGGAGATCGAAGGCGCCGGGCACTTCTTTGAAGAGCCGCATATGGACACGCTGATCACCTCGACCAGCGACTATGTCAAACGCCGCCTGACGGAATCGACCCGCTGATGGCGGACGCGGTCGTTACCCAACTGGCCAATAAATTGGCCGAGGAATGTCTCGCCGTACAGGCCGAGACGGGTGAAGACCGCTTGTTCATGGAAGTCGGCGAGGTGCTGGGCGCCTCGTCGCAAACGCTGGAAGAAGCCTTTCTCACCGCCGTTCGCACCCGGATGGCCAATGACAAGGCCCGCGCCTTTCTGGCGCGCAAGCTGCGCGTCCATCGCGGTAAGGGCGGCGCATGACAGAACGGCTCGACAAGCAGATCGCCTTTCTGAACGAGGCCGACAAGCTGAAAACCGTGCTGCGCGGCACCACCCTATGCGATGCCAGCCGTGCGGAAAACTCTGCCGAACATTCGTGGCATCTGACGCTCTATGCACTGGTGCTGGCTGATCAGGCAGGGCCGGAGGTGGACATCAACCGCGTCATCAAGATGTTGATCCTGCACGATCTTGTCGAGATCGACGCGGGCGACAATCCGATCTTCGGTGACTATGACGCCGCAGAGATGGAAGCGCAGGAACAGATCGCCGCCGACCGCATCTTTGGCCTGCTGCCCGGCGATCTGCGTGATGACCTGCGCAGTATTTGGGAAGAGTTCGAGGCCGCCGAAAGCCCTTCTGCCCGCTTTGCCAAATCGCTCGACCGGTTCCAGCCGCCGATGCAGAACCTCGCCTCCGGCGGCGGAAGCTGGACCGATTACAACGTCTCAGAAGCGCAGATCGAAGAGAAGGTCGGCCGCAAGATCGCCGCCGGCGCCCCTGCCCTTTGGTCTTATGCCCGCGCCCGCATCAGCAGCTTTTTCGCCGGGGTCGGCGCCTGACCGCAGCCTTCGGCATACCATTGTATACGATCTTTCTCTTTGGCCCAGAATAGGCTAAAGCACGGCCAAACGCACCCTGAAACAGAGGAATTCGTCATGTCGAAGATCAAGGTAGAAAACCCCATCGTCGAACTCGACGGCGATGAGATGACCCGGATCATCTGGGATTTCATTAAAAAGAAGTTAATCACGCCCTATCTTGACGTTGACCTGAAGTATTACGACCTCGGCATCGAAGTGCGGGACAAGACTAACGACCAGATCACCGTCGACGCGGCCCATGCGATCCGCGAACATGGCGTCGGCGTGAAATGCGCCACCATCACGCCCGACGAGGCGCGGGTCGAGGAGTTCGGCCTCAAGCGCATGTACCGCAGCCCCAACGGCACCATCCGCAACATCCTCGGCGGCGTGATCTTCCGCGAACCGATCATCTGTCGCAACGTGCCGCGCCTTGTGCCGGGCTGGACGCAGCCCATCGTCGTCGGCCGCCATGCCTTCGGCGACCAGTACCGCGCCACCGATTTCCGCTTCCCCGGCAAGGGCAAGCTGACCATCAAATTCGTCGGCGATGATGGTGAGACCATCGAGAAGGAGGTCTTTGACGCCCCCTCCGCCGGTGTCACCATGGCGATGTACAACCTCGACGATTCGATCCGCGATTTCGCGCGCGCGTCTTTCAACTACGGTCTGAACCGTGGCTGGCCGGTCTATCTCTCGACCAAGAACACGATCCTGAAAGCCTATGACGGGCGTTTCAAAGACCTGTTCCAAGAGATTTTCGACGCGGAATTCGCCGAGGACTTCAAGAAAAAGAACATCTGGTACGAGCACCGCCTGATCGACGACATGGTCGCATCGGCGATGAAATGGTCGGGCGGCTATGTCTGGGCCTGCAAGAACTACGACGGCGACGTGCAGTCGGACACCGTGGCGCAGGGTTTCGGCTCGCTGGGGCTGATGACCTCGCAGCTGATGACGCCCGACGGCAAGATCGTGGAGGCCGAGGCCGCCCATGGCACCGTCACGCGCCATTACCGCCAGCACCAGAAGGGCGAGGAGACGTCGACGAACTCCATCGCCTCGATCTACGCTTGGACCGGCGGGCTGAAGCACCGGGGCAAGCTGGACGAGAACACCGCGCTGATCAACTTCGCCGAGACGCTGGAGAAGGTCGTGGTGGATACGGTGGAATCAGGTTTCATGACCAAGGACCTCGCCCTGCTGGTGGGGCCGGATCAGGGCTGGCTGACGACGATGGGGTTCTTGGAGAAGGTGGACGAGAACCTGAACAAGGCGCTGGCGGGCTGAGCCTGTCGGATGTTTGGAATGACAGAGGGCCGCACGATGCGGCCCTTTTCTATTTTTCGGTCACGCCTGCCACCCGGCCCGGAATCAAGCCGTAGGCGCCGGGCCATCGCCTGCCCGCCCGTCACGCCGGAGGCGTGCCGCTATAAAGGGGGCGCACCTTCGGTGCGACCGGGTAGGCGATTTGGCTAGGCTGGGCGTGAACTCGCGGAACGCACAACATTGCTGAGCCATAAAGTGGCACGAGGCCACGTAAAATCGCCCACCCGCGGGCAGGCGCTGGCCCTCATTGCGAAACTGGAGCCGCGCTGGCCCTCATTGCCCCCGGTTGTGCGTCCGCGCGTAAAGCTTCGCGATGATCCCACTCGCCGTCTTCTCGAACAGGCACGGTATCAGCGCATGCACGAGCGCCGCGCCAGCTGCCGCGAACAGCAGCCCCGAAAACTTCAGCGCGAAGGCCATATGCTCAAGGAACGTCTCATCCACCTTGGCGGGATGGTCGAGGAAGATGCGTGCGATCATGGGAAACTCCTGTCTCTGCCTTTCCCCCACCCTAGCCGAGCCTGCTTGTGACATTGTCCCAAATTACTCCCGACAACCGCTTGTGCGCGAGAAGATTTCCCACCAAACTACCGCCATGATAACACTTGATGACATAGACCGCCACATATTGGTCGAACTGCAACGCGACGCCAGCCAATCCCTTGAGGCGCTTGGCGCGGCGGTCCACCTGTCGCGCAATGCCTGCTGGCGCCGCATCCGGGCGCTGGAAAAGGCCGGCGTGATCAAGAACCGGGTGACGCTCTTGGACGCGGCGAAACTCGGCCTCGGCCTCAGCGTCTTTATCCAAGTCCGCACCAACGCCCATGCCCCCGACTGGCTTGAGAAGTTCTCCCGCGCCACGAAAGCCATGCCCGAGATCCTCGGCGTCTACCGAATGACCGGTGATCTGGACTATTTGATCCGGGCGCGCGTTCGGGATATGGCGGGATATGATCGCCTCTATCAGGACCTGATCCGCCGGGTGCCGCTGTCGGATGTCTCGGCCAGTTTCGTGATGGAGGAGATCAAGGAAACCACCGAACTCCCGCTCTGAGGAAGACCGAGATGCATTACCTGTGGCTCATCATCGCCGTGGTGGCGGAAACCCTTGGCACGACCGCGGTACAGGCCTCGCATCAATTCACCCGGCTCTGGCCTTCGGTGGCGGTGGTGGTCTTCTACATGATTTCTTTCTACTGCATGTCGCTGGCACTGAAGGTCATGCCGGTTGGGATCGTCTATGCCTTTTGGGCCGGTCTGGGCATCGTGCTGATCGCGATTATCGGCTTCGTCCTCTTCGGTCAGCGGCTCGACCTGCCGGCGGTTCTGGGGCTTTTCCTGATCATCAGCGGCATTCTGGTCATCCACCTCTTTTCGAACAGCGCCACCCATTAAGGCTGCACCAGTGGCACAGCTTCGCGCAGTAAGGGGGGCGTCACGGCATTAGGGCTAGCAATTGTAGCCGGGGCGCGGTATGGGCGGCGCAATTATACGCGCAGCTTCAGGTTGGCGCGTCCCTCCCCTATCCAAAGGCTGACTTAATGGACCTGCGCAACATCGCAATCATCGCCCACGTCGACCACGGCAAGACGACGCTGGTGGACGAGCTTCTGAAACAATCCGGCACCTATCGTGAAAACCAGGCGACCACCGAGCGCGCCATGGACAGCAACGATCTGGAGCGTGAGCGCGGCATCACCATCTTCGCCAAGCCAACCTCCGTCGTCTGGAACGACACCCGCATCAACATCGTCGACACGCCGGGCCACGCTGACTTCGGCGGCGAGGTCGAGCGCATCCTGTCGATGGTCGACGGCGTGGTCCTTCTGGTGGACGCCGCCGAAGGCCCGATGCCCCAGACCAAATTCGTGACCTCCAAGGCGCTGAAACTGGGCCTGCGCCCGATCGTCGTGCTGAACAAGGTCGACAAGCCGGATGCCGAGCCTGACCGCGCGCTCGATGAGTGTTTTGACCTTTTCGCCAGCCTCGATGCCACCGACGAACAGCTCGAATTCCCGCATATGTATGCCTCGGGCCGCTCCGGCTGGGCGGATGCCGAACTTGACGGGCCGCGCAAAGACCTCTCTGCGCTGTTTGACCTGATCCTCGATCACGTCCCCGCGCCCAAGCAGATCGAAAACGCCGACAAGCCCTTCACCATGCTGGCCACCACGCTCGGCGGCGACCCGTTCCTGGGCCGCCTGCTGACCGGTCGTGTCGAAACCGGCACCCTGAAAGCGGGCCAAACCGTCAAAGCGATGTCGCGCGACGGCACCCAGATCGAGACCTTCCGCGCCACCAAAATCCTCGCTTTCCGCGGGCTGGAGCAGACCGCCATCGACGTGGCCGAAGCGGGGGACATCGTCTCTATCGCGGGCATGGCCAAGGCCACCGTGGCCGATACGCTGGCCGATCCTTCGGTGAACGAAGCGATCCCGGCGCAGCCGATCGACCCGCCCACCATCACTGTGACCTTCGGCATCAACGACAGCCCGCTCGCGGGCCGCGACGGCAAAAAGGTGCAATCCCGCGTGATCCGCGAGCGTCTGCTGAAAGAAGCCGAAAGCAACGTGGCGATCAAAATTTCCGACACGCCGGGCGGCGAGGCTTTCGAAGTCGCAGGCCGCGGCGAATTGCAGATGGGCGTGTTGATCGAGAACATGCGCCGTGAAGGGTTCGAGCTGTCGATCTCCCGCCCGCAGGTGCTGTTCCAAGAGATCGACGGCGTGCGCCATGAGCCGATCGAAGAAGCCACCATCGACGTGGATGACGAATACTCCGGCGCGGTGATCGAGAAAATCACCGGCACCCGCAAGGGCGAGCTGGTCGAGATGAAACCCGCCGGCGCCGGCAAGACCCGGATCATCGCCCATGTCCCCTCGCGCGGGCTCATCGGCTATCACGGCGAGTTCCTGACCGACACCCGCGGCACCGGCGTGTTGAACCGCGTGTTCCACGGCTGGGCACCGCACAAGGGTCCGATCCCGGGCCGTCGCGCGGGCGTGCTAATCTCGATGGAGAACGGCACCTCGGTCGCCTACGCGCTGTGGAACCTCGAAGAGCGCGGCAAGATGATGATCGGCGCGCAGGCGGACGTCTACACCGGCATGATCATCGGCGAGCACAGCCGCGACAACGATCTGGAAGTGAACCCGCTGAAGGGCAAGAAGCTGACCAACGTGCGAGCCTCGGGCACCGATGACGCGGTGCGCCTGACCCCGCCGATGACGCTGAGCCTTGAAGAGGCGATTGCCTATATCGACGACGACGAGCTGGTCGAAGTGACCCCGAACGCCGTGCGTCTGCGCAAGCGCTACCTCGACCCGCATGAGCGCAAGCGGATGGCAAAAGCCAGCTAAGCTACGGTAAATTAAAAGCAAAACGGCAGCGCATTTTACGATGCGCTGCCGTTTTCACATCCGCGCCCCGGAGACCTCGCGGCGTTAAGTATCGCTTTCCTCGCGATCGATATGCCCGCGCCTCGCCAAACTCAGCGCAGCAATCAGGCAAAGGATGGCCCAAGCCCCGCCACCAAGCCAGCCCGCCGCCACATCCGTCGGCCAATGCACCCCCATATAGACCCGGCTGATCCCGACGAGCAGCGTCAGCAGGACCACAACCGCCAGCGTATAGACCTTGAGCGCCCGCCGTTTCTGCGCCCGCGCCACCATCGCGCCAAGGGTAAGATAAGCCACCGCCGCCATCATCGAATGCCCCGAGGGGAAGCTTGCCGTATGCACGAGCGAGCCATGCGGCACGAGGTCGGGGCGCGGACGGTCGAAAAACTCCTTGGCGATGCTGCTCAGCACGATGCCCCCGCCAACGGTGGCGAGGATGTAAAGCGCGGTCGACCACCGCCGTTGCAGCAGGAAAAAGAGCGAGACGACGACGGTCGTCAGTACTAGCACCGCGACCCCGCCCAACGCCGTCAAATCGCGGCCAATTTCCTCCACCCACCACGGGCCGATGGGATCGGACAGGTCGCCCGGCGTGCGCAGGAACAACAAGATGTCACGGTCAAGGCTGCTGGTACTGCCTTCGACGACCTCTTCAGTCAGTTCGGCCAAGGTCCAAACGGCTGTGATCGAAAGCCCCATCAGGGCCAGTGTCGTCACCTCCACATGGCGGCGGCACCATTGGGCGAAAGCGGATAGTCGGTCGAAGTTCATGAGGGATCAACCACCCTCCCCTTGGAAGGTTCCACCCCGGCAATGCAAGACGCCCCGCCTGTCATTCAGGCGGGGCGTTTCAGGATCATTCCTCAGTTTCGACGATCATCAATTCGCGCTCCGACGCCCCGCGCGCATGGTTCAACGCCGCTTGATAAGCATCGGAATGATAACATTTTTCGGCCGTTTCGACATCGGGGAAACGCGCCACCACGTTGCGCGGCCGCTCTTTACCCTCAAGCTGAACGAACCGCCCGCCGCGGGCGATGAACTTACCGCCATGTGCCGCAATGGCCTCGGTGGCGCCGGCGGCGTATTTCTTATACGCCTCCTCATCGGTGACGGTGACATGTGCAATCCAAAGTGCGCCCATGGGCCTTATCCTTTCAAGACGTTCTCAGCCGCAGCAATCGCCGCCTCGGCATTCTCCGCCGAAGCGCCGCCGCCCTGCGCCATGTCGGGACGGCCACCGCCGCCCTTTCCGCCCAGTTCGGCCACCGCCGCTTTCACCATGTCGACCGCCGAGAGGCGATCTGTCAAATCCTTCGTCACACCGCCTGCGACTGCGGCCTTGCCGCCGGTGTCAGCGATCAACAAAACCGCGCCCGAGCCGAGCTTGGACTTATGTTCATCCACCAGACCCGGCAGGTCTTTGCCCGTGATACCGCTCAGCACTTGGCCTACGAATTTCACGCCGTTCACCTCGCGCGCTTCGGGTGCAGCCGCGCCGCCGCCCGACATCGCCAATTCACGACGCAGCTGCGCCACTTCGTTGGACAAGCTGCGGCGCTCGTCCAGCAATGCACGCACCCGTTCCGGCACGTCACTGGCCGAGGTTTTCAACTCCGCCGCGACCCGGCTCAGCGCCGCTTCCTGCTCGCGCAGCCATGCCAAAGCCTCGGTCCCGGTCAGCGCTTCGATCCGGCGGACGCCCGCGCTGCTCGCGCTATCCCCTAAAAGGACGAAGGCGCCGATATCACCCGTCTGCCGCACATGGGTGCCGCCGCAAAGCTCCAGCGAATAGGTCGACTTGTCGCTGCCCTTGCCGGACCCTTCCAACTGCCCCATCGAGACGACACGCACCTCGTCGCCGTATTTCTCACCAAAGAGCGCCTGCGCCCCCATGGCACGCGCATCGTCTGGCGTCATGATCCGTGTCTCAACCGGCGTGTTCTGGCGAATGTAATCATTCACCTCACGCTCGACCTGGCTCAACTCTTCCTGCGTCAGCCCCTTGGCATGGGAGAAGTCAAACCGTAGACGATCATGCGCATTCAGCGAACCGCGCTGCGAGACATGGTCCCCAAGCGCGTTGCGCAGGGCCTCATGCAGCAAGTGCGTGGCCGAGTGGTTGGCGCGGATGGCACCGCGCCGCAAACGATCCACCTCAAGAACAGCGGTCTGCCCCGGCTTCACCTCGCCTTCGACCACACGGCCGAAATGCACGAAAACGCCCGCCGATTTCCGCGTATCGGTCACGTTCACGATACCGGTCTGCGTCCGGATCACGCCGGTATCGCCGACCTGCCCGCCGCTTTCCGCATAAAACGGTGTCTGGTTCAGCGCGACCTGCACGTCGCTGCCCACTGCGGCTGTTTCGACCTGATCACTGCCCTGCACCAAGGCGACGATCTGCCCCTCAGCACTTTCGGTGTCATAGCCCAGAAACTCTGTCACGCCGCTTTTGTCGGCCACATCGAACCAAACGGTAGCATCCGCAGCCTCGCCGGAGCCGGCCCAAGCCGCACGGGCCTTGGCCTTCTGCGCCGCCATCGCCGTGTCGAACCCCTCGGTATCGACCGCACGACCCTTCTCGCGCAGCGCATCCTGCGTCAGATCAAGTGGGAAGCCATATGTATCATAAAGTTTAAATGCCGCCTCCCCCGGCAGGGTCGCCCCCTCGGGCAAACCGCTCAACTCATCATCCAGCAGCTTCAGACCGCGATCCAACGTTTGGCGGAAACGGGTTTCCTCCAACAGCAAAGTCTCACGGATAAGCGATTGCGCCTGTCCCAACTCAGGGTAAGCCGCGCCCATCTGCTGCACCAAGGATGGTACCAGCTGATGCATTAAGGGATCCTTAACGCCGAGCAGATGCGCATGGCGCATGGCGCGCCGCATAATCCGGCGCAGCACATATCCGCGGCCTTCGTTGGAGGGCATCACCCCATCGGCAATCAGGAAGGAGGTCGAGCGCAGGTGATCCGCGATCACCCGGTGATGGGTCTTGCCCGGCCCATCGGGATCGGTCGAAGACGCATGGGCGCTCGCCTCAATCAGGTTGCGCATGAGGTCGGTGGCATAGTTGTCATTCGTGCCCTGCAACAGCGCCGCCACCCGTTCGATCCCCATCCCGGTATCGATCGACTGGTTGGGAAGCGGCTGGCGGGTGCCGTCTTCGAACTGCTCGTATTGCATGAAAACGAGGTTCCAGATCTCGACGAAACGGTCACCGTCTTCCTCGGGCGATCCCGGAGGGCCGCCCCAAATGTGATCGCCGTGATCGTAGAAAATCTCGGTACAGGGCCCGCACGGGCCGGTGGGGCCAGCGGACCAGAAGTTATCATCCGTCGCGATGCGAATGATGCGCTCATCCGGCAGGCCGGTATGGGCCTTCCAGATTTTAACCGCTTCTTCATCGGTATGGTACACTGTGACCAAAAGGCGGTTCGGGTCAATGCCGAACTCCTTGGTCAGCAGGTCCCAAGCAAAGGGGATCGCTTCGGCCTTGAAGTAGTCGCCGAAGCTGAAGTTGCCGAGCATTTCGAAAAACGTGTGATGCCGCGCGGTATAGCCGACATTATCGAGGTCATTGTGCTTGCCGCCCGCCCGCACACATTTCTGCGCCGATGTGGCACGGCTGTAATCGCGCGTCTCGACCCCGGTGAAGAGGTTCTTGAACTGGACCATGCCGGCCGCAGTGAACATCAATGTCGGGTCGTTGCGCGGCACCAGCGGGCTGGAGGGCACGATCTGATGCCCCTGCGCATCGAAATAATTCAGAAAAGTTGAGCGAATTTCATTCAGCGTCTTCATGGCGAGGCCTTCCGGGGCAGATTTGATCGGTCCCAAATACCCCTCAGTCCCGGCGCTGTCCACCGTTCCTGCCAATGAAAAAGGGGCGCAGCCTTTGGCCACGCCCCTTCTTAAATTCAAATTGTCAAAGCAGGTTCAAGCTTCGAGAATATCCGCGTCGTCACCCCCGGACCCTTCAAAGTCCAATCCGTGGGCCGCGCGGATCTTGTCTTCGATCTCCGATGCCATGGCAGTGTTCTGTTTCAGGAAGTTCTTAGCGTTCTCACGCCCCTGCCCGATCCGTTCATCCCCGTAGCTGAACCATGAGCCGGATTTATCGACCACACCGGCCTTCACCCCAAGGTCCAGCAACTCCCCCATTTTGGAGATGCCTTCACCATACATGATATCGAATTCGACCTGTTTGAAAGGCGGCGCCACCTTGTTCTTGACGATCTTAACCTTCGTTGCGTTGCCCACGACTTCGTCCCGGTCCTTCAGGGCGCCGATCCGGCGGATGTCGAGACGGACGGAGGAGTAGAATTTCAGCGCGTTACCGCCGGTGGTGGTCTCCGGAGAGCCGAACATCACGCCGATCTTCATCCGGATTTGGTTGATAAAGATAACCATACAATTGGACCGGCTGATCGACCCGGTGAGCTTGCGCATTGCTTGGCTCATCAAACGGGCCTGAACGCCAACATTGCTGTCGCCCATCTCACCTTCAAGCTCGGATTTCGGCGTCAGGGCCGCGACGGAGTCGACGATCACCATATTGACCGCGCCAGAGCGTACCAACGTATCGGTGATTTCCAGCGCCTGTTCACCCGTGTCGGGCTGGGAAATCAACAGCTCGTCAATGTCCACGCCAAGCTTTTTCGCATATTGCGGATCAAGGGCATGTTCCGCGTCGACAAAGGCGCATACGCCCCCGGCCTTCTGCTGCTCTGCCACGCAATGCAGCGTCAGCGTTGTCTTACCCGAGGATTCCGGGCCATAAATCTCAATGATACGCCCCATCGGCAAGCCGCCGATGCCAAGCGCAATATCAAGGCCAAGCGAGCCTGTGGAGCTGGCTTTGATATCCTGGATCGCCCCTTCGGCCCCCAGTTTCATGATCGACCCTTTGCCGAACTGACGTTCGATCTGGGCCAGCGCGCTGTCGAGCGCCTTTTGCTTTTCTGCGGTTTTCTTGCTGTCCATCGTCAAAAGATCTGCCGTTGCCATTAGGTTCATTCCTTAGTGTCACAGTGGCGCCCCGGCGGCAATCGCCTGCGCGCTGCGTCGCTTATGTTCCTCTAATGTTCCATATGAGGGTAAATGCGGAACATTTCAATGACTTTGTTTGTCCTTTATGTTTTGGCGAGAATGGTAAAGAAATGGTTTACCCACCCCAGAAAGGGCCGCTTGCAGCCCAAGGTAAGACGCAATTGATTGTTTTTTTTAAAGAACGGCTGGCTTTTTTATCGGTTCCAAAGACCGGAACCACCGCCTATGAGAAAGCACTGGCGCCGCGGGCGGATATGGTGATTTCCGATCCGCCGATGCTGAAGCATGCGCCGGTTTATCGCTATAACCGCTTTATTCGACCAATGTTTCTAAAAGTTTGCGATGCCGAGCTTGAGCTGATGGCGGTAATGCGCGAACCGATCTCTTGGCTGGGCAGTTGGTATCGCTATCGGCAGCGCCCCTTCATGAAGGGTAAGCCGAACAACACCTTTGGGATCAATTTCGACGAATTCGTTCTCGCCTATATGAAGGGCGACAAGCCGGGGTTCGCTGATGTGGGGAGCCAGTTGAAGTTCATGGAGACACAACCGAACGGCACCGGGATCACCCATCATTTCCGCTATGAAGATCAGACGCGGCTCCGTCGCTTTTTGGAAGAGCGGCTCGACGTGACGCTGACCCTTGGGCAGGAGAATGTCTCTCCCAAGATGGAGCTAGCGCTTTCCCCGAATGTTGAAAAACGCTTTCGTCGTAAGTTCGCGGCGGAGTTTGAGCTTTACGAGTCGATTACATAACCCTGCCCCGCGAGATGCTCAGTGCAGCTGATTGTGGACCGTTGTGGTCAGGTCAGTGAGAGAGAAGGGTTTGGGTAGGAAGACAGAATTCGGAATTTTCGACTGTTCTTGACCGAAGTTATCCTCCGCATAGCCCGAGACAAAAACAACCCGCACATCCGGGCGTTGTTTGAGCGCTTGGCGCACCCAGCTTGGCCCATCCATGCCGGGCATAACGACGTCTGTTACGAATACATCGATATCCAACTCCTTATCTTCGAGCATCTTTAACGCGGCTTCGGCGGATTCGGCTTCCAGCACCGTGTAGCCACGCAGCCGTAAGGCGCGGCTTGCGAAGGCCCGCACGGGTGCTTCATCCTCCACCAGAAGGATCACCCCGTCGGACCGCTGAAGCGGGCTTTGATCC
This sequence comes from Sulfitobacter sp. 1A13496, assembly GCF_043557225.1. NCBI lineage: Bacteria > Pseudomonadati > Pseudomonadota > Alphaproteobacteria > Rhodobacterales > Roseobacteraceae > Sulfitobacter > Sulfitobacter sp. 1A13496. Next base: position 934,107 of record NZ_JBIFFP010000001.1, on the reverse strand, counting down.
GGCGATGCCGGGGGCTTTTTCGCGACCGCAGTGGGCTGGCCCTCCAGCACGGGGAAGTAGAGGGTGAAACATGTGCCCCTGCCCAACTCACTGTCGATAAAGATGAAACCGCCCGTTTGTTTGACGATTCCGTAGGCAGTGGAGAGGCCAAGGCCGGTGCCCTCGCCGGTTCGCTTGGTGGTGAAGAACGGCTCGAACACCTTTTGCAGCTTATCCTTCGGAATGCCCGTGCCATCATCATGCACCTGCACCGTGACGTAGCGGCCTGCTGGCACGCTGACCCGATCTCTTTCAAGCGGTTGGTCGAGGCTCGTCACCTCGGTCACGATACGGATCTCGCCCCCGGCGGGCATGGCATCGCGGGCGTTGACGACGAGGTTCATCAAAACCTGCTCCAACTGGCGTTTATCCGCGCGGATCGGCGCAAGTACCGGGTCATGGCTAAGGGTCAGCGTTACTTTTTGCCCACCAGTCGGTTCAGCAAATGCGTGAGATCGGCGAGGGTATCGCGCATGTCGAGCGTCTCTGGCCGGAGGGTTTGTTTGCGCGAAAAGGCGAGGAGTTGCCCCACCAGCGCGGCCGCCCGATTGGCGTTTTGGTTGATCTGGACCAGATCGCTGAAATCCGGGTCTCCCTGATCGTGCCGCAGCAAGAGGAGGTCACAATGCCCGGAAATCGCAGTCAAAAGGTTGTTGAAGTCATGCGCGACGCCCCCGGCAAGCTGTCCAATGGCCTGCATCTTCTGGCTCTGCACGAATTGTGCCTCAAGCGATTTGAGTTCGGTCGCGTCCTGCAGCACCGCGATGAGGGCCGCCTCGCCGGCTTCGGATATGCGGTTGAGCGAAACCTGAACGAAGACCTCCTGATCCGTTCGGGTGAGCCTGAGAAATTCGGACTTCTGAACCAGCCGCCCCGCCAGACTGTCTTGTAGCCAATCCGAGATCGAGCGGCCGAGCCCCTCCATCAGATGCGAAAGATGGGTGTCGCGCCGCAGCGATACGCCGAGCAATTTCCCCGCCATATGGTTGAAGGCCAGTACCGTTCCGTCGGAGCGCAGTTTGATCATCGGCACGGGGAGGTCTTGAAACGTTTCCCAGCCTAATTCATTGGGAGAGGCCGCCCCTTCGGGCGGCGGCAGAAGATAGAGCGCGCGGCGTTTCGCGCCAGCCTCAACCTCGGCCACCAGTACCTGCCGGTTTCCTTCTGCGGTGGCGATTTCAGTCACGGTTCCGGGGGTTAAGGGTAGGGAATTGAACAATCGGTCCAGTGACTTCACCCGTTGCCCGACCAGTATGCGGGCCGCTTCATTCATGAAAAGGATCGCCCCACCGCGGCCCAGCATGACCATTGGCAAGGCCATGCTTTCGTGCGTACTGCGGGGGCCCTCGCGGGTGGCAACGCTTTCAATCCGCCAAAGCAGGCGGTCGGCTGATAACTGGTGCACCGATAGGCGCATGGGGCCGGACCGGGTGATCACCTCTTCCCGTGCGTTGCCGCTGGCGGTGGCGCGTGATTGCAGACGGTAGAGAAGGCCCACGGGATTGGCGAAATGTGCTCGTAAGGCCTGCGCGAGGGATTCTTCGCCGACCTTGCCGAACTGCTTTAGAGCCGCCTCGTTGCGGTAAATGACTTGCCGATCGGAAGTGGCGATGAAACTCGGTGCGGCGTCTTTTGCGATGAAGTCCGCGACCCCATCCGCGCTGACCCGATTCCGGCCCCTATCCCATAGAAGAAAGACGATGTAACCAGTTGAAGTAAAAACCAATGTGGCCGCCGACGCGGCAAGGGCAAGCTGCAACGTCGCATCAGTGCTGCGCATCGCAAGCGCGCCAGCGGCAAGAGCCATCACCACAAGCAGCCAAAGCCGCCTGAGGCCCGCCTGCCCCCCAATTCCTGAATGCCCAACGCCCTGCTGCACGCACATCCCCTAACAACCGAATCATACGACTATTACGTGCGACAGAGGTTAAGCAGGCTTTAACCGAAATCGGTTTGCACGCATTGGTTGATTATGGGTAAATTTACTCGCGCGTCAACTGTGCTGAAAAGAATCCGTCGCCATCGGGGGTTACGTCATAGCGGTCCATGCGGGCGACTCGCCACTCGGGGTGGCGGTCCAGAAAAGCCTCGACCCGCGCCTCGTTCTCCTCTCGCAACAGGGAGCAAGTGGCATAGGCCAAGACTCCGTCGCGTGCGGTAAGTCCTGCTGCTGTATCGAGAATCTGGTCCTGAATGGTGGTCAGATCGGTCAAGCGCTCGGGGGTCAGGGTCCATTTCCCCTCCGCCGCGCGGCGCCATGCGCCCGAGCCGGAACAGGGGGCATCGCAGAGGACGAGATCATAGGGGGCGCCCGCCTTGGCCTCTTCGGTATCGGCCAGGGAAATCGCGACGCCCGCGCGATCGGCGCGGGGGGGAAGGTCACTCATTCTGCGGGGGTCAATGTCGTGTGCCGTGATCTCGCGCGCGAGGTCCATGGCCAGAGCAAGCGCTTTGCCGCCGCCGCCGGCGCAGTAGTCGAGCACCCGGCCCCCCGAAGGCAAAGCGGCGACGACAGCTTGGCTCGCTGCGTCTTGCAATTCGACGTAACCGTCGGTGAAGGCGGCGGAATTTCGGATGCGGCGCGCGCCTTCAGTCACGGTCAGCGCGGCTTCGGCAAGCGGGTTTGCGCGGGTTTGGACACCCTCTTCGGCCAGCAGTTCTTGCGCCGCGGGCACGGCGATCCGCGCCGTGTTAACCCGCAGGCAGATCGGCCCGCGCTCTTGAAGCGCGAGGGCCGCGGCATCCGCATTCTCCCCGAGCGCCGTATCGAACAGGGGGAGTAGCCAATCGGGCAGGTTCAGCCGCGTCGCGCGGTCATCCGGCGCCGGCGGGAAAGCCCGTTCAGCCTCGGACAGCGCCGCGGGCGCATGGCCCGCCCCTGAGAAGAGCGCGTCAAGGTCGCCACCCTGCCCGTGCAGCACACCGATCATCAGCGCGCGGCCCGTCTCCCCTCTGCCGTAATGTGCCGCGCTGCGTTTCTGGCGCAGCACGTCGAACACATGATCGCGCACGGCGGCACGGTCTTTGGAGCCCGCGAAACGGCTCTGACGCGCCCATCGGGTCAGCGCCTGTTCGGCGGCCAGACCCCCGGCAATTGCGTCCAATACTTCTATCGCAGCGGATACGCGCGCGCCGGGGATCATGGCATCTTCCTTTTGCAACGAACGGCCCTCGGGCCGTTGCTTTATGGGTTAACCGATACGGTAATTCGGGCTTTCGCGGGTGATCTGCACGTCGTGGACATGGCTTTCCTTCAGCCCCGCGCCGGTGATCTTCACGAAGTTGCAGTTGCGGCGCATCTCATCGACCGTGGCGCAACCGGTATAGCCCATGGCCGCGCGCAGACCGCCGACCAATTGGTGCAGCACATTGCCCGCGCTGCCCTTGTAAGGCACCTGACCTTCGATCCCCTCGGGCACCAGTTTGTCAGAAGCGGCGTCTTTCTGGAAATACCGGTCTGCCGAGCCGCGCGCCATGGCGCCCATGCTGCCCATTCCACGGTAGCTTTTGAAGCTACGGCCTTGATAAAGAACGACTTCGCCGGGGCTTTCGTCGGTGCCGGCGATCATGCTGCCGACCATGGCGCAGGAGGCACCTGCGGCAATCGCCTTGGCGAAATCGCCGGAGAACTTGATGCCGCCATCGGCGATGATCGGCACGTCGCCCGCAGCGGCCACGCAGTCCATGATCGCGGTCAATTGCGGCACGCCCACGCCCGCCACCATCCGCGTGGTGCAGATTGAGCCCGGCCCGATGCCGACCTTGACCGCATCGGCGCCCGCGTCGATCAGCGCGCGGGTGGCGTCACCGGTGGCCACATTGCCCGCGACGACCTGCACATCGCCGAACTGTTTCTTGGCCCGGGTCACCGCATGGGCCACGCCTTCGGAATGGCCATGGGCGGTGTCGATCACGATCATATCGACGCCCGCATCGACCAGTGCTTCGGAGCGCTCGAAGCCCGCTTCGCCCACTGTCGTCGCCGCAGCGACACGCAAGCGGCCTAGATCATCTTTGCAGGCGGTGGGGTTCAGCACAGCCTGTTCGGTGTCACGCAGGGTCAGCAGCCCGGTGAGCTTGCCGCTGGCATCCGTGACCAACAGTTTCTCGATCCGGCGCGATTTCATCAGGCTGATCGCCTCGTCCCGGTCCGCAGGCTCTTGCAGGATCGCCAGCCGTTCAGAGGTCATCATGACCGAGACCGGCGTGCGGTCGTCGGAGGCAAAACGCATGTCGCGGTTGGTCACGATGCCCAGCACGCGGCCATTTTCGTCTACAACCGGGAAGCCGGTCACGCGGTAGCGTTCTTGCAGGTCCTTGGCATCCGCCAGCGTCTGGTCGGGGCGCAGGGTGATCGGGTTGTAAACGATGCCGGACTCAAAGCGTTTCACCCGACGCACTTCGCGGGCCTGTTCTTCGATCGTGAGGTTCCGGTGCACCACCCCCATGCCCCCGGCCTGCGCCAGTGCAATGGCCATGCGGCTTTCGGTCACCGTATCCATGGCCGAGCTGAGCAGCGGGATATTGAGCGCGATGCTCTGCGTGACGCGGGTTCGCGTGTCTGCGGTGGACGGCAACACAGAAGACGCTGCGGGAACCAGCAGGACGTCATCAAAGGTCAGGGCCTCACGAATCTCCATTTAACACCTCGGGTCTGGATGGGTTCATTTGGCGGTTTCCTATTTCACGGATGGCCGGGATTGGAAAGACCTATTCCCCCGCGTAAGCCACAGACGGGGAATGACGCGGGCGCGGCACGAATTGCCGCCCCGCATCTTTCCCCCGCCGCGCGGCACGCTATGCTGTCGCAAAGAAACAAAGGACGGCCCCGATGAGCAGTGACCCCCTCGTGATTTTCACGCCCTCCGGCAAGAGAGGGCGCTTTCCCAAAGGCACCCCGGTGCTGACCGCCGCGCGGCAATTGGGTGTCGATCTGGACTCGGTCTGCGGCGGGCGCGGCATCTGTTCAAAATGTCAGGTCTCGCCGGGGTATGGGCAGTTCTCGAAACATGGGGTGACCGTCGCGCCCGATGCGCTGAGCCCATGGAACGCGGTCGAGGAACGCTATGACGAAAAGCGCGGCCTGAAAGAGGGCCGCCGTCTGGGCTGTCAGGCCACGGTGCAGGGCGATGTGGTGATCGACGTGCCGCCAGAGAGCCAAGTGCACAAACAGGTCGTGCGCAAACGCGCCGAGGCGCGGGAGATTGTGCTGAACCCGTCGGTCAAACTCTTCTACGTCGAGGTGACGGAGCCCGACATGCACGAACCCTCGGGCGATCTGGAACGTCTCAGGGCCGCGCTGGCCGAGCAGTGGGAGCTGGAGAAAGTCACCGCCGATCTGCACATCCTGCAAATGATGCAGCCGGTCCTGCGCAAGGGCGATTGGAAAGTCACCGTCGCTGTGCATCTCGGCGATCAGGAAAACGCCGCGCGGATCATGAACATCTGGCCGGGGTATTACGAGGGCACTGTCTATGGTCTGGCGGTCGATCTCGGCTCCACCACCATCGCGGCGCATCTGTGCGATCTGCAAACCGGTGAGGTCATGGCCTCTTCCGGTGTGATGAACCCGCAGATCCGTTTCGGCGAAGACCTGATGAGCCGCGTCAGCTATTCCATGATGAACCCCGACGGCGCGCAGGAGATGACCCGCGCGGTGCGCGAAGGGATGGCGACGCTTTTCACCCAGATCGCCGCCGAGGGGAATGTCGCGCCCGATCTGATCGTCGACGCGGTCTTCGTCTGCAACCCGGTGATGCACCACCTGCTGCTGGGCATCGACCCCTTCGAGCTCGGCCAAGCACCCTTCGCGCTTGCGACCTCCGGCGCGCTGCGTCTGCGGGCCGAGGATTTGGACCTGAACATCCACCCCTCGGCCCGTGTCTACCTGCTGCCCTGCATCGCGGGCCATGTCGGCGCGGATGCCGCCGCCGTCGCCCTGTCAGAGGCGCCTGAGAAGTCCGACGAGTTGATGCTGGTGGTCGATGTGGGCACCAACGCGGAGATCCTGCTGGGCAATAAGGAAAAGGTGCTGGCCTGTTCCTCTCCCACCGGGCCCGCGTTTGAGGGGGCGCAGATCAGCTCGGGCCAACGGGCGGCACCGGGGGCGATCGAACGGGTAGAGATCGACCCCGAGACAAAGGTAGCACGGTTCAAGGTGATCGGCTGTGACCTGTGGTCAGACGAAGAGGGCTTTGAGGAAGCCGTGGCCAGCACCGGCGTCACCGGCATCTGCGGATCGGGCATTATCGAAATGGTCGCTGAAATGCGCATTCACGGCATCGTCGACGCCCCCGGCTTGATCGGCAGTGCCGCGCAAACAGGCTCGGCCTCGGTCTTTGCAGATGGGCGCACCAACAGCTATCTGGTCTATGACGGCACCGAAAAGGGCGGGCCCAAGATCACGGTGACCAACCGCGACATTCGCGAAATCCAGATGGCCAAGGCCGCGCTCTATTCCGGCGCGCGGCTGCTGATGGACAAATTCGGCGTCGACAAGGTCGACCGCGTGGTGTTGGCGGGGGCCTTTGGCGCGCATATCAGCCCCAAACACGCGATGGTGCTGGGCATGATCCCCGACGCGCCGCTCGACAAAGTCACCAGCGCGGGCAATGCCGCAGGCACCGGCGCCCGGATCGCCCTGCTCAATACCGAGGCCCGGGCCGAGATCGAGGCGACCGTGGGCGCGATCCACAAGATCGAAACCGCCGTCGAACCGCGCTTTCAAGAGCATTTCGTCAATGCTTCTGCCATCCCCAACGCGGTAGAGCCTTTCCCCATCCTCAACAGCCTCGTCGCCCTGCCGGAGGTGACCTTCAACACCGGCGGCAGCGGCGAAAGCGAACGCGGCGGCCGTCGGCGCAGAAGAAAGGCGACGTGATGACTGCCTCGGACAACAGCGATCAGGTCGAATTCTGGAGCGCCTCTGCGGGGCAGAGATGGGCCGTGCGGCAGGCTGAGTTGGACATTCTGATGCAGCCTGTGCTGGATGGCGTGCTGGCGCGCGCCGAACTGGCGCCGGGGCTGAGGGTGCTCGACATCGGCTGCGGCGCGGGGGCGGGCTGTCTCGCCGCCGCCGAGGCGGTGGGCGCTGCGGGCGCGGTGCTGGGCGTCGATGTCTCTGCCCCGCTGCTCGACCTCGCGCGGCAACGGGCCGCCGCCCTGCCCCATGTCGCCTTTCACCACGGTGATGCAACGACGCTAGCGCTTTCCCCTCCCTATGACCGGCTGATCTCGCGCTTTGGCGTGATGTTCTTCGCCGATCCGGTGCTGAGCTTTATGCGTATGGCCGCGCAACTCAGCCCCGGCGCGAAGCTCAGCTTTGCCGCGTGGGGGCAAATCCCCGAGAACCCTTTCTTCACCCTGCCCGCCCGCGCGGCCCGAGCCACCATCGGGGCCATGCCGAAAAGCGATCCCGACGGCCCCGGACCTTTCGCCTTTCGCGATCCCGAACGCGTGGTATCGATCCTCGCCGAGGCGGGATTTGTCGATATCGCCTGCAAGGTGACACGGCTTGACCTCACCCCCGCGGGCACGGTCGATGACCTTGCCCAGCAGATGTGCGACATCGGCCCGGCCAGCGGCGCAGTTAATCATTTCGAGGCAGCCCCGGCACAGGTCGAGGAACTTCGGCAAACCATCGCCGAAGCTCTGCGCCCCTATGCGAAAGACGGCCCCCTGCGCCTGCCTGCCGAAATCAATTTCGTCACTGCGACGAAACCCTGACTTGACCTTCCCCCGCGCGCCGATTATCTGACCCTCAGCGCGCGGGTATGGTGAAAAGGTATCACGGCAGCTTCCCAAGCTTTAGTTACGAGTTCGATTCTCGTTACCCGCTCCACGCTCCCCCCTCCGCCTTTGTGATCCCGCCACATGGCCCCACACAGGCCCCGCAGGGTTCCCCAAGGTCACACCCATGAAAAGCCTAATCTGGTCCGAATTTCGCCATGATTGCCCGCAAAAGTAGCAACCAACAGGGAAGTAACTTACGCGCAAATGGCCCAACGATGTCGGATGCGCATTGAGGCAAAGGAAAAAAGCGTGGCAAACGCGTTTCGGGACTACGCGACATCCAAGGCGTATATCATCGTCAATTTCATCGTACTGTGATGTGTCGCCGGCATCAGCTATTCGATCGTCAAACTGGATTACGAGCAGCATATCGCCAGCATCCGTCAAGATGCCCGGCAAACACTGCATGAAGTCAGCAATCAGGTGCAGCATCAGTTCCAAGAGACCATTCTGGTCACTAAGAACATCGAGAATATCCTGCTCTCCGGCGAGGCCTTCAAAGACAAAAAGATCGAACTGCTGGTCAAGGAGTTGCGCGACCGGAATCCCGGCATTCAGGCCTTCGCCCTCGCCCCGGACCTGAAGATCACCCATAGCTATCCCAAGACCCAGAATGGCGAGACGATTGGCCTGGAATACAAGAACATCCCGACGCAGCTTTCCGGCGTCGCCAATGCCTACCGCCGCCAAAGCCCGACCATCGAAGGGCCGCTGAACCTCGTTCAAGGCGGCAAGGGCTATATCATGCACTACCCGGTGTTCGAGCGCCCCATCGGCCTGGGCGCGCCGCGTTTTTGGGGGGTGATGTCCATCGTCTTCCAGCCCGACCGGCTGTTCGAGCCGCATCAAAACCCGCATCAGGCCGCCGACTACATCTATAGCCTCCGCGCCTTTCCCACGGGCGTCATGCCGCCTGAGATTGAGCCTGCGGGGGTCGACCCCACAGCCCCCGTGCGCACCCGGTTCGAGCTTTTGGGCAAGACATGGGAGGCCACGGCCAGCCCCGCCAACGGCCTGCCCCCCTATGCCCCGCAAAGCCCCTACCTCGTGGCCTTCGCCCTGATCGCGACCATCGCGCTGATGGCGGGGCTCTGGGCGTTCCGCCGGGTGACACTGAAAAAGCAAGAGGCCCATGCGCTTTTGGCCGAAGGGATCGGCTCGATCCAAGAGGGGTTCATCGCCTTTGACGAGAAAGAACGCCTTGTCACCGTCAACAGCAAGTTTCTGGAGTATCACCCTGAAATCGCTGACCTTCTGATCCCCGGCAAAACCATCGAAGAGCTGTTGCGCCATTGGGTCGCCCGCCATCAGCACCCTGAAGAGGTCGAGGAGCGTGAGGCTTGGATCGCCAAACGTCTCGCCCGGTTCCGCAACCCGACCGGCGCCTTCATTCTTGAGGTCTCGGATAACTTCTGGCTCAAAGTGACGGAATCGCGCACGCCGCATGGCTATACTGTGGGCATCTGGACCGATGTGACGGCCGAGAAACGCGCGCTCGACGCGGCCAAGGCGGCGGACCGCGAAAAGACCGAGTTCTTGAACAACGTCAGCCACGAGCTGCGCACGCCGTTGACCGTGATCTCGGGCCGGGCGACCTTCTTGCAACATGCCGAGAAGCTGCCCCAAGCCCGGCGTTTGCAGACCGCGCTGAACAACAGCGCCAATGCCACGCCCGACATTCGCCACAGCGTCGATGAGTTCCAGAACTTCGTCTCTGACCAAGCGGGCGGCATCGCGGGGTCGTCAAAACATATGCTGCGCCTTGTCGAAGACCTGTTGGATTGGACCAAGGTCGCGCGCGGCAAGATGGAGCTTGATCTTCAAGAGATCGAAACCAGCGAGATCGCCCGCTCCGTCGCCGAAGACCTTCGCCCGGATGCCGAGGCCAAGGGGCTGACGCTGACCTATGAGGACAATGGCACGGCCCTTGCCAATGCGGATCCGGTGCGCCTGCGGCAGATCCTTTACAACCTGATTTCAAACGCGATCAAATTCACCCGCAGCGGCAATATTCATCTGCAGATGCAGCAGGATGACGAAGAGATCACCTTCTCGGTCTCCGACACGGGCTGCGGTATTTCCGAGAACAATCTCGAGCGGGTTTTCCTGCGGTTTCAGCAGGTTGACGGCTCAATGTCGCGTGAGAACGGCGGCTTGGGATTGGGCCTTGCCATTGCCGAGCAACTGGCCAGCCTGCATGGCGGCAGCCTGTCGCTGGAAAGCAAAGTCGACGTGGGCAGCACCTTCCGGCTGACCCTGCCCCGCCCCGTGGCCGATAGCGAGATGCGCCGATCGGCTTGACGGTAAATCGCCCCGGCCCAAAGCGGACCGGGGCGGATTATCTTAGCTCTCGCCCTGCATCAGTACATCGCCAAAGCGGTCCCGCAGATCGCGTTTCAGCACTTTGCCCGTCGCGTTGCGCGGCAGTGCCTCGGCGAAGACCACCCTGTCCGGCACCTGCCATTTGGCGATCTGATCCTCGAAAACCTTGAGGATATCCGCCTCTGACGGATCGGCCCCTTCGGCCTTTACCGCGACCAGAACCGGGCGCTCGTCCCATTTGGGATGGGTGGCCCCGATGACAGCGGCGTCGGCCAGATCGGGATGGGCAATGGCGATATTCTCTAACTCAACCGAACTGATCCATTCGCCGCCCGACTTGATGATATCCTTGGCGCGGTCGCGGATGGTGATATAGCCGTCGGCGTCCATCGTCGCGATATCGCCGGTGTCGAACCAGCCATCGCGCAGGGTGCTGTCCCGGTCGGATTGGTAGTAGGCATCCAAAATCCAATGCCCGCGGGTGACCAGCGCACCTTGGGCCTCTCCGTCATGGGGCAGCGGTTTGCCTGCGTCATCCCAGATCTCAAGTTCGACGCCAAAGACCGGGCGGCCTTGGTTCTCGCGCAGCTTGTGCTGGGCGTCTTCGGGCAATTCACCGTGTTTCGCCAAGGGCTTGTTGACGCTGCCCACCGGCGACATCTCGGTCATGCCCCAAGCGTGGATGGTCTCCACCCCATAGTCTTCGCGGAAGGTCTTGATCATCGACGGCGGACAGGCCGAACCGCCGACCACGGTACGCTCTAGGCTGGGCAGTTCGCTGCCGGATTTCTTTGCCGCCGCCAAGAGCCCTTGCCAGATCGTCGGCACGCCAAGCGCCAAGGAAACGCGGTAGGTGTCGATCAGCCCAACCAGCGACGCCCCATCGAGGTTCGGCCCCGGCAACACCATCCGCGCGCCGGTCATGGCACTGGCATAGGGGCAGCCCCAAGCGTTGACATGGAACATCGGCACCACGGCCATCACGATGTCCCGCGCGGAGATCGCGATGCTGTCGGCCATGTTGATGCCAAAGGAATGCAGCACGGTCGAGCGGTGGGAATAGAGCACGCCCTTGGGATTGCCCGTGGTGCCAGAGGTGTAGCACAGACTCGACGCCGTGTTCTCATCCAGATCGGGCCAGTCGAACCCGGGATCGCCCGAAGCCACCAATTCGTCGTAGAAGACCAACCCCGGCAGCGCCTCAGCGGCCTCGGCATCGGGGCCGGACATCAGGACGAGGTGCTTGAGATGCTCAAGCTTGTCGCGGATCGCGGCGACGAGCGGGACGAAGGTCTTGTCGATGAACAGCACCTCATCCGCGGCATGGTTGAGGATATAGACAAGCTGATCGGCAAAGAGCCGCGGGTTGATCGTATGGCAGACAAAGCCCGCGCCGGAGGTGCCGAAGTAGATCTCCAGATGCCGCCGATTGTTCCATGCGATGGTCCCGCAACGCGCTTGCGGCGACAGCCCCAGATCGGTCAAGGCCGCGCCCAAACGCCGCGCATTCTCGGCCACCTGCCCCCAGTTCGTCTCTTCAACCCCGCCCGTGGTCGAAACCGAAATAATATCCCCCTCGGGGTGATAGCGTTCGGCATGGGAAATCAGGCTTGAGATCAGCAGCGGCTGCGTCATCATCTGGCCAAGCATAGGGGATCCTCCAATCATTTGCGTTGAGACTGTCCAAAGGTCAGAGCAGTTGCAAGCCTTCCCCTCCGGCAAGTTGGAATCGGCAATGGCAGGCAGCAAAACGACCGCGCAGACGGGCTTTGCCTGCGCGGTCGGTCGCTCTGGTTCAAAAGCTGTCCCTAGTCGCGATGCTGGTGAATATAGCCGATCAACCCGGCGGTGGAGCCGTCCTTGCCCTCGGCAGAGACCTCTCCTTCGACCAGCGGTTGGAGCGATTTAGCCAGTTCCTTGCCCAGTTCCACGCCCCATTGATCGAAAGAGTTGATGCCGAGGATCACCCCTTCGACGAAAACGCGATGCTCGTAAAGCGCGATGATCTGGCCCAGCGTGAAGGGATCAAGCATTTCATAGGCGAGTGTGGTCGAGGGCCGGTTGCCGGGGAAGACACGGTGGCGCGCTTGGCGTTCAAGCGCGTCGCCCGAAAGCCCCCCGTCGCGCATGATGGCGCGCGCTTCATCCAAAGACCGCCCGCGCATCAGCGCTTCGGATTGGGCAAGGCAATTGGCAATCAGCAGATCGTGGTGATGCTGCAACTCCGGCTCATGCCCCTTGGCCGCCACCAGAAACTCGCAAGGGATCACCCGGGTGCCTTGGTGGATCAACTGATAGAAAGCGTGCTGCCCATTGGTCCCCGCCGCGCCCCAGACCACCGGGCCGGTGTGGCGCGGGCTGTCGGCGCCGTCCATTTGCACGCCTTTGCCGTTCGATTCCATCTCAAGCTGTTGCAGGTAATCGGGCAGCATCTCAAGCCGTTGGTCATAGGGCAGCACCGCGCGGGTGGCATGGCCGCAGATTTGATTGTGCCAAATGCCCACGAGCGCCAGAAGGATCGGCATGTTCTCCGCCGGATCTGCGGCGCAGAAATGGCGGTCCATCTCCTGCGCGCCACGCAAGAAACTGTCAAATGCCTTGGGTCCGATGGCGATCATCAGCGAAAGACCAATCGGCCCCCAGACGGAATAGCGCCCGCCGACCCAATCCTCGAACCCGAAGACGCGGGTGGGGTCGATCCCGAACTCGGCAGTCTTGTCATCTGCGGTGCTGAGCGCGGCGAATTGCGTCGCCGGATCGCCGCCATGGTCCTGCATCCATGCCCGCGCCGTGCGCGCGTTGGTCATGGTCTCAATGGTGGTGAAAGTCTTGGACGCGACGATCACCAGCGTTTTCTTGGCATCCAGCCCACGCAGCGTATCCGCGATATGCGCGCCATCGACGTTCGAGACGAAATGGCAGCGCGGCCCATCGTGATAGGGTGTCAGCGCGCGGGTCGCCATGGCGGGGCCAAGGTCGGAGCCGCCGATGCCGATGTTGACCACATCCGTAATGTCGCCGCTGCGCACCTGATCGGCAAAGCTGCGCATCCGCGCCAGCGTGTCGCGCACCTGCGGCATGACATCTTCGCCCGCGACCTTTACCGCCCCGCAATCGAGATTGCGCAGCGCCGTGTGCAGCACTGCGCGGTCCTCAGTCTCATTGATCGGCGCGCCCGCGAACATCGCATCGCGCCGCTCGGTGACCTTGGCGTTTTCGACCAGTTGCAGCAGCGCCGCACGGGTCTCGGTGTCGATATTCGTCTTGGCGTAGTCGAACAGCATATGCTGCGTGCGCAGCGAGAAGTCCTCGGCCCGGTTCGGGTCATCGAACAGTGCCGTGATCTTGCGGTCCGCCACGGCGCTCTGCCGCTCTTGAAGGTCTTGCCAAATGTTCATCATGCCGCCCAGTAAACTTCGATTTCATCCAGCACCGCTGCAATCGGGGCCTCTTCGGGGGAAAGCCCCTGCGCGCGCTCAAGAGCCGCGCGCTTCTCATCCCCGAAAATCACGAGATGTTTGTTCAGCGCCCCGTCGAGCACATGCGCCGGCAGCGTGACACGCGCAGTGGGCTGGCCCTCGGGATAGACCGGGCACAAAAGCGGGGCATCGGCGGCCAAAGCGTCAGGCAGGCTCGGGTCGCCGGGGAAAAGCGAGGCAGTGTGCATGTCGTCACCCATGCCAAGCAGCAGGACAGAGATCGGCACATGATCCGTCAGACTGGGGGCCACCACCTCTGCCCCCTCGCCCGGAGAAAGCCCGGGGCGGAAAAAGGGGATGAACTGCGCCGCCGCGGCACGGTCGTTCAACAGATGCGCGCGCACCAGACGCGCGTTCGACAGCGGGTCATCCACGTCCACCCAACGCTCATCGGTCAGCATCACATCCACCCGGCTCCAATCCAGATCGGTCGCGCTGAGCATCTCAAAGATCGGCCCGGGGGTAGAGCCGCCCGGCACCGCGAAAGACACGCGGTCATTGCCCGAAAGCGCCGATTTCAACTTGCCCGCCAGTTTGTTGGCGACATTCATCACCAGCATTTCGCGGTCCGCATATTCGATGATGTTCATGGGGATACCTTTCGCCATTCACGGCCATCGCGCCGCATCATTTCTGTCGCATCCGTGGGCCCTGCCGAGCCGCTGTCATAGGGTTTGGGCACGTCGTGACGGGCCTCCCAGCCTTGGATGATCGGATCGGTCCAGGCCCAGGCGGCCTCGACCTCGTCGTCGCGCATGAACAATGTCTGGTTGCCCCGGATCACGTCCATGATAAGCCGCTCATAGGCATCGACCTGATCGCCCCCATCGGGGCCAAGCGCTTCGGCAAAGGTCATGTCGAGCGGCACATCGACCAGACGCATGCCCCCCGGCCCGGGTTCCTTGATCGTCACGCCAAGGGTGATGCCCTCGTTCGGCTGCAAGCGGATCGACAGCACGTTGCGATGACGGCCCGCGTCTTCGGCAAAGATGGAATGCGGCGTGTCTTTGAAAACCACCGTGATTTCGCTCGACCGCGCCACCATGCGCTTGCCGGTGCGCAGATAAAACGGCGTGCCATGCCAACGCCAGTTGCTGATATGGGCCTTCAACGCCACGAAACTCTCGGTCCGCGACCGTGGGTTGCCGACGGCATCGCGGTAGCTGGGGGCATCTTCTTCATTGCCCTCTTCAGCCTCATACTGTCCGCGCACGAGGTGATGCGGCAGCACCGGATCAATCGCGCGGATCACTTTCAGCTTTTCGTCGCGCACCGCATCGGGATCAAAACGCGCGGGCGGCTCCATCGCGATCAGGCACAAGAGTTGCATCAGATGGTTCTGCACCATGTCCCGCATCGCGCCGGATTTGTCGTAATACTCCCCACGCCCGCCGACGCCCACCGTCTCGGCCACGGTGATCTGGATGTGGTCGACGTATTGGCGGTTCCACAGCGGCTCGAACAGCATATTGCCAAAGCGCACCGCCATGAGGTTCTGCACCGTCTCTTTGCCGAGATAGTGATCGATCCGGTAGATCTGTTGTTCTTTGAAATAGGTGGCCAGCGTCGCGTTGAGGGCGCGCGCACTCTCCAGATCGCGGCCAAAGGGTTTTTCCACGACAATGCGACATTCTTCGCCCGCCATGCCCCATTGCTGCAACCGTTCGGCCAGATCGCCGAAAAGCCCCGGCGCGACAGAGAAGTAATAGACCTCGATCCGGTCCTTACCGGACATCAGCCCCTGCAGCTCGGCCCAGCCGGTCTCTCCGCGTGCGTCGATGGCGACATAGTCGAGCTTGGCCAGAAAGGCGTCGAGGTTGTCGCAGGCGTCTTTCCCGCCAAACTCTTCAATCGCTTCGGCAACCATCTCGCGGTAGCCTGCGGCGTCCATCTCGGTGCGCGCAGCGCCGATGATCCGCGCCTCTTCGGGCATTTGTCCCGCACAGTAACGGCGATAAAGACCCGGCAAAATCTTGCGCCGGGCCAGATCGCCGGTGCCGCCAAAGATGACAAGATCGAAGGGGTCGACAGGGATAACACGCGAAACCATTGATTAATCCTTGTCCGGGCAGAATGGCAGAGTTAGCGCAAACATACTTATTTCTCCCTACATCACAAGACTGTGCGCCCCGGTGCTTGGACTTTTAGGGTGCGCCGCAATAGCTTACCACAACAGGAACACACGGGATCACGCAAGGAACAATCATGAAAGATATTGCGCAAGCAAACGAGGGCAAGTTCCAGAACCCGGCGGTCACCGCCAAGGGGGAACCCCGCGCCACCGTGGCCCTGCGCGGGGCGGAAACGCTTTGGTTCAACACAGGCACCCTGTGCAACATCGAATGCGTGAACTGCTACATCGCCTCCAGCCCCAAGAACGACGCGCTGGTCTATATCACCGCGAATGAGGTGCGCGACTATCTCGACCAGATCGAGGAGCGTAGCTGGCCGGTGCGCGAAATCGCCTTCACCGGCGGCGAGCCCTTCATGAACCCCCAGATGATCGAGATCACCGAAGCCTCGCTAGAGCGCGGTTACGAGGTGTTGATCCTGACCAACGCGATGCGTCCGATGATGCGTAAATCGGTGCAAAAGGGGCTGTTGCGGCTGCGCGATGCCTATCCCGGCAAGATGACCTTCCGCATCTCCGTCGACCATTATCGCCGCGATCTGCACGACGCGGAACGTGGCGAGGGTGCCTTCGACAAGACCCTGACTGGCATGGAATGGCTCCGCGACAACGGCTTTCGCATGGCCGTGGCGGGGCGGTCGATCTTTGCCGACAGCGATGCCGACAGCCGCGCGGGCTATGCCGCCTTCTACGCCGAACACGGCTTTGACATCGACGCGCAAGACCCCGCCATGACCGTCCTCTTCCCAGAGATGGACGAGGCCGTCGAAGTGCCCGAGATCACCACCGCCTGTTGGGGCATTCTGGACAAATCCCCCGACGCGGTGATGTGCGCCTCCTCCCGTATGGTGGTCAAACGCAAGGGGGCCGAGAAACCCGCCGTGCTGGCCTGCACGCTCTTGCCCTACGACCCTGAGTTTGAACTCGGCACCACATTGGCCGAGGCGGAGCGCGACGTGGCGCTGAACCACCCGCATTGCGCAAAGTTCTGCGTGTTGGGCGGGGCGAGCTGTTCGGTCTGACGCCCCTGCCCTTTGCCCTGCGGGCTCAATGTAGCGTGAACTCACCCACTTGGTTTTGCCATTCGCCGGGGCCGATCAGCTTGCGGTGGGTGAAGCGGACCGAATGCAGCGGCCCGTCCAACTCCGCGCGCCAGAATTCGACGAATTCGAACAGGCGCGGATGGTCCGGTGCGATGTCGTAATCCTGCCAGATATAGCTGTTCAGCACATGGCTGTAATCGGGCATGTGGTAAAAGAACTCTGCCGTGGTCAGCCCGTAACCTTTCAGCATCAATTCGGTTTCACTGCGGGGCATGTTGCGCCTCCCTTGCTGCCTCTGTAGAACAAGTTTGCGCGGTCAGAATTACTTTTCAATGAAAACAGTGTGTTGGCACTTCGCCCTAAGTGCTGCCAGTGCGTTTCGGCCACAGCCATTGCACCTGATATGCCCCGTCTGCTATAGAAAACCCCAAGATATAGAACCATAAAAATGGTGGGCAAGATACGTGACCGATACGCCGGATACCCCTGAAAACGCAGACGAAAAGCCCATCTTTCACGGGCCGTCGGTGACCATCGAACACGAGATGCGCACGTCCTATCTGGACTACGCGATGAGCGTGATCGTCAGCCGCGCGATTCCCGATCTGCGCGACGGTCTGAAACCGGTGCACCGCCGCATCCTCTACGCGATGCACGAGACCGGCAACACCCATGACAAACCCTACCGCAAATCCGCCCGTCCCGTGGGCGACGTGATGGGCCAGTACCACCCCCATGGCGACAGCGCGATCTATGACGCGCTTGTGCGGATGGCGCAGGATTTCTCCATGTCGCTGCCGCTCTTGGACGGTCAGGGCAACTTCGGCTCGATGGACGGCGATAACCCGGCGGCCATGCGCTATACCGAAGTGCGCATGGACAAGCCCGCCGCCTATCTTCTGGCCGATATCGACAAAGAAACCGTCGATTTTCAGGACAACTACGACGGCAAGCAGCAGGAACCGACCGTCCTGCCCGCGCGCTTTCCGAACATGCTGGTCAACGGCGCGGGCGGCATTGCCGTTGGCATGGCGACGAACATCCCGCCGCATAACCTTGGCGAGGTGGTGGATGCCTGCCTCGCGCTGATCGACGATCCGGACCTGACCTCGGAACAGCTCATCGAATACATCCCCGGCCCCGACTTTCCCACTGGCGGCATCATGCTGGGCCGCTCCGGCGCACGCAAAGCCTACCTTGAGGGCCGCGGCAGCGTGGTGATCCGCGCCAAGACCCGGGTCGAGGAAATCCGCAAAGACCGCTGGGCCATCGTCATCGACGAGATCCCCTATCAGGTCAACAAAGCTACGATGATCGAAAAGATCGCCGAACAGGTCCGCGAGAAGAAGATCGAGGGCATCGCCCACGTTCAGGATGAGAGCGACCGCAACGGCGTGCGTGTGGTCATCGAACTCAAACGCGACGCCACCGCCGAAGTGGTAATGAACCAGCTCTACCGCTTCACCCCGATGCAGACATACTTCGGCTGCAACATGCTGGCGCTGAACGGCGGCCGGCCTGAGCAGCTCACTTTGCGCAAATTCCTCAGCTACTTCATCGACTTCCGCGAAGATGTCGTGGCGCGCCGCACGGCCTACCTGCTGCGCAAGGCGCGCGAGCGCAGCCATATCCTTTGTGGTCTCGCGGTCGCTGTCACCAATATCGACGAGGTGGTTGCCACCATCCGCTCCTCCGCCGACGCCGCCGAGGCGCGCGAGAAGCTGATGACCCGCCGCTGGCCCGCCGAGGACATCCTGCCCTATATCGCGCTCATCGACGACCCGACCCATACGGCGAACGAAGACGGCACCTACAACCTCTCCGAAGCACAGGCCCGCGCCATTCTGGAACTGCGCCTACAGCGCCTCACCCAGATCGGCGTCAAGGAAGTGACCGACGAGCTGGAAGAGCTGGCGGGTAAGATCAAAGAATACCTTGAGATTCTGGGCAGCCGCGAGCGTATCCTCGGCATTATTTCCGACGAGTTGCGCGAGGTGCGCGAGCAATTCGCCGTGCCACGTCGGACCGAGATCGTCGACTGGTCGGGCGACATGGACGACGAAGACCTGATCGCCCGCGAGGAAATGGTCGTGACCGTGACCTCCGGCGGCTACATCAAGCGCACGCCCCTGGCCGACTTCCGCGCGCAGCGCCGCGGCGGCAAGGGTGTCTCGGGCATGCAGACCAAGGAAGAGGATGTCGTCACCAACCTCTTCGTCGCCAACACCCATACGCAGCTTTTGTTCTTCACCACCGACGGGATGGTCTACAAGCTAAAGACATGGCGCCTGCCGCAGGGCGCGCGCACCGCCAAAGGCAAGGCCATCGTGAATATCCTGCCCATCCCCACCGGTGTCTCCATCGCGGCGATCATGCCGGTGGACCGGGATGAGAAGGAATGGGACGACCTGCAGGTGATCTTTGCCACCTCTGCCGGGACCGTTCGGCGCAATAAGCTGTCGGATTTCACCAATGTGAAGGCCAACGGCAAGATCGCCATGAAGTTCGAAGGCGAGCATGAGGGCACCACGCTGATCAACGCGCGTATCGCCTCGAACGACGATGACGTGATGCTGGTCACCGACGCGGGCCGCGCGATCCGCTTCCCGGCGACCGACGTGCGGGTGTTCAACTCACGCAACTCCGTCGGCGTCCGCGGCATCCGTCTGGGCGAAGGCGACAACCT
Organism: Sulfitobacter sp. 1A13496; assembly: GCF_043557225.1. Taxonomy (NCBI): domain Bacteria; kingdom Pseudomonadati; phylum Pseudomonadota; class Alphaproteobacteria; order Rhodobacterales; family Roseobacteraceae; genus Sulfitobacter; species Sulfitobacter sp. 1A13496. Next base: position 914,616 of record NZ_JBIFFP010000001.1, on the reverse strand, counting down.
CGTTTCCATGTCCGTCATCCGCCACTTCGAAGCGAGTTCGGAAGAGCGTGTCGCCTATCTCAAACAGCGCCGCTTGATGGCGGGGCTGACCGATGAGGACAGCAGCGATGACGAGGAAGAGCAGGTTCAAGCTGGCCAGCTCAGCACCGAACGCTATGCCGAAATGTCCGCCGCCGAGGATCTGATACTGACGATCACCGCCAAGGGCGCGGGCAAGGTCTCCTCGGCCCATGACTACCCCGTGCGGGGCCGCGGCGGCATGGGCGTGACGGCTTGGACCAAGGCCATGGCCCACGGTCCCATCGTCGCCTGCTTCCCGGTCGAGATGTCCGATCAGGTGATGCTGGCGACCTCCAAGGGCCAGTCGATCCGCGTGCCGGTTGAAGGCATCTCATTCCGCTCGCGCAGCGCTGGTGGTGTGAAAGTGTTCAGCACCGGCAAGAACGAGGAAGTCGTCAGCGTGGCCTGGATCGCCGATCAGGGCAACGAAGAGGATGAAGTCGAGGGTGACAGCGCCGCCGAATGATCGGCGCCCCCCTGCCCCATGCATATGCTTTGGGGCGGGGGCTTTTTACCAAAACATCATCGAACAACAAAAAATCCCCCGCGCCATCAGCGCGGGGGATTTTCTAATCTTAAACTTCCGTTAGGAAATTAGTTGGTAGTAGTGGTCGAAGAAGAGGAACCGGATGCCGCGACTGCAACCAGAACCAAAGCAGCACCAGCTGCCGCCGCGCCGCCACCAAGACCGGCACCAGCAGCAAAGAGCCCTGCACCATCTGCATCGGCAGGCACGCAAACGCGCGCAGTGTTGCCGTCTACGGTGACCGGATCAGGCTTACAGTTATAGACCACACCATTGGCACCTTGAACCTGAAGCGAATAGACCGCATCGTCAGACGCCCCAAGAACAGCCGCTTGAGAAGTGGTTTGGGCGAAAGCAGCACCCGAAAGAGCGATAGTTGCCGCCACCGTTGCAAGAATTTTCATGTCTAGGTACTCCTATATCTCGTCAAAAATGAAACTCACCGCAGCATCGCATATAATCTTATCCGGCGCAAAGGCGAAATATTAAGCTATGGTTAGGATTTATAGCGATGCCCGTTGTTTAAGCAACATCCAAAATGGCGAATTGTTCCCCATCTCGGATGCTCAAATTCCATACAGATCCGTGAACTTGTTTTCTAGGTAGGTCAGCAACGGTGCCTCGGTCGGCGGCTTTCCGCAAGCGCGGGTGATTACCTCACGCGGCTCGTAAAGGCCCCCATGCTTTTGCACGTTCTCACGCAGCCAACCGGTAGCAGCACTCGTATCCCCCCTTGCCAAGGCTTCGTCGAGATCGGGTACGGCCTCCCGCAAAGCCTCGTGAAGGCATCCGGCATAGACATTGCCGAGGCTATAGGTCGGGAAATAGCCCAGAAGCCCGACCGACCAATGCACGTCCTGCAAGACACCGTTTGACGGACGGTCGACCGGATAGCCGAAATCAGCTTCGAAGCGATCGTTCCACGCCGCTTCCAACCCGTCGACCTGCAGGTCGCCCGACATCAACGCCCGTTCAAGATCGAAACGTAACAGAACATGGAGATTGTACTGAAGCTCATCCGCCTCGGTTCGAATGAAACCATCGGACACACGGTTGACGATCCGGTAGAAAGTCTCGGCATTCGGTACGCCGAAATCGCCATAGACCGCCGTCATCTCACCAAAGAGCCACCCGGTGAAGGCGCGGCTGCGGCCGATTTGGTTTTCGTAGATGCGGCTTTGGCTTTCATGCACCCCCATCGACACGCCCCGGCCCAAAGGCGTCAGCAGATAGGCGCTATCGATCCCCTGCTCATAGGCCGCATGGCCAACCTCATGCACGGTGGAATAAAAGCAGTTGAACGGGTCGACGGCATTGGTTCGCGTGGTAATCCGGACGTCCAGCCCCGATCCGGAGGAGAAGGGATGCACGGCCTTGTCGATGCGCCCGGTGGCCGAATCATAGCCAAAACGCCGCGCCAGTTTGGCGGTGAGGGTCATCTGCGCCGCTTCATCAAAGACCCCTTCCAACACCGGCGGGGCTTCGGCTTCGCGGACGGCGGCGCGCAGTTCGGAGAGCTTTGGCCGCAGCGCGCCAAACATGGCTTCGAGGTCCGCCGCCGTGGTGCCGGGCTCGTAATCCTCCAACATCGCGTCATAAATCTCGATCTCGCGCCCTTCGGCCAGTGCGGCCCCCTCTTCGCGTTTGAGCGCGATCACTTCTTTCAAAGTAGGAGCGAAGGCCGCGAAGTCATCGGCGGCGCGGGCCTCGGCCCAAGTGCCTTGGGCGGCGGAGGTGACGCGGGCGATGCGCGCCGCCAGATCGGCGGGAACGCGGGTGGCACGATCAAAGTCGCGCTTGATGTGGCGCAGGTTCGCCTGCCCGACCGCATCCAACGCAGCGGGCTCGATCTGGGCCAGCCAATCTGCGATGCGCGGGTCGATGCGGCGGGCGTGGAGGACGCTTTCCATCGCCGCCATCTCCTCGGCCCGCTGCGGGGCCGCGCCCCGCGGCATGACCGTTTCTTGATCCCAGCCCAAACGGCCTGCGACCTGTGCCAGCGCCTCGGTGTCGCGCTGGAAAGCCATCAAATCATCATATGCAGTCATGTCTCAGCCTCTCAGCGATGTGGCGACGGGATAGGCCGCGAGGAAACGCGCGCGCAGGATCAGCACCCAAAGCAGCACGGCCAGCGCCTGATGCGCGAGCGCCAGATGCACAGGCGCGGCATAGAGCACGGTGGTGATGCCCAGAACCACTTGCAAAGACAGCGCCGCCATCACGGCGTTGAAAGCAAAGCGCGTGCGGGCATGGGCCGAGCGGCGACCGCGCAGCCAGACGACCACCCCGAAAGCGAAAAGCAGATAGCCCGCCATCCGGTGCATGAACTGCACCAACCCCGGGTTCTCAAAGAAATTCCGCCATGTCGGCGTGATGTCGAATGCCTCGGGCGGGAAGAACTGCCCCTGCATCAACGGCCAATCGACGAAGTAGCGCCCCGCGTCAATCCCTGCGACCAAGGCGCCCAGCAGGATCTGCAGTGCGGCGAAATGCAACAGACCCGTTGCCATGCCGAATTGCTTGGCCTCCTTGGCGCGGCGGGCCTGAATCAGATCGCGTTCGCTGCGACCCAGCAAGAGCACATACCATGTGATGAAACCGAGGATGACAAAGGCCAGCCCCAGATGCGTCGCCAAACGGTAGGAGGCCACATCCGTCACCCCCTGCCCACTGGTCACACCCGAGGCGACCATCCACCAGCCAATCGCCCCCTGCGCGCCGCCCAAAGCGCCGATAAAGAGCAGCCGTTTGGTCCAGCCGATAGGGATTTGCCGGCGCAGGAAGAAGTAGAGAAAGCCCAAGACCCAGACGAGGCCGATCACCCGGCCAAGCTGCCGATGCCCCCATTCCCACCAGTAGATGCTTTTGAAATCAGAGAGTTCCATCCAGGAGTTCTGGACCTGAAACTCGTCGATCTGCTTGTATTTCTCGAATTCTGACTGCCAGTCGGCCTCGTTCATCGGCGGCAAGGCACCGGTCACCGGGCGCCATTCCGTGATGCTGAGGCCGGAGTCAGTGAGCCGCGTGAGCCCGCCCACGGCGATCATGACAAAGACCAACGCAAAGAGGATCATCAGCCAGACCCGGATCGGCCCGCGCGCGCCGCCCCGGCCCTTGTCGATCGTGCCGGTTTGCACCGGTGCACGGCTGGGTTGGTCGGACCCGACCTCTTCAAACAGTTTGCGTTTCTCCGCCATGGCGCGCCTCTTTTTCCGTTTGGATAGAGTGGTATGACATGGGCAGAGAAAGGTCTAGCGGGGTGGGTTATGTTGCCGCATGCGCCGCCAACCCCGGCCCGGAATCAAGCCGAAGGCGCCGGGCCATCGCCTGCCCGCCCCACGGGGAGGCGATTTGGCAAGGACAGGCGCGACACTGCGGCAAAGCATTGATGCTGCACCATAAAGTGGCAGAAAAACCTTCAGGATCGCCACCCCACGGGCAGCCGATGGCCCTCAGCCCTTCTCCTTCCAGCGGACCATTTGCCGCAGGATGCCGTGCAACATCTGCACATCCGCCCGCGTCAACGGCATCCGCGACCACATGTTGCGAAGGTTGAGCTTCATCGAGGCGACCTTATGCTCGGGGAAGAAGAACCCGGCCTCGGTCAATTGCTCCTCGTAATGCCGCGCCAAATGGTCAACCTCGGCGCCCTTGGCCCAATCGGTGCCCGCCATCTCGACGACCTCATGGGTCACCTCGCCCTGCGCCCGCATCCATTCGTAAGACATCAACAGCACGCATTGCGCGAGATTGAGAGAGGCGAACTTCGGATTCACCGGGACCGAGACGATGGCATTGGCCTGCGCGATATCCTCATTCTCAAGCCCTGCCCGCTCGGGTCCGAACAGCACCGCAACCCGTTGGCCCGCCGCGATTTTCTTTGCCGCCAGCCGCATCGCGGCTTCGGGGCTGTAGACCGGTTTCGTCAGATCGCGACTACGCGCCGTGGTGGCAAAGGTGAAATCGCAATCGCCAAGCGCTTCGGGCAGATCGGCGCAATGCTGTGCCTCGTCCAACAGCCGCCCCGCCCCCGAGGCCATGGCCACGGCGGATTGGCTCGGCCAGCCATCGCGCGGGGCCACGACCCGCATGTGATCGAGGCCGAAGTTCCACATTGCGCGCGCCGCAGCGCCGATGTTCTCGCCCATCTGAGGGCGGACAAGCACGATGGCCGGGATCGGCGCGGGCTGAACGGGGGAGGATGATGTCTCTGTCATGCGCGCCTCATAGCCCCTGCGCCGCAGCACCGCAAGAAAGCCCGCGCGACACACGCATATCCGTTTTCTTTTGCAACGCCCTGCGCTAGTCAGGCTCCCAGACCCGATTAAGGCCCATGACTCGATTAGGCCCCAGACTCGATTAAGGACAGTGACCATGGACGCGCCAGAACAGCCGCAGATTTACCTTATCACCCCGCCCGAAGTTGAGCTGAGCCAATTCCCCGCGCAACTCGCCGCCGTGCTCGACGCCCATCCGGTGGCCTGTGTGCGCATGGCGCTTTCGACCCGGGATGAAGACCGCCTCGCCCGCGCCGGTGATGCGCTGCGCGAAGTGACCCATGCGCGCGACGTGGCCTTGGTGATCTCGGATCATCTGCTGCTGGTCGAAAAGCTCGGCCTTGACGGCGTGCACCTGAGCGATGCCGCCCGCACCGTGCGCCATGCCCGCAAAGAGCTGGGCGATGATGCCATCGTCGGTGCCTTCTGCGGCACATCGCGGCATGAGGGGATGGCGGCTGGCGAAGCCGGGGCAGACTACATCAGCTTTGGCCCGACCCAAGCCAGCGCGCTCGGCGATGGAAGCTTTGCCGAGGCCGATCTGTTTCAGTGGTGGTCCGAAGTCATCGAAGTGCCCGTCGTCGCCGAAGGCGCGCTCGACATCAACATGATCCGCGATCTCGCCCCCCGGACTGACTTTTTCGGCATCGGGACCGAGATTTGGGACAAGGACGATCCGGTGGCCGAACTCGCCACCCTGATCGCCGCCATGCAGGGCTAAGCGGCCCCTAGGGCAGCCCGGTCAAGGGCTGCCCGTTCGCTTACAGAAACACCCGTTCGATGAACCAATAGGCCCCGATCGCCGCGATGACGCAGGAGGCGGGAACCGCGATGGCCCGGCGGTACCAATCGCGATTCATCGCCCAGCCGACCAGTACGAAGGCGATGGCGATCACTGCCAGCTGCCCCAGTTCCACCCCGATATTGAAGCCGATAAGCGCCGGCACGAATTGCCCCGCAGGTAGGCCGAAATCCCCCAGCACTGAGGCGAAGCCAAGTCCGTGCAACAGCCCAAAGCCAAAGATCACCAAGGGCCGCCAGCGGTTTAGGGCGGAGTGAAAGATATTCTCGACCGCGACATAGGTGATTGAGGCGGCGATCAGCGGCTCGACGATGGCACCGGGCACGTTAACCCAGCCCAAAGCGCCGAGCGCCAGCGTGACCGTATGGGCCAGCGTGAAGGCGGTGACCTGCCAGATCAAAGGCCGCAGACGGGTCGACAGAAAGAACAGCCCCAAGACAAAGAGGATGTGGTCCAGCCCTTTCGGCAGGATGTGATCGAAACCAACCGGAATGTAGCTGACGAAAGCTTGCCAACCGCTTTGAGCATCCCCGCCCGAAAGCGTGATCTCGGGGCTCGTCTCGCCCCCCGAGAGATACCCGGTATAGGGGTCCGCGACCCCTTGCTGGCGCAGTACCAATGCGCCCGCGCCGTCGGGCCACGTCACCTGTACTTGCGCGGCGCCTGCCGGCACCGCGCCCTCCAGCCGCCATTGACTGTCGCGCGGCAGTTCGGCGTCCACTCCTTCGGGCACCTCGAGTGTCACACTCTCCAACGGCACGGCGGCGCCATCGATGCTGAGCAGCGGCAGGCTGTTCCACTTCGGCAAAAGCTCAGGCGCGCGGTCGGCGATGCGCGCGGCGGGCAGGCTGCGCAACGCATCGTAATCGCCCGCATTCTCGGCATTGTCGGTGTCTTCGAGGGTATCGAGGTCGATGCCCGCCAAGAGCGCTTCGAGGTTGACCTCCAGCGCCAGCACCGCCCGTCCGTCGGCCACGGTCAGATCTGCGATGGTGGGTTTGACCTCATGCGCCTGTGCACCCGCGCCTGCCGAAAGCAGTACCGCGCTTGACAACAGCCACAGCAACGCCAGCTTGGTTCTTAACAAAATGAAAGTTCGCTTCATGAAACTGTCCCAGTTGTCCGCTATTATTTTCAGTATCTTATCGGCAGCGCCTGCCTTTGCACATGAATACTGGCTGTCGCCGGTGAACTATCAAGTGGAAAGCGGTGAAAAGATCGCGGCGCATTTTCGCAATGGTGAGGAATTTACCGGCGCGGCCTTCCCCTATCTGCCTAACCGGCTCACGCGTTTTGAGGTCAAAATCGGGGGGCGAGAGGTCCCGCTATCGCCGCGCGCGGGCGACAGCCCTGCCCTGAGCCTCCCCGCGCCCGAGGGTGACGCGCTGGTCGTGGCGGTGGCCGAAACGACGCCCTCCAAAGTCACCTATGAGGACTTTGACAAATTCCTCCGTTTCGCCGCGCATAAGGACTTCCCTAAGGCTGAGAGCGATCACCGCGCGAACGGATGGTCGACCGATAAGGTTGTCGAAAGCTACACCCGCCACGTCAAGACCCTGATCGCCCTCGGCGCGGGCACGGGGCAGGATGCGCCCACCGGCATGGCGACGGAGTTCGTGGCACTAACGAATCCCTATGACCCAGATTTCGCGGGTGAGATGAAGGTGGCACTCCTTTATCAAGGCGCCCCCCGCCCCAACGCGCAGATCGAAGTATTCGATCGCGCTCCGGATGACAGCGTCGCCATCTCCCTCCACCGCACCGATGCGGCAGGCGAAGCACTGATTCCGGTCACGGCGGGGCATGAGTACCTCTTTGACGCGGTGGTGCTGCGCCCGGCGGCAGAGGCGCAGACCGGCCCGGGCTACGACCCCGATCAACCGGTCTGGGAAACGCTCTGGGCGGCGCTGACATTCGCGGTGCCACAATAACGCCGCTTGCGCGTGGGGAGATTTGGCGGCTAGAAGCGCCGCATGACCAAGACAGCTGACATCCTTTGCATCGGCTCCGTCCTTTGGGACGTGATCGGCCGCTCTGAAAACGCCATGCGCCAAGGCTCTGACATGCCGGGGCGGATCACCCGCCTGCCCGGCGGCGTGGCGCTGAACATCGGCATGGCGCTGGCGCGCTTTGGGCTAACGCCGGCGCTGCTTTCCGCCGTGGGGCGCGATGCCGAAGGGGATGAGTTGATCGCCGCCTGCGCCCTGCGCGGGCTGATCACCGATCACGTCTACCGCTCGGACGATCTGCCGACCGACCGTTACATGGCCGTCGAAGGGTCCAACGGGTTGATCGCCGCGATTGCCGATGCCCATTCGCTGGAGGCTGCGGGCGACAAGATCCTGCGCCCGCTGGAGGATGGCAGCCTGCCCAGCCCCTATGAAGGGGCCGTGGCGCTTGATGGCAACCTGACCGTCGAACTGCTGGCCCGCATGGCGCAAAGCCCGCTGTTGGCAAGGGCCGATCTGCGCGTCGCGCCCGCCTCTCCCGGCAAGGCGCTACGGCTGACACCCTTCCTCAAAGCGGGACGCGGTACGCTTTATGTGAACCTCGAAGAGGCCGGGCTACTCTGCCAGTCGAGCTTTGACGATTCCCCAACCGCCGCCCGCGCCCTGCTGGCCCGTGGCGCACGCCGCGCCGTGGTGACCGACGGCGGCAACCCCGCCACCGTGGGCCAAGGCGACGAGATCATCACCCTCACCCCGCCGCAGGTGCATGTCGCCCGGGTCACGGGTGCAGGCGATACATTCATGGCGGCCCATGTGGCCGCTGAACTTGGCGGTGCCGTTGCGCAATCCGCCCTCAAGGCAGCACTTGATGCCGCCGCCCTTTACGTTTCCGGAGAGACCAAGATATGACCACCGCCACATCCGCCCTGCCCCTGACCTTCAGCGCCGAGGTGGCCAAGGCCCGCGAGAACGCCGCGCCGATCGTGGCCTTGGAAAGCACCATCATCACCCATGGCATGCCCTATCCGCAAAACCTCGAAGTGGCGCGGCAGGTCGAACAGGACATCCGCGACGCTGGCGCCGTTCCCGCCACCATCGCCGTGATCCGTGGCGCGCTGCACATCGGTCTGGACGATGACCAGTTGAGCGATTTGGCCCAGGCCAAGCATGTGGCCAAACTGTCGCGCGCCGATATGGCCGTTTGCATCGCCTCGCGCGGGACAGGTGCCACCACCGTCGCCGCCACCATGATTGCGGCCAATCTTGCGGGCATCGAAGTCTTCGCCACCGGCGGCATCGGCGGCGTGCATAAGGGCGCGGAAGACAGCTTTGATGTCTCCGCCGACCTCATGGAACTGGCACAAACCCCCGTCACCGTCATCGCGGCGGGCGCCAAGGCGATCCTCGACGTGCCGAAGACGCTGGAAGTGCTGGAAACCCAAGGCGTGCCGGTCATCACCGTGGGCCAAGACAGCTTCCCCGCCTTCTGGAGCGCAGGCTCGGACCTGCAATCGCCGCTGCGCCTCGATGATGCCGCAGCACTTGCCAAAGCCCACCGCACCCGCGCCGCCATGGGCCTGCCCGGTGGCCAGTTGGTGGCCAACCCGATCCCCGCGGCAGAGGAAATCCCCGCCGCCGAACTCGCCCCGATCATCGCGCAGGCCCAGTCCGAGGCCGATGCCCAAGGCGTCCACGGCAAGGGCGTGACCCCCTTCTTGCTGCAACGCATCTTTGAGCTGACCGAGGGCCGTTCGCTGACCGCCAATATCGCACTGGTGCGCAACAATGCCCGGCTGGGGGCCAAGATCGCCGCAAACCTCGTCAACCTGCCGCGTTAAAGGCGAAAAACACCGCGGAGCCATTGCCGGGCCGGGGCATACGCCTTAGCTATGTTGCGATTAACTCTTCGGAAAACGGCGCAGATGAACACACCTTTTGATCCCGACCCAACGCAGGTTCGGCGCAGCCTTGTCGCAAGGCTGCGCGCGTCTTTCCTGACCGGTCTGGTCGTGATTGCGCCTGTCGGGCTGACCATCTGGCTGATCTGGAGCGTGGTCGGCTGGATCGACGGTTTCGTGCTGCCGCTGGTGCCCAAAGCCTACCATCCCGACCGGCTGCTCCAAGATTTCTTGGGCCTCGACCCGTCGATGCAGTTCAACGTGCGCGGCCTTGGGGTGGTGATCTTTCTGATCTTCACCGTCATGGTGGGCTGGGCCGCGAAAGGGCTGATTGGCCGTTCGATGATCCGCTTCGCCGAAAGTCTGGTGGAACGCACCCCCGTCGTGCGGACGATCTATTCCGGCATCAAACAGATTTCCGAAACGATCTTCGCCCAGTCCGAGCGGAGCTTTGAGACCGCCTGCCTGATCGAATACCCACGGCGCGGCATCTGGGCGCTTGGCTTCATCTCGACCGAGGCGAAGGGAGAGGTCTTGGCCCGCACCAACGCGGGGGGCGAGATGCTCTCGGTCTTTCTGCCGACCACGCCGAACCCAACCTCGGGCTTCTTGCTGTTCCTGCCGCGGGAGGATGTGATCGAACTCGACATGAGCGTCGAAGACGCGGCGAAGCTGGTGATCTCTGCCGGGCTGGTCTATCCGCCGCGCCCCGGTGGCGATCTCCCCGAGGCGCTGGCGCTGTCGGACCCTGAAAACTCAGCCGAACATCGCGGGTAGATCAACGCTGCTGCGCTGGTTCAGGTCGTCGAAGTGCTCAACAAGGAACTGATCCGCCGCTGCGACACCGGCCTCATGCAGCGCCCGTATCACCGCCGGGTTGGGCATCAGCTTTGTCGCCACTGATAGCTGCGCCATCAGCGCGTCGTCGGCGATCATATGCATGTGCACCCGCTTCATCCGACCCTCTGGCAAGGTGCCATCCGCGATCAGCCGCTGGACGAATTCAATCGCCCGCATCTCGCGCAAGAGGCTGGAATTAAAGCTGATCTCATTAATACGGTTCTGGATCTGCTGCGGCGTGACCGGCAGGTCTTCGCGGTCGAGCGGGTTGATGTTCACCACCACGATATCTTCGGGCAGGTCATCGCGGAACAGCGGAAACAGCGCCGGGTTGCCGGTATAGCCCCCGTCCCAAAACGCCTCGCGCTGGCCGGTCTGGGCGTCGTCAATCTCTACGGCCTTAAAGATCGTCGGCAGACAGGCTGAGGCGAGCAATGCATCAGGCCCGATCTCATCCCCCTCAAACACCCGGATCTTGCCGTTGCGGACCCGTGTGGCGCAGACGAAAAAGAACGGCGGCTTATGCGCGCCCACTTTGCCATAGTCGAACCGGGCCACAACATCTTCGAGCGAATTGCGATAGAACGGGCCGTAAGCATAGGGCGACACGACACGCGTGAGCGAATCCGAGATCGCCATGGGCAGCGAATATTCCATCGCCTGACTGAGCTTGTCCAAACCGAAAGGCGCCAGCCAATGCGACAGCCGCAGGTCCGAAATGCCCGAGACCTGCGACCAAAGCCAATCGAGATTCTCCCGCGCGCCCTCGCGCCCGCCTGCGATCATCCCCGATTTCAAGGCCGCGCCGTTCAGCGCCCCCGCCGAGGTGCCCGAGATCCCGCAGATATCCAGATCGTCCTGCTGCAACAGCCGGTCGAGCACCCCCCAAGTGAAAGCGCCATGGGCGCCGCCGCCTTGGAGGGCGAGGTTGATGCGTTTCTTGACCGCCACGGCGCTTACAAGGCCGTCCAGCCGCCATCGACACTGATCGTCGTGCCGGTGATCTGCGCCGCTGCATCCGAGCACAGGAAGGTTGCCGTGCCGCCCATCTGTTCAACAGTGGCGAATTCGCGCGACGGTTGCCGGGTGAGCATGACCTGTTCGATCACCTCTTCGCGGCTCATGTCGTATTCCTTCATCGTGTCGGGGATCTGCTTCTCGACGATCGGGGTCAGCACATAGCCGGGGCAAATGGCGTTGCAGGTGATCGGGTCTTTCGCCGTCTCCAGCGCTGTGGTCTTGCTGAGGCCGACAATCCCGTGTTTCGCGGCGATATAGGCGGATTTATAGGGCGATGCCGTCAGACCATGGGCCGAGGCGATGTTGATCACACGACCCCAGCCCGCTTTGCGCATCATCGGCAGCGCTTCGGCGGTGGTGTGAAAGGCCGACGACAGGTTGATCGCGATGATCGCGTCCCATTTCTCGGCCGGAAACTCAGGGATTGGCGCGACATGCTGGATCCCTGCGTTGTTCACCAGAATGTCACAGGCCCCCGCTTCGGCAATCAAACGCCGACACTCCGCCCCTTTGGACATGTCGGCCTTGATGTAGCGGGCCGTTACGTTGCATGTCTGCGCAATCTCCTGCGCCAGCGCATGATCCGCCTCGTCATCGGTATAAGAGTTCAACAAAACATCGGCCCCGGCCCGCGCCAATTCCCAGGCGATGCCCAGTCCGATTCCAGAGTTCGATCCCGTGATGACGGCTGTCTTGCCGGACAGGTCGATGGTGAAAGCCATGGCGCGTCTCCTTGTTCATGCTGCGCCTGCATCATGTACTGCGCGCGCGCCAAAGGGAAAGGGTTTGCGCGAAGGAGCTTAAGGGTCGGTGAAAATTGGCCAAAAAAAAACGCCCGCGCGAGGCGGGCGTAAGTTATTGAGGCAGGTTTCATACAGGCAAGAAACCTATCGAGCAGTGACCTCTGTATACGCCTTTCACGCTCACAATCCAAGCTAAAAGTTTGATAAGGCGAGAATCCGCGGGTATGGAATAACTCCAACAAAATAAGGGCAGATCGTGATCGTTTCAAAAATGAGCTGGGAATTTTTCTCGAAAGCACGGGGCGTTGCGGCCCTTTCTTCACTGATTCTGCTCTCGGGGGCGGCATCGGCCGCCCCGCAACATGGAATCGCCATGTATGGCGACCCTGCTTTGCCGGCCGATTTTGACGCCCTTCCTTATGTGAACCCCGAAGCCCCCAAGGGGGGTGAGATCGTGCTGGGCAATACCGGGGGATTCGACAGCCTCAACCCCTTCGTCCGCAAGGGCACCGCGCCTTGGCAGTTGCCGCATTTCACCCATGAAACCTTGATGGGGAGGTCCTGGGATGAACCCTTCGCGCTTTACGGCCTGCTGGCCGAGACGATCGAGGTGCCCGAGGACCGCGCGTGGGTGGAATTCACCCTGCGCGAGGAGGCGCGGTTTTCCGATGGCACGCCCGTCACCGTCGAGGATGTGATCTTTTCCTTCGATTTGCTCGGCACCGAAGGCCATCCCCGCTACCAAGGGCTGCGCCAGCAGATCGACAGCATCGAACAGACCGGCCCGCGCAGCCTGCGGATGACTTTCAACAGCGACAATCGCGAGCTTGCCCTGCTCGCCGGGATGCGCCCCATCCTCAGCAAGGCGCAATGGGAAGGGCAGGACTTTGCCAATGCCCCCCTGTCCGAAATTCCTTTGGGCAGCGGCCCCTATACCATCACCGACTATCAGGCGGGCCGCCATGTCACGCTGACGCGCAACCCCGATTACTGGGGCGCCGACGTGCCCTTTCGCCAAGGCACGCATAACTACGATGAGGTAAAGATCGACTTCTACGGCGATGCCAATGTGCTCTTCGAAGCCTTCAAGGCCGGCCAAATCTCAGCCGTGCGCGAATTCAACGCCGAGACTTGGGCGACGCAATACGACTTCCCCGCGATCACCCGGGGCGACGTGGTGAAATCGACCTTCCCGCATAGCAAACCGTCGGGCATGACCGGCTTTGTCATGAACGCCCGCCGCGCGCCTTTCGACGATTGGCGGGTGCGCGACGCGCTGATTTCGGCCTTCAACTTCGAGTATATTAACGAGACGTTGACCGGCGGCACCCTTCCCCGGATCACCTCTTATTTCTCGAACTCCGACCTTGCCATGCGCGACGGTCCGGCGTCAGGGCGGGTTTTCGATCTGCTGGCCGATTACGCCGACACGCTGCCGCCCGGCACGGTGGATGGCTATCGGCTGCCGGTGGGTGACGGCTCTGCCCGCAACCGCGCGGGCATCCGCGCCGCGATGCAGCAGTTGAATGCCGCAGGTTACGAGGCCGAAGGCGGCGTCATGCGCCGGGGCGACGGCACGCCGCTGACCTTTACCATCCTTCTGTCCAAGGGAAGCCGGGAAAACCTCGCGATTGCAGAGCTTTACACGCAGGCCCTCAAGCGACTGGGCATCACCGCCGAGATCGAAACCGTGGATGATGCGCAATTCGTCGCACGGCAGAACAGCTATGATTTCGACATGACAACCTTCCGCCGCGCCCTGTCGCTCAGCCCCGGTACGGAGCAGCGTTTCTACTGGGGGTCGGAGGCCGCCGATCTGCCCGGCACACGCAACCTCATGGGCGTGCGCTCTCCGGCGGTGGATGCGATGATCGACAGGATGCTGCAGGCCCGCGAAACGGCGGATTTCGTGGCCGCCACCCGCGCGCTTGACCGGATCCTGACGGCGGGGCGCTATGTCATCCCCTTCTGGCAGTTCGACGAAGGTCTGATCGCCCATGACGCGCGCATGGCCTACCCCGAGACGATCCCGCTTTACGGCGATGGGCCGAACTTCATGCCCGAGGTCTGGTGGTGGCAACCCGCGGAAGGGTCAGACCAGTGAGGTCACCCAGAGGATCGTCGCATCCTCATCGCTGAGCGAGACAACGTTATGCCCCATGGTGGCGTCGTAATAGGCGCTGTCGCCGCGGCGCATGTCGACGGGTTCGTAGAACTCGGTAAACAGCCGCACCATGCCGGTCAGCACATAGAGGAACTCCTCCCCGTCGTGGCGCACCCAGCCGTCGAACTCCTCCATCCGGCGGGCGCGGATGCGGGCGCGGTAGGGCAGCATCTGCTTCTTGCGCAACGCATCGGCCAGCAGGACATGCTCATAGGTGCCGGTGGCCTTGGGCGCGCCTTCCTCGGCGCGGGTCACGGCCATGCGGCCGGTGATCTTCTCCCCCGCGGGCGGGGTGAAAAGCTGCGGCACGGTGATCTCTAGCCCCACGGCGAGCTTCTTCAGCGCGTCATAGGTGGGCGACATCAACCCGTTCTCGATCTTGCTCAAGGTCGAGCGCGCCAGCCCCGCCTGCCGCGCGGCCTGTTCCAGCGTCCAATTACGCGCCTTGCGCAATTCGCGCACCCGTGCCCCGAGGTCCACCGGCGGGGCGGTCTCGCTCGCCCCGTTTTCGCGGGCGATCTGGATCAAAGATGGCGGCGGGCGATCTGTCATGGACCTGCTATAGCCGCGCCCCCTGCCGCTTGCAACGCTGCCCGCTTGCGATGCGTCGCCGTGCCCGCTATGCCCGGGGGGCTTTAACAAAGGGGTGTCCCATGGCCGATGCGATCAAGCTTGATATCATGTCCGATCCGATCTGCCCGTGGTGCTACATCGGCAAGGCGCATCTCGACCGCGCGCTGATGGACCACCCCGATCACCCCTTTGTGATCGAATGGCACCCGTTCCAGCTCAACCCCGAGATGCCGCGCGAGGGCATGGACCGACGCGCCTACCTCGAAGCCAAGTTCGGCGGCAAGGAAGGCGCCGTCAAAGCCTATGCACCGGTCGTCGAACACGCCGAAAAGGCGGGGCTTGAGATCAACTTCGAGGCCATGCAGCGCACGCCTAACACGCTGGACGCGCACCGTCTGATCCATTGGGCCGGGATCGAAGGCCGCCAGACCGCAGCCGTCTCTGCCCTTTTCAAAGCCTATTTCGTCGATGCCCGCGATATCGGTGACGCCGAAGTACTGGCCGATATCGCCGACAGTATCGAGATGGACGCCGCTGTGGTCACCCGCCTGCTGAAATCCGATGTCGATGCGCAGGACATCCGCGACCGTGATGCCCATAGCCGCAAGATGGGCGTGAACTCGGTCCCGACCTTCATCGTTGCCAACACCCATGCCGTCCCCGGCGCGCAGCCGCCCGAGCTATGGGCGCAGGTCATTGCCGATCTGACCAATCAGTAGGACTAAACAAGGCGGCAATCATTGCCAAGTTAAGCGTTCTCGACTATCGAGAGCGCAACCACAAGTTATTCCCTGAATCCTGCCCAAACGGATCCGCCGTTCGGGACAATCGCCGGAGTGCGCCTTCGTGACCACCGAAAAACCAGAATTCTCCATGGGGCGGATCGAATTCGTCGGCCTTATCGCGATGATGATCGCCACCATCGCCTTTTCCATCGACGCGATGCTGCCCGCCCTGCCCGAGATCGCGGCGGAACTCTCGCCCGAGATGGCCCACCGCGCCCCGCTGATCCTGACAGCCTTCGTGCTGGGCATGGGGCTGGGCACATTCTTTAGCGGCGCGCTGTCGGATGCATTCGGCCGCCGCAACGTGGTCTTCGGCGGAGCGGCGCTCTATTGTCTTTCGGCCTTCGTCGCTTGGATGAGCAACTCTCTCGAAGTCATGCTCGTGGCACGCATCTTCCAAGGGCTTGGCGCCTCTGGCCCGCGTGTGGTGGCCGTGGCGATCATCCGTGACCTCTACGCGGGGCGCGAGATGGCGCGGATCATGTCGGTGGTGATGATGGTCTTCGCGCTGGTGCCCGCCTTGGCCCCGATGCTGGGCGCGGGCATCATCCTGACGGCGGGCTGGCGCGCGATTTTCATCGCCTTCATGGCCTTCTCGCTCATCTCGGTCATCTGGATGGCCCTGCGTCTGCCCGAAACCCTCGCCACCGAAGACCGCCGCCCGTTGCGGGCGCGGCTGATCATTGGCGCGGTGCGCGAGTTGGTGGGTCACCCCACGGTGCGCCTGTCGATCCTCGTGCAGTCGCTTGCCATGGCGATGCTCTTTTCGATGCTGATGCTGGTGCAGCCGATTTATGACACCGTCTATGGCCGCGGCGAAAGCTTCCCGCTGTGGTTCGGCGGCATCGCCGTGGTGGCGGCCAGCGCCAGCCTGATCAACGCGCTTTTGGTCGTGCGCTACGGCATGCGGCGGCTGGTGACCATCGCCTTGGGCGTGCAAATCCTGCTGTCGGGCGCCATGTATTTCCTCAACCTCGGCGCCCTGCCCGACCCTTACGGCTTCGCCGCATTCGTGTTCTTCCAGACCTGCCTGTTCTTCCAAGCGGGGCTGACATTGGGCAACCTCAACGCCATCGCGATGGAGCCGATGGGCCATATCGCGGGCATGGCGGCTTCGGTCGTGGGGGCAATTTCCACCGTATTGGCGGCGCTGATCGCCTCCCCGGTGGGGTTGATGTTCGACGGCACGACCAAGCCGCTGGCGCTGGCCATGCTGCTGATGGCAATCGCGGCCTATGCGCTGATGCTCTACATGGGTCGGGTGGAAAACCGGCAGCCGGCGGCGGCGGAATAACCGCCGCCTTTCGAAGGGCTTAGCCCTTCGCCTTGGCCTTTTTCGCAGTCTTTTCCTTGGCGATCACATGTTCGGCCAAATCGCGTGCGATGGCAAAGGCGCCTTTGATCTTATCGGCATCCGTCTTCCAATCCCTGCGCACGACGATCTTGTTGTCCTTGACCTTGGCCAGCCCGCGCTGGTCCTGAATGAACTTCACCAACCCCTCGGGCGAGGCGAACTTGTCGTTGTGGAACTGGATCGTCGCGCCCTTTGGCCCGCCGTCGAGCTTAGCGATCCCGGCGCGTTTGCACATCGCCTTGATCCGCACCACCAGCATCAGCGTGTTGACCTCTTTCGGCAGTTTGCCGAAACGGTCGATCAACTCGGCGGCGAAGCCTTCCAGCTCGACCTTGGTCGAAAGCTCGCTCAGGCGGCGATAGAGGCCAAGCCGCACGTCAAGATCGGGCACATAGTCTTCGGGGATCAGCACCGGAACGCCAAGGTTGATCTGTGGCGCCCATTGCTCGTCGGCCTCGAACAACCCCTCAAGTTCGCCCGCCTTGATCTTGGCGATCGCCTCTTCCAGCATGGACTGATAAAGCTCGAAACCCACGTCGCGCATCTGGCCGGACTGTTCTTCGCCCAGCAGGTTGCCCGCGCCGCGAATGTCGAGGTCTTGGGAGGCCAGCGTGAAGCCCGCGCCGAGCGTGTCGAGGCTGCCCAGCACCCGCAGGCGTTTCTGGGCCGTGTCGGTCAGCTTGGCGCGTGGCTTGGTCGTGAGATAGGCATAGGCGCGCGTTTTTGAGCGCCCCACCCGGCCCCGGATCTGATAGAGCTGCGCCAGCCCGAACATATCCGCGCGGTGCACGATCATCGTGTTGGCGGTGGGAATGTCGAGGCCGGATTCGACGATGGTCGTGGCCAACAGAATGTCGAACTTGCCATCGTAGAAGGCGTTCATCCGGTCGTCGAGCTCGCCCGGTGCCATCTGGCCGTGGGCGACGACGTAAGAAAGCTCGGGCAGTTGGGCCTTCAAAAACTCCTCGATCTCGCGCAGGTCACTCACGCGCGGCACCACGTAGAAGCTCTGCCCACCGCGGTAATGCTCACGCAAGAGCGCCTCGCGGATGGTCACCGCGTCGAACTCGCTGACGTAGGTGCGGATCGACAGACGGTCCACGGGCGGCGTGCCAATGATCGACAGATCGCGCACGCCGGTGAGCGACAGTTGCAAAGTGCGCGGGATCGGCGTGGCGGTCAGGGTCAGCACGTGGATATCGGTGCGCAGGGCCTTCAGCCGCTCCTTATGGGTGACGCCAAAGTGTTGTTCTTCATCAATAATCAAAAGGCCGAGGTCGTTGAAACGAATCCCCTTTGCCAGCAGCGCATGGGTGCCGATGACGATATCTACCGTGCCCTTGGCCATCCCCTCACGCGTTGCCGCTGCTTCCTTGGCCGAGACGAAACGGCTGAGTTGCCGCACGTTGATCGGGAAGCCGCGGAAGCGTTCCGCGAAGCTCTTGTAGTGCTGCCGCGCCAGCAATGTCGTCGGCGCGATCACCGCCACCTGCACGCCCGACATGGCCGCGACGAAAGCCGCGCGCATCGCCACCTCGGTCTTGCCGAAACCCACATCGCCGCAGACCAGACGGTCCATCGGGTTGCCGGAGGTCAGATCGTCGATCACATCACCGATGGCGCGGAGCTGGTCGTCGGTTTCCGTGTAAGGGAAACGGGCCGAGAAGGCGTCCCACATGCCCGGCGGCGGGTCGAGCACGGGCGCTTTACGCAGGCTGCGCTCTGCGGCGATGCGGATGAGCTTGTCCGCCATCTCGCGAATGCGCTCTTTGAGCTTGGCCTTTTTGGATTGCCATGCGCCGCCGCCGAGCTTGTCCAAAAGCCCTTCCTCATGGCCGTAGCGCGACAGCAGTTCGATATTCTCCACCGGCAGGTAAAGCTTTGACTGTTCGGCGTATTCCAGCACGAGGCACTCATGCGCGGCGCCTGCGGCGGTGACGACTTCCATCCCGTGATAGCGCCCGATGCCGTGGTCGACATGAACCACCAGATCGCCGGGGCTGAGGCTTTGGGTCTCGGTCAGGAAGTTCTCGGCCCGGCGCTTGCGTTTCGGCGCACGGATCAGCCGGTCGCCCAGCACGTCCTGTTCTGAGATCACCGTCATCCCCGGCGCCTCGAACCCATGCTCCAGCGCCCAAACCGCCAGATGCAGCCCGCGCTTGCCGATGCGAGTGGCATCCATCACCGGGATCGCCTCGGCCAGACCTTCGTCTTCGATCAACCCGGTCAGGCGCTCCCGCGCGCCTTCGGAGTAGCTGGCGATCAGCACCGGCCCAACTTCAAGCTTTTCTTTAATATGCGCAGCCAAAGCACCGAAAAGACTTACGGATTCCTGCTGACGCTCAGGGGCGAAATTGCGTCCGAGCCGCGCGCCGGCATCCAGCACTCCCGGCCCCGTGGGCTGCGGTAGCGGGTTGAACTGGATGACGCGGTGATCCAGCAACGCTTGGGTCCAAGCCTCATCGGTCAGGTATAGCCCGTCCGGCGGGGCGGGTTTGTACACGCTGTCCATCTTCGAGCGCGTCTTCATCGCCAGTTTGCGGGTCTCATACTGGTCGGCGATGGTTTCCCACCGCGCAATCCGCATCGGGGTCAGTTGGTCGTCCAGAGTGACCGTCGCCTTGGGCAGATAGTCGAAAAGCGTTTCCAGATCGTCATGGAAAAACGCGAGCCAATGCTCCGCACCCTGATGTTTGCGGCCCGCGCTGATCGCCTCGTAAAGCGGATCGTCGGTGCCCGCTGCACCAAACTCGATGCGGTAGTTCTGCCGGAACCGGGTGATCGCGGCCTCGTCGAGGATGACCTCGCTCACCGGGGCAAGCTCGACCAGATCGAGCTTTTCTGTGGTCCGCTGCGTCGCCGGATCAAACCGCCGCGCGCCATCCAGCACGTCGCCGAAGAGATCAAGCCGCACTGGGCCAAGATCGCCGGGCGGGTAAATGTCGATGATCCCGCCGCGCACCGCGTAATCGCCCGGCTCCATCACCGTGGGGCTTTGCACAAAGCCCATGCGTACCAGAAACGCGCGCAGCGCCTTTTCGTCGATCCGGCTGCCCACGCGGGCGGCAAAGGCCGCGTCGCGCAGGGTGTCACGGGCGGGGATGCGTTGGCTGGCCGCGTTCAAGGTCGTCAGCAGGACGAACTGATCGGGCATCCCGTGCACCAGCGCCGCCAGCGTCGCCATCCGCCGGGCCGAGATATCGGCGTTGGGCGACACCCGGTCATAGGGCAGACAATCCCAGCCCGGGAAAGTGACGACCGGCATGTCGGGGGCGTAGAACCGCAAGGCAGCCTGCATCGCCGCCATGCGTTTGTCATCGCGCGCCACATGGACCACCGGCTGGCCGCCCTTGGCGATTTCATCGAGGATGGCGCGGGCATCATAGCCTTCGGGAACGCCGGAGAGGGTGATATTGCGCGGATCGTTCATCGGGTCTCAATTGGCCCTCGGAGGGGGGCTGTCAACCCGCCAGCGGGCCGATGCTTAGATTTTGATACATTCCCCAAAGCGCGGTCACGAAGATCGAGACCATGCCGATGATCTGGGTGTAAAGCCGGTGCCGCATCAATCGCCGCCGCAGCACCTCGCCGGTTGACCCTTCAATGCGAATGAGCCGCGCGGTCGACAGGCTCAAAAGCCCCACCAGCGAAATGGGAAAACCCAAGAGCAGCAAGGCTTGGGCGAATTCGATGCCATAGACGAACCCCAAGAGAACCAGAGAGGTCAACGCGAAGAACCCCAGCCCCAAGAGCCACAGCCCCGAGACCTGCGAGATATAGAGCATCCGGTTCACGTTGATCCGCACGATGTCTTCCAGATCGGCCTCGGCCTCTCCGCCATAGCGGCGGGCGCGCAGGACCATATCGAAGGGCACGCCCAGCACCCAGTGGCTCGCCGTTGACCACATCACAGCCAGCGCGATCCAGAACCAAAGGTTCGAGAAAGAGCGCATGTCGATCATTTCGAAAAGGGTTTGATACCAGTCCAAGGCGTGCTCGTCCGAATATTGAGTTCGGATCTCTTAGCGGTCCGGCGCGACAATTCATAGGGTTGAGGCGTTCAAAAATACATGGCAAGCCCGTGCCAAGCCATTCTGAGGTATAATTGATGCAACCCGTCCACGCCCCCTTCCCCGCCACACGCCTGCGCCGCACCCGCGCCAATGCCGGTATCCGCGCGCTGGTGCGCGAGAATGACCTGCACTTGGGCGATCTGATCTGGCCGGTTTTCGTGCGCGAAGGCGAAGGCGTGGAAGAGCCGATCCCCTCCATGCCCGGTGTCATGCGCCGCTCGGTCGACACGCTGGTCCCGGCGGTGCGTGCGGCGGCGGATCTGGGCATCGGCACGGTCTGCGTCTTCCCCTATACCGGGCCTGAAGACCGGACCGAGGATTGCGCCCGCGCATGGGATTCGCAGAACGCCACCAACCGCGCCATCGCCGCGATCAAAGAGGCGGTGCCGGAGATGGTGGTAATGACGGATGTGGCGCTCGATACCTATAATATCAACGGCCATGACGGTTTCGTCGAAGACGGCATCATCGTGAACGACCGCACGGTCGAGGCGCTGGTCAAGATGGCGCTGGCACAGGCCGAAGCAGGGGCGGATATCATCGGCCCTTCGGATATGATGGACGGGCGCATCGGCGCGATCCGCGCAGGTCTCGAAGAGGCCGGGCATCAAGATGTGATGATCCTGAGCTACGCCGCCAAATACGCCAGTGCCTTCTACGGCCCCTTCCGCGACGCGGTTGGTGCCTCCTCGGCGCTGACCGGCGACAAGAAGACCTATCAGATGGATCCGGCCAATAGTGACGAGGCGCTGCGGCTGGTGGCGCGTGACCTCTCAGAAGGTGCAGATATGGTCATGGTAAAGCCGGGGATGCCCTACCTTGATATTTGCCGCCGGGTGAAAGACGCCTTCGGCGCGCCAACCTTCGCCTATCAGGTCTCGGGCGAATACAGCATGATCAAGGGCGCGGCAGACCAAGGTTGGATCGACGGCGAACGCGCGATGATGGAGAGCCTTCTGGCCTTTAAACGCGCGGGCTGCGACGGCGTGCTGACCTATTTCGCCCCCGACGTCGCCCGGCTTTTGCTCAAAAGCGCGTGACCTAAGGGCGTAAATCTGCGCAAAGGGGCCAATCAACATGACAAGCCGCGTGATTATGCGTAATCTCGCGCATAAGTCGGGAAAACCGGCAGCAGGCAACCGATCTTAAATATACAGGCAGAAAAGATGACCAATCAGACATATAACCGGCGCTTCGTGACATTGGGCGCCCTTTCGGCGCTCGGCGCGACCGCGGCCTGCGGCAATGGCGTGGGCGGACGCGGCAGCGCGATGATCGACGCGCGCGTGGACGCGACACTGGCCGAGATGTACCGCGGCTATCCCAACACCCGGCAATTGGCCGAAAAGGCCAATGGCATGTTGGTCATGCCGCTGGTGACCGAAGCCGGCCTCGGCTTTGGCGGTGCCTACGGGCGCGGCGCGCTGCGCGTGAACGACGTGACGGTGGACTATTATTCGGTGACCAAAGCCTCGGGCGGCTTGCAGATCGGCGCGCAGCAATATGCGCATGTGCTGTTCTTCATGACCGAACCCGCCCTGCGCGAATTCCGCAGCTCGCCCGGTTGGGCGGCGGGGGCCGGACTGGAATATGTGATCTCCGACAAGGGCGACAGCGTCAGCGCGGATACCACCACCGTCATGGCCCCGGTTCTGGCCGCCGTCTTTGGCCGCGCGGGCCTGCGCATCGGCGCGACGCTGGAAGGCACGAAATACACGCGGATCATTCCCTAAGGGCACCCGCGCCTGCGGAAAGCGAACGCCCGGCTTTAAGCCGGGCGTTTTTGTCTGGGGCAATGGGCAAAACGGCCCGTCACGCGTTACCCGAGGTTCTGCAACCGTTTGAACAGGCTCGACGTATCCCAACGCCCGCCGCCCATCTTCTGCACGTCCTTGTAGAACTGATCGACCAGCGCGGTAACCGGCAGGCTCGCCCCCGTCTCATCCGCCGCATCGAGACAGATGCCCAAATCCTTGCGCATCCAATCCACCGCGAAGCCGTGATCAAACTTGTCGTCGAGCATGGTCTCATAGCGGTTTTCCATCTGCCATGACCCTGCCGCACCTTGGCTAATCACCTCGACCACGGCGCGGCCATCAAGGCCCGCCTTCTCGGCGAAATGCAGCGCCTCGGACAGGCCCTGTACCAGACCGGCGATGGCGATCTGGTTGCACATCTTGGTCATCTGACCTGCGCCGCTTTCCCCAATGCGGCGGCAAATTTTCGCGTAGACCTCCATGATCGGCAGCGCCCGGTCAAAAGCGCCTTCGTCGCCGCCGCACATGATCGACAACTGGCCGTTTTCCGCACCCGCCTGACCGCCCGAGATCGGCGCGTCGACAAAGCTCACCTGCGCCTCATCGGCGGCGGCATAAAGCTCACGCGTGACGGCCGCCGAAACGGTGGTGTGATCGACAAAGATCGCCCCCGCCGTCATGCCGCCAAAGGCCCCGTCATCCCCCAAACAGACCGAGCGCAGATCGTCGTCATTGCCCACGCAGGCGATCACGAAATCCGCATCCTTTGCCGCCGCACGCGGGGTCTTGGCCATGGCGCCGCCATAGGTTTTCACCCAGTCGTCCGCCTTGGCTTCGGTGCGGTTGTAGACGGTCACATCGTGGCCCGCCTTTTGCAGATGCCCCGCCATCGGAGCCCCCATGACCCCCAGTCCCAAAAACGCGAGCTTTGCCATGTGCTTTTCCTTGTCATTCAGTTGCGTTATTCCCTGTCATTACACCTACCACCCTGCGCGCTCCGGTCAATCTGCGCGCCAGTCGAGGATCCCCCGATGGCATTGATGTTTCGCTGGCTTATCCGATTGGCGGTGTTTCTCGTCGCGCTGAGCGTCGTGGTTTTGGTGCTGGTCTATTGGTTCGCCGCGCGGTCCCTGCCCGACTATGACGATACGGTCGAGGTCGCAGGCGTCAGCGCCCCGGTCGAGATCGTGCGGGACAATGCCAACGTGCCGCATATCTTCGGGCAGAGCGATGAGGATGTCTTTTTCGGCCTCGGTTTCGCCCATGCCCAAGACCGGCTGTGGCAATTGATCACCCTGCGCCGCACCGCGCAGGGGCGGCTGTCCGAGGTCTTCGGCACCGCCACGGTCACCACCGACAAGCTGATGCGGCGCTATGACATCTACCGCCTTGCCGTGGCGGCGGCGGATAAGCTCGACCCCGAAACCGAAGCGGCGCTTGAGGCTTATTCCGCCGGGATCAACGCGCGCCTCGACCAGATCAACACCGAAGCCTTGGGCCGCGGGGCGCCCGAGATGTGGCTCTTCAATGCGCCCATGGCCCCTTGGCGGCCGGCAGATTCACTCGCGATCACCAAACTCATGGGCCTGCAAATGTCGGGCCATCTGGAGGCCGAGGTGCTGCGCGCACGCGTGTCTTTGGAGTTGAGCGATCCGGACCGTCTGCGGGACATCCTGCCCGAAGCGCCGGGCAGCGGGGTCGCCGCCCTGCCCGAATATGCCGCCCTCTTCCCCAAGGTCAGCCGCCGCCACGCCGCCGCAGCGCCAGTGGCGCGCCACCCGCTGTCGCCCTTCAAACGGCAGGCCTTCGCCGGGGCTTCCAACGCTTGGGCCGCCGCGCCCTCCCGCTCTGCCGCGGGGGGCACGCTTTTGGCCAATGACCCGCATTTGGGCTTCACCGCCCCCGCGATCTGGTATCTCGCTCGGTTGGAGCTTGAGACCGGCGGCGTGATCGGTGGCACCATTCCGGGGATGCCGGTGGTGCTCACGGGTCGCAGCGCCGATCTGGGCTGGGGGCTGACCACTGCCTATGTCGACGATCAAGACGTCTATATCGAAGAGCTGAACCCCGACAACGCCGAGGAATACCGCACGCCCAACGGGTTCAAGAAGTTCCGCAAACGCGCGTCAATCATTAATATCGCCGATGCCGACCCGATCACCGTCACCCTGCGCTGGACCGACAATGGCCCGGTGCTGCCCGGGAGCCACTACAACCTTGGCAGCATCACCCCGCCAGGGCATGTGGCCGCTGTCGCCTCGACCCTCTTTACCGAAGAAGACACCTCGCTTGCCGCCGCGATGAAGGTGATGCGCGCGAAATCGGTGCAGCAGGCGATCAATGCCGCGACCGACTATGTGGCGCCCGCGCAGAACCTCACGCTTGTCGACCGCGACACCATTGCGATGAAGACCATCGGCGCCATGCCGCGCCGCGATGCCAATCACCAAAGCGAAGGGCGCATGCCCAGCCCCGGTTGGATCGCCGCCAACCGCTGGGACGGGATGCTGCCCTATACCGCGAACCCTGAGTTCATCGCCCCCGCAGGCGGCATCCTTGGCAATACCAACAACAAGACGGTCGACCGCCCCTTCCCCAACCATGTCTCCTTTGTCTGGGGCGACACGCAGCGGGTGCAGCGCTGGCAACGGCTGATGCAGAACCGCGAGGTGCACACACGCGACAGTTTCATCGAAGCGCAGCTTGATACCGTCAGCCCCACGGCCCGATCGCTGCTGCCGCTCATCGGCGCCGAGTTGTGGTTCACCGGAGAGGCCGCCCCCGACGGCACGCCGGAGCGCCAGCGCCAGCGCGCGCTCGACCTGCTTGCCGGCTGGTCGGGTGAGATGAACGAACACCTGCCCGAGCCGCTGATCTATGCTGCGTGGATCCGCGCCCTGCAGGACCGGCTGATCCGCGACGAATTGGGACCGCTGGCCGAGGAGTTCACCCATATTCAGCCGCTCTTCATCGAACGTGCCTTTCGCGATGTGCAGGGCGCCGCGAAATGGTGCGACGTGCGCCAATCCGCCCCGGTGGAAACCTGCCACGACATGGCCCGGCTGGCGCTCGACGACGCGCTTTTGTGGATCAACGAGACATGGGGCACACAGCTTGAATCGCTCCGCTGGGGCGACGCGCATCAGGCGACTCATGACCACCCCGTGCTGGGCGACGTGCCGCTTTTGCGCTACTTCGTGAACATCCGGCAGTCGACCTCGGGCGGGGACAACACCCTGCAACGCGGGCTGACACGCGGCACCGGCAAAGACCCCTTCTTTAACGTGCACGGCGCGGGCTATCGCGGCGTTTACGATTTTGCCGATCCCGACAGTTCGGTCTTTGTCATCTCCACCGGGCAATCGGGGCATTTCCTGTCGCGGCATTACGATGATATGGCGCAACTCTGGCGGCGGGGCGAATATATCCCGATGTCGCTGGACGCCGAACTGGCCCGCGCCGCCGCCGTGGGCGTGACCCGATTGGAGCCTGCCCAATGACCGCCCGCGTGATCTTGCTGAACAAACCCTATGGCGTGCTGTCGCAATTCACCGACAAAGGCACCGAAGGCAGCACCCGGCCCACCCTCTCCGCCTATGTCGATGAAAAGGGGTTTTATCCTGCCGGGCGGCTTGACCGCGACAGCGAAGGGCTTTTGGTGCTGACCGACCACGGCCCGCTTCAGGCCCGCATCGCGCATCCGAAATACAAACGGCCCAAGAGCTATTTGGTGCAGGTCGAAGGCACGCCGGATGCCGCGGCGCTCGACGCTCTGCGCAAAGGTGTCGAACTGAAGGACGGTCTGACAAAACCCGCCCAAGTGGATCAGATCGACGCGCCCGATCCACTTTGGCCGCGCGACCCGCCGGTGCGCTTTCGCAAAACGGTCCCCGACGCTTGGCTGCGCATCACCATCCGCGAGGGGCGCAACCGGCAAGTGCGGCGCATGACAGCCCATGTCGGCCTGCCCACCCTGCGGCTGATCCGCGAAAGCGTGGGCGACTGGACGCTGGCCGGGCTGCAACCCGGCGCATGGCGCTGGTCGACCGAGACAGGCCGTTAGGTAAAGGCGCGGGTGATCGCCACCCCCGCCGTCGCCGCCGTCCCGGTCAGGACCGAGCCCCAAGTGAAGTCGCGCGCGACCATGGCCCATGTCCAATCCTTGAGCGTCGCCAGATTGGTGAACTCATAGGTACCATAACCCATCGCCCCGATCAGCAACGCATTGCCAAAGACCCAGAGCAGCGAATGATCCTGCACCATCGCGGGCCAAGACACGAACCACAGCACCACGGCCACGAAGAAGGCGTAGAAGATAAGCGCCGGGGCCATGCGGAATTCATCCAACAGCCAGTTGCCGATATCACGCTCGAACGCGGGTTTGATGAAATAGGTCAGCCCGAGATAATCCAGCCCGAGGAAGATGACGACGGTTGAGATATAGAGGATGACGAGGGTCATGTGGCGCGCTCCGTTTTTGGTCATAGGACCATATGCGGCGCGGGGCGCGGAATTCGAGCGATTTGCGACGAATATTGCACAGACGCCGCAGCCTCCGCCGATGCCTAGGGGCGCGACCGCCGCATCAAAACCTCGTCAAAGTAAACGCCATCCACCAAAAGCGCTTCTCTATCTACGGCCCATGGGGTGAACCCCATCCGCTTGTAGAGACGCAGCGCGGCTTGGTTCGTGGAAACGACAGATAGGCGGATCGAGGTGCAGGCGCGATCAGCCTCCGCCATAGCCGCCTCCATCAATGCCCCCGCCAGCCCGCCTCCCCGCGCTTCAGGTCGAACATACATACCCCAGATTGTCGCGATATGCCGGGTCTTCGATGTCTGAGACTGCGCAAGACCAACGACGCCCTCAAGACGGCCGGCATCACTGAAGCCTCCGAAAACACAACCTGCCGCCAGCCGCTTTGCCACATCGGCAACTGACAGGCGGGATTCCTCTTCAAAGGACGCGCCAAAGGCTTCGGGGCATGCGCGTAGTCCTTCGAGCCTGAGCGCATGAAACCCCGCGGCATCACTGGCGTGGAGTTTTCGAATCTGCATCTTCACTGATCCACCTGGCCCCGCAGCACCTGCGCTCAACCCGTTAAAGTTGCTGGAATTCCGACTCTTGCCGCGCGGACCAGCGCACGGTGATCTCGAACCCATCGTCAGTCTGGCGCTCGCCCTCGATCACGTCCTGCGCAAAAAGCCATGCGCGTTTCTTGCCTTCGGCGAACCCGAGGGTCAGCACCGCTTCGCGGACGGCACCTTGCAGGGCCTCGGCGATGGTTTCTTGCAGCGTTTCCAGCCCTTCGCCCGTGATGGCCGAGATCGCCAGCACATCATCGTTGCGCGCGGCACGGGCCCGCATGGCCTCGGCCCGGTCTTCGGGCAGCAGGTCCAGCTTGTTCCATACCTCGAAACTGCGGGTCTCTTTCGGGACGCCGAGAGAGGCGAGAATATCGCGCACGTTCTGCGCCTGCTCCTCGGTCTCGGCGTGGGAGACATCGCGCACATGGCAGATGATATCGGCGGCCAAAACCTCTTCCAGCGTGGCGCGGAAGGCGGCGACGAGTTCCGTGGGCAGATCGCTGATGAACCCCACCGTGTCGCTGAGGATAATCTCAGGCCCATCGGGCAACACGAGGCTGCGCATGGTCGGGTCGAGCGTGGCAAAGAGCATGTCTTTTGCCATGACCTCGGCCCCGGTCAAGCGGTTGAAAAGCGTGGATTTCCCGGCGTTGGTATAGCCCACTAGGGCCACGATCGGGAACGGCACCTTCGCCCGTGCGGCACGGTGCAACGCGCGGGTTTTCACGACCTTTTCCAATTGGCGCCGCAGGCGCACCAATTGGTCGTCGATGGCACGGCGGTCGGCCTCGATCTGGGTCTCACCCGGCCCGCCGACAAAGCCCAAACCGCCCCGCTGCCGCTCAAGGTGGGTCCATGCCCGGACAAGCCGCGTGCGCTGGTAGTTCAGCGCGGCCATCTCAACCTGAAGCACCCCTTCGCGGGTCGCCGCACGGTCGCTGAAGATTTCGAGAATCAGCCCGGTCCGGTCGAGCAGTTTGACGCCCCAAGCCTTCTCAAGATTGCGCTGCTGCACCGGGGTCACGGGGCCATCGACCAGCACGAGGTCGACCTCTGCCCCCTTCATGCGCTGCTCAAGCTCTTCGATCTTGCCCTTGCCGAAAAGCATACCCGCATGCACCGCGCGCAGGGGCACGACTTCGGAGCCGACGACCTGCAACTCTGGCAGCGCCTCGGCCAATGCCACGGCTTCGGCCAGCGCGGGCTCTGGCGCGCGCCGGTCGTTGTCGGACTTGATATCAGGATGCAGCACCCAAGCGCGCGTTACGCGGGGTCCTTCGCTGTTGTCGATCTGAAATGCTGGACGGCTCAAGAAGCGTCTTCGCCCTCATATAGGCTGATCGGCTGGCTTGGCATGATGGTCGAAATCGCGTGTTTGTACACAAGTTGCGATTGCCCGTCGCGGCGCAGCAGAACGCAGAAGTTGTCAAACCATGTAATGACGCCCTGCAATTTGACGCCATTGATCAGGAAAATTGTCACCGGTACTTTGGTCTTGCGAACGTGGTTAAGGAACGCATCCTGAAGGTTCTGTCTGTCTGACGCCATCGTAGTCTCGCCTTTTGTTCTTGCTGGCGTCCGCGTACCGGACCCCCCCATTGCCTCAAGTATGGAGTGCGAAAGCGTGAGTTTCCAGCCCCAATATCAGAGGACTAGGGCGGATCGGTTGCCAAACGTGTCAAGCGCGCCACAAATTCGGAGTCATCAGCGCAATAATCGCCAAGGTTTCGAGCCGCCCCAGCACCATCGCGCCGCTCAGGATAACTTTGGCCGCCAATCCCAGCTCGATCAGGTGAATGGGCTTGTCGACGGCATGTTCGATCAGCGGCCCGGTGGTGGAAAGCGTGGCCACCGACATGACCACCGCCGCATCGAATGACGCGCCGGTCAGGGTCAGCAGCAGGGTCACCCCGGCCAGTGACATGGCGAAGAGCATGAAGAAAATCCAAGCGATGAAAGCCCCGTTGCTTTGCAAACGCCGCCCGGCCGCCCCCGCCCCGCTGACGGAGTTGGGATAGACCAGCCGGTCCATCTCGCGCACGCCGTTTTGGTAAAGCGCGAAGACCCGCAGCAGCTTCACCCCGCCCGCCGTGGTGGCCACACCGCCGCCGATCAGCGCAAGCCCCATGAGCACCAGCCCCGGCGTGCGCAGCCCCGACCAATTCTGCGCATCGGCCCAATGCTCAGAGACGAAACCGGTGGTCGACAGGAAGGAGAGCACCGTGAACAGCCCGCCCCAAAGCGCGTGCAAGGCGCGGGTGCCGTCGACCTCAACCTCAACCTCAAAAGCGCCGATCCAATGGCGCGCGAACAGCAGCAGCGGCACGCCGATCACCACCAAAAGACCGATGCGAAACTCAGGGTCGGTCATCAGCCCGCCTTGGGTGGCGGTGACGGTATCTTTGGAAAAGGTCAGCCGCGACAGGGCGAAAAGCATGAAGAGCATCATCACCGCCTCGCCCGTCACGCCGACCTGCGCCTCAGCCACGCCGCCAATGGGCGAAATGCCCGACGTCGCCATGACCGACATGGCATGGCAAAGCGCCACGAGGGCCGTCTCTCCCCCGATGACCAGCAAGAGCCACAGCAGAAGTGTCAGCCCGAAGTAGATCGGCAGCAGCGCTTGGGTGGTGCGCAGCAGCCGTTGGCGCGGGGTGATCCGGCCCATCCGCGTGTTGATCCGGTCATCAGGCCGCCCCGGTTCGGCCTGCGCCGTAACCTCAAAGCCCCCCAAATGCAGCGGAGCCAGAATGGCCGAGGCCGTGACCCACATGAGCAGCCCGCCCATCCAGCCGACCTGCGCGCGCCACAGATGCAGCGTGTCGCTCAACCGTTCGGGGTTGAACATGGTGGCCCCGGTGGTGGTCAGGGCGCTGACCATCTCGAAATAGACATTCACGAAACGCGTCGTCGGCAGCGCCTCAAGAAAAGGCACCGCAAAGAAGACCGGCAGCAACACAAAGGCCGAGAGCAGCGACAAAAGCGGCCCAAGCGCCCCGTCCAAAGGTTTGCGCCCGGCATGGGCGATGGCGATCAGCGTGAAGGCCACAAGCCCCAAAAGCCCCGCATAAAGAAAGGCGCGGCTGGCCAGATGGTCGTTCATCACCAGCCCGTGGATCGACGGCAAGATCATCGACAGGGCCGAGACGCCGAACAATTGCAAGAACAGCGGCAGCTGCACGATCTCCCGGCGGATGCCGGTCGGGCCTATGCGGTTCGGTTGCGTCACAAAGGCGCTCCTGCGCTTAGAAAAAGTCGATCGAGACCTGCAAAAGCTGTTCGACCCGCGGCACATCCTCGGCCAAAGCGAAGAGCGCGACCACATCGCCTTCGTCGATCCGCGTGCTGCCCAAGGGGCGAATGACCTTGCCTTCCTTGCGCAGCATGCCGATCAACACGCCCTCGGGGAAGTCAATTTCCGACACTTTCTTGCCCGCGAGGGGGGAGGTCGACAGCACTTCGGCCTCGATCACCTCGGCCTCGGCGTCACCGATGGAATAGACCGCCCGCACCCGGCCATGGCGGATGTGACGCAGGATCGAACTCACGGTCGTGGCGCGCGGGTTGATATAGGCGTCGATTCCAAGGTGGGTCATCAGCGGCACCAGCGTCGGGTCGTTGATCAGCGCGATCACATAGGGGCAGCCCTCGGCCTTGGCGCGGACGCATGACAGCATGTTGGTCTTATCGTCGTCGGTCACCGCCAGCATCGCATCGGCGCGGCTGATGCCCGCCTCGGCCAGCAGCGCCGCATCCAGCCCGTCGCCATTGAGCACGATAGTCCGCTCCAACCCTTCGGCGGCACGCTCGGCGCATTTTCGGTTCTTCTCAATCATCTTGGTGCGCACGCGGAGAGGCCCGCTTTCCAGATGCTGCGCCACGGTCAGACCGACATTGCCGCCGCCGACCAAGACGACACGCTCTTGTTTGGTGGTCTGCTTGCCGAAAATCTCCATCGTGCGGTCGATGTCGTCGTGATGCGAGAAGACATAGCAGTCATCGCCGACAAAAAGCTGGTCCTTCGCCTCGGGCGCGAATAGCGTGCCATCGCGGCGCACGCCCACGACGACTGCACGGAGGGTCGAGAAAAGATCGGTGAGCTGCCGCAACGGCGTGTTCACCACCGGGCAATCGCTGTCGATCGAAATGCCCAAGAGCTGCGCCTGCCCCTCCATGAAGATCTCGGTATCGAAAGCGGCGGGCGCGCTGAGCCGTTGGAGCGCGGCGGTCGCGACCTCCTTCTCGGGGGAAATCACCACGTCGATCGGCATGTGATCGCGGCGGTAAAGGTCGGAGTAAATCGCATCAAGATAGGACTGGCTGCGCAGCCGCGCGATTTTGCGATTGATGCCAAAGACCGAATGCGCGACCTGACAGGTCACCATATTGACCTCGTCCGAATGGGTCGCCGCGATGATCATCTCGGCGTCGCGCGCGCCTGCACGGTCCAGCACGTCAGGGTAGCTCGCGAAACCGGCGATGCCCTGCACATCCAGCGTATCGGTGGCGCGGCGGATCAATTCGGCATTGCTGTCGACCACGGTCACATCGTTGCGCTCTCCGCTGAGGTGGCGGGCAATCTGCCAACCCACCTGCCCTGCGCCGCAAATGATGATTTTCATGAAGGCTTCCTTACCCTGAGCAAAGATCGTGTGAGGGTTGTCTTGGGTCGGTTAGAGGGCATGACAGATGGGTTGGCAAGGGTCAAATCAATTGTCTTTACCCCGCAACGGCGGCATCATGGGGTCATGAAACCGATATCTGCCCGCCCCTCCCGCGCCGCTGTCGCTCTGACCTTTGTCGGCTTGGCCGCGGCGGCCTGTGCGCCGCTCAACACCTATTACAAACCGGGCGCGAGTGTCGCGCAGGTCAATCGCGCCACCACCGCTTGCGAGGTTCAGGCCCTGCGCGACGTGCCGATCTCGACGCAAATCCGCCGCGAACCGCCACGCTATGTGCCCGCGCGGCGCCACTGCGATGCCGACAACAATTGCACCACACGGGGCGGTTTTTATGTACCGGGGGAATTGGTGACCTTTGACCCGAACGAAGACCTGCGCAACCGGGTCGAGGTGCAATGTATGGCCGACAAAGGTTTCGCGCCCGTGTCGATCCCCGCCTGCCCCCGCAATGTGGCCCGCGCCGCACCGACACGCGCGACGACCACGCTGCCCGCGCTCAACCCCAAATCCTGCGTGATCCGCAACAGCGATGGGTCATTCCAGATCGTCACCCAAGGGTGACGCAAGCGCGCGCGGGGCAGCCCCCGCGCGCGACCGGCGGGGCTTAGCCCGCCGCTTCGACTTCCTCGTCAACATGGGCCACGCGCACACCCGCTTTGGCTGAGGTCACGACGCCGAGCGATTTTAGCTTGCGGTGCAGGGCGCTGCGCTCCATCCCCACAAAATTCGCGGTGCGGCTGATGTTGCCGCCGAAACGGTTGATCTGGGTCAGCAGATATTCCCGCTCAAACGCCTCGCGCGCTTCGCGCAGCGGCAGCGTCGCCAAGGCGCCTGAAAGCACCACACGCCCCTCATCGCTGCCATTCTCTTCTTCGCCCGGCAGTTCCCGCGCTTCGATCGGGCCAGTGCCATCGCCAAGGATCAACACCCGTTCGACAAGGTTCTTCAGCTGGCGCACGTTGCCGGGCCAGACCATCGTCTGCATCAGCGCCACGGCGTCTTCGGTCAACGCACGCTGCGGCAAACCTTGCGAGGCGTTGAATTCGGCGATGAAATGTTCGGCCAGCAGCGGGATATCCTCGCGGCGTTCTTCAAGCGAGGGCACGGCGATCGGCACGACGTTGAGACGGTGATAGAGTTCCTGCCGGAAAGTATCGGCCTTGATCGCCTGATCCAGATCGCGGTTCGTCGAAGAGATCACCCGCAGATCGACCCGGACCTTATCCGTCCCGCCAACGCGGGTGAATTGTTGATCGACCAAGACCCGCAGGATCTTGGACTGGGTGCCAAGCGGCATGTCGGCGACCTCATCGAAATAGATCACCCCGCCATGGGCCTGCTCCAACAGCCCCGGCTCAACCCCGCGGTCCGGCGTCTCGCGGCCAAAAAGCACCTCTTCCATCCGGTCCGGGGCCACCCCGGCGCAGTTGACGGTGACGAAGGGCGCCGAGGCGCGGGCCGAATGGGCATGAATATAGCGCGCGGCCACTTCTTTACCCGACCCTGCGGGGCCGGTCAGCATCACCCGGCCATTGGATTTGGTCACCTTGTCAAGCTGCCCCAGCAGAGCGCGATAAGGCGCGGAGGTGCCGATCATCTCGGAGGTCGCCACATCGCGGCGCTTGAGGTTCTGGTTCTCACGGCGCAGACGCGAGGTTTCCATCGCGCGGCGGATCACCACTAGCAACTGGTCGATGTTGAACGGCTTTTCAATAAAATCGTAAGCGCCCTGTTTGATCGCCGCCACGGCAATCTCGATATTGCCATGGCCCGAGATGATCACCACCGGCACATCCGGGTTGTCGCGCTTGACCGTCTTGAGGATGTCGATCCCGTCCATGCGGCTGTCTTTCAACCAGATATCGAGGATGATCAGCGCCGGTGCCTCGGTGTTGATCTCGGCCATCGTCTCATCCGAATTGCTGGCCAAGCGCGTGGCGAAACCCTCATCCTCAAGGATGTCCGAGATCAGCTCACGGATGTCGCGTTCGTCGTCTACAATCAGAATGTCACTCATCTGCCTTATCCCCTTGGTCTGTCGTTGCGTCGATGGCCAAGGGCAGCGAAATGACTGCCATGGCACCGTGATGGTCTTGCCCGTCAAATGCGGGCGCGGTTTCGAGCGTCAGGCTGCCGCCGTGTTCCTCGATAATCTTTTTGACGATCGGCAGGCCCAGCCCCGTGCCTTCGCTGCGCGTGGTCACATAGGGCTCGAACAGCCGGGCGCGGTCTTCGGGCAGACCGATGCCATTGTCGGCAATGGTCAGCCGCAAAAGCCGGTTCTCGGGCGTGAGCGTCACGCGGATCTGCGGCTCGTGCCCTTCGGGCGCACCCTCTTTCTTCAGGCTTTCAATGGCTTCGCCTGCGTTCTTGATCAGATTGGTCAGCGCCTGCGAAATCATCGTGCCGTCGATATTGGCCATGACCGGCTGCGTGGGCAGGTCAAGCTTGATCGCCACCTCTTCCTGCCGGCTTTGCTGAAGCAGCACCGCGTCGCGCAGCAACTGCCGGATGTCCTGACGGCTGGTTTCCGGCTCCGGCATCCGCGCGAATTTCGAGAATTCGTCGACGATGCGCCGCAGGTCACCCGTCTGGCGGATGATCACGCCGGTCATCTGTTCCAGCGCCTCATCATCGCCCTCTGCCATCTTGGGGCCGAACTTGCGGCGAATGCGCTCGGCACTCAGCTGGATGGGCGTCAGCGGGTTCTTAATCTCATGCGCGATGCGGCGTGCGACGTCACCCCATGCGGCCATGCGCTGCGCCGAGACCAGATCGGTCACATCGTCGAAGGCCACCACATAGCCCTCAAGATCGCCATCCTTGGACCGGCGGGTCGCCATGCGGACCAAGAGGTTCTCCATCGCCCCTTGGCGCGAGACCTTAACCTCGGCCTGCGCCGCCTCATCCGAGGCGGCCTTGACCGTCTCGAACAGCGGCCCGAACTCCGGCACCGCAAGTGTCAGGGGCAGGCTTTGCTGATCTTCGGACCAATCCAGCAGCCGCATGGCCGAGCGGTTCACGAAGGTCACGCGCCCCTCGGGGTCGAGCCCCACCACGCCCGAGGTCACCGAGCTTAGCACGGAATCGAACAGGCGGCGGCGGCGTTCGATCTGGTCGGTATTCTCCAACAGCGTCTCCCGCTGGCCCTTCAACTGCCGGGTCATCTGGTTGAAGTAACGGCCCAGCATGGCGATCTCGTCATCGCCCTCTTCCTCGCGGACCTGCACGTTCAAATCGCCCGCGCCCACCTGCTGCGCGGCCCCCGTGAGCCGCCCAACCGGGCCGGAAAGCCGCTCGGCGAACCACAGGCCCAGCCAAACGGCGGCCAAAATGAGGATTACCGCAAAGCCCAGATAAACAAGGGCGAATTCAAACAGCAGCCGCCCGCGTTCGGATTCAAGCTGTTGGTAGAGGCGCACCGTTTCCTTGGTTTCATCCAGCAGCGCCAGAATCTCACCATCCACCGCGCGGGAGACATAGAGGAAACGATCGACATAGGCGTCCATCGGCACCAGCGCGCGGAATTCGTTGTTGGGCCAGTCTTCGATGACGAGAAGCCCCTCGTCACTGGCGGTTTCAAGCTGTGCCTCGGTGGGCGCTTCGAAATCAAAGAGATAGGACCGATCCCCCCGCGCGCGGATCTGCGCGGTGCTGTCGATCAAGAAAGCCTCGCGCAAGCCGCGCTGGATTTGCCGCTGGCCTTCGCCCAAAAGCTCACTGTCGCTCAGATTGATGCCCTGTGCCCGGGCGCTGTCGATGCTACGGGCAAGGGTCTGCGCGTCCAAGATCAGCGCCTCGCGCTGCTCGGCCTCGTAAGCCTCTGCCGCTGCCAGAGACGAGCCGACCACGCCGCTGACCCGATCAGAAAACCAGCCTTCAAGCCCGACATTCACCGTGAGCCCCGCGAAAATCGCCACCGTGACAGTCGGGATCAGCGCCATCAGCGCAAAGACCCCCGTCAACCGCAGGTGCAACCGCGACCCCGCCGATTTGGCGCGCCGCGCCGAGATCAGCCGCCCGACTTGGATCAGCACCAGCGCCGCCACCAGCAGCACATAAACCAGATCGGTCAAAAGAATGAGCCGCAGGTTGAGCGTATCGGCCCCCTGCCCTAGCGGCCCAAGCGCCAGATAGGTTGCCAGCGCCAGAACCGGCCCCAGCACCACCAGCCCGAAGGTGGACCAATTGCGCAGCCGTTTGACCCGCCTGAGACGCCCCAACCGCTCGAGCTTGAACCTGCGTGACCGGGTTGCCACCCGCATACCTCACCGATGTTGTGATGCATCGCTGCATCAACCGCCATATTATGTGGTCCTGAACGGGGGAGTTCCCCGATGGCCACTGTTATGTGGCTCTTTTACATCATCTTCCGGCCCCGTGTCACCTCAATATCGAGGTCGGTGATCTTCTTGCGCAAAGTATTTCGGTTAATTCCCAGCAAAGCGGCGCATTTCGCCTGATTCCCCGCCGTCGCCGCAAGGGCGATTTCGATCATCGGCAGTTCAACCTCGCGCAGGATCCGCGCGTAAAGCCCCGGAGGCGGCAGCATGGAGCCGTGCAGGTCGAAATAACGCTGCAAATGACGCTCGACCGAGGCACCCAGCCGTTCGGTATCGGCCTCGGTCTGCATCGGTGCCGGACCGCTTTGCGCGCCCAGCAGTTGCTCGGCCTCGCTGGCCGTGATCTCAGCCGCTTGACTGGCCAGCGCGAGTTGCCGCATCGCATGTTCCAACTGGCGCACATTGCCGGGCCATGGGAATTTCAACAGAATCTGCGCGGCCTTGTCCGACAGCTTGCGCGGCGAGGCAGGGCCGGGATTGGCGCGGGCCAGAAAATGGTCCGCCAGAAGCGGGATGTCTTCGACCCGATCCCGCAGGGCGGGCACTTCGAGGGTCGCCCCAGACAGACGGTAATAGAGATCGCGGCGCAGCTTGCCCTCTTGCATCGCGGCATCCAGATCGCTTTGGCTGGTGGCCATGAAGCGCGGCGCGTCATCGCCCGGCGCGTCCATCATCCGCACCAGACGGGCTTGGATATCTTGCGGGAAATCCGCGATCTCGTCGATCATCAGGGTGCCGCCGCCGACCCGCGCCAGCACCCGCGAGGGGCCTTCGATATCCGCAAGATCGGCATCCGTCACGGTCACGAACGGCAGGCTGCGGCGATCAGAGAAGTCGTGTATCGCCCGCGCGATCAGTGACTTGCCCGAACCGCTCTCGCCCCAGATCAGCACCGGCAGGTCGGTGTTCATCACCCGCGCCACGGTGCGGTAGAGCGCTTGCATCACCGGGGTGCGGCCAATCATCGGCAGATCGTCACGCTCGGCGTCGATCTCGGCACCGTCGTCGGCAGCGGCCTTGCGGCTGAGCGTCGTGCGCTGCTCCAAGGCGCGGGCGGTGCGCTTCATCAGATCCGGCAGGTCGAAGGGTTTGGGCAGATAGTCAAAGGCTTCGGCCTCTGCCGCCTTGATCGCCGTCATGATCGTGTTCTGCGCCGAGATCACGATCACCGGCAGGCCGGGACGGTCCTGCGCAATTTTCGGCAGCATTTCCAGACCGTTACCATCGGGCATGACCACGTCGGATATCACCGCGTCGCCCTTGCCCTCGCTCACCCATCGCATCAGGGTGGTCAGGCTGGATGTGGCATGAACCTTGCAACCCGCGCGGGTTAGCGCTTGGGTCAGAACGGTGCGGATCGTGCGGTCGTCATCGGCGACGAGGATGGTGCCATCCATGTCAATTCTCCTTAAGGGCAGCGGCGCCTGCGCGCGGCAGCGAAATGCGGAATGCGGTTCGACCGGGGGCGGAACTGACAGAAATCCAGCCTCCGTGGTCTGAGATGATCTTGCTCACCAAGGCGAGGCCCAGCCCGGTGCCATTCTCCCGGCCCGAGACGAAGGGATCGAAAACATCGGCGCGGATATGATCCGGCAGGCCGGGGCCATCGTCGATCACTTCGATCTGGAGGGGCAGCGGCTGGCCATCCCCATCGGCGCGGCGCAGTTGGAAGCCATGTTCATAGAAACTGCGCAGCCGGATGGTGCCTCCCGCCTCGCCCGCCGCCTCAGCCGCGTTGCGAATGAGGTTGAGCAAGACCTGCAAAAGCTGGTCCTTGTCGCCAAGCGCGGGCGGCAGCGAGGGGTCATAATCCTCGGTGATTTTCATGTGCGAGCCGAAGCCCAGCAGAGCCGACCGGCGGGCGCGGTCCAACACGTCATGCAGGTTCACGGGCTTGCGCTCAGGCGCCGTCAGATTGCCGAATTGTTCGACCTGCTCTAGCAGTTTCACGATGCGGCGGCTTTCGGCGACGATCAAATCGGTCAGTTCCAGATCATTCTTGGAAAGGTTCATCGACAAGAGCTGCGCCGCGCCGGTGATCCCGGCCAGCGGGTTCTTGATCTCATGGGCCAGCATCTCGGCCATGCCGATGGCGGATTTGGCGGCGGATTTCACGCTGTGATCTTGGGTGATGCGCCCGGCCAATTCGCGCGGCGTGATCATCAAGACCATCTCGCCTGCGCCGCCCACCAGCGGGGCGATCTGCAAGCCGCATTGCAAGGGCGCGCGCTGCATCGCGCCCACATCAACGTCATTGACGAAAAGCGGCGTGCCTTGCAGCCGCGCACGGGCGAATGCGGCCTCAAGCGGGTGATCCACCGCGATCAACTGCCAGATCGACTGCCCGATCGTGGCCCGGGCGGAGGCATTGAGGAAACCTTCGGCAGAGGGGTTCAGATCGACGACCTGATCATCGGCACCGACGATGAAAGCAGGCACCGGCAGAGAGGTCCAAACCTGCCGCTCCGGGGTCTCGCTTCTCATGCTGCGGCCCGGGGTTGGGCGGTGGCGGCGTCATATTGCATAGCCTCCGCGATGAGATCGAAAGTGGTTTTCACCTCGCGCGCCGTGAGCAGCGCGCGGCGCAGATCGGCAGGGGTGGCGCAGTGATCCATGTACCAGCCCAGATGTTTCCGCGCGACCTTGGCACCCAGTTCGGCCCCGTAGAAACGCAGCATCTCGTCGTAATGTTCGGCCACCATCTCGGCCATCGCCTGACCTTGCGGGATCATCGGCTTGGGCCGTCCGTGCAGATCATGGGCGATCTGCGCCAGCAGCCACGGCCGACCTTGCGCACCGCGGCCCACCATCACGCCGTCCGCCCCCGACAGCCGCAGCGCCGTGCGCGCCGTGTCACTGTCGATGATGTCGCCATTGGCGATGACGGGAACATTCACGGCCTCTTTCACCGCCCGGATCGCGGCCCAATCGGCGCGGCCCTTGTAGAACTGACAGCGCGTGCGCCCGTGGATTGTGATCATCTGCACGCCCACCTCTTCGGCCCGTTTGGCGATCGGGGCGGCGTTGAGCATATTGTCGTCCCAGCCCAGCCGGGTTTTCAGCGTCACCGGCACCTTGACCGCGCCGACCACCGCCTCGATCAGCCGCAGCGCGTGATCGGGGGTCTTCATCAGTGCCGAGCCGGAGGCGCCCTGCGTCACCTTCTTGGCCGGGCAGCCCATATTAATGTCGATGATCCGCGCGCCCATCGCCTCGACCATGCGGGCGGCTTCGGCCATCGGTTCGGCCTCACGCCCCGCAAGCTGAACCGAGGTGCCGATGACATCCAGCCCCAGTTCCGCCTTCTCTCGCGTGCCGGGGCGGCGGCTGAGCAATTCTTGGCTGGCGACCATCTCGGACACGACCAATCCGGCCCCGAATCGCGCCACGAGGCTGCGATAGGGCAGATCGGTGATCCCGGCCATCGGGGCGAGGAATACCGGCGGGTCGAATGTCAGGGGGTCGGCGGTCACATGCTTAATCCTTGTGCGGTCCCTTGCTGTGTAGCTCTGCCACGGGGTGACCTCAATAAAACTACCCTGAAAAGCAGCTATGCGCCAAGGCGCTGCCCATTTTTTAGGCAGTCACCCCAGATTGCACCCCGTCGCCGCATTGCCTAGACAGGGCCATGTTCGCCAGCTTTTCCGGATTGCCCAAATGAGTATCGCAGCTCTGATCGTTGCCGCAGGACGCGGCAGCCGCGCCGGCGGTCCGCAGCCGAAGCAATGGCAGGCGCTGGCGGGCGCGCGGGTGATCGACCACACGATCGCCGCCTTTCGCGCCCTGCCCCAGATCACCGAGATCGTGTTAGTGCTGAACGCGGACGACATGGATCAGGCGGCGGCATTTACGGCGGATGGCATCACCGTCACCACCGGCGGGGCGGACCGCGCGGCCTCGGTCCAACGCGGGCTTGCGGCGATCCGGCAGGCGACGAAGGTGCTGATCCATGACGCCGCGCGGCCCTGTGTTTCGGCTCAGATCATCTTAGGCGTGATCGACGCGCTTAACCAACATCAAGCCGCCGCGCCGGGGCTGCCGGTGAGTGACGCGCTTTGGCAGGGGCACGAAGGCCGCGTCACCGGCACCCAAGACCGCAGCGCCCTTTTCGCCGCGCAGACACCGCAGGGCTTTGACCTCGCCGCGATCCGTGCGGCGCATGCGGCTTATGACGGCCAAGCGGCGGATGACGTCGAAGTCGCCCGCGCGGCGGGCCTGACCGTTGCCATCACCCAAGGCAGCGCCGATAACCTGAAAATCACCCGGCCCGAGGATTTCGCCCGCGCCGCCCGCATATTGGAGACCCGCATGGACATTCGCACCGGCAATGGATTTGACGTGCACGCTTTCGGCCCCGGAGATCACGTGACCCTCTGCGGCATCGACATTCCACATAGCAACGGGCTGGTCGGCCATTCCGACGCCGATGTGGCGCTGCACACGGTGACCGACGCCATCTACGGCGCGCTTGCACGCGGCGACATCGGTCAGCATTTCCCGCCGAGTGATCCGCAGTGGAAAGGCGCGCGCAGCGATATCTT
Organism: Sulfitobacter sp. 1A13496; assembly: GCF_043557225.1. NCBI lineage: Bacteria > Pseudomonadati > Pseudomonadota > Alphaproteobacteria > Rhodobacterales > Roseobacteraceae > Sulfitobacter > Sulfitobacter sp. 1A13496. The sequence goes on along the minus strand of NZ_JBIFFP010000001.1, from coordinate 873,142 downwards.
CCTGCGTCATGCCGCAGAACTGGCGCGCGACATGGGCTTCACCCTCAGCCATGTCGATTGCACGCTCATTTGCGAGACGCCCAAGATCGGCCCCCATGTCGAGCCGATGCGCGCCGCGATGGCCGAGATGCTGGAGATTGAGATCGACCGCGTATCAGTCAAAGCCACCACGAGCGAGCGCCTCGGCTTTACCGGGCGGGGCGAAGGTATCGCCTGTATGGCCACGGCAACATTGGTGAAATCATGACCGCAGCACATCTGATCGCGACGCTTCTGGGCGTTGGCCATATCCGCCCCGCGCCGGGCACTTGGGGGTCGCTCATCGCCTTGCCCTATGCTTGGCTTTTGCATGTGTTGGGGGGCTTTCCGCTGCTGGTGATCGGGCTTCTGGTGGCCATTCCCTTGGGCTGGTGGGCCACCGGGCGCTACACCGCGGGCGGGCCGGATCATGACCCCGGAGAGGTCGTGGTCGATGAATTGGTCGGCCAGTGGATCGCGCTTTTGCCGCTCTCCTATGCCGCATGGTCGATGCAAATCCCGATCCTTGCCATGTGGCCCGGTTGGATCGCCGCCTTCGCGCTGTTCCGGCTGTTCGACATCACCAAACCGCTGATCATCGGCTGGGCCGACCGTTTGGGCGGGCCTCGGGGGGTGATGCTCGACGATATCTTTGCCGGGGTTTTCGCAGCGCTCGGCGTCATGGCGCTGGCCGCACTTTATCACGGGGTGCTGTAAATGAGCCTTGCCGCGCAACTGTTGGAAAAGGCCCGCGAAACCGGCGCGATGGTCGCCTGTGCGGAAAGCTGCACCGGCGGCATGCTCGCCGCCGCGCTAACCGATCTGCCGGGCTCCTCAGCGCTGCTGGACCGGGGTTTCGTCACCTATACCAATGCGGCGAAGATGGCGATGCTGGGGGTGTCAGAGGAGACGTTGGCGGATTGGGGTGCGGTCTCGGAACAGGTCGCCGAAGAAATGGCGGCGGGCGCATTGGCGCGGTCCGAGGCGCGGATCGCCGTCTCGATCACCGGCATCGCAGGCCCCGGCGGGTCAGAGCACAAGCCCGAGGGCCGCGTCTGTTTCGGCCTTGCCACGGCAGCCGGGGTTCAGACCGAAACGGTGGAGTTCGGCGCGCAGGGCCGTGATGCCGTGCGCTTGGCCGCCCGCGACCATGCGCTCGGCCTTTTGCTGCGAGGCTACGCGGCGCTTTAACCCTTGGGGCCGTAAAGCTCTTTCGCGCGGTTCTCAAAGGCGCGCACGATACGCTGCATGGCCTCATTGAAAACCACGCCGATGACCTTTTGCAGGATGGCGTTGCGGAATTCGAAATCGACGAAGAAATGCACCTGACAGCCTTCGAGATTATCCTCGAAATGCCAGTTTGATTTCATATACTTGAAAGGCCCGTCGAGGTATTCCGTATCGATCTTCTTGGCCTCGGGCCACAGCACGACGCGGCTTGTAAACCGTTCCCGAAAGACTTTGAACGAGATCACCAGATCGGCGTCCATCACCCGATGATCGCCGCGGTCCTCGTCGCTGCGGATGCGCGCGGCGGCGGTCCAGGGCAGGAATTCAGGGTAGCGGCCCACATCGGCGACAAGATCATACATCTGTTGCGCGCTATAGGGCAGTTGGCGGGTCTCTGAGTGCGTAGGCATTGCGTTCCGTAGCGTTGCGGGTTAACCCCCTATTTCACGTCTCAACCCCGCAGATTCAAGGGCAAAACCATGGCACACGGGCCTTATGTCATCGACGAAATGATCTCGGCCAAGGCCATCGCGGCGCGGATCGAAGATCTTTGCCGTGAGATTCACGGTGAATTCAACGGCACCGATAAATTGGTCGTGGTCGGCCTGCTGCGCGGCTCTTTCGTCTTTATCGCCGATCTGGTGCGCGAGTTGGACCTGCCGATCGAAGTCGATTTCCTCGAAGCCTCCAGCTATGGTGACGGCATGGAGAGCAGCCGAGAGGTGCGCATTCTCAAAGACTTGCGCGGTGCCATCGAAGGGCGCGACGTGTTGGTCGTTGAAGATATCGTCGATACCGGCCACACGCTGCACCATGTCACCAACCTGCTGCGCTCGCGTGAGCCTGCGCGGTTGAAATCCATCGCCCTGCTCGACAAACCCACCCGGCGTGAGGTCGACCTGAAGGCGGATTGGACCGGCTTTGAAATCCCCGATGAATTCGTTGTGGGCTATGGCATCGACTTTGCCCAACGCGACCGCAACCTGCCCTTCATCGGGAAAGTCCGCTTTACGTGATGGACCCGCGGTGGCTGCTGCGCATGTCCCAATGGGCGCGCCATCCACCTTCGGGCAAACGGGTGATATTGGTCTTTGCCATCATCGCTGCGGCCTTGGCCGTGGGGCTTGTCGAATGGCTGGGCTATTGGCCCGACTGGGCCACGGCCGAACGTCACCCCCGCCGGTTCTGACCCTGCGCGCAGCCTTATCCCGCTGATCACATTTTTGTTTTTTGCGACCTGCCCCTGCCATGTTACGCTGCGGCAAGAAAAGGGAGATGACCATGCATTTGACCAAAAGCATTACCGCCATTGGTATCAGCGCCGCTCTGATTGCCACCGCAGGCTTCGCCGCCAGCCATAGTGAGAAAGCCGCCAGTGCGGCGGTGAATGCGCGCCATGCGCAGATGCAACTGATTGCCTATCATACCGGCATTCTGGGCGGCATGGCCAAGGGCGAGACAGAGTATAACGCCGAGATGGCCACCGCCGCCGCGACCAATCTGAACGCCGCCGCCGGTTTCGCGCCGGGCACCCTCTGGCTCGAAGGGACCGAGCAAGGCGCTGTCGAAGGTTCCCGCGCCAAGGCCGAAATCTGGAGCGATGCCGAAGGGTTCAACGGAGCGCTCATGGCGCTGGAAACCGCCAGCGCGGATATGATCGAGGCCGCGGGCACCGATCTGGATGCGCTGAGGGCGGGCATGGGCGCAATCGGCAAGGCTTGCGGCGCTTGCCATGACGATTACCGCGGCCCCAAGAACTGATCCTTGCGACGGGTCATTCCAGTACTGCTGGGCTGTGCCGCTCTCGGCGCGGCCCTTGGCTGGGCGCTCACCCGGCCCGATCCGCTTGAGCCGTCCTATGGTGCCGGGCTGACGCCGGACCCGGAGGCGGGCGCGCTGGTCTTTGCCGCCGGTGGCTGTATTTCCTGCCACGCCGCGCCCGAAAGTGAGGAGGATGAGCAGTTGGTGCTGGCCGGGGGGCTGCCCTTCGCCAGTGATTTCGGCACCTTCCACGCGCCCAATATCTCCCCCGACCCAGATCATGGCATCGGCGACTGGACCCTGCCGGAGTTCGCCCGTGCCGTGACGCGGGGCGTCTCGCCCGAGGGGCAGCATTATTACCCTGCCTTTCCATACACGGCCTACCAACACCTCGCCCCGCAGGATGTGGTGGACCTCTTCGCCCATATGCAGACCCTGCCCGCCTCGGATACGCCGAGCCTGCCGCATGAGGTGGGATTCCCCTTCAATATCCGCCGCGGGCTTGGCGCATGGAAGGCGCTGTTTTCACATGATGATTTCGTGATGGCCGACACGCCTGATGCTGAGGTCGAACGCGGGCGTTATCTGGTCGAAGGTCTTGCCCATTGCGGCGAATGCCACACGCCGCGCAATGCCTTGGGCGCGCTTGACCGGGGCGCTTGGCTGACCGGCGCGCCGAACCCTTCGGGCAAGGGGCGCATTCCCGGCATCACACCGGATCAGCTTGATTGGTCAAAGGCCGATCTCGTGGCCTATTTCACCTCCGGCTTCACGCCGGAATACGACAGCGCGGGCGGAGAGATGGCCGAGGTGGTCAGCAACCTCGCGCAGCTCCCCGAGAGTGACCGCGAAGCGATTGCGGCCTACCTCAAGGCCCTGCCCAGCGGTTAACGCCGGGCGCGTCTTTTCGATCAGGCAATCCCCAGTTTGCGGTTCCGCGCCTCGCGCAGACGCGCAAAATCGTCGCCCGCGTGGTAGCTCGACCGCGTCAGCGGCGTGGCCGAGACCATGAGAAAGCCCTTACCGTAGGCCGCCTTTTCGTAAGAGGTGAACTCTTCGGGGGTGACGAAACGGTCCAGCACATGGTGCTTGGGTGTCGGCTGTAGGTACTGGCCGATGGTCAGGAAATCGATGTCGGCGGCGCGCATGTCTTCCATGACCTGAATGACCGCTTGGCGATCTTCGCCCAAACCTACCATGATGCCCGATTTGGTGAACATCGAGGGATCCAACTCCTTTACCCGCTGAAGCAGGCGGAGGGAGTGGAAGTAGCGCGCGCCGGGGCGTACCTCGGGGTAAAGGCCCGGCACGGTTTCAAGGTTGTGGTTGAACACATCAGGCCGTGCTTCGACAACCTTTTCAAGGGCTTCGGGGCCGCAGCGGATGAAATCCGGTGTCAGGATTTCGATTGTCGTGTCGGGGCTGCGGTGACGCACGGCGCGGATCGTCTGAGCGAAATGCTCCGCCCCGCCGTCTTCGATATCGTCGCGGTCAACGCTCGTGATGACCACATGGTTCAGCCCCAGTTTGGCGACCGCATCGGCCACGCGCCCCGGCTCGAACACGTCCAGCGCTTCGGGCGGCTTGCCGGTGGCGATGTTGCAGAAGGTACAGGCCCGGGTACAAACCTCGCCCATGATCATCATCGTGGCGTGGCCCTGAGACCAGCATTCGCCGACATTGGGGCAGCCCGCCTCTTCGCAGACCGTGGTCAGCTTGTTGTCGCGCATGATCCGCGCGGTTTCGGCATAGCCTTTGCCGCCGGGCGCTTTGACCCTGATCCAGCTCGGTTTTTTCGGCTGGGCGTTGTCAGGCTTGCGCGCCTTCTCGGGGTGGCGCTGTTCGGGTATCTTCAGATCGCGCATCGGGGGCCTCTGATCATTGTGTCGCGGCCTGTTTATCACAGTCCTTGACCCGATGGCCACCTACTGCATACGCCCCCGCGACAAGGCAGCCATGCGCCAGCGGCATCGCCCGACACGCCCGCATTATAGCTTTGATATGCAACAGAAAAACTACAATGCAGTTGCAGCATTGCGAGAGTTGCTCAGGCTTCCTATATGAGCTACCAAGCCACAAAGATTCCAATCCGAGAAAGAGAGACGCGATGAAACCCGGTATCAATGTCCCCAACGTCACCTTCAAAACACGCGTGCGCGACGATAGCATCGAAGGGTCGAACCCCTTCCGCTGGGAAGACAAAACCAGCGATGATTTCTTCAAAGGCAAGCGCGTTGTGCTCTTCTCCCTCCCCGGTGCCTTCACCCCGACCTGCAGCACCTACCAGCTGCCCGGGTTCGAGAATAACTTCGCCGCTTTCCAAGAGCATGGCATCGACGCGATCTATTGCCTGTCGGTCAACGACAGCTTTGTCATGAACAAGTGGAAAGAGATGCAGGGCGTCCAGAACATCGACGTGATCCCTGACGGTTCGGGCGAATTCACCCGCCGCATGGGCATGCTGGTCGCAAAAGACAACCTCGGCTTCGGCCCGCGCAGCTGGCGCTATGCGGCGATCATCAACGATGGTCAGATCGAAGCATGGTTCGAAGAGCCCGGCATCCGTGACAACCACGACGAAGACCCCTACGGCGTTTCCAGCCCTGAGACCCTGCTGGAATACCTCGAGAACCAGAAACAAACCGAAGCGGCCTAAGCGCCCTTTGCATGACCGGATCGGGCCATTTGGCCCGGTCCTTTGACACGCTCCGTTTGACCCACGCCCTTTGACCCGACAGGCCTCACCGCGCCTAGTATCTCGCGCGCAGTTCTCCGGTCAGCCCTTCCCCCACTTCCTTCAGCGTATCGGCCAATTGCGCCGCCCAACCGCTGCCCGGCGTGCCAGCCCGGCGGACCAGCCCGATTTGCCGCGCAGGCTCCGGCGCGCCGAAACGGTGCAGGCGCAGGCCCGGCGCGGCATCAAGCTCGGTCTTGGCGGCGATTTCGGGCATCAGGGTCATGCCAAAGCCCGCCTCCACCAGCCGCGACAGCGTGGCGAGGGAGGACGCCCCGGTGTGAATGCCCGCCTGCGTGCGGTCCCGCTGGCAAACCTCCAGCGCCTGATCGGTGAGGCAGTGCCCATCCTCCAGCAACATCAGCGGCGTGCGGGCCAGATCGGTCGGGCGGGCGACATCCGCCCCCGCCATCCGGTCGGCGGACCCGGCCAGCAGAAAGCGATCCTCGAAAAGCGGCACCTCGGCGAGGCCCGTTTCGCCCGAGGGCACCGCCATTACCGCCGCATCCAGCGCCCCGGCGCGCAGATCGGCCAGCAATTGATCCGTCTGCGCCTCGCGCACCTCGACCCGAAGCGAGATATCCTGCGCCCGCAACGCGGCCAACACGCCGGGCAAAAGATAGGGCGCCACGGTCGGGATCAGCCCAAGGTTCAACGTGCCCGCCAGCCCCACCTGCTCCCGCGCCGTGGCCTCCAACAGCTTGGCGCGGCGCAGGATATCCTCGGCGCGGGTCAGCACCTCGCGGCCCAAGGGCGTGAGCACCGAAGCGCGGCTCTGCCGCTCGATCAGCCGCCCGCCGAGCGTTTCCTCCAAAGTGCGGATCTGCACCGAAAGCGCGGGCTGGGAGATATTGCTCGCCTCCGCCGCCCGCCCGAAGTTGCCCAAGGTCGCCAGCGCGCGAAAGTATTCGAGTTGTTTCAGGGTAAAATTCATAACTTTTACCTATCGCAATTTTATAAAACTGCAATTGGAAATTATGGGCAGAATCGATCATCTTCCTGTCAGACAGTAACCGAGGGGAACCCAAGATGAGCAAGCGTCTCACCACCACCGCCGGCGCACCGATGCCGACAAACGACACCAGCAAGACCGCGGGCGCCCGTGGCCCGGTGCTGCTGGACGACTACCAACTGATCGAGAAGCTCGCCCATCAGAACCGCGAGCGCATTCCTGAGCGTGCCGTTCACGCCAAGGGCTGGGGTGCCGAGGGCACCTTCACCGTCACCCATGACATCAGCCAGTATAGCTGTGCTGCGATCTTCTCCGAAGTGGGCAAGACCTGCGAAATCATCTCGCGCTGGTCCACCGTGGCGGGCGAGCTTGGCGCCGCCGACAGTGAGCGTGACGTGCGCGGCTTTTCGGTGAAATTCTACACCGAAGAGGGCAACTGGGACGTTGTGGGCAACAATACACCGATCTTCTTTGTCCGCGATGCCTATAAATTCCCGGACTTCATCCGCACCCAGAAACGCCACCCGCGCACCAACCTGCGCTCGCCCGAGGCGATGTTCGACTTCTGGGCGGCCCAGCCCGAATGTGTGCACCAGGTCACCATCCTGATGTCCGACCGGGGCATTCCGGTGAACCCGATGCATATGCACGGCTACGGCAGCCACACCTATTCGATGTGGAACGCCAAGGGCGAGCGTCATTGGGTGAAGTTCCACTTCCGCTGCCAGCAGGAAATCCGCAACCGCACCAATGAGGATGCGGAAAAGCTGATCGGCTCCACCCGTGAGAACTTCCAAGAGGATCTCTTTAACGCGATCGAAGGCGGCGACTACCCGAAATGGGAGCTGAACATCCAAGTCATGCCCGAGGAAGAGGCCGAGACCTGCGGCTTCAACCCCTTCGACCTGACCAAGGTTTGGCCGCATGCGGACTATCCGCTGATCCCCGTCGGCATGTTGGAGTTCAACCGCAACCCTGACAACTACTTCCAGAGCATCGAGAACGCCGCCTATTCGCCGTCGAACAAAATCCCCGGCATCGGCTTCTCGCCCGATAAGATGTTGCAGGCGCGGGTGTTCTCCTATGCGGATGCGCACCGCTACCGTCTTGGCACGCATTACGAGGCCCTGCCCGTGAACGCGCCCAAGGCCGCGCCGATGCATCACTACCACAAGGACGGCGCGATGCGGTTCTTCCCGCAGCAGACCGGCCATCCGGATGCCTATTACGAGCCGAACCAATACGAAGGCTCGGCCCGTCCCGATCCATCGGTGCAAGAACCACCGCTGCGCATCTCGGGCGATGCGGACCGCTATGTGCAGGAAGAGGCGGATGCCGATTACGTCCAGCCGCGCAAGCTCTATACCGAGGTGTTCGATCAGGCGCAGCGTGACCGTCTGCACGAGAACATGGCCGGTGCCATGGCGCCCTGTTCGCAATCGGTGAAAGAACGCTGGTATGCGGTGCTTGAGAAAGTGCACCCCGACTATGCCGCCGGTGTGCGTGCCGCTTGCGAGAAAGACGAAGTCGCGATTTCGGTCACGGATGAGACGCCGACGAAGGTCGCAGACTAAAACAATCGGGGCGGCAGGGTTATCATCCTGCCGCCCCTTCTTTACCCGACCAGCATTTAACCGATCATTGGGCCACCCGGCCCCACGGTTTCATCGTAATGCCGTTTCAGCCGCATGAGTGCGATCCGAAGCACGATCTTGCCCGAACGCGCTGACCAACCGAGCCGTTTTTCGGTGGTCTCTAGCCCTTCCAGATAACAGCAACAGCGCAGCACCACGTCCGACAGGCCGGGGCCGAGGTCGGCCATGGCATCGGCCACCCTCTTGCGCGCCTCCGCCGCGGCCATGGCGCCGGCCCCGTCACGCCGGCCAGTGAGTTTGGCGCCCGGGGTCAGGAAGTGATCCCAATTCTGCGTAACCTCACCGCCCATCTGCGCCAGTTCGAAATCTTCGCGCAGCCTTTCGCCCGCATGGACCAGCCCCTCGTTCAGAAAGAGCGCGCCGGATTTGTCGCGCCGCCTTGCGAGGGTCGAAAGCGGGCTTTCTGACAAGCAATAGCGGCCACGGCGCGGGGCCGTATCCGCATCTGCGCCCAAGTCTGCGGCGGGCGCGTCGGGCCCGCCCAGAAAGGCGGCCTGATCTTCGGCAAAGCCATCTGTGGCTGCCCCTTGCTCTTCAAGCATGCGCCGCAGCGCCGCGCGCCCCGCGCTGGTGATATGATAGCGTGTCACCCGGCCTGTGCTGCCCGGCGCGATCCAATCTTTCAGGGCCATCGCCTGCGCCACGGCGCTGTCGACCACGGCAGTGCGTGCGCCGGGGCCGGTGTCCGTCTCGCGCAGGACGACGGCCTTTTCCATTCCCTCGGCCACGGCAAGGATCGCGCCTGCCTCATGCAGGCGCCGCAGGACGCGCAGCGCCTCGGCGGCGAAAGTGTCTTCGTCAAGAAGGGGGGCGGCGGGTTTCATCATTGTCGCTGTCTTTCCTGCTGGGGGGCCAGCAGTACAATCCAAGGCGCGCCGCACCGCCCCGAGCCTGCGCAGGGCTGCATCCACCAGCGGATCGTCACGCCGCGTCTCGATACGGCGGATTTGGCGCATGATGGTCGAGGCATGAACACCAGCTTGGCGCGCCAAGGCCCGGATCGGGGCGCCGGTCTCCGTATGTGCGAGGTAATGCAGGGCTCCGTGCGGCACCCATCCCGGCAGGACGGACTGTTGAATTTGGTAATGCGCCTTCAATTGACTGCCACTTCCATTTTGGCGGGTCCCCAAGCTGGGTGAGTTATCCCCAGAGTTATTCACAACCTATGGATGTTTTGGTTACCCGTTCGTTAAAATCGTCGCATTTGGCAATGATTGTTTCCAAAAGGTAAACGCCATCGAAAGGCGCCGTGCGCCGGGAACCCGCAACACGCAACACCCGGAAAGGTTGTGCGACACTTCGCCGATCCGGGGTGATTCACCCCTCAGAAATCGGAGAGTGTGATGCAAGATCTACTGACCATGTTGCAAAAACTTCACCGCCCGCGCCTCTTGATGCGGGCCGCCCGCATCGGGGCCGAAGACTACCGCCGCGGCACCCATTTGCCACGGATACTGGGCTTCGGCATATTGCCACGCCACGGCACCGCGCTGATCAAACTGATCGAGATCGAGGCCGCGTTGGACGCCCAGCGCAAGACGGCGGATGCAAGCTATAGCCTGATCCGCCATGTAGATGTTCTTATCGCCATGGTTGGCGAGGCGCGGTTCTTGAAGGCCGCGATGATGCCCAGCGCCTGAATTGCAAAGCGGGGGATCGCACCCGCCGCAAAGCCTTAGCTAAAACTATCGGGTTCCGCCGCCTTACGGGTCGCGACAAAGGCATCGAGCGCTTCGCGAATGGTAGGATCCAGCGCAGGCTGCTGATAGTCGGCCAGCATCTTTTCGACCCGCGCGGTGGCAAGGCTCTGCGTGTCGCGCGCGCCCTCGTCCGACCATGTCTCAAAGGGTTTGTAGTCCAACAGATCCGACTTCCAAAAGGCATCGCGGAAATTGCTCTGCGTATGGGCGCAGCCAAGGTAATGCCCCCCCGGCCCCACTTCGCGGATCGCGTCCATGGCCTGTGCGTTCACGTCGATCTCCACCCCACGGGCAAGGTGATGCAACGTGCCCAGTTGATCCGCATCCATGACGAACTTCTCGAAGGAGGAAACAAGCCCCCCTTCCAGCCAGCCACAGGCGTGCAGCATGAAGTTCACCCCCGAAAGCAGCCCCATGTTCAGGCTGTTCGAGGTCTCGTAAGCAGCCTGCGCGTCGGGCAGTTTCGAGCCGGTGAAAGACCCGGCGCTGCGGTACGGCAGGTTGAGCCTGCGCGCCAGTTGCCCAGCGCCATAGGTGATATGCGCAGCCTCGGGCGTGCCGAATGTGGGCGCGCCCGAGTTCATGTCGATGGAGGTGACGAAAGCCCCCATGATCACCGGCGCCCCGGGACGGACCAACTGGCTATAGGCGATGCCCGCCAGCGTCTCAGCCAAGACCTGTGTCAGCGTGCCCGCCACACTCACCGGGGCCATGGCACCGCCCACGATGAAGGGCGAGATGATGCAGGCCTGATTGTTCTCGGCATAGACCTTGAGCGCGCCCATCATCACATCGTCAAACGTCATCGGCGAGTTGATATTGATGAGCGAGGTCATCACCGTGTTTTCTTGCACAAAGTCCTTGCCGAAGAGGATACCGCACATGTCGACGGAATCCTGCGCCCGGCTGGGTTCGGTCACCGATCCCATGAAGGGTTTGTCGCTCAGCGTCATATGGGCATGCAGCATATCGAGGTGGCGTTTGTTCACCGGGATATCCGTCGGCTCGCATACCGTCCCCCCCGAGTGATGCAGCCATTTGGACATATAGCCCAGCTTCACGAACTTCTCGAAATCCGCCATCGTGGCATAGCGGCGCCCCCCTGCGGCATCGCGCACAAAGGGCGGGCCATAGACGGGGGCAAGGACAAGGTTCCTCCCCCCGATCACCACATCCCGATCTCGGTTGCGGGCCACTTGGGTGATCGTCGAAGGCGCGGTGGAACAGAGCTTGCGTGCCAGCCCCCGTGGGATACGCACCCGCTCTCCCTGAACATCGGCCCCGGCCTCACGCCAGAGCGCCAATGCCTCGGGGTTGTCGGGGAAGTTCACGCCGATCTCTTCCAGCACCGCATCGGCGTTCTGCTCGATGATTTCCAGCGCCTCTTCGGTCAGCACTTCGAAGTTCGGGATATTCCGTTCGATATAGCGCGCTGTCTCGAAAGAGACGGCTGTGCGCGCCGCGCGTCTTGCCGCACCACCACCGCCGCGTGCCCGTCGTGCTGATTCCGCCATTGCTCTATCCTTCCCGCAAGTCTTGGCCCGTCACTACCCCATTCCCGGCAGGAGCTTCGCGCGGATAACGCCCCCTAGCGGCAAAAAGCGACATCGCGTGCCGTCCCCGCGCCACTTGCGCGAATTAAACGCGGGCGGCACCGGTCTTCGGCCTGCTAGAGACTTGCCAGAGCGCGCGCACGGGCCTAATCACAGCCCCATGACAGATATCACCCATGACCGCCTTCTCATCATCGACTTCGGCAGCCAGGTCACGCAGCTTATCGCGCGTCGCCTGCGGGAGCTGAATGTCTTTTGCGAAATCCACCCGTTCAACACGGTGGACGAAGCCTTCCTCAAGGAATTCGCGCCTAAGGCGGTGATCCTGTCGGGTGGCCCGTCCTCGGTGTTTGCCGAAGGCGCGCCGCGTCCGCCGCAGGCCGTTTTCGAACTGGGCGTGCCGATCCTTGGCATCTGCTATGGCCAGCAAGTCATGATGCACTGCCTTGGCGGCCATGTGGAGCGCGGCCATGGCACCGCTGAATTCGGTCGGGCCTTTGTCACCCCCACGGGCCAACAGCTTGATCTGCTCGAAGGCTGGTTCGCCACCGACCGCGAACAGGTCTGGATGAGCCATGGAGACCACGTCAGCAAGATCGCCCCGGGGTTCGAGGTCTATGGCACCTCCCCCAACGCGCCCTTCGCCATTACCGCCGATGTTGAACGTCACTTCTACGCCGTGCAGTTCCACCCCGAGGTGCACCACACCCCCAACGGCCCGCGCCTATACGAGAACTTCGTGCGTTTGGCGGGCTTCAAGGGCGACTGGACCATGAGCGCCTACCGTGAGGAAGCCATTGCCGCGATCCGCGAGCAGGTCGGCGACCAGAAGGTGATCTGCGGCCTTTCCGGCGGTGTCGACTCCTCCGTTGCCGCCGTGCTGATCCATGAGGCGATCGGCGACCAGCTGACTTGCGTCTTCGTCGACCACGGCCTGCTGCGCAAGGGCGAGGCCGAAGAGGTCGTCACCATGTTCCGCGATCATTACAACATGCCGCTGATCCATGCCGACGAGCAGGAACTTTTCCTCGGCGAGCTCGACGGTGTCTCCGACCCCGAGACCAAGCGCAAGATCATCGGCAAACTCTTCATCGACGTGTTCCAGAAACACGCCAAGGAAGTGGGCGATGCCACCTTCCTCGCCCAAGGCACGCTCTACCCCGATGTGATCGAGAGCGTTTCCTTCTCCGGTGGGCCTTCTGTAACGATCAAAAGCCACCACAACGTCGGCGGCCTGCCTGAAAAGATGGGCCTGAAGCTGGTCGAGCCGCTGCGCGAGCTTTTCAAAGACGAGGTGCGCGAGTTGGGCCGCGAGTTGGGCCTGCCGCCCTCCTTCATCGGCCGCCACCCCTTCCCCGGGCCGGGTCTTGCGATCCGCTGTCCTGGTGAGATCACCCGCGAGAAGCTCGACATCCTGCGCGAAGCCGATGCGGTCTATATCGACCAAATCCGCCGTCACGGCCTCTATGACGATATCTGGCAAGCCTTCGTGGCGATCCTGCCGGTGCGTACCGTGGGCGTGATGGGCGATGGCCGCACCTATGACTTCGCCTGCGCCCTGCGTGCGGTGACCTCGGTGGATGGGATGACGGCGGATTACTACCCCTTCTCGCATGATTTCCTTGGTGAAACCGCCACGCGGATCATCAACGAGGTGCCGGGCATCAATCGCGTTACCTATGACATCACCTCGAAACCTCCGGGCACCATCGAGTGGGAATAAAAATGCGGGTGGCCCTAACCGGCCACCTTCGCTGCGCCACCCGGGCCGAGGCGGACCGGGTGCGCGCAGGACTTGACGCGCATCAGCGTCTCACCCGGTCCGAGCCGGGCTGCCTGCGCTTCGACGTGACCCCGACCGACGATCCCCTTGTCTGGCAGGTCGCGGAGCTTTTTACCGACCGCGCGGCCTTCGCGGCACATCAAGCCCGTGCCGCAGCATCGGACTGGGCGAGGCTTACCGCCGGGATCGCCCGCGACTACCGGATTACCGAGAACTCATGAGCCCCACCTTCCGCGCCGCACTCTGGATGATCGGCTCCATCGGGTCATTCTCCACCATGGCCGTGGCGGGGCGCGAACTCTCGGCGCGGTTCGACACTTTCGAGGTGATGCTTTACCGCAGCGTGATTGGCGTGATCATCGTCCTGTCGCTTGCCGGGGCCACGGGCGCGTGGCGGCAGATCAACACCCGCAACTTCGGCCTACAACTCCTGCGCAACCTCGCTCATTTCACCGGGCAGAACCTGTGGTTCCTCGCCGTGTCGCTGATCCCGCTGGCACAGGTCTTCGCGCTTGAGTTTACCTCGCCCCTCTGGGTCATCGTCCTGTCGATCTTTCTGTTGGGCGAACGGCTGACCGCGACACGGGCGCTGGCCGGGGTTATGGGCTTTATCGGCATCCTGATCGTGGCACGGCCCGATATCGGCAACCTAAACACCGGCATTCTGGCGGCGGCGGGCTGTGCCGTCTTCTTTGCCCTGACCAATGTGCTGACCAAACGGCTGACGCGGACCCAAGGGATCACCACGATCCTGTTCTACCTCACCACGCTGCAATTGATCTTTGGCCTGATCTCGGCGGGATACGACGGCGACATCGCCGGACCCACGGTTGAGACGATGCCCTTCCTCCTGCTTGTCGGCGCCTGCGGGCTGCTTGCGCATTACTGCCTGACCAACGCGCTGAGCCTCGCCCCCGCGACGGTGGTGGTGCCGATCGATTTTGTCCGCCTTCCGGCCATCGCCGTGGTCGGAATGCTGCTCTATGCCGAAGCGCTGGATATCTGGGTCTTCGTCGGGGCCGCGATCATCTTTGCTTGCAACTACCTCAACATCTGGTTTGAGACCCGCAAAGCACACCCAAGGTAATGTTTGCGCAGATTTCAACCTGACCCAAGGTCAGTGATTGACGCAAACGGCAGCAATCCGCTTAGATCGTTTCTAACCTGTGCCGGGGAGGAACCGCACAGAAGTCTTGGGAGGAAAGCAAATGAAAACCTATTTCTTGGCAATTCCGGCACTGTTGGCATCTACGGCAATCGTTCACGCTGGCGGCATCGATCGGTCGGGCCAATCCATCAACGCCCTATTTGAAAGCGGCCGCTATGCGGAGTTCAGCTTCGGGCATATCGATCCATCCACCAGCGGGACGTCGACAATGGCGGTGCCGCCGCCATCGCTGTCGAATGTAAGCTCCGGCGATATGACCTCAAGCTATCTCCAGTTTGGCGCAGCCTATAAGGCCGACATCAACGACAAGCTGTCCTATGCGATCATCTATGATCAGCCGTTCGGCGCGGATGTCGATTACCCCACGCCCACCGGCTACTATGCACAAGGTGCCCAAGCGGATCTGGAAAGCCACGCGATAACCGGCCTGCTGCGCTACCGCATGAACGAGAACTTCAGCGTTCACGGCGGTCTGCGCGTCCAGACCATCGAAGCGGTCGCAGCTGTGCCCTTCGTCGCCGGCTATACGGTGAACGGCGAGCGTGACACCGGCGTCGGCTATGTTGCGGGTGTCGCCTATGAGCGCCCCGACATCGCCATGCGTGTCGCGCTGACCTATAATTCCAGCATCGACCACGAGGTCGACACGACCGAGTTCGGCGCCATCATGAGCACGACCGAAATCGAAACCCCGCAGTCGGTGAACCTTGATTTCCAGACCGGCATCGCCGCCGACACGTTGCTTTTTGGTGGCGTCCGCTGGGTCGATTGGTCCTCCTTCGACATCACCCCCGCCCAATACCAAGGCGCGACCGGTGGCTCGCTCGTCAGCTACAATGACGACGTTTTCACCTACTCGCTCGGCGTCGGCCGCCGTCTGAACGACAACTGGTCGGTCTCGGCCTCCGTTGGCTATGAGAAGTCCAACGGCGGGTTCGCCTCCAACCTCGGGCCGACCGATGGCAACAAAAGCCTCGCTCTGGCTGCCGTCTATACCCGCGACAACATGAAGATCACCACCGGCGTGCGCTACGTCAACATCGGTGATGCAGAGACAACTTTGAACGGTGTGAATGCATCGGGCGAGTTCGAAGACAACGATGCTCTGGCCTTTGGTGTGAAAGTGGGCTTCACCTTCTGATCCACACCAGACCCGTCGCGATTACGCCGCCCGAGACCCTCGGGCGGCGTTTTTTATGCATGCGCATCTTTCGGGTCGTGCCGATCCGTGGAACAGCCTAAACCCAAGCCATGATCACACAGAAAACCATCCCCCCGCGCGCTTGGATCGAAATGGGCTGTCTCGCCCTGCTCTGGGGCGCGTCCTTTGTCGCCGTGCGGGTGGCCTTGGATGAGATCGGGCCGCTGACATCGGTTGCGCATCGGGTGTTCTGGGCGATGTTGGTGCTTTGGGCCGCCGTCGCCACCATGCGCCTGCCGCTGCCGCGCGACCCGCGCATCTGGGCGGCCTTCCTGCTGATGGGGCTTTTGAACAATGTGATCCCGTTTTCGCTGATGGCATGGGGGCAGCTGCACATCCCCTCGGGGCTGACCTCGATCCTCAATGCCGCCACCGCGATCTTTGGCGTGCTGGCCGCCGCAATCTTTCTGGCGGATGAGCGGATCACCCCGCGCAAGGCGATTGGCGTCTGCCTTGGCTTCGCGGGTGTCAGTACCGCCATCGGTCTGGAAAATCTCACGAATTTCGACCTCGGCAGCCTTGCACAACTGGCCGTGCTGGGCGGGGCGATGTCCTATGCCATGGCCGGGGTCTGCGCGCGCAAACTGCTGCCGGGCCAGCCGCCGCAATTGGCCGCCGCCGGGATGCTGACCGGCGCCACGCTCGTCATGTTGCCCGCGGCCTGGATCGTCGAGGGACCGCTGACGCTCGACCTCGCCCCCGCCACCCTCGTCGCCATCGCCTATTACGCGCTGGCCGCGACGGCGCTGGCCTATCTGCTATATTACCGCGTGCTCGGCATGGCGGGCAGCAGCAACCTTATGTTGGTGACACTACTGGTCGCCCCCGTGGCGATCCTACTGGGCGCATGGTTGCGGGATGAGACCCTGCGCCCCGCTGCCTATGGCGGTTTCGCCCTTCTCGCACTTGGGCTTCTGGTGCTCGATGGCCGCATCTGGCGTCTGGTGAAGCACTGGGGTAGTCAGGGGAAACGAAGCACTTAACCTTGGTGATACATGCTCTACCCCACGGCTGACGATTGGCGCGCGGCGCCGCGGCGCAAAGTTCTGATCTTCGGCATGTCGGGCTTGGGCAAGACCCATCTCTCCAGCCTGCTGCGCGCCAGCGGGGATTGGTTTCACTACTCCATCGATTACCGCATCGGCACCCGCTATCTGGGTGAGTTGATCGCCGACAACGCCAAGGCCGAGGCGATGAAAGTGCCCTTCCTGCGCGATCTGCTGCTGAGCGATAGCATCTACATCGGCTCGAACATCACCTTCGACAATCTGTCGCCCGTGGCCACATGGCTGGGCAAACCGGGTGACCCTTCGCGCGGCGGACTGCCGATGGAAGAATACGCCAAACGGCAAGAGGCTTTCCGCCGGGCCGAGATCAACGCGCTGCAAGACACCGCCTATTTCGCCACCCGTGCCGAAGCGCTCTATGGCTATCCGCATTTCATCTGCGACACCGGTGGCTCGATCTGCGAATGGGTCGACCCCGAAGACCCGAACGACCCGCTCCTGCGGCAATTGGCCGAGGAATGTCTGCTGGTCTGGATCAAGGGCGACGAGGCCCATACCGAGGAACTTATCCGCCGCTTTGACAAAGCGCCCAAGCCGATGGCCTATCAGCCCGAATTCCTCGCCCGGGCATGGGCCGATTATCTGGCGGAGAAAAGCATCACCGAGGATGCGGTGAACCCCGACGATTTCATCCGCTGGACCTACGCCGCCGCCCTGTCGCACCGCCAACCCCGCTATGAGGCGATGTCGAAATGGGGCGTCACCATCACCCCTGCCGACATCGACGCCCTGAAAGCTCCCGAAGACTTTACCGATCTGATCGCCCGCCACCTGCCCGCGGGCGGTTGAACCCGCCCCGCCCAAGATTATCTGACTGCACTGGCCACCCCTGAAAGACCTGTCTCATGCCCATCAAGATCCCCTCCCGCCTGCCCGCCTTCGACGTTCTGCGCAACGAAGGGGTCATGGTGCTGGACGAGGAACTGGCCTCGCGGCAAGACATCCGCCCCCTGCGCATCGCTCTGCTGAACCTGATGCCCAAGAAAATCCAGACCGAGAACCAGTTTGCCCGGCTGATCGGTGCGACACCCTTGCAGATCGAACTGAGCCTCATCCGCATGTCCGACCACCGGACCCGCAACACCGCCGCCGAACATATGGAAAGCTTCTACCGCCCCTTCGAGGAGATGAAGGCCGAGAAGTTCGACGGGCTGATCATCACCGGCGCCCCGATCGAACATCTCGACTTTGACGAGGTGACCTATTGGGACGAGCTGCGCGAGGTAATGGAATGGACCCAGACCAACATCCACTCCACCTTTGGCGTCTGCTGGGGCGGCATGGCGATGATCAACCACTTCCACGGCGTCAAGAAACACATGCTGAGCGCAAAGGCTTTCGGCTGTTTCCGCCACCGCAACCTCGCGCCCGCCTCGCCCTATCTGCGCGGCTTTTCGGATGATTGCACCGTGCCCGTCTCCCGCTGGACCGAGATGCGCCAAGATGAGGTTGACGCCCATCCCGGCCTCACCACGCTTTTGGGCAGTGATGAGGTTGGCCCCTGTCTGATCGAAGACCCCGCGCACCGCGCGCTCTATGTCTTCAACCATTTCGAATACGACCGCGACACGCTCAAGCAAGAGTATGACCGCGATGTCGAGAATGGCGTGCCGATCAACGTGCCCTGCAACTACTACCCCGAGGATGACCCCGCGCGCACGCCCGTGAACCGCTGGCGCAGCCATGCGCATCTGCTTTATGGCAATTGGATCAACGAGATATACCAAACCACCCCCTTTGATATGAATGAGATCGGCCATTAAACTGCTGCTTGCCCTCCTCCTCGGGCTGGCGCTGCTCACCGCGCTCGTCCAATGGCGCGCCGCGCGGCATGAGGCGCGGGCCGAAGCCAGCCATCCGCCTGAGGGGGAAATCATCACGGTCGACGGCCTGCCGGTCCATGCCAAGATCATCGGCAGCGGGCCGGATCTGGTGTTGATCCACGGGGCCAGCGGCAACCTGCGCGATTTCACTCTGGGCTTCGCTGAGCGGCTGAGCGACCGCTACCGCGTCATCATGTTCGACCGTCCCGGCATGGGCTATACCGCCCGCCTTCCCGGCGCGCGCGGGCCTTGGAACCCGCGCGGCGAGTCACCGCAGGAACAGGCCGCACTCTTGCAGAAAGCGGCGGATCAACTGGGCGTCGAAAACCCCATCGTGGTGGGCCATTCCTTTGGCGGGGCCGTGGCGCTGGCTTGGGGGCTGCAACGCCCCGATGAGACCGCAGCGCTGGTGCTGGTCTCTGCGGTGTCGGAGCCTTGGCCCGGCGGTCTGGGCTGGCTCTATAACGTCAGCGCCTCACGGCTTGGCGGTGCGCTCTTTATCCCCGCCGTCACCGCCTTTGTGCCTGACAGCGTGGTGCAAAGCAGCATCGCGGCGATCTTTGCCCCACAGCAAGCGCCCAAAGGCTATGCCGATCACATCGGCACGGGTCTCACCCTGCGCCGCAGCGCCAGCCGCGCCAATGCGCAACAGGTCCATCAACTCCGCCCGCATGTGGTTGAAATGGCAGCGCAATATGACCGCCTGACCATGCCGGTCGAGATCATTCACGGCGATGCCGATACCATTGTCCCCATGCATATCCACGCCGAGGAACTGATCAAAGACATCCCCAACGGCGCCCTGACGGGCCTGCCCGGCATGGGCCATATGCCCCATCACGCCGACCCGCAGGCAGTGGCCGATGCCATCGACCGCGCCGCCGCCCGTGCCGGTTTGCGTTAATCGCCTTAACATCCCATATTGAAACAAGAACAAACCGCAAGGAGCGCCCATGGACCTGCCCTTTGACGGCGCGATCAGCGCCTTTTATGAGAACGACGCCCCCGAAGACATCCGCCAAGCGATCCAACGGGCCGACAAGGACGATATCCTTTCGCCCAGCTACCCGCATGACGAACGTCTGTCGCGCAAGACCTATGAGCGCGACTATGACCGGTTGCAGATCGAGATGGTCAAACTGCAATCTTGGGTGCGCGAAACCGAGCAGCGCGTGGTCATGGTTTTCGAGGGCCGCGACGCCGCTGGCAAAGGCGGCACAATCCGCCGTATGCGCGAGAACCTCAGCCCCCGTTCCGCCCGTGTGGTGGCCCTGTCGAAGCCTACCGAGACCGAGCAGGGCGAATGGTATTTCCAACGCTACATCAAACACTTGCCCACGGCGGGCGAGATGGTTTTCTATGATCGCTCTTGGTACAATCGCGGGGTGGTGGAAAAGGTCTTTGACTTCTGCACCCCCGAACAGCGCGCGCATTTCTTTGAACAGGTCACCCCATTCGAGCAGATGCTTGTCGAAGACGGCATTCACCTGATTAAGTTCTGGCTCAACGTGGGCCGGGCCGAGCAGTTGCGCCGCATGTTGTCGCGCGAGTCCGATCCGTTGAAACAGTGGAAACTCAGCCCCATCGACGTCAAAGGTCTGTCGAAATGGGAGGAATATTCCGCCGCCATCGCCGAGACGCTGTTGCGCAGCCATACGGAGGAGACCCCGTGGACGGTTATCCGCTCTGACGACAAGCGCCGCGCCCGTCTGGCCGCGATGCGCCACCTGCTGCACCGTTTCGAATACCCCCAGAAAGACGCCAAGGCGATCGGCAAGATCGACGATGAAATCTGCGGCGCACCGGACATCTGGGATGCCTAAGCGCGGTTACCATCACGGCAACCTGCGCCAAGCGCTGATCGACGCGGCGCTTGAGTTGATCGAGCAGCGCGGCCCCACGGGTTTCACCCTTTCCGAGGCCGCCAAACGCGCGGGCGTCACCCCGGCGGCGGTCTATCGCCATTTTGAGGGCCGCGAAGACCTCATTGCCGAGGCCGCGCATCAAGGCTATGATATCTTTGCCGATTTGATGGAATTCGCCTATCAATCCGGCCAGCCCTCGGCGCTCAAAGCCTTTGAGGCGACGGGCCGCGCCTATCTTGCCTTCGCCCGCAAACATCCCGGCCATTACATCGCGATGTTCGAATCCGGCATCTCGGTCAACCGTACGCCGGAACTGGCCCATGCTGCCAACCGCGCCAATGCGGTGCTGGAACGCGCGGCCACAGACCTCAGCCAACATATCCCGGCGGACAAACGCCCGCCCGCCTCAATGTTCTCGGCCCATATCTGGGCGATGAGCCACGGGGTGGTTGAGCTATTTGCCCGTAACTCGCCCGGTCGCGCCTCGCCCTTCCCGCCCGATGACCTGCTGGAAACCGGGATCGGGATTTATCTGCGCGGCTTGGGGCTGGTCAGCCCGGACGAGTGAGGGCGGCGGCCCTTAGGCCGCCACTTTCATCTCCTGCAAGACATCCGCCGCAATCTCGAACGAGCGCAGGCGCGCTGCGTGGTCGTGAATCTGCCCGGTCAGGATCAACTCATCGGGGCGATGCTGCGCGATCAGCGTCTCCAACTGGCGTTTCACCGTCTCAGGGCTGCCCACGGCAGAGACGCGCAATGCGTGGTCGACCCCTTGGCGCAGGCCCGCGCCGATCTCGGCATCGATGTCGCGCACCGGGGCCGGAAGCTTGCCGGGGCGGCCAGTACGCAGACGGGCGAAAGCCTGCTGCATGGTGGTCCGCAGATAGGCGCCTTCCTCATCCGTTTCGGCGGCAAAGACGTTCACCGCCAGCATGAAACGCGGTTCGGGGCAGGCTTCGGATGGTTTGAAATCGCGGCGATAGATCGCCGTGGCCTCTTCCAAGGCGTCCGGCGCGAAATGCGAGGCAAAGGCAAAGGGGAGCCCGAAATGCGCCGCCAATTGTGCGCCATAGAGCGAAGAGCCAAGGATCCAGATCGGCACATGCGTCCCCTCACCCGGATGGGCGCGGACCGGCGCGCGGGGATCGGGCGCGCCAAGATAAGCCATCAACTCGGCCACGTCATCGGGGAATTGATCGCCCGCGCTCATGCCCCGGCGCATGGCGCGCATCACCGCCTGATCCCCACCCGGCGCGCGGCCAAGCCCCAGATCGATCCGGTCGCCATGAATCGCCGCCAGCGTGCCGAACTGTTCGGCAATGGCCAAGGGCGCATGGTTGGGCAGCATCACCCCACCCGCGCCGACGCGAATCTCTTTCGTGTGATCCGCCACATGCCCCAGCAGAACCGAGGTCGCCGCCGAGGCGATTCCGGGCATATTATGATGCTCCGCCATCCAAAACCGGTGATAGCCCTTGGCCTCGGCCAGTTGTGCCAGAGCGACGGAATTTGCGATGGCGGTGGTGGTGTCCGACCCTTCGGGCACGGGCGCAAGATCAAGAACTGAATACTGCATGACTGTCTCCTGTGTTGGGGCTGATATAGGCAGGCACAGCCCTGCCCGGAACCACGTCGCCCCAGAAAAACCAACGACTTGGGCGAAATTTCCGTCGATCACAATGTTATGTTCTAACGCATGTCAGATATGCGCAATCGGGCCTTGCCGCCCCCCGGTGAGCGCCCTATCCGAGGGGCCTTCACAACCTGACCTCGCCAGTCGCAGACAAGCTATGGTCCAAAACTAGGCAAATGCCATGAATATCAAACATCTTATCGGGTTCGGCCTCACCGCCGGGCTGCTCTCCTCTGCTGCCTATGCGCAGGAAAACGTCACCACCGGTTTCGACCCGGTCATCGAAGACCGCAGCATGACTTCGATGGTTGGCTGGACCGCCGGCGTCTCTGCCGCGACACGGTTCAACACGTCGGATGATTTCGATCACCTCGAAAACGAAGTCGAAGGTTTTGTCGAGCTGACCTACGGCGGCTTCCACACCGGGCTGAGCGCGACATCGCTTTACCAAGACCCCACCGATGACGTCGAATTCGAAGCGAACCTCGGCTACGGCGCGGACTTCGGTCAGGGCCTGAGCTGGGATCTGACATATGGCTACATCTGGCTGAACGATTCCAAAGACCACAGCGAAGAGATCACCGCGACGCTGGGCTTCCCCATCGGGCGTGACGCCTCGGGCGCATTCGCCGTGATCATCGACCCCGACAATGGCGAAAGCGATCAGGAAGTCGCGTTTGAAGCGCCCCTGTCCGAGCGTTGGACCGCCGTTGGCCTCATCGGCAACAGCGACCGTGACGACAACATCTATGCCGAAGCCGGTGCCGTTTATGACTTCGGTGACGGCGTCACCTTCGAAGCGCTTTACGAAGACACCAACGATGGCGACGGCGTGCTGGGCTTCACCGTGAGCTACGAAATCGGCGGCTAAGCCGATTTAGGATCAAAGGCGATCCGACCCTAAGGCCGCTGCGGGAACCCGCGGCGGCCTTTTTCATGTGCCGCGGCCAACCCTGCCCACCGCAATGAAAAAGGGCCACCCCGGAGGGCAGCCCTTTCGCAAACTTGATCGGTAAGCTTAACGCTTGGAGAACTGGAAGCTCCGGCGCGCCTTGGCCTTACCGTATTTCTTCCGCTCGACAACGCGGCTGTCGCGGGTCAGGAAGCCTGCCGCTTTCAGCGCACCGCGCAGGGAGGGATCGTAGAGCTGCAGGGCTTTGGAGATGCCGTGCTTGACCGCGCCCGCTTGACCGGACAGACCGCCGCCTTTGACAGTCGCGATCACGTCGAACTGGCCTTCGGTGTTGGTGATGCCGAACGGCTGCGCGAGGATCAGCTGCTGCACGGGGCGCGCGAAGTATTCGTTCTGCGGCTTGCCGTTCACGATGACCTTGCCGGAACCCGGCTTGATCCAAACGCGGGCGACCGCGTCTTTACGTTTGCCGGTGGCATAGGCGCGGCCCAGTTCGTCACGAACCGGCTCACGGGGGGTAACTTCGGTCTCGGTGCCCTGCACGCCGCCGATGTTGTCGGTCACGGCTGCTTCCAGACCGTCGAGGGATTTGATTTCGTCAGCCATGCTCATGCACTCCGCGTGTTTTTCTTGTTCAGGGATTTGACATCCAGAACTTCGGGGCTCTGCGCCTCATGGGGGTGTTCGCTACCTGCATAGACGCGCAGGTTGGTCATGATCTGGCGGCTCAGGCGGTTGCCGGGCAGCATGCGCTTGACCGCTTGGGTCACAACACGCTCAGGATGCGCGCCTTCGAGGATCTGTGCCTTGGTGCGCGATTTGATGCCACCGGGGTGGCCGGTGTGCCAGTAGAAGTGCTCTTCGCGCTTCTTGCCGGTCATCTGCACCTTGTCGGCGTTGATGACGATCACGTTGTCGCCGCAATCCATATGCGGCGTGAAGGACGGCTTGTGCTTGCCGCGCAGGCGCATGGCAACGATCGAGGCGAGACGGCCCAGCACGACGCCTTCGGCGTCGATGATGATCCATTTCTTGTCGATATCTGCCGGTGTCGCAGAAAAGGTTTTCATGGATGAATTCCCGTTTGAGGTTGGTCGGAACGAGGAATCCCCGCCCGGTGTCTGATGGAGGCGTTATAAACACCTGCATCGCCGGGTCAAGCGCAGCAATCGCGTATTAAACTAGCAATAACAGTTAGTTACGATTTAGGTATAATAATACCCCATATTCCTACACGCTGATCTGCTCTGGCGGATTGTCCAAAAGGCAGCGCAGCCGCTGCATTGCCGCCTCGAAGGAGCGCAGGGAGACATGGGCGTTCACGGCAATGCGCACCGCATGGGGTGCGCGGCCATCGCGCAGGGCGAATTCATCGGCCGAGCGGATCTGCACGCCCTGCGCCTCTGCCGCGCGGCAGAACCCGGCGGCCCGCCACCCCGGCGGCAGTTGCAGCCAGAGGAAGGGCACATCGCGCGACCATTCCAAGGCGTGGCCGCCCAGATGGTTCACCGCCACTTCGACATATTCCGCCAGTCTTTCGCGAATATCCGCGCAGATCCCTTTGAGCCGCGGGTCCGTCAGGAGAATCCGCGTGGCTTCGGCCAAGGGACGCGCGAGACCGAAATAGCCATATTCCGCCACCCGCCGGAGGTCCGCCGCACGGCCTGCGGGGGCCAGCGCAAACCCCACCCGCAAGGCAGGCGTCAATTCCTTTGAGATCGAAGAGACATGCCAGACATGCTCAGGCCAGAGCGAGCGGTAGCTCGGCGCGCGGGCGAGGCCCATGCGGTAGCAATCATCCTCCAAAATCTCCAACCCATGCCGTTTCGCGACTTCCAACAGCGCACGCCGCCGTTCAAGGCTGGTGTGGCTGCCCGTGGGGTTATGCACCTCCGGCGTCGTGCAAAAGACCTGCGCCCCGCTGTCGCGCGCGGCCTTGTCCAGCGCCTCTGGCAGCACGCCCTCTGCATCCATCGCCACCCCGACCACCTCGGCGCGCAGCACTTCCGCCGCGCGGCGAAACCCGGCGTAAGAGAGGTCTTCGACCAGCATCACCGGCTTCGGCCCCAAGAGGATCGCTTGCAGTACCAATACAATCCCGCTCTGCCCGCCATGCGACAGCACGACGTCACGCTCGCTCAGCGGCCCGAGGGCGAGATGCGACAGCCAGTCGACCACCGCTTGCCGCACCGGGGCATAGGCGTCGCGGGTGGGATAGTTCATCAGGTCTTCGCCCGGCACATCCGCCACCTGCCGCAGGGCGCTGCGAATCAGCGCCACCTGCCCCATGTCCGGCAGGCGTGGGCTGAAGAGGCTGACCGCATCCGTATCAGCAACCTCCAATTCCTTGATCCAACTATCTTGTTCGCGATTCCAGACATCTTCGCGGATGGCCGCCTGCGGCGGGGCGACAAAGGTGCCACGGCCCACCTCGGCCTCCAACAGACCTTCATCGGTGAGGATGGTATAGGCCCGCGCCACGGTGCCGGGGGTAATCCCCAATTGCCACGCCAGTTCCCGCACCGGCGGCAGCTTATCCCCCACCGCCAGAGCGCCGGAGTTGATCCCCTGCCGGATGGTCAGCGCGACGAGTTTGTACTTCGGCCCCTGCCCCTCGGCCAGTGTCGGCTGCCAAATTGTACCCATTACAATATTCCTGTGGTCAAATTGTATCGCGCTTTGTACCTTTGCACCTGTAGGCATTCTACACTTTGTGTCAATACAATTTCGCCAATACAATTTCAAGGAGTTCCCCCATGACACAGGCACGCCCCCTTACCGCTGATGCAATGACATTGATGACATACCGCGCCCTGCCGGTCCCTGCGGTGATTGCGCTGCGCTTTGCGGCGGTCGTGACCACATGGGCGGCCCGCCGACGCACCCGGATCGCGCTTGCCGCGCTTGAACCGTGGGAGCTTGAAGATGCGGGACTGACACCGGAACAAGCCTCGGCCGAGGCTTCCCGCGTGTTCTGGCAGGCGTAGCTTCCCTGTGGCGACTGCCAGACCTCTTCCTCGGGCCGGGTTTTCCCGGCCCTTTTTTGTGGCCTCTGAGAATTCCTCGGCCCGGAATCAAGCCGCAGGCGCCGGGCCATCGCCTGTCCGTCCCGGCGGGCTGGCGATTTGGTGAGGCTGGGCGCATTTGCGAGAAGGCGCATCACGGCTGCGCCATAAAGTGGCATGGACCGGCGTCGCAATCGCCACCCCACGGTCAGGCGCTGGCCCTAAACTCTGCCCCTCACCCCATCGACGCTGGCGGAATCGCATAGGTCAGCCCGGCCCGCGCCACCGGCTTGTCCGACCCTTCGGAATAAATCAACACATCCGTCACCGACAGCTGCCGCCCCAGCTTCAGTAACTTGGCATGGGCCACCAGCGGCACATCCGCCAGCGGTTTGCGCATGAAATCAATCGAGCAATTCGTCGTTACCGCCAGCGCCTTGGGCCCGATCATCGCCAGCGTCACCAGATAGGCCGAGACATCCGCCAGCGCGAACATCGATGGGCCTGAAACAGTCCCTCCGGGCCGCAGATGGCGACGGCTGGTCAACAGGCGCATGGTGATCTCGTTCTCGGCCACATGATCCACGGCGAAATCATCCGCCACCTGATCGAACACCTCCCGCATGAAGGCCTCCAACGCCTCCGCATCCATCACCACGGCCATACTTGTCCTCCCTGCTGTCCTCGGCGTAACGTTGGCGTGATCAACCGGGGAGGGCAAGGTGGCAATTCTTGACGTTACGGCACGCGGGCCGGTGACCCACCTGCGCATGAACGCCCCCGAACGGCTCAACGCCCTGTCGGACGAAATGCTGGCCGCCCTGCACGCGCGCTTCGACCAATTGGCCCAAGACCGCGCCACGCGGGTCGTCGTCCTGTCCGGCGCTGGCAAAGCCTTCTGCGCGGGGCACGACCTGCGCCAAATGACCGCCATGCGCCAAGCCGAAGACGGGGGAGCGGCGGGCTTCAAAGACCTTTTCGACCGCTGCGCCGCCCTGATGGCCCGCATCCAAAGCCTGCCGCAGCCCGTCATCGCCCAAGTACATGGCATCGCCACCGCCGCGGGCTGTCAGCTTGTCGCCACCTGCGATCTGGCCATCGCCGCGGATGACTGCCGCTTTGGCGTCAACGGCGTGAACATCGGCCTCTTCTGTTCGACTCCCATGGTCGCCCTGACCCGCAACATCCCGCGCAAACAGGCGTTCGAGATGCTCACCACCGGAGACTTCATCTCCGCCCCCCGGGCTGCTGAACTGGGCCTGATTAACCGCGCCGTGCCGGGCGACCAACTGGCCCAAGAGACCGAGGCACTGGCCGAGAAGATCGCCGCCAAACTCGGCACCGCCGTCGCCCATGGCAAAGGCGCCTTCTACCAGCAAATGCAGATGCCCAGCGAACAAGCCTACGCCTTCACTGGCGAGGTCATGGTCCGCAATATGCTTGAGGCAGAAACACGCGAGGGCATCGACGCCTTCTTGGAAAAACGCCGACCCGATTGGCCCCAATGATTGTTTCCAAAACCGCCAGCCTTTGTTGCCACGCGGGGGCTGGCAAATCTGGCGAAATCACGGCATAGTTATGTTAGGGCATAGAAACCCTGATGATTTTGGGTCGCCGCAGGCGGAAGGTCCCTCCGGGTCAGCCTCTCACTGACCGACCATTCCCGCCGCGGCGACCCCAAAACCATTCCTCTCCCGCAGCCTCATCGCCCCTTCTTGCCTGTTGCGTGCGGCGCTGCCCTGCCCTACATCGCCCCCATGACAGATACATTGCACATCATCGGCGGCGGCATGGCCGGATCAGAGGCGGCTTGGCAAGCGGCGAACGCGGGCGTGAAGGTCGTGATCCACGAAATGCGCCCCAAAGTCGAAACCTTCGCCCACCAAACCGGACTTCTGGGCGAGATGGTCTGCTCCAACTCCTTCCGCTCGGATGATGACGAACAGAACGCCGTCGGCCTGCTGCATTGGGAAATGCGTGCCGCCAACGGGCTGATCATGGCCTGCGCTGACAAGAACCGCCTGCCCGCAGGCGGCGCATTGGCGGTGGACCGCGACCCCTTCGCGCAGAGCGTCACCGACACGCTGTTCGCCCACCCCAACATCACCGTCGAATATGGCGAGATCACCGAACTGCCGCGCGACGGCAAATGGATCATCGCGACCGGTCCGCTGACCTCGGGCAAGCTCGCCGAAGCCATCGCGGCTGAAACCGGCGCCGAGGCGCTGGCCTTTTTCGACGCCATCGCGCCGATCGTCTATTTTGACAGCATCGACATGTCCAAAGCCTGGATGCAGTCGCGCTATGACAAGGGCGAGACCGAGGAAGAGCGCACCGCCTACCTCAACTGCCCGATGGACAAGGAGCAATACGAGGATTTCATCGACGCGCTGCTGGCCGCAGAAAAAACCGAGTTCCGCGAGGGCGAAACCGCAGGCTATTTCGACGGCTGCCTGCCCATCGAAGTGATGGCCGAACGGGGCCGCGAAACCCTGCGCCACGGCCCGATGAAACCCGTGGGGCTGACCAATCCGCACCAGCCCGAGGTCAAGGCCCATGCCGTGGTGCAATTGCGCCGCGACAACAAACTGGGCACGCTTTACAATATCGTCGGCTTCCAGACCAAGATGAAGTACGGCGCGCAAACGGATGTTTTTAAACGTATTCCGGGACTGGAAAACGCGCGCTTCGCTCGTTTGGGCGGCATTCACCGGAACTCCTTCATCAACTCGCCGACACTGCTTGACGACCAGATGCGCCTGCGCAGCCGCGACAATATCCGCTTTGCGGGTCAGATCACCGGTGTCGAAGGCTATGTCGAAAGCGCCGCCATGGGCCTGCTGGCGGGCCGTATGGCCGCCGCCGAAATCAAGGGCGGCAGCCTGCCCACCCCGCCCGACAGCACCGCCATGGGCGCGCTGATCACCCATATCACCGGCGGGGCCGAGGCAAAGACCTTCCAACCGATGAACGTGAACTTCGGCCTTTTCCCCCCGGTCGAAGGGCTGAAATCGGGCCGCCGTGGCCGCAAGGACCGCTACAAAGCCTATACCGACCGCGCCAAGGCCGATTGGCAGACGTGGCTTAATCAAGGTTAACGCGGCGGGGGTTAACACTGGATCCTCCCGCCCATCCCCCATATCCTAGGGGCATGACACAGCATTTTTTCGACAAGGCCTATGCGGCGCGGGACACGAATGTGATCCGCAGCCTCTATGACGAATGGGCAAGCAGCTATGACGAGGACATCAAGGCGCAAGGCTATGCCACGCCCGACCGCGCCGCTGCCACGCTCGCAGAATTCCTCGACGACAAAGAGCAGCCGATCTTCGACATCGGCTGCGGCACCGGGCTGTCCGGCGCGGCGCTGAAACAGGCGGGTTTCACCACCATCGATGGCGGTGATGTATCCGCCGCCATGCTGGATCAAGCGCGCAAAAAAGGCATATACCGCAACCTATTAGAACTCGAAGTTGATGCGCCGCTTCCCTTTGCGCCCGGGGCTTATGCGGCGATCAGCGCCATCGGTGTGATCGGCCCCGGTGCGGCTCCGATCACCCTCTTCGATACGCTGATGCATGGATTAGAAAAGGGCGGTAAGCTTTTATTTTCACTGAATGAAAAGGCACTGGAAGATCGCGGTGCTTTAGGCATGATCCACGAATGGACCGATTGCGGCGCGGCGATCCTTCTCTTTGCCGAGGAAGGGCCGCACCTGCCCGGGATCGACATGAAGTCTACCGTATATCTGATTGAAAAGAATTGACTCTCACCACCAGATTCGCGCCATCTCCGACCGGACCACTGCACCTCGGCCACGCCTATTCCGCACTCTTGGCCCATGATCTGGCAACGGCGGCAGGGGGCGATTTTCTGCTGCGGATCGAAGACATAGACCAATCCCGCGCGCGTGCGCATTGGGAGGCGCAAATCTACGAAGACCTCGCATGGCTGGGCATCGACTGGCCGCAACCCGTCATGCGGCAATCGGATCGAATGGCAGCCTATCAAGCCGCCCTAGATGTCCTCTGGTCGCGCGGCCTGCTCTATGCCTGCACCTGCAACCGCCGCGATATTGCCGCTGCCACCAGCGCGCCGCAAGAGGGAGCGGAACCCGTCTACGGCCCCGATGGCCTCATCTACCCCGGCACCTGCCGCACGGCAGGCCACTCCAAAAACGCCGGCGCGCTGCGCCTAGATATGCGTAAGGCACTGGGAAACCTTGACAATACCAAGCTAAGCTTCACCGAAAACGGCCAGGGACCGAATGCCAAAACTGGGAAGATCACCCTCTCCCATGATCAGTTGATCGACACGGTCGGGGATGTGGTCTTGGCCCGCCGCGACATGGGCACGTCCTATCACCTGTCGGTCGTGCTCGACGACGCCGCGCAGGGGGTGACGCTGGTCCCGCGCGGGGCCGATCTGTTTGAGGCGACCTATATTCATGTGGTGCTACAGGCTTTGCTCGATCTGCCCACGCCGCTGTATCACCATCACCGGCTGATCCGCGATGCCAGCGGCAAACGACTGGCCAAACGTGATGACGCCCGCGCCATCGCGCTCTATCGCGAGAACGGCGCCACGCCCGACGAAATTCGTGATATCGTCGGGCTTTAGCGCACGCTCTTAATCCATCGGCTTCATCAGTTCGACCTCTTCACCGTCCTGAATGCCGGTGTAAAAGCAGCTCCGCCGCCCGGTGTGACAGGCCGGCCCAGTCTGATCCACCATCACCAACAGGCAATCCCGGTCACAATCGACGCGCATCTCGACCAGCTTTTGCACATTGCCGCTGGTTTCGCCCTTCACCCAGAACGCCTGCCGCGAGCGGCTCCAATAGGTAACCTTGCCGGTCTCAAGGCTGCGCGCGATGCTCTGCGCATTCATCCACGCCAGCATGAGCACCTCATGGGTCTCGGCGTCCTGCGCGATGGCCGGGATCAGACCCGCTTCGTTAAACTGAAGGCTTCCAGGATCAAATGTCATCGGGCACCTCGTGGAAATATTTGCATCTGTCTCTGCGGCGCTTATGTAGGGTTTCAGTACGAAAAGGAACAGCCCATGTCGGATGAGACGGACCTCATCAAGCTCTACTCCGCGCGCATTCTCGCGCTCGCGGCCGAGATCCCCCACTTGGGCCGCATGGAGGCACCGCAGGCCAGTGTGAAACGCCGCTCACCGCTCTGCGGCTCCACCGTGACGGTCGATGTGCGGGTTGAGGATGGGCATCTGGCCGAGATGAAGCAGGACGTGAAAGCCTGCGCCTTGGGGCAAGCCGCCGCCGCCGTGGTGGGCGATGCCGCCCCCGGCAGGTCGCTTGCGCAGATCACAACCGCACGCGATCAACTGCGCGCCATGCTCAAGGGCGAAGGCCCGGTGCCGGATGCCCCTTTCGACGGTTTCGAAGTGCTAACCCCCGCCACGGGCTATAAAAACCGCCATGCCTCCATCATGCTCAGCATCGAAGCACTGACGGAAGCGATGCAGGAGGCCGAGGCACCTGCCGAAGCGGGCGAGCGCTGAACGCGACCAGCCTCAGCCTGCCTCCCCCCCCCCTGAAAAGCTAAAAAAACGCCGCACATCCTGCGAAGGATGGCGGCGTCAGTCGGCGTGCCTCATGTGGGACCCACTTTGCCGAAACCCGACGCGGACAGGCAAGTCGGAGCATCAAATTGGGACGGATGCAGCGGCAAAGCGGCATGAGAGCCTTGGCAGAACTCAGATAAAGGCGGGCAGATGCAGACCCACCACCAGCATCACGATCAAAGCGGCGGCCCCTGCTGCATCTTGCAGCAATGTGGCCTGTGATCTGACGGCGATAGATTTCAGGGCAGTGTAAGTAATCATCAATACCTCCTTATCTGTGTTGCTTCTTTGTTCTCATTTCCTCACCCACAAGTAAAGAACTTTTTGAGAACATCCGCGAACATAATGAGTTTTCGATCGCTAACCCACTGTTATCAAACGGATCGCCTCATCCTGCCGCATGAGCCACAGAAGCACCCTCACGGCCTTGCCGCGCGGCCCTTCGAGGCTGGGGTCATCGGCCAAAAGCTTGCGGGCATCCGATTGCGCCACCGCCATCAGTCCCGCCTGACGCTCCAAATCCGCCACGCGGAAACGCGGCACGCCGGACTGCGCCGTGCCAATCAGATCCCCCGTGCCACGCATTTTCAGGTCGGTTTCGGCGATGACAAACCCGTCTTCGGATTCGCGCAGCACCTCAAGCCGCTGGCGGCCCGTCTC
Organism: Sulfitobacter sp. 1A13496; assembly: GCF_043557225.1. Classification (NCBI taxonomy): domain Bacteria; kingdom Pseudomonadati; phylum Pseudomonadota; class Alphaproteobacteria; order Rhodobacterales; family Roseobacteraceae; genus Sulfitobacter; species Sulfitobacter sp. 1A13496. The sequence goes on along the minus strand of NZ_JBIFFP010000001.1, from coordinate 840,832 downwards.
GCTTAACGGCGCTTGATACATCAAAAGACAGGTCGAGGCGCCTGAACCCCGCCCGACGCGGCCCCGCAACTGATGCAGCTGCGCGAGGCCGAAAATTTCGGCCCGTTCGACCACCATGATCGTGGCATTGGGCACGTCGACGCCCACTTCGATCACCGTGGTGGCCACCAGCACCTTGGTCTCCCCCGCTTGGAAGGCGCGCATTGCCGCGTCCTTCTCGGCAGGTGGCATCTGGCCGTGGACCAACCCGACGATCCCTTCGCCCAAGGCCGCACGCAGCCGCTTAAACCGGTCCTCCGCCGCGGTGAGATCGCTGACTTCGCTTTCCTCAACCAGCGGACATACCCAGTAGCATTGCCGCCCCTCGCTGATCGCATGGCGCATCCGGTCGATCACCTCATCCATCCGTGACGTCGAGACGAGCGCGGTGCGAATGGGCTGCCGCCCGGGGGGCTTTTCGTCGAGGATCGACACATCCATATCGCCGTATTGCGCCAGCGCCAGACTGCGCGGAATCGGCGTGGCGGTCATCACCAACACATCGGCAAGCTTCCCCTTACGGCCCAGTTCCAGCCGCTGCCGCACGCCGAAACGGTGCTGTTCATCAACCACGGCGAGGCGCAGATCGGCAAAGCTGACATCGGCCTGAAAGACCGCATGGGTGCCGACGAGGATCTGGATATCGCCGCGTTCCAGCGCCGCGAGCTTGGCCCGACGCTCGCCCCCCTTGTCGCGCCCGGTGAGCAGTTCCAGCACCACGCCCGCCTGTTCCGCCAGCGGTTGCAGCCCCATAAGGTGCTGACGGGCAAGGATTTCCGTCGGCGCCATCAGCACCGCTTGTCCCCCCGCTTCAACTGCGCGCAAGAGCGCCATGAAGGCCACCAGCGTCTTGCCCGCCCCCACATCGCCCTGCAACAGCCGGTTCATCCGGGTCTCGCGGCCCATGTCGGCGGTGATCTCTTCGATCGCGCGCTGCTGCGCGCCTGTGGGGCGATAGGGCAAGGAGGACAGGACCCTTTGTTGCAGCCGCCCGTCGCCCCGATTTGCCCGCCCCATCTTGCGCCGTTCATTCTGTCGCGCCAGCGCCAAGGTCACCTGATGGGCGAAAAGCTCGTCATAGGCCAACCGCTCGCGCGCGGGCGCGGTGGCGGTCAGATCCTCGGCCTTCCGCGGATCATGGGCGGCCTCTGCGGCGGCGGCAAAATCGGGCCAGCCGGCCTGCGCCACCTGCCCCGGATCGGCCCATTCGGCGACCACGGGCAGCCGTTTCAACGCGCCGCGGGTGGCCTTGTACATCAGCTTTTGTGTCAGTCCGGAGGTCAGCGGATAAACCGGCTCAAAATCGGGAATGCTGCTGGCCTGATCCTCCGGCACCGCGAAATCGGGGTGGACCATCTGCGCCATCCCATCGAAAAACTCCACCCGGCCCGAGACGATGCGACGGCTGCCTTCGGGTAATTGGCGCTGCCAGTAATCGCCCCGCGCGTGGAAATAGACCAGTTGAAAACTGGTCTGCGCGTCCTCAACCATGATGCGATAGGCGCCGCCCTTGTTGCGGGCCGGGCGATGCGCGCCGATGGTGACCGCGACGGTCAATGTCGCGGGCAGATGCGCGTCCTGCACACTGTCGCGAAGACGGCGGTCGATGCCGGAATGCGGCAGGGTAAAGAGCAGATCGCGCGGCGCTTGGATGCCCAACTGCCCCAGCACCTGCGCGGTCTTAGGCCCCACCCCTTCGAGCGTTTCCAGCCCGGCGAAAAGCGGGAAAAGCTGTTCCGGTCTGCCGCTCATTGGCCGTCGATCAGGGCCAGCCAGCCGTCTTCATCCAAGGTCTCGATCCCCAGTTCGGCGGCCTTTTTGGCCTTGGACCCCGCCCCCGGCCCCGCGACCAGAATGTCGGTCTTGCCGCTGACCGAGCCCGAAACCTTGGCCCCCAAACGCTCCGCCCGGGCCTTGGCCTCGGCACGGCTCATCTTCTCCAAGGTGCCGGTGAAGACGACCGTTTTGCCCGCCACGGGGCTGCCTTCGGTGTCGGGCCGCTCGGCAGGAATCACGGTCAGATGGGCCACCAACCGGTCGATGGAGGCGCGCTCCGCCTCCTGCGCGAAGGCCGAGACGAGCGAGCCCGCCATAACGCTGCCCACCCCATCGACGCCGATCAGATCGTCCCACGCCGGGCCGTCCAGCCCGCGGGCCTCGGCCATGGCGGCCTCGAAACTCTGCCAATCGCCGTAGTGGAGCGCGATCAGGTTCGACGCCGCCTCGCCCACATGGCGAATGCCGAGGGCAAAGATCAGCCGCGCCATGGGAATTTCACGCCGATCTTCAATGGCTTGGAACAGATTTTCGGCCGATTTCGGCCCCCAGCCTTCGCGGTTCTTCAACTGCTGCACGCCGCTGCCGTAACGCTCTTTCAGGGTGAAGATATCCGCAGGCTCTGCGATCCAGCCGTCGTGGTAGAACTGTTCGACCTGTTTGGCCCCCAGACCGTCGATGTCAAAGGCTTTGCGGCTGACGAAATGGATCAGCTTTTCAACGGCTTGGGCCGGACAGATCAGCCCGCCCGTGCAGCGTCGCACCGCATCGCCAGGCTCGCGGATCGCATCCGACCCGCATTCCGGACAGGTGGTCGGAAAGACGAAAGGCGCCGCATCCTCGGGGCGTTTCGACAGGTCAACATCTGCCACTTTCGGGATCACATCGCCCGCGCGGTAAATCTGCACCCAGTCACCGACGCGCACATCCTTGCCACCGCGGATTTCGGCACCCTTGCTGTCGAGCCCTTTGATGTAGTCCTCATTGTGCAGCGTCGCGTTGGAGACGACGACACCGCCCACCGTTACCGGCTGCAACCGCGCCACGGGGGACAATGCGCCGGTGCGGCCGACCTGAATGTCGATGCTCTCAAGCCGGGTCCATGCCAGTTCGGCAGCAAATTTATGGGCCACGGCCCAACGCGGGGTGGTCGAGCGAAAGCCGAGCCGGTCCTGCAGAGCAAGGTCATCGACCTTGTAGACCACGCCGTCGATGTCATAGCCAAGGGTGGCGCGCTGCGCCTCGATCGCCTCATAATGGGCGACCATATCGCCCGGCCCCTTGCAAAGCGCGGTCAAAGGGTTGGTCGAGAACCCCAGTTCCGCCAAACGGTCGATGGCGCCTTTTTGGGTGTTGGCCAAAGGGGCCGAAAGCGCGCCCCAAGCATAGGCGAAGAACCGCAGAGGCCGCACGCGGGTGATTTCGGGGTCCAATTGGCGCAGCGATCCGGCAGCGGCATTGCGCGGGTTGGCGAAAGTCTTGCCGCCCCTTTCCGCCTGCCGCGCGTTCAGGGCCGCGAAATCGGCGTGGCTCATATAGACCTCGCCGCGCACCTCCAGCAGATCGGGCGCGTTCTTGAGCTCTTGCGGGATGTCTTGGATCGTGCGGGCGTTCGCGGTGACATTCTCACCCACAGCACCATCGCCGCGCGTGGCGGCTTGGACCAGCACGCCGTTTTCGTAGCACAGAGAAAGCGACAGCCCGTCGATCTTGGGCTCGGCCGTATAGGCCAGCGGCGCATCGGCGCCGAGGCCGAGGTATTTGCGGATTCGTGCGTCGAATTCGGTGACTTCCTCGGCGTCGAAAGCATTGGCGAGCGAGAGCATCGGCACCGCATGGCGAATCTTCCCAAAACCTTCGGCGACCGGCGCGCCGACCTGTTCGGAGGGGCTATCGGCGCGCTTGAGGTCCGGGAAACGCGCTTCGATCTCGGCATTGCGGCGCTTGAGCGCGTCATATTCCGCATCGGAAATTTCCGGCGCATCTTCCGTATGATAGGCCGTGTTGGCTACGCGCAACACCTCGGCCAGCCGGGCCAGTTCCGTCTCTGCCTGCGCTTTGGTCAGCGCTTCAACCTCGATCTGGGATGTCACGATCTGCCCCCGATATTGTCATCTGTCGCTTAGATAGGTGGCGATCAGGGGCAGGTCTAGCGATTTCAGGGCGAATGATTTCAAGCCCGAGCCGAGGGGGATCAGGCGCTGGCGGCCAAATCCATCTCGACCGGGTCAGGATCGCGCAGCACATAGCCGCGGCCCCAGACCGTCTCGATATAGTTCTCCCCGCCAGTGGCTTGACTCAGCTTCTTGCGAAGTTTGCAAATGAAGACATCGATGATCTTCAACTCAGGCTCGTCCATGCCGCCATAGAGGTGGTTGAGAAACATTTCCTTGGTGAGGGTCGTGCCCTTCCGCAGGCTCAGGAGTTCGAGCATCTGATATTCCTTGCCGGTCAAATGCACGGGGGAATCATTCACGCTGACGGTCTTGGCATCAAGGTTCACCGCCACTTGGCCCGTCTTGATGATGGATTGCGAATGCCCCTTGGACCGCCGAATGATGGCATGAATCCGGGCGACCAATTCCTCCCGATGAAAGGGTTTCGTCAAATAATCGTCAGCGCCGAAGCCGAAGCCCCTCAGCTTATTTTCCGTATCGTCGGAGCCCGAGAGGATCAGGATCGGCGTCTCGATCCGGGCGAGCCGCAACTGGCGCAGCACGTCATGGCCGTTCATATCCGGCAGATCGAGGTCGAGCAGGATCAAATCATAGTCGTAAAGCTTGGCCAGATCGATTCCCTCTTCGCCCAGGTCGGTGGCGTAGACGTTAAGATTCGCATGGGTCAGCATCAGTTCGATACTGCGAGAGGTCGTTGGGTCGTCTTCAACTAACAATACACGCATTTCGGTTACTCCGGCTCATCTTGGACGATGGGCTCACCCTGAGCAAAAAAGGTTAACTACCCGTTACCGATACTCGATAGGATAGATTAACAACTTAAAGTTGTCTATATTTTTTCAAGGCCGTGGCCTTCAGCGCCGCCTCCCCATGTTCGGTAACCGCATGTAACCACTCCATAAATTCTTCGTCACTGATGCCGTAACGCTCCAGCGCTTCGGATTGGGTGATCAGCCCATAGACCACCCCCCGCACCACCGCCGCCTTGCGCGAGGCCACCCACCTGCGGGTATCGGCGCTTGGCAAATCGGCGCGGGACATCACGCTCCCGCCAGCGAGGGTAACAGACCGTGGCCCATCGACTTTTTTCAGGTACATCGCATCATCCGCCATTGTTTTGGCGTCCAATAACCCCCACCTGCCTTAACGCGGCGTGAAGCCCGCCCTTGTGACTAGGTAGGATTTTCCTATATTCGCGCACAAACTCCGGAGAGACCCATGGCCCTTGATCAGACCCCGCCGCTCAATTCGCTTGGCTTTGCCAAAGCGCCTGCCGATACGCGCGTCGTCGTGGCGATGTCGGGCGGCGTGGACAGTTCCGTCGTCGCGGCCATGCTCAAGGACGAGGGCTATGACGTTGTGGGCGTCACCCTGCAGCTCTACGACCACGGCGCGGCGCTGGCCAAGAAAGGCGCCTGCTGCGCGGGCGTCGACATTCAGGATGCCCGCCGCGTGGCCGAGGAGATGGGCTTCCCGCATTACGTCTTGGACTATGAGAATGTCTTCAAGGACGCCGTGATCGACGAGTTTGCCGACAGCTACCTCGGCGGCGCCACGCCCGTGCCCTGCATCCGCTGCAACGAGCGGGTGAAGTTCAAGGACCTGCTGGAAACCGCCAAGGATCTGGAGGCCGACTGCATGGCCACCGGGCACTATATCCAGCGCAAGATGGGTGAGAACGGGCCGGAGCTGCATGCCGCCGCCGATGGCAACCGCGACCAGAGCTACTTCCTCTTCTCCACCACCGAAGAGCAGCTTTCCTACCTGCGCTTCCCGCTGGGCCATCTGCCAAGCAAGGACGACACCCGCAAGCTCGCCGCGAAATACGGGCTGGAGGTTGCCGACAAGCCCGACAGCCAAGACATCTGCTTTGTCCCGAACGGCGACTACGCTGCGGTGATCCGCAAGCTGCGCCCCGAGGCCGCTGATCCGGGCGATATCGTCGATACCGAGGGCAATGTACTGGGCAGCCACGAGGGCGTGATCCATTACACCATCGGGCAGCGCCGGGGCCTCGGCATCGGCGGTCTGGCCGATCCGCTCTATGTCGTGAAGCTCGATCCCGAGCGGAAAGAAGTTGTCGTCGGTCCGAAGTCCATGCTCGCCACCCGTAAAATCCCGGTGCGCGAGATCAACTGGCTGGGCGATGCGCCCCTGACCTCGCAGGCGGAATGGAACATCGCCGTGCGGGTGCGCTCTACCCGTCCACCGCGCGATGCCATCCTGCGCCCGATCAGCGAGACGGAGGCCGAGGTCGAGCTACTCACCGCTGAGGAAGGCGTCTCTCCCGGGCAGGCCTGTGTTTTCTATGATCCTGACAGCACGCGCATTTTCGGCGGCGGCTGGATTCACCGCGGCTGACAGCCCTTAAAGTCGCGCCAGCACCGCCCGCGCGGCGCGCAGGCCGGGTGCCTCACCCTCCTGCCCCAAACGCGCCATCGTCAGCGCCATGGCGTCCTTCTGGGCGCCGGGCGCGCGCAGCACTTGCAAGACACCTTCAGCAATCGGGCCGGGGCGGCAGTTCGCGCCGATGAATTCCGGCACCACGCGGGTTTCCGAAACGAGGTTGACCAGCGTCACCGTATCCACCCGCAGCATCCGCCCGATGATCTGGCGGCTGATCCAATTCATGTCATAGGCGATAACCATCGGCGTGTTCACCGCGGCAAGCTCCAGCGATACGGTGCCCGAGGCCGCAAGCGCCACATCCGCCGCGCGGAAGGCGGCGCGTTTGCTGGCGGTGAAAGCCTCGACGCTTTGGTCGCGCGGATCCAGCACCAGCGGGTTGCCCGCCCAGTTGCGCGTGACCTGTTTGACCAAGGCGGCCACAGGGGCCGCCGCAGGGACGACGACACGCAAGGACGGCTCGGCCTCGACCAATCGCGCAACGACCTGCTGGAACACCGGCGCCAGCCGCGAGACCTCCCCCCGACGCGAACCGGGCAAGGCAAGCAACAAGGGCGCATCGGCGAGGCGGTGTTCGGCACGGAACGACGCGGCGGCGGCGTCATCGGCCACGGGCTCGGCCACCACCGGGTGGCCGACGAAATCGCAGGCCATGCCTGCCGCTTCCATATAGGGCGGCTCGAAGGGGAACAGGGCAAGGACGTGATCGACGGAACGGGCCATTTTCTCGGCCCTGCCGGGGCGCCATGCCCAGACGGTTGGGGCCACGTAATGCACTGTTCTGATATCGGATTTCTCTTTCACCTTGCGCGCCACGCGCAGTGAGAAATCGGGGCTGTCGATGGTGATGAGCACATCCGGCCTCAACTCGACCACCGCCTGCGCCGTCTCGTTGATCCGGGCCATCAGCGCGCGGTATTTGGGCAGGATCTCGGCCAACCCCATGACGCTGAGCTCATCCATATTAAAGCGGCTTTCCAGCCCCTCAGCCATCATCTGCGGCCCACCGATGCCGTCAAATGTCACCTCGGGGCAGAGCTCTTTCAGCCCCGCCATGAGCGCGCCGCCCAACCGGTCGCCCGAAGGCTCGCCTGCCAGAATGAACACCTTCATCCAGCGTCCCCCTCTCGGACCCAAAGCACCAATCCCAATTCATCTGCCAGCGCCACGCAAGCGTCCCGCTCCAGCAGCATCACACCACCGGCTTTGACCACCACGCCTGCCAGCCCCGCCGCTTGGGCGGTACGCAGCGTGTCGGGGCCGATGGTCGGCAGGTCGATCTCACGGATTTGGCCAGTTTTCGGGCCTTTGCAAAGCACTGCGCGCGCGCCCTGTATCGCTTCTGGCAGGGTCGCAAGCAGGTGATCCGTGCCCCCAATGGTCTCAACCCCATAGACCTGTTCGCGCCCGATCACACAGGCCTGCCCGATATCCAAGCTTGCCAACCCGTCCAGCACCGCCGTGCCGCGCGCCGCATCCCGGCGCATCTGATCGTCGGGCAGTTCGCGGGACAGCACACCGCTGTCGGCCAGCAGGTCTGGGACGAGTTCATCGGCCCCGACCACCCGCAGGCCGTGATCTTCGAAAATCGTCTTGATCACCTCAAGCGCGCCATTGTCGCCCGCCGCAAGGGCGGCCTTGAACTGCGGCACGAGAGGTGCGGTGCGCATGTCGAGCTTGGCAGGATCGAGCGTAGGCCGGTCAATCGCACCGCAGAGGCAAACCTCGCGGATGCCAAGGCCCAGAAGATGCGCAAGCAGGCTGCCCAAAGTCTCCAACCGGAAGGTCAGATCGGCCTTCAGCCCATCGGGCGCGCAGCCCTCATAGGCGCAGACCAAAGGCGGCACCTCCTGCGCCGCCGCCACCCGCACGGGCAGGCCGCCGCGCCCGGCGATCAGCGCAAGGCTCATTTCGGCGTCAGGAAATGGCGGCCCGTGTCGGCCATGACGAAATCGACGATCTGGCGGACGTAATCGCTTTGGGTCTCGTCCCCCAAACGCCGCGCCCGGTCCGAGAATGTCCCCTCGCCCTGCGCCAGCATCTGGAACGCGGCCCTGAGCGCCGTGATATCGCTGCGCGCCACGCCCGCGCGTTTCAGCCCAACAAGGTTCAGCCCGTCCAGATCACCGCGCGGCGCTTGCACAAGGCCGTAGGGGATCACGTCATTCGTCACCATGGTCACCGCGCCGACGATCGCGCCTTGCCCGACGCGAACGAATTGATGAATGCCAGACAGCCCGCCGATGATCACGTCATCTTCAAGCACGCAATGCCCGGCGACGGCGGCGTTGTTCACCACGATCACGCGATTGCCGACCACAGCGTCATGGGCGATGTGGCAGCCGGCCATGAAGAGCCCGTCATCGCCCACGCGGGTCACCCCGCCGCCACCTTCGGTGCCGCAGTTCATGGTGACATGTTCGCGGATGCGGTTCCGCTCCCCGATGACCAGACGGCTGGCTTCGCCCTTGAACTTCAGATCCTGCGGAATCTCACCGATCACCGCGAAAGAGAAGATCACCGTGCCCGCGCCGACCTCGGTCCGGCCAGTGACGACGACATGGGATTTCAGCTCCACATCCGCCTTTAACACGACCTCGGGCCCGACCACGCAGAAAGGGCCGACGCGCGCCGAAGGGTCGATCTGCGCGCCCTCTTCGATCACGGCACTGGGGTGGATATTGCTCATGCCGCGTCCTGCGGGAGATCCAACATTGCCATGAACTCGGCCTCGGCGGCCATTTCACCCTCAACTGTGGCCACGCCGCCGAATTTCCAAATCTTCGCGCCCGGCTTGCCGCGCAGGGTCTTGAGGTCCATCCGCAGCACATCACCGGGGCCAACCTTGCGGCGGAACTTACATTTGTCGATGGACATGAAATAGATCAGCATGTCGCGGTCCTGCATGCCAAGGGCCGTGCCCACCATCACACCCGCAGTCTGGGCCATTGCCTCCACAATCGTCACGCCCGGCATGATCGGCGTGCCGGGAAAATGGCCCTGAAAATGCGGCTCGTTCATGGTAACGTTTTTATAGCCGACAGCACTCTCGGTGCCCGCGATCTCTTCGACCTTGTCGACCAGCAAAAAGGGATAGCGGTGCGGCAGGATGCGCTGGATCATTTGTATATCGGCGCGCAGCAGCTCTTCGGTCATGGACTGTCCTTTGTCTCAGAAGGTTGCCGAAGGGCTACCAATTCGGGCGGCTGGGGGCAAGCATCCCGGCAGGTGCGGCGCTTACTCGGCGTCCGTCAGCCCGCTGCCGATCGTCTCGTCCAAAAGCGCAATCGCCTCATCCGTAACCTCGATCGCGGAGGACGAGACAAAGACCCGACGCCGCTCCAGAATGACCGCCGCGTCGGAATTGCGCATCAACTGCTCAAGCACCGGGGCCGCAGCGGCCAGAAACCGCTCCCGCTCAAGGTCCAGCGCCTCGCTCAGCGCCCGGTTCTTCGCCGCCTGCTCTGCCCTTGTGCGCTGCACCTTTTCGTCAAAGGCATCTGCCAGCAGCCGGAACTGCGCCGGTTTCAACTGAGAGCGTTTTTCGGTGAGTTCGCGTTCTTCCGCCTCAAGCGCCGCTTCGATCTCACGGTTCTCCGTGGCCAATTGCTCACTCTGGGCTTCGATCTCGCGGCTGACACGCTCGCCAAAGGCGCTGTCACGGAACAGCCGTTCGGAATCGATGGTCAGCACCGGGCTGATCACACCGCCCCCTGCGGGGGCGGCTGTATTTGTCTGAGGGTCCGCCACGGGCGCCTGCTGCGCGAGGCCGGGGGTGGCCCCGGCCAGCATCATCACCAAGGGGATGAAGGCGCGGCGCATGGGCTTAGAACGTGGTCCGCAGTGTGACCTCAAAGCTTTGCTCTTTGTCAAAGCTCTCTTTCTTCAGCGCGTCGGAGACGTTGAACTGAAGCGGGCCAAGCGGCGTGTCCCAGAAGACCGAGAAGCCGATCACATGACGGAACGAACCGCTTTCGCCGACGATGGTGCCGCCGGAGGTGTCCACATCGCTCAGATCCCACAGGTTGCCCACGTCGTAGAAGACGCCGCCGGTGATGCCATATTCCTCAGGCAGACCCAGCGGGAACTCGGCCTCGAAACGGGCCACGGCAAAAAGGTTGCCACCAAGCGCGTCGTCCACCCCGTTGCTCTGATCGCGCGGGCCGATGCCGCCCGGCTCAAAGCCGCGCATGATCGACGGGCCGAGGATAAAACGGTCAACCGCACGGTTGGTACCGCTGTTCCACGACAGCGCCCCGCCTTCGAGCGTGGCACGCAGGGTGACTTCCTCGTTAAAGATACGCTTCTCGCCCGCGACTTTGGCCGTGGTCTTGATATATTCGTTGTCGCCGCCAAGCCCGGCAAAGTCCTGTCCGAACTCGAACAGAACGCCCTGTGTCGGGTCCAGCCCGCTGCGGCGGGTGTCGTAGGTATAGGTATAGCCAACGGAGGAGGAGAAGAGCGCGCCCTCGGCGATTTCATTCGCGATGGTGGCGCTGTTGTCCTCGTCGTCCCGCTCCAGCATCTCGATCCCTTCGAGGGTATAGCGCGTCGACAGACGGCCATTCTCGCTGACCGGGAAGGTCAGGCTGGGCTGGAAGACCAGACGTTCGGTGTCATAGCTGGTGTAGGAGGAGTTGGTCTCGGCATAGTCCAGCTTGAGGCCAAGCGCCACGTCGCGGCCAAGGAAGCGCGGCTCGACGAAGGTCACGCCATAGCGCGTCGCATCCTCGGCAGTGGAGATCGACAGGTTCAGCCGCTGACCGCGCCCAAGGAAGTTTTCCTCTTGGAAGCTGACCGCCACACCGAAACCGTCATTGTTAGAGAAGGAGCCGCCGAAGTTCAGCGAGCCTGTGGGCTGTTCCTCCACATCCACGTCGATCACGACCTGCTCGGGGCTGGAGCCTTGGCGGGCGTTGACCTCTGCCGTCTCGAAATACTGCAACGCGCGGATGCGTTCCGCTGCTTGGCGGATTTCGCGTGGGTTGAAGGGGTCACCCTCCACGCTGTCGAATTCGCGCCGGATCACGCGGTCAAGCGTGGTGGTGTTGCCTTCGATGTCGATCCGCTCAACAAAGATGCGCTCCCCACGGGAGAGTTTGTAGGTCACGTTGAGCGACAGATCGCGGTCATTGCGGTCGATCACCGGCTCGACCCGCAGGAAATCGACACCATCGCGGATCGCTTGGCGCTCGATCCGGGCGATGTCATTCTCGATCAGGGTCGGGGAATAGATCACGCCAGGGCGGATCTTGAGCAGGTCGCGATAGGCCGCCGCATTCAGGCCGGGCACTTCGGATTCCAGCTTCACCTCGCCGAAACGGAACTGCTGCCCCTCGGTGATGTTATAGGCCACAAAGACGCCATCACGCTCTTCGGTCAACTCGGCATTCACCGCCTCGGTGCGCATGTCGACATAGCCGCGCGACAGGTAAAAGTCCCGCAGCAACTGTTTGTCGGCTTCGACGCGGCCTTCGACATAGGTGTCGCGCTTGACCAAGCGGCGGAACAGACCAGCCTGTTTGGTGCCCAGAACGCGGCGCAGGCGGCGGTCGGAATAGACGCGGTTGCCGACAAAGCTCAGACGCTCGATCTCGACATTGTCGCCTTCGAAAATCTCGAACACCAGATCGACGCGGTTCTGATCGCGGCGGATGATGCGCGGCTGCACGCGGGCCGAAAGACGGCCCTCGTTGCTATAAGCCTCGGCGATGGCGGCGGCGTCCTGCTCGGCTTGGCTGGGATTGAACACCCGACGCTCGGTCGAGCCGATGAGTTCCGCCAGCATCTCATCCTTGATGCGGCGGTTGCCTTCAAAGCTGACGCGGTTCAGCGTCGGCAGTTCGACCACGGTGATCACCAGCGTGCCGCCCTGTGGCTCAAGCGAGACGGATTCGAACAGGCCCGAGTTTTGCAGGTTCTGATAGGCGTCGTTCAACTGACCGCCCGTCACCGCCTGCCCGCGCCCGATGCCCGCGCGGCGCAGGATCGCGCTGTCGCCGATCCGCTCATTGCCGTCGATGACGACTGTGTTGAACTGATATTGCTGCGCCTGCGCTTGGCTGCCGGGCACGAGCCACGCGACGGACAACATGACACAAAGCGATGCCCCCCGAAGGGTCTTGCCGACATTGCTGCGCTGCGCCCATTCGACGGGCATTCTGCCCTCGTTCCTCAGTCCCATTACACCGACCCGTTTTTTTACGACATTGTTGTCAACCTGACTACGCAGGTTAACGGGGTTTGTCAAAAGCAACGGCGGGAAAAATAGTCCATATCATGCGGCAAGTTGGGCCGGAATGACATGATGGGACAAGATCGTGTGAAACTGCCCGATCCAGCAGCTCGCAGCGGTCAGAGAGAGACGACAAAGGCCCCGGCGGAAAGCGCCGCGGCAATGGCCGCGCCAAAGAACGCACGGTCCCAATTCAGGTCCAAAAGCAGGCTCAGACCGCGGTATGTTCCTTGCAAGACGTGCATTTTCGGTTCCTTCTCGATGAAGGGGAACCATAGCCAGAGATTGCGGCACGATTTTGTTCAATTGTGGCCATTTGAAGGCATTGCGCCCTGCCTCGAGGGGCAAGGCGCAGGCTCTCTTTCGCTGTCGTTGCGCCGCTTAGGGGCAGAACAGATCATTGCCGAGCGCAAAGAGCATCAGGGTCAGCACCAAGGCGATGCCGATGCTCATCAAAAAGCGCAGCGCGCCGTCGCTGGGCGGTTTGCCGGTCACCGCCTCATAGGCGTAGAACACCAGATGTCCGCCGTCCAAGGCCGGGATCGGGAAGAGGTTCAGCAGACCGACCGCCGTGCTCAGCACCGCAATGAAATAGATGAAGGACTGCGCCCCTTGGCTCGCCATCGCGCCCGAGGTCTGGGCGATGCCCACCGGACCGCTGAGGTTGCAGGTGCTGATATTGCCCACGATCATCTCACGCAGACCCGAGATCGAGCCGGTGATAATGCGCCAAGTGTTGTCCAAACCGGTGCCGAGCGCCTCACCCACGCCGGGGGTATCGGTCGCAGGCACGAAGGCCATGCCGCCAACGATGCCAATGCGCAGGTTCTGTTTGAAACTGCCATCGGGCTGCGGCTCATCCGTGGGTTTGGGGACAAGAGTGAAAGGCAGGGTCTCGCCATCGCGCCAGACGGTCAACTCCTGCGGCGCCCCTTCGGAGGCTTCGACCACCTCTTTCAATTCCCCAAAGGCCACGATCTCTTGTCCATTCACGGCGGTGATCACATCGCCACTGCGCAGACCGGCCTCTTGCGCCGCCGATTGCGGGGCGACATTGCTGACCAGCGGCGGCATCAGATAGGGGCCGGGCACGGTCAGCTCTTCGCCATCGCGGGTGATGTCATAGCTCAGAACCGCTTCCTGCGGCAAGTTGGTCAGGAAATCGCCATAGCCTTTCCCGGCAGAGAGCGAGGGCACCGGGGTGCCTTCGACCGCGCGCAGAATATCGCCCGGAGCCAACTCATAGGCATCACTCGGCAGCGCGCGCAGCGCGCCCACGGTCAGCGGATCGCGGGCGGTGCCCGCGGTCATCGCCACGGCGAAGAAAATGATGATCGACAGGGCAAAGTTGAACACCGGCCCCGCCGCCACGGTCAGCGCGCGGGCATAGAGCGGCGCGCCGTGCATCGTGTGGCGCAGCGCCTCGGGGTCGTCGGCGAGCGCTTCCATCGCGGTCTCATCCTTGCCTGAGGCCGCGTTGGAGTCGCCTGCGAATTTCACATAGCCGCCAAAGGGCAGCAGCGCGAACTGCCAGCGCGTGCCGCGTTTGTCGACGCGAGAGAAGAGCACGGGGCCGAAGCCGAGACTGAAGACATCCGCCTTGATCCCGGTCCAGCGGCCCACGATGTAATGGCCGTACTCGTGGATCGCCACGATCACCGACAGCGCCACGACAAAGGCCAGTATCGTCCAGATCAGCCCGCCGAACTCCGGCAAAAATCCCATGATGTCCAACGTGCTACCCTGCCCTTTTCTGAATTGCGGCCTCTGCCGCCTTGCGTGCGAGATGGTCCGCCTGCGCCACCAGTTCAAGTGTCATGTCGTCGCGGCCCTGCGCGGCCTCTTCGGCGCGGCGCTCCAGCACCTCTTCGACGATCTCGGCCATCTGCGTGAAGCGCAGCCGTCCGTCAATAAAACCGTCAAGCGCCACCTCCTTGGCCGCGTTAAAAACCGCGCCCATCAGACCGCCCGCCGCCATGACGTCCCGCGCCAGCCGCAGCGCGGGCCAGCGGGCGTCATCGGGGGCGGTGAAATCGAAACGTCCTATCTTGGTCAGGTCCAGCCGCTCGACCGGAACATGCCCGCGCGCGGGATGGTTCAGCGCATAGCCGATGGCATGGCGCATATCCGCGGGGCCGACATGGGCCATCAAGCCACCGTCGCAAAAGCCCACCAGCGCATGGATCATCGACTGCGGATGCACCAGTACCTCAATCGCCTCGGGCGAGACGCCGAAAAACTCACGCGTTTCAATGACTTCCATCGCCTTGTTAAACATCGACGCCGAGTCGATGGTGATGCGCTGCCCCATGTCCCAATTGGGATGGCTTGAGGCTTGGTCGAGCGTCGCATTGGCGAGGTCTTCCAGCGGCCAATCACGGAACGCGCCGCCGCTGGCGGTGATGATGACACGCTCAACCGCGGCCATATCTTCGCCGACGAGCGCCTGAAACACAGCGGAATGCTCACTGTCCACGGGCAGGATCGTGGCGCCGTGGCGCTCGGCCTCGCCCATGATCAACGCCCCGGCGCAGACCAGCGATTCCTTGTTTGCCAGCGCCAGCGTGCCACCTTGGCGCAGCGCCGCCAGCCCCGGTGCCAGCCCCGCCGCGCCGATGATCGCCGACATGGTCCAATCCGCCGGGCGCGAGGCGGCCTCGGTGATCGCCTCGTCCCCCGCTGCGGCTTCGACCCCGCTGCCGCTGAGCGCGTCGCGCAAATCATCCAGCAGGTCTTCACGCGCGGTGACGGCCACATCGGCCTTCAGCGCAATGGCGTCCTTAGCCAATTGCGCGATATTGCCCGCGCCGGTCAGGGCCACGACCTCATAGGCATCGGGCGCGCGGCGGATCAGGTCAATCGTGTTCTGACCGATGGACCCGGTCGCCCCCAGTATCGAAATCTTGCGCGGCATAGCGGGTCAGTTCACGCCCGGCGGGAAGCCGATCAGCGGGCCGACGATCAGCAAGAAGACGGCAGCGCCCAGCATCCCGTCAAAACGGTCCAACAGGCCGCCATGGCCGGGGATCAGCGCCGAGCTGTCTTTGACGCCCATCTTTCGCTTCATGCCCGACTCCGCCATATCGCCCATCTGAGAGGCCATCGACAGGGCCACCGAGATGCCGACAAGTTGCAGGCCAAAGCCGGTGTTGAACGAGAAAATCAGCCCGACAACAGCCGCCCCAACCCAGCCCGAGGCGGTGCCGGACCATGTTTTTTTGGGGCTGACCTTGGGCCAGAATTTGGGCCCTCCGATGGCGCGGCCTGCGAAATAGCCCACCACATCGGTCACCACGACCACCAGCACCAGCCACATCAACCAGCCAAAACCCATGTCATCGCGCAGCTGGATCAGACCAAAGCCCGCCAGCAGGATTAGCGCGGTAAAACTCATGTAAAGCGTGCGATTGGCGCTCAATAGTGCAAAGCCCGCCAGCGCCGGGGCCAGCAAAAGCGGCAGGCCAAAGCCCACCGGCAGATAGACCGAGGCCAGCACCGCCGCCGCGGTCACCAGCCCCAATTGCCAAGCCGCCGCCTGCCCCTGCCCGCGCAGCATGCCGACCAATTCCCAGACCATCATGCCGCAGATCAGCGCCACCAGCAGATGAAAGACGGTGCCGCCCAACCAGATGCCCAACAGACCGATCAGGATCATCGCACTGGCCGATAGCATACGGGCGCGTAGGTCGGACCATTGTTCAGGTGATTTCATCGCAGCTCTCCTCAGGTCTTGACCGCACCGAACCGCCTGTCACGCCCGCCATAGGCGGCGCAGAGCCGGGCGAATTCCTCGCGGGTGAAATCCGGCCACAGCGTGTCGATGAACTCATATTCCGCATAGGCCGATTGCCACAGCAGAAAGTTCGAAATCCGCGCCTCGCCGCTGGTGCGGATCACCAGATCGGGGTCGGGCAACACATGGGTATCGAGGTAGCGCGGCAGGGTCTCTTCGTCCACGCTATCGGGGTCAAGTTTGCCGCTGGCGACATCTTGGGCCAAACGATGGGTGGCGCGGGCCACCTCATCGCGGCCACCATAATTGAGCGCGATGGTTAGATTGATGCGGGTGTTATGGGCGGTATGGGCCTCAAGCTCTCCCATGAGCTTGATCAGCTTGTCATCCAGCCGGTCGCGATCCCCAATGAACCGCACCCGCGCGCCATAGTCGCTGAGGCTGCGCATTTCTTTAGAAATATAGCGCCGGAACAGCGACATCAGCCCGGCCACTTCGACCTGCGTGCGTTTCCAATTCTCGGTCGAGAAGGCAAAGATCGTCAGATACTCCACCCCCACATCGGGGCAGCATTCGACGATCTCGCGGACGCGTTTGGCGCCGGCGTGATGCCCAAAAAGCCGGGGCCGCCCGCGTTGGGTGGCCCAACGGCCATTGCCGTCCATGATGATCGCCACATGGCGTGGCCCGCCGGGTATCGTTTGGGGCTGAATTTCGGCGGTGCTCATGTCTCGACCTTTTTCTTTCAAGTTCTGTTTCCCGGCGTCTTGGCGGGGTCAGACTTGCATGATTTCGGCCTGTTTCGTCTCAAGCTGTTCATCGATGAGCGTAATGAAACGGTTGGTCAGATCCTGCACTTCGCCTTCCCAGATTTTCTGGTCGTCCTCTGACATCGCGCCGTCGTTCTTGGCTTTCTTGATCTGGTCCATCCCGTCGCGGCGGATGTTGCGGATCGAGACGCGCGCGTGTTCGGCGTATTGGCCCGCGACCTTGGTCAACTGGGTGCGGCGCTCTTCGTTCAGCTCAGGGATCGGCAGCATGATAATGGTGCCATTGAGCTGCGGATTGATGCCCAGACCGCTTTCGCGGATGGCTTTTTCAACCTTACCAACAAGACCTTTGTCCCAGACGTTGATCGTGACCATGCGCGGCTCAGGCACGTTGACGGTGCCGACTTGGTTCACCGGGGTCATCTGGCCGTAAGCCTCGACCATCACCGGCTCCAGCATGGAGGCCGAGCCACGCCCCGTGCGCAGCGATGCGAACTCGGTCCGAAGCGACGCAATCGCGCCGTTCATCCGCCGTTCAAGATCATCGGTATCGAGCATAAATTCGTCTGACATGGCGAGCCTGCTTGTTGTTTCCTTGCGTTACGGCTTTCTAACGGTGGCGCGGCGCTTTCACAACTGCCCATTGTTGCGCCACCATACGCGCCCCGCGCCCCTGCTGTGAGAGACGCGGACGGCATCAGGTCAATCGCCCCGCCGTGGGGCGATGCTTTGGATTGCGGGCGGAGTTACCCGACGCGGGTATAGGTGCCCTGCCCCGCCAAGATGCCTTGGAAGCCGCCCGGTTCATCCAGCGAGAAGACGATGATCGGCAGGTTGTTGTCCCGCGCCAGCGCGATGGCAGAGGCGTCCATCACGCCGAGCCGCTTTTGCAGCACGTCGTCATAGCTCACCAGATCATAGCGTTTCGCATCGTCGAACTTGGCCGGGTCCTTGTCATAAACACCATCGACCTTGGTGCCCTTGAAGATCGCCTCGCAGGACATCTCATTGGCGCGCAGGGTCGCGGCGGTGTCGGTGGTGAAATAGGGGTTGCCGGTGCCCGCGGCAAAAATGCAGACCCGCTTCTTCTCAAGGTGGCGCACGGCGCGGCGGCGGATATAGGGCTCGGCCACTTCGTTCATGGTGATGGCGCTGATCACGCGGGTGTGGATGCCCAAGCCTTCGAGCGCCGATTGCATCGCCAGCGCGTTCATGACGGTGGCGAGCATCCCCATGTAATCCGCCGTGGTCCGCTCCATCCCCTGCGCCGAGCCTTGCAGCCCGCGGAAGATGTTGCCGCCGCCGATCACCATGCAGATTTCGACGCCCAGACTGTGCACCGATTGCACCTCACGGGCGATGCGTTCGACGGTTGGCGGATGCAGACCATAGCCGAGGTCACCCATCAGCGCCTCCCCGGAAATCTTTAGCATCACGCGGTTAAAGGAGACTTGGGGGGTGTCTTGGGACATCGGGCACACCTTACTATTTCACCAACCGGGGGAGATTTGGGCCTTGCGGCGGTGAAGGGTTTTCATTTCGCGCCAAAATGTCGCAAATACGCCCAAGGTTCAATGCGGGACGTAAGGAAGACGCAAAGAAATGCCGGATATTCCCAAGGCCCAGATGGACGCCCTGTTGCAAGACTTACCGCCCGAGCGGCCTGTGCTGATCGCCGGGCCGACTGCCAGTGGCAAATCCGCCCTTGCCCTCGCCATTGCCGAGGCGCAGGGCGGTGTGATCGTCAACGCCGATGCCAGTCAGGTCTACGCCCCCCTGCGCATCATCAGCGCCCGCCCCTCACCCGAGGAAGAGGCACGCGCGCCGCATCTGCTTTATGGTCATCTGGCCGAAGATGCGCCCTATTCCACCGGCCATTGGCTGCGCGAGGTGGCCCCGCTGCTGGGCGGCGACCAGAGGGTGATCATCACCGGCGGCACCGGGCTTTACTTCTCTGCCCTGACGCAGGGGCTGGCCGAGATTCCGGCCACCCCGGTAGAGGTGCGCGCCCAAGGCGACGAGATGGCGCTCGAAGACCTGTTGGCCGGGCTGGATGCCGAGACCGCCGCAGGCCTCGACCAACGCAACCGCGCGCGGGTGCAGCGCGCTTGGGAAGTGTGGCAGGCCACCGGGCGCGGCCTGTCGGACTGGCAACGCGACACCGGCGCACCGCTTTTGCCGCTGGCGGATTGTCTGCCGATCGTCTTCGATGTCGAGCGGGATTGGCTGAACGCCCGCATCGCGCAGCGCTTTGACCTGATGCTAGAGCAAGGCGCCTTGGAAGAGGTCGCCGCCCTCCGCCCGCGCTATGACCCATCGCTGCCCGCCCATCGCGCCATCGGCGTGCCGGAACTGATCCGCCACCTCGACGGCGACTGGCCGCTGCACCGCGCCCGCGAAGCTGCCGTGGTCGCCACCCGCCGTTTTGCCAAGCGGCAGCGCACTTGGATGCGCAGTAAGATGGCAGATTGGCAGCGGGTCACGCCGGGATAGCCGCCGAGCGGGCGGAATTTCTTGCGTTATCCCAACCCGCCGCTAGCCTGACGTTGAAGATTGCCCTTGTAAGGTTTCCATTTCTCAACGAAAGCGTCGTGTGCCCGAGACAGAGATTCAGACCCAGTCCCTAGCCCAGCTTTCAGCGGGGCAAGACTGGCGGCTGACCCTCGCGCACGACCGCGACCACCATCTTTTGATCTGGATCACCCGGGGCCAAGGGCGGCTACTGCTCGATGGCCAACGCCGCGGCATCAGCCCGCATAACGCGCTTTGGATACCGGCGCGGTCGCTCTTCGCGCTGGAGCTAGGCTATCAATGTCTGGGCCATGCGGTGCTGATCCCCGAAGACAGCGACGAACGCATGCCCGAGAGCCCTCGCCAATTGCGGATCCGCGATGGGGCCGCGCAATCGGAGATCGCAACCCTCATCGAACAGACCCAACGGGAGGTCCAACAGGCCCGCCCCCTGCACCAAGATGCGCTCAAAGCGCAGGTGGCGCTGATGTCGGTCTGGCTGCGCCGCCAGATCATGGCGGAGGCCCATACCGCCCCCCGGCCCAAGGCAGGCGACAGGCTCAGCGCGCGGTTCTGCGCCTTGGTCACTCAAGGCGCCCCCAAGGGCACCAGCATGGCCGAACACGCCGCAGCTCTCGGCGTGACCCCAACCCATCTGACCCGCGCCGTGAAGGCGGCCACCGGCAAATCCGCGGCTGACCTTCTGACCGAGCGCAGTTGCCATGCCGCCCGTCGCCTGCTGGCCGAGACCGATCACACCGCTGCCGAGATCGCCGCCACCTTGGGCTTCGGCTCTGCCGCCTATTTCACCCGTTTCATGCAACAGCACAGCGGCCTGCCCCCCAGCAAACTGCGCTGAGAACCGGGCCGAAATGTCGTTTTCAGACCCTCAGCATGTCGCAAAAACTCCTCCAAACTCCTCAGCCGAATGTTGACGCGCGGGTGATTTCCGTGCCTCATGGCTGAACCGCTCCGCACAGGGGCGGGGCAATGAACAAGCGCAGGCTGCCAGAAAGACCGCCAAAAGGTCTTCGGCACCCCAGCGCAACAAGGCAGAGAAAACCTGCCGCGAACAGAACCGGCGCCCCCAAGGCGCCGCACGAATTAAAAAGGCCAAAAAGGCCGCATCGTCGGGCCAAGTCACCGCCCGACCCTGCTACAGGGGACCACATGGGACTATTCATTTTGCGCCGGCTGGGTGTGATGTTGCTGACGGCGCTCTGCCTGACGTTCATCGTATTCTGGCTGACCAATCTCTATCCGAACCTCGAAAAGCTGGCCAAGACCCAAGGCAACTTCCGCATGTCGGACGAGGCCGTGGCCAGCTACCTCGAAGACCGCGGCTACCTGCAGCCCACGGTCGACAAGTTCGGCGAATGGCTGGGCGTGCTACCCGGCTGGGTCACTGAAGGCGACACGCCCGAGGAAACCTTTGGCCGCTGTTTCGCCCCCGGCACCCCGGTGGAAGAGCGCCCCACCCGCTGCGGCATCCTGCAAGGCGATTGGGGTTTCTCGACCGTCTTCAAAGAACCCGTGGGCGAGACGGTGCTCACCCGTCTGGCACTTACCGGCAAGCTGATGTTCTGGGTGCTGGTGCTGATGGTCCCCTCGGCGCTGATCGTCGGCGTGCTGGCGGGGATGCGCGAAGGCTCCAAGCTCGACCGCTCGCTCTCCACCTTCTCGATCGCCACCACGGCGACGCCTGAATATGTCTCGGGCGTGATCTTCATCGCGGTGCTGGCCTCCTCGCGCTTTGGCCTATCGCCGCTGCTGGCCGAATGGGGCTGGATCGACAGCAAGACACTGTTTCTGGGCTCGGCCACCTCTGCCATGAAGGATGCGAACTTCTGGAACTTCTTCCTGCCGGTGCTGACCATCTCGCTCTACGGCATGGGCTATATCGCGCGGATGACACGGGCCTCGATGACCGAGGTGATGACCGCGCAATATATCCGCACCGCAAGGCTCAAGGGGGTGAAATTCTCAGAGATCGTGCTGAAACACGCACTGCGCAACGCACTCATTGCGCCCTTCACCGTGATCATGCTGCAAATCCCGTGGCTCTTGAACGGCGTGGTGATCGTCGAGACCCTGTTTAACTACAAGGGCTTCGGCTGGCTGCTGGTGCAGGCGGCGGCCAATAACGACATCGAACTGCTGCTGGCGGTCTCGGTCGTGTCGGTGATCGTCGTCCTCGTGACGCAGCTGATCTCGGACATCGGCTATGTTTTCCTCAACCCGCGCATTCGCATTTCTTAACGGAGCTTGGACATGGAACCTTTGACATGGACCGGGTCGCTTGCGGGGCTCAACATCATCTTCCTCGGTCTCGCGGTGCTTCTGGCCTTGGCCGTGGCGGTGCAGATCGTCGTTTCCTTCTTTCCCGCCAGTGAGGCACGCCAGATCAACCCGGACGGCACCGTCGCCCGGCAAGGCGGGCTGGCGGGCGGGGTGAACCGTGCGGTGATCCTGCTCTTTGCACTGCTGATCCTCGTGCTGTTGATCTATATCATCGCAGGCGCCTTCATGGGGCCGCAAGCGGGCATCATCGGCGGCATGTCGCAGCAGATGCTGCCCGTGTGGATCGCGCTGATCCTGACCTTTGCGCTCTCCCTCCACTTCAAGCGGCGGCTCGGCCTTTACGGCAAGCTGTTTGAAAGCACCGTCGGCATGATCGGTTTCGCTATCGTCATGTTCTGGGTCTACACCGGCATCTTCGGCGGGCTGTTCGACCTGTTGGTGACGCATGACAGCCTCAGCCAGACCTCGGGGATGAAGAACAAACTGCCCGGCACGCCCCTGCGCAGCCCGGATGAAGGCAAATACCCTTGGTTCCTTCTGGGCGGTGACAACCTTGCCCGCGATGTCTTCTCGCGGCTGATCAAAGGGTCTTGGGTCGTGGTGCAGATCGCGCCGATGGCGACGCTTTTTGCCTTTATGGTGGGGATCACGCTGGGCCTGCCTGCGGGATACTATGGCGGGCGGTTGGATACGGTGCTGAGCTTTCTGGCGAACCTGATCCTCGCCTTCCCGGTGATCCTGCTCTTCTACCTGCTGGTCACGCCCGAGATCGTGCTGACCGGCATCCCGAACTACATGGCGGTCTTCCTATTTATCTTCCCGCTGATCTTCCTCGCCGTGCTGTTGAACGCGCGCTACTACACGCAACCTTCGTTCCGCACGCCGCTTCTGATCGTGGTGCTTGGGGTGGTCGGCTGGCTCTACCTGTCGCTGGTCTCCACCGACGGGGCGATCGTGGCGACGGACAGCTACCGCATCCCCGGCCTTCCCAGCATGATCGACCTCTTCGACATCGACCCCGGCGTGCTGGTGGTCTTCGTCTCGGTGGTCTTCGTGAACTCGCCCACGGTGTTCCGCATCGTGCGCGGCTTGGCCCTCGACATCAAAACCCGCGACTACGTCGCCGCCGCCCAGACCCGTGGCGAAGGCCCGTGGTATATCATGCTGTGGGAAATCCTGCCCAATGCGCGCGGGCCGCTGATCGTCGATTTCTGCCTGCGCATCGGTTATACCACGATCCTTCTGGGCACGCTGGGCTTCTTCGGCCTCGGGCTGGAGAGCGAGAGCCCCGATTGGGGCAGCACGATCAACGCGGGCCGCCGCCTGCTGTCGCTCTACCCGCATGCCGCCATCGCGCCTGCACTGGCGCTGCTGAGCCTCGTGCTGGGTCTGAACCTCTTGGCCGATGGCCTGCGCGAAGAATCTCTGCGCGACTAAAAAACATCCTCCGGGGGGCCAGCCCTCCCGGCCCCTTTTGATCCCCCGACTGGGAGAGCCAAATGCCAAAGACTGATTACGACGGTCCCATTCTAGAGATCAACAACCTGTCGATCTCCTTCTTCACCCGTCTGCGAGAGATTCCCGCCGTGATGGATTTCTCTGTCAACGTCCAACCGGGGGAGGCCGTGGGGCTGGTCGGCGAAAGCGGCTGCGGCAAATCCACCGTGGCGCTGGGCGTGATGCAGGATCTGGGTCGCAATGGCCGGATCGTCGGCGGCTCGATCAAATTCAAAGGCCGCGACCTGAGCGAGATGAGCACGGAAGAGCTACGCGACATACGCGGCAGCGAAATCGCGATGATCTACCAAGAACCGATGGCGAGCCTGAACCCCGCCATGCGGATCGGCAAGCAGTTGATGGAAGTGCCGATGATCCACGCCGGCATGTCCGAGAAGGAAGCCTATGCACGCGCCTTGCAAGTGGTCACGGACGTGAAACTGCCGGACCCCGAGCGCATTCTGAAGGCCTATCCGCACCAGCTTTCGGGCGGGCAGCAGCAGCGTATCGTCATCGCCATGGCGCTGATGTCCGAACCCTCGCTCTTGATCCTCGACGAGCCAACAACCGCGCTCGACGTGACCGTCGAGGCCGCGGTGGTGGAGCTGGTGAAGGATCTGGGCAAGAAATACGGCACCTCGATGCTGTTCATCTCGCACAACCTCGGGCTGGTGCTGGAAACCTGCGACCGGATCTGCGTGATGTACTCGGGCGAGGCGGTCGAGAAAGGCTCGATCGAGGATGTCTTTGACGAGATGCAACACCCCTATACGCAGGCGCTGTTCCGCTCGATCCCGCTGCCGGGGGCGGACAAAAACGCGCGGCCCCTCAAGGCCATCCCGGGCAATTTCCCCCTGCCCCATGAGCGCCCGACGGGCTGCAACTTCGGCCCGCGCTGCGACTATTTCGTCCCCGGCCGCTGCGACGCCGCGCCGATCCCGATGGAGAGCGTGCCCGGCAACGACCGGCATGAAACCCGCTGCATCCGGTTTCAGGAGATCGACTGGCAAGCGCCCTTGGAACTGGCGGAGGTCAAAGAAAAGGGCGACGTGGGTGAGGTCGTCCTCAAGATGGACAAGCTCAAGAAATACTATCAGGTCGCCGCCAATGCCATGTTCGGCGGCGGCAATACCAAAGTGGTCAAAGCCAATGAAACCTTGAGTTTCGAGGCCCATGAGAGTGAAACGCTCGCCATCGTCGGTGAGTCGGGCTGCGGTAAATCGACATTCGCCAAGGTGCTCATGGGGCTGGAAACAGCGACCGAGGGGCACATCTACCTTGATGGCAAAGACATCGGCGGCGTGCCGATCGATGACCGCACCACCAAGAATGTCGCCGATGTACAGATGGTGTTCCAGAACCCTTTCGACACGCTGAACCCCTCGATGACCGTGGGGCGGCAGATCATCCGCGCGCTCGAAATCTTCCGAATCGGCAAGAACGAGAAAGAGCGCCGCCAGCGCATGCTTGAACTGCTCGATCTGGTGAAACTGCCCCGTGAATTCGCAGGCCGCATGCCGCGCCAATTGTCGGGCGGGCAGAAACAGCGCGTCGGCATCGCCCGCGCCTTTGCCGGAGACGCGCGGATCGTGGTGGCGGATGAGCCGGTCTCGGCCCTCGACGTGAGCGTGCAGGCCGCCGTCACCGACCTGCTGATGGAGATCCAACGCGAGCAGAAGACGACGCTTTTGTTCATCTCCCACGACCTTTCTATCGTGCGCTATCTCTCGGACCGGGTGATGGTGATGTATCTGGGCCATGTGGTTGAACTGGGCGACACCGATCAGGTCTTCGCCCCGCCCTATCACCCCTATACCGAAGCGCTGCTGAGCGCGGTGCCGATTGCCGATACCAAGGTGAAAAAGAAACACATCGTGCTGGAAGGCGACGTGCCTTCAGCAATGAACCCGCCCCCGGGCTGCCCCTTCCAGACGCGCTGCCGGTGGAAGTCGCAGGTGCCCGGCGATCTGTGCGAACGCGAGGTGCCGCCGATGGTGACCATGGCCGATGGGCATCAGATTAAATGCCACCTCTCGGCCCAGCAATTCGCTGAAATGGAACCGGTGATTGAGACAGGCACGGCGGCGGAATGAAAAAAGGCGCGGTTCCGAAGAACCACGCCTCATGCCTCAGGCTATCTAAGGGGGAACGGCCTGAGGTTATGACGATCCGGCCAGCATGGCCAAATCAAACCCGGATTTAGGGATCAACAGGCGAACCGGCAGTGTTCACATTGGCCAGACCTTCAGCCACAACATCCGCGAAGGTCGAGACGAGCGCCACATAGAACTCAGTCTCGGACGGCTGCACGTTGACATAGCCTTCGGGCGCGATCTCATCGCCGCTATAGGCCGAAATCATCACCGGGAAGCTCAGGCCCGCGTTGTCACCGGTGGGGCTTGTAATATCAACAACGCCTTCCAACTCGTTGAATTCCTTACTGTCGGGCAGCATGGTCGCGCCGTTCAGAGAGATTTTGCGGATGTCGATCTTGATCTGCGGATCGGAGCCATCGCTGCTCATCGGCACGCGCTCTGCCACTTCGGCGCGCAGGTCTTCTTCCAGATCAGGATAGAAATCCATGGCATTGCTGTCAGCCGCGGCGGCGACAGAGGATTCGACGTCGATTTTCGAGACCATGATCTTGTCATCGGCGAAGGCAGAGCCGCTCAGCGCGATAACGCTTACACCAGCGGCAAGGGCGATGTTTTTCATATTCGTCAGCATGTCGTTCTCCTTTGATCTTTCCTCTCTGCGGCGAGAATGCCCCGCTGCAAAGTTTCTGATCAGAGAACACCACGATTGCCCCGGCGGTTCCCGAGGGGGCCGATGCCAAAGGGGCTTACGGGGGTGCAAATAGGCGGACAAACGCCCAAGCGCAGCGCCCATCCCATAAATATCAATAACTTAACTGCCCGTGATCACTTTAACGTAATTGCGGGTTTCCTTGTAGGGCGGGATGCCCCCGTATTTCTTCACCGCCCCCGGCCCCGCGTTATAGGCGGCCAGCGCCAGCTCCCAACTGCCGAAAGCGCGGTACTGCATCTTGAGGTAACGCGCCCCGCCTTCGAGGTTTTGCACCGGATCGGCGGGATCGACACGCAGCGCCCGCGCGGTCTGCGGCATCAACTGCGCCAGCCCCATCGCCCCCTTGTGCGACAGCGCCTTGGGGTTCCACCCGCTTTCCTGCTGCACCAACCGCAAAAACAGATCGACCGGGATGCCGTGGCGCGTGGCCGCGGCGCGGGCATGGGTCAGAAAGGCCCCTTTGTAAGACCCGTTGTATTTCGGCACATCCCATTTCGTCGGGGTGACGACCTTGGGCGGTTGCAGCCGCACGGAGGCGGAATATTGTTTGGATGCCCGATTATCGAGGATGCTTTTCTGCGAGGCAAAGAGCCCCGCGCGGTTCTTGCTGGCGAACATATCGGCAGCCGCTGGTGCTGCCCCCATCGCGATGATCCCGGCTGCCGTCAAACTCACCGCCGCCAGACCGGCCAAAAGTCCCGTCTTTCGCATATCTGCCCCCTGCCGTTGCATTGCGCGCAGTATACTTAAATGCGCCCCTTCTACCAGCCCCCGAAATCCCGGCCATTTTGCGGGCCGTGGCGATGGGCGGCGGGATGGAAAGCCGGTGTCATCCGGCGAACAAGCACGATATAAACGGCCGAATTGGGCGCGCTCGGATTCGCGCCCGACGCAATGACACAGCAATGACAAACGAGGGGGCAAGATGGCCGGCTCAGTGAACAAAGTGATCCTTATCGGCAACCTCGGGCGCGACCCCGAGGTGCGGTCGTTCCAGAACGGCGGCAAAGTGTGCAACCTGCGCATTGCCACCTCGGAGACATGGAAAGACCGCAACACCGGTGAGCGCCGCGAGAAGACCGAATGGCATTCGGTGGCGATCTTTCAAGAAGGGCTCGTCCGCGTGGCCGAGCAATACCTCAAGAAGGGCTCCAAAGTGTATATCGAGGGCCAGTTGCAGACCCGCAAATGGCAGGACCAATCGGGCGCAGACCGCTATAGCACCGAAGTCGTGCTGCAAGGCTTCGGCGGCACGCTGACCATGCTCGACGGTCCCGGCGGCGGCTCCGGCGGCGGCGGTGGTGGCGGCGGCTACGGTGGTGGCGGCGGTGGCGGCTACGGCGGTGGCGGCAACGACTACGGCGGCGGCTATGACAGCGGCCCGTCCTCTTCGGGCGGCGGTGGCGGCGGCGGCAGCCGTGATCTGGACGACGAGATCCCGTTCTAAACCCTATGCGGCTTGGGGCGGGGCGCTGTTGCGCCCTGCCCAACCTTTGCGAACGCGGCTATGAGAAACCCTTAACCGCGCCGCTTTAGACCTTTCCCCATCGCGATACCCGCCGGGCAATCAACCGTTCGGCAACAGGATCAGAGGCGCCCCGCGCGGGCGCCATGTCAAGACGTCAAGACATGCAGGGTGACGCCTGTCTCAAACATCCGATTTGGCGGCGCCGCCCTTTTTATACGGCTCTACAATAGCTTAGAGAATTAAGTTAAACCGCCGGGCCCCACCCGCCGCGGGTTACTGCCGTGCGCTCAATGCATCCAGCAACAACGCCAGCACCTGCTCGTTCTCTACCTCGGCCCCCGCAAAGGCCTGCCCGATGCCCCGCGCCAGAACAAAGCGCAATCGGCCATCGACCACCTTCTTGTCTTGCCCCATCAGCCGCAGCAGTTCCTCGGCTTCGGGCAGATCGCCGGGAATGTCGCGCAGGTCGGTCTTCATGCCCATCTGCACCAAATGGGCGCGCAGACGGCTCGGGTCTTCCTGCGGGCAAAGCCCCAGCCGCGCGGAAAGCTCAAACGCCAGCGCACAGCCAATCGCCACCCCTTCGCCATGCAGCAGCCGGTCGGAATAGCCCGTCGCGGCCTCAAGCGCATGGCCGAATGTATGGCCAAGGTTCAAAAGCGCACGGTCGCCCTGTTCGGTCTCGTCGCGCTCCACAATATCGGCTTTCATCTGAACCGACCGCCGCACCGCTTCGATCCGGGCGGCCATATCGCCCGCCGCAAGGGCTGGGCCCTGCGCCTCCAGCCAATCAAAGAACGCGGCATCGCCAAGCAGCCCGTACTTTACCACCTCGCCATAACCGGCGAGGAAATCCCGCTTGGGCATGGTGCCCAACACCTCGGTATCCGCCAGCACGAGGCTGGGCTGGTGGAAGGCCCCGATCAGGTTCTTGCCTTGGCGCGCGTTGATCCCGGTCTTGCCGCCCACCGAACTGTCGACCTGCGCCAAAAGAGAGGTGGGGATCTGCACAAAACGCACCCCGCGCCGCAGCACGGCGGCAGCAAAGCCCACCAGATCACCGATCACCCCACCGCCAAAGGCCACGACGATATCGCCGCGCTCCACCTGCTCATCAAGCAGCCAGTCCACGCAGCGCTGAAGATTGGCCCAATCCTTGGTCCCCTCTCCGGGGGCGAGTTCCAGCGCCGACATCGCGATGCCCTCGGCCGCCAATCCCTCCCGTAGCGCGTTTAAGTGCAATGCGGCGACGCGGCTTTCGGTGATGACGGCCACCCGCTTGCGGCGCAGCAGCGGCGCGATCAGCGCGCCGGCATCCCCGAGCAAGCCCGGCCCGATAACCACGTCATACTCCCGCCCCGGCAGGGCGACGGAAACCGTCTCACGCATCCAATCTCTCCAAAACATCGGGTCTTGTCAGCAGCTTGTCGATCACCCGGTTGGCCATGGCGTCAATCGAAAGGCGCGGGTCGCAGCGCACCGAAAGATCCGCCAACCGGTAAAGCGGCACCCGGTCGCGATAAAGCGCGGCCAGCGTGGCCTTGGGATCAGCCGTGCGTAGCAGCGGACGGCTGTCTTTGTAGCGCACCCGGTTCCACAGCAGGTCCAAATCCGCATCCAACCAAAGCGCCACACCGGAAGCCGCGATATTGTCGCGGTTCACCTCGGCTAGAAAGGCGCCGCCGCCGGTCGACAGGATGCAGCGCTCCTCGGCCAAAAGCCGCGCGATCACCTCGGTCTCCCGCTTGCGAAAGAACGGCTCCCCGTCGCGGGTGAAAATCTCAGGCACGCTGAGATTGGCCGCTGCTTCGATCTCCGCATCGCTGTCCAGAAAAGGCGCGCCCAGTTTGGCCGAGACCGCACGCCCCACCGCCGTCTTGCCCGCCCCCATCATGCCAACCAGCGCCACCGTCTTGTTCAGACGGTAGCGGGGCGGCGTTTCTTCGCCATTGGCCATGCTGTGCTTAATTCCGCTCATTTTTCTCTGAATGACGTGATCTTGCCGAAAAGGCCATATATAGTTTGGCAAAATAGCAGAATTCCGGGCAGGCATAAATCATGGGTAAACTTTTCAAGCTTTTGATATTTCTATTGATTGTCGGCTTCATCGGTCTTGTGGGCTATGCCTATGTCGGGCCTTTCTTTGGCGTGGATTTTTCGCCCGAACAGATTGAGACGCGCCAGCCTGTCACGCTGACAGCGGATTGAGCGGCGTGATAAACGCCCTGTCCAGAGGCAAACGGGCCCTTTGTGCTGCATTGATCTGCTCGGTCAGCGCCACGGCCCTGCTGGCCGAATCCGAAGAAGACCGCAATCTGGGCCGCGAATCGCGACAGGCGGCTCAGCAGCAAGAACAGCCCCCCGCGGCCAATGATCAGCCGCTTTCGGTGATCGACTGGCTGGGCGCGCAATCGCCGCCCGAAAACCGGCCCAAACGCCCGCCCAATCCGGGCCGGGTGCCGGAACCGCCCGTGGCCGACAGCGCCCTGCCGCCTGCCGTGCAAGTCACGCCCCTGGGCGATGGCGCGCCGCGCCGCATCGGGCTGGTGCCCAGCTCTGTCACCGGGCTGCGCGGGGACATCTGGCTGGGCAGCGACACCAGCGCGCTGATCGACCGTATCCACGACCTGCCCGACCTGCATCTGCCCGCCGCGCAGGCGCTGCTCTACACCGTGCTTCTGGCCGAGGCGCAGGCCCCGCAGGGCGAGGCGCGCAACGGCGATCTTTTGGCGCTGGCGCGGGGCGAAAAGCTGATGGAGCTTGGCGCCCTCGACCCGGCGCTGTCGCTGATCGAACAGGCTGGGGTAACCACCTCGACCGCGCATTTCGACCTGTGGATGCAGCTTTCCCTGCTTACCGGGACCGAGCATCGCGTCTGCGAGCGGTTGGTGAAATCGCCGCATCTGACCCGCGACTATGGCACCCGGATTTTCTGCAACGCCCGCGCTGGCAATTGGGAGAACGCGGCCCTGACCTTTGGCTCGGCCCAAGCGCTTGGCCTGCTGCCAGAGACACAGCTTGAACTCTTCGACCGTTTCCTCAACCCGGATTTCTACGAGGGGGCCGAGCCGCTGCGCGTGCCGCGTCAGATGGACCCGATGACCTTCCGTCTATTCGAAACCATTGGCGAGCCGCTGCCTTCCAACATTCTGCCCCGCGCCTATGCGGTGGCCGATCTGCGTGACATCGCCGGTTGGAAGGCCCAGCTTGAAGCTGCCGAGCGGTTGACCCGCGCGGGCGCCCTGCCCGATAACCTGCTGCTGGGGCTTTACACCGATAGGCAGCCCGCCGCCTCTGGCGGGGTCTGGGACCGGGTTGCGGCGCTGCAAAGGTTTGAAACGGCTCTGCGCACCGGCAGCGCCGAGGCGGTGGCCAAGACCCTGCCGCCGGCGTGGGAGGCGATGCGGGAAGCCTCTCTCGAAGTGGCCTTTGCCGCGCTCTTTGCCGAACCGCTCTCGACCATTCCGCTGGCGGGCCATGCCGCGCGTCTGGCGCGGGATGTGGCGCTGCTGTCGCCTGAGTATGAGGCCGCCGCGGCGCGGGTGATCGGCAAGTCCCCCGAGGACGAATTGCTGCGCGCCGTGGCCGTGGGCGACACGCCCAACGGCCCCGCGCCCGATGCGCCATTGGCCGCCGCGGTGCATGACGCTTTCGCCAATCCCACCCCCCGCGCCGACCTGATGGCGCTGGCGCGGGACAAGGAATTGGGCATGGCGATTTTGCGCCTACTGTCGCTCTTGCATGACGGGGCGAGTGGTGACACATCGGCGCTTCGCGACGCCCTAGCCACCCTGCGCGCCCTCGGATTGGAAGACACCGCCCGACGTGCCGCTTTGCAGATTGTATTGCTCCAGCAATGATGATGTCCCAGACCCCGACCTTCCATTGGATCTCCAGCTTTCTGGAGGCCGCCGCCGCCGAACAGGGTGCCGCCACCAACACGCAGTTGGCCTATGGCCGCGACCTGAAGGATTTCGATTCCTTTCTGGCGCAGCGCAACCATGATTTCCTGACCGCCAGCCGCGGTGAGGTCGAAGATTACCTCGTCTATTGCGACGCGCAGGGGCTGGCCAAATCCACCCGCGCGCGGCGGCTCTCGGCCATCAAGCAGCTTTACCGTTTCGCTTTTGAGGAAGGGCTGCGCGAAGACAACCCAGCGGTGCAAATCGCCGGACCGGGGCAGGACAAACGCCTGCCCAAGATCCTGTCCGAGGAAGAGGTCGACCGGCTGCTCGATGCCGCGCGCAATTCTGGCCGGTCGCTGGCCGATCAGCTGCGCAACACCTGCCTGATGGAGCTGCTTTATGCCACCGGCATGCGGGTCAGTGAATTGGTCAGCCTGCCGGTCAGCGCCGCGCGGGGCGATCCACGTCTGCTGCTGATCGCAGGTAAAGGGGGCCGCGAGCGGCTGGTGCCCCTGTCAGAGCCCGCGCGCGACGCGCTGGCGGCATGGCTCGTGGTGCGCGACAAGGCGGATGAGGCGGCCCAAGCCAAGGGCAAACCGCCCGCGCGGCACCTCTTCCCGTCCCGCGGGGCGACGGGGCATTTGACGCGGCATCGGTTCTATCTGCTGATCAAGGAATTCGCCGTCACAGGCGGCGTGCCGCCCGAGAAAGTCACGCCCCACACCCTGCGCCATGCCTTTGCCACGCATCTGCTGGCCAATGGCGCGGACCTGCGGGCGATCCAGACCATGCTGGGCCACGCCGATGTCGCCACGACCGAGATCTACACCCATGTCTTGGAAGAGCGGCTGTCGGACCTCGTGCTGGAGCGTCACCCCCTCGCCAAGGACGGCACCCGCAATTCCGGCGGCAACACGTCTTCCGAAGGCCAGTAACCGCTCTGTAGCGCGTCTGCATAGGCCCGCGGCAAGCCTGCCTTGGCCATATCGACCACGGCCCCGGCCACATCGTAACTCAGCCGGTGAAAGCCCACCTCACCCCCGTCGAGCAGCGCCACCCGCGTCTGCTGGCCGCCGTCATGGGGTGGCATGCCGATCACGCCTGCGTTGATCCAACGCCCGCGCTCTGTCTCGCGGATGAAGGGCAGACCGGAGTGGCCCGCGATGATGTGATCGACGGGGCCTGCGATGTCTTCCAGCGCCTGCCATTCTTCGTCAAACACCGCCGCCGCACTCTCAGACCAGATGAACCGCGCCACATCGCGCACCCCGCCGTGGATCACGCCATAGCGCTGGCCTTGATGCTGGAACACCGCCACATCCGGCAGGCGACCCATCCAGTCTTTCGCATCCGCGTCCAACTGGCCTGCCGCATGGGCATACCACGCGCCCGAAAGCATGTCGCAACTGCTGCCCGGCGCGAAGCCGCAGCCGCAATCTGCGGCCCCGCTGGCCAGTTGCACCTCGCAATTGCCTGCCACCACCACACAGCCAAGCGCCCGGATTGCCGCCACGCATTCGCGCGGCGCGCCGCAATAGGCCACCATGTCGCCGGTGCAGATCATCTGCCCCCTGTCGATGCCGCGCGCCGCGGCGAAAGCCGCTAGCGCCTCGACCGCCTGAAGGTTGGAATAGGGCCCGCCAAAAAGCAGCAACGGCCCGTCCAAAACCCCAAGCTCCGCGCAGTTGATTTTCGCCTGCATCGCACCACCCTGCCCCGTTGCAACCCTTGAATGACGCAGCCCCTGCGCCCATAACATTCGCAACACATAATGGATGGATTTAGACCTCATGGAAACGGGCCCCGCCCTTTTTGACACCGCTTTCTGGATCAGCACCGGAATTATCCTGTTCCTCCTTGTCCTCTCGGGCTTCTTCTCAGGCTCCGAGACCGCCCTGACCGCCGCCTCGCGCGGCAAGCTGCGCGCGCAGGCCGACAAGGGCGCAAGCGGCGCGATCCGCGCGCTCAAGATCACCGAGGATAACGAGCGGCTGATCGGCTCGGTCCTGTTAGGCAACAACTTGGTCAACATCCTTGCCGCCTCCATGGCGACAGCGCTCTTCACCCGGCTTTTCGGCGAAAGCGGCGTGGCGCTGGCGACGCTGGTGATGACGCTTCTGGTGCTCGTCTTTGCGGAGGTTCTGCCCAAGACCTATGCCATCACCAATGCCGAAACGGCGGCGGCGCTGGTCTCGCGCCCGATTAGCATCGTGGTGCTTGTCTTCTCGCCCGTGGTGACGGCGGTGCGCTATTTCGTGCGCGGCGTGCTGCGGCTTTTCGGCGTGCAGATCGACCCCGACAGCAACATTCTGGCGGTGCGCGAAGAAATCGCCGGGGCGCTGCAACTGGGCCATTCCGAAGGTGTCGTCGAAAAGGAAGACCGCGACCGTATTCTGGGCGCGCTCGACCTGCGCGAACGCGCGGTCGAAGAGGTCATGCTGCACCGCTCGGGGATCGAGATGATCGACGCGGATTCAGACCCGACCGACATCATGGAGAAATGCCTGCAATCGAACCACACCCGCCTGCCAGTCTTTCGCGATGACCCTGAAAACATCATCGGCGTGATCCACGCCAAAGACCTGCTGCGCGCCATGTACAAGCTGATCGGCGGCCCCAACGGCGATGCCGCAGCGCTTAACGGGTTCAACGTGGCCGACGTGGTGATGAAACCCTATTTCGTGCCCGAAACCTCGACGCTGGACGAACAGATGCGCCAGTTCCTGCGCCGCCGCACGCATTTTGCGCTGGTGGTGGACGAATATGGCTCGCTCCAAGGGCTGATCACGCTTGAAGACATTCTCGAAGAAATCGTGGGCGAGATCACGGATGAGTTTGACCCCGATGCGGATCACCCGCTGAAACAGTCGGACGACGGGCATCTGATGGTGGAAGGCGCGATGACGATCCGTGACCTCAACCGCGCGACCGATTGGTCCCTGCCCGATGATGAGGCCAATACTGTGGCCGGGCTGGTGATCCATGAGGCGCAGATGATCCCCACCGTGGGGCAGGTCTTCTCCTTCCACAACTTCCGCTTTGAGGTGATCGAGCGGGATGGCAACCGGATCACCCAGCTCAAGATCCGCCCCCTCTGATCCGGCTTAGGCCGGGGTTTCCACCGCTGCCTGCACGTCCTTGCAGGCGGCGGACCAGATGCGCGCGCGGTCGGGGCCGAAGGGCACCTCTTCAAAGGCCCGGCGCAGGTGATCCTCTGCCGCGTCACGGGCAGCGGCCGAGAGGCCGGGATCGGGGTGCTGCATCAGCCCTGTCAGCACCTCTTGCAAGACCATCTGCACATCGACGACCGAGGCGCCATCCCGCGCCAGCGCACCAAACCCGTCTTCGATCAGCGCATCCGCCGGA
Organism: Sulfitobacter sp. 1A13496; assembly: GCF_043557225.1. NCBI lineage: Bacteria > Pseudomonadati > Pseudomonadota > Alphaproteobacteria > Rhodobacterales > Roseobacteraceae > Sulfitobacter > Sulfitobacter sp. 1A13496. The sequence goes on along the minus strand of NZ_JBIFFP010000001.1, from coordinate 805,840 downwards.
ATGGGCGGGATATGTAGGTTCGGCAGCGCGACCTTGCCGCCCGGCTTGGCCTCATCCGAGTAATAGGACAGCACGCGCCCGATCCGAGTGATCACGTCAATCGCCGTGCCGCCATCGTTGATCCCCGGCGACAGCGCCTTGGAGGCAACCTCGCCCAGCACCCGCAAGCCAAAACGCGGGTCTTGGTCAAAGGTGCGCAGATCGCCCAGTTGCACGGTCTCCAAAACCTTTTGCTCTAGACTGTCCCAATCATGTTCCGCGTCCTGCGGGCTGCCCCGTCGGGTGACCATCACCAGAGGCTCTCCGACAAAGACGAAATCACTGATGCGCCGGGGCAGATAGATCGCCACCCCATGGTCCCGCGCCTGCTGGTCCAGCGCCTCGGGGTAGATATGTTGGATATAGCCGCTTTCGGGGGCAAAAATCGGGCGGGCGTCATCGGGCACCGGACCGGTCAGGGGATGGCCGCCCATGCAGGGCGTCTTCAGCCGTTCCTTGAACAATGAGGTGGTCACCGCCTCGATCTGGCGGGTGGTGTCGATCAGGCTGCCGAAGCTTTGCAGATGCAGCACCCAGCGGATCAGGAAGATCACGATGATCGCCAGCACCAAGACCGTGGTCAGGAACAGCACAAAGGAGCGTTCGTCGACATAGATGCCCAACTCGCGCATAATGATCGCCACCAGCGCATAGACATAGGCCCCGATGAAAACGGCCAGCGTGTTCTGCGTGGTGCGGTCCTGAATGATCAGCCGATGCGCCCGTGGCGTGAATTGCGCCGAGGAGGCCCGGTAGACCGTGACCATGATCGTGATCGAAAAGATCGTGACCGCCAGCATCGCATCGGCGATGATCTGCAACAGACGATCCGCCGCTTCGCCGGTCAACCTCGTGGCGACTTCCTTGGGCACCAAGGGCTCAAAAAGCTGGGTCAGCCCGAGGGCGACGAAGGCCAGCAGCCCCATGAAAACCACCCGCACCCAAAGTTTGCGAGAATATTCGCGGGCTTTGCGAAACAGCGTGTGCGGGATCAGGTCTTTGATATTCATGGGGAAAGGGTAGCACGAAAAAGCGCCCTGCCAACGGCGGTTTAACGGAATCTGCACTCTGGCCCGGCGCGAAACGCCGCCCCACGGCGCGGGGGCAAGAAAGCCCTTATCCTCGCCCCCCGTGCCCGGTAGGTTGGGCGGCATGACGATAGCCCCTTTGCCCGTGATCCTCCTCGCCGCCGGTGCCTCCACTCGGATGCGGGGGCGTGACAAATTGTTGGAAGATATCGGCGGTGAGCCCTTGTTGCGCCGTCAGGCACGGCTGGCGCAGGGCATTGGCCCCGTCACCGTCGCCCTGCCGCCCCCGCCGCACCCGCGCTACACGGCGCTTAGCGGGTTGGACATCACGCCGCTGCCCGTTCCCGAGGCCGCAGAGGGCATGGGCGCCAGCCTGCGCCGCGCCTTTGCCGCCCTGCCGTTGGACACGCCCGCCGCCATGGTGCTGCTGGCCGATATGCCCGCGCTTGAGGCCAGCGATCTTGCCCGCCTCGCGGCTGCGGTGGACCTGACGGGCGAAACCCTGATCTGGCGCGCGACCACGGAGGACGGCAAGCCCGGGCATCCCATCATCTTTGCCGCCGCGCTTTTCGATCAGTTGAAACAGCTGCGCGGCGATGACGGGGGCCGCGCGGTTGTGCGCGCTGCCGCAGACCGGATGCAGCTTGTGCCCCTGCCCGGCCAGCGCGCAAGGCGCGACCTCGACACGCCCGAGGACTGGGCGGCGTGGCGCGCAGAGCAGGAATAGCCCGCGCATGAAAAAACGGGGCGGTCGCCCGCCCCGTTTTCAAACTTTGTCACGCTTGGCTTTTGCCGGATCACTTCACCAGCAGGCTGGCCTCGTGCTTTTTCAGCGAACGACGCGCGGCGGTGTAGCCTTCGATCCCGTTCTTTGTCGCCAGTTCGGGGAACAGTTCAAAGATTTCCTGACGCTGCTCTTCACCGATACCGGCCAGCGACATGTCACCGGGCTGGAAGCTCTCGGTCCATGTCCCGTCGGAGAGGATCACCTCGTGACGGTCGAACATCACATGGATGTAGCTGGTGCCCGAAACCTCGACCACGTCGATGCCTTCCATCCCGGTCAGGTGTTTCGCCGCGACGAGCACCTCACGCTCTTCGAAGTAGAGCGCGGTCTTTTCATTGGCGACCAAGACGCGGTGGTTGGGGCTGACCATCATGTCACGCTCGGGCAGATCGTTGCCAAGCGCACCTTTGCGGATCAGCACCGGCTTGAGATGCGCGGCCATTTCGAACTCGGCCCCCGTTATCTCACGCGCGCCGACCCAGCGGATCGTCTGGATGCCGTTGTCGCGGGTGATGACCCGGTCACCGACCTCAAGCGTCTCGACCAGAACCTCGCCGCGCGGCGTGGCGATCTTGGTCCCCGGTGTGAAACAGGGGATCACATTCTCGATCTCGACGAAGTTCAAACGCCCGGCATCGCTGCCATCTTGGTTGAAGTAGTCAACGAAACCGTCTTCGCGATCGTCGGAGGTATAGGTGATCTCCAGACGGCCACCCTCGGGGGCAGAGCCGCGCAGGTCGAGCGTGTCGTAATCCACGCCCGCGCTGCCACCATCGACATCATCGCCTGCGTTGACGTTGACGAAGCTGTCTTGATCGGCACCGCCGGTCATCACGTCGACGCCTGCGCCACCGTCGAGCAGATCGTCACCCCGACCGCCTTGCAGTTCGTCGTCGCCTTCGCCGCCCATCAGCGTGTCATTCTCACCGCCACCGTCAAGCAGGTCATCGCCTTCGCCGCCGACCAGCAGGTCGTCGTCCCGGTTGCCGCGCAGGGTGTCGTCGCCGGTGCCACCGTCAAGCTCGTCATTGCCCTGACCGCCCGACAGGCTGTCATCGCCCTGACCGCCCAGCAGCGTGTCGTCGCCGGTGTTGCCCGAGATGACGTCATCGTCGATCTGGCCGTCGATATAGTCATCGCCCGAGCCGCCGCGCAGCATGTCCGCATCGTCGGCGCCATAGATCACGTCATTGCCCGCGCCACCGTCGACCGTATCCATCCCGTTGTTCGGGTTGCGGTCGGGGGTGAAGGGGTTGGACGCATCCTCTTCGTCGGGGATGTCGAGCACATCGAGGCCCAGATCGGGGTCGTTGCCTGCATAGATCGTGTCGTTGCCAGCGCCGCCGAGCAGGCTGTCGTTGCCCTCGCCGCCGACGATCCGGTCGTCGCCGTCACCGCCGTCGACGATATCGTCGTCGATGCCAGCGTTGATCACGTCATCGCCGGTGCCGCCGGTGATGGTGTCGCGGTCATCGCCGGTGCTGATCGTGTCATTGCCCGCCCCGCCATCGACAGAGTCGCGGTCATTCTCGGGGTCGGCGTCGGGGTCAAAGCCCAGATCGTCGCTGTCGCTTTCCGGGTAGCCCAGATCGGGGGCGAGGTCATCGCTGCCGGTGGTGATCATGTCATCACCCTCACCGCCCTCGACCACGTCGGAGCCTGCGCCAGCCTCGACGATATCATCGCCGTCGCCCGCCAGAATTGTGTCGTCACCGTCGCCAGCGCGAACATAGTCGTCGTCGCCTTCCGCATCGGGCAGGATCGCGTCGTCATTGTCGATCATGTCGCCATCGGGGTCGCCGGTATAGGCGGTGTCGATCAAGTCTGCGCCCGCTGTGCCGTCGACATAGCCGTCACGGGTCGAACCGCCGTCGCCCACCGTCACGGTCACCGAGCCTTCGTCGGTCAGGCCGTCGGGGTCGGACACGGTATAGGTGATCGTCGCATCGCCGGTGAAGTCGTCATTGGCGACAAAGGTGATGGTGCCATCGTCGTTGATGGTCACGGTGCCATCATCGCTCGACGCATCTGTCACGCTCAGGGTGTCGCCGTCGACATCGGTGTCATTGTCCAGAACCGGGATCACGACCGGATCGGTGCCGGTGGTGTCGGCGGTGTCGTCATTGGCGACGGGGGCGTCGTTCACCGGGTTCACGGTGACATTCACGGTACCGGTGTCGGTGCCGCCATTGCCGTCATCCACGGTATAGGTGATTGTGGTGTCGCCGTTGAAATCCGCGTCGGGCGTGAAGGTCAGCGTGCCATCGTCATTGATGACGACCGGGCCCGCCGGGCAGGTTGCCATGGTGACGGTCAGCGTGTCGCCATCGCTGTCGCTGTCATTGCCCAGCACGTCGACGGTGCCGGAGGTGTCTTCGTCGATCTCAAGCACATCGTCTTCGGCCACGGGCGCGTCATTGCCGCCGCCCTGCGGTTGGCCATCGTCGAAAACCAAATTGTCGATCGCGCCCGAGCCTTCGAAACGCACTTCGAAACGCGACACGCCATCAATGTTGAACTGAACGAAACGCTCACCGCCATCGCCGGTGGGCTGCACATAATGGTTTTGGATCACATCGCCATTGTCATCGTAAAAGATGACACGGGTGCCTTCCCCGCCGGTCTCTTCGATGTCTTTGAAGGTCACGCCCTTCATGCGCACCATATCATCGAAGTCAAAGAACAAGCTGCCGCCGCCGGCGTTGTCGTCCGGGTCGCTTTGGTCGCCATCTTCGGAGACGATCAACAGCCCCTCAAGCGTGTCGGAGGCCAGATCGCTGTCGCCGCCCGTGGGGTTGCTGCTGTCAAAGATCATCGCATCGCCAGAGCCGCCGCTGGCCGAAACCGTAACGCCCAGATCCGCATATTCGTCGTCAATAATGGTGCCTGCGCTGAACGCATTGAAATCAAGTGTTCTAATCATTGTGAAATCTCCTGAGCGGTGTTGCACGCGGCGCGCAACGCGGCCGTCTTGGAAGTGGATGCTGTTTCAATTTGAGGAATGGAGCGCCGAACGGCAGAGCGGTCGAACCGGGCATTTCTTGCCCCGCAAAAGGCCAGTGGCAGGGCCTGTCGCTTGTGTATCATCTCGTCTCTCCCTCCGTTCACACGCGCCCCACTGGCAGAAATCCAGATCGAGCGGCACGCATCCTGCGCAACGAAGGGGAAGAGCCGGAACATGGCCCACAGCCGAGGCGCGATGCGCTTCGGTATGTTGTGCTTACGGTCGCAAACTTGCGGCGTATCCACATTTCCCGCATCCCTGATGCGCTTAATGCGGCCGCCCCCGTGACCTACAGACTTCTATGCCCCCCAGTTGGGCACCTATAGGAATAGCCCTCCTATACGAATGGACAAAGCAAAAAATGTTTGAAAATTGCCGGAACCAATTGAAGTTTTGCCGCAATTCAGGTGGTTTAGCGCGACTTTCGGGCGGGATTGTTTCCGGCGCACCCCGCGCCGGAATCCCGAATCGCCATAGAATTAAGGTGAATTAACGCCTGCGCGGGACGACTGCATCGATCCCTCGGTCAAGACTGTTTCGCATTGCGCGACAATGCCGCCGCAAATCAGCCGCATCTGCGCCGCCTTGTTTTCGTCATTCTTTTCGATTGCTTGTTCACCGGCTGGAACCAATCGCCCGCAAACCTGCGGAACTGGTGACGAAACCACGGGCGACCCGCCTTATTCCCGCCGAATCAACTCCTCGCGGCATTGAGCGCCCGCGGCGGCAAAAGCCGCGCGCGTTACGGGTGAGTCATGGTGAGCGCTCCGCCCCTCACTCCGCGCCGAGATTGACCGCGGAAAAAATGCAATTGCCAGCCGCGAAGGCCGCTCAAACAACCGCCCCTTTCCGTTCGATCCGCCGGGCCAAAATGCGCCAAATCCGACCCTCAAAACGACATTTCAGATGCTGCAAACGACACCGCGCCGGGCGGGCGGAAACCTCAGCCATAGTAGGCTCTGCGCCCTGCACATGCGGCAGGGTGTCGCACCCCTATTTCACCCTATTGCAAAGCCCGCTCGGGTGGACCAAATGCGCGGCATGTTGATGTATGCTGTTCATAAGAGGCGCCCGCGCAAACCGGGCACGCTGCTGAACCGCCGGTAACCCCGGTCGGACAGGCCGATCCGCCTGTTTAGACCATCGGGGTTCCAACTGACTTTCCGGATCACACTCGGGATGAGACCCACACAACCGACCCGGCCCGGCCTTCTGGCACTGACCGTCGTCTCTTGCGGATCCTTCCCACTTCGACCTTTTTGATATGGAGCATGCCATGCATTTCCGCCTGCTGAAAAACACAAACCAGATCGCCGGGATGCCCGGAACCGCCTTTAACGGCAGCATCGGTCAAGTCGCCAATGCCGAAGGGCTGGCCCTTGTCGCCATGCTGCGCCGTGCGCTGCGCGACACCGCGCGCCGTTGGGAGCGTAACCGCACGCTGTCGACCTTGAACGCGATGGACGACCGTCTGCTTCAGGATATCGGCCTGAACCGCAAAGATATTCCCCAGCACATCCGCGACATGGAAAGTTTTTCCCGCCGCTGAATGCTCTGGCCCGCGCCCTGCGTGAGGGGCCGTGCCGACCCTTAAAATATGGCGTTCTGCATGGGAACGCCGCATATAGCGGCATCGCGTCAGGCCCGGCGCGGTGCCCGTTCTTGCGTCTTGCGCCCGGCAATCGTGTTGCACAGGGGCGCATGATTTGTTTTCATATCTCCAGCAAACCCACCCATCGAAAGCTGCCGCGCCTATCGCGCGACCGGCTCCTTCTTGATGGAAAGGGGCAAAGATCAGCGGTGCGCGGCTGCGCGACACTGCGGATACAATAGAGGAGATATCACTATGAAACGCTATTTGCTTGGCACGGCCTTTGCCGTTGCAACCCCGATGGCCGCCGCCGCACAGGACTGTGGCGAAGTCTCGATCGCGGAAATGAACTGGGCTTCGGCGCAGATCGTCACCGCCGTCACCGAATTCCTGCTGACACAGGGCTATTCCTGCGACGTGACCGTGGTGCCTTCGGACACCACCCCCGCCGTGACCTCCCTGTCCGAGAACAACGAGCCGGACATCGTGCCCGAACTGTGGCCCAACTCCGCCGGTGACGCTTACAAGAAGCTGAAAGCGGACGGCAAGATTGTTGAACTCACCTCCGTGCTCGATCCCGGTGGCGTCGAAGGCTGGTGGATCCCCACCTATCTGGCCGAAGAGCACCCCGAGCTGAAGACCATCGAAGGCATTTTGGAAAACCCCGAACTGGTCGGCGGCATGTTCAACAACTGCCCCGATGGCTGGGGCTGCCGCGTGGTGAGCGACAACCTCGCGCGGGCCTATGACCTCGAAGGCAACGGCATCGAAGTCTTCAACCACGGCTCGGGTGAGACGATGGTGACCTCGATGGCCTCGGCCTACGAGAGCCAAGAGCCTTGGTTCGGCTACTACTGGGCGCCGACCACCCCGCTTGGCAAATACGACATGACCAGCGTCGATCTGGGCGAATATGACGAAGCCGCGCATAACGCCAACCAGAACGCCGACACGCCGGACCCCAAGCCTTCGGCCTTCCCGACCGCGCCGGTGCTGACCGTCATGACCAAGGATTTCCACGACGAGAACCCCGAGATCGCGGAGTTCATCGGCAATGTGACCTTCAAGACCGACGACATGAGCAAGCTGCTGGCATGGCAGGGTGAAAACAACGCCTCCAACGAGGAAGCGGCGGTGTATTTCCTGCAAAACAACAAGGACGTCTGGGCCGAATGGCTGAGCGATGACGCCCGTGGCAACCTGTCCAAGCTGCTTGAGCAGTAAGACAGACTGACCAAAACGACGGGCGGGGAACTCATCAGGGTTTCCCGCCCGTTCGTTTCGATGACCTGCGGCTAGACTTACGTCTTTTCATACCGACTGCGCCTTGACCCCTTTGGCCCGATGCGCAGTTCCTTTGTAAGGACATAGGTTTGAATTGCCGCCACTGCATGGGGCAGCCGACGCCGCGCGGCCTGCGCGGCGCACCGGCCCCCTTCCCCAAAGCAAACGGTCTGATGCAGGCCGGGAAAGCGACAGATGGCAACCTACGACAATCTCTTTGACACGCTCGGTCTGCGGGACTGGTGCGGCGACGATCAAGGCGGCGGGCTCAGCTCCATGGCCGACCTCATGGGCCAAGCGGGCGGTGATACCGACACCACGCTTTGGGACATGCCCTTCCCCTCTCTGGATGCGCTGCACGACAGTTGCGACGCCATCCCACAATCGCGCGACCTGACCCAAGGGCTGGAGCAAGGCTTCCTTGCCATCAAGGACAGTCTCAAAGTTGTTGTCGACCCCCTCACCCAACCGCTGAGCTGGGCGCTGGAAAACGCACTGTGGCTGATGCAGTCGGTGCCGTGGTTCGTGATGATCCCGCTTTTGATGGCAATCACCTATGCCGTGGGCCGTTCGCTCAAGCTGGTGGGTCTGGTGGCGCTGGTCTTTGGTTTCCTCGCCTTCATCGACTTTTATGAGCACACCATGCAGACGCTGGCGATCATCTTTGTCTGTGCCTTCATCTGCGTGCTTTTGGGCGTGCCCATTGGCATCGCCATGTCGCGCAGCGACAGGGTGCAACGCTCGATGATCCCGGTGCTGGACATGCTCCAGACCCTGCCGCCCTTCGTCTACCTCATTCCGCTGATCTTCCTCTTTTCGGTGACCGAGCCCAAGCTCTACGGCATCGCCATCATCCTCTATGCCATCGTCCCGGTGGTGCGCCTGACTGACCTTGGCATCCGTCTGGTCGATAAAGACGTGATCGAGGCCGCCGATGCCTTTGGCATGACCAACCGTCAAAAGCTCTACAAGGTGCAGATCCCGCTGGCCCTGCCCAACATCATGGCCGGTGTGAACCAGACCATCATGATGAGCCTTGCCATGGTCGTCATCGCCTCGCTGGTGTCCGCTCCCGGCCTTGGCGTGCTGGTGCTGCGCGGCATTCGCAGCCTTGAGTTGGGCGTGGGCCTCCTGTCGGGTCTGGGGATCGTGCTGCTTGCGATCATCCTTGACCGGGTCACCAAAGCCGCGCTCGCGCGGATCAACGCGGCGCAGAAGTGAGGCCAGACATGACAGACGACATCAAGATTTCCGTCCGCAACCTCTACAAGATCTTCGGCGACGATCCCAAAACCGCGCTGGAGAAGGTCCGCGGGGGGATGAGCAAAGCCGACCTTCAGGCCGAGACGGGCCATGTGCTGGGCCTTAATGACATTAACGTGGACATGCCTGCGGGCAAGACGACGGTGATCATGGGGCTCTCGGGCTCGGGCAAATCAACGCTGATCCGCCACCTCAACCGGCTGATCGACCCCACGGCGGGCGAGGTCATCGTGAACGGTGAGAACATCCTCGACTATAACGAGCGTCGCCTGCGCCAGTTGCGCAAGCATGACATGTCGATGGTGTTCCAAAAGTTCGCCCTGCTGCCCCACCGCACGGTGCTGGAAAACACCGGGCTGAGTTGGGAGATCGAAGGCAAAAGCCGCAGCAAATACGCGGATGAGGCCACCAAATGGCTCAACCGCGTCGGGCTGGAAGGCCAAGGAGAGCAGTATCCCGCGCAGCTTTCGGGCGGGATGCAGCAACGTGTGGGCATTGCCCGGGCGCTGACCTCAAACTCCGACGTGATGCTGATGGATGAGGCATTTTCCGCGCTCGACCCGTTGATCCGCACCGACATGCAGGACCTGCTGATCGAATTGCAGGAAGAACTGCATAAGACGGTGATCTTCATCACCCACGATCTGGACGAGGCGCTGAAACTGGCGGACCATCTGGTGATCCTCAAAGACGGGTTCATCGTCCAACAGGGCGAGCCGCAGCATATCCTGCTGAACCCCAACGATCCCTATATCGAAGCCTTCGTCAGCGACATTAACCGTGCCCGCGTGCTGCGCGTCCGCTCGGTCATGGAAAAGACCGATGTGCCGCCCACGGATGTGGCCGGTGAGGTTGATTTCGACGACACGCTGGAAAGCATCATTGCCGTTTCCGGCGGGGATACCACCAACAACTACCGCGTCATGCGCGAAGGCAAACAGGTTGGCGTGCTGCATATGCGCGATCTAGTGCGCGCGCTGGTGCCGCGTCACCCCGGCGAGGCGGCGTAATAACCTCGCGGCAACCTGACAGCCGCAAGACAAGACCAAGAAAGGGGCAGCACCCGGCCAAAGCGCCGTTGCTGCCCTTTTTGCAGGCGACCCTTACGTTTCGTCGCGAGAGCCTGCTTAAAAACAGCTACTTACGCGCCATTTCATTCTGTAAAACGGCGCTTTACCGCCGATCAAACTCCCTGCGTCCTATTGACACTCACGCCCACGATTGGCCTATGGGGGGTGAAATAAATACTGGGGTTCAAGATGCCGCAATCTGCTACGGCCAATATTCTGACTGTTCTCGACACCGATTTCAAAGGTATCATCGAGGAGTGGCTGGGAACGCAGGTCAAAGAAGGCGTAAAGCGTTCTGACCTGTTCTCCGATGCGGAGAGCCGTAACCAGAACCGCGAATTGCTCAAAGCCTTCTCCAAAGGTGTGCGCGATGGGGTCACCGGCGAGGATTTCGACTTTGACGACACCCAATGGGACGATCTGCGTGCCGTTCTGACCGATGTCAGTCGCGAGCGGGTCAACCGTGGCGTGACCCCGACCGAGATGGCGACCTTTGTGCTGGCGTTGAAAACGCCGCTGTTCAAACGGCTTGAGACGATGCTGGACAGCGACCATGCGATGCTGATCCGCGACGTGATGCTGGTTACCCGTCTCGTCGATGCCTTTGCCATCTACACGAATGAGATTTTCATTCTCGAGCGCGAGCAGATCATAGACCGCCAACGCCAAGAGATGTTGGAGCTTTCGACCCCCGTGGTCGAGCTTTGGGACCGCGTTTTGACCCTGCCGCTGATCGGCACGCTAGATTCCGCCCGCGCCCAAGAGGTGATGGAGAACCTGCTGCAAACCATTCTGGAGCGTCAGGCCGAAGTGGTCATCATGGACATCACTGGCGTCGGCACCGTCGATACGCAGGTGGCGCAACACCTGCTGCGCGCCGCCGCCGCCGTGCGCCTGATGGGGGCCGAATGTATCATCAGCGGCATCAGCCCGATGATCGCCCAGACCATGGTGCAGCTTGGCATCGACGTGGGCACTGTCTCGACCCGGTCCAGCATCCGCACCGCCCTTTCGGATGCGCTGATGACCGTCGGCTATGTGATCAAGAAGACCGAGGGCCAATAAGGTGGCCGGTGTCACGTCGATTAATCTGGTCGAACATGCGCTCCTCGTTTCGATACAGGATGACATCACGGACACGGAGATTTTGGAGCTTCAGGATCGGCTGTCGAACAAGATATCCCAGAATCGCATCGATGGGGTGATCCTCGATATCTCGGCGCTTGAGATCGTGGACACTTTCGTTGGGCGGGTGATTGCGCAGTTGGCGGGGATCTCTCGCCTGCTGGCGGCGGATACCTATGTGGTCGGCATGCGCCCCACGGTGGCGGTCACGCTGGTTGAGCTTGGCATGTACTTGCCAGAAATCCGCACCGCCTTGAGCCTGACCCATGCCCTCACCCAGCTACGACGCGTTTGATGAAAAGGACCTTGGGGCGCAGGTTCTTCTCTCTCAGTTCAAACTAAAGACCAGCGGCGACGCGGTTACGGTCCGCCAAGCCGTGGCGCGCTACATGAAAGAACACGGCGCTTCGGCGCTGAATGTCACACGCTTCGCCACCGCCGTCAGTGAAATCGCCCGCAACGCGATCGTTCACGCTGGCGGCGGCGAATTTTCCATCTATGTCGATCCAAGGGCCAAGCGGTTGAGCGTGGTCTGTTGGGACAAGGGACCGGGGATCGAGGACGTGGCACTGGCCCTAACGGACGGCTATACCTCGGGCGGCGGGCTTGGCCGGGGCTTGGGCGGCGCGCAGCGGCTGGCCCAGAAGTTTGAAATTCGCACCGCCGTTGGCGGGGGCACCAGCGTGTTGATGAGTGTGAACCTATGATACAGTGGGTCGAAGTTCAGGACCAAAGCGCCATCGCTGTGGTGCGCCGCGCCGCGCGTCGTCTGGCGGCGGAACACGGATGGCCCAAACATCGGACCGACGAATTGGCCATCGTCGCCACCGAAGCCACCACCAACATCCTGCGCTACGCCGAAAAGGGCCGCGCGCTGATCAATGCCCCGGCCGAGGGCAAGGGCGATAAGATCGTGATGATCTTTACCGACCGTGGCCCCGGCATCAGCGATATGGATCACATGTTTCAGGACGGCATGAGCAGCGGCGGCTCTGCTGGGCTGGGCCTCGGGGCGATCCGCCGCCTGTCGAATGATTTCGACATTTTCAGCGGGCCGGAGGTGGGCACCACCATCGTTTGCAGCTTTGTCAAAAACAGTACCCCCTGCCCGACCCATGGGGTCGAGGCCGTGGGCCTACGGGTCTGCCATCCGAACGAAGAAGAATGCGGCGACGATTACCTGCTGCGGCAGACGCCGAAAGCCACCGACATCCTGCTGTGCGACGGGTTGGGCCATGGCCCCGAAGCCGCAGCCGCTTCGCTGGAGGTCACCGACGCCGTCAAAGCCACGCGCAGCTTCAACAGTGAGCCGGGCGCGGTAATGTATGAGGTGACCGAGCAGTTGATCGGCAAACGCGGCGCGGTGGCGGCCCTTGTGCATATCGCGCAGCCGCAGATGGTCCTGCGCTATGCCGCCTTGGGGAATATCGCCACGCTGCGGGTCCGCGACGGTGCGGTCAAACGCCTGCCGGTGCGTGACGGGCGGATCGGTGCCCGCGCCACGCGAGGCTATGAAGACACCTTTGACCTTGAACCGGGGGATCTGATGATCCTGCACAGCGACGGGTTGAAAACCCTGCGCGACAGCTATCTTCCACAGGGTCTATTGTGGAAATCTCCGCTTTTGATCGCTGGCTACCTGCTCGACCGGGCATTTCGCGGGCGTGATGACGCCTCCATCGTGGTCATACGCATTGCACGGGACGCGGACTGATGAAAGCAACCAATCTCACCTCGGTGAACCTTGAAAAGGGCGGCGATATCGCAGCCCTGCGCCAGATCGCCCTGACCCTGACCGAAGCCATGCGCTTTACCTCATTCGAGCGGACGCGCACCGTCACCGCCGCCGTGGAACTGGGCCGCAATGCCATCGAGCACGGGCAGAAGGGCCGCGCGCGTTTTTCGTTGACCGATGTCAACGGCAAGCCCGCCCTTGGGCTGACGGTGATTGATCAGGGCCGTGGGATCGAAGAGGACAAGCTCGACCCCAACCGCGCCATCGTGTCTGAGACGGGCATGGGGCTGGGCCTGCGGGGCGTGCAGCGGATCGCGGCGCGTTTCGATGTGGACACCGGGCAAGAAGGCACGCGGGTTCATGCGGAGTTCCTCCTGCCCGAGCCGCAAAGCGCGGTCGAGCAGATCAAGGCCGATGCTCTCGCGGCGCTGGAGGCCTATAATGCCAAAGACCCCACCGCCGCGCTGACCGAACAGAACCGCGAACTCAGCGAAGGCATCGCCGACCGCGATCTCTTGATGCAGGAGCTTCACCACCGCACGGGCAACAACCTTGCCCTGATCGTGGCGCTGATCCGGATGAGCAAGACCCAAGCCAAAGAGGATGAGACCCGCCAAGTGTTGCGCGAGTTGGAGACCCGGGTGGGTTCGCTCTCCAAGGCGCATGAGCTGATGCAACGCTCAACCGACAGCACCGACCTTGATCTGGAGGATATGCTGGATGAAGTCGCCAAAAACGCCGAACGCGCCTTTACCGGAGATCGTCAGAGCATCGCGATCAAGCTGATTTGCCCCAGCCTGAAGATGGACAACAAACTGGCCGTCGACATCGGGCTGATCGTGGGTGAGCTGATCACCAACGCCTATAAACACGCTTTCAAAGGGCGCGACAAAGGGGTGATCACCATCGAAGTCACGCAAGAGGATGACGAAGGGCTCACGCTCAAGGTCTATGACGATGGCGTCGGCCTGCCCGATGACGCCAAACGGCCCGAGAGGTCGGATTCGCTGGGCTGGCGCATGATCCGCACGCTGACCTTCCAGCACGAAGCGACGCTGAAGGTCGAAGGCCAAGACGGGCTTTGTGTCGAAATCAGCTTCCCGGCGCAGGGCTGAGCGCCCCCTACCCGCCCGCAGGTTTCAAGCCACCGCGCCCGTCTTTTTGATCAAAAATCACCTCTGAACTTTTCCGCCCCGTAAAATTGTCTTAGGCATATCGGGAGCCGGCGATTCCCGGACACTTCTAGGCGGCAAGAAAGACGCGCGCCTGGCCAATAACGGAGACAGAGCATGATCGAAAAACGTGATTTCTATATCGACGGCAAATGGGTCGCCCCGCTTGAGGGCAGAGAACATAAGGTCATCAACCCGTCGACCGAAGAACCCTGCACCGTGATCTCGCTCGGCGGGCCGAAGGATGTGGACGCTGCCGTGGCTGCGGCCAAGGCCGCCCTGCCCGCATGGATGGCCACCGCCCCCGAAGAGCGTATCGCGCTGATGGAGAAACTGGCCGAGGTCTATAAATCCCGCACCGAGGACATGGCGCAGGCGATCAGCACCGAGATGGGCGCGCCCATTGAGATGGCGCGCAGTTCCCAATGGGGGGCGGGTTACACCCACCTGAAGAACTTCATCAAAGCGGCGAAAGATTTCAAATTTGTAAAGCCTTTGGGCGATCACGCGCCGAACGACCGGATCATTCACGAAGCGGTTGGCGTCGTGGCGATGATCACGCCGTGGAACTGGCCGATGAACCAAGTGATGCTGAAAGTCGGCGCTGCTGTCGCCGCGGGCTGCACCATGGTGCTGAAGCCGTCTGAGGAAAGCCCGCTGAGCGCGGTGATCTTTGCCGAGATGATGGATGAGGCAGGCTTCCCCGCCGGTGTCTTCAACCTTGTGAACGGCGACGGCGCGACCGTGGGCACCGCCCTGACCGGCCATGAGGATGTGGATATGGTGAGCTTCACCGGCTCCACCCGCGCCGGCATCGCGATCTCCAAGAACGCGGCGGATACACTGAAGAAGGTCCATCTGGAGCTTGGCGGCAAGGGCGCGAACCTTGTCTTCGCCGATGCCGATGACAAGGCCGTCAAACGCGGCGTGCTGCATATGATGAACAACACCGGCCAAAGCTGTAACGCGCCGAGCCGGATGATGGTCGAGGCCAGTGTCTATGACCAAGCGGTCGAGACGGCAGCCGAAGTGGCCAATAAGGTCGAAGTCGGCCCCGCCAGCGAAGAGGGCCGCCACATCGGTCCCGTCGTGAACGAAGCGCAATGGGGCAAGATCCAAGACCTGATCCAGAAAGGCATCGACGAAGGCGCGCGTCTGGTGGCCGGTGGCACCGGTCGGCCCGAGCATCTGAACCGGGGTTTCTATGTCAAACCCACCGTTTTCGCCGATGTGACGCCCGATATGACCATCGCCCGCGAAGAGATCTTTGGCCCCGTGCTTTCGATCATGAAGTTCGAGAGCGAAGATCAAGCCGTTGAGATGGCCAATGACACGGTCTATGGCCTGACCAACTATGTTCAATCCAGCGATGGCACCCGCCGCAACCGTCTGGCGACCAAGCTGCGTTCGGGCATGGTTGAGATGAACGGCGAGAGCCGTGGCGCAGGTGCGCCCTTCGGCGGCATGAAACGTTCGGGCAACGGGCGCGAAGGCGGCGTTTGGGGGATCGAGGACTTCTGCGAAATCAAAGCGGTTTCCGGCTGGTCCAACGACTGATCGCTTTTTAGCGCGAGTATGATGCGGCAGGGCCAAGATTGGCCCTGCCGTTTGCATTTGGCGGTCAGATCGCCTTTTGGTTTACCCGTTTGGAAAGCTCCTCGGCGCTTTCCTTACGCTCGCTATAACGGTCGAGCAGATAATCCTTATTGTCGCGGGTCAGCAGGGTGAATTTCACCAACTCCTCCATCACATCGACCACGCGGTCATAGAAGGGTGAGGGTTTCATCCGGTCACCCTCGTCAAACTCCAAGAAAGCTTTGGGGGTCGAGGATTGGTTGGGGATGGTCAGCAGCCGCATCCAGCGGCCCAAAATGCGCAACTGGTTCACCGCGTTGAAACTTTGCGACCCCCCGCTGACCTGCATCACGGCCAAGGTCTTGCCTTGGGTCGGGCGCACCCCGCCGAGCGACAGGGGGATCCAGTCGATCTGGGTTTTCATGATCCCCGTCATCGCGCCGTGGCGTTCGGGCGAACACCAGACCATGCCTTCGGACCATGACACCAGATCGCGCAGTTCCTGCACCTTGGGATGCTCAGGCGCGACATCGTCGGGCAGCGGCAGGCCCGTGGGGTTGAAAGTCCGCGTCTCGGCCCCGAGACGGGTGAGGATGCGGGCGGCCTCTTCGGTCATCAGACGGCTGAAGGACCGCGGGCGAAGCGAGCCGTAGAGCAGCAGAATGCGCGGGCCGTGGGTGACGCGCTTTGGCGACAGGAGGCGGCTCTCGTCGATGGGGTTGAAGTGGTCTTCTTCGATATTTGGCGTATCGGTCACGGGAATTTCCTTAGGCGGCAGAGGGTTATCGGGCGTGGTTCATTTGGCGGCGGGGAACCAATGCTGTGTGCGGTTGGCAAAGCCTACGAGGGAGAGCATGACCGGCACTTCGACCAGGACGCCCACGACGGTGGCCAAAGCCGCGCCCGACCCCAGCCCAAAGAGGCTGATCGCCACGGCGACGGCCAGTTCAAAGAAGTTCGACGTGCCGATCAAGGCGCAGGGGGCGGCCACGTTGAAGGGAATGCCCCAAGCCCGCGCGGCGCCATAGGCGATGAAGAAGATGCCGTAGGATTGCAGCAACAGCGGCACGGCAATCAGTGAGATCACGAGCGGGCGGTCGAGGATCACCTCGCCCTGAAAGCCAAAGAGCAGCACGACCGTCAGCAGAAGCCCCATGATGGCAAAGGGCTGCACCCGAGCCTTAAAAGCGTCGACCGCCGCCTCACCGCCCTTGGCCACCAACCGCCCGCGGGTAAGGTAGCCCGCCAGCAGCGGCAGCATGACGTAGAGGCCGACCGAGATCAGCAGCGTGTCCCAAGGCACGGTGATATCGGTCACGCCCAAGAGGAAAGCCACGATCGGCGCGAAGGCGAAGATCATGATCACATCGTTCACGCTGACCTGCACCAGCGTATAGGTGGCGTCGCCGCGGGTGAGGTTGGACCAGACAAAGACCATGGCGGTACAGGGCGCTGCGCCCAAGAGGATCACGCCCGCCAGATAGGCCTGCGCATCATCCGGCGGGATCAGCCCGGCGAAGACATGATTGAAGAACAACACCCCAAGGGCGGCCATGGTGAAGGGTTTGATCAGCCAATTGACCACCAGCGTCACCACCAGCCCTTTCGGCTTGTCCCCCACCTGCCGCAGCGCGCCGAAATCGACGCCGACCATCATCGGATAGACCATGGCCCAGATCAGCACCGCCACCGGCAGGTTGACCGAGGCGACCTCAAGCGCCGCCAGCGCGCCGAAAATACCGGGAAAGAGATTGCCCAGCAAAAGCCCCGCCCCAATGGCCAGCGCCACCCAGAGCGAAAGCCAGCGTTCAAAAGCCCCAAGGCCAGCGGTTGCGGGATCAGCGGTATCGGTCATGGCGGTCTTTCGTGTTGGGGGTTCGGGGGTTAGCAGCAGGTCAGCTCATCCAGCAGCGGTTGGCAGAGTTCAGGCTGGCCGCCGCAGCAGTCTTCCAAGAGAAAGCCCAGCAGCGCGCGCAGCCCGTTCATATCGGCGAAATATCGGATGCTGCGTCCTTCGCGCTTGCTGCGGATCAGCCCTGCGCGGGCCAGCACCGAGAGGTTGGCCGACATCGTATTTTGCCGCACATCAAGCGCGGTGCCGATCTCGCCCGCCGACATGCCTTTACCGCCCGCTTTGATCAGCAGGCGAAAGACATCCAGCCGGGTCGACTGACCCAAGGCGGCGAAGGCTTGGAGGGCGTTTTCATTATCCATATATCGCGAATTATTGATATAATACCGCCCGGTCAACCCCGCCCCGCCAATCTCTGTGCAACGAAGCGCCGCCCCGTGCGTTAATCTCGCGACCCCCGCAGGCTTGGTAAGGAAGAGACAGAATGCTCGATTGGATCGCAGAGAATTCCGGCACGTTGCAAGTGGCGGTGAGCCTTTTTACGGCAGTGGTCTGGCTGGCCTATCTGCATATCCTATGGCTCAACTTCCGGCGGCAGCGACAGCCGGTGATCTTGATCAACCGATCGATTGCCCGGGATGAGAATGCCCATTGCTTCGTGACCAATATGGGGGCCGAGCCGATTTACCTGCTGGAGGTCATGGCACGGGTGGTGACGGATGACAAAACCTACCACGTCAAGGTCACCGAACGCGAAGAGGTGGCACTGAACGATGTGGAGAACCCCCTGACCCGCACCAATCAAGGGCCGATCAAAAGCGGTGATTTCATCGACATCGGCAGTTTTCTCGACCTGCTCCGCCGCGCCGAGACGCGGATCGGGACCGAGGGGCTGTTCGATAAAGTCCGGCAGATGGACCTCACCGTTGCTGCAGCGGATGGCCATACCACCAAGCTGATCGCCGCGCGGCTTGAGTTCCGGGCGGAATGGAAAGACGGCAAACCCTATTTCGTGCCGGAACGGATCATGGCGCGTCAGATCCGCAATATTTTTCAACGGCGCAAGATCACGGCCATGCTGGAAGAGCAGATCGAATAGCGCGGCCTCAGGTTACAACCGCTCCAGACCTTCGGCGATTTCACGGGCAATGGCATGGGCGTCGATCTCCTCCCGCTCGGCCGAGACGCGCAGGCCCAAAAGGTCGCTCTGATAGCGGCGTGCCAGCGCCTTCGGGTCATGCGCCGCGCCGATTTCCCCGTCCCGCTGCATCTGGGCGAAAAGGGCCGCGAATTGCTCTTCCATCCCCATAAGATGCGCGCTGGCCCGTTTCGCCAACGGGTGGCCATGGGCCTGCAACTCCAGCAAAGTTTTGGAGAGCATGCAGGCTTTGGCCGGAGCCTCCTCGCGGCAGATCGCCAATTCGGGATAGCGTTTCAGCGCCGCCATCGGACCATGTTCCGCGACCAATTCGGCCAAGCGCCCGGCCCCATCCTCGGCATATTTGTCCAAAGCGATTTCAAACAGCGCCTCTTTTGACCCGAAGGCCGCGTAGAAACTGCCGGGCTTCATCTTCAGCACCGCTTCGAGGTCTTTCAGCGACGTGCCCGCCCAGCCCTGACGCCAGAACAGATCGCGGGCGCGGTCGATCAGCTCGGCTCGGTCGTGGTTCGGTTTGCGGGGCATGAGATCACCATATGTTGAACGATCACTCAAATATATACTTGAGTGATCGCTCAAGAAAGCCTAAATGACGGATATCGACGATTTACAAAGGTAAAAACCATGACATTCCCGTCCCACGACCAAAACACCGCGCCCGAAGCCTCCAAGCCGCTGCTGGAAGAATCGCAAAAGGCCTTTGGCCGCCTGCCGGGTCTGCACAAGGTGCTGGCCGAAAGCCCGCAGGCCTATGAGGGCTATCAGGTGCTGCATAAGCTTTTCACCGAGACTGACTTTGACGCCGAAGAACTGACCGTGGTCTGGCAGTCGATCAACGTCGAGAACGAGTGCCACTACTGCGTGCCCGCCCACACCGGCATCGCCAAGATGATGAAAGTCTCGGACGAGATCAGCGACGCGCTGCGCAATGAAACGGCCCTGCCGACGCCGAAACTCGAAGCGCTGCGAACCTTTACCGTGCAAATGGTGCGCAACCGCGGCTTCGTTTCCGACGCGCAGATGCAGGCGTTTTTCGACGCAGGCTATGGCCACCGCGCGGTGCTGGACGTGATCCTCGGCATGGCGCAGAAAACCATCTCCAACTACGTCAACCACGTTGCCGAAACCCCGGTGGATGAGGTTTTCCAGCCGCTGGCATGGAAGCGCGGCGACAAGAAGCTGGACGTTTAAATTTAAAGGCGCGCCCATAGAGGCGCGCCTTTTTTCGACAGCCTTTAAGCGCGCTGTCCTTTACCGGGCAGTCTTCCAACGGTCGAGCGTGAGCGTCACCATCGCCTCATCAAGGTTCACCGTCACCTCGCCGTCTTGGATCATCACCTGAAGCTTCATCGCCCGGCTGGCCAGTTCCGCCAGCGCCTTGGTGTCACCCTCGGCCAGGTTCACCACGTCCAGATTGTCAAAACGGGTGGTGCCGTTCTTGACCTTATCCCACCAGACCTCCGCCGTTTTGCCGCCGTAGGGATAGACCACCACCTTGGCCGCTTTGTTGCAGGACTGGCGCAGGACCTTCTCGCTTGGCAAGCCGAGCGTGATCCAAACGTCCAACTCGCCGCTCAGACTCTTCTGCCAGATGTCCGGCTCATCATCCGTAGAGAGGCCCTTGGTCATCTCCAGATGCTCATGGGCGTTAAGGGCAAAGGCCACCAGCCGCACCATCAGCCGCTCATCGGTTTCCGAAGGGTGTTTGGCGATGGTCAGCTTATGGGTCTCGTAATAATGACGGTCCATGTCCGAGACCGAAAGCTCGACTTTGTAGATGGTGGCATTCTGCGCCATGATATGTCTCGTTTTCCAAGGTAGGCGCTGCCTACGCGCTTGGGCCGACCGGGGAAAGGGAATTGTCACGGGGCTCTGCGCGGGTCCGACAGATAAAAGCGCGCCAATTTTGCGCGAAATTGACGCTATTCGGCCCGCGGCTGCGACCAAAAGGCCAAGCATCTTCGCCAGCATGCCGTTGTGCGGCAGGGGAAGTCGCCCTACCCTAGCCCCATGATCGACCGTCGCACGCTTCTCTGGGCCCTCGGCTCTACCGCTTTGACTGCGACAGCGGCGTTTTCGCGAGAGGCGGGTGGCATCCTACGCGGGTTCAATCTGATCGAGACGCCGAACGCCCCCTTCGGCAGCCCCGCCGCCGCCCAAAGCATCGCGCGGCTGCGTGACACGGGCGCGACGGCGGCGACGGTGATCCCCTTCCTATGGCAGCCTTCGCCCAGCTCCAGCGCCATCGTCATGGGGGATGCGCTGCCCCATGACAGGATCGCCGCCGGGATCGCGCAGCTGCACGCCGCCGGGATCGCCGCCATCGTCAAACCCCATGTCTGGGTGCCCGAAAGCTGGGCCGGCGCCATTGCCCCCGAGCCGGACAGCGCAGACGCATGGCACGCCGCCTACGCAGAGGTTCTACGCGCCATCGCGTTCACAGCAGAGCGTAACGGCGCCGACGTGCTTGTCCTCGGCACCGAATTGCGCGGCGTATCGGGGGCGGCGCGTTGGGGCGAGACCATCGCCGAGATACGCGCGCTTTTCAGCGGAAAGCTCACCTATGTCGCCCACGGCGCCGATGAGGCCGAGGAGATCACCTTTTGGCCCGAACTGGATGCCGTAGCGGTATCCCTCTACCCCGTTCTAGGCGCCCCGGACGCGCCGACCGATTGGGACCGCGCCATTACCGCAGAATTGGACCGTGTCGCCGCCGTGGCGCGAAAACACGCAAAACCCATCTGGATCGCGGAAATCGGCCTCCGCTCCGCCGAAGGCGCGACCGCCCGCCCATGGGAAAGCGCCGAAGAACGCGCCGCCCCCGCCGACATGGCGCTTCAGGCGGAGGTGCTGGATCGCTGGCTCCGCGCCCTCAAGGCCCGCGGGATTCGTGACGTCTGGATCTGGCGTTGGTTCACCGACCCCGAAGGCGGCGGCGCGGGAGACACTGATTTTACGGTGCAGAATAAGGTGGCGCAGGAGGTGATCGCAGGGTTTTGGCGCGAAGAATGAACAGGCTCGAAAGGCGCAGAGCACCGGTGTCATTCATGTAAATATGCGGAAAACCTTACGAAGAAGGTGGTACCCAAGGCCGGACTCGAACCGGCACGCCTCGCGGCGGGGGATTTTGAATCCCCTGCGTCTACCATTCCGCCACTTGGGCACGTAGGGCGATGTAGCCTGCAAAAGCGGCAGGAGCAAGTGGATTTTCACCCCTGCTGCGGGCTCAGTTGCTTGACCTTGGACGCGCGACATGGTGAGGCATTCAAAACAGCCGGAGCCCCCGATAATGATCCGCCGCCTTTATGACTGGACCCTGGGCCTGGCCCAACACCGCCATGCCCTTTGGGCGCTTGCCGTTGTCGCATTTGTCGAAAGCTCCTTCTTTCCCATCCCCCCCGACATCCTGATGATCCCGATGATCATCGCGCGGCCAAATCGCGCCTGGCTGATCGCCGGGGTGGCGCTGCTCGCGTCGGTCTTGGGCGGGCTTTTGGGTTATGCCATCGGCGCGCTGGCCTTTGAGAACCTCGGCCAGCCGATCCTTGCAAGTCTGGGCAAGACCGATGCGATGGCGGAATTCTCGTCCCGGTTCAATGACATGGGCTTTTGGGCGGTGCTGGTCGCCGGGGTCACACCCTTCCCTTACAAGGTCATCACGATCATGTCGGGCTGGACGGGTATGCCGCTTGGCACCTTTATCATGACCTCGATCCTCGCCCGCGGGCTGCGGTTCTTTGTCGTGGCAGGGCTGCTGTGGCGCTTTGGCGCACCGATCCGAGACTTCATTGAACGGCGCTTGGGTTTGATGTTCACATTGGCCGTCGCCCTGCTGATCGGCGGCTTCATGGTGGTGAAGGTTCTATGACGGGTAAGACATTGACTTTGCTGGCGACGCTCGGTTCGGCCGCGCTGTTGCTGGGGGCTTTCGGGTTTCAACATCTGGGCGGCTACGCGCCCTGTCAGATGTGCCTTTGGCAGCGCTGGCCCCATGCAGCGGCGGTGCTGATTGGGGCAATCGTGCTGCTGGGCGGGCCGCGCATGCTGGCTTGGCTCGGCACCTTGGCGGCGGCGGTGACCGCGTTGATCGGCGTCTTTCATGCCGGTGTGGAATGGGGCTGGTGGCCGGGGCCAAGTTCCTGCACCGGCGGCGGCATGGATTTGGGCAGCCTCGATGGCGGGTCGCTGCTGTCGACCGAGGGCCCCAGCGGCTTGGTCATGTGCGATGAGATCGTCTGGCAGTTTCTGGGCCTGTCGATGGCCGGGTGGAACGCGATTTTCTCTTTCATCTTGGTCGGCCTTTGGGTCGCCGCCGCGCGGAAGGCGGCCTGAAAGACGAGAACCGGACAAACTGGACAGGTGACCTTCCAGTTTGTCAAAAACACCCCCGAAACGGACAGTTTGACGGCTTGTCGTTCGACAGATGCGCGGATTATCTGAGATCAAACATCTCAGGAGTCCCCCATGTCGAACCAACAGAACTGTATTTTGCTGGGCGTTCCGCTGGACAGCGGCAAGCGCCGTCGCGGCTGCCTGATGGGGCCGGACGCCTACCGCACCGCGGGGCTGGAGCGCGCGCTGCGCGACCTCGGCCATAGCGTGACCGACCGCGGCAACGTGGCCCCCGCCCCCTTCCACGCCAAGGAGCACGAGAAGCTGCATGCGCTGGAAGAGACCATCGCCTGGACCGAGAGCCTCGCTGCCGCCGCCGATGCGGCGATGGACGACGGCTTGCCGATCTTCATGGGCGGCGACCACGCGTTGGCGCTCGGCACCGTGCTGGGCGCGATGCGCCACGCCGAGAAGGCGGGCCGCCCGCTCTTCGTGCTCTGGCTCGATGCGCATACGGATTTCCACACGCCCCAGACCAGCGACAGCGGCAATCTGCACGGCACGCCGTTGGGCTATGTCACCGGGCGCGAGGGGTTTGACGGCTTCCCCGTGATCGACAGCCCCCTGCCCCATGACAATATTGCCATGATCGGGCTGCGCTCCGTCGATGCGGCCGAACGTGCCGCATTGCAGGAAACCACCGTTACTTACGTCGACATGCGCGAGATCGACGAGAGCGGCATCGCCAAGCCGCTGCAACGCTTCCTCGACAAGGTCGCGGCGGCGGGCGGGATGCTGCATGTCTCGCTCGACGTTGATTTCCTCGATCCTTCCGTCGCGCCCGCCGTGGGCACCACCGTGCCGGGCGGCGCCACCGTGCGCGAGGGGCATCTGGTGATGGAGATGCTTTCGGACAGCGGGCTGATGAGCTCGCTCGATCTGGTGGAGCTGAACCCCTTCCTCGATGAACGCGGGCGCACCGCGCAGCTGATGGTCGACCTCACCGCCTCGGCCTTTGGCCGCCGCGTCTTTGACCGCCCCACACGCGCATATTGATTGGAGACCCCAAGATGACCAACCTCAAACCCTCCGACAAGGCGCTGGTGCCTTTCGTTTCCGTCGACCAGATGATGAAGCTCATCCACCATGTTGGCGTCGAAGAGATGCTGCGCGGGCTGGCCGAATATATCGAAGCCGATTTCAAACGTTGGGAGCTTTTTGACAAGACCCCGCGCGTGGCGAGCCACTCCGAGAAGGGCGTGATCGAATTGATGCCGACCTCGGACGGCGATGTTTACGGTTTCAAATACGTCAATGGCCATCCCGACAACACCAAAACCGGCTTCCAGACCGTGACCGCCTTTGGCCTTCTGGCCAATGTGGCCAACGGCTACCCGGTGCTGCTGACCGAGATGACGATCCTCACCGCGCTGCGCACGGCGGCGACCTCGGCGGTGGTGGCGCGGCTGCTGGCGCCCAAGGGCAGCCGAGTCATGGCGATGATCGGCAACGGCGCGCAGTCCGAGTTCCAAAGCCTCGCCATGAAGGCGATCTGCGGCATCGACGAGGTGCGGCTTTACGACATCGACCGCGCGGCAACCGCGAAATGCGCGCGCAATCTGGCGGGCTCGGGGCTGAAGGTCGTGGAATGCGACAGTGCCGAGGAGGCGATCATGGGCGCGCAGATCATCACGACCTGCACCGCGGACAAGCAATATGCCACGATCCTGACCGACAATATGGTCGGCTCCGGCGTACATATCAACGCGATCGGCGGCGACTGTCCGGGCAAGACGGAACTGGCGCCCGCGATCCTGCACCGCTCGGGCATCTTCGTGGAATACCCCGAGCAGACCCGCATCGAGGGCGAAATCCAGCAGCTTGAGCCTGACCACCCGGTGACCGAGATCTGGCAGGTGCTGACCGGTCAGGCAGAGGGCCGCCGCGATGCGCAACAGATCACCCTGTTCGACTCCGTGGGCTTCGCGATCGAAGATTTCTCGGCCCTGCGCTATGTCCGCGACCAGATTGCCGAAACCGGGCTGTTCCAGCCGCTCGACCTTCTGGCCGACCCGGATGATCCGCGCGACCTGTTTGGCATGCTGCAACGCGCGGGTTGAGTGTTTGGGGCCGCCGTTCTTCCGCGGCGGCCTCTACCCTTTCGTCACGTCATGGGCATAGAGCCAATCGAAGGCCCGCAGCATGGCACCGGGGGCCAGCGTTGAGGCGATGCGCAGCCCGGTATGGGCCGCAAAGCGTATCGGACCTGAGCGCAGGTGATAGCGGGTGGCGTTGCCTTCGGAGGTTTTCACGATGCGCCGCGCCCGGTCGATGCGCGCCGCCTGATAGGCGGTGAGCGCCGCGTCGCGCGGATAGCGGGTCAGGCAATCGGCCAAGACCCATGCATCCTCCAACGCCATATTCGCGCCCTGCGCCAGAAAGGGCAGTGTCGGATGGGCCGCGTCGCCCAAAAGCGCGACGCCATCGGCCTGCCAATTTGCGGCGACGGGGTGATGGTGCAGCCCCCAGAGAGTGACCTCCTCCACCGCCTCCAACATCTGCGCGGCCTGTGCCCCGAAACCGGCAAAGGCGCGGCGCAGGTTGGCGGGATCGTCGCGATGGTGCCAGCCTTCGGCGGCCCAATCGTCACGCTCTTCCACGGCCACGAGGTTGACCATACGCCCCTCGCGTAACGGATAGCTGACCAGATGCTTCCCCGGCCCCATGGTGACCCGCGCCTCGGGCGGATGATCGACCACGTTGGGGATAAGCGCGCGCCATGCGACCTGCCCCGAGAACCGCGCCTGATCCGCCCCATTCAACTGTATCCGCCCGACCGAGTGGATGCCATCGGCGGCCACCACCAGTTCCGCCCGCCGCCGCCCGCCGCGCGCCATCTGGACCTGCGGCAAAGCGCCGGGGTGGATGGAGGCGACCTGCGCATCGGTCTCGAAAGTGACATTGGCCCGCTGTGCGGCCTCACGCAAAAGGTCGATCAGATCGGCACGGTGGAGGAAATAATAACGCTGGTCCTCCGGCAGGCGGGTCAGGTCCAGCCGCGCCACTTGGCCGCCCTTGGCATAGTCGCAAAGCCGTACCACCTGCCCGCGCACCGCACCGCGTGCCGCCAACCCACGCTCAAGCCCCAGCCCGCGCAGGACGGCGAGGCCATTGGGGCTGATCTGAAGCCCGGCACCGATCTCGGAAAAGCGCGCGGCCTGTTCGAGCAGGGTCACGGCCACGCCACGCCGCGCCAGCGCTGTGGCCAGCGCCAGCCCGCCGATCCCGCCGCCCACGACAATCGCATTGGAAGGTTTCATTCGCGCCCCAACCACAAACGCCGAAGCATTTGCCCCGGCGTGTGGTGTTTCAGGTGATGTCAGTCGTCGCGGTGGACTTTTTCGCGCCGCTCGTGACGCTCTTGCGCCTCAAGGGTCATGGTGGCTATGGGCCGCGCGTCCAGCCGTTTGAGCGAGATCGGATCGCCGGTGACCATGCAGTAACCGAACTCTCCCTCGTCGATCCGCCGCAGCGCCGCGTCGATCTTGCCGACCAGTTTACGCGCCCGATCCCGGGTGCGCAGTTCCAAAGCGCGGTCGGTCTCTTCCGAGGCGCGGTCGGTCACGTCCGGGATGTTCCGGGTGCCGTCTTGCAGTGTTTCGATGGTGTCGCGGCTGCCTGCCAACAGTTCCGCCTTCCAGTTGATCAGCTTGCGACGAAAGTACTCAAGCTGACGGTCATTCATGAATGGCTCGTCCTCGGCCGGACGATAGTCGTCCGGCAGGAACATTTCCTGCTTCATTTGTTTTTCCCCGGCGTTTTTCAACTCAGACATTAAAAAGGCCTGTCTCCCGACATCGTCCCCTGCCGCAGCGTCTATCTGAGCGGGTAACAATTGTCACTACACAATCCCTTTGATTTTTGGTTAAAGGCCAAGGATCAAGCGCCCGTCACACGAGGTTGAAAACAAGATGAAATTCCAAGGCACCAAAGACTACGTCGCCACCGAGGACCTGAAAATTGCCGTAAATGCGGCGGTGACGCTGGAGCGGCCATTGCTGGTGAAGGGCGAGCCCGGCACCGGCAAGACCGAGTTGGCGCGGCAGGTCAGCGACGCTTTGGGCCTGCGCATGATCGAATGGAACATCAAATCGACCACCCGCGCACAGCAGGGCCTGTACGAGTATGACGCCGTGAACCGTCTGCGCGACAGCCAGTTGGGTGATGAGCGCGTGCATGACGTTAAGAATTACATCCGCAAGGGCAAGCTCTGGCAGGCTTTCGAAGCGGATGAGAAGGTCGTGCTCTTGATCGACGAAATCGACAAGGCCGACATCGAGTTTCCCAACGACCTGTTGCAGGAACTCGATAAGATGGAGTTCTTCGTCTATGAGACGGGCGAGACGATCCGCGCGCGCCAGCGCCCCATCGTCATCATCACCTCGAACAACGAAAAGGAACTGCCCGACGCCTTCCTGCGCCGCTGCTTCTTTCATTACATCCAATTCCCCGACATGGAGACGCTGAAACAGATCGTCGAAGTGCACCATCCGGGCATCAAGCAACAGCTTCTGACCACCGCGCTGACGCAGTTCTACGAGATCCGCGAACAGCAGGGGCTGAAGAAGAAACCCTCGACCTCCGAGGTGTTGGACTGGCTGAAGCTTTTGCTGGCCGAGGATATGGACGCCGAAGATCTGGCCAAGGACGGCCCCAACGCCCTGCCCAAGCTGCATGGCGCGCTGTTGAAGAACGAGCAGGACGTGCATCTGTTCGAGCGGCTGGCCTTCATGGCGCGTCGCCAGCGGTAGGGCGGCAACACAAATGCGACTTTACGTCAAAAGCGGGTATTTTCCTCGCTTTTGATTTTTCGCCTGCCTAGGCTGAGATCAATCACGGGCGCAAAGACCCGGGTTGAAACGACCGATGGGGCAGGCAGATGCAAGGACAATCAGCAACCGCGCCACGCGCATATTGGGATAGAGCAGCCCACGCAGGGAAGCAGAGAGGCCCGGGCGCATGAGGGCTCGCCGCATGAGGCGCAGCGTGAAGGCGCGGCTGATCCTGCCGCTGATGATGCTGCTGAACGCCTGCGTGCCCGCGTCGCATTCCGAGGTGGCGACCCGCGCGGTCATCGCCGACAGCACCCTGCCCCCGATGAAGCAGTTCACCCAAGCCCGCCCCGCTCAGCCGCATGTGTCGAATGCCGCGCTGGCAGAGGATTTCCTCGACCTGTCCTTCCGGATGGAAAGTGGCCGCGCCCTGCCCGTTCTGACCCGTTTCGAGGGGCCGATCACCCTGCGCGTGCTGGGCCAGCCGCCCGCCACGCTGGGGCCGGACCTTGCGCGTCTGCTGGCCCGCCTGCGCCGCGAGGCCGGGATCGAACTGCGGGAGGTCACGGGCGGAGAGGCCAGCATCACCATCCAAGCGGTGAACCGCAGCCAAATCCGGCGACTCTTGCCGCAGGCGGCCTGTTTCGTAGTGCCAAACGTCAGCACGCTTGAGGAATACCGCCGCGCGCGCCGCTCGCCCGCCACCGATTGGACCCGCCTGACCGAGCGGCGCAAGCTGGCGATTTTTCTGCCCAATGACGTGAGCCCGCAAGAAAGCCGCGACTGCCTGCATGAGGAACTGGCCCAAGCGCTTGGGCCGCTGAACGATCTCTACCGGCTGCCGGATTCGGTCTTTAACGACGACAATGTGCATACGGTGCTGACCGGTTTCGACATGCTGGTGCTGCGCATCTATTATGACCCCGCGCTGCGCTCGGGCATGAGCCGCGAAGAGGTCGCCGCCCGTCTGCCGGGCATTCTGGCCCGGGTGAACCCCGCAGGCGGCACCGTCGCCCCCCGCCCCGCCCGCGCCACGCCGCAGGTCTGGAGCCGCGCAATCCAAACCGCTCTTGGCCGCGACGTGGGCCGCAACGCCCGGCTGAAGGCCGCCCGTGACGCGCTGCGCATTGCCGAGACGCAGGGCTGGCAGGACAACCGCCACGCCTTTTCGCATTACGCCATGGGCCGCGTCACGCAAATGACCGACCCGGCCGCCGCACAGGCGCATTACCAAACCGCCGACGCCCTCTATGCTCGCACCCCCGGCACAACGCTGCACCGCGCCTATGTCGCCACCCAGCGGGCGGGCTATGCGGTGACCATCGGCGACGGCGCAGGCGCGCTGGCCCTGATCGCGCCGCATCTGCCCGTGGCCGAAGCCAGCGAAAACGCCGCCCTTCTGGCCACGCTCATGCTGCTCAAAGCCGAGGCGCTCGAGATCGAAGGCCGCGGCATTGAGGCGCGCCGCGTCAGGCTGGACAGCATCGGCTGGGCGCGATACGGCTTTGGCCCTGACTGGGCCGTGCGGGCCAAGCTGCGCGAGATCGCAAGCCTGAACCCGCGCAATGGATAGGCCCGCAAAACAAACGGGCAATAGGTTATGATAGCACTCGGATTGGCATTGATCGGCGCGATAATCGGCGGGCTGACCGCGCGCAAACGCGGCGGCAACCGCAAGGACATCGCGCAATATGCCGCGGGCTATGGCATGGCCTTTCTCATCGTCGGCATGGTCGCCACGGTTCTGTTGGACCGCGCATTGAGCCTCTGATGTTTCTGCCCTTCTTCGATCAGCTGCGCCGCCACAATGTTCCGGTCTCCCTGCGGGAGTTTCTGGCCTTTCTGGAAGGTATGAAAGCGGGGCTTGCGACCTATGACGTGGAGGCGTTCTACTACCTCGCCCGCGTGTCGATGGTCAAAGACGAGCGCAACATCGACAAGTTCGACCGCGCCTTTGCCGCCGCCTTCAAAGGGTTGGAGAAGATCAGCCTCGACGATGTGCTCGACGCCGTGGACCTGCCCGAAGACTGGCTGCGTAAAATGGCCGAGAAGCACCTCTCGCCCGAGGAAAAGGCCGAGATCGAAGCCATCGGCGGTTTCGACAAGCTGATGGAGACGCTGAAAAAGCGGCTGGAGGAGCAGAAGGGCCGGCATCAGGGCGGCTCCAAATGGGTCGGCACGGCGGGCACCTCGCCCTTCGGCGCCTATGGCTACAATCCCGAAGGCGTGCGGATCGGCCAGAAGGAAAGCCGCCACCAACGCGCGGTCAAAGTCTGGGACAAGCGCGAGTTCCGCAACCTTGACGACAATGTCGAGATCGGCACCCGCAACATCAAGCTCGCGCTGAAACGCCTGCGCCGTTGGGCGCGCGATGGCGCGGCAGAGGAGTTTGACCTCAACGGCACGATCCGCGCCACGGCGGAACATGGCTATCTCGACGTTAAAACCCGCCCCGAGCGGCGCAATGCGGTGAAAGTGCTGCTGTTTCTCGACATCGGCGGTTCGATGGATCCGCATGTAAAGGTGGTCGAAGAACTCTTCAGCGCCGCAAAGGGCGAGTTCAAGCATCTCGAACATTTCTACTTCCACAACTGCCTCTACGAAGGCGTGTGGCGCGACAACCGCCGCCGCTGGGATGCGCAGATCCCCACCCATGAGGTGCTGCGCAGCTATGGGTCTGACTACAAATGCATTTTCGTGGGCGATGCCTCTATGTCACCCTATGAGATCGCCTATCCGGGCGGCGCGAATGAACATTGGAACGCCGAGGCCGGGGCGACTTGGCTTGCCCGCGCACGCGACCAGTGGCCAAACCACCTGTGGATCAACCCCGTCCCCGAACGGCAGTGGGGCTACACCCAATCCATCGCGATGATCCAAGAGATTTTCGGCCCCGAGGCCATGGTGCCCATGACGCTCGAAGGGTTGAGCCGGGGCATCAAGACCATGACGCGCTAACCCCTTCCTTGACAGCCTGCCGCGCCGCGCCACCTCAGGGGGCGAAGGCAAGCAATGTGGAAGGAAATAGAATGTCCCCGATCATCAAATCCGGCAGCGCGAAATGGGAAGGCTCGCTTAAAGACGGCAATGGCCATGTCTCGACCGAAAGCGGCGTGCTGTCCGACCAGCCCTATGGTTTCAACACCCGTTTCGAAGGCAAGCAAGGCACCAACCCCGAAGAGTTGATCGGTGCGGCCCATGCCTCCTGCTTTTCCATGGCCTTGTCGATGATCCTTGGCCAAAGCGACCTGACGCCCGACAGTATCGAGACCAAGGCCGAGGTCTATCTCGAAGAGAAAGACGGTGGCTTTCATGTGCCGAAAGTGCATCTAACGGTCGAGGCCAGCATCCCCGGCGCGTCGCAGGAAGACTTCGATGAGGCGGCCAAAACCGCCAAGGAGAACTGCCCGATCTCCAAACTGCTGACGGCAGAGATCACGATGGATGCGAAACTCGTCTGATCGCCAAGAATACCACCGGGGCGCAGGCCATGGCCGCTTGCCCCCGGTCCCCCCGCTCCCCATATTGAGCGCATGATCCGCGTCATCCCCATCCTTCTCGCCATTCTCTATGCGCTGGCGATGTACCGTTTCTCGGCTTGGCGCACGGCGCGGGAGTTGGATGCGAAATCGACGCCGCTGGTCGATCCGAAGTTGAACGAGATCAGCAACCGCATGGCCCGCGCGCTCGACCTGCCGCGCATCAAGGTGCATTTGTATGAGATCGAGCCGGTCAACGGCCTCGCAGCCCCCGATGGGCGAATTTTCATCACCCGCGGCTTCTATAACAAGTTCCGCCAAGGTGCTGTAACGGCTGAAGAATTGGCAAGCGTTATCGCCCATGAATTGGGTCACGTCGCCCTTGGCCATTCCCGCCGCCGGATGATTGATTTCTCGGGCCAGAACGCCCTGCGCACCGCGCTTGCGATGGTGTTGGGGCGGCTTATTCCGGGCATCGGCGTCTGGATCGCAAGCGGGCTGACCAGCCTGCTTGCCGCGCGGCTGTCGCGTAGTGACGAATATGAGGCCGACGCCTATGCCGCCGCGCTGCTCACAAAAGCCGGGATCGGCATTGGCCCGCAAATCTCCCTGTTTGAAAAGCTGGACGCGCTAAGCCAATCCGGCGGCAACCGTCCGCCTGCGTGGCTGCTGAGCCACCCCAAGACGGAAGAGCGGATCAACAAGCTGCGTCAGATGCAGTTGCGGTGGGACGGCTGATCTAGCCCAAAGCCTTTGCCAGCCGGGGCAGCCGCGCCTTTTTCAACAGCGCGCGCATTTCCCATGGCGCCCCCGAAAGCCGCCGCGCCTCTTGCAGAACGGCCTCTGCCACGGGGGCGACCATCTCCGGCGTCGCCTGCCAGATGCCATGCAGGTAGCTGTCGGGATCGGCCCGGCTCAGCCCCTCTTCGGCGAGGATTTGGCGCGGGAAGTCCTTGGCGTTCAGCGTCAGGATCATATCGGCGCTGCTGGCCACGGCGACGGCCAACACATGGATGTCATTCTCATCCGGCAGCCAAAGCCGCGCTTGCAGACCGGGGGAAGCCTCGCGCTCGGCCCCCGGCCATTTGCCGCGCAACAGCGCAATCTCGGCCCGTGCCTGCGCTTCGCCCGCGGGGCCAAGCTTGACCGCCGCGCGGGCCCATTCCTCCAAGATACGCGCCGACCAAATCGGCTCGAACGCGCCCCCTGCGGCCACGCCGAGCACCATTTCGCGCATCACCGTGGGGTAAAGCACGCAAGCGTCGATCAGCACGCGGGGGCGCGCTTCCATCACAGGCGGAAGAACAGCGATTTGAGGTAGCCGCTTTCCGCAAGCTGGGGCAGTTGCGGGTGGTCCGCCCCGGCGAAACCGGTGTGCAGCAGCATGGCGCGACGTCCGGCCCGACCGATGCCGCGGACGGAGGCGGTGCGGAATTGGTTCAGATCAGCGGCATGTGAGCAAGAGCAGAGCCCCAGAATGCCATTCTCTGCCACCAGTTGCGCCGAGAGCCGCGCGACGCGTTCATAGGCACGAAGCCCCGCGTCAACCGCTTGGCGCGAGGGGGCAAAGGCGGGCGGGTCGCAGATCACCACGTCGAAAGTCTTGCCCTCGTCCCGCAGAGCGGTGAGCACGTCGAAAGCATCCCCTTGGCGGGTGGCGAAACGGTCCTGCATGCCCATCGCCGTGGCCCCGGCCTCGGCTAGTTCCAGCGCGGGGGCGGAACCGTCCACCGCCAGCGCCGAGGATGCGCCGCCCGCAAGTGCCGCGAGGGAGAAGCCGCCGACGTGAGAGAAAACATCGAGCACCCGCGCGCCATTCCGCGCGAGATTGGCGGCAAAGGCGTGGTTCGGGCGTTGGTCGTAGAACAGGCCGGTTTTCTGCCCGCCGGTGAGGTCGGCCATATAGGTCGCGCCATTCATCGGCACCGGCAGCGGCCCCTCGGGCGTTTCGCCTGCCAACGTGGCCGAGGCATCGTCTAGCCCTTCGAGCTTGCGGGTCCGGCCTGAGGCGTTTTTGAGTACGTTGTGCACGCCCGTCACGGATTGCAGCGCGGCGACGAGCGGCTCAATCAGCGCGTCTGCCCAAGCGGCATTGGGTTGGATCACGCAGGTATCGCCGAAACGGTCGATGATGACACCCGGCAGGCCATCGGCCTCGGCGTGGATCAGGCGGTAATAGGGTTGATCGTAAAGCTGGCTGCGCAGTTGAAGGGCGCGATTGAGGCGCGCTTCGAACCAGGCCTGATCGATCTGCGTCTCGGCGTCTTGGTCGATCATCCGGGCGATGATCTTGGAATTCGGATTGACCGCGACCAGCCCCATGGGCTTGCGCTCGGCATCCTCCAACAGCGCCAGCGTGCCGGGGGCGAGCCCGCGCGTGCGGCGGTCGGTGACCAATTCATTGGCGTAGACCCAAGGAAAGCCGTGGCGGATGGCGCGGGCGTTGGCCTTGGGCAATAGGCGCACCACGGGACGTGTGGCAGGCTGCGGGGCGGAGGGGGGTTGGGGCGTTGTCATAGCGCCCCTCGTACTGCGTTCGCGCGGCTGGGGAAAGAGGTTTCGCAAGCCCCGATCGGCGGTCAGTTGCGCGCCCTGCCCCGCCAGCCGCCCCGGCGGCGCGGGGTGGTCAGCGTCGTCTGCCCCTCGCGCAGCACTTGGGTCATCGGGTGATCGGCGGCGGCGCGGTGCCGTTCCAGCAATCGGGTGATGGCGGCGGCGCTGTCGTGTCCGTCGGGCAGGCTCAGGGCCCAATCAAGGAAGATGCTGCGGCATTCGGCGGGGCCGATCCCCTCCATCCGGTAGGATTCGCGGATCAGGCCCTTTGGGTCATCGGGATCGCTCATGCTTCCTCCTGCCCCGCCGCTGGCAGCGCTGCGTCGATGATCTCGGCAGCCGTCGCGTAATCCTCCTGCATCTTGCGCTCCAACGCCGAGAGGTCGTCACATTCCAGCACCCGGCAGAGGAAACTCGCCCCCGCCTGCCCCATCGCCCCCGCCTCGATCGGATTGGCTGAGAGCAGCCGCGCGGCGCAGTTCAGGGTCCAAGCGTCGGTATAGGCCGAAGAAAGCGCGACCTCTCCTTCGGCATCGATCACGGCTTCACTTTGCGCAGCTGCAAGCCCCGCGTCGATCTCACGCGCGCCAGTGCCGCCGATGAGCGCCCCCGCCTGCGCGAAAAGTTCAATATCCTGCAATCGTCCCGCGCCGGTCTTGGCGTCGAGCGCACCTGTGGGGCTGCGGGCGGCGGCGATGCGGCGGCGCATATCGGCCACCTCCCCCAGCACCTTGTCACGCGGGGCGGCGCGGCCAAGGATATCTTTGCAGAGCGCTTCGACATCGCGGCCCAGATCCTCCGCCCCCGCGATCACCCGGGCGCGGGTGAGGGCCAGATGCTCCCACACCCATGCTTGTTCTTTCTGATAGCTCTCGAAGCTGGCAAGGCTGGTCGCCACCGGTCCCTGATTTCCCGAAGGGCGCAGGCGCATGTCGATGTCATAAAGCTTGCCTTGGGCCATCGGCGCGGTCATCGCGGTGATCATCGCTTGGGTCAGCCGCGCGTAATAGCTGCGTGTGGCAAGCGGTTTGGGGCCATCGGAACTCTCCACCCCATCGGCGTCATAGATCACCAGCATATCGAGGTCAGAGGTCGGCGTGAGCCGCCCGGCCCCGAGCGAGCCCATGCCAAGGATCACCGCCCCGCGCCCCGGCGGCGGGCCATGACGGGTGGCGAATTGATCGACGACCACGGGCCAGAGCGCCTGCAAGACGGCTTGGGCAAGCTCGGCATACTGCCGCCCGGCGGTGGCCGCATCGATCAGCCCGCGCAGCAGATGCACGCCGATCCGAAAATGCCATTCGCGCGCCCAACGGCGGGTGCCGTCAAGGCGCAATTCATAGTCCGCCTCCCCCGCAAGGTGCTGCTTCAGCATCTCGGTCAGCTTGGTCTGGCCCGGCCAGTCCGAAAAGAAATCCCCGCCGATCACCGCGTCGAAAACGCCGGAGTTGCGCGACAGATGCGTGGCAAGCGCGGGCGATGTGGCGACGATGTCCACCAAGAGATCGCCCAGTTGCGGATTGGCCCGCAAAAGCGAGAAGAGCTGCACCCCGGCGGGCAGCCCCGCGAGAAAACCGTCAAAGGCCAAAAGCCCCTCATCCGGCTTGGCGGATTGCGCCAGACGGTCGAGCAGCAGTGGCTTCAACCGCCCGAAAATATCCGCCCCCCGTTCCGAGCGCAGCGCGGGATAGCTGGGCCAGCGGTCCAGCACCGACGTGTCGAATTGATGCGCCGGGAGGGCGGCTTCGGGCTCTTCCCTCGTGGCGGCGAAAAAGCTTTCGATCAGGTCGTGCACGGCTTGCAGCCGATCATGAAGATCGGCCTGTAAGTCTTTAACATCCATATCCATCATGGCGGCCAGCCGGTCAAAATCGGCGTCGTTTCGGGGCAGCGTGTGGGTCTGGGCGTCTTGCACCATCTGCAACCGATGCTCGACCGTACGATGCGCGCGGTAGTGATCGCCAAGCGTCTCGGCCACCTCCTCGGGCACCCAGCCCTTGTCGGCCAGCACTTGCAATCCCGCTAGCGTCCCGCGGGGCCGCAGGTCCGCATCCCGGCCCCCGGCGATGAGCTGCCGGGTCTGGGTGAAAAACTCGATCTCGCGGATGCCGCCCCGGCCCAGTTTCATGTCATGCCCCGGCAGGGTGATCGGGCCGCCCAAACCTTTGTGCTCACGGATCGCAAGGCGCATGTCGTGGGCGTCTTGGATCGCGGCGAAATCCAGATGACGGCGCCAGACGAAGGGGCGGAGCGATTGCAGAAACGCCTCGCCTGCCGCGATGTCGCCCACCGCGGGGCGGGCCTTGATATAGGCCGCGCGCTCCCATGTGCGGCCAAGGCTTTCGTAGTAACGCTCGGCTGCCTCCATCGCGATGCAAACGGGGGTGACCGCCGGATCGGGGCGCAGACGCAGATCGGTGCGGAAGACATAGCCTTGGGCCGTATTTTCGCTCAGCGTAGCAGACATGGCGCGCGTGGCTTTGACGAAGGCGCTGCGGGCGGCGTGGAAATCATCGGGCGCGAAACGGCTTTCGTCGAAAAGGCAGATCAGGTCGATGTCGGAGGAATAGTTCAGCTCCCCCGCGCCCATCTTGCCCATGGCAAAGACGACCATGCCCGCGCAATCGGAAAGATCGTCCATCGCCATGCCCGGCAGCTTGCCGCGCTTGATCTGGGCCGCCAGCCCCGCCCGCAGGGCCGCGCCGCAGGCTGCATCGGCGTATTCCGTCAGCGCACCTGTCACCTCTTCCAGCGACCATGCCCCGCCCAGATCGGCCAGCGCGGTCAGCAGCGCCATTCGCCGCTTGCCCTGCCGCAACCCATCGGCAAGCCGATCGGGGGCCAGTTCCGCTGCTGCCGCGCAATTCTCGGCCAGAGCGGCTTCGGGATTGGCGACCGCCGCGCTCAGCCAGCCCGCCTCTTTCTCCAAAAGCGCCATCAGATAGGGCGCGGTCGAGGCCGCAGCCGAGATCATTTCGCGCAACTCCGGCGCGAGATCGGGCAGCAGCGCCGCCGCATCCTGCGCGCGTTCGCGGTGGTAGACACGGGGGGAACGGGTGATCCGGGCGGCGAGAGATGGGTCTGTCATGGCGCCAGCTTTGCGGGCTGATCCAAGCGGCGTCAATGGGGGTTGCGGCAGGGCACTGGCTTGCTACGACTTTGACCGGCGCCCCGAGGGGGCGCGATGCGACAAGGGGCAGAGAATGAGCAAGAGTTTGAAACGGGTCCGCGCCACGCTGGAGGCCGCGGGGGTGACGCCGGAAATCCGCGAGACGGCTTTGGCGCGGACGGCGGTGGATGCGGCCACGGCGCTTGATTGCGCGGTCGACCAAATCGCGAAATCCATCGTTCTGCGCGGCGAAGACAGTGGGGCGGCGCTGCTCTTCATCACCGCGGGCGCGCAGCAGGTCGATCTAGAACAGGCCGCAGCGCTTGCCGGGGAGCCTTTGGGCAAGGCCGATGCCGCGCTGATCCGGGCGCAGACCGGCTTTGCCATCGGCGGCGTCGCGCCTTTGGGGCATATCACGCCGCCGCGCGCTTGGTTTGACCGCAATCTGCTGCAATTCCCGCTGGTCTGGGCCGCTGCGGGCACGCCGCATCACGTTTTCTGTCTTGAACCGCAGAGAATGGCGCAGCTTTCGGGCGCGCAAGTCGCTGATTTCACTTTCGCTTCTCAAATAATGTAAAAAACATTCACATAGCCCCTTGCGAAACGGGTTCGGCGTTCCGATCTATTCAA
Organism: Sulfitobacter sp. 1A13496; assembly: GCF_043557225.1. Taxonomy (NCBI): domain Bacteria; kingdom Pseudomonadati; phylum Pseudomonadota; class Alphaproteobacteria; order Rhodobacterales; family Roseobacteraceae; genus Sulfitobacter; species Sulfitobacter sp. 1A13496. The sequence goes on along the minus strand of NZ_JBIFFP010000001.1, from coordinate 768,221 downwards.
TGTGAAAGACATTCACATTATCCGAAACGCCCGGGCCGGCGACAGGCCCGTCACGACCGAAAGGCTCAACAATGACGACAGTGACCACCGACCCGACCTACTCCCCCCGCCCCAGCTGGCTGGCCCGGACAGAAGCCTGGATGGACGCACGCGGCAAAGGCGCATGGATCGCCGCCATGGTGCTCGGCTTCATCTTCTTCTGGCCCCTCGGCCTCGCCCTTCTTGCCTATATGACTTGGAGCAAACGCATGTTCTCTTCGAAATCCTGCAGCCGCAAATCCAGCCGCGCGATGATGTCGCGCAGCACCGGCAACCGCGCCTTTGACGCCTATAAGGCCGACACCCTGCGCCGTTTGGAGGAAGAGCAGCACAACTTCGAAGCCTTCCTTGAGCGTCTGCGCGAGGCCAAGGACAAGGCCGAGTTCGACCAATTCATGGACGAACGCGCCAAGCGGGACGAGACGGCCACAAACGCCTAATCGCACCCTGACCCCCGCCCCCCGGCAATGCGCCCGGGGGGCCTTTCGCAGGATAAGACATGACCCAGACCCCAGACCCCGACCTACACCCGCAATTCTATGACGGCATCGCTGGCAAACGGCTGCTGGCTTGGGTCATCGATGTGACCCTTGTCTTGCTCTTTTGCGTGCTGATCCTGCCCTTCACGGCCTTTACGGGGCTGTTCTTTTTCCCCTTTCTGACGCTGGTGGTGGGCTTTGCCTACCGGGTGGCCACGCTGACCGGCGGCTCGGCCACATGGGGGATGCGCCTGATGGCGATGGAGCTGCGCGACCACCGCGACCGACCCTTCGATTTCATGACCGCGCTTTTGCATACCATCGGCTATTCGCTGTCGATGACGGTCACGATCATTCAGGTCGTCTCGGCCGTTCTCATCTGTACCACGGCCCGCCGTCAAAGCCTTACGGACATGGCGCTTGGCACCGTGCCGGTGAACCGGCGGCTCAGCCGCTAGGGGCGCACGCAAATTTGCCCTTGGCGGAGCGGGGGGGGGTTGATAGCATCCCCCGATAAATGCTGGAAGCCCATGCGACATACACTGCCTTTGACACCACAATTCTATGTCACAGCGCCGCAACCCTGCCCCTATCTGGAGGGCCGGATGGAGCGCAAGCTGTTCACCGCCCTTCAGGGCGATAATGCCGCTCGCCTGAATGACAGCCTGTCGAGCCAAGGCTTCCGCCGCTCGCAAAATGTTCTGTACCGCCCCTCCTGCGCTGATTGCGCCGCTTGTCTTTCCGCGCGGATCGACGTGGCCGCCTTTCGCCCCAGCAAAAGCCAGCGCCGCATCTTGAAGCGCAACGCAGGCCTTGAGCGCCGCGCGACATCGCCTTGGGCCACGGAAGAGCAATATGACCTTTTCCGCAGCTACCTCGACAGTCGCCATGCGGATGGGGGCATGGCGGATATGGATGTGTTCGAATTCGCTGCCATGATCGAGGAAACCCCGATCCGCAGCCGGGTGATCGAATATACCGACCCTGAGGCCGACAATGCACTCGTCGGCGTCTGCCTGACCGATGTGCTGAGCGACGGGGTGAGCATGGTCTATTCTTTCTACACCCCTGACCGGCCCCGCAACGGGCTGGGCAATTACATTATCCTCGACCATATCGAAATCGCCCGCGCGGCGGGGCTGCCTTATGTCTATCTGGGCTATTGGGTGCCCGGCAGCCAGAAGATGGGGTATAAGGCCAAATTCTCGGGGCTAGAGGTCTATATGGGGGGCCAGTGGCAAAAGATGCGCGATCCTGAGGGTTTCGTGCCCGACCAGCACCCGCTCAGCAACGATCCCATCGCCGAACAGGTGGCCAATATCACCCTGCCGGATGTCAGCCCGCGCTGAGGAAGCCTATTGATTTTGGCACTATTACCGGGCGGCCCCTTGGGCTGCCCGTTTTGTTTTGTGTGATACCGCGCCGGAAATGCAGGAAAGTACGCCGCGCCGATCAAATCTTTCCGAAAATAACCAAGATGAGGCACGTTGTGAAATAAACCTACAGATAATCCCGCCTGACACACAAGATTTTCGCCATTTCGCTGTTGACGCCCCTCTTTCCCCCTCCTAATCTCACGCCACGCTTAAAGGACCCTGAAGATGACCAACCTAGTCATTATTGTAAGACACACGCGCATGGGCCGGTAACGGTAGACCATAATCCTTCCCATGCGCCCCCGTCAGACCGGGGGTTTTTTTATGCCAATCGCAATAACCTGCCTTACGGAGCACCCAAGATGAAACGCCAGATGACCGGAGCGAAAATGATCGTCCAAGCCCTGATTGACCAGGGTGTGGACACCGTCTTTGGATATCCCGGTGGCGCGGTGCTACCGATCTATGACGAGGTCTTTCAGCAGAATTCGATCAAACACGTTCTGGTGCGCCATGAACAAGGGGCGGTGCACGCCGCCGAAGGCTATGCCCGTTCCACTGGGAAGCCGGGCGTTGTGCTGGTGACCTCCGGCCCCGGTGCCACGAATGCGGTCACGGGCCTCACGGATGCGCTGCTCGATTCCATTCCGCTTGTGGTGCTGACCGGTCAGGTGCCTACTTTCATGATCGGCTCGGACGCCTTTCAAGAGGCCGACACCGTGGGCATCACCCGCCCCTGCACCAAGCACAACTGGCTGGTGAAAGAGACCGACACCCTTGGCGCCACTCTGCACGAGGCCTTCCACGTCGCCACCCATGGCCGCCCCGGCCCGGTGCTGATCGACATCCCCAAGGACGTGCAATTCGCCACTGGCCACTACGAGTCCCCCAAACCCTCCACCTCGCGCTATCAGCCTCAGGTTAAGGGCGACATGGCCGAGATCACCGAACTGGTCGCGGCTATGGAGACGGCGAAGCGGCCGATCTTCTACACCGGTGGCGGGGTCATCAACTCCGGCCCGGCGGCGAGCCAGTTGCTGCGCGAATTGGTTGATGCCACCGGCTTTCCCATCACCTCGACCCTGATGGGCCTCGGCGCCTACCCGGCGTCGGGTGAGAAATGGCTTGGGATGCTCGGGATGCATGGGCTCTACGAAGCCAATATGGCGATGCATGATTGTGATCTGATGATCAACATCGGCGCGCGGTTCGACGACCGGATCACCGGTGTCATCGACAGTTTCAGCCCGAAATCCACCAAGGCGCATATCGACATCGACCCCTCGTCGATCAACAAAGTGATCCGCATCGACATTCCGATCGTCGGCGATGTGGCCCATGTGCTCGAAGACCTGCTGAAGGTCTGGAAATCGCGCGGCCGCAAAACCAATAGCGAGGCGGTGGCGAAATGGTGGCAGCAGATCGAAGAATGGCGCAGCATCGACTGCCTCAAGTTCAACCAGACCGGCAAGGTGATCAAACCGCAGCACGCGCTGGCGCGGCTCGAAACGCTGACCAAGGATCACGACCGCTATATCACCACCGAAGTGGGCCAACACCAGATGTGGGCCGCGCAATACCTCGGCTTTGAGGAACCGAACCGCTGGATGACCTCGGGCGGCCTCGGCACCATGGGCTATGGTTTCCCCGCCTCCATCGGCGTGCAGATGGCGCATCCGGAAAGCCTTGTGATCAACGTGGCGGGCGAAGCCTCGTGGCTGATGAACATGCAAGAGATGGGCACGGCGATGCAATTCGGCCTGCCGGTAAAACAGTTCATCCTCAACAACGAGCGGCTCGGCATGGTGCGCCAGTGGCAGGAACTGCTGCATGGTGAGCGTTATTCGCAAAGCTGGTCCGAAGCCCTGCCCGATTTCGTCAAACTTGCCGAAGCCTTTGGCGCCAAGGGGATCATCTGCTCGGACCCCGATGACCTTGATGATGCGATCATGGAGATGATCAACCACGACGGGCCGGTGATCTTTGACTGTCTGGTCGAGAAGCATGAAAACTGCTTCCCCATGATCCCAAGCGGCAAGGCGCATAACGAAATGCTGTTGCCGGGCGATCATGAGACCCAGGGTGTGATCGACGCAAAAGGCTCGGTGTTGGTGTAACCCGTTTTCTTTAGAAGAAAACGTCCCGGAAATTTTTCAAATTTCCGGCGAAGATGAAGAAGGACGAAGACATGGCTGCCCTAAAAATCAAAAAAGGTGCGACCTCGCATTCCGCCTATAACCTACGGCCCAACTTCTCGGATGTGGTTGAAAAACACACGCTGGCCGTGCTGGTCGAGAACGAGCCCGGCGCGCTGGCGCGGGTGATCGGCCTGTTCTCGGGCCGGGGGTACAACATCGACAGTCTGACCGTGGCCGAGGTGGACCACACCGGGCATCTGTCGCGTATCACCATCGTCACCAGCGGCACCCCGCAGGTGATCGAGCAGATCAAGGCGCAGGTCGGTCGCATCGTGCCGGTGCATGAGGTGCATGACCTCACCGTCGAAGGGCCAAGCGTGGAGCGGGAACTGGCGATTTTAAAAGTCGTCGGCAAGGGCGAGCATCGGGTCGAAGCGCTGCGGCTGGCGGATATCTTCCGCGCCAATGTGGTCGACAGCACGCTCGAAAGCTTTGTTTTCGAGATCACTGGCGCGCCCGACAAAATTGACGCTTTCGCCGAGTTGATGCGCCCGTTGGGGCTGGCCGATGTCGCCCGCACCGGCGTGGCCGCCCTCGCCCGTGGTGTCTGACACGCGAGCCGTTTAGGCTTTCAGCTGGGCCGCGCGGAATTGGCGCGGTCCGGGCTTGGCGGTAAAGGGGATGATCTGGGCGCCTTGCTGACGCTTTCCCTCTGCCTCCGGCTCTGCCGCCGCGGGGTTATCTTGCCGCAGCGCCTCGGGCAGATGCGAAGCCGCTTTCTCCTGCACCAGCCGGGGGTTGTCCGCGATACGCAGCTTGCGATGCACTGAGACGTCGAACTGCACCATATCGCCCGTGTCAAACCCCGCCCCCTGCCCGACACGGATCGCCGGCTCTTCGTAATAGGCAAGATCGCCTTGATCTTCGCACCAGAAAACCGCTTTTCCGGCGCTATTATCGCTCCACAGAACTACACCAATCATAGTACACCCCGCTTTCGATGTTTGTTCTCCATTTTGCGACAATCGAAAGGGGTGCAACATAGATTAAAATGCAACGTCCGCTTGCATTTTGTGTCGGTTCCAGTAGGGTCAGCTACAAATCAGCGTCAGCTTTGACGCGCCTTCGCGTCAGTCTGTTAACCATCTGGCCATAACGGCTTTTATTCTAAGGCCGCGACGCAAATCAGAACGAGGCTGCATGTCCGCTCCCAACCGCTCCCCCTCTGAACTTCGTAGCATGTTCGGCGCCAATCTGCGCCAGTTGGCAGCGGATTACCCCTCGATCTCTGACCTTGCCCGGCAGCTTGGCATCAATCGCACGCAATTCAACCGCTACCTCTCGGGCGAAAGCTTCCCCCGCCCCGACGTGCTGGCCCGGATCTGCCGCTTTTTCGAGATCGACGCGCGGGTGCTGCTGGAGCCGGTAACCGAGATTTCCCTGAACCAAGATCCGATCAACAACAGCTTCTTGCGCGACTTTCTGGGCACCGGAATTCAAAATGTGCCCGAGGCGGATTTCCCAAGCGGTTTTTACCGTTTCGCGCGGCGGTCTTTTCTGGATCAAGACAGGTTCGTGACCGGCGTGGTTTTTATCACGCGCCATGGCGGCAACACCTTCCTGCGCGGCTATGAGAGCGCGCCATCGCTGCGCGCACAAGAGCTGCCGACCAACCCGATGGCGCGGGAATATCGCGGCATCGTCTCACGGCAGGAGAATGGGGTTTCCATCGTCGTTTCGCGGCGTCGCACGCTGACCGGGTCGTTCAACTACCTCAACCGCGTAGCCTCTTTCGAAAATAACTTTTGGGTTGGCTACGTCACCCGCACCGCCCCCGAAAGCGCCGCGGGCACGCGGGTGACCCGGCTGACCTATGAGTATATCGGCAGAGACCCCAAAACCGTTCTGCCCGCCGCGCGGCAGGCGGGGTTCACCGACATCGACGCGCTGATGCCCTACCACCGCCGCCTGCTTCAGCCTGACGCGCCTTTTAACTAAGCCCCGCTAGAGCTGGGGCGGCTGCGCCTGCGGATAGCCCGTCGCCTCATGCCAACCTTGGGCCAGTTGGAGCAGACGCGCGTCAATGCCGCGCCTGCCGATCAGTTGCAGCCCCAATGGCAGACCGCGCGCGTCGAAACCTGCGGGGATGTTGACCACCGGCAGGCCGATCAGGCTGGCGGGGACCACCACCTGCATCCAACGGTGATAGGTATCCAACGGCTGGCCGTCGATCTCGGTCGGATGCACCTGTTCGACAGCAAAGGGCCAGACCTGCGCCGAGGGCAGCACCAACACATCGACTTCCTCAAAGAGAGCATCCGCCGCGCGGAACCAATCAGATCGGATGCTACTGGCCCGCTGGATGTCAGAGGCCGAGAACCCCTGCCCCCGTGCGACCTCCCATTGCGCGGCGGGTTTCAGCCCCTCGCGCCGAGCGGGGTCGTCATAGATCGCCCCGAGAGAGGCCGCCACGGCAAAGGACCGCAGGGTGATCCAGCTTTCCCACATGGCCTCCGCATCGAAGGGTGCCGCCAAAGGCGTGAGCGTATGGCCGAGGTCGGCCAAGCGCTTCAGCGCCGCTTCGCTATGGTCGATGATCCCCGGCGCACAGGGGAAGGCACCGCCCCAGTCACCCAGCCAGCCGATCCGCTGGGGGGCCAGCGCCGCGTCGATCTGCGGTGCTGCATCGGGGGTGGTGCGGGTCAGCGGTTCACGCGGATCATAGCCTGTCATCACGTCCAGCAGGGCGGCAAGGTCGCGCGGGCTGCGCGCCATCGGGCCCAAGGTCGAAAGCTGGTGCAAAAAAAGATCGCCGTCATTGCCCGAAGGCACCGTGCCCCAACTGGGCCGCATGCCGTAGACGTTGTTCCACCCCGCCGGATTGCGCAGGGAGCCCATCATGTCGGAGCCATCGGCCACGGCCACCATCCGCGCCGCCAGCGCCGCCGCCGCCCCGCCAGAGGAGCCGCCAGCCGAGCGACCGAGGTCATAGGGGTTGCAGGTCGCCCCATGCACCGGGTTGAACGTATGGCTGCCAAGGCCAAACTCCGGGGTGTTGGTCTTGCCGATCACGATGGCCCCGGCGGCACGCAGACGGGCCACCGCCGGGTGATCCCGCTTGGCCGGTGCCGAGCCGAACAGCGGCGAGCCCTGCGAGGTAGGCAACCCCTCTGCATCTGCCAAATCCTTGATCGCCATGGGAATGCCGTGCAACCAGCCCTTGCGCGGGCCCGCGTCGGCGGCTTCAGCCTCGGCCAGCAAAGCGTCGCGATCGCGGAGGGAGACGACGGCACTCACCCTGCCGTTCACCGCCTCGATCCGGTCCAAGGTCGCCTGCATCAACTCGACCGCGGAAATCTTTCGCGCGGCCAACGCCTCAGACAGCTCTAAGGCGTCCCAATTCAGCAATTCCATCATGTCCCCCTATTAATCATTGTCATTTCATGAAGGGGGCAGCATGGGCTCAGTCGCCCTGCGCCTCGGCCCGGCTTTTGCCCGAGACTGCCAACGCCAGCGTCGCCCCCATCAACCCGTCGAGATCGCCGTCGAGCACGCCTTTGGTGTCCGAGGTCTCGTAATTGGTGCGCAGGTCTTTGACCATCTGATAGGGCTGCAGAACGTAGGAGCGGATCTGGTTGCCCCAGCCCGCGTCGCCTGCATTCTCATGCGCCTCGTTCACCAGTGCCGAGCGCTTGTCCAACTCCATCTGATAGAGCCGCGATTTCAGCGCTTTCATAGCGATGTCGCGGTTCTGGTGCTGCGACTTCTCCGAAGAGGTCACGACGATGCCCGTGGGGTGGTGGGTGATCCGCACCGCCGAGTCGGTGGTGTTGACGTGCTGACCGCCCGCGCCGGAGGACCGGTAGGTATCGATGCGAATATCGGAGGGGTTCACCTCGATCTCGATATTGTCGTCGACCACCGGGTAAACCTTCACGGAGGTGAAAGAGGTGTGCCGTTTGGCTGCCGAGTCGAAAGGCGAGATGCGCACCAGACGGTGCACACCGCTCTCGGACTTCAGCCAGCCATAGGCGTTATGGCCTTCGATCTTATAGGTCGCGGATTTGATGCCAGCCTCGTCACCGGGGCTTTCGGCCTGAAGATCGACCTTATAGCCCTTCTTCTCGGCCCAGCGGACATACATCCGCGCCAGCATGCTGGCCCAGTCGCAGCTTTCCGTGCCGCCCGCGCCTGCGTTGATCTCAAGAAAGGTGTCATTGCTGTCGGCCTCACCGTTCAGCAACGCTTCGAGTTCCTTCTGCGCGGCCTTTTCGGCCAGCGCCTTCAGCGCCGCCTCGGCGTCAGAGATGACCTCTTCGTCCTCTTCCATCTCGCCCAGTTCGATCAGTTCGAGATTGTCGGCCAACTCTTGTTTGATGCCCTCATAGGTGTCGATGGCATCTACGAGCGACTGACGCTCACGCATCAGCTTTTGCGCCGCATCGGGGTTGTCCCAAAGGTTCGGGTCTTCGACGCGGGCGTTGAATTCTTCCAGCCGGTAGGGCGCGGTCTCCACATCCAGTCGCTGGGCCAGCAATTCCAGCGATTTGCTGATCTGGTCCGCGGTATTCTGTGCCTCTGCGCGCATGTGTGCCTGCCTTTGATAAGTAATGCGGCCCCCAAAACCGGAGCCGCACGAGAGATAGACCAGCCCGCCAGCGGCGGCAAGTGGGGGGCGGCAAAGCGCAACTTTGCCCCGCCCCCTTCGGCCTGATTAGTAAAGACCGCCGGAGCTCAGCGTGCCAAAGCTCGCCTTGGGGCCGACGGTGGCTTTCTTGCCGGTCGATGTGGTGACCTCACGCGAGGAGGAGCCACCCAATTCTTCGACCAGCGGCAGGTCCGCCCCCATGGCAAAACCGCCATCGAAAGAGATGCCAAAGAGCGGCTCTTCGCCATCGCGGAAACATTCCGACACGACATTGGCGCCGGTGGCACTGTCGCTTAGCCGCGCGCCGGTGAAACGGTCGATCTTGATAAAGCGGCACTGGTCGGGGACCGCGAAGTCACCGCCGCCATACTTCTTGATCGCCTCGGACATGAAGCGCTGGAATACAGGCGCGCAGAGCCGCCCGCCGCCCGCGCCCCGGCCCATCGGGCGCGGGGTATCAAAACCGATGTAGCAGCCCGCCACCACGTTGGAGGAGAAGCCCACGAACCACGCGTCTTTCTCATCGTTGGTGGTGCCTGTCTTGCCCGCGATCGGCACCGGCAGGTTCACTGCATTGCGCGCCGTGCCACGCTCGACCACGCCGCGCATCATGGAGGTCAGCTGATAGGCCGTCACCGGGTCCATCACCCGCTCGCGGTTGGAAATGATCCGCGGCGCTTCACCGGGGGCGAGGTTGATCTGCTCACAGTCGTAGCATTTGCGCTCATCATGTTTGTAGACGGTGCGGCCATAGCGGTCTTGCACCCGGTCGACCAAAGTGGGCTGCACCCGCTCACCGCCATTGGCGAACATCGCATAGGCCGAAACCATTTGATACAGCGTGGTTTCCTGACTGCCGAGCGCGTTTGACAGCAAGGGCGCAAGGTCGTCGTAAACGCCAAAACGCTCCGCATAGCTGCCGACCACATCCATCCCGACTTCCTGTGCCAGACGGATGGTCATCAAGTTGCGCGACTGTTCGATCCCGGTGCGCAGAGGCGTCGGCCCGTAAAATTTATGCGAGGCGTTCTGCGGCCGCCAAACGCCCTGCGGCGTGTTGATCTCGATCGGGGCGTCGACCACGATGGTCGCGGGGCTATAGCCACTGTCGAGTGCGGAGGCATAGACGAAGGGCTTGAAGCTTGACCCCGGCTGGCGCTTGGCCTGTGTGGCCCGGTTGAACACGCTCGCCTGATAGGAAAAGCCGCCCTGCATCGCGATCACGCGGCCCGTGTGCACGTCCATCGCGACGAAACCGCCCTGCACCTCTGGCACCTGCCGCAATGTCCAGCGGATGAAAGAGCCGTCGCTGTCCGAGGTCATGCGCCGGACCAAGACGACCTCACCCACTTCAAGCAGGTCGCCCGCCACCTGAGCCTTGCGCCCGAGAGAGCCGTCATCCAGCCGTTTGCGCGCCCATTGCACGTCTTTGGCCGGAATCCAGTGGCCGTCTTCGTCATCCTCGACGCCTTCGATCCCGATGCGGGCGTCATTGCTGCCGACCTCAAGCACCACCGCCGGATACCACTGGTTCTCCAGATCGATGTCACGCGGCACCCGAAGGTCCGCCAGCGCGGCGCGCCATTCCTCTTCGCTGTCCAGTTGATCGGCGGGGATCTCAAAACGCGTCCCGCGCCAGATGCCCCGCCCGCGGTCATATTGCTCCAGCTGACGGCGCAGAGCGTTGGCGGCGATAGGCTGCATCTCGTTGTCGATGGTCGCGCGCACGGTCAGACCGCCGGTAAAGAACTCCCCCTCGCCGAAATCTTCGCTCAACTGACGACGAATTTCGTCGGTGAAATAATCCCGCGGCGGCAGTTCGGCCTTGAAGCTCTCGAAATCACCGTTCTGGACCGAGCGCAGCGGCTGCGCCACTTCGGTTTCATAGACCGCTTCCGAGATATAGCCGTTCTCTTTCATCTCGCGCAGCACGAAGTTCCGCCGTGCCAGCAGGCGGTCCTTGCGGCGCACCGGGTGGTAATCCGAGGGTGCCTTGGGCAGCGAGGCGAGGAAGGCCGCCTCATGCGGGGCCAACTCGCTCAGCGTCTTGTTGAAATACGTCTGGCTCGCCGCCGCCACGCCATAGGAGTTCTGGCCGAGGAAAATCTCGTTCAGATAGAGCTCGAGAATTTTCTCTTTGCTCAGGGTCTCTTCCAGACGCGAGGCAAGGATGATCTCCTTGATTTTACGCTCGGCCCGGCGGTCGCCCGACAACAGGAAGTTCTTCATCACCTGCTGGGTGATCGTCGAAGCCCCGCGCACATCGCGCCCGCGCGATTTGACCGCATCCACCGCCGCCGCACCGATGCCGCGAAGGTCATAGCCCTCATGAGTGTAGAAGTTCTTGTCCTCTGCCGAGATGAAGGCCTGTTTCACCAGATCCGGAATGGTATTGGCCGGGGCGAAAAGACGACGTTCCTTGGCGAATTCGTCGATCAGACGGCCTTGGCCTGAGTAAATCCGGCTGATCGTCGGTGGCGTGTACTGCGCCAACGACTCATGGCTGGGCAAATCCCGGCCATACATCCAGAACACCGCTCCGATGGTCAAAGCCACCATGCCGACGCTCAGGGTCAGGGTGGTAAAGATCCCCCCGAAAAAGGACAGAACAAATCGAAACACGCGCGCGGACCACCATTGGCTAGAGACAGTTCCGAGCCTATACAGGATGCACCGGCTCGGGTCAAAACACATGGCCGCCAGCGGGGGCGAATCTTCGCCCATCGCCAAAGCAGCCATATCTTTCTAATTTACTTTCTGATCAAAGGCTTGAGCGCCGCGTCCTGATCACGCCATGTCACGATCGCATCCGCCATCGCGCTCACCATCGACGCGCGCCACACCGGATCGCGCAGATTGGTCAGATCGCGCTTGGAACTCAGGAACCCCACTTCGACCAAAACCGAAGGAATATCGGCAGACTTCAAGACCGAGAAACCCGCCCGCCGCAGAGGCCGGCTGTTCAACGGCCCGCCCGCTGCGCCCATGCCCTCGACCAAAATCTCGGCCAGCGCATCTGAGCGCGGCTCGGTCTCTTGCCGGGCAAGGTCCAACAGGATGCCCGCCACCTGATCATCTGAGCCGGTCAGGTCCGCCCCCGCGATGATATCCGACCGGTCATGCCGCGCCGCGAGATGTTCGGTCGCCACATCGCTGGCATCATCGGAAAGGGTATAGACCGTCGCCCCGCTCGCCCCGCCCTGCGACAGGCTATCGGCATGGAGCGAGATGAAAAGGTCCGCTTCGGCCTGATGGGCGATGGCGACCCGGTGCTCTAAGGCGACGAAAATATCCTCGTCCCGGGTCAGCAAGACATCCACCCCCTTGCGCCGCAGCGCATCGCGCAGGTCGCGAGCGAAGTTAAGCATCAGGTCTTTCTCGTCCAATCCCTCGCGCTGCGCACCGGGGTCGATGCCGCCGTGGCCGGGGTCCAGAACGACGGTGAAACTGTCCTTGTCTGCCGCCTCAGGTTTCGGCGGCGCGGTGAGCGCGGTGGTCCAATCGGGGTCCACCGGCGCGCCTGCGGCCTCGGCAAAGATCGCAGGCTCGACCCTCTCCAAGGTAATCTCAAGCCGCGCCTTGCCGCTGCTTGCGTCCACCGGCATGCCAATCTCAGCGGGAACCATCGGCTCGGCCAAATCCGCCACCAGACGCGACCAACCGGGCTGAAACGCACCAAACCGCAGGGCCGAGATACGGCCCGGTTTTTCCAACAGATCTCCCCGGGCGACATTCGACCAATCCGCCTCGCGGAAATCGACGATCAGGCGGGCGGGATCATCCAGCAGAAAAACACGGAAAGGCACGCCTTGGCTCAGCGCCACGGTCAAATCGGTCTTGCCGAACCAGCGATCACTCACAGCGCTTTCGACCGGCTCGACCCGCGCCAGCGCGGTCAATTCCTGCGCCGCGGCAGTGAATGGCGCCGCACAGGCCAGCGCCACTGCCAGTCCTCTAAGAATTGCCCGCATGATCGACCACCCTGCCCGTTTTCGCCCTTCTACCACCTGCCGCGCGGCCAAACCAGCGCTCAGCGCGCCGCCATGAAGGCTTTGAGCCGAGCGATGCCCTCCTCCATATCCGCCGTGCTGCGCGCATAGGAAAAGCGCAGCGTCTTATGCCCCCGAGCAGGGTCGAAATCGAGCCCGGGGGTCACGGCGACCCCAGCCTTCTCCAGAATTTCCGCCGCGAAGGCGCGGCTGTCATCGGTAAAGCGCGAGACATCGGCATAGACGTAAAACGCCCCATCAGGCGGCGCGATGTCGGTAAACCCCGCCTCTTGCAAACCGGTGATCATCAGGTCGCGATTGCGCCGGTAAACCGCCAGATTGGCCTGCAATTCGTCGTCACAGTCCATCGCCGCCAGCGCCGCAATCTGGCTGGCATGCGGCGCGCAGATGAACATGTTCTGCGCGATCCGCTCGACCACGCGCACCTGATCCTCGGGCACCACCATCCAGCCCACGCGCCAGCCGGTCATCGAGAAATACTTCGAAAAGGAGTTGATCACATAGCAGTCATCGGTGACCTCCAGCGCGGTCACGGCCTTCTTGTCATATTCAATGCCATGGTAAATCTCGTCCGAAATGAAGGACATGTCATTGGCCGCACAGGCATCCGTCAGCGCCGTCAAGGCGGGTCGGTCGAGCATCGTGCCCGAAGGATTGGCCGGGGAGGCCACGAGCAAACCGCGCAGGTCTTGCCCCGCGAAATCCGCCGCGACGGGCTGATATCTGTTCTCGGGCGCAGCGGGCAGATCGACGGGCTGCATCCCCAAGGCGCGTAGGATCTGACGGTAGCTGGGATAGCCCGGCGCGCCGATGCCCACCCGATCCCCGGAATCGAAGAGCGCAGTAAAAGCCAGCAAAAACCCGCCCGACGCCCCGGGGGTGATCACCACCCGCGCCGGATCGAGATCGACGTTATACCATTCGCCATACATCTGCGCGATCCGCGCGCGCAAAGCAGACAGCCCAAGCGCCACGGTATAGCCCAGGGCCCCCTCACCCATCGCCTTGGCCAGCGCGGCCGCCGCCCCTTTCGGCGCGCCCGTGCCGGGCTGGCCAACCTCCATATGAATGATGTGACGGCCCGCCTCTTCGGCGGCGCTGGCGGCCTGCATCACGTCCATCACGATAAAGGGATCAACGGCGGACCTGGTTGAATTGCGCATGGGCTTGCTCCTACTGTCGGCATGTGCTTTCACCGCGCCTGATGCCGGGCGTCAACCCTTGGCCCCTATTTCGCAGCTTTCCCGAAAGGACCGCCCATGTTCGCCCGCCTCCTCGCCCCTGCCCTTGTCGGCGCAGTCACCCTTGCCGCCCCCGCCGGGGCCATGGACCTGACCGAGCTTACGGACGCCGAACGCGCGCAGTTCCGGGCCGAGGTCCGCGCCTATCTAATGGAAAACCCCGAAGTGATCCTGCAAGCGGTGGAGCAGATGCAAAACCGTCAGGCCCAAGCGCAGATGCAGGCGGATTTCGATCTGGTCTCGGCCAATGCCGATGAGATTTTCGACGATGGCTACTCTTGGGTCGGCGGCAACCCGGAGGGGGACATCACGCTGGTCGAATTCCTCGACTACCGCTGCGGCTACTGCAAACGCGCCCATGGCGAAGTGGCCAAACTGCTGGAAACAGACGGCAACATCAAACTGATCGTCAAAGAGTTCCCGATCCTTGGTGAGCAATCGCTGCTGGCGTCGCGCTTTGCCGTGGCAACCAAACAGGTCGCGGGCGATGACGCTTACAAACAACTGAACGATGCGCTTATGGCCTTCAACGGAGCGGTCACCCTCCCCGCCCTCCGCCGCTTGGGCGAAAGCTTCGATCTGGATGTCGCCGCGATCGAAGCCGAGATGGACAGCGACGCGGTCACGCAAGAGATTGCCCAAACCCGCGCGCTGGCCCAAAAGCTGCAAATCACCGGCACCCCCACCTTCGTCATGCAAGACGAAATGCTGCGCGGCTACCTGCCCTACGACCAAATGATGGCACTGGTGGAAGAAAAGCGCGGCTAAAGATGCGCGCCCCGGCAGTCTTGGCCGCGCTCGCGCTGGCCCAGCCCGCCGGGGCCGATGAACCGTCCGCGCGAGATGCGTTTGAAACCGAACTCCGCGCCGCGGTCCTTGCCAATGGCGATGTCATCGCCAAAGCCTTGGCCGGCCCGACGCAAATGCAGCAGCATATCCAAAACGACCTGTCTCTGCTCGAACAGCTCGCTCCTGACCTCCTGGCAGGCCACCCCATCGCGCTTTTCACCGCAAAAGACTGCGAGACCTGCGCCCCCGCCGTCCACGAATTGACCGCAATCACAAATCGTTACGGCACCACCTTCATCCAACACGATCTCAGCCACCCCCAGCCCGCCCGCTGGGCCGCCGCCCTAGGGCTCACCGACGCCCCCTTCTACGTGCTGCCCGAAATGATCCTCAACGGCCACATGCCCCCCATCGTCCTCGAAAAACACCTCACCCCAAACAAGGTGAAGAGCAACCCCCAACCCCCTGATTAATAATCATTCCCACAACAGACAAAGCGCGCCAACCTCCCGGCTCACGCGCTCCCCCTCATCTTCATCCTTTTAAAAATACCTCTGCGCAGCCTCTCAACCAACGCAGCGCCAGCGGCCCAGCCCCCAACCTACTCAGCCGCCTTCACCGCCTCAGCCTCAATCTGCGCCGCGCGTTCCTCGACCTGCTCGACGATATGGTCAATCATACCTTCATTACCGAGCTTATGGCTCTGTTTGCCCGCCAGATAGACCATGCCAGACCCGGCCCCGCCGCCGGTAAAGCCCACGTCGGTCATTAGCGCCTCACCGGGGCCGTTCACCACGCAGCCAATGATCGACAGGCTCATCGGCGTCTTGATATGCTCCAGCCGTTTCTCCAAGGTCTCAACGGTTTTGATCACGTCGAACCCCTGCCGCGCGCAGGAGGGGCAGGAGATGATGTTCACCCCACGGTGCCGCAGCCCGAGGGATTTGAGAATCTCATAGCCAACCTTCACCTCTTCCACCGGATCGGCGGAGAGGGAGACGCGGATGGTATCACCGATGCCGCTCCACAAAAGGTTGCCCAGACCGATGGCAGATTTGATCGTGCCTGACATGAGCCCGCCCGCCTCGGTGATGCCGAGGTGGATGGGCGCGTCGGTCGCATCGGCGAGCTGTTGGTAGGCGGCGGCGGCCATGAAAACGTCCGAGGCCTTGCAGGAAATCTTGAACTCGTGGAAATCGTTGTCTTGCAGGATCTTGATGTGATCCAGACCGCTTTCGACCATCGCATCGGGGCATGGCTCGCCATATTTCTCCAGCAGATGCCGCTCCAGCGAGCCCGCGTTCACGCCGATGCGGATCGAGCAATTGTGGTCCCGCGCGGCTTTGATGACCTCACGCACCCGCTTTTCATCGCCGATATTGCCCGGGTTGATGCGCAGACAGGCGGCACCGGCCTCGGCGGCTTCAATCCCGCGTTTGTAGTGAAAGTGGATGTCCGCAACGATGGGCACCGACACTTCGGGAACGATCTCACGCAAGGCTTTGGACGAGTCCTCATCCGGAACCGAGACCCGCACGATATCGGCGCCTGCGTCAGCGGCGGCTTGGACCTGTGCGATGGTGGCGGCGACATCGGTGGTCAGCGTGTTGGTCATGGTCTGCACCGTGATCGGCGCGTCACCGCCCACCGGCACATTGCCCACCATGATCTGCCGGGACTTGCGACGCGGAATATCGCGCCAAGGGCGAATGGAATGAAGCGACATGAAGACACCTTTCGCGGGATCAGGGGCTTTGGCCCCCTACCTATTCAGCCGGGGCCTCATGTGCAATGGGAAGCGGCGGCCCGCGCGTTTAGCTGCCCTGACAGGGCATCGCCGCCAGAGCGGAGGGGTCGAGCGAGCCTTCGAGATCGGCAAACATCCGGCTGAGCGATTGCTCCGCCGTCGGATCAACCGGCTCATAAAGCTCAGCCAGCGCCTGTGCGTGAAGCGGCACGTTAGAGGTCACTGCCCCGCGCGGCCCAACGGGGCCGAAACAGCCATCCGCCATGGCGAAATAAAGCGCACCGGATTCGCCCGTCCGAAGGGAGGGCGGCTCTTCAGTGACGGGGACATCCCATGTGTCGCCCTTGTTCATCACGCCTTCGAAAATCACTGTGCCATCGGCGGCGCGGACCCGCACCCATGAGGGGTAAGCGGCGACCATGCGCACTTTCTCGCCCAAAGGCTCCACAACCTGCGGTTTGGGCAGGTCGGTATCGGCATTGGCGAGCATCACCGCCTCGTCGATGGCGCTGGTAATGCTGTCATCTGACAGGCTGTCATCACCCTCCGCTGCCTCGGCGACCACGGTACCTTGCGCGGCGGTATCGGGGCGGTCCGGCGTTGGGAAGTTGCTGACAGAGCGCGGGTCGATGGAAGCAATCGGCGCGTCACGCGCCACCAGCACCGGCACGTCAAGCGCTTGTGGGCGATATAGCCGGTCCAGCGCCTCGGCCCGGGGGCTTTCCACGCTTTGCGGCGCAGCGGAATCGTCTTCTGCGTCAGGCGCGCTGGCCAGTGCCCCATCCAGCGGGTCGAGATCGGAAAGCACGATCGGGGTTTGATCCACCGGGGCCACCTGCACGCGCTGCACCTCTTTCAGCACAGTCCAGCCGCCAAAACCAATGGCCGAAATCAGCGCGATCAGCACCAGCGAAGAGCCAACCGCCCCCGGCTCAATCCGGCTGAGCAACCCGTCGCCCGTGGGCACGAAGGGCGTGTTGGGCCGGGCGAAAAGATCGTCTTCTTTCGGGGACTTACGGCGTTCCTCAAAGCTCGGCTTTTTGACGACGGAGGCTTCGGCGGACATGCCATGGGCCACGGCGAAACCGGATTCCTTGCAAAAGGCGGCAAAGGCCTGATCGGGGTCCATATTGAGGTAGCGCGCGTAGGACCGCACATAGCCCGCGATGAAGCCGGGCGTGTCAAATGCGCCGGGATCACAGTTTTCGATTGCGGCGATATAGGAGGCTTTGATGCGCAATTCGCGCTGCACGTCGAGCAGGGACTTACCAAGCGTAGCCCGTTCGCCGCGCATGACATCCCCCAACCGCAATTCGAATGCATCGAACCCTTTGGGTTCGACTGTTTCGTCCTCAGCGGTTCTGGAGGCCCATCGCCCGATCATCAATATGCCCTGTCCCTGTTAGCCTGTAGCTTTGATCCAAACACGCCCCAACGATTCGGATGTAGCCTTTTCTTGACAAAAGGCTACCACAAGACAACGGAAAACACGAATAGCGCTGCGTTAGCCCGCAGCTTCGGCACGATTCAGCGCACAATGCGACCAGAGCACGTCCATCCCCCGGACAAGCGCATCCATCTCTTTAGGTCCATGTACCGGCGAGGGCGTGAAGCGCAACCGCTCCGTGCCGCGCGGCACGGTGGGGAAGTTGATGGGCTGAACATAGATCCCGTGATCTTCGAGCAGCATATCCGACAGAAGCTTGGTGTGCACCGGGTTGCCCACCATGACGGGCACGATGTGGCTGCCATGGTCGATGATCGGCAGGCCCAGCCCCTTCAGCCGCAATTTCAACGCCATGGCCTGCTGCTGGTGTTTCTCTCGCAGCTCGGGCGCGCGTTTGAGATAGGCGACCGAAGCGGCGGCCCCCGCAGCGACGGCAGGCGGCAGCGAGGTGGTGAAGATGAACCCCGGTGCATAGGAACGGATCGCGTCGCACATCTTGGCCGAGGCGGCGATATAGCCGCCCATCACGCCGTAAGCCTTGGCCAGCGTGCCGTTGATGATGTCGAGCCGGTGCATCAAGCGGTCACGCTCGGCCACCCCTGCCCCGCGCGGGCCATACATGCCAACCGCGTGCACCTCGTCGATATAGGTCAGCGCGCCGAATTCATCCGCGAGATCGCAGATCTCTTCAATGGGGCCGAAATCGCCGTCCATCGAATAGATCGATTCAAAAGCGATCAGCTTGGGCGCGGCAGGGTCATCCGCCTCCATCAACTCGCGCAGATGGGCCACGTCATTGTGGCGGAAGATGCGCTTGGCCCCGCCGTTGCGGCGCACGCCTTCGATCATGGAAGCATGGTTCAGCGCGTCGGAATAGATGATCAGCCCAGGAAAAAGCTTGGGCAGGGTCGAGAGCGTGGCGTCATTGGCAATATAGGCCGAGGTGAACAGCAGCGCCGCTTCCTTGCCATGCAGATCGGCCAGTTCGGCCTCTAGCTGCTTGTGATAGACCGTTGTGCCCGAGATGTTGCGCGTCCCGCCAGAGCCTGCGCCGGTGGCGCGCAGCGCTTCTTCCATGGCTTCGATCACCACGGGGTTCTGCCCCATGCCCAAATAGTCGTTGCCGCACCAAACGGTGATATCCTGCTGCGACCCGTCGGGTTTGGTCCAGACGGCATGGGGGAACTGACCATTGCGACGCTCGATGTCGATGAAGGTCCGGTAGCGTCCTTCGTCATGCAGGCGCGCAATCGCCGCGTCGAGCTTCTCGTTATAGTCCATGCGCGTCTCCATCTTTTGGCGCGAACAGGAGGGGGCCCCTCCATATTCAGCTTTTAGAATGATTACAGATCCAAAGCCGAAGCTTCAATCTCTTATCCCGACCCCTTTGCGGGGCGAACTGTCGCAGGCGCTGCGCGTTCTACGCTCGATTTAAGATTGTTCGCTTGTATTGCCAGCCGCTTTCATGCTTCCAAAGGACCAATCCAGAAAGGGCAGTTTGTTTTGCGCGCCACTCCACATCCCCAGCAGGACCAGCGCCTGCGGACGCTTTATAATTATGAGATTCTCGACACCCCGCGCGAGGAGGAGTTCGACGAGATCGTCGAACTGGCGGCTGAGATCTGTGACGCGCCGATTTCAGTGATCAACCTGATCGACAAGGACAGACAGTGGTTCAAGGCCGAAGTGGGTCTGGGTGCGCGCGAGACGCCGCTCGAAACCTCGCTCTGCTCTCATGCGATTCTGGAAGAGCGCTTCGTTGAGATTCCCGACACGCTGAAAGACCCGCGCATGGCCGACAACCCGCTGTGCACCGCAGGCGACGGGCTGCGGTTTTATGCAGGTGCGCTGCTGATTGCGTCCAACGGGCTGCCGCTTGGCACGCTGTGCATCCTCGACACCAAACCCCGCAGGCTGACCGCGCTGCAACGCAAGGCGATCTCTGTCTTGTCCCGTCAGGTGATGAAACAGCTCGACCTGCGCCTTTCCCTGCGCAGCCAAGCGACGCTGATGAGCGAGGCCGACCACCGGGTCAAGAACTCGCTTCAGACATTGTCGGCCATGGTGCGGCTGCACAGCCGCCAGTTGGACGATATGAACACGGTCAATGTGTTGAACGACATCCAGCGCCGCGTCAACGCGATGGCAACGCTCCATGGTGAACTGCAATCCGGGCACGGGCGCGATGAGGTCGATGCGGGCAAATACCTCGACAGGGTCCTGGAGCTTTTGCGAGAAACCGCACCGGGGCATGTCAAAATCAGCTACCGGTCGGACCCTGTGACCCTACGATCCAGCGCGGCTTCATCCTTGGGGCTGATCATTAGCGAGTTTGCCGCCAATTCGATCAAACACGCCTTCCCGAGTGGCGCGCCCGGCCATATCGAAATCGACCTCAGCCTGCGGGACGGGCATTTCCACCTTGAGTGCAAAGACGATGGCATCGGGGCCGCGAACGAAGGCAAAGGGCGAGCCGACAGCATTGGGCAGACCTTGATGGCGGCGGCGGCGTCGCAGCTCAATGCGCAGGTCGACAGCCAGCTTACCGCCGAGGGCAGCCGCCTCTCGCTCAACTTCTGATCGCGGGCCCTGCGGCCACTGGACACGCCCTGCCCGCCTGATACCTTCGCGCCAAATTCACAAGCGCAAGGAATTATGCCCATGTCCCTCGACGATGTTCTCGCCCGGATCGACAACGATCTGCCCGCCGCCACCGACCGTCTGTTGGACCTGCTGCGCATCCCGTCAATCTCGACCGATCCGGCCTATAAGGCCGATTGCGACCGCGCCGCCGATTGGCTGGTGGCCGATCTCAAATCCATAGGTGTGGAGGCCGAGAAACGCGCCACACCGGGGCATCCGATGGTCGTGGGTCATGTCGGCGAAGGTAAGCCGCATCTGCTGTTCTATGGCCATTATGACGTGCAGCCGGTCGACCCGCTGAACCTTTGGGACCGCGATCCCTTCGATCCGGCGGTTGAGGAGACGGAGAAGGGCCGCGTGATCCGGGGCCGCGGGGCCGCCGATGACAAGGGCCAGCTGATGACCATCATCGAAGCCCTGCGCGCCTGGAAAGAGGTGAAAGGCGATTGGCCCTGCCGCATCACCTTCTTCCTCGAAGGCGAAGAGGAATCCGGCTCCCCCTCCCTCGTCCCATTTATGGAGGAGAACGCCGAGGAGTTGAAAGCCGATGTGGCGATGATCTGCGACACTGGATTGTTCGAGAGCAAGACCCCTGCCATCGTCACCATGCTGCGTGGGCTTTTGGGCGAAGAGCTGACCGTCACCGCCCCGTCGAAAGACCTGCATTCGGGCATGTATGGTGGCATTTCGATGAACCCGATCCGCGCGCTGAGCAAGGTGATCGCGTCGCTGCATGACGACGAAGGCCGCATCTCCATCCCCGACTTCTATGACGGCGTGCCGGACCTGCCCGAGGATCTAGAGGCGCAGTGGCAGGGTTTGGCCTTTGACCATGCCGCCTTCCTCGGCGACGTGGGGCTCAGCAAACCGGCGGGTGAGCAGGACCGCACCCCGCTTGAGATGATCTGGTCACGCCCGACCTGTGAGGTTAACGGCATCTGGGGCGGCTATACCGGCGATGGCTTTAAAACGGTGCTGCCCTCCGAGGCGCATGCCAAGATCAGCTTCCGCCTCGTCGGCACGCAAGACCCGCTCGCCATCCGTGAGAACTTCCGCAAGATGGTGGCTGAGATGCTGCCCGAAGACTGCACGGTCGAATTCTCAGACCATGGCGCCAGCCAAGCCTCGGGGGTGGACATTGGCCATGCGATGTTCGAACCCGCCCGCCAAGCGCTGAGCGACGAATGGCAGGTGCCCGCGGCCTATATCGGCTGTGGTGGCTCGATTCCGATTGCCGGGCATTTTCAGAAGATTCTCGGGACCGAGCCGATGCTGATCGGTTTTGGCAAGGATGACGATCAAATCCACTCCCCGAACGAGAAATACGACATGGAGAGCTTTCACAAAGGCATCCGCTCCTGGGCGCGGATCATTGATGCGCTGACCTGAGCAGATTGGCGATCGGGCCTGCCCGGTCGCCACCTATTCCATTGGTTGAGCCTCAAGAGGCACGGCTGAATAAGCCCGCGCGAACTAGGGCTTAGCGCCTGCACGTTACGAAATAGAGGGGAAAAAGTGGCGCGGTTGACGGGGCTCGAACCCGCGACCCCCGGCGTGACAGGCCGGTACTCTAACCAACTGAGCTACAACCGCGCGATGTGGGCGGAATAGGCCACGGGGCGCGGGGCGTCAAGCGCATTCGCGCGAGAAAATGCGCTTTCTGAACAGAAGTTTTTGCGCGGCATTTTAGAGGGATTGGAAACGAAAAAAGGGACCTCAGAGAGGTCCCCTTTTCAGGCAGCGGTGGCGCGGTTGACGGGGCTCGAACCCGCGACCCCCGGCGTGACAGGCCGGTACTCTAACCAACTGAGCTACAACCGCCCGCTGCACTCTCCAGGTCGCCCCGGAGCGTTTGGGTGTTCTATGGTGAGGGCGCTCCGCCGTCAAGCGCGGTTTGCGCGAAAATGTGAAATTTTCGTAAGTTGTTCTTGGGGCGTTTGATGGGCTGGGTTTGAGGCCGAAAATCGGGTGATTTTCGCGGAGGGATCGGGCCGCTTTTGCTTGGCCGCCCCGATGGTCGGGGCTGACGAAGGCTATGGCTTGGAATACTGCGACGCTGCGTGGGAAATCCGAGCGATGGCCCAATACCAATCTCTGAACGAGACGATCGTGACAGTCTCGAACTCCCGTCCCAGACAGACCGCGCAGCGGGCCGGCGTCGGTCGGGCTCACCCCTAGGGGAACCGGTTGATCCAAATAAATAGGTTGGAGGGATGGTGGGTCGTGAGAGGCTCGAACTCCCGACCCAGACTGACTGCGCAGCGGACGGGCGTCGGTCGGGCTCACCACTGGTGCAACCGGTTGATCCCTATAAATAGGTTGAAGGGTGATGGTGGGTCGTGAGAGGCTCGAACTCCCGACATCTTCGGTGTAAACGAAGCGCTCTACCAACTGAGCTAACGACCCGACTTGGACCTGATAGCCCAAGGTGGGGGCGGGCTTCAAGCCTATAATGTCAGCCTTTCTTGCTGACCGTTCTCAAGACGGAAAACCACCCCCTGCCCGCCTTGCATCTCCCGCAGCGCGGCGGGCGTGCGGCCCAGTAAAATAAGGCGCAACATGCGCGATGTGATGCCGTGGGTGATCAGCACATGGGGGCCGGTCAGGCTGTCCAGAAAGCGCTGGCAGCGCTTGTGCAGCGCCGCGAATCCCTCCCCCTCGGGGGCGTGTTCATAAAGATCGTAGGAATCACGCGCGGCGGGGGTTTGGCGCAGCAACGTCTCGCGCGGCATTCCGGCCCAAGCGCCGATGCCGATCTCCCCCAAACGGGGATCAGGCGCAGCCTTTAGCCCCGTCCCCGCCAGCGCGATTTCGGCTGTAACCACCGCCCGCCCCTGCGGGCTGCTGAGCGCCGAGAGCCCCGCCAGATCGCAGCGTTTCAGAATCGCATTCTGCGCCGCGGCCTGTTCGCGCCCCCGCTCGGTCAGCGGGGAATCGAAATGCCCTTGGAGCCGATTGGCGAGGTTCCAAACCGTCTCCCCATGGCGCAGGATATAAAGCGTCGGGTAACGGCTCATGCGGGGGCTTCCAAGATGCGCTCGGTCCCGTTTTCCAACAGATAGACGCAGCCTTGTCGGTTGCTGAGCCGACCGGCCTCTGCCGCATCGACGCCGCATACCTCTGCGCGAAGTACCTGCCCCCAGAGCCCGTGGGCGACCAGCACCGTGGGCGCGGTCAAACTGTCGAGCACCGCCCGTATCCGCGCGCGAAAGGCCGCCAGCCCCTCCCCGTCCGGCGCGGCGGCGTAGATCTCCAAGGGGGCCGGGTCGCGGGCCGCGAGGTCAGGGTGCGCGGCGAATATCCCATCCCGGGTTGCCCCCTGCCAATCGCCTGCATGGATTTCTTTCAGCCGGGCATCCGTTTGGAAAGCGGCCCCATTCAACGCAATCCGCGCCGTCTGCTGCGCGCGGCCAAGCGGAGAGACGAGGATATCCGGCTTTTGTACAAGGATCGCTGGCATGATCTGCGCTTGCCGCTCGGCCTCAGCGATGCCCTGATCGGTCAACGGTGAATCGAGGTGCCCTTGCAAACGAAACGCGCGATTCCACTCGGTCTGCCCGTGGCGCAGGAACCAGATTTTGGGATGTGCCGACATGGTCTCTCCACCCGTGGTGCCCGTGGTATGGGCCGATGGGGATAAGGATCACTCCGACGCAGAGAAGGCAAGCCATGGGAGATGGGCGCAGGCTCGGAGCGGCAAGCTAATCCAACGCGAACTAGGGGGAAAATGGTGGGTGATAAGAGATTTGAACTCCTGACATCTTCGATGTGAACGAAGCGCTCTACCACTGAGCTAATCACCCTTGCGGGGCGAAGTAGCCAATTGCGGCGCGGCTTGCAAGAGGGTTTGGCGCAAAAACTGTCGCGAGATGCGGCGGGCCCTGCCCCACGGCGGATACGAAAAACGCGCGCCCCGAAAGGCGCGCGTTGATGACATTCTGACAGGCCGTTCGCCTTAATGCGTGGTCGTGGCGTCCACGCCTGCGGCACGGGCCTTCATCGCGGCGGCCTCGGCGGCCTCTTGGGCGGCTTCGTCCCAATCGATCGCTTTTGGCTTGCTCACCAGCGCATGCTCCAGAACTTCCGAAACATGGCCCACCGGGATGATGGTCAGCCCCTCTTTGACGTTGTCGGGGATGTCCGGCAGGTCTTTCTCGTTCTCCTTGGGGATCAGCACCGTGGTGATGCCGCCGCGCAGGGCCGCGAGAAGTTTCTCCTTCAATCCGCCGATCGGCATGGCGTTGCCGCGCAAGCTGACCTCGCCGGTCATGGCGATGTCGCGCCGCACCGGGATCTGCGTTAGCACCGAGACGATCGAGGTCACCATCGCCAGACCGGCCGAGGGACCGTCCTTGGGCGTGGCGCCGTCGGGCACGTGCACGTGGATATCCAGCGTATCGAACTTCGGCGGCTTGACCCCGATCTGCGGAGAGATCGACCGGACGTAAGAACTGGCCGCGTCGATGCTTTCCTTCATCACGTCGCCGAGCTTGCCGGTGGTCTTCATCCGGCCCTTGCCCGGCAGGCGCAGTGCTTCAATGCTCAGAAGCTCGCCGCCCACGGAGGTATAGGCCAGCCCGGTCACAACACCAATCTGGTCCTTCTCCTCGGCCAGACCGAAGCGGTGCTTGCGCACGCCGAGGTAGTCTTCGAGGTTGTCGCCAGTGACGGTGACGCTCTCAGCCTCCTTCTTAACGATCTTGGTCAGCGACTTACGCGCCACTTTGGCGATCTCGCGCTCAAGGTTCCGCACGCCTGCCTCGCGGGTGTAGTAGCGGATCATGCCGGTGAGGGCGGAATCCTCGATCTCGAACTCCTTCTTCTTCAGACCGTGGTTCTTGATCTGCTTCTGCACCAAATGCTGCTTGGCGATCTCGCGCTTCTCGTCCTCGGTGTAGCCCGACAGCGGTATGATCTCCATCCGGTCCAGCAGCGGCCCGGGCATGTTGTAGCTGTTCGACGTGGTCAGGAACATGACGTTCGACAGGTCGTATTCCACTTCGAGATAGTGGTCCACGAAGGTGCCGTTCTGTTCCGGGTCGAGCACTTCGAGCATGGCCGAGGCCGGATCCCCACGGAAGTCCTGCCCCATCTTGTCGATTTCGTCGAGCAGGATGAGCGGGTTCGTGGTCTTGGCCTTCTTCAGCGCCTGGATGATCTTGCCGGGCATGGAGCCGATGTAGGTCCGACGGTGGCCGCGGATCTCGGATTCGTCGCGCACGCCGCCGAGCGAGATGCGAATGAACTCGCGCCCCGTGGCCTTGGCGACCGATTTGCCCAAGGATGTCTTACCGACGCCCGGAGGGCCGACGAGGCACATGATCGGGCCTTTCATCTTGGTCGAACGCTGTTGCACGGCCAGATACTCGACAATGCGCTCCTTGACCTTCTCAAGGCCATAGTGATCGTCATCCAGCACCTTTTGCGCGCGGCCCAAGTCCTTCTTCACACGGGATTTCACGCCCCATGGGATCGACAGCATCCAGTCGAGGTAGTTGCGCACCACGGTGGCTTCGGCCGACATGGGCGACATGTTCTTGAGCTTCTTCAGCTCGGCCTCGGCTTTTTCGCGGGCTTCCTTGCTCAGCTTGGTCTCGGCGATCTTGGCTTCGAGTTCGGCCACTTCGTTCTTGCCGTCCTCGCCGTCGCCCAGCTCCTGCTGGATCGCCTTCATCTGTTCGTTCAGATAATATTCGCGCTGTGTCCGCTCCATCTGCGACTTCACGCGGGTCTTGATCTTCTTCTCGACCTGCAACACCGACATTTCGCCCTGCATCAGGCCATAGACCTTCTCAAGCCGCTCGGAGATACTCAGCGTCTCCAGCAAGTCCTGCTTCTGCTCGACTTCGATGCCGAGGTGACCGGCCACGAGATCGGCCAGACGCGCGGGCTCGGCGCTTTCGCCAACGGCTGCGAGCGCTTCTTCGGGAACGTTCTTCTTGACCTTGGCGTAGCGCTCGAACTCATCGGCCACGGTGCGCAGCAGCGCTTGTGTGGTGGCCGCGTCGCCCGGCATCTCGGTCAGATACTCGGCGCGGGCTTCGAAGAAATTGTCGTTCTCAAGGTATTCGGTGATGCGCACCCGCGCCTGCCCTTCGACCAGCACTTTTACGGTGCCATCGGGCAGTTTCAGCAGTTGCAGCACATTGGCCAGCACACCGGCCTTGTAGATGCCGGATGTGTCGGGATCATCCTCGGCGGGGTCGATCTGGCTCGACAGCAGGATTTGTTTATCGTCCGCCATCACCTCTTCAAGGGCGCGGACGGATTTCTCGCGGCCAACGAAAAGCGGCACGATCATGTGGGGAAACACGACGATGTCGCGCAGCGGAAGCACCGGGTAGGATGCGTTCAGTGGCTCTAACATGCTCAATTCCTTATCTTAGCAAGACATCCGGGCCCCTGTCATAGGCGGCCTCTGACATCCCCTCTTCTGGACAGGACATGTGTGCATCCCATCCGCCTGTTTCAATCCCTTGCGGGCTATTCGACCGCCATCATCGCGCTTCGGCGGGATGGAGGCAAGCGCGCGATGGGGTGATTTCGCCCCAATTGCACGCGTCGTAAGAAAGGGGCGCCGCGCGGGCGCCCCCTGATCGGTCAGGCTTCGGCCTGTTCCAGCGTCGGGTAATCGGTAAAGCCCTCGCGCCCACCGCCATAGTAGGTATCGGTATCGCCCTCGTTCAGCGGCCCGTTCATCTGCCAGCGGCGCGGCAGATCGGGATTGGCGATGAAGGGGCGGCCCACGGCGATCAGATCGGCCTTATCCTCGGCCACGGCCTTGATCGCCATCTCGCGGTCATAGCCGTTGTTGGCCATGTAAGGCCCGTCAAAGAGCGCCCGCAGCGCGGCGATGCTTTCGCCTTCGTCCAACTCGCGCGAGCCGCCTGTCGCGCCTTCGACAAGATGCAGATAGGACAGGTTGTAACGGTTCAGCCCCTTCACGACATATTCAAAGGTCTCTTGCGGATTGGCGTCTTCGATCCCGTTGGCGGGCGAGAATGGCGATAGACGCAGCCCCACACGTTCGCCGCCCCAGACCTTCGTCACCGCATCCAGCACCTCGAACAGCAGCCGTGCGCGATTTTCCACGCTGCCGCCATAGGCGTCCTCGCGTTTGTTGCTGCCGGTTTTGAGGAATTGGTCCAGCAGATAGCCATTGGCCCCGTGAACCTCGACCCCGTCGAAGCCTGCTTTCTTGGCCATCTCGGCGGCATGGGCATAGTCGGCGACCAGACGCGGCATCTCATCCAATTCAAGCGCGCGTGGCTCGGAGGTATCCTCGAACCCGTTGGCGGTGAAGGTTTTTACGCCAGCGCCGATAGCAGAAGGCGCGACAGGCTTGCCGCCGTTGGGTTGTAGGGAGGTGTGGCTGATCCGGCCCACATGCCACAGTTGAATGACGATCCGCCCACCTTCGGCATGGACCGCGTCGGTCACCTTGCGCCACGCGGCGACCTGACCCTTACTATGAATGCCGGGGGTCTGGAAATAGCCCTTGCCCTCGGGGCTGATCTGGGTGGCTTCGGTGATGATGATGCCCGCGCCGGCCCGCTGGCGATAATAGTCGACATGCATGTCCGAGACTTCGCCGGTCTCATTATCCGCGCGGTTGCGCGTTAGGGGGGCCATTACCAAACGGTTCTCGGCCGCGATCTCACCGGCGGTGAAAGGGGTAAAAAGCTTCTCGGTCATATTCGGGCCTTTCCTTGCAATAGAATGTGCAAGGCACCTAAGACCCCGCCACCTTGCAGCAAGGATCATCCGCACAAATTCCCGTGAGGGCGAAGCGCCCCGCCCCTCAGAGCGGGTCGATGTCGCCCTGTTCGCGGCCTGCGTGGAAATCGGCCTGCCACTGGGTGAACCGCCCCGCCGCAATGGCCGCGCGCATGCCGGCCATGATGTCTTGGTAGTATTGCAGGTTGTGCCATGTCAGCAGCATGGACGAGATGATCTCTTGGCTGCGGAAGACATGATGCAGATAGGCGCGCGAGTAGTTCTGGCAGGCCGGGCAGCTGCAATTCTCGTCGAGCGGGCGCGGATCGTCCTGATGCCGGGCGTTCTTGATGTTGAGCACGCCCATCCGGGTAAAGACCTGCCCCGTCCGCCCCGAGCGCGAGGGCAGCACGCAGTCCATCATGTCGATGCCGCGCGCCACCGCCCCGACGATATCATCGGGCTTGCCCACGCCCATCAGGTAGCGCGGCTTGTCCTCGGGCAGCATGTCGGTCGAAAAATCCAAGGTAGAGAACATCGCCTGCTGCCCCTCCCCCACGGCCAGACCGCCGACGGCATAGCCGTCAAAGCCGATCTCGCGCAGCGCCTCGGCGCTTTCTTGGCGGAAGTCTTCTTCCAACCCGCCTTGCTGGATGCCGAACAGCATGTGACCGGGGCGGTCGCCAAAGGCCTCCCGGCTGCGCTTGGCCCAGCGCATGGACAGACGCATGCTTTCGGCGATGCGATCCCGGTCGGCGGGCAGCGCCGGGCATTCGTCGAAACACATGACGATGTCCGAGCCCAGAAGCTCCTGAATCTCCATCGAGCGCTCCGGCGTGATCTCATGCTTGGAGCCGTCGATGTGGCTTTTGAAAGTCACGCCGCGTTCGGTCAGCTTGCGCAGGCCAGCGAGGCTCATCACCTGAAAACCGCCACTGTCCGTTAGGATCGGCTTGTCCCAGTTCATGAACTTATGCAGCCCGCCCAAGGCGGCCACACGCTCTGCCGTGGGGCGCAGCATGAGGTGGTAGGTATTGCCCAGCAGAATGTCCGCGCCGGTGGAGGCCACGCTCTCGGGCATCATCGCCTTGACCGTCGCCGCTGTGCCCACCGGCATGAAGGCAGGCGTGCGGATCTCGCCGCGCGGGGTTTGGATCACGCCGCTGCGTGCCTTGCCGTCCTGCGCGTGTTTGGTGAATCCGGTGCTGGTCATACGCTGCCCTCTCTGCCTGCGACTGGCGCGATAAACCAGTGGCGGGAAACATGCAATAAAGCTGAAATAGCCGAAATTGCACGAGAATGGTATCGTTCAAAGGATAACGGGCTTGGTGCTTGGCCGGGCTGGATCGCCGCCGCTTGATCACCCCCAACGCATTCCTGCGCACGTTTTGAAGCCAACAATCCAACTATGCGCGGCTCGCTACGCGCAACCTCAACGCAGCCCGAACGCCCGCAAATAGCGTTTCAAAGCGCAGCGCAGCCTTGAATTGCCCGAACCCCCGCTACATTGCGCTATCCATGCAGCGGCTTGCCTTACTCTCACGCGCTTTCGCGACTGTGTTTCCTCGTTTTCTGGGGGCCTTCGTGCTGGCGATTGCGCTGCTGACGGGGGCCGCCACCGGGCAGGCGCAGGAGAAATGGTTTCAAACGACCGAGCTGAACCCCGGCCTGCCGCCCCCGCCTGAGACGCTGGACCGCGGTACACCGATGGCGGCGTTAGAAAGCTTCATCTACCTCACTGACAATGGGCACTATTCGGACGCGGCCCATATCCTTGACCTGTCGGACCTGCCCCAAGGGGATCAGGCGGTTATCGGGGCCGAGCGTGCTTTTCAACTTTCCGTCCTGATGGAGCGCAAGGTCGTCGTGCCATGGCGCAGGCTGGCGGACCGGCCCGACGGCTGGCTCTCAGGCTCCGCCGAGGACAATGACACCGGGCGCGTGCGCCGTTCGCTCTTGATCGACCGTCTGGAACTGGGCGGCCATGACGTGCCACTGCGGCTTAACCGGATCAAACCCGGTGAGGATGCCGAGCCGGTCTGGGTCTTCTCGCGCCAGAGCATCGACAACATTCCGCATCTGCACGCGCAGTATGGGCCGACGGACCTTGAGACGATGCTGCCCGACTGGCTGCGCATCCGCGCCTTTTGGGGCATGTACCTGTGGGAGGTGCTGTTCCTGCCTTTGCTGGTCGTCGTCGCCCTGACAGCCGGTTGGTTCGCCTTTAGCATCATGCGCCGCCTCGGACAGGCCGCCAAACGCCGCTGGATGCGCTTTGTACTGCGTT
The DNA here is from genome assembly GCF_043557225.1 of Sulfitobacter sp. 1A13496. NCBI lineage: Bacteria > Pseudomonadati > Pseudomonadota > Alphaproteobacteria > Rhodobacterales > Roseobacteraceae > Sulfitobacter > Sulfitobacter sp. 1A13496. Next base: position 737,661 of record NZ_JBIFFP010000001.1, on the reverse strand, counting down.
CCTTCCGCTGGCCCGCCGCCATCGTGCTTTGCGCGGCGATCATCGGCACGGCCACCAGCCGGGTGCTGGTTGTCTCGGGCTTCATCGACGCGGTGCTGAGCCCGATTTTGCTGATCGCCTATGTCACCGCCGCCGCCCTCGCCATTGTCTTTACCTTTGACGAGATCTTTGACCGGATCAGCCCCAACAACGCCTATGAGTTGGCCGATCCGATGAATGCCCATATGCGCTCCATCGCCACGACAATCGCGGCGGCGCGTAAAGGGGTGATCGTGATCGCCGTGCTGGTCGCCTCGGGGGTGATCCTCGTCTCCAGCAATGCGGACAACACCCTTGGCCTGTCGCTGCTGGCCTCTGCCGGTGCGGTGACCATCGTCTTGGGTTTCGCCGCGCGTGAGGTTTTGGGCAATATCCTCGCCTCTATCCAGATTGCGCTGAACCGCTCTGCACGGATCGGGGATCAGCTGATCTTCGAAGGGCATTTCTGCACCGTTGAGCAAATTCACTTTACTTACGTTCAATTGCTCAACTGGAACGGCACCCGGCTGATCGTGCCGGTCAGCTATTTCGTCTCCGACGCATTTGAAAACTGGTCGATCGAGGATCACGCCATGGTGCGCCCCATCATCTTGACCCTGTCGCAAAACGCTGATGTGGCAGCCCTGCGCCGCGTGTTCTTTGACCTCTTGGCCCGCGAAGACCCTGATGATGTCAAACCGATGGACAAGGCCAAGGTGCATGTGCTCGACCAAGATGCCTTTGGCATCAAGGTGCGCTTCGAGTTGCCCACCGACAATGCCGCCACCTTTTGGGATATCGAATGCCGCGTGCGCGAGGAACTTCTTGCCGCCGCCGCGCGGATGGAGAAAGAAGACGACGTCCGCATGTTGCCCCCCGCCCCCGCGGATATGGGCACCCCCTGACATCGCGCCGCTTGATGCAGCCCCTGCCGCAGGTTAGGCAGGCAGACCAATGACCCAAGGAGCAGGCAATGGAAAAACTCACATTCGGTTGGGAAGAATGGGTTGCCCTGCCCGATCTTGGCCTGCCCGCGATCAAAGCCAAAGTCGACACCGGCGCGCGCACCTCGGCGCTGCATGCCCATGACATCGAAGTCTTTGGCCCCGCCTCAAAACCCAAGGTGCGGTTCAACGTGCATCCCATTTCCGGGCGCGAGGATATCTCGATCACCTGTTCCGCCCCGATCATCGACCGGCGCGAGGTGACCTCTTCCAACGGCGAGTCTGAGCAACGTTTCGTCATCGCCACCACGCTTGAGGTCGGCGGCCAAAGCTGGCCCATCGACGTCACCCTGACCAACCGGGGCACCATGACCAGCCGCATGCTGCTGGGCCGTCAGGCGTTGACCGAACATATCAACATCTCGGCCACCGAACGGCGTTTGCAGCCTGACCTGAATTACGACGTCTACCATACCGCCAGCCTGCGCCACAAAGCGCCGCAGCGGGCGCTGCGCATCGCTGTGCTGAGCCGGGAAGACAACTATTCCACCCGCCGACTGGTCGAAGTGGGCGAAGCGCGCGGCCATGTGGTTGAGGTGATCGACACCACGCGCTGCTATATGGCGATCAACCAACTCGCCCCCGAGGTGCATTACGACGGCAAGCGCCTGCCGCGCTACGACGCCGTGATCCCGCGCATTGGCGCGTCGATCACCTCTTACGGCACCGCCGTGATCCGCCAGTTCGAGACCATAGGCACCTTTTGCGTCAACGGCTCTGCCGGGATCACCGCCAGCCGTGACAAGCTGCACGCGCATCAGGTCTTGGCCGCCAAGCGCATTGGCATGCCGACCACGGCCTTCGCCGCCTCGCCCAAAGACACCAGCAACCTGATGGCGCTGGTGGGCACCGCGCCGCTGATCGTAAAGCTGCTGGAATCGACCCAAGGCAAGGGCGTCGTGCTGGCGGAAACCAAGAAGGCCGCAGAGAGTGTGATTGACGCCTTCCGCGGTCTGCGCGCCAACTTCCTCGTGCAGGATTTCGTCAAGGAGGCCGCCGGTGAAGACATCCGCTGCCTCGTGGTGGCGGGCAAGGTCGTGGCCTCTATGAAACGCACAGGCGCCGAGGGGGACTTCCGCTCGAACCTGCACCGGGGCGGCTCGGCCAAGGTCGTGCGCATCTCGAAAGAGGAACGCGATACCGCCGTGCGCGCCGCCCGGGCCTTTGGCCTTGGCATCGCCGGGGTCGATCTGCTGCGGTCGGAAAGCGGGCCAAAGGTGCTTGAGGTCAACTCCTCCCCCGGGTTCGAGGGGATCGAAAATGCCACCAAGAAAGACATCGTCGGCAAGGTCTATGATGAGATCGAAGCCCGTGTGAAGCCACAGCCCGCACGGCGTCGCAAAGGCGGCTAGCGGGGGCGGCACCGGCCCCGCCCGGCTCGGGGCCACTTTACGCCCCTGCCCGCAATCCCTATATAAAACGTCGAGAATGATGCGAGGCAAGAGATGACCGAACAGACCCAACCGCTCGAAGGGACACCGCTGATTGCGCCCTCCTCCACCGATCACCCGCTTTACGAGCAGGTCGTTGAGGCTTGTCGCACGGTCTATGACCCTGAGATCCCGGTGAATATCTATGAACTGGGGCTGATCTATACCATCGACATCAACGACGAGAACGAAGTCGACATCAAGATGTCGCTGACCGCGCCCGGCTGCCCCGTGGCCGGTGAGATGCCCGGATGGGTTGCCGATGCGGTCGAACCGATTGCGGGGGTCAAGCAGGTCGATGTGGCGCTGGTTTGGGAACCGCCTTGGGGTATGGACATGATGTCTGACGAAGCCCGTCTCGAACTGGGCTTCATGTAGCGGGCAGTCTCGCAGCGCGAACAACAGACGCCGTCGATGTAACTCATCGGCGGCGTTTTCTTTTGGCCGCTTCCCGCCGAGCGGGGTCACCGCGGATTGTTCATTTGACTGACATGATCCGGTCGTGAAACCGTTACATCGGGCACCCATAGAAGCCCCAGAACTTCATTCACGAACGGATAACATTATGCGAACACTTGTTTCTCTCGCCGCTCTGGCCCTCGCGCCCGGCATGGCACTGGCCGAGGCCCACGCCGCCGCGACACCGGTGGAATACGGCCCCCGCCCGGCCTATCTGGTGGACAAGCTGCCCGAGGGCGCATTGAAGGACAAGCTGGCCTCCTGCATGGGCCAAGACGCCGCCAAAACCGATTTCTCCATCGGCCACCGTGGCGCGCCGCTGATGTTTCCTGAGCATACCGTGCAATCCAACGTCGCCGCCGCGCGTATGGGCGCGGGCATCTTGGAATGCGACGTGACCTTTACCGCCGATCATGAGCTGGTCTGCCGCCACGCGCAGAACGACCTGCACACAACGACGAACATCCTCGTCTCCGATCTGGCCGAGAAATGCACCACCGGCTTCACCGCCGCGTCAGGTGACACGCCCGCCAGCGCCGAATGCCGCACCTCTGACATCACCTTGGCCGAATTCCGCACCCTGACGCCCAAGATGGACAGCGCCGACAAGACCGCCACCACCGCCGAAGACTATCAGGGCGGCGTCGCGAATTGGCGCACCGAGCTTTACAGCGACAAGGCCGATCTGATGACCCATGCGGAATCGATCGAACTGTTCAAATCTCTGGGCGCCAAGTTCACGCCTGAGCTGAAATCCCCCTCCGTCGAGATGCCGCACGAGGGTTTCTCTCAGGAAGACTACGCGCAGAAACTGGTGGATGAATATGTCGCCGCAGGCATCCCCGCCTCCGACGTTTGGCCGCAGTCTTTCAACCTCGAAGACGTGCTGTACTGGGTTGAGAACACACCGGAATTCGGCAAACAGGCCGTCTATCTGGTGCAATGGTCCGATGGTTTCGATGAGCAAAACCCCGAGACTTGGGCCGAAGATTTCGCCGATCTGAAAGCCAAGGGCGTGAACTACCTCGCCCCCTCGCTCAACATGATGCTGACCAATAAGGACGGCGCCATTGCCGCATCCGAATACGCCATGGCCGCGAAAGAAGCAGGGCTGACCCTGATCGCATGGACGCTGGAGCGTTCCGGCCCGCTCGCCTCCGGTGGCGGTTGGTACTTCCAGTCGGTCAATGACATCGTGAAAGACGACAGCGACTATCTGGTGGCACTGGATGTGTTGGCCCAAGACGTGGGCGTGGCCGGTGTCTTCTCTGACTGGCCCGCGACCGTGACCTATTATGCGAACTGCATGGGCCTCTGATCGTCCTAGCCGTTAGAGCGCCATCAGGGCCGCCCCCTTTCGGGCGGCCCTTTTCCGTGGCCGGGCTTGCATGGATTTCACCTTCCTGCGACATTGCGGGAAACAAGGGGCAAGCCATGGAAACTTGGGCAATTTTTACCGGCGATATCGTGAAATCCTCTGCGATGAGCCGGGCGGAGTTGGATGCCATCTTCGCGCGCCTTGATGATGCCGCCGAGGCGCTGACTGCTTGGCAAGGCCAGCCCGCCCGGATGACCCGTTTTCGTGGAGATGGCTGGCAGATGGCCGTGGCGCCCGCCTTCACCTTCCGCGCCGCCCTCGTCCTACGCGCCACCGTGCGCCGCTGCGGCAAGACGGCCGACACCCGCTTTGGCATCGGTATCGGCCCCGCGCATTTCGCAGGTGACGACCTATCTCGCGCGGACGGAGCGGCACTGGTCAGCTCCGGCCACGCGCTCGACAACATGCCCCGCGCGCGGCGCATGCATGCACCCGACGCCCCCCTCGCCCTGCGCACGGCCCTGCCCCTTGCCGACCGGATCGCGGGCGGCTGGACCAAGCGCCAAGCCGATGTCGCCTATTACATGCTGGCCCCCGAGCCGCCCCTGCAGGCGGAGCTTGCGCGGCAGTTTGATCTGACACAGCAGAGCGTGCAGGGCCATGTGGACGCGGCGGGGATAGATGAGTTGCGGGAGGTCTGCGAGGTTCTCGAGGCGCGCAAAACAGCCTTTTAAGCCTGTTTTATCAAATTACAGCCAAATTAGACTGTTAAACACTATAAGAAAACACTTGCCCCAGCGCGCCACGGCTTTTCAAATGAACGCCATCACCAACTACCGGAATTCCTATGACCGAACAGGCCATCGCCACCGCTCTCGCTTGCCTGATCGCTCACTTGCTGGCAGATTTCGTGTTTCAAACCAATGCCATGGTCGCCGCCAAGCGCAAGCCGCAAGTGCTACTGCTCCACGGCGTCATCGTCTTTGCCCTGACCGCATTGGCCCTCGGCGGCAATTTGATCCCCGCCGCCCTCCTCGCGCTTGCCCATACCGCAATTGATGCGCTCAAGACCTACGCCGTGCCGGCGCACCAGCGCGACCGGCTTTGGTCCTACCTTACCGATCAACTCGCCCATCTCATCACCATCGTAGCCCTTGTCCACTATGCCCCCGACGCCTTTGCCCGCGGCATCTGGGCCGACCACAGCAGCATGCTCATCCCGCCCGCCCTGTTTATCGCGGGGCTGGTCACTGCAACGCTCGCAGGCGGTCCCGCCGTGGGTGGTTTGATGCTGCCACACAAGGCGCAGGCCCAACCGGATGGGCTGGAGAATGCGGGCCGGATGATCGGCCTGCTGGAACGCGCGTTGATCTTTCTAATGGTCATGATAGGCGAGCCTGCGGGCATTGGCTTTCTCATCGCGGCAAAGTCGATTCTGCGCTTTGACACCGTGAAAAAGAACCAGAAGATAAGCGAATACGTGATTATCGGCACGCTGGCCTCTTTCGGCTGGGCGCTCATCGCCGCCTTCGCCACCAAGGCCGCAATGAATTCCTTCTGACGGCTTGAGATCGCCGCGCCGCACCCCTATCTTGGCGGCATAGGAGATTTGTGATGTTTGGCATTCCCGGCAAGCAAGCCGTTACCATGACCCCCAAAGCCGCTGGCCAGATTGCGAAGTTGATGCAATCGGCGGGCCACGCCGGGCTGCGCATTGGCGTCAAGAAAGGCGGCTGTGCGGGCATGGAATACACCATGGAATACGTCGAAGCGACCGACCCCAATGATGAGGTGGTCGAACAAGACGGCGCGCGGGTGATGATCGCCCCCATGGCGCAGATGTTCCTCTTCGGCACCGAGATCGACTATGAGACCACGCTGCTCGAGTCCGGTTTCAAATTTCGCAATCCCAATGTGACCGAAGCCTGCGGCTGCGGCGAATCGATTAAATTCGACGAAAGCCTCGGCGCGAAGTAAGCGCGCCGATCGGCCCCGGCCTTGACGAAAGGCCACGGGCCTGCGAACTGATCTGGTAATATCAACAGATCAGGACGGAACCGATGCGCCCCAAAATCGCCGCCGGCAACTGGAAAATGAACGGCACTGCCGCCGCGCTGACAGAGCTTCACAGCCTTGCCACCGGCCTGCCCGACAACCCGCCGCAGGTCGTGATCTGCCCGCCCAGCACCCTCCTCTTTCGCGCCACCGACGCCACCCATGGCAGCCCGATCCAGATCGGCGCACAGGATTGCCATGCCGAAGAAGCGGGCGCCTACACGGGCGATATCTCTGCCGCGATGGTTGCCGACAGCGGGGCCAGCCATGTGATCCTCGGCCATTCCGAGCGCCGCGATGCCCACCGCGAGACTGACGCCGATGTACAAGCCAAGGCACGGGCGGCATGGGGTGCCGGTCTCACCGCCCTCATCTGCATCGGCGAAAGCGAAGCCGAACGGGACGCGGGCCAAACGCTCGACATTATCGGCGCGCAGCTCGACGGGTCACTCCCCGATGCTGTGGAGGCCGGGAATACCGTCATCGCCTATGAGCCGATTTGGGCCATCGGCACCGGCAAAGTCCCCAGCATTGCGCAGATCAAAGAGGTGCATGACTTCATCCGCACCCGCCTGATCGACCGTTTCGGCGCGGAGATCGGCAATGCGCTCCCCCTGCTCTACGGCGGTTCGGTAAAAGCCGGGAATGCGGTCGAAATCTTCGCGGTCGAAAACGTCGATGGCGCGTTGGTCGGCGGGGCCAGCCTCAAGGCCGAGGATTTCGCGCCCATCGTGACGGCCCTCGCCCAGTCTTAACACAATGCGAGGCGGCGGAGCCCTCCGCCGCACCACCTTGCTACAACGGCAGCATCGTCGTCGATTTGATCTCTTCCATCGACAAAAGCGCCGTGACGTTATGCACCTTCACCTCTGAAATCAGCGCCTGATAAAAGACATCATAAGCCCGCGCGTTCTTGACCCGCACCTTCAGGATATAGTCGATATCCCCCGCCAGACGGTGCGCCTCCTGCACCTCGGGCCGGTCTTTCAACGCCTGCAAAAACGCCGCCTGCCAAGCCGCCTCATGCTCTGACGTGCGGATCAGGACAAAGAAGCAGGCCTCGAACCCAAGCGCTTCGGAATCCAGCACCACGGTCTGCTGGCCGATCACCCCGGCTTCGCGCAGCTTGCGTATCCGATTCCACACCGGCGTTTTCGAAGACCCCACTTCACGGGCAATATCGTCCAGCGATTGGCTCGCATCCTGTTGCAGCTGCGCCAAAATCTTCCGGTCGGTCTCATCAATTCGGACAGTCATTCTCTTCTCTCTCGCCCCGGCAGGACGTTCATACTCAACCTGCGGCCAAAGCGAACGCATGTTCTTATCTGCGCCAGCATATAGCCAATTATCGGGAATATTTCCTATATAAGAGGTCACGTCAAACAGAATACAGGGCGCATCATGGATCACTTTCCCATCTTCCTTGCCACCCGCGGGCAAAAGATCCTCCTCTCCGGCGGCGGCGAAGCTGCTCTGGCCAAGCTCCGTCTGCTGATGAAAACCAAAGCGGCGCTGCATGTCTTCGCCCCCGACCCAGCGGCAGAGATCGTCGACTGGCATGCGGCGGGCAAGCTCACCCTGCACCGCCGCCCCCTCACCGCCGCCGACCTCCCCGGCGCGCGGCTGTTCTACGCGGCGGACGAAGATGACACGCTGGATGCCGAGAATGCCGCGCTGGCCCATGCGGCGGGCGTGCTGGTCAACATCGTCGACAACCTGCACGACAGCGAATTCATCACCCCCGCCATCGTCGACCGCGATCCGGTGACCGTGGCCATCGGCACCGAAGGCGCCGCCCCGGTGCTGGCCCGCGCCATCAAGGCCGATCTGGAAGAGCGTCTGCCCGTCACCCTCGGCCCGCTAGCGCGCATCGGCAAAGGCTTTCGCAAGCTGGCCGATGCCCTGCCCATGGGCCGCGCGCGCCGTGATTTCTGGCGGGAGTATTATTTCGCCACCGGACCCCGCGCCATGGCTGAGGGCAAGGACACCGTGCGCCCGGCGCTGAAAACCCTGCTGCACACCCACCTCACCCGCAAAGCCCGCGCTGGCCATGTGGCATTTGTCGGCGGCGGCCCGGGTGACCCGGAACTGCTGACGCTCAAGGCCCGCCGCGCGCTGGATGAGGCCGATGTGGTGATCTACGACCGTCTGATCAGCCCCGAGATCCTCGAACTCGCTCGCCGCGAAGCGCTGATGATCGACGTCGGCAAAGAGGGCTTCGGCCTCTCCACGGCCCAAGAGCACATCAACGCCCTGCTGGTCGAACACGCGCAAAGCGGCGCGCAGGTGGTGCGGTTGAAATCCGGCGATGCCACCGTCTTTGGCCGGCTCGACGAAGAGATCGACGCGGTCGACGCCCATGGCATCGGCTGGCACATCGTGCCCGGCATCACCGCCGCCTCCGCCGCCGTGGCGGGCATCGGGCAGAGCCTGACCAAACGGGGCCGCAATGCCTCGGTCCGGTTCCTCACGGGTCACGACATGAAAGGTTTCGCCGATCACGACTGGGCCGCCCTCGCGCGCCCTAACGAAGTCGCCGCAATCTATATGGGCAAGAAATCCGCCCGTTTCGTCCAAGGCCGCCTGCTGATGCATGGCGCCGACCGCGCCACACCCGTCACCGTGATCGAAAACGCCTCGCGCGCCGATCAGCGGGTGCTGTCGACCACGCTGAACGATCTGCCGCGCGATCTGGCCGATGCCGAAATGACCGGCCCCGCGCTCACCTTCTACGGCCTCGCCCCGCGCGCCGCCGTCCAAGTTGCCACCGAAACCCCGCTAGAGGAGCTGGCCTGACATGCCCAAACCCTTCACCCCCAAGGTCATCACCGCCAATGCGCTGCTCGAAGGCGATGTCGTCTATCAAACCGCCACCGGCTGGACCCGCAAACTGAGTGAAGCCGAAGTTCTCACCGATGAGGCCGACGCGGACCTGCGCATGATCGACGCACTAAGCCAGCAGGATCTGGTCGTCGGCGTCTACCTCGCCGATGTGGCCCCCGAAACGGGCGGCCCCCGCCCCACCCATTTCCGCGAAGAGTTCCGCGCCACAGGCCCGTCGAACTACGCCCACGGCAAACAGGAGACCGTCTGATGTACAGCTACACCGAATTCGACGACAAATTCCTCGCCGAGCGCAACGCCCAGTTCCGCGCCCAAGTCGAGCGCCGCATCGACGGCTCGCTCACCGAGGATGAGTTCAAACCCCTACGCCTGATGAACGGCCTCTACCTGCAACTGCACGCCTATATGCTGCGGGTGGCGATCCCCTATGGCACGCTGAACAGCGCCCAGATGGATCAACTCGCCTATATCGCCGAGCGGTGGGACAAGGGCTACGGCCATTTCACCACCCGTCAGAACATCCAGTACAACTGGCCCGAGCTGCGCGACGTGCCCGACATGCTCGACGCGCTGGCCGAAGTGAAGCTGCATGCGATCCAAACCTCCGGCAACACCATCCGCAACGTGACGGCCGACCATTTCGCCGGCGCCGCCGCCGATGAGGTCGCCGATCCCCGCCCCGTGGCCGAGCTGATCCGCCAGTGGTCCACCGACCACCCCGAGTTCCAATTCCTGCCGCGCAAGTTCAAGGTCGCCGTCACCGGCGCCGCCGCCGACCGTGCGGTGATCAAGGCCCATGACATCGGACTGCGCATCGTCGAGCGTGACGGCGAACAGGGCTTCGAAGTCATCGTCGGCGGCGGTCTTGGCCGCACCCCGATGATCGGCAAAGTGCTCTATGATTTCGTGGAACATGAAGACCTGCTGCCCACGCTCGAAGCCATCGTCAGCGTCTACAACGTGCTGGGCCGCCGCGATAACAAATACAAAGCGCGCATCAAGATCACCGTGCATGAAAACGGCATCGAAGACATCCGCGCCCGCGTCGATGCGCAATATGCGCTGATCCGCGAGCAGTTCACCGGCGTCGACCAGCAAATGCTCTCGCGCATCGAAGCCGACTTTGCAGCGCCTCAATTCAAAACCACATCCCTCGCGGCTTACGAATCCGCCTATACCAACGATCCCGTCTTCCGCGCCTGGGCCGACACCAACCTCGCCCAGCACCGCGCGCCGGGCTATGCCATCGTCTCGATCAGTCTCAAAGCACACGGCGCCACGCCCGGCGACGCCACGGCGGACCAAATGCGCGTGATGGCCGACCTAGCCCGCCGCTTCGGCCATGACGAGCTACGCATCAGCCACGAGCAGAACGTGATCCTGCCCCATGTGCACCGCAGCGACCTGCCCGAACTGCACGCCGCGCTGAAAGAGGCAAAACTTGCCACCGCCAACATCGGCTTGATCTCGGACATCATCGCCTGCCCCGGCATGGATTACTGCGCGCTGGCCACCGCGCGCTCCATCCCCATCGCGCAGGAAATCGCCACCCGTTTCGACGAGTTGAAGCTTGAGCATGACGTGGGCCCGCTCAAGATCAAGATCTCCGGCTGCATCAACGCCTGCGGCCACCACCACGTGGGCCATATCGGCATCCTCGGCCTCGACCGCGCAGGCGTAGAGAACTACCAGATCACGCTTGGAGGCGACGGCACCGAGGACGCAAGCCTCGGCACCCGCACCGGCCCCGGCTTCTCGGCCGAGGAGATCATCCCCGCCATCGAACGCCTCGTTCTGGGCTATCTCGACCTGCGCAACGATCCCGGCGAGACCTTCCTGCAAGCCTACCGCCGCCTCGGCCTCGCGCCATTCAAAGCCGTGCTCTACCCCGAACCGGCAGAGAAGGATCGGGCCAATGCCGCTTGACACCCCTGAACTTCATCCTTTCTCAAATACCGATGCGCCGCCTCCCGAGGGGCTGCGCGCGGTCGAGGAAAAGGTGGCACGGCTCAACGCCGACCTGCGCCACCACGGGGCGACGGATGTGATCCGCCGCGCCGATGCGGAGATCGAGAACCTCACCCTCGTCTCCAGCTTCGGCGCAGAATCGGTGGCGCTGTTGCACCTCGCCTCCATGGTCTCGCGGGACATCCCGGTGCTCTTTATCGACACCGAGATGCTCTTTGCCGAAACGCTCGTCTACCAACAGGAGCTGAGTGAGCGCCTCGGCCTGCGCAATGTCACCACCCTGCGCAGCGCAGAGATCGCAGCACAGGATCCCGATGGCACGCTGCACCAATATGACACCGATGCCTGCTGCGCCCTGCGCAAGACCCGGCCCCTGCAAAGCGCGCTGGCGGGCTATGACGGCTGGATCACCGGGCGTAAACGTTTCCAATCGGGCAGCCGCGCGACCTTGGAGTTTTTCGAGACCGAGATCCCCGAGGACGGTGCCGCACCGCGTATCAAGGTGAACCCGCTGGCCTATTGGGCCACGTCCGACGTGAGCGATTACATCACCGAAAACCGCCTGCCCCGGCATCCGCTAGTGGCCAAGGGCTACCCATCGATCGGCTGCGCGCCCTGCACCTCGCCCGTGGCCCCGGGCGAAGACCCGCGCGCCGGGCGCTGGCGCGATCAGAACAAAGAAGAATGCGGCATCCACTTTGTGAACGGCAAAGTGGTCCGAACAGGAGACAAATCATGAGCGTACTCGTCACCGACACAGGCTTCACCGCCGACGACTGGACCCAAGGCTATTGCGAGGATGGCGCCGCGAACGATTGCCGCGCCGTCGATCTGGCCTCTGACGCCGATGCCCATGCCCTCAAGCTGACCCCGGCGCTTGAGATGATCCGCGTCGATTTCCCCTCTTTCGCGGATGGGCGCGGCTTTACCATCGCCCGCGTCCTGCGCCTGCGCGGCTACAGGGGCCGCCTGCGCGCCCGCGGGCATGTGCTGGCCGATCAATATGCCATGGCCCGCCGCGCCGGGTTCGATGAGGTCGAGATCGACGAGGATCTGGCCGCCCGCCAGCCTGAGGACCAATGGCGCGCCCGCGCCGATTGGCAGGCCCATGACTATCAGTCCCGCCTGCGCGGTGCCGCATCCGGACCGGCGACCGCGGCCAAATAGGCCGCTTCATTGCCCTCCCCCCTTCCTTGCCATAAGTAGAGGCCGCAACCCGATTTGCGGAAACCATGATGACCGAGCAGAGCACAGTGAACCAAACCGCCGCCAAGCCCGTCCCGACATTGCCCGACGCCCAGACCGTGACCTCGGTCACCCACTGGACCGATCAGCTTTTCTCGTTCCGGGTAACCCGGCCCGCTTCCCTGCGCTTTCGCTCGGGTGAGTTCGTGATGATTGGCCTGATGGGCGACCCGCATCCCGAAACCGGCAAGCAAAAACCGCTCTTGCGCGCCTATTCCATCGCCTCCCCCGCCTGGGACGATGAGTTGGAGTTCTATTCGATCAAGGTGCAAGACGGCCCGCTGACCTCCAAGCTGCAACATATCCAGCCCGGCGATCAGATCATCCTGCGGCCCAAACCCGTGGGCACACTGGTCCATGACGCGCTGCTGCCCGCTGACCGGCTGTGGATGTTCGCCACCGGCACCGGCTTTGCCCCCTTCGCAAGCCTGCTGCGCGAGCCTGAGACCTATGAGAAATTCGACGAGGTCATCGTCACCCACACCTGCCGCGACGTTGCAGAGCTTGAGTATGGCCGCCAGTTGATCGAAGGGCTGAAGGCCGACGAGCTGATGCAGGAACTCATCGGCCCGGAAAACCTTGCCAAGATTCGCTATTACCCGACCACCACCCGCGAAGAGAGCCCCAAGATGGGCCGGATCACCAATCTTTTGCAGGAAGGCACGGTGTTCAAAGATCTGGGCGTGCCCCAGATCAATGCCGCCCATGACCGCGCCATGGTCTGCGGCAGCCTTGGGTTCAACAAGGATATTATGGAGATTCTCGAAGGCTTTGGCCTGACCGAGGGTGCCAATTCCGACCCCCAGCATTTCGTCGTCGAAAAGGCTTTCGTCGGCTAAGCCGAATTAAGCCTTACGAAAGGTCGCAGCGTTACAACCAAGGTGTCGGCGCAGCTTTGCCGACGCTTTGGCAGAACCCTGCGCATCCCGAAAACGCCCCCTTCCGCTGCACTGCGGCAGGGCTTAGCTGACGCCTTGCGAGCGCGGGGGACTGCCGCGCGAAACGCAACCACAGGCGAAAGGCATATCAATGGCGAGCAATGGGACCCCGACCCCAAAGAAAGTCTCCGATCTGGCAACTCAGAAGGCCGACTTGTCCAGCACGGCGCTGATCGGCATCTTCGGCAGCGACAGCACGCCCGGCGCGCTGATCCGCGAAGGTGGCGGTAAAATCTCGCGCGTCGAAGTGGGCGATCAGGTCGCCGGCGGCATCGTCTCCGCCATTGGGCAAGGGACGTTGGTGCTCTCCAGCCGCCGCGGCAATCAGGTGCTGCGCCTGCCGCAGGGCTGAAACCTTGAGGGAGGCGCGGCGCGCGCCTCTTGACCTGCCGCGCGGGGCAGTGCACATCCCGCGCATGAGCAAGACAGCATTGATCACCGGCGCATCGCGCGGCCTTGGGGCCGCATTGGCGGAAGCCTTGGCCCCCACCCATCACATCATCGCGGTCGGTCGCACGACCGGCGCGCTCGAAGAGTTGGACGACCGTATCCAAGCCAAGGGCGGCAGCGCTACCTTGGCGCCGATGGACATCACCAACGCCGATGCCATGGCCGTGTTGTGCCGGGGCATCCATGACCGCTGGGGCGGGCTTGACCTTTGGCTGCACTGCGCCGTCCATGCCGCCCCGCTGACGCCCACCGATCACATCGACGCCAAGGATATGGAGAAATCCATCGCCGGAAACGTCACCGCCACCGCGCGGCTGATCACCTTTGTCTCGCCGCTTTTGGGGGCGAATGGCACAGCTGTCTTCTTTGACGATCCGCGTGCGGGCACGAAATTCTTCGGCAGCTACGGCGCCACGAAGGCCGCGCAGATCGCGCTGGCGACCTCTTGGCAGGTCGAGACCGCGCAGATCGGCCCCCGTGTCCATATCCTCACGCCCGAGCCGATGCCCACCGCCACCCGCGCCCGCTTCTTCCCCGGCGAAGACCGCGCGGCGCTGAGCGACACCGCCACGCAGGCCGCTGCGGTATTGGCGCAACTGTCGAAAAACTCCGCCTCCTGAACCGCGCGGCACCGGCGCGCTGCGCTTGCCGCCGGTCCGCCCCTCGCCTATCAAGGCAAAAAGGGGCCATTCATGCGTATTTTGATTACAAACGATGACGGCATCAACGCGCCCGGTCTGGCCGTGCTGCGCACCATTGCCGAGGAACTGGCCGGGCCTGCGGGCGAGGTCTGGACCGTGGCACCGGCGTTCGAGCAATCCGGTGTGGGCCATTGCATCAGCTACACCAAGCCGATGATGATCACGCAATTGGACGAACGCGTCTTCGCAACCGAAGGCTCCCCCGCCGATTGCGTCCTTGCCGCGATCCACGACACGATGACCGCCGCCCCCCCCGATCTGGTGCTCTCCGGCGTGAACCGGGGCAATAACGCGGCTGAAAACGCGCTCTATTCCGGCACGCTTGGCGGCGCGATCGAGGCGGCGTTGCAAGGTTTGCCCGCCATCGCCCTGTCGCAATACTACGGCCCCGCCAACCGCGATCTAGCCGATCCTTTCGAGGCCGCCGCCCAGCACGGTGCCGAGACCTGCCGCCGCATTCTGGATCACAGCCCCAAGGAAGACGCGGCCTATGGGCTTTTCTACAACGTGAACTTCCCGCCCGTAGCGGGCACTGATGTGCGCGGCATCCGGCTGGCCCCTCAGGGCCGCCGCCCCGGCACCGGGTTTTCGACCGAAGCGCATCTGTCGCCCTCGGGCCGCCGCTTTTTGTGGATCAAGGGCGGCGATCAACGCGTGCAGACGGCACCGGGCAGCGATGCCTGCGTCAACCTTGACGGCTATGTCTCAGTCACCCCGATGCGCTGCGACCTGACGGATCACGCAGCCCTCGAAACGCTGGCGGGCATCAACGGATGAATGAGCCACCCATCTCTGAAGCGGAACGCAAAATGCAGTTCCTCTACGCGCTGCGCTCCAAGGGCGTGACCGATGCGCGCGTGCTGACAGCGATGGAAGCGATCGACCGCGGCCCCTTCATTCGCGGCCTCTTTGCCAGCCGCGCCTATGAGGATATGCCCCTGCCCATCGCCTGCGGCCAGACCATCAGCCAACCCTCTGTCGTCGGGCTCATGAGCCAAGCCCTGCAGGTGTCCTCACGCGATAAGGTGCTCGAAATCGGGACCGGCTCGGGCTATCAGGCCGCGATCCTCAGCAAGCTCGCCCGGCGGGTCTATACGATCGACCGGCACCGCCGTCTGGTCCAAGAGGCGCGCGGTGTCTTCGAGGCGATGGATTTGACCAATATCACCGCGATCACCGCCGATGGCAGCTTTGGCCTTGCCGAACAGGCCCCCTTTGACCGGATCATCGTGACCGCCGCCGCCGAAGACCCGCCCGGCCCCCTGCTCGCGCAGCTAAAAGAGGGGGGCATCATGGTGCTGCCCGTCGGCCAATCCGACACGGTCCAACACCTCATCCGCGTGCGAAAGACCGCTGATGGGCTGGAATACGACGAATTGCGTGCCGTGCGCTTTGTCCCCCTGCTGGAAGGCTTGGGCAAGGACGGCTAATAGGTTACAGAGACACGGACAACGCCCCATACCGTCTGGGGGCGAAGATGAGGACTTGCAGATGCGCCAAACACGCTTGCGCCGCCCCATGCGGCTGACCCTAATGGCCGGGACCAGTGCGATACTGCTGGCAGGTTGCGAAAATCAGCCCTTGGATTACGACATGCGCAGCACCTTTGGCGATGGGTTCTCCACCGCCGAAGCCGCGCGCGGGCCTTTGGCAGACCGGCCAAAACCCGACGCACGGGGCGTGATCTCTTATCCCAATTACCAAGTCGTCGTCGCCCGCCGGGGCGATACGCTGAAAGACGTGGCTGCGCGCGTGGGCGCCGACAGCGGCGAATTGGCCCGCTACAACGGGATCGATCAGGGCGTCCCGCTCCGCCAGGGTGAGATCATCGCCCTGCCCCGCCGCGTCTCTGAGCCTGCGCCCGGCACCAATGGCGCCGTGGACATTACCACCCTTGCCGGCAGCGCCATCGACCGCGCCCCGGCGACCCCCAGCGTCCAGACCCAAAGCCTGCCGCCCGCAGGCACCACCAGCACGCCTGCGCCGCAGCCCGCGGCACCGCAGGCGAAAGAGCCTGTGCGCCACCGGGTCGAGCGGGGCGAGACCGCCTATACCGTGGCGCGTCTTTACAACGTGCCGGTCAAGGCACTGGCCGAGTGGAACGGCCTCGGCCCAGATTTCGCAATCCGCGAGGGCCAATTCCTGCTGATCCCGGTCGAGAAACAGGCGCCCCCGCGTCAGGCGACCAACACCGCGTCGAGCGCCGCCGCCTCGCGCCCCGTGCAGCCGGTCACCAGCGCACCCGGCGCAGGCACCCCCACGCCGACGCCGCCCTCTGCCGCGAAACCGCTGCCGCAGGATGAAACCGCACAGCCCCTGCCGCCCAAGGTCGAGCCGAAAGAGCCTGTGGCCGATGTGGGCAAGCCCACCGCCCCGGCAAAGGCCACCAAGATGACACCCCCGGTCCAAGGCTCCATCATCCGCGCCTATTCCAAGGGCAAGAACGAGGGCATCAACATCAAGGGCAGCCCCGGCGGGCCGGTGAAAGCCGCCGAGGCGGGCACCGTCGCCGCGATCACCAAAAGTGCGGAGGGCATCCCGATTGTCGTGGTGCGCCATGCCAACAACCTGCTCACGGTCTATGCGAATGTCGACGGTGTGAATGTGGCTAAGGGCGATAGCGTCAGCCGGGGTCAACAGATCGCCAAACTGCGCGGCGGATCGGAATCGCATGTGCATTTCGAGGTGCGCAAAGGCTTTGAGAGCGTCGATCCGACGCCCTATATTCAGTAACCAAACGACAAAGGGCCCGCAGAATATGCGGGCCCTTTCGCCAATACCGTCCGGCGCTCAACCGCCCGAAACGGGAACGCCTTTCCGGCCAGCCAAATCCACGAAATATTGCCAAGCCACCCGGCCCGAGCGGGCGCCGCGTGTGGCCTGCCATTCGACAGCCTCGGCGCGCAATGTGTCGTCGTCGATCTCCACGCCGAAGGCATCGCAATAGCCGCGGATCATCGCCAGATATTGGTCCTGATCGCAGGGATGGAACCCCAGCCAGAGCCCGAACCGGTCAGAGAGAGAGACCTTTTCCTCTACCGCTTCGGAAGGATTGATCGCGCTGCCGCGCTCGTTCTCGATCATATCGCGCGGCATCAGGTGGCGGCGGTTCGATGTGGCATAGAGCACGACATTCTCGGGCCGCCCTTCGATGCCACCGTCCAGCACGGCCTTCAGCGATTTGTAATGCGCGTCGTCGTGGCCAAAGCTGAGGTCGTCGCAAAACAGGATGAACCGCTGCGAGGCCCCGCGTAGGAGCGACAGAAGCCGCCCGACCGACGGCAGGTCTTCGCGCTGCAATTCAACGATGCGCAATGCTTCATGTGATGCTTGAACATCCGCGTGTATCGCCTTGACAAGACTTGATTTTCCCATGCCTCGGGCGCCCCAAAGAAGCGCGTTGTTCGCAGGCAACCCCGCTGCAAATTGGCGGGTGTTGGCCAAGAGCGTATCCCGCGCCCGATCCACCCCCACCAAAAGCGGCAGGTCGATCCGCGCGACCTGCGGCACTGGCACCAGACGGTCGGGGTCGGTGTGCCAGACGAAGGCAGTTGCCGCATCGAAGTCCGGGGCGGCAAACGGCGCGGGAGACATACGCTCCAGCGCCGCCGCGATACGGTCCATCGGATCATTGATCACAGCAGGTCTTCCTCGTCTTCGTCGTCAAAGTAGCCCTCTTCGCGCAGCTTTTCGTTGCGCTTTGTCTCAACCCGGCGCACGAGGAAGATCGAGATTTCGTAGAGGCCATAGACCACCACGAAAAGGATCACCTGCGTGATCACATCCGGCGGGGTGACCAGCGCGGCCAGCACGAGGATCGCCACCACCGCATATTTGCGCACATTGGCCAGACCTTCGGAACTCACCAGCCCCGCCTTGCCCATCAACGTCAGCAGAACCGGCAATTGGAAACACAGGCCAAAGGCCACGATGAACTTGATCGTGAGCGACAGATACTCCTGCGCCGAGCCTTGGAAGGCGATGGCGGCGATGCCGTTCTCACCGTCCGGCCCACCGACCAGCGTGCCGGCCTGCTGGAAGCCGAGGAAGAAGTCGAAGGCCAGCGGCGTGACGACGTAAAAGGCGAAAGCCGCGCCAAGGAAGAACATCACCGGCGAGGAGATCAGGAAGGGCAGAAAGGCCCCCTTCTCGTTCTTGTAAAGCCCCGGCGCCACGAAGCGCCACAGCTGGTAGCTGATGAAGGGGAAGCCCAGCACCAGACCGCCCAGAAGCGAGATCGAGATGGCGACGAAGAAACCCTCTTGCAGCTTGATCAGGATCAGCCCGCAATCCTCTTGCCCGCGTTCGGCCATGGCCGAGCAGAGCGGTTCGGTCAGGAAGTTGAAGATCGGGTTCCAGACGGTAAAGCAGATCACCATCCCGATGATGAAGGCGATGACCGAATGGATGAGCCGCGTGCGCAGCTCGGCCAGATGCTCGATCAACGGGGCGGAACTGTCGTCGATCTCGTCATAATCGTCGGTGGCGCTCATTTAACTCACTCTTTCTTGGCGGCAGCTTTGGGTGCCGTTGAGGTCTTGGCGGCGACATCGTCCGATACCGCTTGGGCCTGACCTGTGTCTTTTTCGATCACAGGCCGCGCCGGGGCCTCCTTGGCCGGGGCGGCGTCCGAAAGCTTCGCCTCTGCCGCTTCAGCCTCAGCCATGGCTTCCGCCGCTTCGCGTTGCTTGCGTTCGGCGGCGGCCCGCGCGGTGCTGGCTTGGATCTTCTTCACATCCTCGGCCTTTTGCGCCGCCAGTTTGCCAGTCTCGCTCTCTGGGTCGAAATTGGTCAGTGACCGGGTCGCGTCCTTGACCTCATCCATGGCGCTGCCCAGCGGGTTGCTGGCCGTTTTGAGCGATTTGTTCAGCGACGATGACATCTCGCGCATGCCACTTTCATCGGCGGCATCGTTCATCGCTTGGCTGAATTCACGCGCCATGCCTTTGGCCTTGCCCACGAATTGCCCAACGCGCCGAAACAGCACGGGCAAGTCCTTGGGGCCGACCACGATCAGGGCCACCACGCCGATGACTAAAAGCTCCGTCCAACCCAGATCGAACATTGGGTTACACCCGGTCCTTGTCGGCCTTCAGGTCGGTCTTGGGATGGGTGCCCTGATCGGCATGTTCGGGCAGGTCAGCATGGTGCACGTCTTCGACATGTTTGATCTCGTCGCGCTTATTCTCTTCTTCGCCTTCGCTGATGCCCTTTTTGAAGCTGGTGATGCCCTTGCCGACTTCGCCCATGAGCGAGGAAATCTTGCCCCGGCCAAAAAGCACCAGCACGACAACCGCGATCAGCAGCAGGCCCGGCAGTCCGATATTGTTCAACATGTCTGTTCTCCCATCATGTTTGGCGCAGTCTCGTCGCGCCAGTCTGCACCGTGATAGCGGGCGGCGCCGGGACCATGAAGGGGCAATGCGGCGGATGGGCGGTGCGGCGGGCGAAGGACTGCCGATTTTCGCGCGTGCAATTCGCGTTGTGACATGTTTTTGTCAGGAGCGTCAGGAGGCAGCATGGTATCAGCGAAAACCGAAGATCGGCTTGTCCGGCTGATTGACAGGCTGCGGGATGGGCGGCTGCACCGGGCCGAGGATTTGGCCCGGCAGTTCGGCGTTTCCCCCCGCACGATCTACCGCGATATGGGCAAGCTCAGCGCGGCGGGCCTGTCCATCGCTGGGACGCGGGGCGAAGGCTATCGGATCATCCCTGCGATCACTCTGCCCCCGCTGACCCTGACGGCGGCGGAGTTGGAGGCGCTGAACCTCGGCCTCGCTGTCGCAGCAGAGGTGGGCGACCCCGCCCTGCAAGCCGCAGCAGAAACATTGGCCGCCAAATTCGACGCGGTGCTGCCGACCGAGACCATTGCCGAGGGTGCCGCATGGGCGCAGGCGCTGAGGTCGCAGGGCAAAGCCACGCGGGTTTTCACCCATCTGCCGGTGCTGCGCGCGGCGGTGCAGGCCCGCCAAAAGCTGCGGATTGCAGTGATCGGCGAAGCGCCGCAGGTGGTGCGCCCGCTTGAGGTGCGTAATTGGGGCCGGTTCTGGCTGCTGACGGCCTGGAGCGAGGGGGCGGCGGATTTCGTGACCCTGCCGCTTGACCAGATCGGCAGCGCTGAGCCCCTACCGGAGTTATTCGTGGACGAGCCGGGCAGAACGCTCGCGGATCATCGCCCCTAACCCCAGATCAACGCCGCCCCCTCAGCCCTTCAATTGCCAGCCGATTTGCGGGGGCAAGAACGCCTCAACGCTGGCCTGCGCGATCACGATGGTATCCTGTCCCGTTTCCACGTTCAGCCCGCCCTTCACCGCGTGCACCTCGGCGCGACCGCGCGGCAGTTTGGCCACCAGCGCGTCGACATCCACCTTCTCAGGCTCCTGCACCGCCACGGTGACCTGCACGCGCATCTGATCCGGCGTCACCTCCAGCGCGCCGAACAGCGGCAGGGAGGAATGGCGCAACGCGTCCTCGATCGCGCGCGACGCGGCCTTGGTATAGTCCATCCCATGCAGATCGTTGCCCATGCCCATTTCGATGATGATCCGCTGCTCAGCCATTGGCACGCTCCATGTCGAAGCCCACCGAAAGGGCTACATTGGCCATGACTGTCGGGTTCCCTTCGCCTTCGGGGCGCGGCACGTCGAGACCGCCGTGGTGCAGGTTCACCGTCACCTCGCCATAGGGAAAGACCGCGCGCAACGCCTCGGCATCCACCAGATCGGGGCGCTGGACGCCCACGTCGAGGGTTATGCGCATGGCGGATTTATCGAAACCGAAAAGCTCGGCCAAGTTGATCGAATTGTGCCACAGCGCATCCTGCACAGCGCGTGTCGCGGCCTGCGTGTAATCGGCGCGGCGCAGGGAGGAGCCCATGCCGAATTCCACCAACAGCGGCTTCATGAGGTCACCGGAAAGACAAAGCAACGGTCGCGGCGCACGGTCAGCCACATGACGGCGCCGGGTTGCGGCAGAAAGACATTGGGCACCGTGGCCTTGAGCCGCGATCCATCCTCTTCCAGTACGAATTCCACGAGGCTTTCGTTGCCCATGAAGCGCGCGCGTTCCACGACCGCCCGGGCCGGGGTGCCATCGGTCGCCGTGGGGCGCGGCCCCTTGCCCGCCCGGTCAAAGTCGATGCGCAGGTGTTGCGGGCGAAAGACGATATTCACCGGCGTGCCATCGGCCACACCGGGGGCGAGGAATTGGCCGAAGACCGTATCGGCCAGCGCCCCGGTCACCGTGGCCTCAAGCACATTGGCATCGCTGAAAAAGGCGACGGAGGCGCGGTCGACGGGCCGCGTATAGACGTTGTAGGGCGCGCCTTGCTGCACGATCTTACCGTCGCGCATCAGGGCGATCTCATCGGCCATGCGCATCGCCTCGTCCGGCTCATGGGTGACCAGCAAAACGGCGGTGTCCTCTTCCTTGAGAATGCTCAGCGTCTCGTCGCGGATGCCATCACGCAGGCGGTTGTCGAGACCCGAAAACGGCTCATCCATCAGCATGATACGCGGCTGCGGCGCCAGCGCCCGGGCCAGCGCCACGCGCTGCTGCTCCCCGCCCGAAAGCTGGTGCGGGTAGCCGTCGATATAGCGCAGCAGGTCCACCCGTTCGAGCAGTTCTTCGATCCGCGCGCGTTTCTCCTCACGCGTGCCTTTTTTAAGGCCAAAGCCCACGTTGTCGGCCACGCTCAGATGCGGGAACAGGGCGAAATCTTGGAACATCAGCCCGATCTCGCGCCGCTCGGGCGGGACGCGAAACATGGTGTCGCAGATCAGTTTGCCGTCGACATGGATCGTGCCGCTGTCTTGCATCTCCACACCCGCGATCATGCGCAACGTGGTGGATTTGCCGCAGCCCGAGGGGCCAAGCAGGCAGGTCACCTGCCCCGGCAAGATCTGCAGGGATACGTCATCGACCACCTGCCGCCCGCCATAGGCGCGGCGCAGGTTGCGAATTTCCAGACGGGGGGTGGGGTCACTCATGGAGGCTGCGGTATCCGATCAAATCGCTCGGAAACCCAGCTATCAGCCCCGCCGCGCCCCCGCAAGCACCGCCGCGAACCCGGCCAGCAGCACGAAGATGCAGATCACCAACAATTGCTCATATTTATGCCCCTCGGGTAGAAGTGCCGCGACCCATCCCCAGCCCCGCGCGAAATAGGCCGCAGCCCCCAGCATCGCGGCGGCAAAGGCGGCAAGGTAGCTCCGGACCGGGATCGCGCGCCCCGCCACCAGCCCCACCAGCAGCACGGGGGTGAGGAACATCGACGCGGTGCCGCTCACCGCCACGGCATCAAAAAGCGTGGCGTTGCCCCAAAGCGTCAGCAGCGCACCAAGCGCCATGAACCCCGCCATCACCAGCCGCCCGCCCGCCAGGCTGCGCGGCGCAATGCGCCATTCCTCAACCATCAGCCGCGCGGCAGAGGCGAGCGCCGAGTCGAGCGTCGACAGCGCCGAGACCAGCAGCGACAGCATCAGCGCCACGAAAATCCAGCCCGGGAAAATTTGCCCCCATGTGCCGATCAACTCACCCTCATAGGCCGCGCCGGTCAGGCTGGCTTGGATGCCGAAAAAGCCAAAGCCGATGATGCAAAGCGTCGAAATCCAGAAGGCATGGAGGAAAGACGCCCGGGTGGTCGCCTCATCCGCCAGAAAACCGCGGTCCATCATCACCGGGTCATGCGCCGGATAGGAAAAGACCTGCAACAGCGCCACGACCAGCAGCACCCAGCCGTTATACGGCCCCGAGACGCCCGGCGCGCTCAGCACCGCGCCAAGCTCGAACCCCGGGCTCAGCAGCAGCGCCCCAAGGGCGAGGCCGAAGACAACGAGAAAGACCAGCATCTGCACCACATCCGTGCGCAGCGCGGCGGAAAGCCCGCCCCACGCCGAATAGCCAAAGCCGAGGGCGGCGACGATCAGCACAGCAAACGTGCCCGACCCGGGCCAGACGGCCTCGAAAATCAGCGCGACGACCAAGAGATTGGCAAAAACCTCAGACAGCAGCCGCAGCCCGATCACGAGGTTATAGGCCGCCGTCCCCGCGCCCCCAAAATGCCCCGCCAGCCAGTCCTGCACCGACCGCGCGCCGCCGCGCCGCAGATGGCCGACGAGGAAACCGCCCGTCAGGAAAGACCCGTAATAGGCCGCATAGGCTAGTGTGCCCGCGATGCCGTAGAAATAACCCAAGATCGCCGCGTTCATCAGGCTGCGGGCGAAAATCCATGTGGTGACTTGGCTCAGCACCAGCACCCAAAGCCCCGGCGCGCGGCCTGCCGCATTGGCTCCGCCAAAGAAGCCTTCGACCGTCGCGCGGCGCGGTGCCACCAAGAGGCTGGCAAGGATCACGGCAGCGAAAAGAAGGACAAGAACAGTGGTTTGCATGGGCGGCGGACCTTTTGCGAGAAGCTGACCCACAAGGGTTAGCCGCCGCTTGCAATCCGGGCCAGCACTGAAACCGCTGCTGTCAGGAATGTGATCCGCCGCGACGGGTCATGGCCGGGACGCGCGCCCCGGCCATGGAGGGTTTACATGGTCAGATTGGTGCCGCCGCCATCCAGCAGCAGGTTCTGCCCCACGATGAAGCCCGCGTGCTGCGAACAAAGGAAGGCACAGGTCGCGCCGAACTCCTCACGGGTGCCATAGCGCCCCGCGGGGATGCCCGCCTGACGCTCGGCGCGGGCTTCGTCCAGCGTGATGCCCTTTTGCTTGACCACATTGGCGTCGAGCGAATCTGCCCGGTCGGTCGCATGGATGCCCGGCAGGAGGTTGTTAATCGTAACCCCCTTGCCCGCGACCTGCCGCGCGGTGCCCGCGACATAGCCGGTAAGCCCGGTGCGGGCGGAGTTGCTGAGCCCCAGAACGGGGATCGGCGCGCGCACCGACTGGCTGGTGATGTTCACGACCCGGCCCCAGCCGCGCTCCATCATTGCGGGCACTAGGGCTTTGATCAGCGCGATGGGGGCCAGCATATTGGCGTCGAGCGCCTTGATGAAATCCTCGCGGTCCCAATCCTGCCACATGCCGGGAGGGGGGCCGCCCGCGTTGTTGACCAGAATGTCACAGCCCTCTGCCGCCTTGATGACCAGCGCCTGCCCCTCTTCCGTGGCCACATCCGCCGCGACGGTGGTGACCTCGACGCCGTGTTCCTGACGGATGCGCTCGGCCGAGGCCTCAAGCGCCTCTGCGCCGCGGGCGTTCATCACAAGGTTCACCCCTGCCGCCGCCAACGCCTCGGCGCAGCCAAGGCCAAGCCCCTTGGACGAAGCACAGACCAGCGCCTTCTTCCCTTTGATTCCCAAATCCATTTTGATTCCTCCTATGCATTTGCATATGCCTACCACGCCGCGCCGCCAATGCCAGCAAATCACCCGAGCCTTGACCCATCCGGGCCACAATTCTAACCTATCTCACTGGCGAAAGCCCCTGAACCAAAGGCCCGTCATGTCCCCCAGCCGCACCGCCCCCGCACAGAACCTCGCCGTCTACCGCGGCGGGGAATTTCGCGCGAGCGATGGGGCCAATATGGGCGATGCGCTGTCCTTTGCCGCCGAATTGGTCCTCGATGATGTCTATGAGTTGGACCGCACGGCAGAGCCGCAGCGCCTGTCTCTGTTGACCCTGCCCGGCGATCAATTCCGCCTTGCCGAGGATACCGGCGTGGGCCGCCCCGGGGGCGATCTGCATCTCGACAGCCTGCTGACGCTGATGTCACCCGACGGGCAGACCCAAGAGGCGCTGCTGCTGGTGGAGGTCGATCAACACGGTCACGCGGCAGAGGTTTACCTTTTGCCGCTTGGCCCGCTGACACCGCAGACGGGCTACCGGATCGTGGGCATCGACACCCAGACCGCGCGGCAAAAGTTCGGCCAGCTGGCCTGCGTCTCTTTCACGCGCGGCACCCATATCTCGCTCAGCACGGGTGAATTGCGGCCTATCGAAGACCTGCGCGTGGGGGACCGTATCCTGACCCGCGATGATGGCGTGCAAACCCTGCGCTGGATCGGGCAAAGCACCCTGCGTGCGGTCGGCGAGTTTGCCCCGATCCGCATCCGCGCAGGCACGCTCAACAACGAACACGACCTGATCGTCAGCCCCGACCACCGGCTGTTCATCTATCAACGCAGCGATGAGATGGGCGCGGGCCGGTCCGAATTGCTGGTCAAGGCGCGGCATCTGGTCAACGGCGACAGTGTCACGGTGCAGGACGGCGGATTCGTCGACTACTTCCAACTGCTCTTTGACGGGCATCAGATCATCTATGCCGAAGGCATCGCCGCCGAATCCATGTTGGTCGACAGCCGCACCCGGTCGGTCCTGCCGCCGGAAATGTCCGAAGCCTTGGGCGAGGTGATCCCCGGCCATTCCGATCTGCCCCATGCCGGGCTCGATCTGGCAGAGGCACTGCTAGACCGCCCCGACGCGGCGGCGCTGCTGCGCAAAGCCTCAACCCGTTAAGGCGCCTCGACGGCGTAGTGGAACTCCTCCCGGACGATCTTGCCGTCTTTGACGTGGTAAACGCCGATCTCTTCCATCTGGAACCGCTCACCGCTTTGCTTGTCGGTGGCATCGACCTTGAACATCGCGCTGAACTGGCTGTCGCCAAAGTAGAACGGGCCGATCACCTCGGTGCTATGTTCCTCCATCGCGTTTTCCCACCAGTCGTGCTTGCCATGGATTGCATTGACCCCATGGGTCTCTCGCCCCTGTCCGCCCATATCGACCGCCTCGACCGAGACGGCATCGTCGGCATAGAGCCGATCAAGGTTCGCACGCACGGCAGCATTCCCCGCCCGGCAGCCCGTGACCAATTCGCGGGCAATCTCTTTCAGTTCCATCGCATCCCCTCCGCGTACCCCTTATGTTCTCACCCTACGCCACCCAGCGATTCGCAGCAATGGCCAGATTGCGCCCGGTCGCGGCGCGGCCTATATGGGTCGGATGTTGGACACGCCGCAAAACCGCCCCGCCCTGCCGCCCGAGATCGCGCGCCGTCGCACCTTTGCGATCATCAGCCACCCTGACGCGGGCAAGACCACGCTGACTGAAAAGTTCCTGCTGTTCGGCGGGGCCATTCAGATGGCCGGCCAAGTGCGCGCCAAGGGCGAAGCCCGGCGCACGCGCTCGGACTTCATGGCGATGGAAAAGGACCGGGGTATCTCGGTCTCGGCCTCGGCCATGTCCTTTGACTTTCATAGCGGTGACACCAACTACCGGTTCAACCTCGTTGACACGCCCGGCCACTCGGACTTTTCCGAAGACACCTACCGCACCCTGACGGCGGTGGACGCCGCCGTGATGGTGATCGACGGCGCGAAAGGCGTGGAAAGCCAGACGCAAAAGCTCTTCGAGGTCTGCCGGATGCGCGACCTGCCGATCCTCACCTTCTGTAACAAGATGGACCGGGAAAGCCGCGATACCTTTGAAATCATTGACGAAATTCAGGAAAACCTCGCCATTGACGTAACGCCTGCAAGCTGGCCCATCGGCGTGGGCCGCGATTTTGTGGGCTGCTACGACATGCTGCGCGACCGGCTGGAACTGATGGACCGCGCCGACCGGAACCGCGTCGCCGACAGCATCAAGATCGAAGGGCTTGACGACCCAAAGCTGGCCGAACACGTTCCCGCCGCGCTGCTGGAGAAACTGCGCGAAGACCTTGAGATGGCACGCGAACTGCTGCCACCGCTGGACCTCAAGGCGATGCACGAGGGCACGCTGACCCCGATCTGGTTCGGCTCGGCCATCAACTCCTTCGGGGTGCGTGAATTGATGGAAGGCATCGCCAAATACGGGCCAGAGCCGCAGATCCAAGCCGCCACCCCACGCCAGATCCTGCCCGAAGAGAAAAAGGTCGCGGGCTTTGTCTTTAAGGTGCAGGCCAATATGGACCCCAAGCACCGCGACCGTGTGGCCTTTGTCCGCCTCGCCTCGGGGCATTTCGAGCGTGGCATGAAAATGACCCATGTGCGCACGAAAAAGCCGATGACGGTGTCCAACCCGGTGATGTTCCTCGCCTCCGACCGCGAGTTGGCAGAGGAGGCTTGGGCCGGTGACATCATCGGCATCCCCAACCACGGGCAGCTGCGCATCGGTGACACGCTGACCCAAGGCGAAGCGCTCCGCGTGAGTGGCATCCCCTCCTTCGCGCCCGAATTGCTGCAATCGGTCCGCGCGGGCGATCCGCTGAAGGCGAAACACCTTGAAAAAGCGCTGATGCAATTCGCCGAAGAAGGTGCTGCAAAAGTGTTCAAACCCTCGATTGGTTCGGGGTTTGTCGTGGGCGTTGTCGGCCAGTTGCAATTCGAAGTGCTCGCCAGCCGGATCGAGTTGGAATACGGCCTGCCGGTTCGGTTTGAGCCGTCTCAGTTCACCTCGGCCCGTTGGGTGAACGGCACGAAGCAAGCCGTTGATAAGTTTATCGATAGTAACAAACAGCACATCGCGCATGACCATGATGGCGACATCGTTTACCTGACCCGCCTGCAATGGGACATCGACCGCGTCGAGCGCGATTACCCGGATGTGAAGCTGACCGCGACCAAGGAAATGATGGTGTAAAACGGCCCGCCCCCGGGGGCAGAAAACCTTGATTTCGGAGCCGATCATGGCATTCTAACCCCAACTGGGGAGACGCGATGACGACGACGACAAAATGGGGGCTGGTGGCCACGATCCTGGCCCCCGCAGAGGAGATACGACGCTTTGCCGCCTACCATTTGGAGGCGGGCGCGCATCGCCTCTACCTATACCTCGATGCCGAAAACCCAGAGGCTTTCGAAAGCCTGAAGGCCCATCCAAAAATCCGTGTCACCACCTGCGATGAGGCCTATTGGCAAAGGCTTTGTGGCAAACGTCCGCAAAAGCACCAAGTCCGTCAAAGCCAGAACGCGACCCGCGCCTATAACCGGGCGGATGATGTGGATTGGCTGATCCATATGGATGTGGACGAGTTCCTCGTCTCTGACCGCCCGGTGGATGAGGTGCTTGCCACCCTGCCCCCGGCACAAACAATCACCCGCATCCGCCCGATGGAGGCTTTGGCCGGGGATGGGACGGCTTTCAAAGCCTTCATTCCCAACGGCCCCGAGCGCGCCCAGATCGTCTCGGCGCTTTACCCGACCTATGGTGACTACGTCAAAGGTGGCTTTCTGAGCCATCTGGCCGGCAAAGTTTTCGTTCGCACCGGGATGGCGGAGGTGCGGCTCCAGATCCACAACGCTTTTCAGCACGATACGATGATCGACGGGCCAGAGCAGCAGCCCGGCATTGATCTCGCGCATCTTCACGCGAAAAGCTGGCCGGAGTGGCTCGCCGCCTATCGCTACCGGCTGGAAAAAGGCTCCTACCGCGCCGATCTGGCCCCCAACCGCCCCCGCGATCGCGGCGGATTGTCGATGCATGAACTCTTTTCCATGATCGAATCCGAAGGGGGTGAGCCGGGATTGCGCGCCTTTTTCGATGAGGTCTGCGCCGATACGCCTGAGCTGCGCGAAACGTTAAATGCCCACGGTCTGCTGCGTCTCGCCGATCTCGACCTTGATGCAAAGGTGTCGCGCCAGTTCCCAAGTTAAGCGCCTGAGAGGGCAAGTGTTTGACGGCTGGGCCGCAACTTGCTATGCGCTTTCGCAACATGCCGCGGCAAATGCCGCCCCTTGGGCCATTCGGGCCGGCTTGTATTGCTGCCGCGGGCCAAGTCAGTGTCCGCTCAACTCGGACGCACATGACAAAATTTACCGATCTGAACCTGAATGCCAAGGTCCTCAAAGCTATTGATGAGGCTGGCTACGAATCGCCCACACCTATTCAGGCGGGCGCCATTCCCCCCGCTCTTGAAGGTCGTGACGTTCTGGGCATCGCCCAGACCGGCACCGGCAAGACAGCCAGCTTCACGCTGCCGATGCTGTCACTTCTCGCCCGTGGCCGGGCGCGCGCGCGGATGCCGCGGAGCCTCGTGCTCTGCCCCACGCGGGAACTGGCCGCGCAGGTAGCCGAGAACTTTGACACCTATTCCAAGCATCTGAAGCTGACCAAAGCACTGCTCATTGGCGGCGTTTCCTTCAAAGAGCAGGACAAGCTGATCGACAAGGGCGTCGACGTGCTGATCGCCACCCCGGGCCGCCTGCTTGATCATTTCGAGCGCGGCAAGCTGATCCTGTCGGACGTCAAGGTCATGGTCGTGGACGAAGCCGACCGGATGCTCGACATGGGCTTTATCCCTGACATTGAGCGGATCTTCGGCCTCACGCCCTTCACCCGGCAAACGCTGTTCTTCTCGGCCACCATGGCGCCTGAGATCGAGCGGATCACCAACACCTTCCTTAGCAACCCTGAGCGGATCGAAGTGGCGCGTCAGGCGACCACGAGCGAGAATATCGAACAGGGCGTCGTGATGTTCAAAGGCTCGCGCAAGGACCGCGAGGCGAGCGAGAAGCGCAAGCTGCTGCGCCTGCTGATCGACGCCGAAGGTGAGAAATGCACCAATGCGATCATCTTCTGCAACCGCAAGATGGACGTGGATATCGTCGCGAAATCGCTGAAGAAATACGGCTATGACGCGGCCCCGATCCACGGCGATCTGGACCAGAGCCAGCGGACCCGCACGCTCGAAGGGTTCCGGGGTGGCGAGTTGCGCTTCCTCGTGGCTTCCGACGTTGCCGCGCGTGGCCTTGATGTGCCAAGCGTGAGCCATGTCTTCAACTTCGACGTGCCGAGCCATGCCGAAGACTACGTTCACCGCATTGGCCGCACCGGCCGCGCGGGCCGCGATGGCAAGGCGATCATGATCTGCCAGCCGCGCGACGAAAAGAACTTCGAGGATGTCGAGCGTCTGGTGCAAAAGGAAATCCCGCGCATCGAAAACCCGCTCGGCAAAGCCAAACCCGCCGAGGAGACCTCCGACGCACCGGCCAAGTCCGATGACAAGCCCAAGCGGACCCGCTCGCGCAGCCGCAAGGCCGACAAACCTGTCGAGGCACCCGCCGAGGGCAAGCAACCGCAGGCCGAGAAGGCCGAGGCCAAGGTCGACGCCAAAACCGACGACAAAGCGCAGCCCGAAAAGGCAGAGGCCGCGCAGGACGAACGCAAGTCGGGCCGCGGCAACAAGGACGAGAAGAAGTCGCGCGGCGGACGTGGCCGGGGCGACAAACGGGGCGGCAACGACAACCGTGTCGTCGGTCTGGGCGATCACACGCCAGACTTCATCGGTCTAAGCTTCCGCGAACGCATCTGAACCGCGCCAACGCGGGCATGAATTCGCCGCCGATCCCCGCCGGGATTGGCGGCTTTTTCGTCTGTGCTATGTGAGGGGAAACCCATCAGATAGGACAATCATGCTGCGCCCCGCCCTCCTCGCTCTCACGATCCTAACCGCCTTCACCGCCGCCCCCGCCAGCGCGGAACGCTGCCGGGCCGAGGTCAATGGCGCCGAAGTTGTGGTGGAAGCCGAGAATTTTGCCAATTTCGCCGAAGAGGTCGGCACCCGCGAGCGTCTGATGAATTGGCCCGCGCGGAAGTGGAGCAAGCTTTGGGGCACGCCGCCCGCCTGCGACAGCGGAGTGCTGTTCGACTACCTCGCCACCACTGTGCCGCTGGATCAGATCGACGGCTATTGCCTGACCGCCACGCCCGAAGACGGGCATTTCCTGATCCCCGGCGCGCGGAACTATCGCGGCTATTGCAAGAAGACCTTCTGCGAGCGGGTGAACACCACCAAGGAAGAGACCGTCGAGATCAGCAAGAACATCGCGCGCTCCGCCGTGGACAGGCTCAGCCAGCCGGACAACCTCCGCGCCGTGGCACATAAATCGGGGGCGTTCATTTTGACGGGAGGGGCCTCTGCCCTCAGCGCCAATTTGGCGACGACAGGCAGCACGCTGGCCACTGCCCTGTCGACCCCCGCCGCCCTTGCGGCCACGGGGGTAAGCGTGGTCGCGGTGGGCGGCGCGGTCTATATGTGCAGCGGTGACGCGGAGGTCAGCTCAGACGGCTGACCACCACGGTGACTTCGGGCTTCTTGCCGATTTCGTCATAGGACGACTGCCGCGCGACCTTTTTCAGACCGTCGTTTAGCTTGTCGTCATCCCGCAGGGTGGCGGCTTTCTGACGGTTCAGCCACTGGCTGAGGTCTTGTTCAAGCACATCTACGAGCGGCGCATTGGACCGGCCCGTTTCCGGCAGGCCCATCAGATCAACCCAAGGCTCGCCCAAAGGCTCGTCATCGGTATCGAGGATCAACGTCACTGTGGCATGGCCGTTCAGCGCCATGCGGATACGGTCGCGGATCACACCATCCAGCGCACCAACCTGAACCGAACCGTCCAGATACATGCGACCCGTATCGACATGTTCGACCACCTTGGGCTGGTTGCCCGACAGGTCCACCATCATCCCGTTCACCGCCAGAACGCCGGTGATGCCCTTGGCATCGGCGATCTTGACGTGTTCGCGCAGGTGGCGGTGCTCCCCGTGCATAGGGATCAGAACCTGCGGTTTTATGATGGCATGGAGGGTTTCCAGATCGGGGCGGTTGGCATGGCCCGACACATGGTAGAGGCCCGAGGAGTCGTCGACAACATCTACACCCTTTTCCGAGAACTGGTTGATGATGCCGATCACGCCACGCTCATTGCCCGGGATGGTTTTCGAGGAAAAGAGGAAGAGGTCGCCCTCTTTCAACTCGATCCCCTGATACTTGCCCCGTGCCAGTTGCGCAGAGGCCGCGCGGCGCTCCCCTTGGCTGCCGGTGACCAGCAACATCAGGTTCTCGCGCGGGATGGCGCGGGCGTTCTCGGGCGAGATGACGGGCGGGAAGTCTTTCATCACACCGGTCTGGATCGAGGCGTCGACCATGCGGTTCATCGCACGGCCCAAGAGCACGATAGACCGCCCTGCCCGCGCACCGGCTTCGGCCAGCGTTTTGACCCGCGCCACGTTGGAGGCGAAGGTGGTGGCGACGACCATGCCCTCGGCGCTGCTCACCAGCTTTTCGATCTCCGGGCCCACAGTGGCTTCGGAGCGACCGGGATGGGCGGAGAAAACATTCGTGCTGTCGCAGATCAGCGCCTTCACGCCATCCTTGCAAACCTCGGCCCAAAGCGCGTCGTCAAAGGCTTCGCCGACGCCCGGCGTGCGGTCGATCTTGAAATCGCCCGAATGGATCGTGCGCCCCTCGGGCGTGTCGATGACCATGGCAGAGGATTCGGGGATCGAATGCGAGATCGGCAGGAAGCCCACTTTGAACGGACCTGCGGTGATCTGCTCGGGCCATGCGCTGACGGTGGTGACCGCATCCTCGGGGTGGCCGTGTTCAGACATCTTCCGGCGGGCGATATTGGCGGTAAAGGCGCGCGCATAGATCGGCGCCTTCAGCACCTCATAGGAATGCGCGATGGCACCGATGTGGTCTTCGTGGGCATGGGTGATGAAGATCGCTTCGATCTGATCGCGACGCTTCTTCAGCCAAGAGATGTCGGGCAGGATCAGGTCCACGCCCGGCGTGCTGTCCATGTCCGGAAAGGCCACACCGATGTCGACGACGATCAGCCGTTCTTTACCGGGCTTGCCGTAACCGTAGACATAGGCGTTCATGCCAATTTCACCCGCCCCACCGAGGGGCAGATAGATAAATCGTTCGCTGCTCATATTATTCAGCTTTGTCCTTATTATAATCGTGGATCACGGTCAGCCCGTGCATCGTGAGTTCATCTTGATAATCATCGAACAGGTCGACTGCCTGCTGAAACAGCGGTGCCAGACCCCCCGTGGCGATAACGCGCATCGGTCTTGCACGTTCCGCCCTTATCCGCTCACATATCTCACGAACCAACCCGACATAACCCCAAAAGACACCGGACTGCATGCAGGCCACCGTATTGGTGCCAATCACCGACGGCGGTTTCGAGATATCGACATGCGGCAGGGCGGCGGCCGCGTTGTGCAGCGCCTCTAGGCTGAGGTTCACCCCAGGCGCGATCACCCCCCCGATATAGGCCCCATCATCGGCCACCACGTCAAAGGTCGTGGCCGTGCCGAAATCCACCACGATCAGGTCGCCGCCATAGAGGTCATAGCCTGCCACGGTGTTGACCAACCGGTCCGGGCCGACCTGCGTCCCCTCGTCCACACGCACGTCGATGGGCAGTGCGCAGCCCGGTTTCCCGACAACGAAGGGCCGCGTGTTAAAGTAGCGATCCGCCAGAACGCGCAGGTTGAACACCACCCGCGGCACCGTCGAGCTGATGATCATATCCGTGATGTCGGCGTCGATATTCTGAAGCCGCATCAGGGTGTTGAGCCAAACGTAATATTGGTCGGCGGTGCGTTTCCATTCGGTCGACGTGCGCCATGTGGCGATGAACGCATCCCCATCCCAGATAGAGAACACGGTGTTGGTATTGCCGCAGTCGATTGCCAGAAGCATGGTGCCTCCCCTCCCCCCGATTTTAGAAAAACACGTCCGCTGCGGTGATGGGCACCGCGCCGTCGCGGGTGCGCAGGATCAGATTGCCTGCGCCGTCTACATCTTCGAAAACGCCGGTCATCTCGTCGCGCATGGTGCGCGCGGTGATGACCTCTCCGAGCCGCGCGGCATGGGCCAGCCACGCGCTGCGGATCGTGCTGAAACCATAGGTCGTGAACTGCTCTTCCAGACCGGCGTATTCCCGCGCAAGCACGTCGAGGAACTCTTCCGCGCCCACATTGCTCCCCGCTTCGCGCAGGGTCACCGCAGGTAAGGCGCGCGCTTCAAGGCTGTCCGCCGCCGGTCCATGGGCAAGGTTCACGCCGATGCCGATGGCCAAATGCTCACCCACGCTTTCCAACAGAATGCCAGCAACCTTACCGCCGCGCAGCAGAACGTCATTCGGCCACTTCAACGCAAAAGCGTCCTCCCGCCCCGTCACTGCGACGAATGCACGGTAAAGCGCGAGCGAGGCCACGAAAGAGCGCAGCGCGGCGACGCCCGGCGGCTCTTTGCGCGGCATCATCAGGGTGGCCGCAAAATTGCCGCGGGGGGTGGCCCAGCTCCGGCCCCGACGGCCGCGCGCCGCCGTCTGCTCCAGCGCCAAGATCCAAGTCGGCGCGGTCAGCTCTTGCTGTAACCGCGCCGCCTCTGAGAGGGTGGAATCGAGCGTGTCATAGACGCGCCGGCCATAGCCTTCCGGCCAAGGGGTCATGCGCGGGTCTGGCCGATCTCGTGCCGCACCGCTCAGTTCACCAGCGATGCCGCAGCCGATGCGGCCAAGCCTTCGACGCCGAACATATTGGCAATACCGACGATCATGATGACGGCAGAGGCCATCAGCACCACGGTCAGCACACCACCGTTCTGGTGGTCGAGCGTGTCCGAACGCTCTTCGCCGAAGTACATGTAGAAGACGATGCGCAGGTAGTAATAGGCACCGATCACACTGGCGATCACGCCCGCGATGGCCAGCCATGTCATATTGGCGTCATAGGCCGCGCGCAGCACATAGAACTTGCCGAAGAAACCCAGCATCGGCGGCACGCCCGCAAGGCTGAACAGCAGCACCAGCATCGCCAGCGCCCGGCCCGGGTTGGTCTTGGCATACATGTTGAGCAGGGTGATATCCGTCACCGGCGCGCCGTCTTTCTGCATCAGCAGGATAAAGGCGAAGGTGCCGAGGTTCATGGTCACATAGATCGCCATATAGACCAGCATCGCCTGCACGCCAAAGGCGGTGCCCGCGGCCAGACCCATCAGCGCATAGCCAATATGCGCGATGGAGGAGAAGGCCATCAGACGTTTGATATTGGTCTGACCGATCGCGGCGACCGAGCCAAAGAACATCGACAGAACCGACAACAGCGCGACGATCTGTGTCCAGTCGCTGACGATCTGGCCAAAGGCGTCATGCATCACCCGGGCGAAGAGACCCATCGCCGCAACCTTGGGCGCCGTGGCAAAGAAAGCCGCGATCGGCGTGGGCGCGCCTTCGTAAACGTCCGGTGTCCACATGTGGAAGGGCACGGCGGAGACTTTGAAGGCAAGGCCCGAGATCAGGAAGACCAGACCAAAGAGCAGGCCAAGCGATGTGCCGCCCGTCTGCGCCGTGGTGATGATGCCCGCGAACAGCGTGGTCCCGGCGTAGCCATAGACCAGCGATGCGCCATAGAGCAGCAAGCCCGAGCTGAGTGCGCCGAGCACGAAATACTTCAAACCCGCTTCAGTGGACTTAACCGAGTCGCGGCGCAGGGAGGCCACGACGTAAAGCGCCAGCGACTGCAGTTCCAGCCCCATGTAGAGCGCCATCAGGTCGCCTGCGGAGACCATCATCATCATGCCAACGACGGCCAAGGCCACGAGCATCGGATACTCGAACCGCAGCAAGCCGCGCAGTTTCATATAGTTTTCCGACATGACCAAGACGGCAGCGGCAGAAAGCAGGATCGTCACCTTGGCGAAACGCGCGAAAGTGTCGTCGATAAACATGCCGTGGAAGGCGATATTGGTGGTGCCGTCGCCAGACATGGCCACCCAACCGGCCAGCAGCACCATCACCACCGCGGTCACCCAGACGAGCACCCCGGCGGCCTTGTCTTTCGACGTATAGACCGCGCCGAGAAGGCCGAGCAGGGCAAACCCCGCAAGGACGATCTCAGGCAGAATGATGTTCAGATCAGCGGATATCATGCGCCAAGTCCTTCTTAATGCGAGGCATCGGCGGTCTGCACGGCGGTGTCAGCCGCCTCCAGCGCCATGTCGTAATTTTCAATCAGGGCAGCCACGGAGGGCCCGATCATGTCCAGCACCAGCGCCGGGTAGACGCCCAGGATCAGGGTCATCGCCACCAGAGGGGCAATGATCCATTTCTCACGCGCAGTCATATCGGTGATCGCCTTGAGGCTTTCCTTGATCAGGTCACCCATCACCACGCGGCGATAGAGCCACAGCGCATAGGCCGCCGAGAAGATCACGCCCGTCGTGGCCACGGCCGCCACCCAAGTGTTCACTTGGAAGGTCGCCATCAGCGTCAGGAATTCCCCCACGAAGCCCGAAGTCCCCGGCAGGCCCACATTGGCCATGGTGAAGAACATGAAGACCAGCGCATAGGCGGGCATCCGGTTGACCAGACCGCCATAGGCGTCGATCTCACGGGTGTGCATCCGGTCATAGATCACACCGACGCTGAGGAAGAGCGCGCCTGAGATGAAGCCGTGGCTGATCATCTGGAAGATCGCCCCATCGACACCCTGCTGGTTGGCCGCAAAGATGCCCATGGTCACAAAACCCATGTGTGCGACCGAGGAATAGGCGATCAGCTTTTTCATGTCCTGCTGCACCAGCGCCACCAGCGAGGTGTAGACGATGGCGATGGCCGACATCCACAGGATCAGCGGAGTCATCACCTCGGCCCCCACTGGGAACATAGGCAAAGAGAAGCGCAAGAAGCCGTAGCCGCCCATCTTGAGCAGGATCGCCGCCAGCACCACGGAGCCTGCCGTCGGCGCCTGAACGTGGGCGTCGGGCAGCCAGGTGTGGACCGGCCACATCGGCATTTTCACCGCGAAGCTGGCGAAGAAGGCGAGGAACATCAGCGTCTGCATGCCGCCGACGATCTGGATGCCCAGAACCTCAAAGCTTTCGGAGCCGAAGTTATGCGTGAGCAGGCTGATCTCACAGCCGCCGATGCAGGTGGTGCCCGCTTCGGTAAACATCGCCACCATCGCGACCAGCATCAGCACCGAGCCGAGGAAGGTGTAGA
Source organism: Sulfitobacter sp. 1A13496 (assembly GCF_043557225.1). Taxonomy (NCBI): domain Bacteria; kingdom Pseudomonadati; phylum Pseudomonadota; class Alphaproteobacteria; order Rhodobacterales; family Roseobacteraceae; genus Sulfitobacter; species Sulfitobacter sp. 1A13496. The sequence goes on along the minus strand of NZ_JBIFFP010000001.1, from coordinate 700,502 downwards.
GGAAGAACTTGAAGCTCGCGTAGATCCGCTCTTTCCCGCCCCAGATGCCGATGATCAGGAACATCGGGATCAGGCCCGCTTCGAAGAAGAGGTAGAAGAGCACCAAATCCAGCGCCATGAAGACGCCCAGCATCAGGGTCTCCAACAGCAGGAAGGCGATCATGTATTCCTTAACGCGATGCTCGACGTTCCAGCTTGCCGCGATGACCAGCGGCATCATGAAGGTCGTGAGCATCACGAAAAGGATCGAGATGCCGTCGACGCCGAGGCGATATTTCAGGCCCAAGAGCCAGTCGGCCTCATCCACGAATTGGAAATCGGTGTTCGACGGGTCGAACTCGAACAGCACAAAAAGCGAGATCAGGAAGGTGACCGTCGTGGTGATGAAGGCCAACCATTTCGCATTCCGCCCGGCGGCGGCATCATCGCCCCGCAGGAAGACCGCAAGGATCAGCGCTGCGAATGCCGGAATGAATGTGATGATTGAAAGCAGATGCGTATCCATCAGTTCGCTCCTCCGCTCATCGTCATCCATGTCACCAGAACGGCGATGCCGATCACCATGGCGAAGGCATAGGTGAAGATATAGCCCGTCTGTGCCTTACCTGCGAGGCGGGTGAAGAAGGGGATGATCCCCATGGCGATGCCATTAAGCGTGCCGTCGATCACAGTGCCATCGCCGCGTTTCCACAGGAACCGGCCGATCGTTTTGGCAGGACGCACGAAAATCACGTCGTAAACCTCATCAAAGTACCATTTGTTTTTCAGGAACAGGTAAAGCGGGCGTTGGTTTGCCGCCAGCCGTCCCGGGACGGTCGGGCTCCAGATGTAGAACCACAGGGCCATGACCAGACCGGCCAGCATCGCGATGAAGGGCGAGACCTTGACCCATTTCGGCGCGGCATGGGCATCTTCCAGAACATGGTTGTCGGGTGCGAAGTAAAGCGCCCCATCGCCCGGCGCACCGCCGAAGGCTTCGTGATAAGTGCCGGCGTCTTGGTGGCCTTCGACCAGCGCATCCGCGCCATGGTCGCCATCGACCGGACCAGTTGCGCCGTGGTCATCCTCCGCCCCTTCGACATTATCGTCGCCGTGGCCTGCCATCTCGGCCATCGGGATGCCATAGAACTTGCCGACTTGATCCGCGTGACCAAAGAAGCTGCCGTACCAGATCATCCCGGCAAAGACCGAGCCGAGCGCCAGAACGCCAAGCGGGATCAGCATGACCATCGGGCTCTCATGCGCATGCTCATGAGTATGCTTGTTGCCCCGCGGCTTGCCAAAGAAGGTCAGGAAAATCAGGCGCCAGCTGTAGAAGCTCGTCATCGCCGCGGCGATCACAAGAAGCCAGAAGCCATACATCGACCCGCCACCCCAAGCGCTCTCGATAATCGCGTCCTTCGACAGGAAGCCCGCGAAACCAATATGTGTGAGCGGAATGCCGACGCCGGTGATGGCCAGCGTGCCGATCATCATTGCCCAGAAGGTATAGGGGATCTTTTTGCGCAGACCGCCGTAGTTGGTCATGTCCTGCTCATGGTGCATCGCATGGATGACCGAGCCGGCGCCCAAGAAGAGCATCGCCTTGAAGAAGGCGTGCGTGAAGAGGTGGAACATCGCCGCCGAGTACATGCCCACGCCCGCGGCCACGAACATATAGCCAAGCTGCGACATGGTCGAATAGGCGATGACGCGTTTGATATCGGTCTGCACAAGGCCGATGGTCGCGGCAACAAAGGCAGTGGTGGCGCCGATCACGGTAACGAAACCCATCGCCTCGGGCGCGAATTCCATCACGGGCGACATGCGGCAGACAAGGAAAACACCCGCCGTCACCATGGTCGCGGCGTGGATCAGCGCCGACACAGGCGTCGGGCCTTCCATCGCGTCGGGCAGCCATGTGTGCAGGAAAAGCTGCGCCGATTTACCCATCGCGCCGAGGAACAGGAGGAAGGCGATCAGGTTCGCTGCGTTCCAGTCGTTCCACAGGAAGGTAACGGACTGTTCGGCCAGATCGGGTGCGGCGGCAAAGATATCGTCAAAGCGGATCGAGTCCGTCAGCATGTAAAGGCCAAAGATGCCGAGCAGGAAGGCAAAGTCCCCCACCCGGTTGACCACGAAGGCTTTCATCGCTGCGGCATTGGCCGACGGCTTGCGGAAGTAGAAGCCGATCAGCAAGTAGGAGGCCACGCCCACGCCTTCCCAGCCAAAGAACATCTGCACGAGGTTGTCGGCTGTCACCAGCATCAACATCGCGAAGGTGAAAAAAGACAGATAGGCGAAGAACCGAGGGCGATAGCTTTCGTTATCACGGAAGTTCTCGTCATGGGCCATGTAGCCGAAGGAATAGAGATGTACGAGGCTCGACACCGTGGTGATGACGATCAGCATGATCGCGGTCAGACGGTCGAGCCGGATCGCCCAATCGGTGCTCAGCGTGCCGCTTTCAATAAAGCGCAGGATCTGAATTTGCTCGGCTGGGCCGTCCAGCGTCAAGAAAACCACCCAAGACAGGAAGGCGGCAAGGAACAGCAGCCCGGTGGCGACCCACTGGGCGGCCTTTTCACCGATGATCTTCCAGCCGAAACCGCAGAGGATGGCACCCACCAGCGGGGCGAATAGGATCGTGGTTTCCATTGCCTCAGCCCTTCATCACGTTGACATCTTCCACCGCGATCGAGCCACGGTTGCGGAAGAAACAGACCAAAATGGCGAGGCCGATGGCAGCCTCAGCCGCGGCGACGGTGAGCACGAAAAGGGTAAAGACCTGCCCCGTCAGATCACCAAGGAAGCTGGAAAAGGCGACGAGGTTGATATTCACCGCGAGCAGCATCAATTCGATGCTCATCAGCAGAATGATCACGTTCTTGCGGTTCAGGAATAGCCCGAAGATGCCGATGACAAACAGCGTCGCCGCCACTGTCAGGTAATGCTCAAGTCCGATCATGTCGTCCCTTACGTTCCCGCCCCTTGATGGGCTTTGGTCGCGCCCCATTTAATGGGGCTTTTAGTATCACTTTGCCCCGGCTGCCACCGGGATTGCCGAAGCTTTAGCCGATAAAGCTGTAGCCGCCGAAAAATACGACGATCAACACCACGACCAGTACCACGATTGTTGTTCTCGACATTTCGACGTCCCTTTCTTTCTTTTACGCCGTTTTCTTTCAAAGAAAACGGCCCCGGAATTTTTGAAAAATTCCGTTAGTTAAAGGCCCTGCCCTGACTTCACGTCGCGCAGCTCCATCGCCTTGGCCGGGTCGCGCATCATCTGGGCCACCACGTCTTGGCGTTTCACATCCTTACGGTGACGCAGTGTCAGCACGATCGCCCCGATCATCGCCACCAGCAGGATCAGACCTGCCAGTTGGAACAGCAGGAAGTAACGATCATACAGCAGCAGGCCGAGGGCTTCGGTGTTGAACCGCGCGGGATCAATCGCATTGGCCCGCAGGCTCTCCGCCGCCGCGCTCTGCTCCCATGCGCCGAAGGCCATGACGAATTGCATCAAAATCACCAGCCCGATCAGCAAGGCCAAAGGCATGTAGCGCGCCATCTCGGCCTTGAGTTCGGCGAAGTCCACGTCGAGCATCATGACAACGAAGAGGAAGAGCACCGCCACCGCGCCCACATAGACGATGACCAGCAGCATCGCCACGAACTCCGCGCCGAGCAGAACGAAGAGCCCCGCCGCCGAAAGGAAGGACAGGATCAGCCAGAGCACCGAATGCACCGGGTTGCGGCTGATCACCGTGAACAGCCCGCCGGTGATGACGCTGATCGCGAAGAGGTAAAATGAAAAGACCGTCATGCGCCGTCTTCCTTCTTGGTGTCTTGTTCGTCGTCGAGGACCGATTGCGCCAATTCCAGCGCCCGGGTCATCGCCGGAAGCCCGGCAAAGACCGACATCTGGCTGATCGTCTCGACGATATGTTGTTTCGTGGCCCCCGCCTCGCGCGCGTGGCGCACGGTTTGGCGGAGGGCCATGTCATTCTGCGCGCCCTGCATGGTCAGCCCGGCTAGGGTCAGAAGCAGCCGCGTCCGCGCGTCCAGCCCGCCCTTGTTGACCGTGTCGCCGAACCAGAAATCCATCATTTCCTTCGGCATGGTGCCCATCATCGCCTCGAACCCTTTAGGCGAAAAAGCATCCATCGCTGGAAAGGCTTTCGCCATTTCCTGCGCTTGCTTCATCATCGCATCAAAAGGGTTCTTGGGGTCGTTCATCTGTAGGGCGCGTCCATTTCGAGGTTGCGGGCAATTTCGGCTTCCCAGCGTTCGCCGTTGTCCAAAAGCTTGGCCTTGTCGTAGTAGAGTTCTTCGCGGGTCTCGGTCGAGAACTCGAAGTTCGGGCCTTCGACGATAGCATCTACCGGGCAAGCTTCCTGACAGAAACCGCAGTAAATGCATTTGGTCATGTCGATGTCATAACGCGTGGTGCGGCGGCTGCCGTCTTCGCGCGCTTCGGCGTCGATGGTGATCGCCTGCGCAGGGCAGATCGCTTCGCAAAGCTTACAGGCAATGCAGCGTTCCTCCCCATTGGGATAACGGCGCAGGGCATGCTCCCCGCGAAAACGGGGCGACAACGGCCCCTTTTCATGCGGGTAGTTCAGCGTGGTTTTCGGCGCAAAGAAATAGCGCATCCCCAGCATGAACGCCTTGGCGTAATCTGCCAGCAGGAAATATTTCGCGGCGCGGGTGTAATCAGTCGCAGCCATATCAGCCCCCTACGGTCCAGCGGGCGTAGATGCCCCAGAACCAATCGAATTTTGCAGCGAATGCCACGAAGACCACCCAGAAGAGCGAGAAGGGCAGGAAGACTTTCCACCCCAGCCGCATCAGCTGGTCATAGCGGTAGCGCGGCGTGATAGCCTTCACCATGGCGAACATGAAGAAGACCATCAGCATCTTGATGAACATCCAGAAGAAGCCATCGGGCAGGAACGGCACCGGAGACAGCCAGCCACCGAAGAACATCAGCGACACCAGCGCGCACATCAGCACCACGGCCACCAGCTCGCCAATCATGAAGAGCAGGAAGGGGGTCGAGGAATATTCCACCTGATAGCCCGCCACCAGCTCCGATTCCGCTTCCGGCAGGTCGAAGGGCGGGCGGTTAGTTTCCGCCAGCGCCGAGATGAAGAACAGGATCAACATCGGGAAATGCGGCAGGAAGTACCAGTTCAGCAGACCCCAGTCGCCATCCTGCGCCGCCACGATGGAGGAGAAGTTCATCGACCCGGTCGAGAGGATCACGCCGATGATGATCAGACCGATCGACACTTCGTAAGAGATCATCTGCGCGGCAGAACGCAAAGAGCCCAAGAAGGGATATTTCGAGTTCGACGCCCAACCGCCCATGATCACGCCGTAAACCTCAAGCGAGGAGACGGCGAAGACATAGAGGATCGCCACGTTGATGTCCGACAGGATCCAACCGTCGTTAAACGGGATCACCGCCCAAGCGATCATTGCCATGACGAAGGAAATCATCGGCGCAAGGAAGAAGACCCCCTTGTCTGCGCCCGCCGGAACCACCACTTCCTTAACGATATATTTGAGGAAGTCGGCAAAACTTTGCAGCAGGCCGAAGACGCCCACAACGTTGGGGCCGCGGCGCATCATCACGGCGGCCCAGATCTTGCGGTCGGCATACATGAGGAAGGCCAGCGCCAGCAGCAACGGCACCACCAGCAGCAACACCTGCCCAACCGTCAGCAGGGCAATGCCAAGCCCGGTCGTGTAAAAGAAATCAGCCATAAGTCCTCACACCGTCGGAATGCCGCGTTCCGCGCATTGAAACGCGGTCACTTCGGCATCAATTGTCTTCAAGCCTTTGGGCAGGCTCGGCGAGATTGTGTAAACAGCATCTGCCCGCCATATGCCACCCTCTTCGCTCACATTTGTCCGCACATGACGCGCAAAACCGTAGCCCCGGATCAGCGTGTATTGCGCGGCGGCGCATTCGGCGTAGTCCGACACGTCCTGCGCCGAAAGCGCCTTGGTCATCGCCACGTTGAATTGCACCAAATCCCCGTCCAAAAGCTGGGTTTCGACCCCCTTGTAATCGGGGATAAAATCCTCGGCCACCGGCACCTGCGGTTCGCAGGCGGCCAGTAGCATCAAGGGGGCCAACGCCATTGTTCTCACTCCGCCGCCATCGGCTCGGCCCGGCGCGCGGCGGCCAGTGCCGACAGTTCCGCCATCAACTGGCTGGCCCGCGCGATCGGGTTGGAGAGATAGAAGTCACGCACCGCAGGCGCGAAAGACGCATCGCCCAGCTTGCCCGCAGGCAGCGCGTTCCATTCGTTTTCGGGCACCTCATCGACATTCGCCAGATGCGGCACGGCCTCGGTCAGGTTGCGGCGCAGCTCGGCAATGGAATCATAGCCCAGTTGCGCGCCCATCTCAGCCGAAAGTGCCCGAAGAATCGCCCAGTTCTCTTTCGCCTGCCCCGGTGCAAAGCCTGCGCGCAGCGCCAGCTGCGGACGGCCTTCGGTGTTGACGAACAGCCCCGGCTCCTCGGTATAGGCGGCGCCCGGCAAGATGATGTCGGCACGGTGTGCGCCGCGGTCGCCATGGCTGCCTTGGTAGATCACAAAGGGGCCTTCGCCGATCTCGATCTCGTCGGCACCGAGGTTGTAGATCACCTCTGCCGCGTTCACGTCGTCCATACCGTTTTCGGCCACGGCACCGATGTCCATCGCGCCGACGCGCGAGGCTGCGGTGTGCAGAACCATCAGCTTGCTCTTGGTCTTCTCGGCAAGCTCCATCGCTTTCGCCAGAACCGCCGAACCATCGGCTTCGCGCAGGGCGCCCTGCCCCACGACGATCACCGAAGGCTGCTCCAGCACTTCATCGAAGTCGCTGCCCATCAGCTTGTCGAGCGTGGCGCGGTCGTTGCCCAGATGATGATGCGGATAGGTCAGGTCAGCCGCTTCGCCGATCAGGCCGATCTCGGCGCCATTGCTCCACGCCTTGCGAATACGCGCGTTCAGCACCGGCGCCTCGACGGCGGGGTTCGTGCCGATGAGCTGGATCATCTTGGCATCATCCAGATCCTCGATCCGCGCGTTGCCAACATAGCCGAAACGGTTGCCCGCGGGCAGTTTCGCGCCATCGGTGCGGCATTCGACGACACCGCCCTGCCCCTCGATCAGCTGCTTCAGGGCAAAGGCGGCCTCGACCGGGGCCAGATCGCCGATCAAACCGGCCAGCTTCTTGCCCTTCATCGCGGCGGCGGCGGCATTCAGCGCCTCGGGCCAGCTGGCTTTGCGCAGCTTGCCGTTCTCGCGGATGTAAGGTGTGTCAAGACGCTGGCGGCGCAGACCGTCCCAGACAAAACGGGTCTTGTCGGAAATCCACTCCTCGTTCACGCCATCATGGTTGCGCGGCAGGAAGCGCATGACTTCACGGCCCTTGGTGTCGACGCGGATGTTGGAGCCGAGCGCATCCATCACGTCGATGCTCTCGGTCTTCGTCAGTTCCCACGGACGCGCGGTAAAGGCGTAGGGCTTGGAGACCAGCGCACCCACCGGGCAAAGATCGATGATATTGCCCGACAGGTTGCTGTCGATCAGCGCGCCGAGATAGGTCGTGATCTCCGCATCCTCTCCGCGGCCGGTTTGGCCCATGACGTGCTGGCCCGCGACCTCGGTCGTGAAGCGCACGCAGCGGGTACAGGAGATGCAGCGTGTCATATGGGTCTCGACCAGCGGGCCAAGATCGAGATCTTCGGTCGCGCGCTTGGGCTCGCGGTAGCGCGAAAAGTCGACGCCGTAGGCCATCGCCTGGTCCTGCAGGTCGCACTCACCGCCCTGGTCGCAGATCGGGCAATCGAGCGGGTGGTTGATGAGCAGGAATTCCATCACGCCTTCACGGGCCTTCTTGACCATGGGCGAGTTGGTTTTCACGACCGGCGGCTGGCCCTCGGGACCGGGGCGCAGGTCGCGTACCTGCATGGCGCAGGAGGCGGCGGGCTTGGGCGGCCCGCCGACGACTTCCACAAGACACATGCGGCAGTTGCCAGCGATCGACAGACGCTCGTGGTAACAGAAGCGCGGCACTTCAATGCCGACCTGCTCGCAGGCCTGAATGAGCGTCATCGCCCCTTCGACTTCGACTTCCTTACCGTCGATGATGATCTTGCGGATATCGCTCATAAGCTCACTTTGCCTTCAGTAACGAACCGATCCGGCTCGATTTTTGAATCTCTTCGCGTCCGAGCGCACAATAGCTTTGCGGGTCCGAAGTATCGACCCCCTTCGCCTTGAAAAACGCGGCGCCCCGCGCTCTCATGCGCGCTTTTTCAGCGTCACTATCAATATAGGCGTCGATCTCGGCGTCGGAGTAGCCCAGATCGGTTGCCTTGCCTTTCAAGTCCCAAGCCATCTTGACCGCGCGCAGCATCCGCGCGCTGATGTCGGGGCAGTTTTTGCGGATGATGTCGGCGACGCCCATGTCCAAGAGCGCATCGTCGATGGCGGCCACCTCGCGCAATGGCGGTTTGGCGGCGACCGGTGTCACGGTGGCGGCGGTCAGGCTTAGGCCCATCACGGCGATCATCAGGGTGCGCATATCAATTCTCCTTCATGCAGCGGGCCGGAACGGCCCGTCTGACAAATGGAGATCGCAGGCCGTGATATTCAATATCACCGCCCCCAAGGCCCGCAGGCCCGCGATATGTCGCCGATGCGATCACTGGGGGCAGCGCCCCTGAAAGGTCAGCGCCCCGCCATCGAACCGCAGCGCGCTTGCCGGGGCGTCGGGGCCAAAGGTCCAGTCGATTTTCGAGTTGCCGTAGTTGCCGACACAGTATTTCACCGCCTCATAGCGCGCCGCCGCGCGGGCGCCGTCGATGGATTTGCCGGCGTCCTTGACTGTCACCTGAAAGACATCCCGCTGGCCGTCGACCTTGCGCAGTTTGGTGTTGAAATACTGCCCGTCAAAGGCAATCCGCTCGCCATCATTGGCGCAGCCCGCCAGCAGGGCGCTGAGCGTCAGAACCGTCAAAGCATATTTCATAAACCTACTCCGCTGCGCCAAGGCCCGGCCTTGCCGATCGCCCCGCGCCTGTTGTGGACGGACGCGCCTGACGCGCGCCCGCTATCGCCGCTCCTGCGTCAAGCGTCAAGCCGGTGAGGCCCGACGCTGCACAGGGTTTCACTCCGCCGCGACCGCGCTGACGCGGCCCGTGCGCTTGTGTTTGATCCGATCTTCGATCTCATCGCGGAAGTGCCGGATCAGACCTTGGATTGGCCAAGCCGCCGCATCGCCAAGCGCGCAGATCGTGTGGCCTTCGACCTGTTTGGTCACGTCGAGCAGCATGTCGATCTCTTCCGGCTCGGCATCACCCGAGACCAGACGGTCCATCACCCGCATCATCCAGCCGGTGCCTTCGCGGCAGGGCGTGCACTGGCCGCAGCTTTCGTGCTTGTAGAACTTCGACAGCCGCCAGATCGCTTTGATCACGTCGGTGGAGTTGTCCATCACGATCACCGCCGCGGTGCCGAGGCCCGAACGCTGCTCACGCAGGTAGTCGAAGTCCATGATCGCGTCGCGCATATCCTTGCCGGGGATCAGCGGCACCGACGACCCGCCGGGGATCACCGCCTTGAGGTTGTCCCAGCCGCCGCGGATGCCGCCGCAATGGGTCTCGATCAGCTCTTCAAAGGAGATCGACATCGCCTCTTCAACGACACAGGGGTTGTTGACGTGACCCGAGATCGCAAAGAGCTTGGTGCCCGCGTTATTGGCGCGGCCAAAGCCCGCGAACCACTCAGGTCCACGGCGCAGAATGGTCGGCACCACGGCGATGGATTCGACGTTGTTCACCGTGGTCGGGCAACCGTAGAGGCCTGCACCCGCCGGGAACGGCGGTTTCATCCGGGGCATGCCCTTCTTGCCTTCGAGGCTTTCCAGCAGCGCGGTTTCTTCGCCGCAGATATAGGCTCCTGCCCCGTGGTGCAGGTAGATATCGAAATCCCAGCCCGATTTGCTGGCGTTCTTGCCCACCAGACCGGCCTCATAGGCCTCATCAATCGCGGCCTGCAGGGCTTCGCGCTCGCGGATATACTCGCCGCGCAGGTAGATGTAGCAGGTATGCGCGTTCATCGCGAAAGAGGCGATCAGGCAGCCTTCGATCAACGTATGCGGATCGTGGCGCATGATCTCGCGGTCTTTGCAGGTGCCCGGCTCGGATTCGTCGGCGTTGACCACAAGGTATGCCGGGCGGCCATCGCTTTCCTTCGGCATGAAGGACCACTTAAGCCCCGTCGGGAAGCCCGCCCCACCCCGGCCCCGCAGGCCAGAGGCTTTCATCTGGTCGACGATCCAATCGCGCCCCTTTTGAATGATCCCGGCAGTCCCATCCCAATGGCCGCGCGCCTGCGCGCCTTTCAGGGTGCGGTCATGCATGCCGTAGATGTTGGTAAAAATGCGGTCTTTGTCCTGAAGCATGATGCCTACCTTTGGTTCTCACGGCTGGCCCGGCGGGCCTGCCACATTTGATATATCACGACCATCGCCCAGAAAAGCGCGGCCAGTGCAGCAAAGTCGAAGAGCAGCGCATAACGCCCCGGCAGGCCAAGCGCCGGGCCCGCCCATTGCATGGCCAGCCACAAGCACATGGTCACGGCAATGACCAGCCCTGCGGTGCGGCCCTTGCGGGCAAGCGCTCTGTCTTCGGCTTCGCTCATGTCTCTCTCTTACCCCGATCAGCCCTCGGCTTTGCCGTCACTGGCAAGTGCCTTGGCCTGACCGATCCAATCGTCGCGCCGGATACGGCCCTTAAAACGCAGACGGGAATCGACCCAGTCGATCTCCTCCCCCTCAAGGGCCGCGATCTGGTCGAAATGGAAGATGCCCAGTTCATTCAGCGTCTGTTCCAACTTCGGCCCGATGCCACTAATGCGCTTAAGGTCATCCGCCCCACCCGCGCGGGGTGCATCCAGCAGCGCGGGTTTTCCATCAGTCGATGCGCCACCTGTCGCCCCCTTGGGCGCGGTCTCGACGGTCTCTTCCGGGGTGGTCACCACTGCGGGCGCTTCTTCGGCTTCGACAACCTGTTCCGGAGCGGCTTCTACGGCGGCTGTGTCGGCCACGGGCGGCGTCGGCGTTCTTTCCTCGGAGGTTCCGGCGGGTTCTTCCTCGCCCGCCACATCGACCTCGGCAACATCATCCGGCGCGGCCTCAACGGCAGCCGTATCGGCCACCGGCGCAATCGGCGATGTCTCTGCCACAGGCTCAACCGGCGCGCTGGCCTTTCGCGCGGCCCCGATGCCTGCGTCACCGGCAGGGACCGTGCCCACCGCTGGCGAGACGCTGTCCGATGCTGTCGGCGCTGCCGCAACCGATGCTGCCGCCGCGCTGCGGGTGTTGTCTTGCGGTGCGGCGGCTGGCACGTCTTTGCACAGCAGGGCCATCGCCAGATAGCCCACAATCACCGCCACCAGCACACCGGCCAAAATAGACATCAACAGACCCCAGATGCCGAAAGCCAGCAACAGGAATGCCACGAGCAAACCGACACCGGCACCCAGCCACCAGCAGCGCTTGGTGCAGGCTTCTCGTTCCGAAATATCCGTCATGACTGTCCTTCTCTCCCTTGATGCGGGCGATGCGGCTTATGGCTCTGCGGGGTGGTGTGGGTGCCGTCCTTGGCCCGTTGTTAATCTCCGTCTTATTCTTCTGCGAGGCGAGCGGCCTGCTCTACCCAATTGTCGCGGCTGACGCGGCCTTTGAACCCTTCGAGGTTCTGGTCGACCCAAGCGACCTCCTCAGGGCCCCATTGGGCGATCTGATCAAAGTGGTAGAAACCCATGCCGTTGAGCATCTGCTCCAGCTTCGGACCGACGCCTTTGATCTTTTTCAGATCGTCCGCACCGCTTTCGCGCGGGCTGTCCAACTGCGCAGGCTTTTGGCCGGGCGTCGCGGGGGTGTCGGTCTCGGCCTCGGCGGCATCGACGGTTTCACCCGCGGGGTCGCGCTTGGAACGCGGCTTGCTTTTCGAGGCGGCCTCGGCCTCCTGCTCGGTGATACCGGTCTTGTCGGCGCTTTCGCCCTCGGCGGGACGCGGCTCTTCGGCTTCGACCTCTTCCACGGTTTCAGGCTGCGGCGCGTCGGGCTTGCGCTGCCATGGGGTCAGCAGCGGCACCTCGGTGCCGTCGATGCGCTTGACCGTATCGCCGATATCGACCGCCGCTTGCGCGCTGGCGTTATACTGCGTGCGCCCGCTTTCGTGATCCGTGAGGCTGGTCAACCCGCCCAGAGGCTCGGAGGCATAGCGCCCGTTCTGAGGGCCGGGCACGGGCACGCGCCCCTCGCTCAACTCATCAAGGATTTCGTTCAGCCGCGCGGTGGTCAGGTCTTCGTAATAGTCCTTGCCGATCTGCGCCATGGGGGCGTTGGAACAGGCGCCGAGGCATTCGACCTCTTCCCAAGAAAAACGTCCGTCCGCCGACAACTCATGCGGCTTGGCGGCGATACGCTCTTTGCAGACGGCGACCAGATCCTCGGCCCCGCAAATCATGCAGGAGGTGGTGCCGCAAACTTGGATATGTGCCACGGAACCAACGGGTTGCAGTTGGAACATGAAGTAAAATGTCGCCACTTCGAGGCCCCGGATATAGGCCATGCCCAGCATCTCCGAGACATGTTCGATCGCGGGGCGGGTCAACCAGCCCTCTTGCTCCTGCGCGCGCCACAAAAGCGGGATGATCGCGCTGGCCTGACGGCCTTCGGGGTATTTGGTGATCTGCGCTTCGGCCCATTCTTGGTTGGCGGGCGTGAAGGCAAAACTGTCGGGCTGGTCAGGGTGTAGACGGCGGAGCATTAGTTCGAACCTATGGTCAGGCGGAGGCCAATGATGCCCCCGGCGTAAAATTCTTCAAAACGGGGTGACGCCAGCGGCATCACCGGTCAATCTCTCCAAAGACGACGTCCATGGTGCCGATGATCGCGGCCACATCGGCAAGCTGGTGACCGCTGGCCACATGGTCCATCGCCTGCAAGTGCAAGAAGCCCGGCGCGCGGATTTTGGAGCGATAGGGTTTGTTGGAGCCATCGGCCACAAGGTAGACGCCAAACTCGCCCTTGGGCGCTTCGACGGCGCAGTAAACCTCGCCCTTGGGAACGTGGAACCCTTCGGTGTACAGCTTGAAGTGGTGGATCAGGCTTTCCATGTCGGTCTTCATCGCGGTGCGCGATGGCGGGGTGATCTTGCCCCGGGCCAGCACATCGCCCTGCCCTTCGGGGGCGCGCAGCTTCTCGATCGCCTGCTGGATGATGTAGGTCGACTGGCGCATCTCTTCCATCCGGCAGAGGTAGCGGTCAAAGCAGTCGCCGTTCTTGCCCACGGGAATCTGGAAGTCGAATTCATCGTAGCATTCATAGGGCTGCGCGCGGCGCAGGTCCCAAGCAAAGCCCGACCCGCGCACCATCACACCGCTGAAGCCGTAGTTGAGAATGTCCTCTTCGGTCACGATGCCGATGTCGACGTTGCGCTGTTTGAAGATGCGGTTCTCGGTCAGCAGCTCATCGATGTCGACCATGAACTTCTTGAGGAACTGTTCGCACCAGGCTTCCATATCGTCCAGCAGCGCGGGCGGCAGGTCTTGGTGGACGCCGCCGGGGCGGAAGTACGCCGCGTGCAGACGCGCGCCACAGGCCCGCTCGTAAAAGATCATCAGGCTCTCACGCTCTTCAAAACCCCAGAGCGGCGGCGTCAGCGCGCCCACGTCCAGCGCCTGCGTGGTGATGTTGAGAAGGTGGTTCAGAATGCGCCCGATTTCCGAGAACAGCACCCGGATCAGCGAGGCACGGCGCGGCACCACCGTGTCGGTCAGCTTTTCGATAGCCAGACACCAAGCGTGTTCTTGGTTCATCGGGGCCACATAATCCAGCCGGTCGAAATACGGCAGGTTTTGCAGGTAGGTGCGGCTTTCCATCAGCTTTTCGGTGCCACGGTGCAGCAGGCCGATATGGGGATCGCAACGCTCTACCACCTCACCGTCAAGCTCAAGCACCAGACGCAAAACCCCGTGTGCGGCAGGGTGTTGCGGGCCGAAGTTGATGTTGAAGTTGCGAATCTTCTGCTCGCCGGACTCAAAGTCGGTCGACCCGTCGTCAAAGGCTTTTGTGCGAATGTCGCCGTCCATTACCGTTTCTCCAGTTCTTGCAGCTTCATGCCCATCCACCACAGCAGGGCAATCGTGCCCAGCGGGATCAGACAGGCCACCGCCCAGTATTTGTTGATGCCGAAGAACGGCAGCAGTTTGACCATCGGAATGGCGGTCAGCGCCGAGAGGATCAGCCACCAAAGCCCGCCCATTACTTCGCGTCCTTGCTCACATGACCGTCGGGTGCCGACTTGTCGTCGCCGGGCAGGATGTAATCGGCCCCTTCCCATGGCGACATGAAGTCGAACTGGCGGTATTCCTGAACGAGGCTCACAGGCTCATAGACCACGCGTTTGGCGCCTTCGTCATAGCGCACCTCGGTATAGCCCGTGGTCGGAAAATCCTTGCGCAGCGGGTGCCCGCGGAAACCATAGTCCGTGAGGATACGGCGCAGGTCCGGGTGGCCGGAAAAAAGGATGCCGAACATGTCAAAGACTTCACGCTCGAACCAATCGGCACTGGGGTGCACGCCAGTGATCGAGGGCACCATGTCCTTCTCCCGCGCGGCGGCGCGCAGGCGGATGCGCTGGTTCTGGTACATCGACAGGAAGTGGTAAACCACGTCGAAACGCTTGGCCCGGCCCGGATAATCCACCGCCGTAATGTCCACCAAAGTCGAGAAGCGGCAGGTCGGATCACCTTTGAGGAACTCGACAAGCCCGGCGACATTGGCCAGCGCCACATCCATGTTCAACTCACCCTTGGTGACATCCCATCCGAGCACGCAATCGGGGCGTTTGGCTTCGATATAGGCCCCAAGTTCCTGCAGTTGTTCGCTCATCGCAAATCTTCCTTCCACGCGCCGATCAACGCCATCTCACTGTCCCGCGCCTTTGGCGCTTTGTCCTTCTGCCTGCCCCGCTTGCGGCGCAGGCGGTTGCCTTAGCGCACGATCGTCCCGGTGCGGCGGATCTTCCGCTGCAATTGGAGGATACCATAAAGCAGCGCCTCTGCCGTGGGCGGGCAACCGGGCACATAGACATCGACCGGCACGATGCGGTCACAGCCGCGCACGACCGAGTAGCTGTAGTGGTAGTAGCCGCCGCCGTTCGCGCAGGACCCCATCGAGATCACATAGCGCGGTTCTGGCATCTGGTCATAGACCTTGCGCAGCGCCGGGGCCATCTTGTTGGTCAGCGTGCCCGCGACGATCATCAGGTCCGACTGGCGCGGAGAGGCGCGTGGTGCTGTGCCGAAACGCTCAAGGTCATAGCGCGGCATGGAGCTGTGCATCATTTCTACCGCGCAGCAGGCCAAACCGAAGGTCATCCAGTGCAAGCTGCCGGTGCGCGCCCAGTTGATGATGTCTTCGGTCGAGGTCAGCAGGAAACCCTTGTCCTGCAACTCGGCATTCAGGCTTTGAGTGGCGAACTCAGGGTCCGGCCCCGCGCCATATTGACCGTAGGCCGCAGGGGCGGAGGCACCGGATTTCACCCGTGGGCTTTGGTGGCCATCGCCCATCACCGGGGTGACGAGTGCGTCATCTTTTACTGCCATTCCAGCGCTCCCTTCTTCCATTCATAGGCGAAGCCCGCCGTCAGCACGCCCAAGAACACCATCATCGACCAAAAGCCCACCATGCTCACCTCTTTGAAGGCCACGGCCCATGGGAAGAGGAAAGCGATTTCAAGGTCGAAGATGATGAAGAGGATCGAAACCAGATAGAAACGCACATCAAACTTCATCCGCGCATCGTCGAATGCGTTGAACCCGCATTCATAGGCCGAGACCTTCTCCGGGTCAGGATTGCGCACGGCCACGACCACAGCGGCGAGGATCAGCACAAGGCCAAGGCCAATCGCCACGGCCAGAAAAACGAGGATGGGCAGGTATTCCCGCAGCATGTCGTCCAAGGGGATGCTCCTTTCGCGGTGCGCGGCATGAGGCAAAGGCCAAAAGCCCGCGCAGACAAACTTGGAACGGGTTTAACTCTGCCCGTGGGTAGGGTCAACGGGCCAAGCCCGGTTAATGCCGCCCACGAGCCCGCAATAGAGCCATTTCGCCAAAGCCTTGAGCTAGACCACCCAAGCGGCTTTGCGCTTGTCAAAGAAGGCACCGATTCCCTCGGCGGCCTCATCGGTTTCCCAACGCGCCGCGAGGGCATCAATGGACATTTCCACCGCCTCGGGCGTGGCGATTCCACCCAAGTCCTGCGCCAGCTTCTTGGCCGCCGCCACCGCCCCCGGCGCGCAGGAGAGGTAAGGCACGACCTCGGCCTCGACGGCCGCGTCCAACTCTTCCGCCGGAACGGCGCGGGCCAGCAGCCCCAGATCGACCGCCTCCGCGGCATCGAACAGACGCGCCGACATGAAGACCCGCCGTGCGCGCCCCTCGCCCATCCGCGCCAGCACGTAGGGCCCGATGGTGGCCGGGATGATGCCCAGACGGGTCTCAGTGAACCCCATCTTCAGCGTATCGACGCCCACGGCCACGTCGCAGACCGAGGCCATGCCGACGCCGCCGCCGAAGGCATTGCCCTGTAGCTTGCCGATCACCGGCTTCGGCAGCGCGTTGAGCGCGCCCAGCATCGTCGCCAGCTTACCCGCCTCCGCTGAGCGGGTCTCGGCATCCATGTCGCGCTGGTCGCGCATCCAGCCCAGATCGCCGCCCGCACAGAAGGATTTGCCCGCCCCGGTCAAAACTACGACGCGCACCGCGTCATCCTCCGCCAGCTTGCCCGCCGCCGCGGTCAGGTCGGCCAGCATCTGCGCGGACATCGCATTGTGCTTCTCCGGCCGGTTCAGGGTGAGCGTGGCCACCCCGCGCGCGTCGGTTTCGATCGTCAAAGTCTCGTACATGTCAGCCTCTCATTGCCCGTGCCATTTCGGCGGCCTCTTCGACCACCGCCTGATCGACGCCGGTGTCGTAGCCAAGCGCCGTCAGATGTTCATTCACCGCCTCGGTGGCGACATTGCCCGCCGCCCCCGGCGCATAGGGGCAACCGCCCAAGCCACCGACCGCCGCGTCGAACACCCGCAGGCCCATCGACAATGAGGCGTCGATATTGGCCATCGCCCGCCCGTGGGTGTCATGGTAATGCCCCGCGAGCCGCCCCGCCGGGACCACGTCGCGCACCGAAAGCAGCATCCGCGCGATGCTGTCGGGCGTGCCCGCGCCGATGGTGTCGCCCAAGGAAATTTCGTAGCAGCCCATGGCAAAGAGCTTGTCGGCCACGCGGGCCACGTCGCCGGGATCGACCTTGCCGTCATAGGGGCATTCCACCACGCAGGAGACATAGCCGCGCACCGGGATGTCCACGTGCCGCGCCTCTTCGAGGATGGGGGCGAAACGCTCGAAAGCCTCGTCGATGCTGGCGTTGATGTTCTTCTGGCTGAACCCTTCGGAGGCGGAGGCGAAAATGGCGATCTCGTCGGCCTTCGCGGCCAGCGCATCTTCATAGCCGCGCATGTTGGGCGTCAGCGCCGCATAGCGCACGCCCTCGGCACGGGTGATCTGCCCCAGCACCTCGCCCGAGCCGGCCATCTGCGGCACCCACTTGGGGCTGACGAAACTGGCGCATTCGATGCGGGCAAAGCCCGCTTGGCTCAGCTTGTTCACCAAAGCGACCTTCTCGGCCACGGGAATCTCGCGTTTCTCGTTCTGCAGCCCGTCGCGCGGGCCGACCTCGAAAATCTCACATGGTCCAAGGCTCATTGGCCGCTTTCCTTCCCTGACTGGGCCATGGTCACTCGACCGGCCATGGCGCGTAAAAATCCTTCTCGTAGAGCTTGGCTCCCTCGGGCAGCGCCTGCGCGAAGCTGTCGCGCTCCGTGATCCGTTCATACCACGCCGCGACCGAGGGGTGGTCATCCAATTTCACGAAATGCCGCGCCATGTAGACCGCTTGCCCGACCGAGATGTCGGCGGCGGAAAAGCCGGAAGTCAGCAGGTAGTCGCGGTTCTCCAGCGGCGTCGAGAGCCGCGCCTCGAGCGCGTCGTAGCACTTGCCGATCCGCGCGGCTTCGAGCTTCATCACGATGGGGCTGCGCATGTGATCCTCGCGCAGGGCGATGTGCTGCTGGGTGAGTGCTGCGGTGTGCTGGCTGATGGTCTCGGCGAAATGCACCCAGACCAGCCATGCCATGCGGTCCGGGCTGCCGACCGAGCG
This sequence comes from Sulfitobacter sp. 1A13496, assembly GCF_043557225.1. Lineage (NCBI taxonomy): Bacteria > Pseudomonadati > Pseudomonadota > Alphaproteobacteria > Rhodobacterales > Roseobacteraceae > Sulfitobacter > Sulfitobacter sp. 1A13496. Next base: position 682,223 of record NZ_JBIFFP010000001.1, on the reverse strand, counting down.
GCCCATGCGGTCGGGGCTGTAGCGCTCGCAGAGGTACTGGGTGATCGCCCCGGTCTCGAACATGCGCTCGCCGTCGATCTCCAGCGCCGGAACGCGGCCCGCGGGCGAGAGCACGAGGTATTCCGGATCGCGCAGGCTGCGGTCGAAGGCATGCATCTTGACCTGGAACTCCACGTCGTCGAGCTCGTGCAGCAGCCAGAGCGTGCGCATCGAGCGGGTCTGCGGACAGTGATGCAGCGTGATCATGCGCCCTCCTCGGCTTCCAGACGCACCAGCGCCGCACCGGCCTCGACCTGATCGCCGGCCTGAGCCAACACCTCGGCCACTACGCCGTCGCGCGCGGCGAGCAGCGAATGTTCCATCTTCATCGCCTCCAGCACTGCCAGACGGTCGCCCTTGGCCACGCTCTGGCCGACCTCGGCGTCGATGGCACGCACCAGCCCCGGCATCGGCGCTTCGACAATATTGCCGTCGCCATGGGCGGCGGCGGCGCGGGCCAGCGGGTCGATCACGTCAAAGGCGATGCCATAGGCATCAAACACCGTGACCACGTCGCCCGCGACCGAGACCGGGGGCGCTATATGGCCGTCGATTTTCCAACGGCCCGCGATGCGCTCGGCGCGCACCTCGTGATCGCCCACGGACCATAGCTGCACGTCCTCCGAGAGCACCCGCACCTTCAGCAGATGTTCCTCCCCGTCGCGGCCCAGCATCACCTGATGCCGCAACGGCCGCCAGAGATTGAAGCCCGCCTCGGCTTGTGGCTGGTCGAGCCCGAGTGCTGCCATCCCGGCCAGAGCGAAATGCCGCCCCGGCACATCGGGCTGCGCGGTCAGGGCCTCGATGTCGCGCGCGATCAGGCCCGTATCCACGTCGCCCTTGGCAAACCCCTCGTGCTCGGCCAGCGCCCCGAGGAAGGCGAGGTTGGTGACCGTGCCGCCGACCTCGCAGCCTTTGAGCGCCGCGCGCAGGCGCGAGAGCGCCACGTCCCGCGTGGGCCCGTGCACGATGACCTTGGCGATCATCGGATCGTAAAAGGGGCTGATCGTGTCGCCCGCCCGCACGCCGCTGTCGGCGCGGGTCTGGGGCGTGAAGGACAGATGCGTCAGCGTCCCGGTGGCGGGCAGGAAACCCTTCGGCACGTCCTCGGCATAAAGCCGCGCCTCGAAGGCGTGGCCGTTGATCGTGAGCTCATCTTGGCGCTTCGGCAGGGCTTCGCCCGCGGCGACGCGCAACTGCCATTCCACCAGATCGACCCCGGTCACCAGTTCGGTCACCGGATGCTCCACCTGAAGCCGCGTGTTCATCTCCATGAAGAAGAACCCGTCGGTCGAAAGCCCGCCCGAACCGTCGACGATGAATTCCACCGTCCCCGCTCCGGCATAGCCAATGGCCTCGGCCGCGCGCACCGCCGCTTGGCCCATGGCCTCGCGCATCTCTTCCGTCATGCCCGGCGCGGGCGCTTCCTCGATCACCTTCTGGTGGCGGCGCTGGAGCGAGCAGTCGCGCTCGAACAGATGCACCGCATGGGTGCCGTCGCCAAAGACCTGCACCTCGATATGGCGCGGCTTGGTGACGAATTTCTCGACCAGCACGTCCGGGTTGCCAAAAGCGGTCTTGGCCTCGGAACGCGCAGACTCCAGTGCCGCCTGAAAGCCTTTGGCCTCCTCGACCAGCCGCATGCCCTTGCCGCCACCGCCGGCGACGGCCTTGATCAACACCGGGTAGCCGATCTTCTCGGCCTCGCGCGCCAGCAACGCGTCGTCCTGATCCGCCCCGTGATAGCCCGGCACGACGGGCACGCCCGCCTCGACCATCAGCGCCTTGGCGGCGTCCTTGAGGCCCATGGCGCGAATGGCCTTGGCCGAAGGGCCGATGAAGGTCAGCCCCGCGGCCTCCACCGCCTCCACGAAATCGGGGTTTTCGCTCAAGAACCCATAGCCCGGGTGGATCGCCTGCGCGCCGGTATCGAGCGCCGCTTGGATGATCACCTCGCCCTTGAGGTAACTCTCTGCCGGGGCCGAGCCGCCGATATGCACCGCGGCATCTGCCATGGCGACGTGTTTCGCGCCCGCATCCGCGTCCGAGTACACCGCCACGCAGCGCACCCCCATGGCCTGCGCCGTTTCCATTACCCGGCAAGCAATCTCACCCCGGTTCGCAATCAGGATCGTGTCAAACATGCCCTACCCTTTTCATCTCTTTCTGGCTCCAAATATGTCGGGCGTTCCGGGGGCAGCCCCCGTACCGCATCGCGATCACATCCGGAACAACCCAAATTTCGTCGGCTCGATCGGCGCGTTCAGACTGGCCGACAGGCTCAGGTAGAGCACGTCGCGGCTCTTGCGCGGATCGATGATCCCGTCGTCCCACAGACGCGCGGAGGCATAGAGCGGGTGGCTCTGTTCCTCGAACATATCGATCGTGGGCTGTTTGAAGGCGGTCTCTTCCTCCTCGGTCCATGTCTCGCCCGCGCGTTCCATGGCGTCGCGCTTGACGGTGGCCAAGACCCCCGCCGCCTGCGCGCCGCCCATCACGGAGATGCGGCTGTTGGGCCATGTCCAGAGGAAGCGCGGCCGGTAGGCCCGGCCCGACATGCCGTAGTTGCCCGCGCCAAAGGAGCCGCCGACGAGCATGGTGATCTTGGGCACGTTGGTGGTGGCCACCGCGGTCACCATCTTGGCGCCGTGACGCGCGATGCCTTCGTTTTCATATTTACGGCCCACCATGAAGCCGGTGATGTTCTGCAAGAAGACCAGCGGGATGTTGCGCTGGCTGCAAAGCTCCACGAAATGCGCGCCCTTCTGGGCCGCTTCTGAGAAGAGTACGCCGTTGTTGGCGATGATGCCGATGGGACAGCCTTTGACATGGGCAAAGCCGCAGACCAGCGTCTCGCCGAAGCGGGACTTGAACTCGTCGAAACGGCTGCCGTCGACGAGCCGCATGATCACCTCCCGGATATCATAGGGCGTGCGCAGGTCGGCAGGCACGACGCCCAGCATCTCGGCAGGGTCATAGGCGGGCTCTTCGGGGCTGGCCCAATCGACGGTCTTTGGCTTGGTCTTGTTGAGCTGCCCCACCGCGCGGCGCGCCAGTGCCAGTGCATGGGCGTCGTCTTCGGCAAGGTAATCCGCCACCCCCGACAGCCGCGTATGCACGTCGCCGCCGCCGAGGTCTTCGGCGCTGACCACCTCGCCCGTCGCGGCCTTCACCAAGGGCGGGCCGGCAAGGAAGATCGTGCCCTGCTCTTTCACGATAATGGTAACGTCCGACATCGCAGGCACGTAAGCACCGCCAGCGGTACAGGAGCCCATCACCACGGCGATCTGGGCGATGCCCTTGGCGCTCATCCGCGCCTGGTTGTAGAAGATCGCGCCGAAATGGTCGCGGTCGGGGAAAACCTCGTCTTGGTTGGGCAGGTTCGCACCGCCAGAGTCCACCAGATAGATGCAGGGCAGATGGTTCGCCTCGGCGATCTCCTGCGCGCGGAGGTGTTTCTTCACCGTCATCGGGTAATAGGTGCCGCCCTTCACGGTGGCGTCGTTACAGACCACCATGACTTCATGCCCCTGCACCCGACCGATGCCCGCGATCACGCCCGCGCAAGGTGCTGCACCGTCGTAGAGACCATGCGCCGCGGTGGCGCCGATCTCCAGAAACGGGCTGCCGGGGTCGAGAAGGTTCGCCACCCGCTCACGTGGCAGCATCTTGCCGCGGCTTTCGTGCCGTGCGCGGGACTTCTCGCCGCCGCCCAGGGCGGCGGCCTTGGCGGCCTCGCGCACCTCGCTCAGGGCTTTCAGATGCGTCATCTCGTTGGCCTTGTAGGCATCCGAGGATGGCAGGGCTTGGGATGTCAGTTTCATGTTACGTCCTCATTCTCTCGCGCCGCCAGACGCTTCAATTCCTTGCGGATCACCTTGCCGGTGACGGTCATGGGCAGGTCCTGCACGAAGGCGATCTCGCGCGGGTAGGAATAGCTGGCGAGCCGGTCCTTGACCCAGTCCTGCAATTCCTTCGCCTCGACCACGGCACCCGGTTTCAGCACCACATAGGCCTTCACGATCTCGGTGCGGAGCGCATCGGGCTTGCCGACCACGCCGCAGGTCGCCACGGCGGGATGGGTGAGCAGGCAATCCTCGATTTCCGCCGGGCCGATGCGGTAGCCGGCGGAGGTGATCACGTCATCCTCGCGTCCCACGAAGCGCAAATAGTCGCCCTCCCAGATGCCGCGGTCGCCGGTCAGCAGCAAGTCGCCGTGGAACTTCGCCGCCGTCTCCTCGGGCCGGTTCCAGTAGCGCAGCATCATCGAAGGCGCCCCACGGCGCACCGCCACGTCGCCCTCGGCATCGGTAGGCTGGCCGTCCGCGTCCAGCACGGCGATCTCGAACCCCGGTACCGGCTTGCCGATGCAGCCGGGCTGGGCGGGGAAATTGACGCCGCAGCTCGAAGCCACCATATTGCATTCGGTCTGGCCGTAGAACTCGTTGATCTCAAGCCCAAACGCCTCCCGGCCCCATGCCAGCATCTCAGCCCCCAAAGGCTCGCCGCCGCTGGCGACCGAGCGCAGGCCCGGCAGCGCGACATCCGCCGCCTTCAGCATCCGCAGCGCAGTCGGCGGGAAGAACACGTTGCGCACCTTGCCCTTCGCGATCACCTCGGCGCAGCCCTCGACGGTGAACTTGGGCATCCGGGCGGCCACCACTGGCACGCCAAGCGCCAGTGCGGGCATCGCCACGTCGAAAAGCCCACCGATCCACGCCCAATCCGCGGGCGTCCAAAGGCAATCGCCGTCTTTTCCCAGATGATCATGACTGACCGAAACGCCCGGCAAATGGCCCGAGAGCACCCGATGCCCGTGCAGCGCGCCTTTCGGCGTGCCGGTGGTGCCGGAGGTGTAGATCAGCACGGCGGGATCTTCGGGGCCGACCTCGGCGAAACCTACCGCGTCACCTTCGACGCCGGCCTCCGCCGCGATCCACGGGGTGGCGAGATCGCCCAGAAGCTCGGCGCCCTCGGCGTCGGTCAGCACGATTTCGCAGCCGGCGTCACCGATCCGGCTGGCCAGCGCGTCGTGTTTAAACAGTTTGAACAGCGGCACCGAGATTGCGCCGATCTTCCAGATCGCCAGATGCGCCGCCGCACACCACGGCGACTGGCTGAGCAGCACGCCCACCCGGTCGCCGCGCGCGACTTGGCTTTTAAGCGCGCGGGCCAGACCGTCGGCCATTGCATGCAGCTCCCCGGTGGTCACATCGCGCCGCGCGGGACCGGTGAGGTCGATGATCGCCAGTGCATCGTCGGGCTGGGCGAGGCATTGCGCCGCCATGTTGCCCTGCCAGATGGGCCAGTCGCCTTCGTTCTTCATATCAGCTTCGGTACTCCGGATTTTCGAAATCGAACCGCGCGCCCGCGTCCCAGGCGTTGCGGTCGTTGCCCTCACACGGGTAGCCGCCCGCGTCCTTCAGCATCCGTGCCAGATGCAGGGCGTTCCATGTCATGATCGTGGTGTTGCGCTGCGTGAATTCGTTGTCGAAGCCCGCGCGCTTGCCGTCCACCTCATCGCCGTAAGACGGCCCCGGCCCGGCCTCGCCAATCCAGCCGCAATCGGCCTGCGGCGGGATCGTGTAGCCAAGATGGTTCATCGCGAAACCGGTGGTCATGGCGACATGTTTGATGCCGTCCTCGTTGCCCGTCACCACGGTGCCGCCGACTTTGCCGTAGAATACCGACTGGCCCTTGTCATTGAGCTCACCGCTCATGGCATAGAGCCGCTCGATCAGCACGCGGCAGGTGCTGCTCTCCTCGCCCAGCCACAGCGGCGTGCCGATGATCAGAATGTCGGCGGCCAGCACCTTCTCCCAGATCGCGGGCCAGTCATCGCGGTCCCAGCCATGCTCGGTCATGTCCGGATAGACGCCCGGCGGCACTTGGTGATCCAGCAGGTAGAGGTGTTCGACACCCACGCCCTGCGCCTCCATGATCCCAGCGCTGGCGTTCATCAGAAGCTGGGTGTGGCTGTCGCCCGGGGTCTTCTTGAGCGAGCAATTGACGTAGAGCGCCTTGAGATCGGAATAGTCAGTCACGGCCGAGTTCCTTCTTCAGTTGCTCCAGTTCCCGGTCAAGGAAATAGGAGGTGATGGAGCGGATGATGACCAGCATCAGCAAGAAGAGCAGGTCCGCAAAACGCAGGCTGATCGCGGTGTGGATCACGTCCGAGACGATGAAGAGTTCCAGCCCCGCAAGGATGTAGCGCCCCAGTTCGATCCGCTCGCGGTTGGTGCGGCGGACGCGCTCTGGCCCCTTCTGGGCGATCTCGGCGATCGTCACCCCGGTCAGGAAGCGTGCCGCCCCGATCAGCAGCAGAATGATGGCCGCGATGTCGATGACCGCGGCGAGGATCTCGAAACCCTCGATCAGCCAAGGCAGAAAGTGGTGCAGGACACCGCCTTCTGTCTCCAGTTCTATCAGGTTTTCCATCCTGATCCCTCCGTCCTGTTTGGCCGACACAGCGAGATGCGGTTAATAGGCCGCCCCCAAACGCAGCGCCTGTTCCCCCGTCATCTGCATCAGGCAGGCCAAGGTTGCAGGCCCGCCGCCTGTGCCACCGCCCCATTGGCTGCGTTCATAATCGCAGGCGGCATCGCGAAAGGTAATCCACGCGCGCTGCATGTCACGCAGCGCCTCGGCCTGCGAAGGCAGATGCGGCTGGTAGAGGGCATTCTCCTCATCGGCGGATTTGGACTGCACCATGCGGGCGCGGTAATTCTCGTTCAACAGGCTGTCCCAAAAGGTCAGCTCACGATCAAGGCACCCGCCCATGCCAACGGTCGAATAGCCCCCCGGCTCTTCCATGCAGAGGTTCGCCGAAAGACCGATACAGGCGCGCTGATCGGCAAACTCTTCGGCCCCGGCCAGACATTCCGCCGTGGCGGCATCGGAATAGGTGATCTCTTGCGCAGCCACTGGCCCGGCCAGAAGCGCGAGGGCCGGCAGGAGGATGCGCATCACATCGCCCCCATCATCTCGCGGCCCACCAGCATGCGGCGGATTTCCGAAGTGCCCGCGCCGATCTCCATCAGCTTGGCGTCGCGGAAGATCCGGCCCACCGGGTTGTCGGACAGATAGCCCGCGCCGCCCATCGCCTGCACCGCCTGATGCGCCTGTACCATCGCTTGTTCCGAGGCATAGAGGCAGCAGGCCGCCGCGTCCTGACGGGTCACATCACCCCGGTCACAAGCCTGCGCCACGCTGTAAACATAGGCCCGCGCCGAGTTCATCGCGGTGTACATATCCGCCATCTTGCCCTGCATCAGTTGGAAATCCCCGATGCGCTGGCCGAACTGCTTGCGCTCGGCCATGTAGGGCATGATCTCATCGAGACAGGCGGCCATGATGCCAAGGCCGATGCCCGCCAGCACGACGCGCTCGTAATCGAGGCCCGACATCAGCACGCGCACGCCCTTGCCCTCTTCGCCGAGAATGTTCTCGAAGGGCACTTCGCAATCCTCGAAAATCAGTTCCGCAGTGTTCGAGCCGCGCATGCCGAGCTTGTCGAAATGCTTGGAGGTCGAGAATCCCTTCATCGACTTCTCGATCAAAAAGGTGGTGATGCCCTTGGAGCCGGCATCCGGGTCGGTCTTGGCATAGACCACCAGCGTCTCGGCGTCGGGGCCGTTGGTGATCCAATACTTGTTGCCGTTCAGACGGAAGTGGTCGTTCCGCTTCTCGGCATGCAGCTTCATGCTGACCACGTCACTCCCCGCGCCCACTTCGGACATGGCCAGCGCACCGACATGCTCGCCCGAACAGAGCTTGGGCAGGAACTGCGCCTTCTGCTCCGGGGTGCCGTTGAGCTTGATCTGGTTCACGCAGAGGTTGGAATGCGCCCCGTAGGAGAGTGAGACCGAAGCCGAGGCCCGGGCAATCTCTTCCACCGCGACGGTATGGGCGACATAGCCCAGCCCCGAGCCGCCGAACTCTTCCTCAACGGTCATGCCCAGAAGGCCCAACTCACCCATTTCCTGCCAAAGCTCGGCGGGGAATTCGTTCTTGCTGTCGATCTCGGCGGCCATCGGCTTGACGCGCTCCTGCGCCCAGCGGTGCACCATCTCCCGCATGGCCGCGACGTCTTCTCCCAGATCAAACTGCATACTTGCGTTGAACACGGCTTCTCCCCCCGATTTATTGAACGCTTGTTCATTACCTACCGCCCCACCCGCTTTGCGTCAAGCGGCGCGATGTGGAACCGCCCCGCGTCGCGGCGGGTTGGCCCTGCGACCAAGCGAACACTACAACAAAGCGAGATGCAAATGAGCGATGATCTGAAAAAAGAGTTCTGGGACCGTCTGGACGACACCCGCGCCGGGATGCTGATGACCAAGACCGCCCGCGCGATCCCAATGACCCATTACATCGACGAAGACGACCGCGCCGCCGTGCTGTGGTTCATCACCGCCAAGGGCACCGATCTGGCGCAATCCGCCGAGGGACGCGCCGCCGCTGAATACCTGATCGCCAGCAAGGACGAATCCCTCTGGGCGCGGATCGATGGCCATGTTTCCGCTGTGACCAACCCGACCGAGTTGGACAAGATTTGGAACGCCATCGCGGGCGCGTGGTTCGAAGACGGCAAGCAGGACCCGGATGTGCAGCTGATCCGCTTTGACCTCACCGAAGCCGAGGTTTGGGCGACCGATGGTGGGATCAAGTTCCTCTATGAGATCGGCAAGGCGCAGATGACCGGCCAAAAGCCCGACATGGGCAAACATGGCACCATCCGCTTCTAAGCCTAGTCCCCTTGAAAAACGGCGCTGACCTCGGCCCGGATAATCCGCGCGATCAGGGCGCAATCCTCCAGCGAAAAGGTCAGCGGCACACGCATGTCGATCAACCCCGCCAGCACCGCATCGCTGGCGGGCATTTTTTCGGCCCGCGCATAGCGCCACGTGTCGTAGCGGCTGGTGAAACCCATAGGCTCGGCCCTGCCGAACCATTTCAACTCCACCCCGCGCGCAGCGCAGCGCGCCAACACCGCCTCGACATCCTCTGCCGACCAACCTTTCAACAGGAATTGGATTGACGACCCGACGATACTCTCCGCCTCAGGCCGGTCGATGACCGTGAGGCCCGGCGTGTCGCGCAACCCCGCCTCGATCACCCGATAACGCTCATTCCAGCGGATCACCTGTTCCGGCAGCCGCCGCAATTGCGGGCGCAGGACCGCGGCGCGCAGGTTGTCCATCCGGCCCGAGATATTGGGCGTCTCATAGCGGATCGTCTCAAAAGCCTCCGGCCCCGGCGCGGCGGCGTGGCGGTCATAGAGCATGTAAGACCCCGACAGCATGATCGCCCGCGCCGCAACCTCGGCGTTATCGGTGATCAGCAACCCGCCTTCGCCCGCGTTCACATGTTTATAGGTCTGGCAGGAATAACACCCCAGCTTTCCCTGCGTGCCCGATGGCTTGTCGTTCCACGCCGCCCCCATCGTATGGGCGCAATCTTCGATCACGGTGATGCCGCGCGTGTCGCAAAGCGCCATTAGAGCGTCCATGTCAGCCAGATGGCCGCGCATATGGCTGAGCAGCAGCACATCGGCCTGATCCGCCTTGGCGGCCAGGTCATCAAGGTCGATCACCAGTTGCTCCGTCACGCCGACGAAAACCGGGACCGCCCCCAGTGCGGCAATCGCCCCCGGCACCGGGGCGAGCGTAAAGGCATTGGTCAGCACCCGGTCGCCCGGTTTCACCCCCACTGCGCGCAGCGCCGTGGCCATGGCATAGCCGCCCGAGGCCACGGCGAGGCAGTATTTCGCCCCCGTCATCGCGGCGAATTCCTGCTCCAGCAGGGCAACCTCGGCCACCTCCCCCGGGACTGTGTTGTAGCGGTGCAACCGTCCGTGACGCATCACCGCCACTGCCGCCTCGATCGCATCTTCGGGGATCGGCTCTTGCTGCGTGAAACTGCCGGTGAACCGCTCGGCCATCAGGCGGCTTTGCCGATCAGACGTTCGATGACCTCCGGCAGGTCGGCGAAATCGTCCAACAGCGCTTCGGGCTCCAGCGCGGCCATGTCTTCGCCCGAGGGGCCGAAGGTCACCAGCACGCACGGAACCCCTGCGGCTTTGGCGGTTTTGCGGTCGGTGTCGCTGTCGCCGATCAACACGCATTGCGCTGGATCGCCCCCGGCACGGCGGGCGGTTTCGAACAGGTGTTCCGGGTCGGGTTTGCGCACGGCCAGCGTATCGGCCCCCAGCATCGCACCGAATGCGTCCCGCACGCCAAGACGGGTCAGCAGCAACTCCGCCAAAGCCTCGGGTTTGTTGGTGCAGATCGCCACGCGGTAGCCTGCGGCTTTGAGGGCGGCCACAGCCTCCATCGCGCCGGGGTACATGATGGTATGGGTGTCGATGTCGCGCCCATAGGCTTCGAGCAGCATCGGGTAATAGCGGTCAATCGTCGCCGCATCATCGGCACGGCCCAGCTTTTGCATCCCCAAGGTCAGCATCGCCCGCCCGCCGCGCAGCGCGGTGCCCGCATCCTCGGCATGGACCAGCACATCGCCCTCGCCCATGTCGCGGAAGCACGCATTGGCCGCGGCGATCAAATCGCCCGAGGTATCGGCCAAGGTGCCGTCGAGATCGAAAACCACTGTCTTCACTGGATACTCCTTGGGCGGAACCCCGCCTTGCAAAATGGCATCGTGTTGCAGTCCGCAACCTAGTTTGATGGGCCGCAACCTTGCGCCTTTGTGCGAAGCGCGTAAAGAGAATGCAAGCTGAAGGACAAAGAGATTTACATGGAAACTGCATTGATCATCCTCGCCGCGGGCAAGGGGACACGGATGAACTCGGACCTGCCAAAGGTGCTGCACCGCGTGGCCTCTGCCCCGATGCTGGAACACGCTATGGCCGCGGGCGCCATGCTCGGCCCCCGCCATACGGTCGTGGTGGCCGGGCACGGGGCCGATCAGGTCCGCGCCGCCGCCACGCTTTTTGACGAAGACGCGCAGGTGGTCGAACAGACCGAGCAATTGGGCACGGCCCATGCGGTGGCACAAGCCCGCCCGGCGCTGGACGGGTTCGAGGGCATGGCGCTGGTGCTTTACGGTGACACGCCCTTCGTCCAGCCCGAGACGCTTGAGAAGATGCAGGAAGCGCTGGCGACACATGACGTGGTGGTTCTGGGGTTCGAGGCCGCCGATCCCGCCCGCTATGGCCGTTTGGTGATGCAGGGCGACGCCTTGGAACGGATCGTCGAGTTCAAAGACGCCTCCGCCGAAGAGCGCGCCATTACCTTGTGCAACTCCGGCGTGGTGGCCTGTAAATCCGAACTGCTCTTCGATTTGATCGACAAGGTCGGCAATGACAACGCTTCGGGAGAATACTACCTCACCGATATCATCGGCATCGCCCGCGCCGAGGGCCGCAGCGCCACGGTGGTCACCTGCGACGAGGCCGAGACCATGGGCGTGAACTCCCGCGCCGATCTGGCGAGGGCCGAGGCCGCGTTCCAATCCCGCGCCCGCGATCTGTTGATGGAAGACGGCGTGACCTTGGTCGCCCCCGAAACCGTCTTCCTGTCGCGCGACACTTTCATCGGGCGCGATACGGTGGTGGAGCCGAATGTCGTCTTCGGCCCGAATGTCACCGTGGAATCCGGCAGCACCATCCGCGCCTTCTCGCATCTCGAAGGCTGCCATGTCTCACGCGGCGGGGTCGTCGGCCCCTACGCCCGGTTGCGCCCCGGCGCAGAACTGGCCGAAGACGTGCGTATCGGCAATTTCGTCGAGGTGAAGAACGCGCAGATCGCCGAAGGGGCCAAGGTCAACCACCTGAGCTATATCGGCGACGCCACCGTGGGCGCGCGCAGCAACATCGGCGCGGGCACGATCACCTGCAATTATGACGGGGTGATGAAACATCACACCACCATCGGCGCGGGGGCGTTCATCGGGTCGAACACCATGCTCGTGGCCCCGGTGACCATCGGCGAGGGTGCGATGACCGGCTCCGGCTCGGTCATCACCTCGGATGTAGAACCCGAGGCGCTGGCCCTGTCGCGCGCCCCGCAGGTTGAGAAACCCGGGATGGCGCGCAAAATGTTCGAAATTTTAAAGGCCAAGAAGGCAAAATTGCAAAGAGGCAGCTAATTATGTGTGGAATTATTGGGGTGCTTGGCACCCATGAAGTCGCGCCGATCTTGGTCGAAGCGCTGAAACGGCTGGAATATCGCGGCTATGACAGCGCGGGCATCGCGACCCTGAACGAAGGCAAGCTTGAGCGGCGTCGCGCCTTGGGCAAGCTGGTAAACCTCTCGGACGCGCTGGTGCATGAGCCGCTGGCGGGGAAGTCGGGCATCGGCCACACCCGCTGGGCCACCCATGGCGCGCCGAGCGTCACCAACGCCCACCCGCATCAGGCGGGACCAGTGGCCGTGGTGCATAACGGGATCATCGAAAACTTCCGCGAGCTGCGGGCCGAACTGGCCGAACATGGCGCGCAATTCGTGACCGAGACCGATACCGAGACCGTCGCCCTCCTGACCCAGCATCACATGGCACAGGGCGCAGGCCCGGTAGAGGCCGCCAAACAGACGCTTGCCCGCCTCGAAGGCGCTTTTGCGCTGGCCTTTCTCTTTGACGGTCACGACGACCTGATGATCGCGGCGCGCAAGGGCTCTCCCTTGGCCATCGGCTATGGCGAAGGTGAGATGTATGTCGGCAGTGACGCCATCGCGCTTGCCCCGCTGACCCACCAGATCGCCTACCTCGAAGAAGGGGATTGTGCAGTCATCACCCGGACCTCAGTCGAGGTCACCGACCGCAACGGGGCGCTCGCCAACCGTGCGATCAAATCCGTGCAGATCGACAATACCCGCATCGACAAAGCGGGGCACAAACACTTCATGGCCAAGGAAATCGCCGAGCAACCCGGCGTGATCGGCGCGGCCATCGGCCACTACCTCACCCCCGAGGGTGAGATCAACATCAGCGCGCAGGACATTGATTTTACGCAATTTGACCGGATCCTCATGGTCGCCTGCGGCACAGCCTCCTACGCCTGCTTCACTGCGAAATACTGGTTTGAGCAGATCGCCCGCCTGCCGGTCGAGATCGATGTCGCCTCGGAATTCCGCTACCGTGAACCGCCGATCCCGCCCCGCACACTGGCGGTTTTCGTCAGCCAATCGGGTGAGACCGCCGACACGCTCGCCGCTCTGCGCTATTGCGAGGGCAAAGCCGCGCGTATCCTGTCGGTCGTCAACGTGCCCGAAAGCTCAATCGCCCGCGAAAGCGATCTGGCGCTGCCGATCCACGCCGGTGTCGAAGTCGGCGTGGCCTCGACCAAAGCCTTCACCTGTCAGCTCGTTGTCCTCTTCGCGCTGGTGCTCAAAGCCGCGCGGGACCGCGAGGTGATCAGCGCAGACACCTTCGCCGATCACATCTCAGCCCTGCGGGGGCTGCCCGCGACCATCAGCACCGCGCTTGAACAAAACGACGCGATGCAAGAGGCCGCGCTCAAGCTCTCCCATGCTCGCGACGTGCTGTTCCTTGGCCGGGGCCAGATGTACCCCCTCGCCCTTGAAGGCGCGTTAAAACTCAAAGAAATCAGCTACATCCACGCCGAAGCTTATGCATCGGGTGAGCTGAAACACGGCCCCATCGCGCTGGTGGATGAGCATGTGCCGGTGGTCGTCATGGCCCCGCGCGACGCGCTGTTCGACAAGACCGTCAGCAACATGCAAGAGGTCATGGCGCGCAAGGGCAAGGTGATCTTGATCTCCGATGCCAAAGGTCAGGCCGAGGCCAATGACGGCGTCTGGTTCAGCATCGAGATGCCCCCGGTGCCGGATGCGCTGGCGCCGATCCTATATGCGGTTCCGGCGCAGTTGCTGGCCTACCACACCGCCGTGGCGAAGGGCACGGATGTGGACCAGCCGCGCAACCTGGCGAAATCGGTGACGGTGGAATGACCCCCGAAACCGCATTGGAAGAGCTCGAAGCGCAGGCCAACCCGGCCCGCGCGGAAGAGATGCGCGCATATCACAAAGCCAACCGAGGCTATCTTGGTCTGACCAACCCGCAAATTGCGGAGCTTGCCCAATCGTGGCGCGCGGCGCTGGACGTCGAGGGCCGCGTCGCGCTTGCCGATGCCCTTTGGCAGTCCGACATTTTCGAAGCACGCGTCGCCGCGGCAAAACTGCTCACCCAAGCGCGGCTGCGCCCGGAAGATCAAGCCGCATGGGCGCTGATCGCAAGCTGGACCCCCGATTTCGACAGTTGGGCAATTGCCGATCATGCCAGCATGGCGGCGCAGAAACGTCTGGTGGCCGATCCGACGCGCTTGGACGAAGTGGAGAACTGGGTCGCCTCAGATCACCTTTGGACCCGGCGCGCCGCGCTCGTCTCTACCCTGCCATGGACCAAACAGAACAATCCTAAGCCTGAGGAACTGGCCGCCCGCGACCGTATCCTCGGCTGGGCCGCGACGATGGTGCCGGATCACCGCTGGTTCATTCAGAAGGCAATCGGCTGGTGGCTGCGCGACCTGTCAAAACACGACGCTGACCGCACCCGCGCTTTCATCGCCGCCCATGGGGAGGCAATGAAACCTTTTGCGGTGAAAGAAGCCCTGCGCCTGCTGAAAAAGGCAGAAGGCGCAGGCTGATCCCTAGCCTTCGGTCGAGACCTCGACCGTTGTGAGGTCGGTCAGCGACGCCCCGATCAAACGCAAGGCAGGCAGCGACATGCGGCTGCCTGCGGTTGCGGGCCCCTCCAGCGGGATCAGCGTCACCGCGGCGGATTTGCCCGTTGCGGGGTTGGTCACCCGCCCCGGCTGTTCTGCGTCGATCAGAGGTGTTTTCAACCACAGCCCCGGCTCCGTCGCGCTGCCCAAGCTGACCACGGTCGACCCCAAGGCGGCACCGGCGCTGGCGGGCGCGCGGGTGGCCGCTTCGCGCTCTGCCGCCGTGGTGGTATCCAGCGCCTCGGCGCTGCTGCCCGCGGTGGCGATGGGAGAGGCGGCGGGCGGCGTAGCAGGGGCCGGTGCGCTCGGCGTTGCAACCTCAGCCGTGGGTTCGACCGATGCGGGTGCAGGCTCAGACTGGCTGGCATCCATCCCGAGGCGTTCCGTCAGGTTGCTGCAACCGGCGGTGGCGGCGGCGATGAAAAGCGGTAAGATTATACGTGTCATCCGCGCAGCCTATCCCCGCCCTGCCCCCTTATCAATCGCCCAAATGGCGCTTGCCCCGGGTTGGGCGGGGCATTACCTATAAAGCATGACAGCACCCCTCATTGACCCTTTCATGCGCGCGATCACCTATCTGCGCGTCTCCGTCACCGACCGCTGCGATTTTCGCTGCGTCTACTGCATGTCGGAGAACATGACCTTCCTGCCGAAGAAGGAATTGCTGACGCTGGAGGAGCTCGACCGCCTGTGCAGCAATTTCATCGACCTCGGCGTCGAGAAGCTGCGCATCACCGGGGGCGAGCCGCTGGTCCGCCGCGGCATCATGACCTTCTTCGACGGCATGAAACGGCATCTCGACAGCGGCAAGCTGAAAGAGCTGACGCTGACCACCAACGGCAGCCAGCTTGAACGCTTCGCCGATGATCTCTATGCCGCCGGGGTGCGCCGGGTGAATGTCTCCCTCGACACGCTGGACGAGCAGAAATTCGCGGATATCACCCGCTGGGGGCGCCTGCCGCAGGTGCTGCGCGGGATCGACGCAGCGCAGCGCGCGGGGCTTAAGATCAAGATCAACGCCGTGGCGCTCAAGGGCTTCAACGAGCCGGAATTGCTGCATATCACCGAATGGTGCGCCGCGCGGGGCATAGATCTCACGTGGATCGAGGTCATGCCGATGGGCGATTTGGGCAACGAGGATCGTTTCGGCCAATACTGGTCGCTGCGCGACGTGCGCGCGCGATACACCGAACATTACACCGTCACCGATTTGGCCGAGCGCACCGGCGGCCCCGCGCGCTATGTGCGGCTGGAGGAGACCGGGCAGAAGATCGGCTTCATCACCCCGCTGAGCCACAACTTCTGCGAAAGCTGTAACCGCGTGCGGGTCACCTGCACCGGCGAGATTTTCATGTGTCTGGGCCAAGAGGACGTGGCCGACCTGCGCAAGCCTCTGCGCGATCACCCGGATACGGACCTGCCGCTGCAGGAGGCGATCCGCGCGGCCATCGACCGCAAGCCCAAGGGCCATGATTTCGACTATTCGCGGCAGCGTGTCGACGGGCAGATGCCCCGCCACATGAGCCACACGGGCGGCTGAGCCTTTGGCGGTGCCGTTTCTTTACCGGGCCTGGGTCGCGGCGAGCCGTGTGATCTTGCCCGTGGCCGGGCGGCGCTCCATGGCCAAACTGCGCCGCGCCGAGGTCGCACCGGAACGCGCGCGCGAAAAGCTGGGCCATGCCAGCCAACCCCGCCCCGAGGGGCAGTTGGTCTGGTTTCACGCAGCCTCGGTTGGGGAGAGCCTGTCGGTTCTGGCGCTGATCGACCGGATGGGGCGCGCCCTGCCGCAGGCGCATTTCCTCATCACTTCCGGCACCGCCACCTCGGCCCGTTTGGTGGGCGGCCGCCTGCCCCCGCGAACGCGGCATCAGTTCGCCCCGCTCGACGCCCCCGGCCCGCTGAAGCGGTTCCTTGACCATTGGCGCCCCGATGCGGCGCTCTTCGTGGAAAGCGAGCTTTGGCCGCAGATGCTGCGGCGGACCCATGCGCGGGGCACGGCGATGGCGCTGATCAACGCCCGCCTCTCGCAACGCTCGATCAAAAGCTGGCAGAAACGGCCCGCGCTGGCGGGGTTCCTCTTTGGCGTGTTTGACCTGATCCTGACACAGAATGACGCCATGGCCCGGGCCATGGCCACGATCAACGCCCCGGCTGACCGGGTCACGCCGGGGATCAACCTCAAGTCCATGTCAGGCCCCCTGCCGCAGGACGAGGGGACCATTGCCGAAGCGCGGGAGGCCTTGGAGGGCCGCCCTGTCTGGATCGCTTCCTCAACCCACCCGGGCGAGGAGAAAGCGGTATTAGAGGCGCATCGCCAACTGCTGGAGCGCATCCCCGAGCTGTGCTTGATCCTTGCCCCCCGCCACCCCGAGCGGGGGGACGAGGTCGCCGGTCTCATCGCCAGCTACGGTCTGACGCATGGGCGTAGAACACGGGGCGACATGCCGCGCGAACAGGTCTATTTGGCCGACACTCTGGGCGAGTTGGGCACATGGTACGCGCTATCCGACATCGTCTTTCTGGGCGGGTCGCTGCACCCGATCGGGGGGCACAACCCCTATGAGGTCGCGCAGGCCGGGGCGATGGTGCTCTCGGGCACCCATGTCACCAATTTTGCCGAGACCTATGCCGAGATGGAAGCCGCGGGTGCAGCCCGGCTCGTCGCCGGCACGCAGGACTTGGCGGACCGTGTGGGAAATCTGCTGCGCAACGACATCGCTCGCGCCTCCGGGGTGGCGGCGGCCAAGGCCTATGCCGCAGGGCAGACCGACAAGCTCGACAGTATTGCCGAGCGTCTGATCACGGCCCTGCACCTGCGAGAGAACAGCGATGCCTGAGCTTTTCGTCACCAACTACAACCGCAATTTCACCGGGGTCTCGGCCACGGCGGCCAATGTGGTCCGGCAACAGGTCGACCGGCATGACTTGGCGCTGGTGGGCCAGCCCCTGCCCGGCTGCCCGGTGCCACTGACCCGCGTCGCGGCGGGGCGGATCACCCGCAAACACCCCCCCCAAGACCGCCCCTTCGCCATTTGGCATGTGCGCCGCAACACCGAAATGCGCAGCGCGCTTTGGCTGCGCGATGTGCGTGGGGCAAACATCCGGATCGTCTTTACCTCTGCCGCGCAGCGCCTGCATTCGGCCTATCCCCGCTGGCTGATCCGGCAGATGGACGCGGTGATTGCCACGACCGAACGCGCAGCGGAGTTTGTGCCCCATGTCCGCGCCGTGGTGCCGCATGGGGTGGACACCGATGTCTTCTCCCCCGCCACCAACCGGGCGAACGCTTGGGAGCAATTGGGCTTTGGCGGCACCCATGGCATCGCCACCGTGGGGCGCATCCGGCCTGAGAAAGGCACCGACCTTTTCGTCGAGGCCATGCTGCGCCTGCTGCCCCAATGCCCCGGCGCGGTGGCGTTGGTGATTGGCCGTGCGGGCGGCAAACATGAGGCGTTTTTGACCAAGCTCAAGACACAGGTCGAGGCCGCGGGCCTTGCGGACCGCCTGCTTTTCGTGGGCGAATACCCTGCTGCCGACCTGCCGAAACTGATGCGCGCGCTGTCGTTGGTGGTGCAACTGCCGCGTTACGAAGGCTATGGCATGGTCCCGCTCGAAGCGCTCGCCTCGGGCGTGCCTTTTGTGGGCAGCGATGCGGGCTATTACGGCGCCTTCTCGAACGGGGGGCGCGTGGGCAAGGTCGTACCACTGGGGGCGGCGGAGGCGGCGGCCCAATCCGCCCTGTCCCTGCTTGAGCGCGATGACCAAGCCGCCCTGTCAGAGGCCGCGCGCCACTGGGCCGAACACCGTTTCAGCGCGCGGGCCGAGGCCGATGGGATCGAGGCCGTCTACAACGCGCTTTGGGAGCGCGGCTAGACCCCAAAGCAGAACGCGCCCCCCAAGGGAGGCGCGCTCTAGTCATTACTGAAGGTAGGATCAGGCCGCAGGCATCCGTTGCTCGACGATGCCTGCCCACCAGCTACACCCCGCCGGAATGGCTTCGTCGTTGAAATTATACTCCGGGTGGTGCACCGCCGCCGTGTCGCCGTTGCCGACAAGGATATAGGCGCCCGGGCGTTCCTCCAGCATGAAGGCGAAGTCTTCGCCACCCATCACGAGCGGCGCTTCCTCGCATTGGCCCGAGATCGAGCGCGCCACGTCGGCGGCGAACTCGGTCTGCTCCTCGTGGTTCACCATGACCGGATAGCCGCGATGGTAGGTCACATCGGCGCTACCGCCAAAGGTGCCTGCGATGCCGTTGCAGATCTCGTTGATCCGCTTTTCGGCCAGTTCCCGCATCTCGGCGGACATGGTGCGCACGGTGCCTTTGATCTGCACCTTCTGCGGGATCACGTTGAAGGCTTTTGAGGAGGTCTCAAAGGAGGTGACCGAGACCACGATCTGCTCCACCGGGTCGGCATTGCGCGCGGTGATGGTCTGCAGCGCCAGCACGGCCTGCGCGGACATCACGGTGGTGTCGACGGTTTCATGCGGCTTGGCGGCATGGCCGCCGCGGCCTTCGAAGGTGATGTCGAACTGATCGGTCGCGGCAAAGAACGAACCTGCGCGGATGCCGAAGGAGCCCGTGGGCATGCCCGGCCAGTTGTGCATGCCGTAAACTTCCTGAATGCCCCAACGCTCCATCATACCGTCTTCGCACATCTCACGGCCACCGCCGCCGCCCTCTTCGGCGGGCTGGAAGATCACCACGACGGTACCGTCGAAATTGCGGGTCTCGGCCAGATATTGCGCTGCCCCCAGCAGCATCGCGGTGTGGCCGTCATGGCCGCAGGCATGCATCGCGCCGTCGGTCTTAGAGGCATACTCAAGCCCGGTCTGTTCGTGGATCGGCAGCGCGTCCATGTCGGCGCGCAGCCCGATGACCTTGCCCGATCCGGTTTCATTGCCCTTGATCACGCCGACGACGCCGGTGCGGCCAATGCCTTCGACGACCTCGTCGCAGCCGAAGCTGCGCAGCTTCTCGGCCACGGTGGCCGAGGTGCGATGGGTCTCGAACAGGATCTCGGGGTTTTCATGCAGGTCGCGGCGCCATGCGGTGATGTCGGCGTGCAGCTCGGCAAATCGGTTCTTAACGGGCATTTAGGAAGTATCCTCCGGAGTTGGGTTGGGCGCTGTTTTCATGCAGTCGCATTTATCTGCGACATGCTTACGCCCTTGCCAGCCGGTCCTCAACCACCTGCGCGAACCATGAGCAGCCCGCCGGGATCGCGGCATCGTCAAAGTCATATTCCGGGTGATGGACCGTCGCCCCTTCGCCGTTGCCGATCATAATATAGGCACCCGGTCGCGCATTGAGCATATAGGAAAAATCCTCTCCGGCCATGATCGGCGGGGTGTCCCGGTCGGTGCCGGGAGTGACCTTGTCGGCGGCCTCAGCGGCAAAGCGGGTTTGATCGGCGTGGTTGCGGGTGACCGGGTAACCGCGCTGGTAGTCGATCTCGGCCCGGCATTGATGTGCCTCCGCCGTCAGGCGTGTGAGATCGTGCAGCCGACGCTCGGCCAAATCCTGAACCTCCGGATCCAGCGTGCGCACCGTGCCGCGCAACAGCACCTTATGCGGCAAGACGTTGTGGCTGTCGGTGTCGCTGCGCAGGGTGCAGACCGAAACGACGACCTGTTTCAGCGGATCGGTGTTGCGGCTGGCGATGGATTGCAGCGCGATCATCACATGGGCGGCGGCGAGGTTCGTGTCCACCGCCTCATGCGGGGCCGCGGCATGGCCGCCTTGGCCCGTCAGCGTGATGGCAAACTCGTCCGCCGCCGCCAGCAGCGCGCCCTCGCGGATGGCGAATTGCCCGGTGGGGTGGCCGGGCATGTTGTGCATGCCGTAGACCTCATCGATGCCCCAGCGGTCCATCAGCCCTTCCTGCACCATGACGTTGCCGCCGCCGCCGCCCTCCTCGGCGGGCTGGAAGATCAGCACCACGCGCCCGTCGAAGTTGCGCGTCTCGGCGAGGTATTGCGCCGCTCCTAGCAGCATCGCCGTATGACCGTCGTGGCCGCAGGCATGCATCTTGCCGGGGTTCTTTGAAGCATGCGGCAGGCCCGTCGCCTCGGTGATCGGCAGCGCGTCCATGTCCGCCCGCAGGCCGATGGTGCGGCCCGAGGTGTTGCTCTGCCCCTCAATCACCGCGACCACACCGGTCTGGGCGATGCCGGTGGTAATGTCGGTGATGCCGAAGCTGCGCAGCTTCTCCTCGACGAAGCGCGAAGTCTCGGGCAGGTCGAACATCAGCTCCGGATGCTGGTGCAGATGACGGCGCCAAGCGGTGATCTCGGCATGGGTCTCGGCAAAGCGGTTTTTGATCGGCATGGAATGTCCTTTTCAAATCATCTCAGAGCGTCGGGCCGAGGCGGATGGGACTGCCATCGCTGAAACGGTCGGCGCGGAATCTGCGCAGATCATGGCCCGGCGCGTCGCCCATGACCAGAGCCGCCAGCACCCGCCCCATGGCCGGCCCGATGCCGAAGCCGTGGCCCGACATGCCGGTGCCGATCACAAGGCCCGGGATCTGCGCGCAAGCATTCACCACCGGCACGATATCGGGCATCGTGTCGATCATCCCGGCCCATGAGGCGCGGGCGGTGACGGGCGGCAGATCGGGATAAAGCGCGGCAAAACGTTTGCGCGCCCGGCGCAGCGCGCGGTGGTCCGGCATGGGGTCGAGGATACGCATCGCCTCGAAGGGGCTGTGCGCGTCAGCCGCCCAGTTCCGGGGCGTGCGCCAGGCATCGGGAAAGCCGCGCGGGGCTGCGGCGCGCAGACGCTGACCGAAGGGGTTCTGGCGCAGTTGCGGCAGGTAGTGGCGCAGGGCGCGGAAGGCGTCGGGGCCGACATAGAGATCGGGCCGCCCGCCGGGGGCGAGCGTATAGCCGCCATCGGCGCGGCGGCGGAAGGCTAGCCCCGCCTCGGCGGCGGCCCCGGCGTGAACCTCGGGCAGAACATTGGTGGCCAGCACGCTCTCGCGCACCGAAAGCTGCGGCAGGCTGACGCCATGGGCGCGCAGGAACAGCGCCGACCACGCCCCGCCCGCCAGCACGACCGAGGAACAGCGGATTGCTCCCGCCTCGCTCACCACGCCCCCTACGCGACCGGCGGCAAGGTCGAGGCGGCGCACAGCGCAATTCTCGATGATCTTCACACCCTCGCGGGCCGCCAGCGCCGCCAAAGCGGGCACGGCGACCCAAGGCTCTGCGCGCATGTCCGAGGGGGTGGTAAGCGCCCCGGCATAGGTCCCGGCCAGCCCCGGGAAAGCCTTGGCGACTTCGCCTGCGTCCATCAACCGGCTGTAGACGCCATGGGTCTTGGCATGGGGCAGCCAGTCGGCGTAGCCCTGCATCTTGGCCTCGGTCCCCGCCAGATAGGTGACGCCGGTCTGCTGCAAGCCGATGTCGCGGTCGAGTTCAGGCGCCAGTTCACGCCAAAGCCGCGCGGCCTCGACCATGATCGGCAACTCGTCCGGGTCGCGCCCCTGTTGGCGTATCCAGCCCCAATTGCGGCTGGATTGTTCCGCGGCGATGCGGCCCTTTTCCAAGAGCGTGACCTGTTTGCCTGCGCGGGCCAGAAACAAGGCGGTACAGACGCCGATCACCCCGCCGCCGATGACGACGACCTCGCTCTCGCGCGGCGGGGTGCGCGGGTAGCTGACGGGGGTGGCAAGGGTGATAGGAAAAGCGGACATGCGGACCCCGGTGGCTGACGCCGCGCGGCTGCACCGGGCGGCCGTGAAAAGGACTGGCCCCGCGCGGGGCCAGCCACAGGTCTGTCAGGGATGGCTCAGCCCTGCAAGCGGGTCAGCAGACGGCGCATGAAGTCGTGGCCGGCCTCGAATTGCGACACCTCGATAAATTCGTTGGGCTGATGCGCCTGCGCGATGTCGCCGGGGCCGCAGATCACGGCGGAATAGCCCGCCTCCTGGAACTGCCCGGCCTCGGTGCCGTAGCTGACTTTGTGGCTGGCGTTGTCACCGGTGATCTGGCGCACGAGCTGCTCGGCCTCGCCGTCCTTCTCGGGCTGGAGCGCGGGCACGTCGAAGCGGGTCGAGGTTTCGATATAGGTCTCGGGCACCACGTCCTGCATCTGCTTTTCGACCTCACGCACCTTCTTGAGGTAGGCGGTGCCCCATTTGTCTTTGTCCTCGCCCGGAACGACGCGGAAATCCATCGCGAACTTACAGTCCTTAGCGGTGATGTTGTGAGCCGTGCCGCCCTCGATCACGCCGACATGGGCGGTGGTGAAGGGCGGATCGAACATCGCCGCCGTCTCGGTCGGCTTGGCGGCCATGTTGTCGCTGTTCACGTCATTGGCCCATTCGATAAGCTTCGCACCCGCCATGATCGCATTGACCCCGGTGTGCAGCAGCGAGGAATGCACCTCGAAGCCTACGAGATGGGTGTTGAAGCCGATGCCGCCCTTGTGGCCGGTCACCGCCTGCATGGTCGAGGGCTCGCCCACGATCACCGCCGAGCCCTTGGGCACCACGCCCTGCATCGCCTCGATCATCGGCGGCGCGCCAGTGCAGCCGATCTCCTCATCGAAGCTAAGCGCAATCTGCAGTGGGCGTTTGACTTCTGCATAATGCGCCTCGACCAGCGCCCAGATCGCCAGCGCGTCGAAGCCCTTCATGTCGCAGGTGCCACGCCCGTAGTAGCGGCCGTCCTTCTCGGTCACGGTGAAAGGATCGGTGTCCCAAGCCTGCCCGTCGACCGGCACCACATCCGTGTGACCGGAAAGGACGACGGCCCCCTCCTCCCACGGGCCGGCATGGGCGAAAAGCGCATGTTTTGGCTGCTCGGGGTCGATGTAGCGGTGGCTCTCGATCCCGTGCGAGGCGAGGTAGTCAGCCACCCAGTCGATCAGCGGGATATTGGTGTCGCGCGACACGGTGGGAAAGCTGATGAGCTTGGTCATCAACTCGAGCGGGGTCAGGCGTTCGGTCATGGGTGTTCTTTCAATAGCCGCTGTCGGTGGTCAGCACATGGTGCCCCGGCTCCACCTCGCGGTAGACCGAAGGCTCGGGCCGGTAGCTGACCGGGTGGATCGGCGAGGGGATGGGTTTGAAGTTCAGGTCTTTCTCGGACTTGCGGCGGCGCGGATCGGCTATCGGCACGGCCTTCATCAGGGCTTGCGTATAGGGGTGCTGCGGGTTCTCGAAGACCCGCTGGCGCGAGCCCATCTCGACGATGCGGCCCAGATACATGACGCCAACGTAGTGGCTGACGCGCTCCACCACGGCCATGTCGTGGCTAATGAAGAGGAAGGACAGTTCCATCTCGGCCTGAAGCTCCATCATCAGGTTCAGCACCTGCGCCTGCACAGACACGTCCAGCGCCGAGACCGCCTCGTCCGCGATGATCAGCTTGGGGTTCAGCGCAAGCGCGCGGGCGATGGCCACGCGCTGGCGCTGGCCGCCCGACAGCTCATGCGGAAAGCGGCGCATGAAGCTGCGCGGCAGTTCCACGCGGTCGAAAAGCATCTCGATCCGCTTGTTGATCTCACCGCCCTTGAGCGTGCCGAAGTTGTGGATAGGCTCGGCCACCTGATCGGCCAACTGCATCTGCGGGTTGAGCGAGGCGAAGGGGTCTTGAAAGATCATCTGCATGTCGAGCCGCGCGGTGCGCAGCGCCGATTGGTCCAGCGACATGATGTCGACGCCGTCGAGGTTCACCTCCCCCGACATCGGCTCCACCAGCCGCAGGATCGAGCGTCCGGCGGTGGATTTGCCGCAGCCCGATTCGCCGACGAGGCTCAGGGTCTGGCCCTTGTTGAGCGAGAACGACAGGTCTTCGACCGCATGAACATTGGCGACGGTGCGGCGCAGGAAACCGCCCTGCACCGGGAAGCGCGTGGTCAGGTTCTTGACCGAGAGAAGCGTCTCTTCGCGGCCCTTGATCGGCACGATCTCCTTGTCGGGCGTGCCCAGCAGTTTCATCGGCTCGGGGTATGGCTTGCCCGTCATCTCGCCGAGCTTCGGCACGGCGGCCAGAAGCGCCTTGGTATAGGGATGCTGCGGGTTCTCGAAGATCTCCTCGACGGTCCCTTCCTCGACCTTCTTGCCGCGGAACATCACGACCACGCGGTCGGCCATCTGCGCCACCACGGCCATGTCGTGGGTGATGAACATCACCGCGGTCCCGGTCTCGCGCTTCAGCCGGTCCATCAGGGCGAGGATCTCGGCCTGAATGGTCACGTCGAGCGCGGTTGTGGGCTCGTCGGCGATCAAGAGGCGCGGCTCACAGGCCAGCGCCATGGCGATGACGACGCGCTGGCGCATGCCGCCCGAAAGTTCGTGGGGATATTGCTTGAGACGGCGCTCCGGCTCGGGGATGCGGACCTGTTTCATCAGTTCCAGCGCGCGGGCCTCGGCCTCTTTGCGGGTCATGTTCAGATGCAGGCGCAGACCTTCGGTCATCTGCTTGCCGATGGTGAACACGGGGTTCAGCGCGGTCATCGGCTCTTGGAAGATCATGCCGATCTCATTGCCGCGAATCTTGCGCATCAGATTGCCGCCGCTGGCCGCGAGATCGACTTGGCCTTCTTCACCGCGCTCAAAAAGCAGGCGACCGCCTGCAATTTCACCGCCGCCATACTCAACCAGTCGCATCAGCGACAGGGAGGACACCGATTTGCCCGATCCTGATTCTCCGACCACGCAAACCGTCTCACCGGGATTGATGTCGAAACTGACATCCTCAACACCGACCACGGGGCCATCTTTGGTTTGAAATTCGACGCGCAGGCCCTGAATTTGGGCGATTGGCGCCCCATTGGTGTGATCCAGCATCTGTTTCCCTGTTGTTTTTATCGGCGCAGATTTTGCCCGACGCTACGGCGAATGTCACGAGACTGTCAAACCTGACGCGCAGAGTTCGAGCTTTGTCATAATTGCGCCACGTCCGCCCTTGCAATTTCCGGCAAACCTGTTTCGATATAGCCCATGCGGTTTGGAAAGAGCGCTTCGATCACAGGTTGAATATTGCTTGTTTTGTTATGTTTAGCTGGCGAAGCTCATGTTCTTTCCGGGGCGACAACAACAAGGCGGGGAACATCCCGTCGACAATAAGCGGCACGCCCACGTGTCCAACATGGAGTAAGATATGAAATTGAAGACCCTATTGATGGGGGCTGTCGCATCGACGGCGCTTGCCCCTATGGCCTTTGCCGAAGCCCATGAGGGCGAGCGGGGCCGCGACGGCGAAGTCAAAATCATCTATTGGCAGGCGCCTTCGATCCTGAACCCCTATCTGTCCAGCGGCACAAAAGACGTCGAAGCCTCCTCGCTGGTTCTCGAACCGCTGGGCCGCTACGACCAGAACGGCGCGCTGGTGCCCTATCTGGCGACCGAGATTCCGACGCTGGAAAACGGCGGCGTGAGCGAAGACCTTAAGACCATCACATGGAAGCTGAAAGACGGGCTGATGTGGTCCGACGGCACCCCCGTCACCGCCAATGACGTCAAGTTCACCGCCGATTACTGCATGAACCCCGAAGGCGGCTGTGCGCAGCTGGCCAAATTCGAAGGTGTCTCCTCGGTCGACGTGGTCGATGACCAGACAGTCAAAGTTACCTTCTCCGAGCCGATGCCGAACCCCTACGGCCCCTTCATGGGCGGCCAATCCCCGATCATTCAGGCGGCACAGTTTGCCGATTGTACCGGCGCCAAAGCGCCTGAGTGCACCGAGGCCAACTTCAACCCCATCGGCACCGGCCCCTTCACCGTCACCGAGTTCCGCCCGAACGACGTGATCACCATGGCCGCGAACGAGAACTACCGCGACCCGAGCAAGCCTGCCTTCGCCACGCTGACCTTCAAAGGCGGCGGTGACGCGACAGCGGCGGGCCGTGCCGTGATGGAAACGGGTGAGTTCGACTACGCCTGGAACCTGCAACTGGCCCCCGATGTCATCGCCAAGATGGCCGAAGGCGGCAAGGGCAAGCCCATGTCGGCTTTCGGCACGCTGGTTGAGCGTCTTGAACTGAACATGACCGATGCCTCCCCCGATCTGCCGGAGGGTGAGCGCGCCACAGCTAAACATCCGCACCCGATCCTGAGCGATGAGAAAGTCCGCCGGGCGCTCTCCATGGCGATCGACCGCGAACTGCTGGTCGAGGTCGGCTACGGCCAAGCGGGCCGCGCCACCTGCAACATGGTGCCTGCGCCTGAGCTTTACGCCTCGGACAACACCGACTGTCTGACCCAAGACATCGAAGGCGCCAAGGCGCTGTTGGACGAAGCGGGCTGGGTTGACAGCGATGGCGACGGTGTGCGCGAGAAGGATGGCGAGAAACTGTCCCTGCTCTACCAGACCTCGACCAACGCCGTGCGTCAGGACTTCCAAGCGCTGATCAAGGATTGGTGGAGCCAGATCGGTGTCGAAACCGAACTGCGCAACATCGACTCTTCGGTCTTCTTCGGTGGCGACCCCGGTTCGACCGACACGTTCCAGCGTTTCTATGCAGACGTTGAAATGTACGCCAACAACTTCGACGGCACCGACCCGCAGAGCTACCTTGCCCAGCGGACCTGCGCCAAGTTCCCCAGCCCCGAGACACAGTGGCAGGGCGAAAACATCAACCGCTTCTGCAACGAAGAGTATGATGCCATGGTGGCCGAACTGGGCCGCACCGGCGAGATGGAAAAGCGTGGCGAACTGGCCAAAAAGCTGAACGACATGCTGACCAAAGACAGCTACTCGATCCTGCCGCTGGTGGACCGTGGCCGCGTCTCGGCTGCTTCCAACACCCTTGGTGGCGTTGTGCTGAACACATGGGACTCCGAACTGTGGAATGCCGCCGATTGGTACCGCATGGAAGAGTGATCTAGGACGGAGGCGCGGCAGGCCCGCGCCTCCCTTCACCGACCTTCGGGGGTGTGCGTCATCCGCGCGCCCCCGTCTCGCCCCCCCCCCTCACAGACTGACCTACAAAGGCGACGCCCATGTTGACCTTCACCATCCGACGACTTCTTTTGTCGATCCCGACGCTTTTGTTTATCAGCTTGGTGATTTTCCTGCTGCTGCAACTCGCCCCCGGCGACCCGATGGCCCAAGTGCCGCTGACGGTCCCGCCCGAGGTGAAAGAGAAGATGCGCGAAGCGCTCGGCCTCGGCCAGCCGATCTATATCCAATATTGGAAATGGCTCGTGCAGGTCTTCTGGATCGAGCCGCAGGTTTTCATCGACTATCTGACCAACCACTCTGCCCTGTTTAGCTGGCTGCCCGATACGGCGCTTTCCGAAGGCAAGCTGCGCGTGATCTCTTGGCAGACCCGCTCCCCGGTGATGGACATCGTGATCCAGCGCATGCCGCAGACCCTCTGGGTCGTGGGGCTGGCCTATATCGTCGGCATCGTCATCGCCATTCCGATCGGCATCTACTCGGCCTACCGGCACTATTCGGTCTTCGATCAGGCCGGGACGTTCATTACCATGATCGGCTTTTCGATCCCGCCCTTCTTCACCGGTCCGCTGCTCATCGTGATCTTCTCGGTCTCTTTGGGCTGGCTGCCGTCGATCTATGACACGACCCATGTCGTGAACGATTGGGAGAGCTTCAAGGTGCAGTTCTTCCAAATGATCATGCCGGTGATGGTGCTGGCGCTGCAAACTACGGCGCAGATCAGCCGCTACATGCGTGGTGCCATGCTCGACAACCTCAACCAAGACTACGTGCGGACCGCCCGCGCCAAGGGTCTGAAGGAAAGCGTCGTGGTCATGGTGCATGTGCTGCGCAACTCGATGATCCCGGTGGTCACCGTTATCGCGCTTGGCATGCCCGCGATCTTCGGCGGCGCCATCATCACCGAGAACGTCTTCAAGGTGAACGGCATCGGCCAACTGCTGCTGACCGCGCTGCGCGCCAACGACCTGCCGATGGTGATGACCCTGACCTTCATCTTCGCGGTGCTGATCGTGCTGTTCAACCTGATCGCAGATATCCTCTACGGCCTGCTTGACCCAAGGATCCGTTATGACTGAGCAAACCATTCCCGCAAGCCCGGTCGAAGCCGACCTCGAGTTCATGAAGGCCCTGCAAGACAAGGGCCCGCAAAAACCGCCGCGCAGCCAATGGCGCGATGTTTGGGACCAGTTCCGCAAGCACAAAGGCGCGCTTTTCGGCGGTGGCTTCCTGATCTTCATCACGCTGGCCGTGATCTTTGGCCCCTATCTGTGGGACATTGACGCCAAGAAGCTGGACATCCGCAACAAGAACTGGCGGCCGATCTATACCCTGCTGTGGGATGGCGATGCCAAGGCGGGCTGGGCGCATCCCTTCGGCACCGACCAGTTGGGCCGCGACATCCTTGCGCAGATGCTCTTTGGCGGACGGGTGTCGATGGCCGTGGGCTGGATGGCGATGGCGCTGGCGCTGATCATCGGCACCGCCGTCGGCGTGCTCTCGGGCTTTTTCAAACGTATGGACTTCTGGCTGATGCGGTTCACCGACCTGATCCTCAGCCTGCCGATCCTGCCTCTGGTCCTGCTCGCCGTGACGC
The DNA here is from genome assembly GCF_043557225.1 of Sulfitobacter sp. 1A13496. NCBI lineage: Bacteria > Pseudomonadati > Pseudomonadota > Alphaproteobacteria > Rhodobacterales > Roseobacteraceae > Sulfitobacter > Sulfitobacter sp. 1A13496. The sequence goes on along the minus strand of NZ_JBIFFP010000001.1, from coordinate 652,968 downwards.
TCTTTGGCCAACCGCTGCGGGCGCAGTTCGGGCCGGAGGGTGGCATGTTCATCCTCATCGTCTCGGTCATCAGCCTGACCTCATGGATGCAGACCGCGCGGATCGTGCGCGGCGATATTCTGGCGCTGAAAGAGCGTGAGTTCATCCTCGCCGCGCGCTCCATCGGCACCACGCCGGGCAAGATCATCCGCCGCCACCTGCTGCCCAACGTGATCTCGCCCATCATGGTCTCGGCGACCTTGGGCCTCGCCACGGCAATCATCACCGAAAGCGCGCTGAGCTTCCTTGGCGTCGGCTTCCCGTCGGACTTCCCCACATGGGGCAAGCAACTGGCCGATGCCGTGGACCGCATGCAGGAGTTCCCCGAGCGGGTGATGCTGCCGGGCATCGCCATCTCGCTGACCGTGCTGGCGGTGAACTACCTCGGCGACGGGTTACGCGACGCGCTCGACCCGCGCATCCGCGGACGCTGAGCAAAATAAGAACCGACCGGCCCCTGCCCCCTGTGGCGGGGGCCGATTGTTTCGCGCCCCTTGACGCAGGGTGAACAGCGTCGCCCCTTTTCCCACCATTACGGAATTTAATTCACCCCTCTGGGGGTCGGCCCTGTGCGCTTTCACTTGATTGTGACCCGCAGCCGCTCCAAATGGGAAATAATTCCGTTTTTGAGGGTTTTCGCGATGTTTGAGTCTTTCGGCTTTGAAGAGACGACAGCAAAAGAGGCGTCCGTTCTGCTGGCGGCCCTCATCGGGCTGGCGTTCGGCGTGCTGGCGCAGCGCACGCGGTTTTGCTTTCGCCGCAGCCTCGTGGGCGAAGACCGACGCCAAGCGCTTGGCATCTGGCTGACCGCACTGGCGCTGGCCGTGATCGGCACGCAGGCCGCCGTGTCCGCCGGATGGATCAGTTTTGAGGCGCATCGCTTCATGGCCAGCGACGTGCCGCTTTTGGCGATTGCCCTGGGTGGGCTGCTCTTTGGCGCGGGCATGGTGCTGACACGCGGCTGCATCTCGCGCCTCACGGTGCTGACTGGCGGCGGCAACCTGCGGGCGGCGCTGGTGGTGCTGGTCTTTGCCGTGGTGGCCCATGCGACGCTGAAAGGCGTCTTGGCACCGCTGCGCGTGGCGCTCGGCTCCGTCACCGTGAATATGGGAGAGAACGTGAGCCTCGCCGCCCTGCCCGGCGGTGCGCTGCTCTGGGCGGGTGTGATCGCGGTAGCGGCGCTGGCCTATGCGCTGCGCTCGGGCAACCGTCCGGGGCAACTGGCGATGGCGGCGCTGATCGGTCTCTTGGTCCCCGCCGCATGGGTGGGCACCGGGTTCATCCTGCTTGATGAATTCGACCCGATCGCGATGGAGAGCCTCAGCTTCACCTCCCCCTCCGCCGATACGCTGTTTTGGACCATCGCCAGCAGTTCGATCCCCGCAGGCTTTGGCACTGGGCTATTGGGCGGCGTCTTTGTCGGTGCGCTGATCGCCAGCCTTTTCGCGCGGGAGTTCCGGTGGCAGAGCTTTGACGCCCCCCGCCAGACCGGGCGCTACCTGACCGGGGCCGCCATGATGGGCGTGGGCGGGGTGCTGGCCGGGGGCTGCACCTTGGGCGCGGGGCTCTCCGGGGTGCCGACGCTTTCGGTCGCAGCCATCGAGGCCATCGTGATGATCGCTTTGGGCGGCTTGGCCATGCAGGCGCTGCTCAACCGATCTTCCGCCGCAGACGGCGCAGCGTCCACCACACGCCAAACACAACCGGCAGAGTGACGGCGGCGGTCAGCAGCCCTTTGCTGACCCCAAGTGGCGCAGCGAGCGGGTAGAGCAGATAGCCCACCAGCGACACCGCGTAATAGCTGATCGCCACAACAGACAGCCCCTCTACAGTATGTTGCAGGCGCAGTTGCAGATCGGCGCGGCGGTCCATACTGGCAAGGATCGCTTGGTTCTGGGCCGATCGTTCCACATCCACCCGCGTCCGCAAAAGATCCGCTGCCCGCAGTGCCCGCGCGGCGAGGGTCTGCAAGCGCGTCTCGGTCGATTTCACCGTGCGCATCGCGGGCGCATAGCGGCGCATCATGAACTCGCCAAAGCCCTGCCGCCCCAGAAAACGCGCCTCACGCAGGGCCGAGATACGTTCATAGACGATGGCCTCATAGGCGCCCGTGGCGGCGAAACGATAGGCGGTCTCCGCCGTCAGCGCCTCCAGCGCGACCGACACGTCCAAAAGCGCGTGCAGCGTTTCCTCAGCCGCCGTGCCCGCCCCGCTGCGCATCGCTCCCATGAGCGTCGAGAGCTGCCCGTCCAGATCGTTCAACGCCCCGGCCATGTCGCGCGCCTGCATGAAGCCCAGCATCGACATCGCCTTATAGGTCTCGATCTCGCAGAGCCGCTGCACGATCCGCCCGATCCGCCGCTGGCCTGTCGTTGCATCGGTGAAAAGCGCGAGGCGCAGATGGCCTGCGGGGTCGATCCGAAAGTCGCTGGCCACCACCGCGGCCCCGTCAAGCACCTCCGCCACGGCGAGGCTTTCGGGCACGAACCAGTCTTGCAAATGCGCCGCGATCTCATCGTCGGCTTCCGGCTTCGGCAGCACCGCAAGCAGGGCCGAGGTGATCCGCTCCCCCTGCACTTCGGCCAGCCAATCCTCTGGGAAGGCGTCGAAATCAGAGGCGGCGAAAGGTAGGCTCCGGCCTGAGGGGGCGATGACCGTATAGGTGACGAACTCGGTATGCTGCTCCCATTTCAGGGTGAAGCGGCCCATCTCTCCGTAATAATGCGTGGCCGCCGCATCGGCGCGCGGGGCGCCGTAATGGGCCAGCAGCGCGTTTAACTCGGCCTGCGGCACGGCATCCGGCGCGGGTTTCACCGCGAGAAAGGCAACCCGAGAGGGCGCGGCAAGCTGCGGAAACGGGCGCGCGTGCATTTCGCCGGTAAGGGCAAGCCGCTGCGGGTGGTCTTTGATCGGGGCCATGACGGGGTCCGCTGTTGGGTGTATCCCGTCAAGAATAGCGTCATTGCCGCCGATGAACAGTGAAAAATCACGTCTTTTCAAAAGGTTGATGCATACCGAGGTATACCGCAAGGCCATAACGGCAAACGCCCCACCGTTTCCGGCGGGGCGCTCATGCGGTGGGCTGGGAATGTTGCAAAAACTCCCGGCCGTTTTCTTTAAAAGAAAACGTTAGTCGATCAGCGGCAGCAACTTGTCGAGGCTGGCCTTGGCGTCACCGTAGAACATGCGCGTATTCTCCTTAAAGAACAGCGGGTTCTCGATGCCGGAATAGCCCGTGCCTTGCCCGCGCTTGGAGACGATGACGGTCTTCGCCTTCCAGCATTCCAGCACCGGCATCCCGGCGATGGGGCTGTTGGGATCGTCCTGTGCGGCGGGGTTCACGATGTCGTTGGAGCCGATGACGATGGCGACGTCGGTCTCGGGGAAGTCGTCGTTGATCTCCTCCATCTCCATCACGATGTCATAGGGCACCTTGGCCTCGGCCAAGAGCACGTTCATATGCCCGGGCAGACGGCCCGCCACCGGGTGGATGGCGAAACGCACGTTCTTGCCCTTGGCGCGCAGCTTCTTGACCAGATCGCTGACAGCACCTTGGGCCTGCGCCACCGCCATGCCGTAGCCGGGGATGATGATGACGCTGTCGGCCTCGTTAAGCGCCTGTGCCACACCGTCGGCCTCAATCGCCACCTGCTCACCCTCGACCTCCATCGCCGGGCCAGCGCTGCCGCCGAAGCCGCCGAGGATGACCGAGATGAAGCTGCGGTTCATCGCCTTGCACATGATGTAGCTGAGGATCGCACCCGAGGAGCCGACCAGCGCGCCGACCACGATCAACAGATCATTGCCCAGCGAGAAGCCGATCGCCGCCGCGGCCCAGCCCGAGTAGCTGTTCAGCATGGAGACAACCACCGGCATGTCCGCGCCGCCGATGCCCATGATCAGGTGATAGCCGATGAAGAGCGCCGCCAGCGTCATGACAAACAGCGGCAGGAAGCCCCCGGTGTTGAAGTACCAGATCAGGCAGAGCAGCGAGATCACCGCCGCAGCTGCATTGAGCAGGTGACCGCCCGGCAGCTTGGTGGCGGCAGAGCTTACGCGGCCCGCGAGCTTGCCATAGGCGATGACAGAGCCAGTGAAGGTCACCGCACCGATGAAGACGCCGAGGAACAGTTCGACCCGCAGGATCGCGATCTCGACGCTGTCCTTCTTGGCCAGCAGGGCGGCGAAACCCTCGGTCGCCTTGCGCGCCACATCGTCCATCGCCAGCACGTTGCCCAGTTCGATATGAGCGTTGTAGCCCACGAAGACGGCGGCGAGGCCCACGAGGCTGTGCATCGCCGCGACAAGCTCGGGCATCTGCGTCATCTGAACGCGGGTGGCCAGCTGGTAGCCGATGGCACCACCGGCGGCGATCAGGATCAGCGAGAGGAGCCACAGCCCCGCCCCCGGCCCGATCAGCGTGGCGATGACCGCCAGCGCCATGCCGGCGATGCCGTACCATACAGCGCGTTTCGCGCTTTCCTGCCCCGACAGACCGCCGAGCGACAGGATGAAGAGAACCGCTGCGACCACATAGGCCGCTGTCGTGAATCCGTATTCCATGATGCTCGCTCCTTCAGGATTTCTGGAACATGGCGAGCATGCGCCGTGTCACGAGGAAGCCGCCGAAAATGTTGATCCCACACATAAAGACCGACAGGGCAGCAAGAAGGATCACCAGCCAAGAGCCCGAGCCGATCTGCATCAGCGCGCCCAGAATGATGATCGAAGAGATCGCGTTGGTCACCGCCATCAGCGGCGTGTGCAGGCTGTGCGCCACACCCCAGATGACTTGGAAACCGACGAAGACCGCCAGAACGAAGACGATGAAGTGCTGCATGAAGCTGGCGGGGGCCACGAGGCCCACACTCAGCAGCAGTGCCGCACCCACGGCCAGCAGCGTGACCTGGTTCTTGGTCTGCTGCTTGAAGGCCGCCAGTTCCTCGGCGCGCTTTTCCTCGGGCGTCTTTTCCTTGACCTTTTCCTTCTTCGGCGCCGCTGCAATGGCCGCGACCTTGGGCGGTGGCGGTGGGAAGGTCACTTCCTTCTCGTGGGTGATGGTGGCGCCGCGGATCACGTCATCTTCCATGTCGTGGTTGATGACCCCGTCCTTCTCGGGCGTGAGGTCCGCCATCAGGTGACGGATGTTGGTGGCGTAAAGCGTCGAGGCCTGCGTCGCCATGCGCGAGGGGAAATCGGTGTAGCCGATGATGGTGACGCCGTTATCGGTGACGATCTTCTCGTCCATCTTGGTGAGCTTGCAGTTGCCGCCCTTTTCCGCGGCCAGATCGACGATCACGGAGCCGGGCTTCATCGCCTGCACCATGTCCTCGGTCCAAAGCTCCGGCGCCTCGCGATTGGGGATCAGCGCCGTGGTGATCACGATGTCCACATCGGGCGCCAGCTCGCGGAACTTGGCAAGCTGCGCTTCGCGGAATTCGGGAGAGGAAACAGAGGCATAGCCGCCCGAAGCCGACCCATCGGCCTGTTCTTCTTCAAAGTCGAGATAGACAAACTCAGCGCCCATCGATTCGACCTGTTCGGCCACTTCGGGGCGCACGTCGAAGGCCAGCGTGATCGCACCGAGCGAGGTTGACGTGCCGATGGCGGCAAGGCCCGCAACGCCCGCGCCGACGACCAGCACCTTGGCCGGGGGCACCTTGCCCGCCGCGGTGATCTGACCGGTGAAGAAACGGCCGAAGTTGTTGCCTGCCTCAATCACGGCACGGTAGCCCGCGATGTTCGCCATCGACGAAAGCGCGTCCATCTTCTGGGCCCGGCTGATGCGCGGCACCATGTCCATCGCCATGACGGTCGCCCCCTTGGCGGCGGCGGCCTCCATCAACTCGGTGTTGCCGGCGGGGTTGAACATGGAGATCAGCGTCTGGCCTGCGCGCAGGTGCTTCACCTCCTCCTCGGAGGGCGGGCGCACCTTGGCGACCACATTGACGGCCTCGTAAAGCGCGGCGGCGGATTGCACCACCTCGACATCCGCGGCTTCATAAGCGGCATCGTCAAAGCCCGCAGCCGCCCCGGCGCCCGTCTCAATGACGCAGCTATGCCCGAGCTTTTGCAGTTGCAGCGCGCTTTCCGGGGTCATCGCGACCCGGTTCTCGCCCTCAAATATTTCTTTTGGTGTCCCGATCTTCAAACCAAGAGTCCCCCTTTGCTGGCCCGTCGCGCCGCTCTGGCGCAACTTTGTTAGTCAGAGCGATAGCGCGCGCGCAGCAATAGTACAAGCAAACCGCGGGGTGAAACGGTGCAAAATTGCTGCACCGCGACATCGGAAGAACGGTTTGCTGTTTTTGGCGCAGAGATAGAACAGCCGTTCCACCCTGCGCCAGTAGCATGGCCCGAGGGCCATGCCGAAGTGTCAAACGACGGCTAAGTCGCGATCAAAGACCGGGGATCAGACGCGCCAAACCGCGCTGGTCGAAAGTGGTGCCACGATCCGCGCCGAAGTTGATTTCGCCGCCCAGACCTACGAAGGGCTCGGACTCGCTGATGCTGCCCACGTCCACCTTGGCAGACCCGACTTCCAAGAACAGATTGGTGGTCGGGGAAACCTCACGATCGAGCCGCATGGCAAAACGCGACAGGTCGTCTCCATCGCTGCCTAGCCGATCATAGGAGCCGCTGATGCCAAAGCCTTCCGCCAGCGCATAACGCGCCTTGATACCGCCAAGCGTGCCGTCGCCTGCATCGGTATCGACATGGGCCAGATAGCCTTCGAAGTCCCAATCTAGCATTTCATAGCCTGCTTCGAGACCCAAGATATCCGCATCTCCGCCCAAGGCTTCCTCCCGGGTGTAGAAGGCCCCGAAAGAGGTTGCTTCATCCCAGTGGTAAATGCCGTGCAGGCCCAGCAAATGGCTGTCTTCATCGACAAAGTCGAAGTCGCTGTAACCGGCGTCGAACTGCAAGCTAAGGTTGCGGTTAAAGCCAAGCTCTACCGACCCATCAAGGCCAAGCCGGCTGAAATCGGTGTCGTCCGCGAATGCGGAATAGGAAAGCCCGACCGATCCACCCGTCACTTCGACCGCCTGCGCTGTGGTTGCCCCAAAAGCGAGGGCTGCGGAAAGGGCGAGAACTGAAAATTCGATGTGTTTCATTTTACTGCTCCAATGGTTCTAGCAAGGCCCTGTCATCAGGTTACCCATCCGACCAGTGCGCCAAGGCGGCGAGCGCTGCAATAGTCCGGCGTAAGGCTTCCGCAATTGTGATCGGCGGGCGGCAAGATTTGGCCTATCGCCGTGCCAGCCGCCCCGCACATAACGCCCCGTCATCACAAGCTGCCTATTGTACTGCCGCCCCCTCCGCGCCACCCTGCCCGCAAATGGGAGGCTTTATGACACTGAAAGACAAACACGCATTCATCACCGGCGGCGGCACAGGCATCGGGCTTGCCATCGCGCAGGACTTGGCCGCCAAGGGCGCAAAGGTCACCATCACCGGGCGGCGGCAGGAGGTGCTCGACGCCGTGTCAGGCAATGGCATCAGCGGCATGGCGATGGACGTGCGCGACGAGGCGCAGGTCACCGACACCATCGCCCGCGCGGTTGAGGCCAATGGCCCGGTGCAAATCTGCGTGGCCAATGCGGGCGTGGCCGAAGGCCGGTCCCTGCATAAAACCGACCTCGATTTTTGGCGCGACATGATGGCGACCAATCTCGACGGGGCCTTTCTCACCATCCGCGAGAGCCTGAAATCCATGCGCCAGACCGATTGGGGCCGGGTCATCGCCGTGTCCTCCATGGCCGGGCTGCGCGGCCTGCCGGGGGCAGCTTGCTACTCGGCCTCCAAACACGGGATGATCGGGCTGATCCGCTCGCTCAGCGAAGATTACATGGGCCAACCCTTTACCTTCAACGCGCTCTGCCCCGGTTACGTCGATACCGAGATCATCGCGCGCAACACGCAGGCGATCTCCAAACGCGCCGGGCTGTCCGAGGAAAAGGCCCGCGATGTCATGGTTAATGCCAACCGCCACAAACGCCTGATCGCGCCCTCGGAAGTGGCTGCCGCGGCGGCATGGCTGGTTGGCGAAGGCTCCGAAAGCATCAACGGCCAGTCGATCGAAATCGCTGGCGGGCAAATGTAGCGCCGTTAAGGTTGCTTTAACCAAGCTGCGCCAAGCTCAGGGCCATGAGAGACAGCCCTTCATCCCATTGCCCGAACAGCTATTTCTTTACCCTGCGCCTTGCGCGGCGCGATGATGATGCGCTGCTGCGGCATATCACGGCCCTGCGCCAAGCGATGCGTGAGACTTTGGCGCGCAAACCCTTCCGGATCGATGCCATCGCCATCTTGCCGGATGTGCTCCATACGGTCTGGACCCTGCCGCCGAACGATACCGATTACGGCAACCGGATCGGCATGTGGAAGGGGCGGTTTTCCCGCCATCTCCCCCCGGCTCCGCATTGCAGTCTGCGGCAGATCAAACGGGGCGAGAAAGGGATTTGGCAGCGGCGATTCTGGAAGCATCGGATCCGCGACCCCGCAGATTTCAAACGGCATTGCAGCTTGGTGCACCTCAGCCCCGTCCATGCAGGCTATTGTGACCGTCCTGAGGCTTGGCCTTACAGCTCCTATCGCCGCGCCTGCTCAGGTCCGGCAGCGCTTCAGGGCGCAGAGGCGGGGCCGCTAGAGGAGGACGCGGTCTTGGATGATGATGTGACGCCGCTGAACCACGCGGCCCAAGCTGTTGCGCCATTGAGCGGGCTGCACAGTTGAGAGGCGTTGAGATAAGGCACTTGTTGACGGCGCGATCGGAGTCGCGGGGGGCCGACAGAACGACTGCATCGCGATGCAGGCTGCCGCGCCCCGAAAAGCGCGGCGCGCGGTCATCGAGAGTGCAACGCGCGCGCCCTGTGCCCGGCCCTATTGCGCGGCGGTCATCACCGGCATGGCCGATCCATCTGCCGCCCAGGCCCGCACCGCCGCGCCGAAATGTTCGAACAACGGGCGCGAAACGGGGTCATTGGCCGCATTCCACTCGGGATGCCACTGCACGGCGAGGGTAAAGCCCGGCGCGTCTTTGATATAGATCGCCTCGGGCGTGCCATCATCCGCGTGGCCGTCGATCACCACGCGCGGACCGGGTTCCTTGATCCCCTGCCCGTGCAGCGTGTTGGTCAGCACTTTGGACGCGCCCATCACACGGTGGAACACGCCGCCTTCGGTAAAGCTCACGTCATGGCGCAGTTCAAATTTCTCTTCGATGGTGCCATCGGGGGGCATGCGGTGGTTCATTCGCCCCGGCAGATCGCGGATCTCAGGATAGAGCGACCCACCCATGGCGACGTTCACTTCCTGAAACCCGCGGCAGAGGCCGAGGAAGGGTTGGCCCCGCGCCACACAGGCCCGTACCAGCGCCAGCGCGACGGCGTCGCGCGCGCGGTCAAAGGCACCGTGGGCCTCCGTCTCAGGCTCACCATATTCTTCGGGATGCACATTGGGGCGCCCGCCGGTCAGCAGGAAACCGTCGCAGACCTCCAGCAATTCCTCGACCGAGACAAAGCGCGGATCGCTCGGCACGATGAGCGGCAGACAGCCCGAAACCTCGGCAATCGCTTCGGTGTTCATCTGCCCGCCTGCGTGGACGGGGTATTGATCGTTCAGCAGGTAGGAATTGCCAATGATACCAACGACGGGTCGGGCCATGAGTTACCTCTTATTCACCATGGCCCGAACATAGGCGCTTCGCGCCGCGGTCTCAACCTCAGCTCTGCGCCTTCAGCTCCAACCGGCGCGCGTGCAGCACCGGTTCGGTATAGCCCGAGGGCTGTTCGCGCCCCTTCAGCACCAGATCGCAGGCCGCCTGAAAGGCCACCCCGTCAAAGCCCGGCGCCATGGGGCGATAGCTGGGATCGTCGGCGTTTTGACGGTCAACCACGGCTGCCATTTTTTTAAGCGCGGCCTCGACTTCCTCGCGGCTGATGACGCCGTGATGCAGCCAATTCGCCAGCGCTTGGGCCGAGATGCGGCAAGTCGCGCGGTCTTCCATCAGGCCCACATCGTTGATGTCCGGCACCTTGGAACAGCCGACGCCCTGATCGATCCAGCGGACGACATAGCCCAGAATGCCCTGCGCGTTATTCTCGATCTCGCGGGTGATTTCCTCGGTGCTGAGGTTGCGGCCTTCCATCACCGGGATGGTCAGCAGCGCGTCAAGCGTGGCACGTGCGCCGCCCTCTTTAATCTCCTCCTGCCGCGCCAAGACGTTAACCTTGTGGTAATGTGTAGCGTGCAGGGTAGCCGCGGTGGGCGATGGCACCCAGGCGCAATTGGCCCCGGATTGGGGGTGGCCGATCTTGGCTTCCAGCATCTCGGCCATACGGTCGGGCATGGCCCACATACCCTTGCCGATCTGCGCGCGGCCCTGCAAGCCGCAGGCAAGGCCGATATCGACGTTGCGATCCTCATAGGCGGCGATCCAAGCGCTGTTCTTCATCTCGCCCTTGGGCACCATCGGCCCGGCTTCCATACTGGTATGGATCTCGTCCGCCGTGCGGTCGAGGAAACCGGTATTGATAAAGGCCACCCGGTGTTTCGCGGCGCGGATACATTCCATGAGGTTGGCGCTGGTGCGGCGCTCTTCGTCCATGATGCCGAGCTTTACGGTATATTGCGGCAGGCCGAGCGTCTTTTCCACATGGGTGAAAATCTCGTCGGCAAAGGCCACTTCCTCGGGCCCGTGCATCTTGGGCTTCACCACATAGACGCTGCCGGTGACCGAGTTGCCGCCCGCGCGTTTGAGGTCATGAATGGCGATCAGCGTGGTCACCATGGCATCCATCAGCCCTTCGCCAATCTCGCGCCCCTCACGGTCGAGCACGGCGGGGTTGGTCATCAGATGGCCGACATTGCGCACCAGCATCAGCGAACGGCCCTTCAGCGTGACCTCCCCCTCCCCATCGGGCGCGGTATAGCGACGGTCCTCGGCCATGCGGCGGGTGACGGTCTGGCCGCCTTTTTCAAAGGTCTCGGCAAGGTCCCCTTTCATCAGCCCCAGCCAGTTGCCATAGGCCAGCACCTTGTCTTCGGCATCCACCGCCGCGACGCTGTCTTCGCAATCCATGATTGTCGAAAGCGCGGATTCGATGATCACATCGGCGACGCTGGCGGGGTCGTCCTTGCCGATGGCGTGATCGGGGTCGATCTTGATCTCGATGTGCAACCCGTTGTTGCGCAAGAGGACCGCGTCGGGCGCCTCCGCCGCGCCTTGGTAGCCCGCGAACTGCGCGGGATTGGCCAAGCCGCAGGGCGCGGCATCCTGCGCCATTACAGCTTCAAGGTGCCCGTCCACAACGCGATACCCCGCCAAATCTGCATGGCTGCCCGCCGAAAGCGGCACGGCGTCATCCAAAAAGGCTTTTGCCCGCGCCACCACCCGCGCGCCCCGCTCCGCATCATAGCCCTTGCCCACCGGCAGATCGCCCAGCGCATCGGTGCCATAGAATGCGTCATATAGGCTGCCCCAGCGCGCATTGGCGGCGTTGAGCGCGAAGCGTGCGTTGGTGATCGGGACGACAAGCTGCGGCCCGGGCACCTGCGCGATTTCGGGGTCTACGTTTTGCGTCTCAATCTGGAACGCCGGGCCTTCGGGCAGAAGATAGCCAATCTCGCGCAGAAAGGCGGTGTAGCTTTCCGCGTCATGCGGCTTGCCTGTGCGCGCGCGGTGCCAGTCGTCAATCTTGGCCTGAATTTCGGACCGTTTTTCAAGCAACGCACGGTTCTTCGGCCCAAGGTCATGCACAAGGTCCGACAGCCCCGCCCAAAAGACATCCGCGTCTACACCCGTGCCCGGCAGCGCCGATCCTTCGATGAAGTCGATCAGTGCGGGCTCTACCTGCAAACCGTTCTTGTCAATTCTACCCGTCATTCTCCGCCCTCTCCCGCGCTGGATACCTTTGTGAAAGGTCTAGCAGAAAGGCAAAGCGGCGCAAGCGCGGGCAGGCAGGCGGTAGCGCCGCTAGTCGGCAACCGGCTCCGGGGTGGCGATCACCGGCTCGGCGTCCGCCGGGCCATCGACGGGCTGCACCTCACCTTCCGGCGAGGGGTCGGTGGCCTGCAACACCGCGTAGACGATGCCGGCAATCATCAAGAGCGCCCCTGCGATGATCGCGGTTTTGATACCGATCAAAGCGGGACGATGACGTTTCTTCTGCGTTTCGGTATCGGTGTCGGGGGCGGACATGGATACACCTCATTGCTCGAAGTTGGGGCAGCTCGGCTTGCAGGCCGCCTTCTGGAGACATAACATTTCCCAGACCAATTACGTTCCCGCGACTGGAGGCCCAATGCGCGACGCCACCCCCCAAACGATCTATCTCAGTGACTACCAGCCCTTCGGCTTTCTGGTGGATGAGGTGGCCCTGACCTTTGACCTCGATCCCCATAAGACGCGGGTTAAAAGCCGCATCGCCTTTCGCCCCAACCCGGCGGCGCAGGAGGCTGACTTTTTCTTGCATGGTGAACAACTCAAGCTTGTCTCTGCGCAGATCGACGGCAAGCCGGTCACCCCGAAGGTGACAGAACGCGGTCTGACCTGCGATGTGCCCGACGGCCCCTTCATTTGGGAGGCCGAGGTTGAAATTGACCCCAAGGGCAACACCGCCCTCGAAGGGCTTTATATGTCGGGCGGCATGTATTGCACCCAATGCGAGGCAGAAGGCTTTCGCAAGATCACATATTACCCCGACCGCCCCGATGTGATGAGCGTCTTCACCGTTACCATCAACGGCCCGCATCCCGTTCTGTTGTCCAACGGCAATCCCGTGGCGCAGGGGCAGAACCATGCCGAGTGGCATGACCCATGGCCCAAGCCTGCCTATCTTTTCGCGCTGGTGGCGGGCGATCTGGTCGCCCATTCCGACCGTTTCACCACCATGTCGGGCCGCGAGATCGATCTGAACCTCTATGTACGCCCCGGCGACGAAGGCAAATGCGCCTTTGGTATGGAGGCGCTCAAAGCCTCAATGAAATGGGACGAAGAGGTTTACGGTCGTGAATACGACCTCGACATCTTCAACATCGTTGCGGTCGATGATTTCAACATGGGCGCGATGGAGAACAAGGGGCTGAACATCTTCAACTCCGCCGCCGTTCTCGCCTCCCCCGAAACCTCGACGGATGATAATTTCGAGCGGATCGAAGCGATCATCGCTCATGAGTATTTCCACAACTGGACCGGCAACCGCATCACCTGTCGCGATTGGTTTCAACTCTGTCTCAAGGAAGGGCTGACCGTCTACCGCGACGCGCAGTTCACCTCGGACATGCGCTCTCCGGCGGTGAAACGCATTGGCGATGTGATCGACCTGCGCGCACGTCAATTCGCCGAGGATCAAGGCCCGCTGGCCCACCCGGTACGGCCCGAAAGCTTTCAGGAGATCAACAACTTCTACACCGCCACCGTCTATGAGAAGGGCGCCGAGGTGATCGGCATGCTCAAAACCTTGGTGGGCGATGACGCCTATGCCAAAGCGCTGAACCTTTATTTCGAGCGTCACGACGGCGATGCGGCGACGATCGAAGATTGGCTGAAGGTCTTCGAAGACACCACGGGCCGCGATCTGACCCAGTTCAAACGCTGGTATTCGCAGGCGGGCACGCCGCGTCTTTCGGTGGTGGAGGCTTGGGATGCGGGTAAAGGCATCTTCACGCTGACCTTCACCCAGCACACCCCGCCCAGCACCGCCACGCCTGAGCCGAAACCGCAGGTTCTGCCGATCACCGTGGGGCTGATCGGCGCGGATGGAGCCGAAGTGGCCCCCTCTCGCGTGTTGGAGATGACCGAGGCCGAACAGAGCTTTACCTTCGACGGGTTGGATGCGCGCCCCGTGGCCTCGGTGCTGCGCGGTTTCTCCGCCCCGGTGGTGCTTGCACATGACCTCTCGAAAGAAGAACGCCTTCTGCTGCTGGCCCATGACAGCGATCCCTTCAACCGGTGGGAGGCCGGGCGCACTTTGGCGCGGCAGTCTTTGCTGGCGACGATCACCGAAGGCAGCGCACCGGATGCTGAATGGCTTGCCGCACTTCAAGCTGTACTCGGGGATGAGACGCTTGAGCCCGCCTACCGCGCGTTGATGCTGGGGCTGCCCAGCCACGCTGATCTGGCCAGCACCCTGCATGACGCAGGCAAAACGCCGGATCCGGCGGCGATCCATCAGGCGGTGGAGGCCACCCGCTATGCCATGGCCGAGCGTTTTGCCGCGCTGCTGGGCGATCTTTATGACCGCCACAGGGTCGACGCCCCCTATCAGCCCAATGCGGCGCAATCGGGCAAACGCGCCTTGACCAATGCAGCACTTGCCCTGCTGACCCGCGTTGAGGGACCGGCGCGCGCGCAGGCGCAGTTCGACGATGCCGACAATATGACCCAACAACTCAGCGCCCTCGCCGCCCTGCTGCGTGCGGGCCAAGGTGACAAGGCGCTGGCCGCCTTTGAGGCGCAGTGGCGGGAGGACCGTCTGGTGATGGACAAATGGTTCGGGCTGCAAGTCAGCCAAGCCGCGCCGGAAGAGGCGGCCGAAGTGGCGCGCCGGCTTGCCGAGCATGCCGATTTCAACTGGAAGAACCCCAACCGTTTCCGCGCGGTCTTTGGCAGCCTTGCCATGCATCACGCAGGGTTCCACCATGAGAGCGGCAAGGGCTACGCCCTGCTGGCCGACTGGCTGATCAAGCTCGACCCGGTCAACCCGCAGACCACGGCGCGGATGTGCTCGGCCTTCCAGACATGGCGGCGCTATGACATGGCGCGGCAAGATATGATCGAGACCCAACTTGACCGCATCCTCGCCAGCGCCGATCTCAGCCGGGACACCTCCGAGATGCTCAGCCGCATTCGCGGTGCCTGACACGCCTATTCAGACAAAGGGCATGGCGGCCTATACTTACCGCCGCCATGCCCGCAGCCGAACGGCCCTGTTGCTGTTGCCCATGATCTGGGCGGCCCTCACGGCGGCGTGGCTCTGGCTTGACGCCTCGGGCTGGATCATCGGGCTGCTGGGGCTTTTTACCCTGCCCGCGCTATGGGAGGTCTTCAGCAATCCAGCCAGCGGCCTGACGCTCGACCAGCACAGCCTGTCGTGGTTCACCGGCAAACGGGATGCGAAAATCGCGCTGGCGCAGGTCGACCGGGTTCGGCTTGATACGCGGCTTGATATGTCCGTGCGCGCCACGGTCATTCTCCGCACCGGGCGCAAGATCAAACTGCCTTTCGAGGCCACCCCACCGCACCGCGCATTGGAAGCCGCGCTACAGACACGCGGCATCAACACAGAGCGGCATCACTTCACGCTGATCCAGTAATCTACGGACGGCTGCGGGGCCGGGTCGCGTTCAACGGCTTGCAATAAGACTGCTGCCGCAGCCAGCGGGACATATCCGCCCGTTTGGACGCGCTGCGCATCGGCCCCCAATCGGCCCCGACGCCGCGCCGCCCGTTTCCGGCGATCACCCCATCGCGCGGCACGGTCGTCGCCATGATGCGCACGGCACAACTCAGGTTCGCGGCGCCGTTCTTGAGCGCATCCCCACTGCCGACGTTACATTTATAGCCCCGCGCGGTGCCGGGCAGGATTTGCAACAACCCGTACCAGCGTCCGCCCCCACCCACGGCCCATGACCGATAGGTGCTTTCATGTTTGGCCAGCGCCGACATGAAGCCGACCCAAAAGGCCCGGCGCTGGCTGTCGGATGCCGTAGGATAGGCCGGGCACCACTCCGCCACATCGGCGGGCACCATATCCACCAAGGGCTTGCCATGGGATTTCAGCGCCGAGATCGCCGCGCGGGTCCAAAGCGAATGCCCCCGCATATGCTGCCAGCGCGTACGCGGCAGATTGCCCGGACGCGCGGGCGGGCGGAGCGTTGTGGTAAAGGGCGCGGTTTCAAGCGCGGGCGGTTCGTCCTCGGTCTCGACCGCATCAGGGAAGGACAAAGACGTGGCGGCGGTCTGCACCACGTTATCCACCTCCACCACCGGGGCGGGCTGTTTGGGCAGTTCGGCCCAAATCATGGTGGGGCTGGCGCAGAGCAAGAGGGCGATCATGGCAGGTTTCATGTCGCGCATAAGACCGCCCCAAAACGCGCTTGGCAAGCGCGGCAGCGGCGCGGGATCGGCAGATTTCCTCTGATCGGGAAACAGCGCCCGCCGCGCCGCCGGATTGTCGCGAAGGATCGCCTCCGCCTGCCCAACCGCGCTGCAGAATTTTCCCGAAAGCTCCGCACGCCGGACACGGTTCCGCCCCATTGCCCGGTCAAACCTAAATCATCGACAAACAGCAGGCAGGACCGGCCCCAGATGAAGAAACTCTCGCATATGATCCCGTCCGCCTTGCAAGGGTTCTTTGCCAAGCCCGCACCGCAAGCGCCCGAGTTCGAGCCGCTGGAAATGCCGCTCCTGCGCCGCCGCGCGCCACGCGACGCGCTGCTGCGCATTTCCTGCCCCGACCCCAACGCCGAAGAAATGCAGCGCGACCGTCACCAGTACCGCGCGCAATGGTTGGTGCGCCAAGAACGTTGGGAGGAGATGGCAAAGCTTTTGCAAGAAGCCGACGAGAACCGCGAGATGACACCGGGTGCCATGCCGGTGGCCGAGCTGATGGCCTTTGGCGCGCGGGCGGATGTGATTCTCGCCGCGGAACATGCGCTTTACGACGGCAAACCGGCGAGTGACGCGCCCCTGATGGCCGGGATCGAAGCGCTGGAACATGTGCTGGCCGATCACGCCGACAGCACGATGATCGCGGCCATCGTGGCGCAGGCGCATATGGACATCGGCTGGGCGTGGCGCGGCACGGGCTGGGACAGCGACGTGCCCGCCCGCAACCATGCGGCCTTCGCCGCGCATTTTGAACGCGCCGAGCAAATCCTCGCGCCATTCGACAAGGACACAGCAGCCTCGCCCCTGCTCGCGGCGACGCACTGTGCCCTGCTTGGGGGAACCGGCGGTGACGCCCGCGCCGTGGCAGACCGCTACGCCCGGCTCATCGACCTGAACCCCGCAAACCCGCGCCCCATGCGGGCCATGGGCAACCACCTTCTGCCGCGGTGGCATGGCTCATATGACCAGTTGGAACTTGAGGCCCGCCGCACCGCCGCGCGGACCCAAGAGACATGGGGCGCGGGCGGCTACACTTGGGTGCAATTCGACGCGATCAGCTGCGATGCGCAGGCCTGTGCCAACCTAGATGTGCCGTTTTTCATCGAAGGGCTGCACGACATCCTCGCCCGCCGCCCCGATCCGCATACCGCCAACCTGCTGGCGGCCTATTGCGCCAGCGCCATCGGTCAGGCGGCAGAGACAGAGGATGCCGCCGGGGCCGTCCGGGCCGAGATTGCCGATTGCGCGCGTTGGATCGTGCGCGACCACATGACGGAACTGCACCCGATGCTCTGGGCCCACGCCGCGCGCGGCTTTGACAACAACCTGCGCGTCCGCTCCGCCCGGCGCTTTGCCGCCTCGGGCCGGGACGAGGCCATGCGCATCATCACTGGCCTGTTCCAACGCGAGATCGAAGCGGGCAAACGGGTCATTTTCACCGAAGGCCGCCGCCAGATTGCTGTGCCGGGCTAAGCCTGCCTCTTGAAGCGCGTGGTGCGCTCCAGTATGACCGGCCAAGTTCCAATTGACCGAAGGCGGCCGCGATGCTTGATCTGAGTTACGATACCCCGAAACCGCGCGTGATTGCCGGTGCCAAACATGACTGGGAACTGGTCATCGGGATGGAGGTCCACGCGCAGGTCGCGTCGAACGCGAAACTCTTCTCCGGCGCCTCCACCAAATTCGGCGCCGAGCCCAACAGCAACGTGGCCTTCGTCGATGCCGCCATGCCCGGCATGCTGCCGGTGATCAACGAATATTGCGTCGAACAGGCCGTTCGCACGGGGCTTGGCCTGAAGGCCGAGATCAACCTGAAATCTGCCTTCGACCGCAAGAACTACTTCTACCCCGACCTGCCGCAAGGCTATCAGATCAGCCAGCTCTATGAGCCGATCGTCGGCGAAGGCGAAGTGCTGGTGGAACTGGGCGACGGCACTGCGCGCTTGGTGCGGATCGAACGCATCCACATGGAGCAGGACGCGGGCAAGTCGATCCATGACATGGACCCGAACATGTCCTTCGTCGATCTGAACCGCACCGGCGTCTGCCTGATGGAGATCGTCTCCCGCCCCGACATTCGCGGGCCCGAGGAAGCCGCCGCCTATCTCGCCAAGCTGCGCCAGATCATGCGCTACTTGGGCACCTGTAACGGCGACATGCAGTCGGGCGCGATGCGCGCGGACGTCAACGTCTCGGTCTGCCGTGTGGGCCAATACGAGAAATATCAGGAAACGCAGGATTTCTCGCATCTGGGCACCCGCTGCGAGATCAAGAACATGAACTCCATGCGCTTCATCCAGCAAGCCATCGAAGTCGAAGCCAAACGCCAGATCGCGATTGTCGAGGCCGGTGGCGAGGTCGTGCAGGAAACCCGCCTCTTCGACCCCGACAAGCAGGAAACACGCTCCATGCGCTCCAAGGAAGAAGCGCATGACTACCGCTATTTCCCCGACCCCGATCTGCTGCCGCTGGAGATCGAACAGGCATGGGTGGACGACATCAAAGCCAATCTGCCCGAACTGCCGGACGAAAAGAAATCCCGTTTCATTAATGACTTCGGTCTGTCGGACTACGACGCCTCCGTGCTGACCGCCGATCTCGACAGCGCGGGCTATTTCGAGGCCGTGGCGAAGGGCCGCGACGGCAAGATGGCCGCGAATTGGGTCATCAACGAGCTTTTCGGCCGCCTCAAGAAAGACGACAAGGGCATTACTGAAAGCCCCGTCACCCCGGCGCAATTGGGCAGCATCGTCGATCTGATCGCCTCGGATGCGATTTCCGGCAAGATCGCCAAGGAAGTCTTTGAAATTGCATATACAACCGGGCGCGAGCCGGAAGAAATCGTGGAGACTGAGGGCCTCAAGCAGGTGACCGATACCGGCGCCATTGAGACGGCAGTGGACGAGATCATCGCTGCCAACCCCGCGCAGGTCGAAAAGGCCCAGCAGAACCCGAAGCTGGCGGGCTGGTTCGTCGGTCAAGTGATGAAAGCCACGGGCGGCAAGGCCAACCCCAAGGCCGTCAACGAAATCGTGTCGCGCAAGCTCGCCCAGCAATGAGCGACGCCCCGGCCCCCTTCCGTTCGGGCGAGATGACGGTTCTCCCCGAATGGATCGATTTCAACGGCCATCTGAACATGGCCTATTACAACGTCCTGTTCGATCAGGGCGTCGACCAAGCCTATGGCGAGATCGGTCTGGGGCCGGAGTATCAACGTACGGGCTGCACCACCTATGTGGCCGAGTTCCACGTCTGCTACCTGCGCGAACTGCATGAGAGTGACCGCGTCTATACCACCTTCCAATTGCTCGACCATGACGAGAAGCGGTTTCACAGCTTTCAGGAACTGTGGCACGTCGACGGCTGGCTTGCCGCCACCGCCGAGGGGCTGACGCTGCATGTGGACCAGTCCGGCCCGCGTGTGGCCCCCATGCCGGACCATATCCTGACCCGTCTTGACGCGATGCGCCGCAGCCATGCCAAACTGCCCAAACCGGCGCAGGCCGGTCGCAGCATCGGCATCCGCCGCAAATCCGCCTGAAACTCACCTGACGCGGCTTATGTCGCCAACCCAGCCGAGGCCCCTATGCGCTACGAATACAAGATCCTTCCCGCCCCCAGCAAAGGGCAGAAAGCCAAAGGTCTGAAAGCCCCCGAAGCGCGTTTCGCCAAAACCTTGGAAGAATGCCTCAACGAACAGGCCGCCGAGGGCTGGGAATACCAGCGGGCCGAGACCTTGCCTTCGCAAGAGCGTTCGGGTCTGACCTCGACCACCACGGAATGGCGCAATGTGCTGGTGTTCCGCCGCTTGGCGACCGCCGCGGGCCAGCAGGAGGATGGCGATCTGCTGCCGCCAGCCACTGCCACTGCAACGCCTGCCTTGGCCGCCACGATCGAAGGCGAAGATACCGCGCTCCAGGCCGATGCGCCCGCCTCTATCACGCCCGAGGATGACGCGCCCGCGAAAGAGGAACCCGCCAAAGCGGCGACGCCGCCTGCGTTTCTGTCCGGCCCCTCAACGGATGAAGCTTCGCCGCAAGGCAGCGACGAAGACGACGATAAGACAAAGCCCTAAACGCGGCGCTTATTCGTCCAGGTCAAGCGCCAGCGCGTGAATGCGCCCCATCAGGTCCGGCCCCAACGCGCTGTGCACCGCCCGGTGCCGCGCCAGCCGGTTCTGGCCCTTGAAACGCTCTGACCGGATGCGCACGTTAAAGTGGCTTTCGCCCCCCTCCTGAAATCCGGCATGACCGCGATGGCTTTCGCTGTCATCCACCACTTCCAGTTCACGCGGCGCAAAAGCGGCTTCCAGCCGATCCGAAATCTCTTGTGTTGTGGACATGTTTTTACCCCCGGCCCCCTTCAATCCTGCGACGCAGGGTATATGGTGACCGGCCTGAGTCGGAAAGGTCTATCCACATGCCAAAACCTGATCCCTTCGGATTCGACATGTCCGTGTCGTCCTCCAAAAAGAAAAACCCCCGCGGCCGCCGCGGCATGTCCGGTGCGTCGGAAACCTCGACCCGGATTTGCGACCACGAAGGCTGCGACGAGCCGGGCAAGTTCCGCGCGCCCAAAGCGCCCGATGTGCTGGATGACTACTTCTGGTTCTGCCAGAAACACGTGCGCGAATATAACGCGAAGTGGAGCTTCTTTGACGGCACCACCGAGGCCGAGATGAACGCGCAGATGTCCAAAGACAAGGTCTGGGAGCGCACCACCAAACCACTGGGCGACCCCGAGCAGCGCGCATGGGCGCGTCTTGGCATCGAAGATCCCCATCAGGTGCTGGGCAAGAACGCAACCCAGAACCCCGGCAAGGGCCAGCAAGCGGGCCGCCGCCTGCCGCCCACCGAACGCCGCGCGATCGAGATTCTCGAAGCCAAAGACACTTGGACCAAACCCGAGGTGCGCAAAGCCTACAAAGCGCTGATCAAGGTGCTGCACCCCGATATGAACGGCGGTGACCGCAGTCAGGAAGAGCAGTTGCAACTGGTCGTCTGGGCATGGGACCAGATCAAAGGCAGCCGCAACTTCAAGGACTGATCCCGCGACCGGACCAGCGGCCGGTTGCGGATAATGCCAGTTGCCCCCTTCCCCTTGCGGATATGCACGATATGTTGCACCAGATACGCGCGCGGCCCCGACCGCGCGCCTAAGGAAAAGGATGACGAGCGATGGCCGACGGTGCACTGGAACATGACATGAAACCCACCGAAGAGGTCTCGGTGCGCGATGTCTTTGGCATCGACACCGATATGGTCGTCAAGGGTTTCCCGCAGCGCACCAGCCGCGTGCCAGAAATCGACAGCACCTATAAGTTCGATCCCGACACCACGCTGGCGATCCTCGCAGGCTTTAGCCACAACCGCCGCGTCATGATCCAAGGCTACCACGGCACGGGCAAATCGACCCATATCGAACAGGTCGCCGCCCTGCTGAACTGGCCCACTGTGCGCGTCAACCTCGACAGCCACATCAGCCGGATCGACCTCATCGGCAAAGACGCGATCAAGCTGCGCGACGGCAAGCAGGTCACCGAATTCCACGAGGGCATCCTGCCTTGGGCGCTGCGCAACCCGACCGCGATTGTCTTTGACGAATATGACGCGGGCCGCGCCGATGTGATGTTCGTGATCCAGCGCGTGCTGGAGCATGACGGCAAGCTTACGCTGATGGATCAGAACGAGATCATCACCCCGCACCCCTATTTCCGTCTTTTCGCCACGGCCAACACCGTGGGCCTGGGCGACACCACCGGCCTTTACCACGGCACCCAGCAGATCAACCAAGCGCAGATGGACCGTTGGAGCCTTGTCGCCACGTTGAACTACCTCAGCATCGACGCCGAGACCGCGATCGTGCTGGCCAAGAACCCGCATTACAACACCGAGAAGGGCCGCAAGACCCTCAAGCAGATGGTCACCGTGGCCGACCTCACCCGCACCGCCTTCATGAATGGCGAGCTGTCGACCGTGATGAGCCCGCGCACCGTGATCGCTTGGGCGCAGAACGCCGAGATCTTCCGCAATGTGGGCTATGCTTTCCGGCTGTCTTTCCTCAACAAATGCGACGAACTTGAGCGCCAGACCGTGGCCGAGTTCTATCAGCGTTTGTTCGACGAGGAACTGCCTGAAAGCGCGGCCAGCCTGAGCTTGGGCTAAGCCGCCCCGGCGGGTTCGCCCGCCGCCCTGCAGGACGCGTTTCGGCACGCGAAGGCGCCCTGCCCTTCCCAGACGCGCGCCTGCCTGACAGACAAGGGGACCGGCATGAGTAAACAAAGCGACAACCCCGCTGACGCGTTCAAAAAAGCGCTGGCCGAGGCGACCAAGGTCATGGCCGATGACGCCGAGCTGACGGTCAGCTACTCGGTCGACCCCTCGGGGCTTTCCGGCGACGCGATGCGCCTGCCGCAAGTGAGCCGCCGGATGACCCGCGAAGAGGTGCTGCTGGCGCGCGGCACAGCCGATGCGCTGGCGCTGAACCGCCGCTACCACGATGCCGCGACCCACGCCCGTTATGCGCCCCAAGGCGACATGGCGCGCGAGCTTTACGAGGCGATGGAGACCGCACGCTGCGAGGCCATGGGCGCGCGCGACATGCCCGGCACCGCCGGCAACATCGACGTCAAGATCAAGCATGAAGCCCTGCGCCGGGGCTACGATCAGGCCAAACAGGCCAGCGACGTGCCACTCTCGGTCGCGGCGGGCTATATGGTGCGGCATCTGGCCACCGGGCGGGATCTGCCCGCAGGGGCCGAGAACGCCATGGAACTCTGGCGCGGCTTTATCGAAGATCAGGCGGGCGGCACGCTCGAAGGGATCGACGGCAGCCTTGCCGATCAGGCGGATTTCGCGCGGCTGGCCCGCAAGATGATCTCGGACCTCGGCTATGGCGATCAGTTGGGCGACGATCCCGACAGCCAAGACGAGGATCAAGAGGATCAGGCCGAAGAGGGCACCGAAGAAGAGCAGGATCCCGACAGCACCGGCCAAGACGATCAGGACGAGGAAGAGGCCGAAGGCACTCCCGAAAACAGCCAAGAGCAGCAGCAGGACGAAAGTCAGGCGCAGGTCTCGATGGATGACGAGGCCGATCAGGAGCTAGGCGACGAGGCGGAGATGCCCGAGGGCGACGCGCCGATGGACCCGCCGCCGCCGCCGCCCGTCTCGGACGCCGACCCGGAATACCGTGTCTATCTGGGTGACCACGACGAGGTGATCGGGGCCGAGGAATTGGCCGAACCCATCGAATTGGAACGCCTGCGCGCTTATTTGGATCAGCAGCTCGAGCCGCTGAAAGGCGCTGTGGGCCGTCTGGCGAATAAGTTGCAACGCCGCCTGCAAGCGCAGCAAAACCGCTCGTGGGAATTCGACCTTGAAGAGGGCACGTTGGACGCGGGCCGTCTGGCGCGGGTGGTGGCGAATCCGACCACGCCGCTCAGCTTCAAGATCGAGAAGGACACCGAGTTCCGCGACACCGTCGTGACGCTGCTCTTGGACAACTCCGGCTCGATGCGAGGCCGCCCGATCTCCATCGCCGCGATCTGCGCCGACGTGCTCGCCCGCACGCTGGAGCGCTGCAACGTCAAGGTCGAGATCCTCGGCTTTACCACCCGCGCCTGGAAGGGCGGACAGGCGCGCGAGGCGTGGCTTAACGATGGCCGCCCCGCGCAGCCCGGTCGGCTGAACGATCTGCGCCACATCATCTACAAAAGCGCCGACGCCCCTTGGCGCCGGACGCGCGACCACTTGGGTCTGATGATGAAAGAGGGACTGCTGAAAGAGAACATTGACGGTGAGGCGCTGGAATGGGCGCACCGGCGGATGCTGGCGCGGCATGAGGCGCGCAAGATCCTCATGGTAATTTCCGACGGCGCGCCGGTGGATGACAGCACCCTGTCGGTGAACCCGGCCAACTATCTGGAAAAACACCTGCGCGACGTGATCGCCATGGTCGAAAAACGCCGCGCGGTCGAGCTTTTGGCGATCGGGATTGGCCATGATGTCACGCGTTATTACGACCGCGCCGTCACGATCACGGATGTGGATCAGCTTGCCGGGGCGATGACAGAACAGCTTGCAGCACTCTTTGACAGCGATCCGCGGAAACGGGCGCGTGTCATGGGCATGCGCCGCGTGGGCTGAACCGTCGGGTCGGTATTTGAAAAAGGATGAAGGAGGGGCCGCGTGTTCCAGAGTTTCGAGGTCACCGCGCGTCCGGAACAGGGTCCCCCGCGTTTGGCGGCGCTGCGGGCGGAGTTGCAGGCGGCGGGCTTGGACGGGTTTCTCGTGCCGCGCGCCGATGCGCATCAGGGTGAGTATGTTGCCCCGCGGGATGATCGGCTGGCTTGGCTGACGGGGTTCACCGGCTCTGCCGGGTTCTGTGCGGCGCTGCGCGATGTGGCCGGGGTTTTCATCGACGGGCGCTATCGGACGCAGGTCAAAGCGCAGGTGGCGGATGTCTTTACCCCGGTGCCTTGGCCCGAGGTGTCTTTGGCCGATTGGTTGAAAGATCAATTGCCCGCGGGCGGTGTGGTTGGTTTTGATCCGATGTTGCATACGCCCGCGCAGATGGATCTTTTGTTCGAGGCCTTGGCGGGGTCTGGTATCGAGATGCGGCGCGTCTCGAATATGGTCGACCGTATTTGGGAAGACCAGCCCGATGCACCGATGGGCAAGGTGGCGGCGCATACTGAGCGTTTTGCCGGGGAAAGCCATGAGGCCAAACGCCGGCGTTTGGCCGCGGATTTGCGCGCGGCGGGGCAGAAGGCGGCATTGATCACCCTGCCCGACAGCCACAACTGGTTGCTGAACATTCGCGGGCAGGACATTCCGCGCAACCCGGTGGCCCATGGTTTTGCCGTGTTGCATGACGATGCGCGGGTCGATCTTTTCGTGGCGGCTGAGAAGCTTGTGGATGTGGAGGACCATCTGGGGCCAGAGGTGGTGCAGCGTGACCCCGAGGTTCTGGCGGATTATCTCCGCGCGCTGGAAGGGCCGGTGCGGATTGATCGACAGTCGGCGCCGCTGTTGTTTGCTGATTTGCTGGGGGATCGGGCGCAGCCGGGAGAAGACCCCTGCGCCTTGCCCAAGGCTTGCAAGAATGATGCCGAGATCGCTGGCGCGGCAGAGGCACATTTGCGTGATGGTGCGGCGATGGTCGAACTGCTGGCCTGGCTAGATGCGCAGGCGCCCGGCACGGTCACCGAGACGCAGGTGGTGCAGCAGTTGGAAGCCCTGCGCCGGCGCGATCCCGCCCTGCGTGACATCAGTTTCGAGACGATTTCGGGCACCGGGCCAAACGGGGCGATCATCCATTACCGGGTGAATGAAGAGACCGACAGCGTGTTGCAGGAGGGGCATCTTTTGGTGCTCGACAGCGGCGGTCAGTATCTGGACGGCACCACCGATGTTACCCGCACCATTGCCATCGGCAGCCCCGATCCGGAGGCGCGCGCGGCTTTCACGCGGGTGCTTTCGGGGATGATCGCCATGAGCCGTCTGCGCTGGCCGCGCGGGCTTGCGGGCCGGGATATCGAGATGCTGGGCCGTTTGCCGCTTTGGATGGCGGGGCAGGATTTCGATCACGGTTTGGGCCATGGGGTGGGCGCCTATCTGTCGGTTCATGAGGGGCCGCAGAGGTTGAGCCGGATGAGCCATGTGCCGCTGGAATCGGGTATGATCCTCAGCAATGAGCCGGGCTATTACCGCGAGGGGGCCTTTGGCATTCGGATCGAGAACCTGTTGGTGGTGCAAGAAGCCCCCGCCCTGCCCGGCGGTGATGCGCATCGCAAGATGCTTGATTGGCGCACGCTGACGCTGGTGCCGATCGATCGGCGTTTGATTGATGTGGCGGCGCTCAGCCCCGAGGCGCGGGACTGGTTAAACGCCTATCACCGCGACGTGGCGGAAAAGATCGGGCCGCGGGTATCACCTGTTACAAAACTGTGGTTGGATGCGGCAACGGCGCCCCTGTGAGCGTCCGATTTAAGTAAAGGGGGGTACGGCATGGCCGACCATATCAAGATTACTCCGGCTGAGGGCACATGGGTTGTTCGCGCTGGCGGGGCCGTATTGGGCGAGTCCACGGGCGCGCTGGAATTGCGCGAGGGGGACTATCCGCCGGTGATCTATTTCCCGCGTGGCGACATCGCCATGGCGTTCCTCGATGGCACCGACAAGACCACCCACTGCCCGCATAAGGGCGATGCGACCTATTTCTCGGTGGTGACCAAGAGCCGGACCTTGCAGGACGCCGTTTGGTCTTATGAAGACCCGAAGGAGGATGTGGCCGCGATCAAGGGCTATTTGGCTTTCACCCCGATGGAAGAAATCGCCATCGAACGGATCTGAGCGCGGCTCAGGAATGCTCCTCTGCCGCCGTGGCGGCGAGGGCGCGGTTATAGGCTTTCAGCGCATCGACATGGAACAGCGCGCCCAGCAATTCGGGCGGCGCATCCGCGCTGAGGGTGACCACCGGGATAAAGTTGGAATGGGTCTGATCGAACAGCGGCAGAGCGGCCTCTAGCGTGGCGCTGCCGTCGATATAGGTGCCCTTGTCGATCAAATCCCAACAGGCGTCTTCCGCCGCCGCGTCTTCGTCATCGGGGCGGCGCATGATGCGGCCCACCATGAACATCGAGAGCAGATAGGCTTGCGGGCCTGCGGCCAGATGGATGCCCCGCCGCTCCATCTGGGTAAGGAAGAAGGACCGGTCGACCAGCCGGGAGGCCAGTGCGGTCGACATGCTGACGGCGACCATCACCGCCAGTCCGGTCTGCCAGTCGCCCGTCATCTCAAACACGATGAGCGTGGTCGAGATCGGCGCGCCCAGCACGGCGGCCGCCACCGCGCCCATCCCCGCCAGAGCATAGAGCGAGGAAGACCCCGAAATCTCGGGGAAGACACCGGTGGCGATGATCCCGAAGCCAAGCCCGGTCAGGGCGCCCAGCATCAGCGAGGGCGAGAACACCCCGCCGCCCATGCGCCCGCCAAGCGTGATCGCCACGGCGGCGACCTTGAGCACAGCAAAGATGATCGCCTCATGCAGCACCAGTTCGCCGACCAGCGCGCGGGAGGTCGTCTCATAGCCCACGCCGATGATATGCGGGAACCAGAGCGCGATGACCCCAAGGATCGCCCCCGCCACCGCCGGGCGCAGCCAACGAGCGAGACCGGTGCGCGCTTGCAGGTAGTTGCCGAAATCCTCGGCCCAGAAGATCGCGCGCATCAGCACGACCGACACCAGACCGCAGGTCAGCCCCAAAAGCAGGAAGGCGGGCAGTTCGACGTAGAATTGCACGTCGCCAAGGCCCGGTAGGACGAACTCTGTCAGCCCACCGAACTCCAGCCGGTTGATCACCGTGCCTGCGGCGGAGGCGATGACGATGGGGGCGAAGGCGTGGACTGCAAAGTGGCGCAGCACGACTTCGAGCGCGAAGAGCGCGCCAGCGATGGGCGCGTTGAAGCTGGCCGAGACCGCCGCCGCCACGGCGCAGCCCAAAAGATCCCGCCCGGTGATCCCATCGGCCTTGATGAAGCGGCTGACCTTGGTCGAGATCACGGCGGCGAGATGCACCACCGGCCCTTCGCGGCCCGATGAGCCGCCCGTGGACAGGGTGATGAGCGAGGCCAACGCCGAGGCCACCCCGGTGCGGGTCTCGACCCGACCGTCGTGCATGGCAGCGCCGAGGATCACATCGCCCACGCTGCGCGCGCGCCCGTCGCGGGTGAAACGGTGCAGGATCAACCCCACAAGCAACCCGCCCAAGGTCGGGATCAGCACCACCCAATACCACGGCAGCCCGGCAAGGAAACTGTGCAGGAATTGCACATCGTCCGTGCCGTAAAGCGTGGCCTGCAACCAGTTGATCCCCTTGCGAAAGAACAGGGCGGCAAAGCCCGCAGCGATGCCCACCAGCAGCGCGATAAACCAGAATGTGACCTTCCCCGGCCCGCGGGTGCGCAGCACCGTCCAGCCCTGTTTGCAGCCGCCAAGCGCCTGCTGAAGTTGTTGGGAAAAGAAAGCGTTATCTTGCGAAGGCATGGGACTAAGACCAGTTGAACCCTTTCTGTCTAGGGCAAGCTGACCTTGGGTAAAACCGCCATTTAAGAAGTCATCGCGCCCTGTTGCCCGTTAAGCAGTGCCTCCGCCGCCGCGCGGGCCGCATCGGTGATCGTATCGCCCGCGAGCATTCGGGCGACTTCGTCCACACGCTCTTCGGCGGCGAGGGCGGTGACGGTGGAGGTGGTCATGCCCTTGGTCACCGATTTCGCCACACGCCAGTGATGCGCGCCAAGGGCTGCGACCTGCGGCGAATGGGTGACGACCAAGACCTGCCCCTCGGCGGCCAGCGCCTTCAGGCGGCGGCCCACGGCGTCGGCGGTCGCGCCCCCTACCCCGCGGTCGATCTCGTCAAAGATCAGGGTGAGGCCGGATTGGGTCTGGGTCAGGCAAACCTTCAGCGCCAAAAGGAAACGGCTGAGCTCCCCGCCCGAGGCGATTTTGCCCAAGGGTCCGGCAGGCGCGCCGGGGTTCGTAGCCACGGTGAAAGAGACCGCATCGCGCCCCTCGGGGCCTGCGGGTTCCTCGGTCAATTGCGTCTGGAACACTGCGCGTTCCATCTTGAGCGGGGCAAGCTCCGCCGCGACGGCTTTGTCGAGATTGACTGCGGCCTTGCGGCGCTTCTCGGTCAAGGCGGTGGCCCGTTCGTCGTAAAGCGCCTGCGCATCGCGGACGGCTTTCTCCAGCCCCTCCTGCGCCGCTTCGCCCGCATCGAGCGCGTCGAGCTTGGCACGCAGCGTGTCGGCGAAACCGGCCAGCTCATCGGGCTGCACGTCATGTTTGCGTGCAAGGCCGCGGATTGCAAAGAGCCGCTCTTCGCAGGCTTCCAACTCATAGGGGTCGAACGACATGCCGTCGATCGCATCGGCCACACCGGACATGGCCTCGTCCAGCTCCACCATGGCGCGGTTGAGCGCGGCGAGCGGGCCTTCCAGCGCGCCTTCGGCCTTGTCGGCTACCCCATCGAGCCAGCGCAGCGCGTCGCCCATGGCGGTCTCTGCCCCGCCTTGGCCCAACAACTCATAAGCGTTGACCACATCGCGGCGGATTTTCTCGGCCCCCTGCATCTGGCGGCGGCGGGTGTCGAGGGTGGCCTCCTCCCCCGCTTCTGGGTCGAGCTTGTCCAACTCGGCCACGGCGTGACGCAGGAACTCTTCCTCGGCGGCGATGGCCTCGCGTTCGGCGGCAGCGGCGGCAGCGGCTTTGCGGGCGGCCCCGAGGGCGTTCCACGCCTCGCGCAGCTTGGCAATCGCACGGGCATTCCCGGCGTAATCGTCCAAGATGGCACGGTGTCCCCGCGGGTTGAGCAGACCGCGGTCATCATGCTGGCCGTGCAGTTCCACCAATGTTTCGGACAGGCGGCGCAGCACCTCACCCGAACAGCGGCGGTCATTGACCCACGCGGTCTTGCGCCCGTCGGAGGTGTTGATGCGGCGCAGGATCAACTCATCCCCGGCGGGCAGCCCCGCATCTTCTAGCACCGCATGGGCCGGATGGTCGGGCGCCAGATCGAACCATGCGGTCACCTCGCCCTGTTCGGCCCCTTGACGCACCAGATCGGCACGACCGCGCCAGCCCAGAACAAAGCCGAGCGAATCCAAAAGGATGGACTTGCCCGCGCCGGTCTCACCGGTCAGCACGTTCAGCCCCGGCTGGAAGCCAAGCTCCAGCCGGTCGATGATCAGCATGTCTGAAATATCAAGTCCGCGCAGCATCTAGAACCGTCGGGTGGGCGATCCCACCCCCCTTAAAGCCACTCGCCCTTGATGGTCTGGCGATAGGCTGCACCCAGCCAATTGTCTTTGTAGAAGGCAGGCTCAAGGCCGCGCCCGGTCAGCAGTTTGTAGCTGTCCTCATACCACTCAGACCCCCGGTAGTTGTGGCCAAGGATGGCCCCCGCCGTCTGCGCCTCATGGTTCAGGCCGAGCGAAAGATAGGCTTCGACAAGACGGTGCAGCGCTTCGGCGGTGTGGGTCGTGGTCTGGAAATCCTCGACCACGACGCGGAAGCGATTGATCGCGGCGGTATAGTGATCGCGGCGCAGGTAGTAGCGGCCGATCTCCATCTCCTTGCCCGCCAGATGGTCGAAGGCGAGGTCGAATTTCAGAATCGCGGAGCGGGCATATTCGCTGTCCGGGTAGCCTTCGATCACGGCGCGCAGGGATTGCAACGCTTGGAAGGTCAGCCCCTGATCGCGGCCCACTTCGTCGATCTGATCGTAATAGCTCAGCGCCAAGAGGTACTGCGCATAGGCGGCATCGTCATCGGCGGGGTAGAAATCAATGAAACGCTGCGCGGCGGAGCGGCTGTTGGGATAGTCCTGATCCTTGTGATAGGCGAAAGCCTGCATGATCAGGGCGCGTTTGGCCCATTCGGAATAGGGATAGAGACGCTCGATCTCAGCGAAATAGAATGCCGCTTCGCCGGGGTTGTTGTTGGTCAGCTCATATTCGCCGCGCTCGAAAATCTGCTCAGCCGAATAGGTTTCAAGCGGGATTTCCTGCGGGTTAAAGAAGTTCCCGTCAGAGCGTCCGTCACCACCGCCGCAGGCTGCCAATGTCGCGACCAGAAGCACCGCACTGATCGTCCGCTTGCGCGATCCCGCTACCGTCATGCCCGCACCCCTTGCATCGTCCAACCCATGGTCTTTGACCCTCTTGCGCATGTGACTAGCACAATAAACTGCGTTGCAAAACGCCCATTCCGCCCCCGTCCGCAGGCGGCTGCGCGGCGGCGCATCGCTGGGTCAGGCTTGTCACTTCGGCTTAGTGAATACAAGGCATTGGCAGGGCGTTCAATGGCACTTCGCCGCCTAAGCGCCCTGCGCTTCGCGGTGCTGTTCCCCTTCCCCGGGATCAGGCAACCTGCGGGATTTCATCCCAGATCAGGCCGGAGCCGGGCAGCCGCGCCGTTTGCGCCGCATCGCAGGCCACCAGACGCACGGCGTCCGGCGTGGCAAAGAGCGCGCGCAGCAGCGTGTTGGTCAGCGAATGGCCCGCGCGTTTGCCTTCGTAATGGCCCAAAAGCGGCGCCCCGGCCAGCGCCAGATCGCCGAGCGCGTCGAGCATCTTGTGGCGCACAGGCTCATCCGCGTGGCGCAGGCCGCCGGGGCTGACCACGGCATCGCCATCGAAAACCACCGCGTTCTCACCCGCTTCGCCACCAAGCGCCAGACCATTGGCCTGCATCGCCTCGACATCCGCCTGACGGCAGAAGGTGCGGCTGTCGCAGAGTTCGCGCGCGAAAGAGCCATTGTTCATCACCAGCGACTTGCGCTGCTGGCCGATGGCGGCATCGGCAAAGTCGATCTCAAAGTCGATGCGCAGCGTATCCGCGGGAGAAATGGTCGCGACCGCGTCGCCATCCTGCACGGTGATGGTTTTCAGCACTTCGAAGGCCATCACGGGGGCTGCAAGCTGGCGCAGTCCGCGCTGCATGATGCCGCGCACGAAAGGCACGGAGGAACCATCGAGGATCGGCACTTCGGGGCCATCGATCTCAATCAAAAGGTTGTGGATGCCGCAGCCCGCCACGGCGGCCATCAGATGCTCGACGGTCGAGATCGACAGGCCGGTGGGGTTTTCCAGCTTGGTGCAGAGCGGCGAGCGGTTCACCGCGTCCCAGCGGGCGGGGATCAGACGGTCACCGACCGCCACATCGCTGCGCGAGAACCAGATGCCGTGATGGGCCGACGCCGGGCGCAGTGTCACCGTCGCAGGCAGACCGGAGTGCAGGCCTGTGCCAGTAAAACTTACCGCTGATTTGATCGTTGTCTGCACCGGGTCATCCTCAAGCTTCGAACATCTTCTTGTTTGTTGAACTCTGGATTAAGGGGCGGGTTCGTTTTGCTCAACTCAATCTTTGCAACGGTCTGAAACATCATTGCAACATTTGAGCGCGGCTGCGCTCACCCGGGGGCAAGGTATTGTTATTAAACGAAAAAGGGCCGCCCTAAGGCGACCCTTTCATCATCTATCGTGATCAGTTCAGTTGGCCTGACGGCGCAGGAACGCGGGGATTTCGATGCGTTCTTGATCGGGATCGTTGTTTTCCTGCGGCTGCGGCACGGCGGCAGAGGCGCGGGTTTGCACCGGCGGCTGCTGACGCGCGGGGCGGGCTTGCGCCTCGCCTTCGGCGTGGCCGGTCATCCGGTTGATCAGGGAGTTGATGCCGAAACGGCCCTTGTCGCCCTGCTCACCCTGCTGCTGCTGGGCCTGACGGTGCTGCTCGGGCGCTGCTTTTTGGGCAGCGGCGCGCAGGCGGGCCAGCGCTTCGGGGGACGGTGTGCCGGGTGTCGGCGCGCGCGGTGCGACGAAGGCTTCGGGTTCGGCTTCGATGTTCTCTTCCTGACGCGGCTCGAATGCGGCCACTTCGGGCTGGTAGGCCGGTGCGGGCAGACCGTCGTCATCTTCGACAACGTTCTCGTCCTCATACTGGTCCTGCTCACGCTGTGTCGGCTGGAGGTCTTGGAACAGGGCGGCCTGTTCGACTTCCTGCGGCGCTTCGGCGGCCACGGAGGCAGCGACCGGCGCCTGTGCGGCGGAAACCTGCGCCACATCGTCAACCGATACGTTCTGACGCAAAGGCTGGCTCATGGAGCGGCGCGGGACCGGGATTTCGGTGTTCACATCGGTGGCGTCGATGCCAGTGGCGACAACGCTGACGCGCATCAGGCCACCAAGGCTTTCGTCCAGCGTGGAGCCGACGATGATGTTCGCTTCGGGGTCCACTTCCTCGCGAATGCGGTTGGCCGCTTCGTCGAGTTCGAACAGGGTAAGGTCCTGACCGCCGGTGATGTTGATGAGCACGCCCTTGGCGCCGCGCAGGCTGATTTCGTCCAGCAGCGGGTTGGCGATGGCTTTCTCGGCGGCTTGGATGGCGCGATCTTCGCCCTCGGCCTCGCCTGTTCCCATCATCGCCTTGCCCATCTCGTCCATCACGGCGCGGACATCGGCGAAGTCGAGGTTGATGAGACCCGGACGGACCATCAGGTCGGTCACGCCCTTCACACCTTGGTACAGCACGTCATCGGCAAGCGAGAAGGCTTCGGTGAAGGTGGTCTTTTCGTTCGCCAGACGGAAGAGGTTCTGGTTTGGAATGATGATCAGCGTGTCGACGACCTTTTGCAGCGTCTCAACGCCATCTTCGGCCTGACGCATGCG
This sequence comes from Sulfitobacter sp. 1A13496, assembly GCF_043557225.1. NCBI lineage: Bacteria > Pseudomonadati > Pseudomonadota > Alphaproteobacteria > Rhodobacterales > Roseobacteraceae > Sulfitobacter > Sulfitobacter sp. 1A13496. The sequence continues at coordinate 619,590 of NZ_JBIFFP010000001.1, read as the reverse complement.
CTTGGCGCCTTCGAACTGGAAGGGCTTGGTCACGACGCCGACGGTCAGCACGCCCAGTTCACGCGCGGCCTGCGCGATGATCGGAGCCGCCCCGGTACCGGTGCCGCCGCCCATGCCAGCGGTGATGAAGCACATATGCGCGCCGGCAAGATGGTCGACGATCTGCTCGATGCTCTCTTCGGCAGCGGCAGCACCGACAGAGGCACGCGCGCCCGCACCCAGACCTTCGGTCACTTTGATGCCCAGTTGCACGCGGTTCTCGGCCTGCGCCTGTTGCAGCGCCTGTGCGTCGGTGTTGGCCACGACGAAATCAACACCGTCAAGTTGCTTTTCGATCATGTTATTGACCGCGTTGCCGCCTGCCCCGCCAACACCGAAGACGGTGATACGGGGTTTCAGATCATCATGTCCTGGCATTGAAAGGTTGAGTGTCATGTGCTGTCCGCCTGTCCAGTTATCCGCGTTCTGCGGGAGTTTTTCGACCAAATTTACCCGACCCTACCGGGCTAGGGCCGCATCGTCACCTAAAAAACATCGTTTTGACGCTAAATATGGGCAGAAACTTGCCAGTTTCCGCCTTATCTCGGGCTTCTCACCCGATATTGGGGTCACCAGTTGTCTCTAAACCATTTCACCGCGCGTTTGAGCGAGCGGGACGGGTAGCGATCGGCGGGAATGTCGAAATCCCACCATTCGTCCTGCGGATGCGCCGCGAAAAGCGCAAGCCCCACGGCAGAGGCGAAGCCCGGCCCCGTCGCGGCCTGCGGCAGCCCATGCACGCGCAGCGGACGCCCCAGACGAACCTGTTGGCCAAGGATCTTGCTGGCCAGCCCATCCAGACCCGGTATCTGACTGCCCGCCCCGGTAAGCACAATCTGCTGGCTTGGCAAGTGGTCGAAACCGGCGGCATCCAGCCGAACGCGGACCTCTTCGAGGATCTCTTCGACCCGCGGGCGCATGATGCCGATCAACTCCGCCCGGCTGGCGGTGCGACGGTCGTGTTCGTAATCACCGGTCTCGCCGCCGATCTCGATCATGTCGCGGTCGTCCATGCCGGTGGCATGCACCCCGCCGTAGAAGGTCTTGATCCGCTCGGCATTGGCCATCGGCACTTGCAGGCCCATGGAGATGTCGGAAGTGACGTGATCCCCGCCCATCCGCACCGTATCGGCATAGATCATATGTTTCTTGATAAAGATCGACAGGCCGGTGGTGCCACCGCCAAAGTCGATACAGGCGGCACCGAGCTCCTGCTCATCCTCGACCAGCGCCGAGATGCCCGAGGCGTAGGAGGAGGAGGCGATCCCGGCAAGTTCCAGATCACAGCGTTTGATGCAATGGGCCAGATGCTGCACCGTATCGGCGTCGACGGTCAGCATATGCATGTCCACCGAGAGGCTGTTGCCCAACTGGCCGCGCGGGTCGGCCAGACCGCTGCGGTGATCCAGCGCGAAGTTCACCGGCTGGGCGTGCAGCACCTCGCGGCCCTCGCCATATTCCGGCACGTCGCAGCCCGCCAGCACCCGCGCCACGTCTTGCTCCGAGACCGATTGCCCCTCCAACTCGACCGAGGCGTCGAGCCCATAGCTGCGCGGCTCCCCGCCCGAGAAACAAGCGATGACGTGATCGACGCGGATACCGGCCATCTTCTGTGCCGCCTGAAGGGCGGTGCGGATCGCGCGCTCAGTCTCGCCCATGGCGCAAATCTCACCAAAGCGAACCCCGCGCGAGCGGGTGGTCGCCGCCCCGATGACCCGGAACCCCGACTGCCCGGCCAAGGACCCGATGTCGCCGCTGTCGCTATCAAGCCCCGCACCGTCAAAGCGCAGCACCAGACAGGCGATCTTGGAGCTGCCCACATCCAAAATGGCAACCACCCCGCGTTGGATCGCCAATTTGCGCATGTGCCGCATCGAACGCTGACTGTCGTATAGGTCCATCATTTCGTTACTGTCCCGATTCCAATGGCCATCTTACTGGCCGGAAAGCTGCCTGATGTGCCACCATTCGCGGGTGGCATCTTCGTTCATTCTAAGGGTCGGTCTTGCCGCCAACCGCATGTCCACACGCGCCACGTCCCGCGTAAGAACCTCTTGTGCGCCTTCCAGCGCGATCACCCGTTCCAGCGCTTGCAGCGCGTTTTCTTCGGGCAACATGATCGTTTGATCGCGGTCCAGCACCACGTCCCAGCGGCGCTGACCAACGCGGACCAAACCGCGCAGCCGGTCGCCCAAGACAGTCGCGGCCCCGATCAGCTTGAGCGCCTCGGGCACCGCTTTGTCGGCCCCTGCCCCGGCGATCAGCGGCAGGTCGGCATGATCGCGACGCGCCTCGATCCGTGCCACATGTGCACCGGTATTGTCCACCAAAGCCAGCCCCGTTTCACTGCGCCAGACGGCCACAGGCACGCGCGGGGTCACGTCGATTTGCAGCACGCCGCCGGGGCGGATGCGCACATTGGCCTGTTTTACCCCGTCGATGTCGGTGATCTTCTCGCGGATCTGCGGCAGGTCGAGATCGAAGGAGGACAGCGGAAATTCCAGCGGCAGCGCGGTGCGGATTTCGGTCGAGAGCATGTCGCTCGCCCCGTCGATGGCCATGAGTTTGACCATGAACTCGGGCCGCTCTTCGATGCTGGCGCGCACGTCGGCGATGGCCTGCACCACGGTGCCGCGCCGCTCTTCGTCCGCCATATAGATCGTGCCTGCCAGCAGGCTCAGCGTGAAGGGCAGCCCCACGCGCAGGGCAAAGCGGAAACCCGGCGTCAGCATCAACCGCTGCATGCGCCATGACCACCGCGATGGGGCGGGGTCGGGCTTGACCGTTTCCGGGCGGCGGCGGATCAGCGATCGCATGAGGCATCCTCCACCATCCAAGCGCAAAGCTCAGGGAATGAAATGCCGCAGGCGGCGGCCTGCTCGGGTGAGAGCGAAGTGGCGGTCATGCCGGGCTGGGTGTTGGTCTCCAACAGGATCAGCCCCTCTGGGCCGCGCGCCTCGTCCCAGCGAAAATCGGTGCGGCTGATGCCCTTGCAGCCAAGCGCCGCATGGGCGCGGCGGGCATAGTCGAAACACAGATCGGTGATCTCTTGCGGCAGATCGGCGGGCACCACGTGGCGCGAGCCGCCGGGCTTGTATTTCGCGTCATAGTCATACCAGCCGGTGGTGATGATATCCGTCACCGCCAACGCCCGGTCGCCCATCACGGTGGTGGTCAGCTCACGCCCCGGCGCGAAGGTCTCGACCATCACCTCGGCGGGCATGTCTTCGGACAGTTGCGGCGGGCCGTTGTTTTCCTCGGCCACGAGGTAGACCCCAACCGAAGAGCCTTCGTTGTTGGGCTTCACTACATAGGGCGGCGCCATGACATGGGCGGCCATCACATCGGCCTTGGGCGCGATGACGCTTTCCAACACCGGCAGCCCCGCGTGGCGGAACACATCCTTGGAGCGCTGTTTGTCCATCGCAAGCGCCGAGGCCAGCACGCCGGAATGGGTGTAGGGCAGCTTGAGCCACTCCAGCAACCCCTGCACACAGCCATCTTCGCCCCAACGGCCATGCAGGCAATTCAGAACGGCATAGGGGTTGAGATCTGTCAGAACGGCTGGAAGATCGCGGTCGGCTTCGACCTCGATCACGTTATATCCGCCATGTTCCCGCAAGGCAGCGGCGCATGCACGCCCACTGGACAGGGACACCTCACGCTCGGCCGAGGGGCCACCCATCAATACCGCCACTGTCGGGGTCTGTCCGCTCGACTTACCCACCAAAGTGCCTCTTCGCCTCGGACCGTTTGCGGCCCCTATCGTTGTTTTCTTTGCTTCTGCCGTGGCTTAGCTGCTGCGCCGCGGCTTAGCTTTGCGGCGCCGGATCGCCCAATTTCTCACCGACGCGCTTAATTTCCCATTCTAGCCTTATACCGCTTGAAGCGTAAACCTTTTTTCGCACCTCTTCGCCCAATGTCTCAAGATCATGGGCCGTAGCGCCGCCGGTGTTGATCAGGAAGTTTGAGTGCTTCGGGCTCATCTGCGCGCCGCCTACGGTGGCCCCGCGCATTCCGGCGTCGTCGATCACCTTCCACGCCTTCAGGTCATGCACATCATCCGCCTTCCCGGTCGAAGAGAAGCCCGCCGGATTGCGGAAAGTGGATCCGGCGCTGCGGTCTTTCGTGGGCTGGCTCTCATCCCGCTTGGCAAGCTGCTGCTCCATCCGAGCGTGCAGCTCCTCCGGCTCGCCTTTGGGCGGTGCAAAGGTCGCCCCGATCAGCACCGCGCCCGGGGACAAATCGCTTTGCCGGTAGCGGAAGTTGAGGTCATCTGCCGTCAGGGTCACCACCTCGCCCGCGCGGGTCACAGCCTGAGCCGAGACGAAGTGATCCGCCGTGTAGCTGCCGTAACAACCCGCATTCATGCGCAACGCGCCGCCGATGCTGCCGGGAATGGTGCGCAGAAAGGTCAGGTCCAGCCCCGCATCCGCCGCCTTGCGTGCCACATGGGCGTCGAGTGCCGCCGCCCCCGCCGTCACCTGATCGCCGTCGATCTCAATCCCGTTGAAACCGCGGCCCAGCCGGATCACCACCGCCCGCAGCCCGCCGTCCCGTACGATGAGGTTACTGCCCACGCCCATGGGGAAAACCGTCACCCCTTGCGGCAGGCGCCGCATGAAAAGGCACAGGTCCTCCACATCGGCGGGTTGGAACAGATAATCCGCAGGGCCGCCAACGCGGAGCCATGTCAGGTCGCTCAGGGCGCGATTTGGGGTCAGCCTGCCGCGCAGGTCGGGGATGTTCAGCTTAATCATGGCGCCGGACTTAGCGCATTTATAAGGCGGGGCAAACCATCAAGAAGACGGCGGATCGACACGGCTCTCGCGCCAGCGTTTCGCCACCCGCCCGGCAAGCCAGCCCAGCCCGAAACCGCCCACCGCATAGAATAGGACGGAAAGCTGCGCCAAAAGCGCATGCGGTTCGAACACCCGCGCATCCAGCCCGAAAACCATCCATGTGGCATTGAGCGCAAAGCCTGTTGCCAGCACGAGAAAGAACCACAGCACGCGGGCGCGAAAACCTGTCCAGATACAGGCGACCATCCAGACCGCAAAGACCGACAGCAGCGCCACAAGGGTCGGCGTCAGGGTCATTCCGCCGGGCCTTTGACCCGGCCTGCCCCGCGGCGCAGCCAGCGCGCGAAATAGACCACAGGCCAGCGCAGCACCGAACAGCCCCCCGCCAGCACCAACAGACCCAGCCACGGGCCGTGCTGCGCGGTGACGAAACCAACGATCGGTATGCCCACAACGATCAGCAGATAGGCGCTGCGCCAATGGGAATCCTTGCTGGGCGTCATGGCAAGGATGTTCGCGATCACGAACCAGAAACAGGCAAGGATGAGAGACAGGCTCATTTCGGCAGCTCCGGCTTTTGGCCCCGCAGCCGCGCCCAGAGATAGCGCAGCGGGTTGCGGAACATCGACAGGAACGCCAGCAGCGCCAAAAGCGCATAGGCCCAAGACTGGGTCACACCGATGGCGACGATCAACAAGGGCGCGACAATCAGCAGAACCACCCCCGGCAGGTATTGAGAGCGCAGCGGCAGCATGGCCACGGTCACGGCGGCGAAGACCCAGAGGATCGACAGCCAGACGAGGCTCACGCAGCTGCCCCCTTGGCCGCGCGCAGCGCCTCGGGCAGGTCATTGGCCCAGCCGCTGATCGTACCCGCCCCAAGGCAGACCACCATATCGCCCGGGCGCGCTTCGCGCAGGACCAGTTGCGTCAGCGCCTCGGCATCCTCGACCGCATAGGCGCGGCGATGGCCGTGCTGGATCAACCCCGCGACCAGCCCCTCCCGGTCGGCACCGGGAATGGGCTCTTCGCCCGCGGCATAGACATCGGCGATGCCGACGACATCGGCATCGTTGAAACAGGCGCAGAACTCGTCAAAGTGATGCGACAGGCGGGAATAGCGGTGCGGCTGGTGAACGGCGATCACGCGGCCCGCGCTGGCCTGCCGCGCGGCTTTCAGCACGGCGGCAATCTCAACCGGGTGGTGGCCGTAGTCGTCGATGATGGTCACGCCGTCCACCTCGCCCACGCGGGTAAAGCGGCGGTTCACCCCGCCGAAGCTGCCCAAAGCGTCGCGGATTTGCTCAAGCTTCATCCCAAGGTGCCGCGCCACGGTCACCGCCGCCAGCGCGTTCGAGACGTTGTGATCGCCGGGCATCGGCAGGGCGCAGTTTTCGATCACCTTGTCTTCGGACTGAAGATGCACGTCGAAATACGCCACGCCGTCTTTGTAATGCAGCCCCACGGCGCGCACATCGGCCTGCGCGTTGAACCCATAGGTCATCACCCGGCGGTCGGTGAGCTTGCCCACAAGCGACTGCACCTCCGGGTGATCGGTGCAACAGACCGCCAGCCCGTAGAAGGGGATGTTCGAGACGAAGTTCAAAAACCCCTGCCGCAAGGTGTCGAAGTCGCCCCAATGCTCCATATGCTCGGGGTCGATATTGGTGACGATGGCGATGGTGGCGGGCAAGCGGTTAAAACTGCCGTCGCTCTCATCCGCCTCGACCACCATCCAGTCGCCCTGCCCCATGCGCGCGTTGGAGCCATAGGCATGGATGATTCCGCCGTTGACGACCGTGGGGTCGATACCGCCTGCGACCAGCAGTTCTGCGACCAGCGTGGTGGTCGTCGTCTTCCCATGAGTCCCCGCCACGGCGATGTTGGACTTGAGCCGCATAAGCTCGGCCAGCATCTCGGCCCGGCGGACGACGGGCAAGCCACGGCGACGGGCCTCGTCCAACTCGGCGTTGCCCGGCTTGATCGCCGAAGAAATCACGACCACCGCCGCGCCTTCGATATTCTCAGCCGCCTGCCCCTCGAAGATGCGCCCGCCCAATTCGGCCAGCCGCACGGTGATCTTGGTGGTTTTGAGGTCCGACCCCTGCACCTTGTAGCCGTGGTTCAAAAGCACTTCGGCGATGCCGGACATGCCGATGCCGCCGATGCCGACGAAATGGATCGGGCCGACATCGGTCGGCAGTTTGGTGGCGGCGGCGTTCATTGCGGGTGTTCCTCTTCTGCGGGGGTGAGCGTGCCTTGGGCGGCAAGCTGCTCAACCATATCGGCCAATGTCTCGGCCGCGTCGGGTTTGCCGACCGAAAGCGCGGCGCGCGCCATCTGCATTGCCCCTTCGGGCATCTCAAGCACGGCGAGGATCTGGTCGGTCATGATATCTGGATTGGCTTTGCGTTCGGGCACCATGATCGCGGCCCCGGCTTCGACCAAGCCGCGGGCATTGGCGCTTTGGTGATCCCCCGCCGCGGCGGCAAAGGGGATCAGGATCGACGGACGCCCGATGACCGACAGGTCGGCCACGCTGGAGGCACCGGAGCGGCTGATCACCAGCTGCGCCTCGGACATGCGGCGGGGCACATCGTCAAAGAAGGGGCGCACATCGGCGCTGATGCCGGATTCGGCGTAGTAGTCCGCCACCCGCTGGCCGTCTTCGTCGCGGGCCTGGTGGCTGACACGGATGTTGCGGATCATGTTCATCGGCAGGGCCGCGAGCGCCGGGGGCACCACGTCCGAGAGGATGCGCGCGCCTTGGCTGCCGCCCATCACCAAGACCTCCATCGGGTAGTCACCCGGCGGGATATAGGCGGCACCGGCGCGGTCCAGCACGGCGGCGCGGACCGGATTGCCCACATGCCAGCCCTGCACGCCCTCAGGCAGCTTGGTGGGCCAGATGCCGCAGGCCACGGCGTGAACCCGTTTGGCAAAAATCTCATTCACGCGGCCCAGAATGCCGTTCTGCTCATGGATCATCCGCGGCATGCGCAGCGCCCAAGCAGCACCAAGCGCGGGGATCGACGGGTAGCCCCCAAAGCCCACCACAACCGATGGCCGGTCGCGCAGCATGTTGAGGCCCGAGCGGACCACACCGGCGGCGATGCGGAAGGGCACCAGCGCCTTGGCCACCACCCCGCCCCGGGCAAAGGTGGCGCTGCTGATCTGGCTGATCTCGACCGCTTCGGGAAAGCCGCCGGTATAGCGCGCGCCGCGCGCATCGGTGCTGAGCTTCACCCGCCAGCCGCGCTTCAACATCACCTCGGCCAAAGCCTGCGCAGGAAACATATGCCCACCGGTCCCCCCGGCGGCGATGATCAACAGTGGGGCAGCCATCAGCGGCGGCCCCGACCCAGAATATCGCTGATCTCACCCTGCGGGCGGGTCCGGGTAAAGGCCAACAACATGCCCACGGCGATGCCGCTGGCGATCACCGAAGAGCCGCCGTAGCTCACAAAAGGCAGGGTCATGCCCTTGGCGGGCAAAAGCCGCACTGCCACACCCATGTTGATCATTGCCTGTACTCCGAATGTGCAGGCCAGCCCGGTTCCGGCCAGCCGGATGAAGGGGTCACGCTCGCGCACCAGACGCAGCAGCGACCGGACGACCACGACAGTATATAGGGCGATAATGCAGACGACCATGATCAGGCCGTATTCCTCGGCGGCGACGGCGATGATGAAGTCGGTATGCGCGTCAGGCAGCGACCATTTCACCTCGCCCTCGCCGACGCCAACGCCGAAAAGCCCGCCCTCGCGGATGGCGTTGGTGGCATAGCCAAGCTGGGTGGTCGGGTCGACATCGACGCTGAGAAAGCCATCAATCCGCCGCGCAAAGTGCTCGGAATTGGAATAGGCGAAGGTGCCCGCCAGAACGACGAGCCCCGCCATACCGACCAACAGCACCATCGGCGCGCCGGCGACGAAATACATCACGCCCCAGCCGAACAGCACGAGACAGGCCTGCCCGAAGTCGGGCTGCATCGCCAGCATCAGCACGATGGAGATACAAAGCGCGAAGGACCACGATTTGCCCGGAGGGCCGTTGATCTCGGTCGCGGCGGCCATCATCCATGCGGCGGCGACCATGAAACCGGGTTTCAGAAATTCAGAGGGCTGGAACGAGGCGAAACCCAGCGAATACCAGCGCGTCGCCCCCTTGCCGAAATCGGTGCCGAAGAAAGGCAACAGCGCCAGCGCCACGAAGGCGACCACAAAGCCCAGCACTGCCAGACGCCGCACCAGCACCGGGGACATCATCGAAGTCAGCAGCATCGCAATCAGCGCCAATCCGCCGAAGAACGCCTGCCGCTGCACATAGTGGAAAGCATCAAAGCCGTTTTTCGCGGCCAAGGGCGGGGATGCGGCCAGCCCCAAAAGCATGCCGACGGCAAAGAGGATCAACACGCAGGACAAAGCCCAACGGTCGACCGTGCGCCACCATTTTGGAAGGATCGGTTCACCATCCCGCACCGGGACCGCGCCATAGACCATCTCTGTCATGGGTATCTGCCTTAACTGCCTCAACGGCCCCTTTGCGGGGTCTCATCCGGGGAGAATAGCCCGAATTGTCATATGAAGCTAGTGCATTTCACCCCGCTAAGGCGGGCGGGGTCAGCGGGGCTTTGCCAAGCCCCGCTGACGGGCGATCAGGTCGCCCCTTCAACGCGCGCGATCAGGCGGTCTTATGGGTGCCGCGCACCGGGTAGCCCTTGTCGCGGACGAATTTGAGGCCGTTCAGCAGACCTTCCAACTCAGGCCGCGCGAAGGGCGCGTTGGAAATGTCGATGATCTGCACCTTGCCCTCATCGTTGATAACGAAGGTCGCAGGTTCGGCGAAGGGCCGATCGGTCTCCTGCGGGCTGCGCGGGTCAGAGATGTAGAGCCCCAGTTCCGCCATCTGGTCGAGGCTGAGGTCATAGCCGATGGGCAGGGTCAGGCTGTCTTCCTCGGCCATGGCCTTGGCCTTCTCCTCGGGGTCACCGGAGACGGCGATCACGTCGACGCCGATCTCATGGAACTGGCTTTGCAGCTTTTCCAATTGCGCGAGATACTTTTTGCAAATCGGGCAGTGCAGGCCGCGGTAAACCACCACCAACTGCCAATCGCGCCCCGCTTGTGGCTGGCCCAAGGTCAGCGTGCCGCCGCCGAGCTTGCTCACGTCCATCTTCGGAAAATCCTGTTCTGCGGTCAGTTTGGTCATTCTCTGCTCCTTTCGTCAGTTGCGTTGCACCCCAGCTATGGCGCCTTGGCAAAGCGGCAACCGGTCTCACGTCTTCTTGACCGGGGCGGCACATTGAGGCAGAGCGCGCCCATGCAAGTCGATACAGCCATTATCGGAGCCGGTGCCGCGGGCATGATGTGCGCTGCCCATGCGGACGGGCGGGTGCTGGTGGTGGACCATGCCAAAGCCCCGGGCGAGAAGATCCGCATCTCGGGTGGCGGGCGCTGCAACTTCACCAATATGTATTGCGAGCCGCAGGCGTTTCTGAGCCAGAACCCGCATTTCGCCAAATCCGCTTTGGCCCGCTACACGCAGTGGGATTTCATTGAGTTGGTCGACCGTCACGGCATCGCTTGGCATGAGAAAACCCTCGGCCAGCTTTTCTGCGACACCAGCGCGAAAGAGATCATCGCCATGCTGCGCGGGTTGATGCAGCAGGCCGGGGTCGATCTGCAACTGAAGAGCAGTGCCAGCAATTTCGCGAAGGTCGATGGGCAGTTCAGCTTCGACCTTCAAACGCCTGATAAGTCGGTGAAAGTCACCGCCCGAAACCTCGTGATCGCCACCGGGGGCAAGTCGATCCCCAAGATGGGCGCGACTGGTATCGCCTATGACATCGCGCGCCAGTTTGGGCTGAGCGTCACCGATACGCGGGCCGGGCTGGTGCCCTTTACCTTTGCCGAAGGCCGCTTCGCGCCGCTGGCCGGTGTGGCCACCCCGGCGCGTATCACCGCCGGAGAAGCCGCGTTTGACGAGGCGCTGCTCTTCACCCATCGCGGCCTCTCTGGCCCCGCCGTCTTGCAGGCGTCCTCCTACTGGCGCGAAGGCGAGGCGATCACCGTGAACCTTGCCCCCGAAGGCACCCTGCTGGACGCGCTCCGCGACCAGCGGCAACGCGCGGGGCGGCGGAACTTCACCACCGTGCTCGCCCAACATCTGCCCGCGCGGCTGGTGGAGCATCTAGGGCAGACGTTCGACCTGTCGGGCAATCTGGCAGATTGGTCCGACGCGCGGCTTTCCGCATTCATCGCAGGCATTGAGAACTGGCAGCTTCACCCCGGCGGCACCGAAGGATATCGCACGGCAGAGGTCACTCTGGGCGGGGTCGATACCGACGGGCTATCCTCCAAGACCCTGGCGGCGAAAGGGGTGCCGGGGCTCTATTTCATCGGCGAGGCCGTGGATGTGACCGGTTGGCTCGGCGGCTATAACTTTCAGTGGGCGTGGTCTTCGGGCATGGCGGCGGCACGGGCGATTGCGGGCTAGGCACCGCCCTACTCCGCCAGCACCTTCTGCACCTGCGCCACGAAATCCTCACCGCGGCGCTCGAAACTGTCGTATTGATCGAAACTCGCCGCCGCCGGGGCCAGCAGGACAACATCGCCCTCTTCGGCCTCTGCCGCCGCCCGCGCCACGGCCTGTTCCATCGTGCCGCAGACTTCGGTCTCTGCCGTGAGTTGCATGGCAAAATGCGCGGCTTCGCGCCCGATCACATAGGCTTTGCGGACCGATCCTTGCGCCTCTGCCAGCCCTTTCAGGCCGCCCTCTTTCTCAAGCCCGCCGCAGATCCAACGGATATTCTTGAACGCCGCCAGCGCCTTGGCCGCGCTGTCGACATTGGTGGCCTTGCTGTCATTGACGTAGCGGACGCCATGCGCCTCGGCCACGGTCTGGCTGCGGTGCGGAAGGCCACCGAAACTGTGGAACGCCGCCTCGATCACCCGCGGGGCAAGGCCGAGCGCGCGGCAGGCGGCATAGGCGGCGCAGGCGTTCTGGTGGTTATGCGCGCCCGGCAGCCCTTGGATGCCGCGCAGGTCGATCGCGCCGACCTGTTTCCCGCGCCGATATTCACTCAAGAACCCCTTGCAGGCAAAGACTTGCCAGCCGGGGCCGGAAAGCTTAGTCTCGGCGCTGATGCGGATCACACGGTCGTCGCTTGGCCCCTCGCTGAGTTGCCCGGCAAGGAAGCGGCCCTCGGCCTCATCCACGCCGATCACCGCGCGGTCCGGGCCACCTTCGGCAAAGAGGCGACGCTTCGCGGCATAGTAGCCCCCCATGCCCGCATGGCGGTCTAGATGATCGGGGCTGAGATTGGTGAAGACCGCCACATCGGGCGTCAGCGCGCGCGCGAGTTCGGTCTGGTAGCTGCTAAGCTCCAGCACCACGACCTCCCCATCCACGGCGGGGTCGAGGTCCAGCACCCCGCGCCCAATGTTGCCCGCCAATTGGCAAGGCCGCCCGACATGCTCAAGGATGTGATGGATCAGCGCCGAAGTCGTCGATTTCCCGTTCGAGCCGGTCACCGCCACCACCCGCGGGGCCACGTCGTAGTGATCCCATGCCAGCGTGGCGAAGCTTTGGAAAAAGAGGCCGATGTCATTGTCCACCGGCACCCCTGCAGCAAGCGCCGATGCCACCACCGGGTTCGGCGCGGGGTAGAGATGCGGGATGCCGGGGCTGACGATCAGCCGGGCGATCTTGTCCAAGGCACCGGGGGCGTTGAGATCGACACAGGCGAAGCCTTCCCGCTCGGCCCGCGCCCGTGCGGCGGGGTTGTCGTCCCAGCAGCTGACCTTGGCCCCGCCCGCTTGCAACGCGCGCGCCGCACTCAGGCCCGAGCGGCCCAATCCCAGCACCGCCACGCGTGCGCCTTCCAAGCCCTGTACTGGAATCATCTGCAATCCCCTGCTACCCGTTGACCCCAGAATGGGGCATGATGCGCCCATCACAAGCCAGAGGCCGCCGAAGATGTCCAGCCCCGCCAAACCTGACCTTGACGATGTGTTGCCGCGCCTCAATGCCATGATGCGCGAGGATGACCACTGGGGTGACGTGGCGGCCTATATCCCGCAACTGGCCAAGGTGGACCCGGCACAGTTCGGCATCGCCGTGGTGACGGCGGATGGCAAATGTCATGTGGCGGGCGATACGCAGGTGCCCTTTTCGGTCCAGTCCATCACCAAAGTCTTTACGCTGGCCATTGCGCTTGGCCGCTCGGGCGACCAGCTCTGGCACCGCGTGGGGCGGGAGCCTTCGGGCCGGGCCTTCAACTCCATCGTGCAGTTGGAGCAGGAACAGGGCCGCCCGCGCAATCCCTTCATCAACGCAGGCGCGATCGTCACCACGGATGAAGTCTTGGGTAACCGCGAGCCGCGCGAGGCGCTGGCCGAGATCCTGCGTTTCGTGCGCGAAGCGGCGGGGACGGACGACATCCACATCAATGACACCGTCGCCGCGTCAGAGACCGATTTTGGCCACCGCAACTTTGCACTGGCGCATTTTTTGGCGAGCTACGGCAACCTCATCAACGCGCCGGAACGCACGCTCGGCACCTATTTCCACCATTGCGCGATGGAGATGACGGTGGAGCAGCTTGCCATGGCGGGCCGTTTCTTGATCGAAGCGCCGGACGTGCCGCGCTTGGTGGCCCCCAGCCGCATCCGACGGCTTAACGCGCTGATGCTGACCTGCGGGCATTATGACGGATCGGGCGATTTCGCCTATCGCGTGGGCCTGCCGGGCAAGTCCGGTGTGGGCGGCGGCATCCTCGCCATCGTGCCGGGGCGGGCCAGCATCGCGGTGTGGTCGCCGGGGCTCAATCGCTATGGCAACAGCCAAAAGGGCACCGAAGCACTGGCCCTTTTGGCGCGTCACATGGATTGGTCGATCTTCTAAGGGCTTAGCGCACCTTCAGCGTCGCCAGACCCAGCAGGGCGAGGATAAGTGAAATGATCCAGAAACGGATCACGATCTGCGGCTCGGCCCAGCCCTTTTTCTCGTAATGGTGGTGGATCGGTGCCATCAGGAACACCCGCTTGCCGGTGCGCTTGAAGTAGAGCACCTGCACGATCACCGAAAGTGCCTCCACCACGAAGAGCCCGCCGACCACCGCCAGCACCAATTCGTGCTTGGTGGCCACGGCGATGGCGCCCAAGGCCCCGCCAAGCGCCAGCGAGCCAGTGTCGCCCATGAAGACGGCGGCGGGCGGCGCGTTGTACCACAGGAACCCGAGGCCGCCACCGAAGAGACCGGCGGTGAAGATCAGGATTTCGCCCGTCCCCGGCACATAGTGCACGTCGAGGTAGTCAGTGAAGTCGACCCGGCCCACGGCATAGGCGATGACGCCGAGCGCACCGGCGGCGATCATCACCGGCATGATCGCCAGACCATCCAAGCCGTCGGTCAGGTTCACCGCATTGGCCGAGCCGACGATGACGATGATGGCGAAGGGCACAAAGAGCACCCCGAGGTTGATCAACGTGTCTTTGAACACCGGCAGCGCAAGCTGGTACTGCAACTCAGCCGGATGGTATTGCGCGGCCCAATAGCCCGCGATGCCCGCGATCAGAAAACCTAGCAAAAGCCGCAGCTTACCCGGCACGCCATCGGTGTTTTGCTTACTGACCTTGGCGTGGTCGTCGGCATAGCCGATGGCGGCGAAACTCATGGTGACGAAAAGCACCAGCCAGACGAAAGGATTGTCGAGCCGCGCCCAAAGCAGGGTCGATGTCAGCAAGGCCCCCACGATCAGCAGCCCGCCCATGGTGGGCGTGCCCGCCTTGGCGAAGTGCCCCTCTGGGCCGTCATCGCGGATCGGCTGGCCCTTGCCCTGCCGCTTGCGCAGCACTTCGATCAGCGGTTTACCGAAGATAAAGCCGAACACCAGTGCCGTCAGAAACGCCCCGCCCGCGCGGAAGGTGATATAGCGAAACAGGTTAAAAAAATCGCCGCCATCCGACAGCAGCGTCAACCAATAGAGCATATATCGCGTCCTAACTCATCATGTGGGGTGAATCGCCGATCAGGCGGTCGGGACCGGATGGCCCATTTTGCGGATGGCGTCAACAATACCGCCCAGTTTCATTGAAAGCGACCCTTTGATCAGCACGACATCGCCGGAATCAAGCCTTGCGCGGAGTCCTTGCAACATCTCTTCGGCGGTTTCCGTCCAATCGCCGCGCTGATGTTCGGGCAGATTGTCGTAAAAGGCTTTCATCAACGGGCCGACGCAATGCACCACGTCAAGCGCGCGGGTGGCTTCGAGATCGGCGAGACCGGCGTGCAGTGCCACGGCCTCGGGGCCGAGTTCTTTCATGTCACCGACAAATGCAATCCGCCGCCCCTTGCTGACGCGCCCAATGTCATGTGTCACTTCTGAGGCCGCCAGCACTTCAAGTGCTGCGGCCATGGAGGTCGGGTTGGCGTTATAGCTGTCGTCGATCAGCTCCAGCGCCAAATGGGTATCGACAGTATCCAGCAAAATACGTTCGCGCACCCCGCGCCCGGCATAGGGCGACCAGCGGCCCAGCGATTGCACGGCCAGCGCCCGATCCGCGCCAAGCGCCTCGGCCACTGCCAGCGCGCCAAGCGCGTTCATCGCGAAATGCCGCCCCGGCGTGGCGATCTTGAAGATCAGCGGCGCGCCTTCGACCTCGGCCTGTGCCACGGTGGCATCGCCCTGAACCTTGACCTCGCCCAGCTTGTAGTGATGCCCTGCCTGCCCAAAGGTCGTCTCGCGCAGGCCGCGCTCTAGCGCTTTGGCCAAGACGATATCGCTGTGCGCGTGGTCGGCGTTGATCACCGCCACGCCGCCCGGCTCCATCCCGTCAAAGATGCTGGCCTTTTCCACCGCGATGGCGGCGACATCCTTGAAGGCTTCGAGGTGGACGGCGGCGACATTCGTGACCATCGCGGCGTCGGGGCACGCCTGTTTGGCGAGGGGGGCAATCTCTCCGGGGTGGTTCATGCCGATCTCGATCACCGCGTAATCGGTATCGCGCGGCATCCGCGCTAAGGTCAGCGGCACGCCCCAGTGGTTGTTATAGCTGTCGACGCTGGCATGGGCCCGGCCCTGATCGCCAAAGATCGCCAGCAGCATCTCCTTGGTCGAGGTCTTGCCGACGCTGCCGGTCACCGCCGCCACCTTGGCCTGCGGGCCGAGGCGGGCGCGCCCTGCCCGGCCAAGCGCTTCGAGCGCCTGCTGCACATCCTCAACGATCAGCAGCGGCGCGTCCGTGGCCATGCCTTCGGGGATATGGGTCACGAGCGCGGCAGCGGCCCCTTTGTCGAGCGCTTGGGCCACGAACTCATGCCCGTCCCGCGCGGCCTTGAGTGCGACGAAGAGATCGCCGGGCTGCAAGGTCCGCGTGTCGATCGAGACACCGTTGCAAGCCCAATCGCCCTGCGCCTGCCCGCCCGTGGCCTCCGCCGCTTCGCTCGCTGTCCAAAGGCTCATGCCAATCTCCCGTCCAGTGCCGCCACGGCCACGCTGGCCTGTTCCACATCGTCGAAAGGCAGCACGTCGTCGCCCACGGTCTGCCCGGTCTCATGCCCCTTGCCTGCGATGAGCAGCGCGTCGCCCGGCTCTAGCGCATCCACCCCGCGCAGGATGGCTTCGGCACGGTCGCCGACTTCCCAAGCCTCGGGTGCGCCGCCCAGCACGGCGGCACGGATGCTCGCGGGGTCTTCGCTGCGTGGGTTGTCGTCGGTTACGATCACCATATCCGCATGTTCCGCCGCCGCCTGCCCCATCAAGGGGCGTTTGGCCCGGTCCCGGTCGCCGCCAGCGCCGACGATGGCGACGAGGCGGCCCATGACATGCGGGCGCATGGCGGCAAGTGCCGTGGCCACTGCATCGGGCGTATGGGCGTAATCGACAAACACCGCCGCGCCATTGTCGCGGGTCGCGGCAAGCTGCATCCGGCCCCGCACGGTGGTGAGATGCGGCAGCGTGTCGAAGACCTCCTGCGGATCGGCGCCGCAGGCGATGACCAGCCCGGCCGCCAGCAATACGTTGTCGCCCTGAAAGCCGCCGATCAGGTTGAGGCGCTTTTGATAGGTCTTGCCGCGCCAACTGAAACGCAGGTCTTGTCCCGTCGCATCGAACCGCTGGCCTTGCAGATGCAGATCGCCCCCATCGCGGCCCACGGTGATGACCTCACAGCCCCGCGCGCGGGCGATGGCCGCGATGTCGACGCCCTTTTCATCGTCGATATTGACCACAGCCGTGCCATCTTCGGGCAGGACACGGGCGAAAAGCGCGGCTTTGGCGGCGAAATAGGCCTCGAATGTCTCGTGATAGTCCAGATGGTCTTGGGTGAAGTTGGTAAAGCCCGCCGCCTTGAGCGTCACCCCATCCAGCCGCCGCTGGTCGAGCCCATGGCTGGACGCTTCCATCGCGGCATGGGTGATCCCATTCGCCGCCGCCTCGGCCAGCGTGCGGTGCAGGGTGATCGGCTCAGGCGTGGTATGGGCCAAGGGGGCGGCCCATGCGCCCTCTACCCCGGTGGTGCCGAGGTTTACGGCAGGCAATCCCATTTCAACCCAAATCTGACGCACGAAGGTCGAGACGGAAGTTTTCCCATTGGTGCCCGTGACCGCGATCATCGTGGCGGGCTGGCCACCGAACCAGAGCGCCGCCGTGCGCGCCAGCGCCTCCCGCGGGAGGTCGGAGACCACCAGCGCGGCATCCGAGCCCGCCAATTCCTCGGCGGCGAGCTTGGCGCCCGCCGCATCGGTCAGCACCGCCGCCGCGCCCATGTGCAGGGCGTATTGAATGAACTCTGCCCCATGCACACGGCTGCCGGCCAGAGCCGCAAAGAGCGTGCCCTCGCGCACCTCACGGCTGTCGACCGCGATGCCGGTGATCATGGGGTTGGCCCCCGCCCGCGCGGTCAGCCCGAGTGAGGAAAGGGGTACGGCCCGGTCGGTCATAGAAATGTCTTTTCAGTTGCTGCTGGTCAGCGTTAGCACAGCGTCGTTCACCGGTTCAACAGCGGGGCGCAGCCCCAGCAGGGGTGCGATGCGGCGCACCATCTCGGCGGCCACGGGCACGGCGGTCCACCCCGCCGTGCGGCGCGGTTTCGGGCCCGAGGTCTCAACCGGTTCGTCCAGCGTGACGATCAGCACATATTTCGGATCGTTGATCGGAAAGATGCTGGCGAAAGTGTTGATCACCTTGTCGTCGTAATAGCCGCCCGTGGGCTTGGGCTTGTCGGCGGTGCCGGTCTTGCCCGCGATCTGATAGCCCGGCACCTCGGCAAAGCTGGCCGTGCCATCGGTCACCACCTTGCGCAGCATCATCCGCGCCTGCGCGGCGGTCTCTTCGGACATGACGCGGGGGCCGAGTTGGGGGGCGGATTGCTTCAGCAACGTGGGTTTTACCGCGCGCCCGCCATTGGCGATGGCCGCATAGCCTGCGGCAAGGTGCATCGGTGTGCTCGACAGCCCGTGGCCGTAGGAGATCGTCACGCTCGACAGCTCGGTCCAGCGGCTCGGCAAGAGCGGCTTGCCGCCCGAGGCTTCGACGATCTCAAAGGGGGTCGGCTCAAAGAAACCGAGGCTTTTGAGGAACTCCTGCTGCCGTTCGATACCGATTTCCAGCGCCATCCGGCCCGTGCCCCGGTTCGAGGAATGCACGATGATGTCGGCGACGCTCAGCTTGCCGTAGTTCTTGTTCCGGAACTCACCGATGCGGAAACCGCCAACCTTCATCGGGCCGGAGGTGTCGATGATCGTGTCGGCGTTGAACAGCCCCAGTTCCACCGCCTGTGCGGCTGCGAAAATCTTGAAGGTGGAGCCCAGTTCATAGACCCCTTGCACCGCGCGGTTAAACAGCGGGCTGTCCGAAGCATCTCCTTGGGTCAAAGGCCGGGGCCGGTTGTTGGGGTCGAAATCCGGCAGGGAGGCGACCGAGATCACCTCGCCCGTGTGCACATCCATCAGAATGCTGGTGGCCCCTTTGGCGTTCATCAGCTTCATGCCGCCATAAAGCACCCGCTCCGCCGCGGCCTGCACGGTGAGGTCGAGCGACAGTTCTAGAGGTTTGTTGCCATTGGCCGGGTCGCGCAGATAGTCGTCGAAATACTTCTCGGCTCCTGCCACGCCGATTACCTCGGCGGCATGGACGCCTTCCTTGCCATAGCTCGCCCCGCCCAGCACATGAGCTGCAAGCGAGCCGTTGGGGTAAAGACGCATGTCGCGCGGCGCGAACAAAAGCCCCGGATCGCCGATATCATGCACGGCCTGCATCTGTTCGGGGCTGATTTTCTTCTTGATCCACAGGAACTTGCGCTTGCCTGTGAAATCCTTGATCAGGCGCTCTTCTTTCAGGTCGGGAAAGATTTTGACCAGCTTTCGCGCGGCCATCTCCGGGTCGATCATATGACGCGGCTGCGCATAGAGCGCGTGGGTCTCGAAATTGGTGGCCAGAAGGTTGCCGTTCCGGTCCGTGATATCCGCGCGCGAGGCCGAGATCACGGCCCCCGGCGCATGGCCGCGCGGCTCGGACGGTTCCGACATGGCCAGCAGCCCCATGCGTCCGCCGATCACGGTGAAGGCACAGAGGAAACAGACCCCCAGCACCAGAAGCCGCCCCTCAGCGCGCATCCGCGCCTTGTCACGCATCTGCTCGTGGCGGATGCGCTTGTTCTCACGTTCGATCGCGTCAGGGTTTTCCCCCTTCTCGCGGGCCTCGAGGATGCGGGCCAGCGGGCGCAGCGGGGTGCGGATCATTCAACCTTCTCCTCGGAAAGACCGTTCAGCGCCTCGTAATTCATCGTCGAGACATCCACAGGATCGGTGATCGGCAGCATGGGCTGGGGCGGATAGGCGACTTGATCGACCTGACCGAACTGGCCGGGATGCAGCGGCAACAGGCCCAGACGGTCAAAGTTCAGATCCGCCAGATCGCGCAGCCGGTCCGGGCGGTTCTGAAAGGCCCATTCGGCGCGCAGCACGGCCAGACGGGCGTGGGCGGCGCGGATATTGGCATGCAGCCTGTCGGCATCGCTTAGCGCCTGCTGGGTCGCGTAATTCTCGCGGTAGGCCCAGAAGGCCAATCCAACCACGGCAATGGTGGTGAGGATATACATTACCGTGCGCATCACTCAGATCCCCCTGACCATCGGCATGCCGATGGTTTTCGCGTCAATCTCACCACTGGGCGCGTCGGTGCGCGTGGCGACCCGCAGCTTGGCCGACCGGCTGCGCGGGTTCTCTTCCAATTCCTGCGCGTCAGGGCCAATCGCCTTGCGGGATTTCAGCGTGAACTGCGGCGGTGCCTGCTCAAGCGCGGGGGCGAAACGGTTGGCATTGCCCCCGGCCCCGGCACGCGCGGTGAGGAAGCGTTTGACCATGCGGTCCTCAACCGAATGAAAGGTCACCACGGCCAGCTTTCCGCCCGGCTTCAACGCCCGCTCAGCCGCCATAAGCCCCTGAAAAAGTTCGCCATATTCATTGTTCACCGCGATCCGAAGCGCTTGGAAACTGCGGGTTGCCGGATGGCTCTGGCCGGGCTTGGAGCGCGGCAGGCAGCCTTCGACCAGTTTCGCCAATTCCAACGTGGTGGTGATCGGCGCTTCTTCCCGGGCACGGACAATCGCCTTGGCGATCCGGCGCGAGGCGCGCTCTTCACCGTATTGAAAGAGGATATTGGCGATCACCTCTTCCTCGGCCTCATTGACCAGATCGACAGCCGAGGGGCCATCTTGGCTCATCCGCATGTCGAGCGGGCCATCTTTCATGAAGGAAAAGCCACGCTCCGCCTGATCAAGCTGCATGGAGGAGACACCGAGGTCCAGCACCACACCATCGAGGTCTTGGGCATATTCATCCATGCGCGAAAAGACGCCCTGCTGCATGGTGATCCGATCGCCATAGTCGCCAGCCCATGCTGCCGCCATCTCAAAGGCCAGCGGATCGCGGTCGACGGCCACCACACGCGCGGCCCCGGCCTCAAGCAAGCCACGGGTGTAGCCGCCCGCGCCAAAGGTGCCATCCAGCCAGACCCCCTCTACGGGCGCCACGGCAGATAGGATCGGGCGCAGCAGAACGGGGGTGTGAGGGGCGGAAGGGTCAGAGGCAGCAACCATTCCCTCAAATCTCCATATCACCATCAAGGAACGAGAGCGGATCGACATCGTCGGGCAGTTCCTGCTGCCATGCCTCTTCCTCGGTCTCGTAGGTTTCGGGCTTCCAGATTTGGAAGGTGTCACCGGCGGCGATAAAGAACGCTTCACCGTTGAGTTCAATCTTGTTGCGCAGTTTGGCGGGCAGCACCAAACGGCCTGTCTCATCTACCGTCGTGGGGAAAGACTGGCCGTGGAACAGACGCTGAAGGGCCTTGCGCTGCATGGAGCCACGCGGCATGCGGTCGATCTTGGCGTCAACCTCTTCGATGGCTTCCATGGTGTAGCATTCAAGGTAGTTGCGGCGGTGATCGCCATAGACGATGACCAGCTCGGGATTGTCGCCGTTCTTCCAGTTCGGGTCGCCAGCCTCCAACACACGCCGAAAAGAGGCTGGGATAGACACCCGCCCCTTCGTATCGACCTTGTGGTGGCTTTCGCCTCTGAACCTGCGGCTCACTTGTTGTCCCTGCCTCTTGCGCCTTTGCGCTTAAACTCGTTATTCGCCTCAATCCCCTGCCCCGGAAATGGAAACGGCGGGTTGATCTGCTGCCACTGATCAACCCGCCGCCCACGTCCCGCAGCTTGGCGGGGGAAGTCCGACTGCGCGCGCCACCTGGGGGGATGTCTGCTCGCTCGCGCGCCGGATCTCTTTGGTCTGATGAAAGCGAGGTGCCTGTATGAAACCTGCTAGGTTTTGATTTATTTTGGGGTCGTTTGCTGCCCCGTGTCCCGTTCTCATCCGATGCATTAGGGATGCCATGGGAATTGATGGGCGTCTAGATATTTTTTGGATTTCCGCCCAATATTTTGTTTTGCACAGGCTGTGAGAACAACATCTGGTATAACTTTTCGGGCGCAGCGTGGCTTAATTTGGGACCGTTTAAGTCCGAAACACTATATCTTGTTAACGAATTGCGACCTGCACAATATCCCACAGTTTCCCACTAAAATTTGCTCACATAGTTATCCACAGGACATGTTCGTTGCCTGTTCCGCAGAATGCGCGCAGAGCATTCGAATTGCACGCCAATTCCCGTGGCTGCGAATCGGGCAAGACCCCCAATAGCGCAAGGGGCGCCCATGATTTCCCAGACTTCCCATGCATTCCCGCGACTTTTCCCATGACCTCCCAGCGGCCCATGCTTTCCCAGCCGCGCAGCTCCTCCCGACAGCGGTATCTTGTCCTTTCGGCCCACGCACGGCATGTAATGGCGCGAAACGGAGGGAGTGCATCATGATCCAAGCCACGGCTCTATTTACCCACGCGCTGAACATGCTGTTTCACGCGCCCTCAACCACGCTGCGGGTGATCCTGCCTGCGGTGCTTTGGGTGATGGGGGCCGCCGCTGCAGCGGGCTTGCTGGCGGGGGATGCGCTTGGGGCCATGGATCAGGTGATCGAGAACGCCGCCCCGCCGCCTGCGGGTCAACTTCTGATCCTGATCGCCTGCGGGCTGGCGGGCATCCTTGGCTATGCGCTGATGGCCATCCTCTGGCACCGCTATGTCTTGCTTGATCACAAAGGAAGCGCCCTGCGCCCGGGCATGGGGCTGTTCTGGGCCTATGTCTGGCGGGCCATCGTTCTGGGTTTCGTGCAGTTTCTCGCGGCCATTCCCATCGGCCTTGCCATGCTACTTCTGGGCGGGCTGACCGGGTCGAGCCCGGCGGCACTGCTGTTGATCGGACTGGTGGCAGGAGTGGCCTTTCTTTGGCTGGCGCTGCGGCTCAGCCTCGTTCTGCCCGCCGCCGCTCTTGGCCACGTCATGTCGGTCCGCGACAGCTGGCGCGCGACCGAGCCTTTGGCCGGCACGCTTTGGGCGCTGGCCGTGTTGCTGGCGGTGGTGAACACGTTGCTCGGCGTGATCGCCAGCATGTTGCTGCCCGCCGACCCCGGACTGCGGCTGATGCTGGATTCCCTGCTCTACCTTATAGAGGGGCTGGTTTTCGTCTCGATGCTGACCACACTTTATGGCTACTTGATCGAAGGGCGCGAGCTGGGGTAACCGCCCGCGCCACCCTCATCAGGCCATACCACCGTCGATCAAGCCCTTTGCGAGCCGGGCATAGGCATCGGCCATCGGCCCCTCGCCTACGGCGACCGGCGTGCCGCTATCCCCGGCCAAACGGGTATCGAGATCAATCGGCAGGCTGCCCAAAAGCGGCACGCCCATCTTCTCGGCCTCCGCCGCCACACCGCCTTGGCCAAAGATCTCATGCTGAGAGCCACAATCGGGGCAGACGAATGTCGACATATTCTCGATCAGTCCCAGCACCGGGGTTTTCAATGTGGCGAACATGTCAAGCGCCTTGCGCGCGTCGATCAGCGCCACGTCCTGAGGCGTGCTGACCACGATGGCGCCCGAAAGCTCGGACTTGGTGCAAAGCGTCAGTTGCACATCGCCGGTGCCGGGCGGCAGATCGACGAGCAGCACGTCCAGCTCACCCCATT
Organism: Sulfitobacter sp. 1A13496; assembly: GCF_043557225.1. NCBI lineage: Bacteria > Pseudomonadati > Pseudomonadota > Alphaproteobacteria > Rhodobacterales > Roseobacteraceae > Sulfitobacter > Sulfitobacter sp. 1A13496. The sequence goes on along the minus strand of NZ_JBIFFP010000001.1, from coordinate 596,160 downwards.
CCACTTGCCCCAGCATCTGCTGCAGCGCGCCCATCAGCATCGGCCCACGCCAGACGACGGCCTTGCCCTCCTCAAGCATAAAGCCGATCGACATCAGGGTCACGCCATGGGCCTGCAAGGGAATGATCGTCTTACCATCGGGGCTCGCCGGGCGCTTGTTGACCCCCATCATGCGCGGCTGGCTGGGACCATAGATATCGGCATCCAGAAGCCCCACCTTGCGCCCGGCCCGCGCCAGCGCCACGGCAAGGTTGGAACTGACGGTGGATTTACCCACACCACCCTTGCCCGAGCCGATGGCGAGGATGCGCTTCACGCCGCTGGGTTTCATCGGCCCCTCTTGCGGTTTGGGATGCCCGCCGACCTTGAGACTGGGCGCTTTCGGTGCGGGGCCATGCGCGGTCAGCGCGACCGATACATCACCCACCCCCGGCAGATCGCGGACCACCTGCTCTGCTGCGTCGCGCAAAGGCGCCATCTGCCTCGCCACATCGGCATTGGGCGCTTCGATGACGAATCGCACCTTATCACCTTCGACCACCAGCGCGCGGACCAGATCATGGGACAGCAGGCTCTTGCCGTCGGGCAGTTGCACCCGCGCCAGCGCCGCTTCGACTTCTGCTTTGGTCACAGACATGCGCAAATTCTCCTCTATTACGGCTTCTGAAATGGCAGGTTCTGCGCCAAGCGCAAGGGGACGGCCCTTTTTGCATAGGGAAGAGGCACAATGCCCAAGGATTACGCAGGGGCACCATGTTTTTGCTGCATGGCAGCATTGCAAAAAGAAATATTGTGCAGGCGCAGCAATTAGCGCTAACTTAGGTTCATAGGCAGGGCCAAGCGCCCCGCTTTCGGAAAGACCAGACACATTCCTCCTCCCGAATGTGTCTGATTTTACCAAGACTTGGATGCATCCACTCCTCCTCCCGGATGCAGGCAAGTTTGGAAAGACCAGACGCGTCCATCCTCCTCCCGGATGTGTCTGTTATTGGCGGCGACATCTACCTCCTCCCAGATGTCGTCGCCCCCTTTCCCCCCTCCCCATATATGACAGTTTTATGACCCTGCGCCCTTTTGCCGCGCGGGCAAAACCGTTTTTTATCAACTAGTTGCGCCACTCAGAACCTATGCGCTTTCTGCATAGCGGCATTGACTTTATGCCCGTTGTGCAAATGCAGAAAGGGCGTAAATAGCAGGCAACGAGATGATCCACAGATGAAAAAAGAGGCGCCGAAATGGCTTACATGAACACAACCACCGCAAACACAACTTCCGTCTTCGCCCGTATCGGCGGCGCATTCGAAGCACTGGCAACCCGCTACAAACAGCACCGTCTGTACCGTGAAACTTTCGACGGTCTGAGCGCGTTGAGCAACCGTGAACTGGCCGACCTTGGTCTGAGCCGTTCCGAACTGCGCCGCGTCGCATGGGAATCTTCCCGCGGCTAAGCAGAGATAGAGATCGGACGTCAGAACCCCTCCCTGTTCTGCCGTCTGAAAGCCGGGGTGCGCGTCACTTTCCTCCTCCCTGAATGAGGCGGACCCCGCAAGGAGACCCGAAGCCGACCCTCCCTCGACGCTTCGGGCCGACATAGAAACGGCGGCACCTTCCTCCCAAGGTGTCGTCGTTTTTGTTTGTAAAGCCCTGTTTAGGCAGGCTTTTGACAGCCCACCGCAAGATTTGATTTAGAACGGTACGTCTTTCCCGCCGGTCAAGAAGCGCGAGACGACCTTTTTGGTCCCGGCCTTCTCAAAGGCGACTTCCATCTTGTCACCTTCGATGCCAATCACTTCGCCATAGCCGAATTTATCATGGAAAACGCGCTCGCCCATTTCAAAGGCGGCGACGGCTTGCATGTCGATCGTGACATTGCGGCTTTCGCGCGACTGGCTCGTGCCCCGCGCCCCGCTGCGTGATTGCAGGCGTTTCCAGCCCGGTGAATTATAGACATTCGCGCTTGCGGCACGGTCATGTAGGTCCGATTGCGGCATGGCCGCGCCAAAGCCACCGCCGTAAAGCCCCGGCGGAGTCAGCACATCCACATGTTCTTCGGGCAGCTCATCAATGAAACGCGACGGCATCGCATTTTGCCATTGGCCAAAGACCCGGCGATTGGCAGCAAAAGAGATGGTGCAAATCTGCTCCGCCCGGGTGATGCCGACATAGGCCAGCCGCCGCTCTTCTTCGAGCCCTTTCATCCCGCTTTCATCCATCGAACGCTGCGAGGGGAACAGCCCATCTTCCCAGCCTGGCAGGAAAACCATGGGGAATTCCAAACCCTTGGCCGCGTGCAGCGTCATGATCGAGACCTTCTCGCCATCGCCCTCCTGCTCATTATCCATGATCAGGCTGACATGTTCGAGGAAGCCCTGCAGGTTCTCGAACCCTTCCAAGGCTTTGACGAGTTCCTTGAGGTTTTCCAGCCGCCCCGGCGCTTCGGGCGTTTTGTCATTCTGCCACATGCCGGTGTAGCCGCTTTCGTCGAGAATCATCTCGGCCAGTTCGACATGGGACACTTCGGGCGGGCCATAATCCATCCGCAGCGGCGCGGCACCATCATCCAGCACCGTGTCGTCCTCGCTGATCTCGATCCGCGGGCCTTGCAACATCGACGACCAACGGTCGATCCCGTCGATCAAAAGCCGCAGTTGCGCCGCCCCTTTGCCGCTGATCCCGCCATGGGCGAGAAGGATTCGCGCGCCTTCGACAAGGTTCACCCCATGATCCCGCGCCGTGCGCTGTATCTTCTGCTGCGCCTTCTCGCCCAAACCCCGCTTGGGCGTGTTCACGATCCGCTCGAAGGCAAGATCATCATCGGGGCTGGTGACCACGCGGAAATAGGCCATGGCGTCGCGGATTTCCAAACGCTCATAGAATCGCGGACCGCCAATCACCTTATAAGGCAGGCCGATGGTCAAAAACCGGTCCTCGAAAGCGCGCATCTGGTGGCTCGCCCGGACGAGAATCGCCATATCGTCGAACGAGAAGGGGTCGAGCCCCCTCGTTCCGCGCTGCGCGGATTCGATCTCTTCCCCGATCCAACGGGCCTCTTCCTCGCCATCCCAATGGCCGATCAGGCGGACCTTTTCGCCCTCGGTCTCTTCGGTCCAGAGCGTCTTGCCCAAGCGCCCCTCATTGCCCGCGATCACGCCCGAGGCGGCGGCGAGGATATGGGGGGTCGAGCGGTAATTCTGCTCAAGCTTGACCACATGGGCGCCGGGGAAATCCGTTTCAAACCGCAGGATGTTGCCCACTTCAGCCCCGCGCCAGCCATAGATCGACTGGTCGTCGTCGCCCACGCAGCAGATGTTCTTGTGCCCCTGCGCCAAAAGCCGCAGCCACAAATACTGGGCCACGTTGGTATCCTGATATTCATCGACGAGGATGTATTTGAACCAACGCTGATACTGCGCCAACACATCCGGGTGCGCCTGGAAAATCGTTACCATATGCAGCAGCAGGTCGCCGAAATCGGTCGCGTTCAATTCGATCAGACGGCGTTGATATTTCGCGTAAATTTCCGGCCCGCGGTGATTGTATGCCCCGGCATCCGCGCTCGGGATCTTGTCCGGGGTCAGCGCGCGGTTTTTCCAGCCGTCGATGATCCCCGCCAGCATCCGTGCGGGCCAGCGCTTGTCGTCGATCCCTTCGGCGGCGACCAATTGTTTGAGCAGGCGCAACTGGTCATCCGTATCGAGAATCGTGAAATTGCTTTTCAGCCCCACCAATTCCGCATGCCGCCGCAGCAGCTTGACGCAGATCGCGTGAAAGGTGCCGAGCCACGGCATCCCTTCGACCTGTTGGCCCAGCATCTGGCCCACGCGGTTCTTCATCTCCCGCGCGGCCTTGTTGGTGAAAGTGACCGCCAGAACCTCATGCGGGCGCGCGCGCCCGGTGTTAAGCAGATGCACGATTCGCGCCGTCAGCGCCCGCGTTTTGCCGGTGCCCGCCCCGGCGAGCATCAGTACGGGGCCATCCAACGTCTCGACCGCGGCCCGTTGGGCGGGGTTCAACCCCTCCAGATAAGGCTGCGGACGCGCGGCCATGGCGCGGGCGGAGAGAGAGGCGCCCTCAAAGGCGTCCATTTCGTCAAAATCACTCATGCCCGCAATCTAGCGCGTCCGGGGTACGAGATAAAGAGACGTTCCTCAAATGTTCTTTCGAAAGATATTCAAGTCCCGATTTGGCGCCACTGCGGGCAAAACCGGGTGAATTTAAAATGCGGGGGAAATCTTTACCCGTTGATAATGCTTTGGCGGCAATGTGCTGACACAACGATAAACGAGAGGAACCGCTCATGTTCAGAAACGATGATACTTCGGTACTGCGCCGAGAGATTGACCGGTTCAAACTGCCGATGTTCATTGCCGAATTGAACGCGGACAGCGGGCATTTCGAACTTTTGGCCCTCAACACCGCCCATGAGGCGCATAGCGGCATGGTGATGAGCGAGGTCATAAACCGCCCCCTGCACAGTTTCATGCCCCATGAAGAGGCCGAGGCGGTCAATGAACGCTATGCGCGCTGCGTCTCAAACGCGGGGCAAATCCGCTATCGCGAGATGCTGCATATGCCAAGAGGGCCGCTGATTTGGGACACCACGTTGCATCATGTGCAATCTTACCGCGGCCTCGACCGGGTGGTGGGCAGCGCCATCGTTGTGGAGCGGGTGCAGCGGGACAACCGCGATACCCTCGCTTTTGAGGATGTGCGCTATTTCGCGGCGACATCTTCGTTCAAACTCGAACAAATCTCGACGGTGCTGGATGCCGCCGAAAAGGGGCTGATCGATCCGGCGAAGCTTACCGGGTCGGCGGGGATGCTGGCCGGGCTCTGCCGCGCCATCGATAGCACCATGCAAGAGCTACGCTCGATCGCGCAGGAACGTCTGGATGCCGAGGCCAATCCGACCGTGCATCTGATCGACATGGAGGACGCCAGCGCCAGTGAAGGCGACGAAATCGAAGCAGCCATCGCGGCGCTTGTCGATATGGCCGACAACCTACCGACCCCTCCGGTGCGAAAGGTAAGCGAGGCCGCACCGCTGGCCCGGTCCGTTTTTCGGCAGTAGCGCCTCGGCGCCCCACCCGGACGGCAGCACCCTCACCCCGGCTCCGACGCAGCCGCACCATCTGGACAAACCGCAACCCTTTGGCGCAAATGCCGCCATGGACCTACATGCAACCTACCCCGCCCTTTCGGACCTTCGCAGCCGCGCGCAGTCGCGCCTGCCGAAATTCGTTTGGGAATACCTTGATTCCGCCACCGGGACGGAGGCCACCAAACACCGCAATCGCGCGGCCCTAGACCGCGTCGGGCTGATGCCTTCGGTGTTGCACGGCGAATTCACACCTGACCTCAGCGTCGATCTGATGGGGCAAAAGCTCCCCCTGCCCTTCGGCATGTCCCCCTTGGGCATGTCCGGCCTGATCTGGCCCGATGCCGAAGCCCATCTTGCCCGCGCGGCGGATCGTGCTGGCATTCCCTTTGGCCTGTCCACCGTGGCCGCAACCTGCCCGGAAGATGTAGCGCCCCATTTGGGCGCGCATGGTTGGTTCCAACTCTACCCCCCGCGCGACCCGGAAATTCGGACCGATATGCTGGCGCGGGCCAAGGCTGCGGGTTTCACGACTTTGGTCCTGACCGTCGACGTACCGGTCGCCTCGCGCCGTGAGCGGCAAACCCGTTCGGGCCTGACCAGCCCGCCCAAACTGACCCCGCGGCTGATGGCGCAGGTCGCGATGCGCCCCGCTTGGGCAATGGGCATGGCCCGTCGGGGTCTGCCACATATGAAAATGCTCGACAAATACACCGAAGGCACGGCCACCGCGAACCTGCCGCCGACCGCGCATGTGGGCTATCTGCTGCGCACCGCGCCCGATTGGGATTATCTGCATTGGCTGCGCGACCACTGGCAGGGTCCGCTGGTGATCAAAGGCGTGCTGCGCCCCGAAGACGCCACGAAGATGGAAAAGGCCGGGGCCGATGCAATCTGGGTCTCGAACCACGCGGGCCGCCAGTTCGACGCGGCCCCCGCCAGCGCCGAGGCGCTGCCCGCCATTCGTGCCGCCACGAAACTGCCGGTGATCTTTGACAGCGGCGTGGAATCGGGCCTCGACATTCTGCGTGCCTTCGCGCTCGGCGCGGATTTCGTCATGCTGGGCCGGGCCTTCCACTTTGCCCTCGCCGCCCTTGGGCCGCGCGGGGTCGATCACCTGATCGATGTGCTTGCCCGCGACCTGACCGCCAATATGGGACAGCTGGGCGCGCAAAACCTGCGCGACCTTCCTCCCCCCTTTGATCTGTCGCCGTTCTGATCGGAAAGCTTGCAGAAATGTGACAAAGACGGCCACAGTCCTCTTGCGCTGCACCGCAGCATCCCTAAGCTGCCTTTAAAACCAGCAGGGGAGACCAGCCAGTGACCGATTTTAAAAAGATCCTGATCGCGAACCGTGGTGAGATCGCGATCCGCATCATGCGCGCCGCCAATGAGATGGGCAAGAAAACGGTCGCGGTCTACGCCGAGGAGGACAAGCTGGGCCTGCACCGTTTCAAAGCGGATGAGGCCTATCGCATCGGTGAAGGTCTCGGCCCCGTCGCGGCCTATCTCAGCATCGACGAGATGATCCGCGTGGCCAAGGCGTCGGGTGCTGATGCCATCCATCCGGGCTATGGCCTGCTGTCGGAAAACCCGGAATTCGTCGATGCCTGCGAGAAGAACGGCATCACCTTCATCGGCCCGCGGGCCGAGACGATGCGCGCCTTGGGGGACAAAGCCTCTGCCCGCCGCGTCGCGATGGCGGCGGGCGTGCCGGTCATCCCCGCCACCGAAGTGCTGGGCGAAGACATGGACGCGATCCGCGCCGAGGCGGCCGAGGTCGGCTACCCCCTGATGCTCAAAGCTTCTTGGGGCGGCGGCGGGCGCGGGATGCGGCCGATCATGTCCGAAAAGGAACTGGAAGAAAAAGTCCGCGAAGGGCGCCGCGAGGCCGAAGCCGCTTTCGGCAATGGCGAGGGCTATCTGGAGAAGATGATCCTGCGCGCCCGCCATGTCGAAGTGCAGATCCTCGGCGACAAACAGGGCGACATTTACCATCTGTACGAACGCGATTGCTCGGTCCAGCGCCGCAACCAAAAGGTCGTCGAACGCGCCCCCGCCCCCTATCTGAGCGAGGAGCAACGCGCCGAAATCTGCGAATTGGGCCGCAAAATCTGCGCCCATGTGAACTATGAATGCGCGGGCACCGTCGAATTCCTGATGGATATGGAAACCGGCAATTTCTACTTCATCGAGGTGAACCCCCGCGTCCAGGTCGAACATACCGTGACCGAAGAGGTCACCGGCATCGACATCGTCCGCGCCCAGATCCTCATTGCCGAGGGCAAACCGCTGGCCGAAGCGACGGGCAAGGCGCGGCAAGAGGACATCACCCTCACCGGCCACGCCTTGCAAACCCGCGTCACCACCGAAGACCCGCAGAACAATTTCATCCCCGACTATGGCCGCATCACCGCCTACCGCTCGGCCACCGGCATGGGCATCCGGCTCGATGGCGGCACGGCCTATGCGGGCGGGGTCATCACGCGCTATTACGACAGCCTGCTGACCAAGGTCACCGCCAAGGCGCCGACGCCCGAGATGGCCATCGCCCGGATGGACCGCGCCCTGCGCGAGTTCCGGGTGCGCGGGGTTAGCACCAACATCGCCTTCGTCGAGAACCTGCTGAAACACCCGACGTTTCTGAACAACGAATACACCACCAAATTCATCGACGAGACGCCCGAGCTGTTCCAGTTCGAGCAGCGCCGCGACCGCGCAACCAAGGTGCTGACCTATATCGCCGACATCACCGTCAACGGCCATCCAGAGACCAAGGGCCATGCCTTGCCCGCCGCCCATGTGCGCGACCCCAAGCCGCCCGTGCTGCGCGGCGAGCCGCAGATGGGCACGCGTAACCTCTTGGAACAAAAGGGCCCCGAGGCGGTGGCCGAGTGGATGGGCCAGCAGCGCCAACTGCTCATCACCGACACCACCATGCGCGATGCGCATCAGTCGCTCTTGGCCACGCGGATGCGCAGCCTTGATATGATCAAGGTAGCCCCCGCCTATGCCGCCAATCTGCCGCAGCTCTTCTCGGTCGAATGCTGGGGCGGGGCGACTTTCGATGTGGCCTATCGCTTCTTGCAGGAATGCCCGTGGCAGCGCCTGCGCGACCTGCGCGCGGCCCTGCCCAATGTGATGACCCAGATGCTGCTGCGCGCCTCCAACGGGGTGGGCTATACCAATTACCCCGACAACGTGGTGCAGAAATTCGTGGCCACGGCGGCCAATACCGGCGTCGACGTGTTCCGCGTGTTCGACAGTCTCAACTGGGTTGAGAACATGCGCGTGGCGATGGATGCAGTCGTAGAATCCGGCAAGATTTGCGAGGGCACGATCTGCTACACGGGCGACATCTTTGACCCGGACCGGGCGAAATACGACCTTCAGTATTACGTCAATATGGGCAAGGAACTGAAAGCCGCCGGCGCGCATGTGTTGGGGCTGAAAGACATGGCAGGCCTGTTGAAACCCGCTCAGGCCCGCGCGCTCGTCAAGGCGTTGAAATCCGAGGTTGGTCTGCCGATTCATTTCCACACCCATGACACGGCGGGCAGTGCCACGGCCACCATCCTCGCGGCCTCTGAGGCGGGCGTCGATGCGGTCGACTGCGCGATGGATGCGCTTTCGGGCAACACGTCTCAGGCGACGCTCGGCACCGTGGTCTCGGCCCTGCAACATACCGACCGCGACACCGGGATCGACATGAAGGCCGTGCGCGAAATCTCTGATTACTGGGAAGAAGTGCGTGGCCATTACGCGGCCTTTGAGACCGGGATGCAGGCGCCCTCCTCCGAGGTTTACCTGCACGAAATGCCCGGGGGCCAGTTCACGAACCTCAAAGCGCAGGCCGCCTCCATGGGGCTGGAAGACCGCTGGCCCGAGGTGGCGCGCACCTATGCGGACGTGAACCAGATGTTCGGCGATATCGTGAAGGTCACGCCCTCGTCCAAAGTCGTGGGCGACATGGCGTTGATGATGGTCTCCCAAGGGCTGACCCGGGCGCAGGTCGAAGACCCGAATGTCGATGTCTCCTTCCCCGACAGCGTGATCGACATGATGCGCGGCAACCTCGGCCAGCCGCAGAATGGCTTCCCGGCGGGCATCGTCAAGAAGGTGCTGAAAGGCGAGACGCCGAACACCGAACGCCCCGGCAAACATCTGGAACCCGTCGATCTAGAGGCCGTGCGCAAGGAGCTTTCCGAGCAGTTGGACGGCCTGCAGATCGACGACGAAGACCTCTGCGGCTATCTGATGTATCCCAAGGTTTTCCTCGACTACATGGGCCGCCACCGCGTCTATGGCCCGGTGCGCACCCTGCCCACGCATACCTTCTTCTACGGCATGGAACCGGGGGCGGAGATCTCGGCCGAGATCGATCCCGGCAAAACCTTGGAAATCCGTCTTCAGGCCGAATCCGAGGCCGGTGAGGATGGCGAGGTGAAGGTCTTCTTTGAACTCAACGGCCAGCCGCGGGTGATCCGTGTGGCGAACCGGCTGGTCAAGGATGCCACGGTGCAGCGCCCCAAGGCCGAGGCGGGCAATCCCGATCACATCGGCGCGCCGATGCCGGGGGTCGTGGCCTCCGTCGGGGTGAAGGCGGGCCAGCAGGTCAAGGCGGGCGACCTGATTTTGACCATCGAAGCGATGAAGATGGAGACGGGCCTTCACGCAGAACGCGATGCGGTGGTAAAGGCCGTGCATGTTCAGGCCGGTGGCCAGATCGATGCGAAGGACCTGCTCGTCGAGTTAGAGTAAATCATTCCCGGGCGCGGCCCCTTGCCGCGCCTCCAGCCGAAGCAAGCCGATGCACCTCACTGCGATAACCCTGATCGTGCCCGACTATGACGCCGGCATCGCCTTTTACTGCGGCGTCATGGGGTTCGAACTGACCGAGGACGTCGACCAAGGCCGCAAACGCTGGGTCCGCGTCACCCCGCCCGGCGCCGAGACGGGGTTCGTTCTGGCCCGGGCGGACGGAGGGGCGCAGCGCGCCGCCATCGGCAATCAGGGTGCGGGCCGTGTTTGGCTGTTCTTGAAGGTTAAGGATTTCGCGGCGGAATTCGACCGTCTGACCGCTGCGGGCGTGACCTTCGAAGAAGAACCGCGTCATGAGCCCTATGGCAAAGTGGCCGTTTTTCGCGATCCTTTCGGAAACCGTTGGGATTTGCTGGGTGATTGACCCCTCCCGCGGCTCCGCGCCGCATTGCCATTGCCCGGCCCATCGCTATTTTGGCTTTTGACTGAGCCTGAGCGATCCCATGCCCTACGAATGGACCACCCCGCCCCGCGCCACTCCGCAGCAGATGCGCCTTTGGCCGCATCAATCCCTGCCCGCGCGCGGTTTTGCGGCCTTTATGCTGGCCACTTTTACGCTGGCTATGATTCCGCTTTTCGCCATGCTCGGCACCGCCCTGCTCTGGGGGCTGCTGCCCTTCGTGCTTCTGGCCTTGGGGGCGGTCTATTGGGCCTTGCAACACAATCACCGCGCCCGCCAGATCGAAGAGGTGCTGACCCTCGACGACACCACGGCGCGGCTGGTGCACACCACCGCCAAGGGCGAGGTCAAGGATTGGGACTGTAACCGCTATTGGACCCAAGTGAAGAAATACGACGATGACGGCCCCGTGCCGCATTACGTCACCCTACGCGGCGAGGGCCGCGAGGTTGAGATCGGCGCCTTTCTCAGCGAAGAAGAGCGCATCGCGCTTTACGACGATCTGGCACGGCATCTGCGGAACTGAAAAGGGCCAGACACTAAAAAGGGCCAGACCTTGCGGCCCAGCCCTCTGTTTTTCAACTCAATTGCGGCTCAGCTCAGGCGGTCTTTGATAACCGGGCCCACTGCGCCGAAATCCATTTGGCCGGTATAACGCTCTTTCAGCAGCCCCATAACCTTGCCCATGTCGCGGATCGAAGTCGCGCCGACATCGGCCACGGCCTTATCCACGGCGGCGGCGGTTTCGGTGACGCTGAGCTGCCTTGGCAGGAATTCTTCGATCACCTCGACCTCTTCGCGCTCGCGCTCCGCGAGGTCCAGCCGTCCGCCCTCTTCATAGGCGCGCGCCGATTCCTGACGCTGTTTGGCCATTTTGCTGAGGATGCCCAGCACCTCGGCATCCGACACGCCCTCATCCTTGCCGTTGGCCCGGGCGGCGATGTCCTTGTCCTTGATCGCGGCATTGATCAGCCGCAGCGTCGAAAGCCGGTCCGCCGCCTTGTCTTTCATGGCCTGTTTCAAAGCATCCGAGATGCGCATCCGCAATGACATGGTGGTTTCCTGTGTTTCGCTAAATCCAAGGGTCGCAGCTTAGCTGCTCTCTCGCTGCGGAGCAATGGGGGGCGACCATAGGTAAACTACTGATCTGAAACGATATCTCTTTTCCCTCCGCCTATTGACCCCGCGCCCGCGCGGGATTAGGTTGCCACCCGTTTACCCGCACCCTTTCTGCCCGGAGACTGCCCCATGTCCGCGCCCGCTCGCCCACGCCCAACCGCCTGCCTTGCCCTTGCGGATGGATCGATTTTCTACGGCATGGGGTTTGGCGCCACCGGCCAGACCGTGGCGGAGTTGTGCTTCAACACCGCGATGACCGGCTACCAAGAGATCATGACCGACCCGTCCTATGCGGGCCAGATCGTGACCTTCACCTTCCCGCATATCGGCAATGTCGGCACCAACTCCGAAGATGATGAGACCGGCGATCCGGTCGCTGCGGGCATGGTCGTCAAATGGATGCCCACCACGCCCAGCAGCTGGCGCAACATTCAGCCGCTGTCGGATTGGCTGGCGTCGCGCGGGCGCATCGCCATCGGCGGTGTCGACACCCGCCGCCTGACCCGCGCAATCCGCCAGCAAGGTGCGCCGCACGCCGCCCTCGCCCACGACCCGGATGGTAACTTCGACATCGAAGCGCTGGTCGCCGCCGCGCGCGATTTTGCCGGGCTCGAAGGGATGGATCTGGCCAAGGACGTGACCTGCGCCCAGACCTATCGCTGGAACGAGATGCGGTGGGCATGGCCCGACGGCTACGCGCCCCAGACCGAAGCCAAGCACAAGGTCGTCGCCGTGGACTATGGCGCGAAACGCAACATCCTGCGCTGCCTCGCCTCTGCGGGCTGCGATGTCACCGTACTGCCCGCCACCGCGACCTATGACGACATCATGGCCCATGAGCCCGATGGCGTCTTCCTCTCCAACGGTCCCGGCGATCCGGCGGCGACGGGCGCCTATGCCGTGCCGATGATCCGCGAGGTTCTGGACAAAACCGATCTGCCGGTCTTTGGCATTTGCCTTGGCCACCAGATGCTTGCGCTAGCGCTTGGGGCGACCACCGTTAAGATGAGCCACGGCCATCACGGCGCCAACCACCCGGTCAAGGATTACGACACCGGCAAGGTCGAGATCACCTCGATGAACCACGGTTTCGCGGTCGACGGGCAATCTCTGCCCGAGGGCGTGCGCGAGACGCATGTCTCGCTCTTTGACGGGTCGAACTGTGGCATCCGCGTCGATGGCCGCCCGATTTGGTCGGTCCAGCACCATCCCGAAGCCAGCCCCGGCCCGCAAGACAGCTATTACCTGTTCGAACGGTTTAGCGAAGCAATGGCCGAGCGCAGCGCGTAAAATTTTCTACATGCACTGATTGCACAGGCGACTTTTAACTCTCGATTAACGGTCGCCTGCCAGTCTCATTCCGGAACCTCGACGGGGCACGGAATGAGCAACCTTCGCCTGAAACTCTCAGCGCCGCGGATGGCCACCGCGCCCGCTCGCCGGATGCGGTTGGGCCAACATTTAATCGCCGCAGGGGTCATCGGCCCGCGCGATCTGCTGCACGGGCTTGACCTACAGCGCCGCATCGACGCCCCTCTTGGCGAAGTTCTGGCCACCGAAGGGTTGGTTGCCCCCGATGACATCGTCAAAGCGCTTGCCCGGCAGTATGGCGCCCAACCTGTCGACTTGACCCGCAGCCCCTGCGATCAGCGTCTTGCGGCTCGGATACCCGCGCGTCTCTGTCTGCAATTCGGTGCCGTGCCATGGCTGGAACTGGGGGACCGGCTTTTCGTGGCCAGCGGTCGCCCCGCGGAATTTCCTCACCTTTGCAACGCCTTGGGGGAGCGTGGGAAAACCTTGGTGTTGGTCGTCGCCGACCCCCGGCAGGTGCAGATCCAGATCGGCAGGCTCTATGCCGCGGAACTCGCGGAACATGCCGTCACCCGCGTCGCGGATGCCGAAAGCTGTCGGAACTGGGGCGTGCGCAGCTGGAAACGGCGGTCTGCGCTGCGGGGTATTCTGCTGTCGCTCTTTGCGCTACTGGTGTTTTTCCCCTCCGCCCTCCTTACGATCGCTCTCCTCTGTGGCGCGCTCACTCTGCTGCTGACCAGCGGGCTCAAGGCCGCGGCCCTTTGGGCCTCTCTCACCCGGCCCAAGCCCCCTCGGTCGCTGCCAAATGCCGCAGAGATTAAGGGGTTTCGCCTGCCCCGTGTCTCGGTTCTCGTGCCCTTGCTGCATGAGGAAGAGATCGCGCAGGCGCTGATCGCGCGGCTTTCGCGGCTCACCTACCCAAAATCGCTGCTGGAGGTGGTTCTGGTCCTCGAAGCGAGTGACAAGCTCACACGTGCGACCATCGCCCGCACCCCCTTGCCGCCATGGATCAGCGTGATCGAAGTGCCCGATGCCGGGGCGCTCAAGACCAAGCCCCGCGCGTTGAACTACGCGCTCGATTTCTGCCGCGGCAGCATCATCGGCGTTTGGGATGCCGAGGATGCGCCGGAGCCGGACCAGATCGAACAAATTGTGACCCGCTTTCACAACGCGCCCGAAAATACCGCTTGTTTGCAAGGGGTTCTAGATTTCTACAACAGCCGCGGCAATTGGATGGCCCGCTGTTTTTCGATCGAGTATGCGACTTGGTGGCGGGTGGTCCTACCGGGCGTGGCCCGGCTGGGGCTGGTCGTCCCGCTGGGCGGCACCACGCTGTTTTTCCGGCGCGACATCCTCGAACGGCTCGGCGCTTGGGACGCCCATAACGTGACCGAGGATGCCGATCTGGGCCTCCGGCTGGCGCGGCGCGGCTATGTGACCGAACTGATGCGCACCATCACCTATGAAGAGGCCAATTGCCGGCCTTGGCCTTGGGTGCGGCAACGATCCCGTTGGCTGAAGGGATATCTCATCACTTGGGCGGTCCATATGCAAAGACCACGCGCCCTGCTGAAAGACCTCGGCCCCCTGCGGTTCATTGGCGTGCAGGCGATCTTCCTCGCCACGGTTTCGCAATTCGCCCTCGCGCCCCTTCTCTGGTCGCTGTGGCTGAGTTTTTTTGGGCTGTATCACCCGGTCACGGACTGGCTTGCGCCACCCGTCCTGACGGCGATCTTCGCGCTGTTCATCCTATCGGAATTGCTGAACTTCTGCGCCGCCACCATCGCGGTCTCAAACCGGGGTCAACGGCATCTGCTACCGTGGGTCATCACCTGCCCGCTCTACTTCGCATTAGGCGCCTTGGCCGCCGCCAAAGCGCTGTTTGAGCTCTATCGCAGCCCACATTTTTGGGACAAAACCGCCCATGGGCATACTCTGCCGCGCTATGTAAAACCCCGCAAAAGGCTCAAAAATCATCCTCGCGCCGGGCCGCTTCCTGCTTCAACCGGGTCATGAAGGCGACGGAGATATGCGTGCGCAGCGCCTCATCCGCGCCATCCTCATCGCGGGCTTCGATCATCTCCACGATGCGGTTATGTTCGGCCTGCGCAATCTCCCCCCGCCCTTCCACCGCGAGGGATGAAGTCGCCATCAAGGCCATAGAGCGGTGCACGAGGTCGAGCTGCTGCACCAGATAGCGGTTGTGCGACGCCAGATGGATCTGCTTGTGAAACCGTTTGTTGGCCCGTGCCAGCGCATTGGGATTGCCCGCCAGCGCGTTGTCGGTATCCACCATCTCGCGCAGCACGCGCACCTCCTCGGCGGTGGCATGGCGCGCGGCCAGACGTGCGGCCAGCCCCTCCAGCTCGCCCCGTACAACGTAAAGCTCGGCCATCTGGTTGTGATCCAGCGAGGCCACGATCAGGCTACGCCCGTCACGCATCAGCAAGGATTGCGTCTCAAGCCGTTGTAATGCCTCACGGATCGGCGTTCGTGAGACGCCGAAACGCTCGGCCAACTCGCTCTCCACCAAGCGGTCACCGGGGCGATAGGTGCCAATGTCGATGGCCTCCAAAATCATCGAATAGGCGTCGGTCGGGCCGGTCTTGGGGTCGGGCATCAGCTATCAGTCCTTGAAAGTTGCGCCACCTTACTCACCGCGACCATTTGCGCAACCCAGCAGGGCTTGCGCGGCTGCGCGTCTCGGCCTACCTCTGCGCCATGCCGCGCGATGCTTTTTCTCATGTCACCACTTGGGTCTTCGACCTCGACCAGACGCTCTACCCGCCCGAGGCGCGGCTTTTCGACCTGATCGAAGCGCGTATGGTCGATTGGGTGATGCGTGCGATCAAGGTCGACCGCGCCGAGGCCAACCACCTGCGCCAGCATTATTGGCAGACATACGGCACCACGCTGGCCGGCTTGATGCGCGAACACGGCGTCGACCCCGGCCCCTACCTGACCGAGGTGCATGACATTCCGATGGATCGGCTCACCCCCGACCCGCTGCTCGCTCAGGCCATTCGCGTGCTGCCGGGGCGGCGTATCGTCTACACCAACGGCTGCGCTCCCTACGCCGAACGGGTACTTGAGGCCCGCGGCCTTTCAGGGCTTTTCGACGCGGTCTATGGTGTCGAACACGCTGATTTCCTGCCCAAACCCGAAGCCGCCGCCTATGATAAGGTCTTTGGCATCGACGGGTTCCAGACCGCCTACGCCGCCATGTTCGAGGATGATCCGCGCAACCTCGCCGCGCCCCACGCTATGGGGATGCGCACGGTGCATGTGGCCCCGGAACGTGGCGAAGGCGATCACATCCACTACCATACGCAGGATCTTTGCGAATTCTTAACACGGGTGGCGGGCTGATGACCTTCGATTGCGATATTCTGATTTCCGGCGGCGGCATCGCCGGGCTGACTGCGGCGGCGGCTTTTGGCGCGGCGGGCTTCGATATGATCTGCGTCGACCCCACCCCGCCGGTCACCGATGGCGCCGCCAAGGGGGCCGACATGCGCTCCACCGCGTTGCTGCAACCGGCGCGTCTGCTCTTAGAAGACGCCGGACTATGGGACCGCCTCGCCCCCCATGCCGCCCCTTTGCAGATCATGCGGATCGTCGATGCGGGCGGCGAAGACCCGAGCCCCCGCGTCACCCGCGAGTTCGACGCCGCCGATATCTCAGATGCCCCCTTCGGCTGGAACTTCCCAAATTGGCTGCTGCGCCGTGAACTTCTCACCCGCCTAAACGAGCTGCCCAACATCGATTTTCGCCCCGGCACCGGCACCACGACACTTTTCACCCGGCAAAGCGAGGCCCGCGTGGGCCTGAGCGACGGCAGCCGGATCAGAACACGCTTGGTGATCGCCGCCGACGGACGCAACAGCCCGATGCGCGAGGCCGCCGGGATCGAAGTCACCACCCGCCGCTACGGTCAAAAGGCGCTGGCCTTTTGCGTGACCCATCCGATCCCGCATGAGAATGTCTCGACCGAGGTACACCGCTCGGGCGGGCCTTTCACCCTCGTGCCCCTACCCGATCGCGACGGCATGCCCTGTTCCGCCGTGGTCTGGATGGATGATGGCCCCGCAACCCAAGCCCGCGGCACGCTCGACCCCGCCGCTTTCGAGGCCGAGGCGACCGCGCGGTCGGCCAATCTCTTCGGCCCGCTCACCCTCGCCAGCCCCCGCGCCCTCTGGCCCATCATCAGCCAAGAGGCCAAACGTCTTTCTGCCGAACGGCTGGCCCTCGTGGCGGAAGCCGCCCATGTGCTGCCCCCCATCGGGGCACAGGGGTTGAACATGTCGCTGACCGATATGGCGACCCTGCTGGAACTCGCCCGCGCCGCGCCCGAACGCCTCGGCGATGCCGAGATGCTGGAGGCCTATCACAAGGCCCGCCACGCCGATATCGCGCTCAGGGTCCGAGGCATCGACCTGCTGAACCGCGCCAGCCAAGCCAGCAGCCCGCTTGCCCGAGACGCGCGCGCCGCGGGGCTCAACGCGCTTTACGCCCTGCCCCCGGTGCGCAAGATGTTGATGCAAATGGGGCTGGGCCTGCGCCGCTGACCCGCGGCGCAGAGGGTCTTACAGAACCTCGTCCAACACCGCCGTCAGCCGCGCTACAGTCGCGTCGACATCATAGAGCTTGTCCAATCCGAACAGCCCCAGACGGAAGGTGCGGAAATCATCCGGCTCCCCCACCTGCAACGGCACCCCGGCGGCGATCTGCATGCCATGGGCGGCGAAAGCCTTGCCGTTTTGCACATCGGGATCAGCGGTATAGCACACGACCACCCCCGGCGCGGCGAACCCCTCTGCGGCGACTGAGGTTACACCGCGCTCGGCCAAGGCCTGACGCACCGCTTCGCCCAAACGCCACTGCGCCTCTTTCAGCCGGTCGAACCCATAGTCCCGCGTCTCTTTCACCGTATCGCGGAACACGCGCAGCGCGTCCGTCGGCATGGTGGCGTGATAGGCATGACCGCCCGCCTCATAGGCCTTCATGATGTCGCGCCATTTGCGCAGATCGATGGCGAAACTGTCCGACGTGGTCTCATTCAGCCGCGCCGCGGCCCGCGCCGACATCATCACCAAACCGGCCGAGGGCGAGGCGCTCCACCCCTTCTGCGGGGCCGAGATCAGCACATCGACTCCAAGCGCCTTCATATCCACCCAGACACAGCCCGAGGCGATGCAATCCAACACCATCAGCGCGCCCACCTCATGGGCCGCCGTGGCCATTTCCTTGATATAGTCATCCGGCAGGATCATGCCCGAACTCGTCTCCACATGCGGGGCGAACACCACCTGCGGCTTCTGCGCGCGGATCGCGGCGGTGACCTCGTCGATCGGGGCGGGCGCAAAGGGCGCGGGGCTGGCATTGCCCTGCATCCGCGCCTTCATCACCTCGGCACTATTGGTCAGATCGGCACTCTCGATGATCTGGCTCCAGCGGTAAGAGAACCAGCCGTTGCGCACCACCAGCACATCCTGCCCCCGCGCGAACTGCCGCGCCACGGCCTCCATCGCATAGGTGCCGCCACCGGGCACCAGCACCACGGCATCGGCGTTATAGACCTCACCCAGCCAGGTCGAGAGGTCGCGCATGACCTGCTGAAACTCCGCCGACATGTGATTGAGCGACCGGTCGGTAAAGACCACGCTGAATTCATCAAGCCCCGAAGGGTCTACCGTGTTGAGCAATGCCATCGTTCTTCCTCCATCATTCGAAGCAAAGGCATATGGCCCGCCACAGCAAAAGGCAAATGCGGCTAAAGCGGCCCCGGCAGGCGCTCTTCGCTCAACAGCACATTGGCCTCCACCTCCCCCGCGCCGGGCAGGGTCATGATCCGCCGCCTGAGAACACGTTCGAAATCCGGCAGGTCTCGCGCCACGACCCGCAGACGATAGTCGAACAACCCCAAAACATGCTCCACCGTCTGCACCTCGGGAATGGCCGAAACCGCCCGCTCGAAATCCTCCAAACTGACCCGCCCGCGCGTGGCCAGCTTGATGCCAAGAAACACCGTGACGCCAAAGCCCAAAGCCTCGGCATTCAAGCGCAACCGCCGCCCGGCAATCGCGCCGCCCTCCTCCAGCCGTTTGATCCGCCGCCATGTCGCAGGCTGCGACAGACCAAACCGCCGCCCCAAGGCACTGGCACTTTGATTGGCGTCCCGTGCCAGCGCCCGCAGCAGGGCGCGGTCAATGTCATCAAGCTCGATCACAGCGGCAGCCCCTCCTGCGTCTTGATCCGCGCGACATGCATCAGCGCCTCGATCTCAGCGATATGCGGCAGGGTCAGGATGCGACTGCGATAAATCTGCTGATAATGCCCCATGTCCCGCGCAATGATCGAAAGCCGCAGATCAACCCGCCCCAAAAAGGTCTGCAACTCGATCACCTCAGGCACCTGTCGCGCCTCGGCCATGAAGACATCAAAAGCATTCGCCTGCGTCTTGTCCAAGGTCACCCGCAAGGACACCTCCAAAGCATAGCCAAGCGCCGCCCAATCAATCACCACCCCGCTGCCCTGCACGATCCCCTGATCTTGCAGCCGCGCAATCCGCCGCGCCGCTTTGCCGGAGGTGATATTGCACCGCTCCGCCAACTCCCCGGGGCTGAGACTCGGCTCCGCCTGCCAATAGCGCAGAATACGGCGATCCAGATCATCAAGCATGATTTTTCCGTTTTATAGCGATACCACGAATAACTATCTTCATCCTTTCACAAATACCTCTGCGATGACAATGGCTACTGCGCGCGACTTCGCTATGGTGAGACCCAGAACGAGACAAACCAAAGGACAAGATCATGCGCGTTTACTACGACCGCGACTGCGACGTGAACCTCATCAAGGACAAGAAGGTGGCGATCCTCGGCTACGGCTCCCAAGGCCACGCCCACGCGCTGAACCTGCGCGATTCCGGTGCCAAGAACCTCGTCGTCGCCCTGCGCGAAGGCTCCGCTTCCGCCGCCAAGGCCGAGGGCGAAGGCCTCAAGGTCATGGGCATCGCCGAAGCCGCCGCTTGGGCCGACCTGATCATGTTCACCATGCCCGATGAACTTCAGGCTGAAACTTACAAGAAATACGTGCATGACAACATCCGCGAGGGTGCCGCCATTGCCTTCGCCCACGGTCTGAACGTCCACTTCGGCCTGATCGAGCCGAAAGAAGGCGTCGACGTGATCATGATGGCCCCCAAAGGCCCCGGCCACACCGTGCGCGGCGAATACACCAAAGGCGGCGGCGTGCCCTGCCTCGTGGCCGTCGACAAAGACGCCTCCGGCAAGGCGCTGGAAATCGGCCTCTCCTACTGCTCCGCCATCGGCGGTGGCCGCTCTGGCATCATCGAGACCAACTTCCGCGAGGAATGTGAAACCGACCTCTTCGGCGAGCAGGCCGTGCTCTGCGGCGGTCTGGTTGAACTGATCCGCATGGGCTTCGAGACGCTGGTCGAAGCCGGCTACGCCCCTGAGATGGCCTATTTCGAATGTCTGCACGAAGTGAAGCTGATCGTCGACCTGATCTATGAAGGCGGCATCGCCAACATGAACTACTCGATCTCCAATACGGCGGAATACGGCGAATATGTCTCCGGGCCTCGCATCCTGCCTTACGACGAGACCAAGAAGCGCATGAAAGACGTGCTGACCGACATCCAGAACGGCAAATTCGTGCGTGACTTCATGCAGGAAAACGCCGTGGGCCAGCCCTCGTTCAAAGCGACCCGTCGCATCAACGACGAGCACCGCATCGAACAGGTCGGCGAAAAGCTGCGTGAGATGATGCCGTGGATTTCCGCAGGCAAGATGGTGGACAAGGCCAAGAACTGAGCCAAATCTCCCCAGAGATAAGACGACATCGACCCCGGCCTCGCGCCGGGGTCTTTGCCTTTACGCCGGAGCCCCGATGAACACCACGCCTCAAATCACGCTGACAAGCTGGCTGCTGATCGCCCTTTTAGGGTTTGTTTGGGGGGGCACCTTTCTTTTTACCGAAGTGGCGCTCACCGGGATCACGCCCTTCTGGCTCGCCGCCTCGCGGATCGGGTTGGCGGCGGTGGTGATGCTGGCGCTCTGGGCCCTGCGGGGGTTCGCGCTCTTCACCGCGCGCCCCTCGGCCTCCGACATCCTCGTGCTGGTGACCATCGGCATCATCAGCTCGGCCCTGCCCTTTTCGCTGCTCGCATGGGGGCAGCAATATGTGACCTCGGGCTTTGCCGGGGTGACCATGGCTTCTGTCGCACTGATCGTCCTACCCATGGCCCATTTCCTGCTGCCGGGAGAGCGCATGACCCCGCGCAAGGTCGGCGGCTTTGTCATCGGTTTTGTCGGCGTCGTCGTGTTGATCGGCGGGCAGGCGTTTGAAAGCACCGGCGCTGCGATGGAAACGGCGGGGCGGATGGCCTGCGTCGCCGCGGCCTCTTGCTATGCCGTCAGCTCGGTCCTCATGCGCCGGCTGCCTTCTGTGGATCCAATTGGGCTGGGGACGGTGCTGATGCTGATCGGTGCCGTGGTCATGCTGCCCGCCGCCTTCCTCAGCGAGGGCCCGCCGCCCCTGCCCACGCCCAAGATACTGGCCGTGCTGGCCTTTCTCGGCCTCATCCCCACCGCAGGCGCGGCGTTTTTGCGGGTCTATGTGGTGCGCACCGCGGGCCCGGTCTTCATGTCACTGGTGAATTACCAAGTGCCAGTCTGGTCGGTCCTGCTGGGCGCGCTGGTGCTGTCAGAGCCGCTGCCGATGTCGCTGCTTTACGCGATGGCGCTGATCCTTGCGGGGGTCGGGCTCAGCCAATACGACGCGCTGAAACGGTTGTTCCAGCGCGGGTAGAACAGCTTAGCTGCCCACCGCCGTATTCACCGCCTCGACCACGCTGTCGACGGCACGCTCCATCAGTGCCGCGTCCTCATGTTCGGCCATGACGCGCACCAAGGGTTCCGTGCCCGATTTGCGGATCAACAGCCGCCCACCCTGCGCCAGATCGGCCTCTGCCTGCGCAATGGCGGCTTTGACCTGCGCGTCTTCCAGCGGGGCCTGCCCGGCGGAGAAGCGCACATTTTTCAGCAGCTGCGGCACCGGGTCGAATTGGTAAAGCAGTTCCGAAGCAGGCTTGCCCGAGCGGACCATCTCGGCCAGAAACTGCATCCCAGCCATCAGCCCGTCGCCCGTGGTCGCATAGTCGGTCATCACGATATGGCCCGACTGCTCCCCCCCGAGGTTGAAGCCCCCTTCGCGCATCCGCTCCACCACATAGCGGTCGCCGACTCCGGTCCGCTCCAGCCGCACACCACGGTCGTTCAGGAAACGCTCCAGCCCCAGATTGCTCATCACCGTGGCGACAAGCGCCTTGCCCGCAAGACGCTCCTCTTCGGCCCAACGCGCGGCCATCAGCGCCATGAACTGATCGCCGTCGCCGATGCGGCCATTCTGATCGATCAGGATCACCCGGTCAGCGTCGCCATCAAGGCAGATGCCCACATCGGCACCATTGGCCACCACGGCCTCCGCCGCCGATTGCGGCTGGGTGGAACCGCAGCCGTCGTTGATGTTGAACCCGTTCGGGTCCACGCCCACGGGGATCACATTCGCGCCCAATTCCCACAGCGCCATCGGCGCCACATGGTAGGCCGCGCCATGGGCGCAGTCGATCACCACCTTGAGCCCATCAAGACGCATCTGCCGCGGGAAAGAGGATTTCACCCGTTCGATATAGCGAAAGCGGCTGTCGTCGATCCGCTTGGCCCGGCCAATCTGATCCGGCGCCGATGGCTCAACCCCTTCGGCGACCAGCGCCTCGATTTCCTGCTCAACCTGATCGGAGAGTTTGAACCCATCCGGGCCGAAGAACTTAATGCCATTGTCGCTGGCCGGGTTGTGGCTGGCCGAGATCATCACCCCCAGATCGGCCCGCATGGAACGCGTCAAAAGCCCCACCGCTGGTGTCGGCACCGGCCCCAGCAGCAACACGTTCATGCCAGTGCTGGTGAGGCCCGCAGTCAGCGCGTTTTCGAACATATAGCCTGACAGGCGCGTGTCTTTGCCGATGACCACACGGTGCACGCCGCTTTTCTCACGCCGGAAATAGCGCCCGACGGCGGCACCGATACGCAGCGCCATGTCGGCGGTCATGGGGTGAATATTGGCGGTGCCCCGCACGCCGTCTGTACCAAAAAGCTTTGTCATATCTATTTTCCTGCCAGTGCCGAACGATAAAGTAAAATGGATTGAATGGTTTGCGCCACATCGTGAACGCGTAAGACTTGGACCCCGTGGTTCAGTGCCGCCAGGGCCACCGCGATGGAGCCGGGCGCGCGGTCTTCCCCCGCCGCGCCGCCGCCGATCGTGCCGATGAAACGTTTACGCGACGCGCCGAGCAAGATCGGCACCCCGAGGCTGTGGAACAGGCTCAGCCGCGCGAGTAGCGCAAGGTTGTGTTCCAGCGTCTTGCCAAAGCCGATGCCCGGATCGGCGATGATATTCGCGCGCGGGATGCCCTGCGCCTCAAGCGCCGCGATCCGCTCGGCCAGATATTCATAGACGTCGAGCAGCACGTCATCATAGCGCGGGTCGCGCTGCATCGTGGCCGGGTCGCCTTGGGCGTGCATCACACAGACCGGCAGCCCCCGCGCCGCGCAAAAGGGCGCAAGCGCCGGGTCAAAGGTCAGCCCTGCCACGTCATTGACCAGATCCGCCCCTGCCGCCACGGCGGCTTCGGCCACGGCGGCCTTGCGGGTGTCGATGCTGATCGCCCCCTCCCCGGCCGCCCGCAGCCCTTCGATTACAGGCCGGACACGCGCGATTTCCGCGTCTTCCGGCACCGTCTCGGCGCCCGGGCGGGTGGATTCCCCGCCGATGTCGAGTATATCGACTCCCGCCGCCAGCATCGCCACCCCCGCGGCGACCGCGACCTGCGGATCGGCATGGCGGCCCCCGTCGGAGAAACTGTCAGGCGTGGCATTGAGGATGCCCATCACGCGGGGGCGGTCGAAACTTAACCCCGCGATGGCTGGGCGCGGCGCGGTGAGGGCATCGCGCGCGGCGGAGGGGAGCGCATCTGCCGGGATCACGCGCGGCGTCTGCCCCCGCGACAAGAGCTCAACATGGGTGAACCAGCCCCAACCGCCCGCGAGGGTCAGCGCAGCTTCGGGCCGCGCGGGGCCGATCTGAACCAAGGGGCGATGGTACTCGGTCATCAAACGATCTCCGCGCTGTCGACGTCAAGCAGGCGCATAGGCAGCGCCGTGCCCTCGGGCTGGTCTGCGCCGATCAGCACTAATTCGCAGGCCGATGAACTCTCCGCGAACCAAGCGGCTAGGGCGGGTGCCGCGCTTGGCGGGGCCGTGGGGCCGTCCACCGCGTCGAGCACGATCCGCGCAGGCGCCCAGATGCTGATCTGGCCGTTCTTCATCGCCCAGTCCAACTCCGTCCGGCTGCCGACCACCGCGCCCCGCGGATCGCGGGTTGAAAGCAACCAAGCGTTCTGTTCGATGGCTAAGAGGTCAATGTGGCGCTGCGCTTTCTCATCCTCGGCCTGTGGCAAAGGGGTGTCGGGGGGGCCGACACAGAGGATTACCGGCTCCGCAGCGGCTTTCAATTGGTCCAGCCATCCCGGCAAACGCGCTGAAGCAATCGCCGCGTTGGAGAGATAAACCACGCGCGGCTGCGGAGCCTCTTGGCCCGCGTCCTGCGAAGCGGCCTCTTCCCGCGCGCGCACGATCTCAACGCCAAGGGCACCGGGGCCACGGTCGAGCTTTTCGATCCGCACGAAGACCCGCATCGCTTGCGGCTCGATCAGAATACGGTCGGCCACCCGTTCGGCCAGCGTTTCCAAAAGGTTGAGCCGTTCGGCGGCAAGCTCGGCGGCGATGGCTTCGGTCACGCGGTCGTAGGACAGGATACGGTCGACATCGTCGTCCACCACACCCGTCAGGGGGGCCACCTCGACCACCACGTTAAAGCAGACCCGTTGGGTCACGTCCCGCTCGGCCTGAAAGGCACCGATCTCAACCTCGACGATATGATCGCGCAGTGAGATACGATCACGCGGCTCGGGGCCAGCCATCGTCTCTGCCCGCTCGGAAGGGTGGGCAAAGGCAAGTCGAATTTCGTCGTCGGACATCGGCAGCGCCTATCGGATCAGGGTAATGGCCCCACCGGGGCGCTTCGATGCATATTTAGCAGGCCCACCGGCGGCAGGCCAGCACCCGAAGGCACATCCCGCCCCTCAGTTCGAGGCGGTCTTCCATGTGTGGCGATAGAAGAGGTGCTGCCCGATCCGCGCGGTCTTGGTATAGACCCGCGCCCAATTGGGGTTCACGGCAGTGGTGTGATAGTGGGTCGCGCCATTGGTCAGCTTCGGCGCGCTGCCGTCGATGATCGCACGCGCGACTTTCGAGACACGGGCAAAAGCGCGCGGCTCATTGATGACCTCTTTGTGGCCGTCGCAGGTGTAGGTGAACTGGCACTGATACTTGCGCCCGGTCCCTTGGTTGATCACGCCGCAAAGCGTACCGGGGAAACGGGCGGATTTCACCCGGTTCATGATCACTTCGGCCACGGCGAACTGGCCCTTGACCGTCTCACCGCGCGCCTCGAAATAGAGCGCTTCGGCAAGGCACTGCAACTCAGCGTTGCCTTCGGCCTTGGGCTGGCTGTCGATCCAAGCCGTGGAGAATTTCACATCTGTCTCGCTGGCCGACACGGGCTGTGCGACCATCTCCTGAAGCCGCGCCGCACCGGCGGACTTCAGACCTTGAATTTCAATCTGCGCAAGATCGCTCGCGCTTTCGGAGCTGGCCTGAACCGCCAGCGGGCTGCTGCACAGCACCATGGAAAGAGCAAAAGAGATCGACCGGATAAAACGCATTATGCGCCTCGCATCATTGTTAGGGCTGCGGGGCGGATAGCCAAAAGGTTCCCGGCGGTAAACCCAACCAGACGTTATGTGCAGAAACTCGCCGAATTATGGTATAAATTGGGCTGGCGCCCGCCGCCCCTACCCGATCTTGTGGGCAATGGCGAGTTGGGCGGCGGCCAAACGCGCGACTGGTACGCGAAATGGCGAGCAGGAAACATAATCGAACCCCGATTCGCGGCAAAACGCGATGGATTCGGGGTTGCCACCATGCTCCCCACAGATGGAAAGGGTGATTCCGGGCTGGGCTTTGCGCCCCCGTGCCGCGCCAAGTTGCAGCAATTCGCCGACCCCATCGGTGTCGAGCACATGGAAGGGATCCTCTGGATAGACCCCCTGCTGGACGTAGTTCGACATGAAGCGCCCCGCATCGTCGCGCGAGAGGCCATAGGTCATCTGCGTCAGGTCGTTGGTCCCGAAGCTGAGGAAGGCGCAGTGCGGCGCGATATCATCGGCGCGCAGACAGGCGCGCGGGGTCTCCACCATGACGCCAAGGCGGTAGGTAAAGCTCGCGTCGCGTTCACTGCGCACAGCGGCGGCCACGGCATCGACGCTAGCTTTAACCAATTCCACCTCGCGCCGGGCGCTGACCAGCGGAATCATAATCTCGGGCACCACCGGCTCGCCATCGCGACTGGCTTCGATCGTCGCCTCAAAAATCGCGCGGGCCTGCATCTCGTAGATCTCGGGCACCGTGACCCCTAAGCGCACGCCGCGCAGGCCAAGCATCGGGTTATACTCCGTCATCGCCGCCACGCGGCGCGTCACGTCGGACATCTGAAGGCCAAGCGCCTCGGCCAATTCGCGCTGCCCGGCTTTGTCGGAAGGCAGGAATTCATGCAGCGGCGGGTCGAACAGGCGGATGCAGACCGGCTGACCCTGCATGATGCGGAAAAGCTGGGTGAAATCCTCGCGCTGCATGGGCAGCAGACGTTCCAGCACGGCGCGACGGTCTTCACCGCTTTCGGCAAAGATCATCTCGCGCATCACGGTGAGGCGGCCCGGCTCGAAGAACATATGCTCGGTCCGGCACAGGCCGATGCCATGGGCATTGAAGTTGCGCGCGGTCTGGGCGTCGGTCGGCGTGTCGGCATTGGCGCGAATGCCGATATCGGCCACGTCCTCGGCCCAGCCCATCAGCCGGTTAAAGGTATCGTCGAGCGCGGCCTCCTGCATCTTGGCCGCCCCCGCCAGCACCTGCCCGGTGGAGCCATCGACGGTAACTTGATCGCCTTCGACAAAGACCCGCCCGTCGGGGGCGATGATCTGCCGTTGGGTCACCACAAAGCGCATGTTCGAGGCACCAACCACGCAAGGCAGCCCCATGCCGCGCCCGATCACCGCCGCATGGCTGGTGATGCCGCCGCGTTCAGTCAGCACGGCGGCGGCGGCATGCATGCCGCGAATATCCTCGGGCGAAGTCTCACGCCGGACGAGGATGCAAGGCTCCCCCCGCGCGGCGCTGGCCTGCGCGTCGCTGGCGGAAAAGACGATCCGCCCGGTGGCCGCGCCGGGGCTGGCGGCGATGCCGCGGCCGATCACGTCACGCTTGGCGCTCGGGTCGACTTGGCGGTGCAGCAGTTCCGACAGCGTGCGCGGCTGCACCCGCATGAGCGCTTCCTCGCGGCTGATGATCCCCTCGTCGGCCAGCGCCACGGCAATGCGCACGGCAGCCCGGGAGGAACGCGCGACCTTTACACCGTCCAAGATATGCAGCTTGCCCTGATCGATCACGAATTCGACCTGCATCTCGGCCCGCAGCCTCTTGCGCATCAGCGCCGCGTGATCCTTCAACTCGGCAAAGGCTTCGGGCACCAATTCTTCAAGCGATGGCCCGCGCGGATCGCGGGTGAGATACATCGCCGCCGCATCGCCTTCGAGCGCATCGCGCCCTTGGCTCTGGCTCAGATAGCGCCCGGTGATCTGCGGCAGGCCGGTGTCGCTGTCGACCAGTTGCAACACGCCCGAGCCGCATTGCCCCTGCCCCACGCCAAAGGCCATCTCTTGCACCACCAGCCCCAGCCCCGCATCCGCAGGCGCGCCCTTGGCCTGCCGCAGCAGCCGCGCCGAGGTGCCGTTCCACGCCCGCGCCATGGAGCGCAGCACGGCGGCCAGTTGCGTTGCCGGGTCTTGGGGGAAACGCTCTTCGGTCTCGGCCTCATAGGCGCGCAGGGATTCCATCAGCGCCGCGCGGCCATCGCCGTTCACATCGTCGAACATATCCGGGTCGAGACGGGCCACATTGACCGCGTAGGACTGCACGAAACGCGAATAAAGCGCCGCCGCTGGCCCTTCGCCGATGGTGCCAGCATAGCTTTCAAACAGCGCGTCGTTGATCCCGATGTTCAGCACCGCCCCCGGCCCGCCCCAATCGGGGTCTTGGCTGGAGGGCCGCACGCAAAGCAGCGCACCCTTCGGGAACTGATCGACCACCGCCTGCACGTCGGGCATCTGGCCCCGCGCGATCTGCTGCACCGCGTCAAAGGACAGCGCAATGGTGCGCGGCACCGGCAGGTCGAGCCGCACGAGACGTTGCAAACATTTGGCCCGCCCGCCGTGGGTGGTATTGGCAATCGGCGCGGTGGGGGTCACCAGCGTGGTATGGGGATCGTTCTGCACTGCGGCACCTTAATCGTTCCGGTGCAGCATAGGGGTTGAGGCAGAAGGGGCAAGGGATCTCGCCCCCTCTGGGTCAGCCGTCCAGTTTGGTCAAGTCCGCCACGGCGCTACAGATCGTGCGGATGCGGCTCAGCAGATTAAGCCGGTTGCGCCGCACCGTGGGGTTCTCGGCGTTGACCTGCACCGCCTCAAAGAAGGCGTCGATCGGCTCGCGCAATTCGGCCATGGCCGCCATCGCGGTCGAGAAATCCTGCGCCGCCATCGCCGGGGTGATCTTGGCCTCGGCCTTGTCGAGTGCGGCGAAGAGGTCTTTCTCGGCCTCCGTCTCGGCAAACTTCGGATCGGCGCCAAAGGAGTATTCCACGCCATCGACTTCTTCGGCTTGGCTGAGGATGTTGTTGGCCCGTTTGAAGCCTTGGATCAGGTTCTCGCCGTCGTCGGTTTTCAGCGTTTCCGACAGGGCGCGGGCGCGTTTGACCAAGAGGGTCAGGTCGTCGCTGCCGTCCATAGCGATGCAGGCGTCGATGATGTCGTGACGGATGCCTTGGTCGCGGAGGTAGACTTTGAGGCGGTCGTGGATGAAGGAGAGGAGATGAGAAGAATTTATATCAAGTTGCGGTAATGAGCCCGCCCCGTTAGACCAGATTACCTTTTCAGAGTTCAACCTTTCAGCAATTTGCTCTCTGGATGGAGGAGGCACTGTACCTTGAATGAGTTCTATGCCCTTGTTCGATATGTCGACTAGCGCCCGATGTGCGACAACCATTTCTAAGGTTGTATCCAAAATACAGCGTTGAAATAAGGGAGCCAAGTTGGTGGAGACATCATTCTCAATCAATATCCGAATAACCCCCAACGCTGCACGGCGCAGCGCGAAGGGGTCCTTGCTTCCGGTCGGTTTCTCATCAATCGCCCAGAAGCCGGTGAGTTTGTCGATCTTCTCGGCCAGTGCCACGGCGATGGAAACCGGCGCGGTCGGCACGTCATCGGATGGCCCAAGCGGTGCATAGTGGTCCTTGGCCGCATCGGCCACGGCATCCGACATCCCCGCCCTGCGTGCGTAATAGCTGCCCATCAGGCCCTGCAACTCGGGGAATTCGTAGACCATCTCGGAGCTGAGATCGGCCTTAGCGACGCGAGCAGCCTTCTCGGCCTCGTCAGCGTCCGCGCCAACCAGCGGCGCCAATTCGCGCGAGAGGGTCGCCATGCGGTCGATCAACTCGGCCTGCGTGCCGAGTTTGTTGTGAAAGGTCACGTTTTCCAGCGCCTTGACCCAAGTCTCCATGCCCGCGCCGGAGGTGACGGTGCGCAGATCGTTGTCCCAGAAGAATTTGGCATCCGAGAGCCGCGCGCCCAGCACCTTTTCGTTCCCGGCGAGGATCGTTGCGCCCTCGTCGGCGGTGGTACGGTTGGCGACGGTGACGAACCGCTCGATCTGCCCCGACTTCGGATTGCGGACCGAGAAGAACTTCTGATGCTCTTTCATGGAGGTTTGCAGCACTTCCGGCGGCAGGCCGAGGAAATCCTCGCCGATGCGGCCCATCAGCACGACGGGGTATTCCACGAGGCCCGCGACTTCGGCCAGAAGCCCTGCGTCCTCAACCACTTCCAGCCCGGCGGCGAAGGCGAGATTGGTGGCGTCATGCCAAATCGTATCGGCCCGCGCGGCGGGGTCGAGCACGACGAAGGCGCGGCTGAGCTTGTCCTGATAATCCTCGAAACCCGCGACTTCGATCTCGTCGGGGGCGAGGAAACGGTGCCCGCGCGTGGTGTTCCCGGCGGTGATCCCGTCGATGGTCAGCGGCACCACCTCGGCCCCGGCCTCGTCGCTGATGACGCAGAGGATGGAATGGAGCGGGCGGACCCATTTCAGGCTACCACTGCCCCACCGCATGGACTTGGGCCAAGGGAAGTTGCGGATGGTCTGCTCCAGCACCTCGGCCACGATCTCGGCGGCGGGGCGGCCCGGTTTCTCGATCTTGGCAAAAAGCACCTTGCCCTTGGGTGTGTCGCGCTCCTCAAGCTGGTCGCGCGTCAGACCCGCGCCGCGCAGGAAACCTTCGATGGCTTTCTCGGGCGCGTCGGCCTTGGGGCCCTTGCGCTCTTCCACCTGCCGGGGGCTGGCGGCGAGCATGTCGCGAAGCGCCAGCGTCAGGCGGCGCGGGGTGGTGAAGACGGCAGCGGAGCCATAGGTCAGACCGGCCTCGACCAGACCGTTGGTCACCAGCTTTTGCAGGTCTTCGCCCGCGCGTTTCTGCATCCGCGCGGGGATTTCTTCGGAAAAAAGTTCAATCAGCAGATCTGGCACGGGCGGCCCCCAATTCTTGCCGCGACGGCGGCGTCTCATCGGGGGCTTGGATAACGAGTGCTAGGCGGAGGGTCTAGCCCCCCGCCCCGCGTTTAATCCAACAAGGTGCGGATATCCGGGTCGGAGAATTTCGGCACCACGCGATAGCCCGCCTCGACGAAGTTATAGACAGCGAAACCGATCAGCCCCAGCCCGGCCCCGCCCAGAAGGAAGCGCCCAAAGGCCATGCCGCGCAGGTCTTGCAGCGCCTCGCCCAGACCGCCCGCCTGTTCGGGGTTGGCCGTGAGCGCCGCATAGCCCAGCGAAAAGGCGACGAGCGCGAGAATGCCGCCATAGATGACAAGGCCAATCTTCACGATGGGGTCGATGCTTTCGGTGAAATGGGTGCGCGCCAGATGGCCCTTATACTTACCACTCAGCCCTTTGTAGGCGTAGTAAATCCCCGCGCCCAGCAGGATCAGCGCACCGGCGGCCACGATATAGCGCCCGGCAGGCATGGCCATCAGCTTTTGCGTCCAGTCTTGCGCGGAACTGCCGCCGGAGTTCTTGCCGCTCAGCGCCAGAGCGAGAACCGAAACGCCGATACCGCCGTGGATCAGCCCGGTCGTGACCTGCCCAAGCCGCGCGATCAGCCCCTTGGCGTCGGTGCCGTGGTCTTCGACATCCTTCACACCCGCCGCGACCCGCCAGACCAGATAGGCAAGCAGCCCGATGCCGATGGCAAAGAGAGCGGGGATGCCATAGGGCTCATCCCGCAGTGCCGCGAGGGCGTCTTTCGTACCCGAGGCTTGGGTGCGTTTCAGAGCGGCCAAAAGCGCCAGCCCCCCGATGATCGTATAGATCACCCCGCGCGCGCCATAGCCCGCGCGCATCACCCATTTCAGCCCCTCATGTGTTTTCTCTGACATTTTCGCCCCCGTTCTATGTGGGGACAAGCGTTCGGCAGCGTCAAAAGGTTCCGCCGAAAGGGTCCGCGCGCGGGGATAAGATCAGTCGGCGGGGCGTTCCGGGCAGGCCTCGCCCACCACGGTGCCGTCATAGGACTTCTCACCGCAGTCGTTCAGCTCATGCCAGATATAGCCGCGCCCGTCGTCGGTCAGCGCCACGATCCGGTCGACGCCGTAGTGCACGTTTTTGCCGCCGAGGAAGGTCAGCGCGCTGCCCGCTTCGATCTCAGCCGCGATGGCGGGGGCGTCGAAACAATCGAACCAGCCCGGCGCGTTGCGCGGATCGGTGTGGTCGGTCATCTCATAGGTCTCGGTCGCCATGGCGAGCCTGATGTCATGCTCGAAACAGGCGCGGAACCGGATCGGGGAACTGTCGGCGTCGATGGCCTGTAGGTTCTCCGCCGCGATCTCCTCCGGCTCCTCCGTCGTCAAAGAGACGAGTTCAACCTTAGCCTCGGGCACATCGTGATAAAAGCCGTAGATCTGAAGGTAATAGAGCGCCGCACCGGCGATCACTGCGGAGACGAGGATCACGATGCCAACAATCTTGCCGCTCATGCCGCGCTGTCCGCCTCGGGCGTCCAGCCGCCGGCGCGGGTCTGCACGAAGGCATCCGCGCATTGCTTGGCCAGCGCCCGCACCCGCCCGATATAGGCCTGCCGCTCGGTGACCGAGATCACGCCGCGGGCATCCAGCAGGTTAAAGATATGGCTCGCCTTGATGCATTGGTCATAGGCCGGATGCGCCATGACGATGCGCTTGCCGGTCTTTGGGTCTTCGGCGGGCTGTTCGAGGATGAATTTGCAATGCGCCTCGGCCTCGTTGAACTGATCGAGCAGCACCTCGGTATTGGCCGTGTCGAAGTTCCAGCGCGCGAATTCCTCTTCGGTCTGTTTGAACACATCGCCATAGGTCAGCGGGATCGGCGCGTCGGGGCTGTTGAAGGGCATGCCCATGACGTGATCGACACCCAGCACATACATCGCCAGACGCTCCAGCCCGTAGGTCAGCTCGCCCGAAACCGGGTGGCAGTCATGGCCGCCGACCTGCTGGAAATAGGTGAACTGCGACACCTCCATCCCGTCGCACCAGACTTCCCAACCCAGCCCCCAAGCGCCGAGCGTCGGGCTTTCCCAATCGTCTTCGACAAAGCGGATGTCGTGCAGCGCCATGTCGATGCCGATGGCTTCGAGCGAGCCGAGGTACAGGTCTTGCAGATTGGGGGGGCTGGGTTTGATCAGCACTTGATACTGGTAGTAATGCTGCAAACGGTTCGGGTTCTCACCATAGCGCCCGTCGGTGGGGCGGCGCGAGGGCTGAACATAGGCCGCGGCCCAAGGCTGGGTGCCAAGGCTGCGCAGCGTGGTGGCCGGGTGAAAGGTGCCCGCCCCCACTTCCATGTCGTAGGGTTGCAGCACCGCGCAGCCCTGCCGCGCCCAATAGCTCTGCAAAGCAAGGATGATCTCTTGGAAAGAGCGTGGTTTCTGCGCTGCGTCAGACATGGTGATTGCCCCTTAATGATGCGCGCCTTTCCTACGTCTGCAAACCATGGGGGTCAATCACAGCTTTATCAGAATTTCGCCCCCTTTGGCATGGCATTCGCGCCGCTTTCCGGCGTAATCTGGCTCGGATTTGGTTTTGCGAGAGTTGAGTGACGATGAAGCGAATTCTACGTGCCCCCGTGGCGATCTTCTTGGCCCTGAGCCTGACCTGGGCGGGCCTTGCGCGGGCGCAATCGGCAGAGGATGTCGTTTGGGTTCAGATCGAGGCGCAGCCGTCCTTGGCCGAGGCCACGGACCGGGCGCGCGCCTATGAGACCCTGTTGGATGACGTGAATGGCTTTGCCTTGGGCGGCGGTTGGTATGGTATCGCCGTGGGCCCCTACCGGCGCGAGGATGCGGAACTGGTGCTGCGCAGCTATGTGCGCGACGGTCTGGTGCCGCGCGACAGCTTCATCCAGCAATCCAGCCGGTTCCAGCAGCAGTTCTGGCCCGTGGGTGACAACGTTCTGGAAACCGGTGTGATCGACGCCCCCGTGGGCGTGGATGGCGTTGCGCCAGAGGAAGCCGCCGCAGGCAGCAGCACCCCCGATGTCACGACAACCCCGCTTGATCCCACAGGGACGGAGGGTGAAACCGAAGCCGCAGAGGCCGAGACCGCCCCGGCCCCCACCCCGCCCGAACCAGATGAGACCCCTGCAGAGGCGCGCCGCTCGGAACGCGCCCTTTCGGCGCAAGAGCGCAAGGACCTGCAAATCGCCCTGCAATGGGCAGGCTTTTATGATGCCGCGATTGACGGTGCCTTTGGCCGTGGCACCCGGGCCTCCATGCGCGCGTGGCAGGGCGCCAACAGCTATGAGCAGACCGGCGTGCTGACCACCCGCCAGCGGGCGGCTCTGATGGCGCAGTATAACGCCGTACTGGACGGGCTGGGCCTGCAAATGGTGCGCGACGAGAAGGCCGGGATCGAAATCATGATGCCCACCGCCGAGGTCGACTTCGCCCGCTATGAGCCGCCCTTTGCCCATTACGACAGCAGCGGCAACATCGGCGCGCGGGTGTTGTTGATCAGCCAGCCGGGCAATCAAGATACGCTCTATGGCCTGTACGACATCATGCAAACGCTTGAGATCGTCCCCTTGGATGGCCCGCGCGAGCGCAAGCGCAATTCTTTTGAGCTGATCGGCGAGAACGGCAGCATCATCAGCCAGACGCAGGTCTCGCTGGAGAACGGTCAGATCAAGGGCTTCACCCTGATCTGGCCCGCCGGGGACGAAGACCGCCGCCGCCGCGTGGTGGCCGAGATGTCGAAAAGCCTCACGCGTCTGCCCGGCGTGCTTGACGCTGCCGCAGGCAACAGCGACGCGCAGGCGATTGATCTGGTCGCCGGTCTGCAAATCCGCCAGCCCAAGATCGCCCGCAGCGGCTTTTTCATCGATGGCAATGGCGCAGTGGTCACCACCAGCGAAGTCGTGGCCTCTTGCGGGCGGGTGACGCTGGACGCCGATACCGATGCCACGGTGGTCGCCACCGATGAGGCGCGCGGCCTTGCCCTGCTCAAGCCCGAAAGCCGCCTCGCCCCGCTGGCGGTGGCCGAGTTCAGCAACGCGGCCCCGCGCCTGCAATCGGAAATCTCCGTCGCGGGCTACTCCTACGAGGGCGTGCTGAGCGCGGCGACCCTGACCTTTGGCGCGCTGTCGGACCTCAAGGGGCTGAACGGAGATGAGACCCTCAAGCGCCTGTCGGTCAAGGCCCAGCCCGGCGATGCCGGGGGTCCGGTCTTTGACGAGAATGGCCACGTCGTGGGCATGTTGCTGCCCCAGACGGAAGCGGACCGCAAACTGCCCGAAGACGTGAGCTTTGCCCTTGATGGTGATGTGATCCTCAAGGCAGCGCAGGATGCCGGGCTGGGCAGCAAACAGGCGCAGGGGGCCACAGGCCCGATCGCGCCGCGCGACCTGACCCTGCGCGCGCAGGGCATGACCGTCTTGGTCAGCTGCTGGGAATAACGCGGGGGGCTCAGCCCCAAGCGACAAAGACGAAGGGCGGCGCCATCGGCGCCGCCCTTTCGCGTTTCAAGCGCGCCAGAACTTGGCGGTGAACATGACGTAGACCGCCATCAGCTCCAGCCGCCCGATCCACATGGCGATGATCAATATCCACTTCGCCGTGTCGTTGAGGCTGCTGAAGTTCCCCGCCGGGCCGATGATCTCTCCCAACCCCGGGCCGATGTTCGCCAGCGCCGCCGCCGCCCCCGAAACCGAGGTGACGAAATCCAGCCCCGTCAGGCTCAGCGCGACCGAGATCAGGCCAAGCGATACGACGAAGAACATGAAGAAGGACATCACTGAGCTTAGCACGTCCGCCCCCACCGGGCGGCCATCGTAGCGCGGGGTAAAGACACCGTGGGGCGAACGGATCCGCCGCAATTGCGCGCGGATCGACGCAAAGAGCAATTGATAGCGGAAGATCTTGATCGAACAGGTGGTCGATCCGGCGCAGCCGCCGATCAGGCCGATGAAAAAGAACAGCGCCACGGCAAAGCTGCCCCATTGCATATAGTCCGCCGAGGCATAGCCGGTGCCCGAAATGATCGAGGTGATGTTGAACAGCGCTTCGCGCAAGACCCGCTCGGATTCATAGGTCGTGCCGCTGCGCAGAACGAAAAAGACGATCACCACCAGAAAGGTCATCGTCATGAAAAAGCCGCGCACCTGCGGGTCGCGGTGCAGGGCCACGGGGTTGCCGTTGATCAGCTGCACATAGCGTACGAAGGGCAGCGCGGCGAGGATCATGAAAATCACGGCGACATATTCGGCGGGGCCGGAAAAGGTGCTGAAGGAGGCATCGTAGTTGGAAAAACCACCCGTTGAGACCGTGGTCAGCGCATGTACGGTCGCGTCAAAGGTGGTCATCCCAAGGGCCAGATAGCTCAGCATGCAGGCCAGCGTGAGCCAGAGGTAGATCACCGAAATCTGCGTTGCGATCTGCCCCGCGCGGGGCAGGATTTTCCCGAAAGTGTCGAAGGATTCGGATTTGAAGATCTGCATACCACCGACCCGCAACTCAGGCAGGAAGACCATGGCGACAACGACGATACCGATGCCGCCCAGCCATTGCAGAATACCGCGCCAGATCAGCAGCCCCTTGGGCAGGTCTTCCAACCCGGTCAGCACCGTGGCCCCGGTGGTCGTCAGCCCCGACATCGCCTCGAACATGGCATCGGTCAAGCTGGCCTCGGTCGCGCCCAGAACGAAGGGCAAGGCCCCGAAGAGCGGCAGCATCAACCAGACGCCGGTGGTCAGCATGAATGTCTGTTGAATGGTGAGCCCTTCGCGGACTCCATTGGCACTGGCAAGGGCGATCATACCGCCGCCCAGCGTCGTGATCAGTGCGCTTTCGACGAAGACCCACCATTGGCCCCGGCCTTCGGCCAGATCGACCAAGATCGGGATGATCATGGCAAGGCCGAGCACGGCCACCAAAAGGCCCACGACATATCCGACAGGTCGTATATCCAACATGCGCGCAGCGTTGGCTTGGCCGCTCGTCGCTGTCAAGCCGAGACGGGACCGGGGCGCGATTTGGCCCCGGTCCGTGTCGTCTTAGATGTAGTAGAGGTCTTTGAAAACGTGGTGAACGATGTCGTCACGCTTGATGCCCATGGCGGCCAGTTCTTCGTCGCTTTTCGCTTGCAGGCCTTGGACTTGCTCAAAACGGCGTTGGGCGGTGGAGCCCATCATGATGCCATGGCCGATCCCCGCAAAAAAGCGGCGCAGACCGGCGCCGGCGCGCCGCAGCCCTTCGAGGGGAGAGACGGAGTGGGCGGGGTGAGCAGTGCTCTGGTAGGTCATCTGATTGCCTTTGTAATTTCCAGTATTTCGATGACCGTTAGATAGGCAATGCTGCGCCGCAGCAGAACCGACGTTTTCGCATAGCCGCTGGTCGGGCCTTGCAGGGCTGACAGGGCGACATTCGCCATTTTCGCGCTAAGACAGACAGAATACCCCGCAAAGGGGCGCGGCGCGGGCTGCGAACAACCAATGCGCGATTGCCGCGCCGTCCGGGGTCAGCCGACGTGGAAGAGCGTGTTGAAAAGCTTGGGGTCGATGCTCTGCGCGGCAAAGGTCTCACCTTGGGTCAGCACGCTGATCGCATCGTGGCTATGCAGGCTTTCTTGATGGCTGGCGACGATGCGGAAATCGCCCACCCGGTCATCGGCCAAAAGCTGTTCGCAAAACAGCCGCGCGGCATCCTCGACAAAGATCGGATTGGCGGCGTTAAGCTCGGCGAACGCCTGTTCGTCTTCGCGTTTGACCATGACCTGCGTCTCGGTCGGCACGGCGCGGCGGCAAATCTCGATCAGGTCTTCGAACCACAGACAATCGCCCTCGTCCCGTGTCTCGACCGATATCCGCGCGACGGAGCGTTGCGAATGCGGCGTCGCCAATTGCCCGCGGGTCTGACGCGCGTGTTCGCTCAGTTCCAGCGAACAGGGGCAGGTGCTGGAATAGACATAGTCGAGATGCACGATCTTCTTGCGCTCGCCGTTCTGTTCTACCAACTCCAGCGCGATGTCGTAATACTGATAGCCCGTGAGGCCCGAGCGCAGGCTGCCGATTTTCATTGGGAAGGAAAAGCGCATCTGAATTCGCGCGTCCAAGCTCTCAAGATCGGCCTTGTAATCATCCAGCGCCGCTTCGATCACCTCGAAGCTGAAAGTGGCCTCGGCATGGCGGTAAAAGCTGCGCATGATGCGGGA
Organism: Sulfitobacter sp. 1A13496; assembly: GCF_043557225.1. Classification (NCBI taxonomy): domain Bacteria; kingdom Pseudomonadati; phylum Pseudomonadota; class Alphaproteobacteria; order Rhodobacterales; family Roseobacteraceae; genus Sulfitobacter; species Sulfitobacter sp. 1A13496. The sequence goes on along the minus strand of NZ_JBIFFP010000001.1, from coordinate 558,357 downwards.
CATGTTGATGCCCTTTTTCTCCGCATCGAGCGAGACCGAGCCGGTCACGGAAGTCTCAAGCCGCAGATCCCCGCCCTCGCGGCTGCGATAGCGGATCGGCAGGCGAAAGTTCGAGATACCGACATGCTGGATCAACTGTTGCGCGCCGCGGATCAGGCTGGAGGGGCCGTTTTGCAGGTCCGGCAGGCTGGCGCGGTAGTTGTCGCCCGCGGTGAAATCTTCGGGATAGGCGCGGCTGAGGGCGGGATATTCGGCTGGGGCCAGCATCCGGGCCATGGCCGGGTCCAGCGCCGCAATCTCAGCCGGGGTGGCCGTTTCGGCCCAAGCGCGCAGCGTGGCGAGCGCGGATTGCGCCGCCTCCCGGTCCGGTGTCTCGGACATCTCAGTCACGATGTTCATTGCGCGGCCCTCCGGTCTGTCGCTTTCAATGTATGATGCGCGGGGCCAAAATGCCACCGCGCCCGCGACACATCAGGTCAGGCTTGCGCCGCCGCATCCAAGGCTTGCAGCAAATCGGCCTTGAGATCGCCGCTATATTCCAGCCCCACGCTGATCCGCACCAGCCCCGGCGTGATGCCCAAAAGGTCTTTGGTGTCCTGCGGCAGACGCTGGTGGGTGGTGGTGGCCGGATGGGTGACGATGGTCTTGGCGTCGCCAAGGTTGTTTGAGATCACGCCCACCTTCAGCGCGTTCAGGAAAGCGAAAGCCGCCGCCTTGCCGCCCTTGAGGTCGATGGACAGCACCGTGCCCCCTGCCCCCATCTGCCGCATCGCCAGCGCGTTCTGCGCATGGCCCGCAAGGCCCGGGTAAAGCACCCGCGCCAATGCCGCGTGACCGTCCAACGCCTCGGCCAATTCCAGTGCGCTGGCCGCCTGCGCCCGCACCCGCAGGTCGATGGTCTCCAACCCTTTGAGCATGATCCAAGCCGTGAAGGGGCTCATCGAGCCGCCGGTGTGTTTCATGTAAGGCTCAAGCGTGCCACGGATGAACTCGCGGCTGCCAAGCACCACACCGCCAAGCGCACGACCCTGCCCGTCGATATGTTTGGTCGCGGAATAGACCACCACATCCGCGCCCTGCGAAATCGCGCGCGAAAAGACCGGCGTGGCAAAGACATTGTCGACCACCACCAGCGCGCCTTTGGCATGGGCCAGCTTGGCGACGGCTTCGATGTCGATCACCTCAAGCGTGGGGTTGGCCACGGATTCGAAGAAGACCGCTCGGGTGTCCTCACGGATCGCGGCCTCCCAAGCAGAGAGGTCGCTGCCGTCGACGAAAGTGACCTCTACCCCGTAGCGGCCAAGGATCTCTTCCAGCACATAGATACAAGACCCGAATAGCGCCCGCGCCGAGACGACATGATCGCCCGCCTTCAGCATCGAGATCAGCGCGCCCGAGACCGCCGCCATGCCGCTGGCGGTGGCAAAGGCATCTTCGGCCCCTTCCAAAGTGGCGATGCGGTCCTCGAACATGGCGACCGTGGGGTTGCCGTAGCGGGCATAGATGAACTCATCCGGACCGATCTCTTCGAAACGCGCCTCGGCCTGTTCGGCGCTGTCGTAGACGAAACCTTGGGTCAGGTAGATCGCTTCGCTCACCTCGCCATATTGGCTGCGGCGGGTGCCTGCGTGGATCGCTTGGGTGCGCGCGTGACGGTCGTTGCTCATCAATTTCATCCTTCCGGCCCGACCTCGCGGGCATAAAAAAACCCCAGACGCGGCCAAGCGAAAGGGGTCTTTCATCCTGACCTTTTAGCGGCATGTTTAACGTGGCCCACAATCCGGTAACAAATCGCCACGCGGGGTGGATTACGCCGCGCGACGCTACAGGTCAACAGTTTCGCGTAGGGCCTTCGTTAAATTCGGGTCAGCCTTGGTCTTTCTTCTCGCCGTAGGCTTCGAACAGCTTGCCCTGCGCCATGAAGAAAACGAAAATCGCCGCCGTGAGACCGAAGGTTTTGAAGTAGACCCAAGTATCGGTCGAGAAGAACCGCCAAATCACCTCATTCGCCAGCGCCAGACCAAAGAAGAAATACATCAGCCGTTTGGTGAGCAGCATCCAGCCCTCATCGCGCAGCGGCATCATCTCTTCCATGACGTATTTGAGGTAGGATTGCCCGCGCAGCAGGCCGACCGCCAAAAGACCCCCAAAGAGCACATAGATCAACGTCGGCTTCATCTTGAAAAAGCGGTCATCATTCAGCCAGACCGACAGCCCGCCGAAAATCACCACCAGCACCACGGTAGCAACCTGCATCCGGCTCAGCTTGCCCGTCAGCGCCCAAAGCGCGCCGGTCGACAGCACCAGCAGCGGCACGAACATCGCGGTGACGACGATAAAGCCGTCATACGCCGTCCCGCCGAAAGTGTAGGTGTTATCCTTGAGCCACAGATAGGCCACGAGGAAGGCCAAGACCGGCCCGTATTCCAAGCCTGCCCGCAGCATTGGGTTGATCTCTCTTGGTTCTGACATGCCTGTTCCTTCAGCCGCCCATTTCAACAATCACCGCCCCGGCTGCGATCAGCGCCATCAGCGCGATGCGGCGCGGGCCGACGGTTTCTTTCAGCACCAGCACCCCGATCAGCGCGGCAAAGACGGTCGAGGTCTCGCGCAGCACAGCCGCCTCGCCCACCTTGTCGAGCCGCGTGGCCAGCATGACCGACCCGAAACTCGCAAAAGCGATGATCCCGCCGATAAAGCCGCGCAGCATCAGCGGCGCCACCTCGGGCGGGTTCTCCATCGCGTGCCAGCGCCGCCATGCGATCACCGGCATCACCAACCCGTCGATCATGAAAAACCATGCAAGGAAGGTGAAAGGATCCGCCGTGGCGCGGATGCCGTATGCGTCATATGTGGTGTAAAGCGCCACGAACAAGCCCGTCAGCACCGCCAGCCCGAGCGCCGCGTGCAGCGTATCGCGCGCAGCGACCAAATTGCGCAGGTTATAAAGAGCAAGGCCGAAGATGCCGCTTAGCAGCACCGCCACGCCAAGCCATTGCACCGCGTTGAACCGCTCACCAAAAATCAAATAGGCGCCGACCACGGCAAAGAGCGGCCCCGTGCCGCGCACCACCGGGTAGACCACCGTATAGGCGCCCTTGGTATAGGCCCATGCCTGCAACAGCTTGTAGATAACATGGATCACGAAAGCGCCGAGGAAGATCACCCACATATGCGGCTCGGGCCATGGCACGACGAAAAGCGCAAAGGGAGCCGCCATCACGCCATAGGAGACATCAATCGCCCCGCGCGTGAGCCAAGGATCATGCCGCCCCTTTTGCAGCGCGCCGAAGACTGCATGCAAAAAGGCCGCCGAAAGCGCGAGCCACAGGGCCACGGTATGGCCCGCCGGGGTGCCTTCGATCGACAGGATCCAATCGGTCATCGCGGAACCACCACGGCGGCGAGAGGTTTATACCTCAAAGCCTTTATCACCAACGGAATTTCCATGTTTGAAAGCCTGATCGCGGATCTCACCCACAGTTTTTCCAAAGTGCCGGTTACCGTGGCCGCGGCGCGGCTGCTCATGGCGGCCTTTCTGGCGGGTATCGTCGGGTATGAACGCGAGCGGCGCGACAAACCTGCGGGTCTGCGAACGCACATCATGGTGGCCATCGCCGCCTGTCTCTTCATCATCATCGGACAAGAGCTGGGCAGTTTGGAGTTCGGCGAAGGTGACCAGATGCGCTTTGATCCGCTGCGTCTGATCGAAGCGGTGACCGCGGGCGTCGCCTTCCTTGCAGCGGGGATCATCTTCACATCGAACGGCGAGGTGCGCAACATCACCACCGGCGCGTCGATGTGGCTGGCCGGTGCCATCGGCCTGTCCTGCGGCGCCGGGCAAATTCTGCTGGCCTGTCTGACCGCAGGGGTCGTGGTACTGGTTCTCACCGTTCTGCGCTGGATCGAGCGGAAGCTTGGCACCCATGACTGAACAGGGCCGCCACTCTCGGCGGCCAGTGTACTCTCAGCCATCCGTGCCCACCAAGGCGGCGGCGAATTCATCCGGGTCAAAGGGCGACAGATCGTCAATCTGTTCACCCACACCCACGGCATGAATGGGCAGGCCAAAGCGATCCGCCAGCGCCACCAGCACGCCGCCTTTGGCGGTGCCGTCGAGCTTGGTCATCACCAGACCGCTGACGTCGGAAATCTCTTGAAAGACTTTCACCTGATTGACCGCGTTCTGCCCTGTCGTCGCATCCAGCACCAATAGGGTGTTATGCGGCGCGGTCTGGTCCTTCTTGCGAATGACGCGGACGATCTTGGCTAATTCCTCCATCAGGTCGCCACGGTTTTGCAAACGGCCCGCGGTGTCGATCAACAGCAGATCGGCCCCCTCTTCCTGCGCGCGGCCCATGGCGTCAAACGCAAGGCTCGCGGGGTCGCTGCCCTCGGGGGCGGTGAGAACGGGCACGCCTGCGCGTTCGCCCCAGACCTGCAATTGCTCCACCGCGGCGGCGCGGAAGGTATCCCCCGCGGCGATCACGACCTTCTTACCTGCCGCGCGGAATTGCGAGGCCAATTTGCCGATGGTCGTCGTCTTGCCCGAGCCGTTCACGCCGACCACCAGCACCACTTGCGGGGTCTTGGCATAGAGCGGCAGGGGCCGCGCTACAGGCTCCATGATGCGGCTGACTTCGCTGGCGAGCAGTTGTTTGATCTCTGCCACCGAGAGTTTTTTGCCAAAGCGCCCTTCGGCCATGTTGGCGGTGACCCGCAGCGCCGTGTCGACGCCCATGTCCGCGCTGATAAGCAGCTCTTCGAGCTGTTCGAGCATCTCGTCATCCAGCGTCCGGCGCACCACCGGCTGCGCGGCACCGCGGCCCATGAGACGGCCTAGAAGGCCCGGTTTGGCGGGGGCGGCCTCGGCTGGGGTTTCGTCCAGCGCCGGGGCGACGGGTGTCATCGCTTGGCGCAGGTCGGTCGCCGCGGGAACTTCCTCCGGGGTCGGGGTGGCCTCGGGATCAGCGGCGGGGGGGTCCTGCGCGGGCGTGGGGTCCGGCTGGGGCTCAGACGGTTCGGGCTGCGGTTCAGGCGCAGGCTGCGGCTCGGGCTCTGGGAGCGTCTCGGGTTCCGGGGCGGGTTCAGGCGCGGGTGTCGGCTCTTCCGCCTCCCGCTCTGCCGCCAACATCGGGCCGCTGTCCTCCTGCCTATCGGGCATCACGTCAGAGGCCGCGCCGGGCTGGTCCATCACCGCATCCACGGGGGCCGCTTCGGCCTCCGCCTCTCCGCCATCGCTGACGATTGCCTCCAACCCCTCGTCGAGTTTGGACGAGGATTTGAACAAGCGGTCCTTGAGCTTCGTGAAGAAGGCCATCGGCGTCTCCCATGCAGTTTCGTCTTGATCTATAGGCTTGCCCGCGCAGATGGAAGGGCGCCCGGGCAGATCAAGCTCGCCGAGAGGGGGCGGGGTCAGATTTCATCGGGGAAATGCTGCATCACCAGCCGGATCGGGTTCGGCGCCGCCTGCCCGAGCCCGCAGATCGAGGCATCGACCATGGCGGTCGACAACGCCTCCAGCAGGTCTTGGTCCCAGCGGTCTTCCTGCATCAGCTTCACCGCCTTTTCACAGCCAACCCGGCAGGGCGTGCACTGGCCACAGCTTTCATCCTCGAAAAACCGCAGCATGTTGAGGGCGGCGGCCCGTGCGCTGTCGTGTTCCGACAGGACAACCACCGCCGCCGAGCCGATGAAAGACCCATGTGGCTGCAACGTGTCAAAGTCCAACGGCAGCTCCGCCATCGACGCGGGCAACAGCCCCGAGGACGGGCCACCCGGTTGATAGGCTTTGAACAGATGGCCCTCTGCCATGCCCCCCGCCGCCGCGATGATATCGGTGATGGTCGAGCCTGCGGGCAGCAGATACATCCCCGGGCGCGCCACACGGCCCGAAACGGAATAGCTCCGCAGCCCCTTGCGGCCATTCTTTTCGACCCCATTCAACACCTGCGGCCCCTCGCGGCAAATGCGGGCGATCCAATGCAGAGTCTCCACGTTATGCACCAAGGTCGGGCGGCCAAAGACACCCACTTGCGCCACATAGGGCGGGCGGTGGCGCGGCAAGCCGCGCTTGCCTTCGATGCTTTCGATCATGGCGCTTTCCTCGCCGCAGATATAGGCGCCCGCCCCGCGGCGCAGATCGACATAGCCGGGGGTGATGAGGCCCGCACCTTCCAGAGCGGCGATCTCACGGCGCAGGATCTCCAGCACCGCCGGGTATTCGTCGCGCATGTAGAGAAAGACCTTCTCCGCCTCCACCGCCCAAGCGGCGATCAACATGCCTTCGAGGAAGAGATGCGGCCCGCGTTCGAGATACCAGCGGTCCTTGAAGGTGCCCGGCTCGCCCTCATCGCCATTCACCGCCAGATAGCGCGGGCCGGGGTTGCCGCGTACGAAGCCCCATTTCTTGCCCGAGGGGAAACCCGCCCCGCCAAGACCGCGCAGCCCGGCCTCCAACAATTGTTCTTGCACCGCTTCCCAATCGCCGCCCTGACGCAAGCTCAACAGCGCGTCATAACCCCCTGATGCGGCGTAGGTTTCGTAAGTCTCATAATCGGGGAGCCGGACATGGGTATCCCCGGCCCCGATGGCCGCGAGCACTTTCTCGGGCGTGGCAAGGTCGATATGGTTGTGCCCCAGCTCCAGCACCGGCGCCATGTCGCAGCGGCCCATACAGGGCGCGCGCAGGACGCGCACCTCGGTCGGGTCCAGCCCGTCCTGTAACGCGGTTTTCAGCACCTGTGCCCCGGCCAGTTCACAAGACAGCGAATCGCAGACGCGGATGGTCAGCGCGGGCGGCGGGGCCTCGCCTTCTTTCACCACGTCGAAATGGGCGTAGAAGCTGGCGACCTCATAGACTTCGGCCATCGACAGGCGCATCTCTTCAGCCAAGGCGCGCAGATGCGCGGCCGACAGATGGCCAAAGCGGTCTTGAATTAGATGCAAAAACTCGATCAGCAGATCGCGGGCGCGCGGACGGTCGCCCAAGAGCGCACGGACCTCCTCCCACGCCACATCCTGCAACTGCCGCCCCTTGGGATGATGCCGCCCCTTGCCCTTGCCGGATTTCCAAACGCCCTTTCGCGGCTCCCCCGCCGCTGCCTTGCCGTGATCATCCAGCGCCATGTCTCTCCCCCACCTTGCTTTCCACCTTGGTAACAAATCCAAAGGCCGAGGTGCGATCAAAAAGCGACAATCGCGCGGGTGTTTGCGTTGTGCGCGGCCCCTGCGGCGGGCAGAATACGGGGGCCGAGCCGATTGGCGCGGCTTTGCAGGGGAAAACGCATGCTGTGGTATGTGATCGCAAGTCTGACACCGGCGGTGCTGATCGCCGCCGCCGCCCTCTGGGGCGGGGTCTGGCCTGTGCTGGCGCTGTTGTCGATCACGGTGCATGTAGCCTTCATGGACCGATTGGGCCGCGCGCTGAGCCTTTCTGACAGCTCGGGCCGCGCCCTGACGCTGACCTTGGCCGCCGCGCACTTCCTGCTGCTGCCGCTCGGGGTCTGGGCGATTGGCGCAGCCCCGCATCTTGAGGGGCTGGACCGCGCCCTGATCTTTGCCGCCCTTGGCCTGTTTCTGGGCCAGATCAGCAATTCCAACGCCCATGAATTGATCCACGCCAGCCGCCGCCTGCCCCGGCGGATCGGCACGGCGATCTATATCTCGCTGCTGCACGGGCATCACGTCTCGGCCCATCTGCGGGTGCATCATCCCGCCGCCGCCACCCCGGCTGACCCCAACTCCGCACCCAGGGGCATGGGGTTCTGGCGGTTTCTGCTGAGCGCAAGCTGGGGGGAGTTTCGCGCCGGGTGGCAGGCCGACAGTGCGCAGCGGGCGCGCAAGACTGGGGCGAAAGGGTTGCACCCTTACACGCTCTACCTAGGTGGCGCGGCGCTGGCGCTGCTCACGGCGATGCTGCTGGGCGGGGTCGCCGGGCTGCTCGCCTATATCGGGCTGGCGGCCTATGCGCAGATGCAACTGCTGCTGTCGGACTATGTGCAACACTATGGGCTGCGACGAGAGCAGCGCCCCGATGGCCGGTTCGAGCCGATGGGCCCGCAGCACAGTTGGAACGCGCCCAAATGGTACTCCGCCGCAATGATGCTGAATGCCCCGCGCCATTCGGACCACCACATGCGCCCCGCCCGCGCCTTTCCGGCGCTGGAAGTGACGCCAGAGATGCCGAAACTGCCCTATTCGCTGCCCATCATGGCGGTGATCGCCCTCGTTCCCCCGCTTTGGCGGCGGGTGATGGACCGGCGCGTGGCGCGGTGGCATCAGCGCTGACCCCACTGGCGCGGGGTGCGGGCTTCTGGCAGGCTCGTGACATGAGACATACCTTCGCCCTGATCTGCGCCTTCCTTCCACTGCCTGCCTTGGCCGAGATGTCGGCGGCTGAGTTCGAAGCCTATACTGAGGGCAAAACCCTCTACTTCGGCCAGTCCGGCGCGCCCTATGGGGCGGAAATCTACCACGAGGACCGGCACGTACAGTGGTCCTTTCTCGATGGCCAGTGCAAAGAGGGGCGCTGGTATGAGGCCGATGGGCTGATCTGCTTTGTCTACGAAGACGACCCCACCCCGCAATGCTGGAGCTTTACCGAAAGCCCGACCGGGCTGGTCGCGCGGTTCGAGAATGACCCGACCGAAACCGCGCTCTATGAGGCGCGGGAAATGGCCGAGCCGCTGCTGTGCCTTGGGCCGCAGGTCGGGGTCTAGGCCAGTTCAGCCCTTGCCTTTGACCGGAAGCCGACCGTCGGCGAATTCGATCTCCAAATGCGCCGCCTTCTTGGCAGCCTCCGCGCTGGTCACCACATCACCGTCGCCCCGCACCACGGCGAAACCACGGGCCAGCGTTTCGCGGTAGCCGAGCGTGCCGAGCGTGCGGCCCATCGCGTCGATCTGGCGGCGGCGGCGGTCCTGATCGGCGCGGCCTGCGCGCGCCAGCCGGGCCAGCACCTCTTTCAACCGTTGGTCTTGGCGTGACAAGTCGCGGCGCAGAACCTCGGGGCGGAAGGTTTGTGTGCGGTCCAAAAGCCGCTCCCGGCGGCGGAGGATCTGACGGTGCAGCACCTCGGGGTGGAACCGGTCAATCCGCGCGGCCAGCCGCTCGCGCTGTCCGGCCAGATTGCGTTGCCACGCCGGGTCGAGCCGCGCCGAGAGCTGCGCTAGACGTTGCCGATCCGCCTCCAACTGGCGGCGCAGGGTGCCGGGGCGCAGAGCGCCAGACATATCGGCCAGCTTGACGCGGCGCCCTTGGACGCCTGCGATCAGCGCAGGGGCCAGTTTCTCCCCCCCGCGATCAAGTCGCTGGCGCGGCCCCTCCAGCAGCGTGTCGGCCCGGGGCAAGGCCCGCGCCAGATCCCGCATCCGCTGGCCCCGGCGGGTCAACCCTTGGCTCAGCGCCTGACGCATCCTTGCGCCCTGCCCCTCCAGCCATGCCGCCAGCTCATGCCGCACAGGGACGGCAAGCTCCGCCGCCGCTGTCGGCGTGGGCGCGCGTTTGTCCGAGACGAAGTCGATCAGCGTCGTGTCGGTCTCATGCCCCACGGCAGAGATCAGCGGAATGTCCGAAGCCGCCGCCGCGCGCGCGACGCTTTCCTCGTTAAAGCCCCAGAGGTCTTCGACCGAGCCACCGCCACGGGCCACGATGATCAACTCGGGCCGGGGCAATGCGCCACCGGGGGTGAGCCGGTTGAACCCTTGGATGGCGCGCACCACCTCGGGCGCGCATTTCGCGCCTTGTACGGCGACGGGCCAGACCAGCACCTTGCGCGGGAAACGATCCCGCAGCCGGTGCAGAATGTCACGGATCACCGCCCCCGAGGGCGAGGTCACAACGCCGATGATCTCAGGCAGATAGGGCAGCGGACGTTTGCGTTCGGGGGCGAACAGCCCCTCCGCCGACAGTGCTGCCTTGCGTTTCTCCAACAGCGCCATCAGCGCGCCCATGCCCGCCGGTTTAATGTCCTCGATAACGATCTGGTATTTCGACTGACCGCCAAAGGTGGTGATGCGCCCGGTGGCGATGACCGCCATCCCCTCTTCGGGCTGGGTCTCAAGCCGCGCGGTCACGCCTTTCCAGATCACGCCTGAGATGACCGAGCGGTCATCTTTGAGGTCGAGATAGACATGCCCCGAGCGCGGACGGCTGACACGGCCCACTTCACCGCGAATCCGCACATGGCCGAACTCCCCCTCGATCACCCGTTTGATCGCGCCCGAAAGCTCGGTCACCGTGAATTCGGGGCTGTTGCCACCGGGGGCGGGGTCGTCGAACAGATCCATCTGGGCACCTTGTGTCTGTGGGTCCCCCAGCTTAGAACGCGGAGCAACGAAGTCCAAGGGAGTGCGCGGCATGAATATCCTGATCCTCGGCAGCGGTGGCCGCGAACATTCACTTGCTTGGGCGGTCATGCAGAACCCCAAATGCGACAAGCTGATCGTGGCACCGGGGAACGCGGGCATCGCGGCCATCGCGCAATGCGCCAAGCTCGACATCATGGATGGCGCGGCGGTTGTGGCCTTTTGCGAGGGCAATAACATCGATTTCGTCATCATCGGCCCCGAAGCGCCCCTCGCCGCGGGTGTGGGCGACGATCTGCGCGTGGCGGGTTTCGATGTCTTTGGCCCCTCCAAAGCGGCAGCGGCTCTGGAAGCTTCCAAAGCCTTCACCAAGGAAATCTGCGACGCCTGCGCGGCGCCCACGGCGGGCTATGGCCATTTCACCGACGCCGCCAGCGCCCGCGCCTATGTCGAAAAGCAAGGCGCGCCCATCGTGATCAAGGCCGACGGTCTGGCGGCGGGCAAAGGTGTCATCATCGCCATGACCGATGCCGAAGCGCTGGCCGCCGTGGATGAGATGTTTGACGGCGCCTTTGGCGAGGCAGGCGCCGAAGTGGTGATCGAAGAGTTCTTGGAAGGCGAAGAGGCGTCTTTCTTCGTGCTCTGCGACGGGGAGACGGTGCTGCCCATCGGCACGGCCCAAGACCACAAGCGGGTCGGCGAAGGCGACAGCGGCCCCAACACCGGCGGCATGGGCGCCTATTCCCCCGCCCCGGTGCTGAGCGACGAGATCGCCGAACGCGCGCTGGAAGAGATCATCCGCCCCTGTATGGCCGAGATGGCGAAACGCGGGATGCCCTATCAGGGCGTGCTTTACGCTGGCCTGATGATCAAGGACGGCCAGCCGCGGCTGGTGGAATACAACGTCCGTTTCGGCGACCCGGAGTGTCAGGTGCTGATGATGCGCCTCGGCGCGCAGGCGTTCGACCTGATGCAGGCCACGGCCAAGGGGGCGCTTGCCGATATGCAGGTGACCTGGGCCGAAGATCACGCGCTGACCGTGGTGATGGCCGCCAAAGGCTACCCCGGCGGTTATGAAAAGGGCAGTGAGATCAAGGGCCTCTCCGCCCTGCCCGAGGATAGCGCGAATATGGTGTTCCACGCGGGCACCAAGGTGGAGGACGGAGCGATCTTGGCCAATGGTGGGCGGGTGCTGAATGTCACCGCACGCGGGGCCACGCTGGCCGAGGCGCAAGAGCGTGCCTATGCGATGGTCGATGGAATCGATTGGCCCGAAGGGTTCTGCCGCCGCGACATCGGCTGGCGCGCGCTGAGCTGACGGGTGGCGGCTCTACCAGAGCCGCAGCCGCCCCTCATTCACAGGCCAGCGCCTTGGCAAAGCTCTCGGCCCCCGCGAATGGGCCAATATCGCGCCGCCCAAGCTGCCCGCCTGTCAGGCGCACGCCCACCACATGCTGCCAATCGGCATCCGCCAGCACAATCTCAGGCCCCGCACCGCAATCGCGCAAACCGCCTGAGATATGCCGCTCTCCGATGCGGTGATTGGTCAGCCCCGTCATTTGCGCGACTTCGCTGAGCCGCCCATCGGCAAAGCGCCAGACCCGCAGCACCCGCGCCAGATGGGGCCGGTCGACATAGGCGATCTCGACCGCGCCATCGCCATCCAGATCGGCAGCGCCTATGGGGGCGAGCCATCGGTTGCTTTGGCCGATATGCGGGGTCTCGGTGATCTTGCCCTCGGGGCCGTAGATCGCCAGCGCCGCGCCACGATTCACGTCGGTCTCGACCACCAGAACCTCGGGCGCGCCATCGCCGGTCACATCCACGAGCCGGGGGGCGATATCTTCGAAAACATGGTCACGCGGCAAATGGAAGCGCCGCGCGCCGCCATCTGTCAGAGAGACTTGCAAGCCGCCCCATTCCAGCGCGTCGCCAAGAATGCCATGGGCGTAGCGCCCCGTGGGCGCGATGTAATGCGCGGCGGTAATCGTCTCCGCCGCCGCATCTGTTGCGATCAGCGCCAGCAGTGCCGCGCCGATCGCCCGCATCAGATTTGCTTTTCCGGCATCTGCACGCGCAGACCGTCCAGCGCATCGGTGACCTTGATCTGGCAGGTCAGACGCGAGCGCGCGGGATCGGGCTCGAAGGCGAAGTCGAGCATGTCTTCTTCCATGTCGTCCATCGGCGGCAGTTTTTCGGCCCAAGCCGGATCGACATAGACGTGGCAAGTGGAGCAGGCGCAGGCCCCGCCACAGTCGGCTTCGATGCCGGGAATGTTATTGTCCCGCGCGCCTTCCATGACGGTGAGACCATTGGCCACCTCGACCACATGTTCGGTGCCGGAGTGTTCGACATAGGTGATTTTGGCCATGATGATGCCCTTTCGTCCTAAAAGTTCGGCCTTGTTTAACGGGCTATGGCAGCCGGTTCCAGCCCCCTTTTCGCAAGGTCACGGCGCGCCCGACATTGCGGTGGGCAAGGCCCACGCATCCGGCTAGTCTGCCCGCGAACAACAGGCGAGCCCGAGAGACCGGCATGACACAGCCCCTCCCCCCCAGAACCGCGCGGCACTGCGCCGCTTTGCTGCTGGCCATCGCGGCCTTGGCGGGCTGCGAGACGACGGCACCGGCCACGCCCCGCCCTGAGCCGGGAGTGCTAGAGGCCACCCGCAACGGCCCCGCAGGCGCGCCGGAGGGAAGCTGCTGGGGCCGCACGGTCAGCCCTGCGGTGATCGAGACGGTGACCGAACAGGTCGAAGTGACCCCGGCCAAGATGAACCCCGATGGCAGCATCGCCAAACCGCCCGTCTACAAGACAGAGACCCGGCAAGAGATTGTGCGCGCGCGTGTCGACAACTGGTTCGAAACGCCCTGCCCCGATGTGCTGACGCCCGAGTTCAACAGCACTCTGCAACGGGCGCTAGAGGCGCGCGGGTTCTACGCGGGGCCGATCTCCGGCGAGATGGACAGGGCAACTCGGACAGCCGTCCGCCGCTATCAGGCCCAAGAGGGGCCGAACAGCGAGGTCTTGTCGCTGACCACCGCCCGGGCGCTCGGGCTGGTCGCAGTGCCCCGGCAAGAGGGCTGAGCCCGGAACGAAAAAGGGCGCCCGCAGGCGCCCTTTCCGAACCGTTCCGGCAGATCACTCCGCCAATGACAGCGCCACGAAGCGTGGGTCGCCTCCGCGGCGGACCAACAGCAGCAGAGAGCGGCGGCCCGCCTCTTTCGCCGCGGCGATCCGAGCTTCGAGATCGGCAATGCTCGACACCTGCTCCTGCCCGGCCTCGGTGATGATATCGCCCATGCGCAGGCCCTTCTCGAAGGCCTCCGATGTTTGATCCACATCCGTCACGGCAAGGCCGGTCATATCGTCATCGGCCCCAAGCTCCGCGCGCAGCTCGTCTGTCAGCGGCATCAGGGTCAGGCCCATCAGCATGGTCGACTGCGGCTCGGCCTCGGCCCCCTCATCGGCGTTGTCATCCATACCGGCAGGAACCGCACCATCAGCCTCTTCGCGGCGGCCAAGTACGACCTTGATGGTCTGGGTCTTGCCGTCACGCAGCACGGTCACGCGCACCGTCGCGCCCACGGGGCTGTTGCCCACCTGACGGACGAGACCACGGGTATCGACCACTTCGACACCATCGAAGGATTTGATCACGTCGCCGGTTTTCAGCCCCGCCTCACGCGCCGGACCTTCCGGCACATCGGTGATCAGGGCGCCAACGGCTTTCTTGAGGCCCATGGCATCGGCCACGTCATCGGTCACGTCCTGAATGCGCACGCCCAGCCAGCCGCGGCGGGTCTCGCCGTATTCCTGCAGTTGGTCGATCACGCGGGTGACCACATTCGACGCCATCGAAAAGCCGATGCCGATGGAGCCGCCGTTGGGCGACAGGATCGCGGTGTTCACGCCGATCACCTCACCATCCATGTTGAACAGCGGCCCGCCGGAGTTGCCCCGGTTGATCGCGGCGTCGGTCTGAATGTAATCGTCATAGGTGCCCGACAGCGCCCGGTTGCGGGCCGACACGATGCCAGCCGAGACCGAGAAGCCCTGTCCGAGCGGGTTGCCCATGGCAATCACCCAGTCACCCACCCGCGCGGCGTTACTGTCACCGAAAGAGACGAAGGGCAGCGGCGCGTCCGCTTCGACCTTCAAAAGCGCGATGTCGGTTTTGGGGTCGGTGCCGATGACCTCGGCGACCAGTTCCTCGCCCGAGAAGAATTCGATGGTGATCTCATCCGCGCTTTCGATGACGTGATTGTTGGTCACCACATAGCCGTCTTCGGAAATTACGAAACCCGAGCCAAGGGCCGAGGAACGGCGGGGCCGGTTGCCCTCACCATTGTTGCGGTCCTGAAACTCGCGAAAGAAGTCTTCGAAGGGCGAGCCCTCGGGCACGATGCCCTGCGGCCCGGTGCGGCCCTCAACCGTGGTGGAGGTGGTGATATTGACCACCGAAGGGCTGATCTTCTCGGCCAGCGGGGCGAGGCTTTCGGGTTTGGCCAGCGCCATGCTGGCTTGCAGGATCAGGAGGGTCAGCGCCATCACCCCCATTGCCATCGCTCGCATCCATTGGGTGTGTTGTGCTGTTGTGGACAGGGAAACCGCCTTGGCCTGCATTCATCGTCTCCTGATTGTTCCTGTTGTTGCCAACGTGGGCAGAGTGCATTCCGAAAGGACGCGCTGCAACAGCAAAGATGGGGCCGATCACGGGCATTTCAACGGTGGGGAGTGTGACGATTTGCGGCTTCGGCCCGCCATGCCGGGGGTGAAACCAAGCGGTTCTCGGCCCCTCGCCTTCGACTTCAGACCCCCAGTTGGAAGGCAAGCCAGACCAATATCAACCCGGCCACCACCACCAGCGCGCCAAGCTGGCGCAGCGCCGCCTCGGGGATGCGGCGGAGCATTTCAAGCATCTGTTCCAAAAACGAAGGGGCCAGTGCGTACACCAGCCCCTCGAATATCAGAACCGACCCTAAAGCCAGTAGAACTAGGCTCATTCGTCAGTCGCCACTGGCAGGTCGCTGTCTGCCTCAGGTGCGGCTGGCGTTGGCGTGGTGGGGGCCGCGGGGGCCTCCTCCTGCGTGCCTTCCGCAGCGGCGCTATCTTCTTCCGGCGCAGGCTCCACCGCCTGTGCATCGGCTGCGGGTGTCTGCGGTGGTGCAATCGCATCCACAGGGGTCGTGGCGCTGCGATCCGAGCGCAGGTAGTTGAAGAACTCACTGTTCGGCGACATCACCATGGTGGAGTTCTGCCCCTGCAACGCCTGCTCATAGGCGCTGAGCGAGCGGTAGAATTCAAAGAATTCTTGATCCTTGCCATAGGCCTGCGCGAAGATGTTGTTCCGCTGCGCGTCCGCCTCACCTTCGATGATCCGCGCGTCACGGCGGGCTTCCGAGAGGATCTCTTCGTAGGTACGATCGGCAAGGGCGATGACACGCTGCGCGGCTTCGCGGCCACGGGCGCGTTCGTCGGTCGCTTCACGCTCACGCTCGGCGATCATCCGTTGCAGGGTTGCGTCGAAGTTCTGCTCGGGCAGGTTTGTCTGACGCAGACGCACATCCACCACCTTGAGGCCAAGCGCCTGCGCGCGGGCATCGGCGCGAACACGGATCTGCTCCATCAGGTCGGCCCGTTCGGGTGACAGGATGGTGTTTGAGGTCACGCCCTGCGAGCCAAGCACGGCACGGATTTGGCTTTCCATGATGCCGCCCATCTCGCTTTCGGCCTGACGTTCACCGCCTGCACCCAAAGCTTGCCGGTACTGCACCATATCGTCGATGCGGTAGAGCACGAAGGCGTCGATCTCAAGACGACGGTCATCGGCGGGGGTGACTTCGATCACCGGGGTTTCCAGCGACAGGATGCGATCTTCGTAGCGCACGACCTCATCCAAAAGCGGGACTTTGAACCCGATGCCCGGCTCGTTGCGGACCTGTTTGATCTGGCCAAAACGCAGCACCAGCGCTTTTTCACGCTCGTCCACGACAAAGACAGCCGAAAGGACACCCACGATGGCGATCACCAAGATGGGAATGATAAGACTTGTTTTCCGCATCAGTTCGACCCTCCGCCGCGCCGCAATTCATTGAGTGGCAGATAGGGAACAACGCCCTGCCCGCCTTGGCCGCTGCCGTTTTCGAGGATGATTTTATCCACGTCGCCCAGCACCTTTTCCATGGTCTCAAGATACAGACGTTTGCGCGTCACGTCGGGCGCATTGCGGTATTCTTCCAAGACGGCTTCAAAACGGCTGGCTTCACCCACAGCATCGTTCACGACGCGGGCGCGGTAACCTTCGGCGGCTTCCAGAAGCTGCGCGGATTCACCGCGTGCCTCGGCAGTGCGCCGGTTGGCATAGGCGTCGGCCTGACGCTCCACACGGTCACGCTCCTGCTCGGCGGCTTGCACGTCGCGGAAGGCATCGACGACCGACTGCGTGGTGGTGTTGCCATTGGCATCGGTGACCTGCACGGACTGGCTCGGCGGGTCGACCTTGTTCACGTTGACACGCAACACGTTGATGCCGGTGTTGCGGTTGTCGAGGGTGTTCTGGATCAACTCCTTCACCCGATCCGCCACCGCGCCACGATCCCGGTTGAGGATCGGCGCCAGTTCGGATTGCGCAATGACTTCACGCATGGCGGATTCCGAGATCGCCCGGACCGAAGCTTCGGGATCGCGCAGCGAGAATTTGAAGTCACGCGCGTTCTTGATGTTCCAGACCACTTGGAAGTCGATGTCGACGATGTTCTCGTCCGTGGTCAGCATCAAGCCTTCGTTGCCGCCGCCGCCGCGCCGCACGCCCAACTCCTCGGTGCGGTTGGTGGTGACGTCGAAAACCTCCGCCGTGACCAGCGGCCAAGGCGCAAAGTTCAGACCCTCGGTGCCGATGCCGGAAAATTCACCCAAGAACAGTTCGATCGACTGCTGTTCAGGCCGCACGGTGTAGAAGCTGGCAAAGCCCCAAAGCGCCACACCGGCCAAAAGCGCGATGCCAATGGTCGAACGTGTCACGCCCGGCCCACCAGTGCCGCGGCCGCCGCCGCCGGTGCCATTGCCCCGGTCGCCGCCACGGCCCCCCATCAGAACGCGCAGCTGCTCTTGGCCCTTGCGCACCAAATCGTCGATCTCGGGCATCTGCGGGCGGTCACCGCCCTGCCCGCGTGGACCCTGCGGGCCCTGCGGCCCGTCGTTGCGGCCCCCGTTGCCCCGGTCACCGCCGTTGCCCCGGTTGCCGCCTCCGCCGCCCCCCCAGGGGCCTTGCGAATTTCCTGCCATTGATATGTTCCCCTCTGGGCCGCCCATGCGGCCTATCGTTCCAAAAATTGTACGCTTTCGCGTGATATTCAAGCCGTGCGAGTCGGATTACGCATGGTCACCAGTTCTTCGGACATGGTCGGGTGCACCGCGCAGGTGGCGTCGAACTGCTCTTTCGTGGCGCCCATCTTGACCGCGATGCCGACCATCTGGATCAATTCGCCCGCGTTGGGTGCGACGATATGACAGCCCAGCACCACCCGCGTGTCGGCGCAGACAATGAGTTTCATCAGCACCCGGTCGGCCTTGCCCGCAAAAGCGCCCTGCATCGGTTTGAAAGAGGTCGCATAGACCTCAATCGGCCCCGCCTCCCTCGCGGCCTCCTCGCTCAGCCCCACGGTGCCCATCTCGGGTTGGGTGAAGATCGCCGAAGGCACCAGATCATGATCCACCGGCGTCGGGTTGCCGCCAAAGACGGTCTCGACAAAGGCCATGCCCTCGCGGATCGCCACCGGGGTGAGGTTGATGCGGTTGGTCACGTCGCCGATGGCATAGACGGAAGGCACCGCCGTCTGGCTGTATTCATCCACCTCGATCTCACCGCTGCGGCCCAGTTTCACGCCCAGGTCTTCCAGCCCCATGTCATCGCTATTGGGGCGACGGCCCGTGGCAAAGAGCACTTGGTCGAACATCTTTTCGGTGCCGTTGGTCGGCTTGACCTTCATCGGGCCGCTGCCGTCTTCGTGGCTGGGCGTCATCTCCAGAATGTTCGTGCCAAGATGCAGGTCGATCCCCTTTTCCTGCATCATCTCGGCCACCATGCCGCGGGCTTCGTCGTCAAAGCCGCGCAGGATTTGCGCGCCGCGGTAGTATTGCGTCACCTCGACACCCAAACCGTTGAGGATACAGGCGAATTCACAGGCGATATAGCCGCCGCCGATGATCAGGATCGACTTGGGCAGTTTTTCAAGGTGGAACAGATCGTCGGAGACCAGCCCCAGTTCCGCATTCTCGATCTCGGGGCGCACGGGGCGGCCGCCGCTGGCGATGAGGATGTGTTTCGCGGTCTTCTCGGTGCCGTCGGACAGGGCCACGGTATGGGGGTCCTTGATCCGCGCGCGGGCGTCGAATGTGTCCACGCCGGAGTTCTTCAGAAGCTTGCGATAGACGCCTTCGAGGCGGTCCAGCTCAGTGTTCAGACGGCCTTTGAAATCATGCCAATCGAAGGGCCCGGCTTTCAGATCCCAGCCAAAACATTTCGCCTCATCCACCACATCGGCATAGCCCGAGGCGAAGACCATCAGCTTTTTGGGCACGCAGCCCCGGATCACGCAGGTGCCGCCATAGCGGTCTTCCTCGGCCAGACCGACCTTGGCGTCATGTTCGCCCGCTGCGACACGCGCCGCACGCACACCGCCCGAGCCGCCACCGATGACAAACAGGTCGTAGTCGAATTCATTCTTGGCCATTTGGCGCCTCTCTTAGTCGTTTTGGGTCTTGCGCGGGATCGCGCATATTTCGGTCTTGCGCGGGGTCGCGCGTGTCTCGCTTTGTCGGCACTAATCGCTCAGGTCGGAAAATAGGTTGTCGGTCTCGACGAATTCCAAACGGTCGGTCGCCACGGTGCCTTCATTTATGTCGCGCACCTCTACCCTGCCATCCCCGTAGCCGATCACAACCGCGTCACAGATATCTATGAACAGGCCGTTTTCCACCACGCCGGGCATCTGGTTCAGCACCAGCGCCAATTGCCGCGCGTTGCCGATGCGCCCCAGCCGCAGGTCTAGGATATAGTTCCCCTCGTCGGTGATGAAAGGCACTTCGCCGTTCATCCGCAGGGTCGAGCTTTGGCCCAGCACATCCATTGAGATCAGCGTCTCTTCGACCAGCGCCTGCGTGGTCTGCCAACCAAAGGGAATCACCTCGATCGGCAGGGGGAATGCGCCCAGATGATGCACCTCTTTGCCGATATCGGCGATCACCACCATCTGGTCGCTGGCCGTCGCCACGATCTTTTCTTGCAGCAAGGCCCCGCCGCCGCCCTTGATGAGGTTCAGGTCGCCGTCAAATTCATCTGCCCCGTCAATCGTCAGATCGAGCCATTTCGCCTCATCGAGAGAGATCACCTCGATCCCCACATCCCGCGCCAGTTGCGCGGTGCGCGAGGAGGTCGGCACGCCTTTGATCCGCAGCCCATCGTCGCGCACCATCTCACCCAGACAGCGCACCAGCCACGCCGCCGTCGATCCGGTGCCAAGCCCCACGCGCATCCCGTCTTCCACGAATTCGCACGCCCGTTTCGCGGCCACGAATTTGGCCTTGTCGATCGGTGATAGGTCTCCGGACATCGGGTGCTCCCTTGCAGGCGTTTGCCGCGTTATAGGGCGAATTGGCATAGGGTGCGAGGGGCAAGTCGGCGGTTTTTGGCGGTGCCCGTGGCGACAGGACGGTCAGAGCGCACGGCCTGTCGCTTTCGGCGCGCCACGGGGCGGCGGGAAATGGTTGGATCGACCCACACCGCTTGCAATGCGCCAGAGGTCTGGGCGATACCCGTTCCACCGCGCCCCGACACCCGCAACCATAAAAGGGTCCGCCGCCTGATGTTTCTTTCGGTCTTCGACATGTTCAAAGTGGGCATCGGCCCCTCGTCTTCGCATACCATGGGGCCGATGGTGGCGGCGGGGCGTTTCCTTGACCAAATGCGCGCATCGCCCTTCCAATTCGCCGGGCTGCGCGCCTCGCTGCACGGCAGCCTCGCCTTTACCGGCGTCGGCCATGCGACCGACCGCGCCACGATCCTCGGCCTCGCCGGGTTCACGCCCGAGGACTATGACGCCGATGCCGCTGAAAAGGTGTTGGAAGAGATCAAACAGACCCGCCGCATCAACGTCGACGGTCTGCCCGAACTGCGTTTCGACCCTGAGCGCGACATGATCTTTGACTACGACACCAAGCTTGCGGGCCATGCCAACGGCATGATGCTGATGGCCACCGATGCCCAAGGCGACGTGACCTTACGCGAGACCTATTATTCCATCGGCGGCGGCTTCGTGATGACCGAAAAGGAACTGGCCGCAGGCAAGGACACGGATGAGGGCGCGCCGGTGCCCTTCCCCTTCAAGTCCGCCGCGGAAATGCTTGAGATGTCGGCCAAATCTGGCAAAACCATCGCGGGTATGAAACGCGCCAATGAAGAGGCGCGTGGCGGGGCCGAGAACCTGCGCGCCGGGTCGAAACGGCTGTGGCAGGTCATGCGCGACTGCATCGACCGGGGGCTAACCTCCGAAGGCACCCTGCCCGGTGGGTTGCAGGTAAAACGCCGCGCCAAGGGCATCTACGACGCGCTGATGGCGGAGCGCGGACAGAACCAATCCGCCCCGCATACGATCAACGATTGGATGAGCGTCTATGCCATGGCCGTCAACGAGGAGAACGCCGCCGGCGGGCAGGTCGTGACCGCGCCGACTAACGGGGCCGCAGGCGTGATGCCCGCCACGCTGCGCTATTACCTCGACCATGTCCCCGGCGCGTCTGAGGCGCATATCGAAGACTTCCTGCTCACCGCCGCCGCGATTGGCGGGCTGGTGAAATACAACGCCTCGATCTCAGGCGCCGAAGCAGGCTGTCAGGCCGAAGTCGGCAGCGCCGCCGCCATGTCCGCCGCCGGGCTCTGCGCCGTGATGGGCGGCACCCCGCAGCAGATCGAAAACGCCGCCGAAATCGCGCTGGAGCATCACCTCGGCATGACCTGCGACCCCGTCAAAGGGCTGGTGCAGGTGCCTTGTATCGAGCGCAACGGCCTGGGCGCGATCAAGGCGGTGTCGGCGGCCTCTCTGGCGCTGCGCGGCGACGGCACCCATCTTGTGCCGCTCGATGCCTGTATTGAGACCATGCGCCAGACGGGCGCGGACATGAGCGAGAAATACAAGGAAACCTCCCTCGGCGGGTTGGCGGTGAATGTGCCGAACTGCTGAAGCTGCGCAAATTTGCACAGGCCCCGTTCGCCGGGGCGAATTGTTGAGGTGACCGTCGCCCCCTATCTTCCGAGCAACTGCAAAGGAGAGCATCATGTCCCTCAGACCCACATTGGAAACCCGCCGCGCCACGCCCACGATGGAAGGCGCCGGGGTGAAACTGCACCGCGCTTTCGGCTTCCACGACCCGTCGGAGCTTGACCCCTTTCTGCTGTTCGACGACTTCCGCAACGAGCATCCGCGCGACTTCGAGAAAGGCTTCCCTTGGCACCCGCACCGCGGGATAGAGACGATTACCTATGTGCTCGAAGGCACCGTGGCCCATGCGGATTCGCTCGGCAATACCGGCGATCTGAACGCGGGCGACGTGCAGTGGATGACCGCCGGCTCGGGCATTCTGCACCAGGAGATGCCGCGCGGAAATGCCAATGGGCAGATGCATGGCTTCCAGCTATGGGGCAATCTGCCCTCGGCGCAGAAGATGACCGCGCCGCGCTATCAGGATATGAAATCCGCCGACATCCCGGTGGTGACCGATGACGATGGCACGCGGATCAAGATCATCACGGGCGAGTTCTGGGGCAAACGCGGCCCCGTCGACGGTATTGCCGCCGATCCGCAGTATCTGGATGTTTTCGTGCCTGCCGGGGTCAAGAAGACCTTTCGGATCGACACCTATCGCCGGGCCTTTGCCTATGTCTTCCAAGGCGCGGGCGCTTTCGCCGATGCCTCCGCCCCTTCGGGCGTGCTGCTGGAGAAAGAGGTCGCCGGCGAGGAGGTCAACATCCGCGACATGTCAGGCGACCGGACGCTTATCCGCTTTGGCACCGGGGATGAGGTCACGGTGCAGGCCGGGGAGGAAGGGGTGCGTTTCCTGCTGATCTCGGGCGCGCCGATTGAAGAGCCGGTGGCGTGGCACGGGCCGATCGTGATGAACACCCGTGCCGAGATACAGCAGGCGATGCGGGATCTGAACAACGGGACCTTCATCCGCCCCGCCCATTGACCCAAAGGGCCGTGGCCGCTCAGGCGGTCACGGCCTTGCGCACCATGTCCCAATACTGTGCGACGACCTCGTCCAGCGAAAGCCGTCCGCCCGCGCGGTACCAAGTGTTCACCCCCGTCAGCATGGCGATGATCGCCAGCGTCACGATCTTGGTGTCGGCGACGGCGAAATCGCCGCTCGCCACCCCGGCGCGCAGGATCGCCTCCAACCGATCCTCATAGTCGCGGCGCAGCCGCTCGATCACGGCGAAATTCTCCTCCGTCAGATTGCGCAACTCCATATAGGCGATAAAAACCTCATCGGGCCGATCCGCGTGAAAACGGATGTGAAAGGCCACGAAATCCTGCAACTGCTGCATGGCGGGGCGGTTGGGGTCATGGGGCGTTTCGGCCAGCAGGTCGGTCATATGCGCCTGCATCAGGTCGAACAGCAGGCTCTGCTTGTCGGGGGTGTAGTTATAGAGCGCCCCGGCCTGCACGCCGACTTCGGCGGCGATGGCGCGCATGGACACGGCGGCATAGCCGCCCCGTGCGAAAAGCCGCAGCGCGGCTGCGCGGACACGCGGGCCGGTGATATCGGAGTGGGAGCCTGTGGTTCTTGCCATGGCGGCAATTTAATGAACAAGCGTTCAAAAGCAAACCCCGCTTGCGCGAAGAGCACGGCTGGGGCAGAACGAGGCATGACCCAAGCGCGCCCGCCCCGCCCCCTCTCGACCATCGCCCTGTTTCTGGGCGTCTCGCTGCTGGCGGGCTGCACGCAGTTTCCTGAACTTGACCGCACCATCACGCCTGAACTGGAGGCCGCCCCCTACCCCGATCTGGTCCCGATCGACCCGCTCTTGGCCAAGGCCACCGCCGGGCGGATCGACCCGGCGCGGACCGAAGCGGCGCTCACGGGGCGTGCGGCCAATCTCGAAGCCCGCGCGGCGCGGCTGAGCCGCACGAGCACCCAATCCGCCAGTGCCGCACGGGTGGCGCGGCTCAGAGCGCGTGCCGCCGAGCTACGGCGCGCCCGCCAAGCCGCCGAGGACAGCGAAAGCGCTGAATAAACGGGCATCCCCGTGATGCGTATGCGCGTTGCACGCAGGCGCCGAACCCGCTACATCGCGGCTATGCCCGGCCCCGCCTGCCGGGCCTTTCGGATCAGACCAGAAGGACCACCGCCATGTCTAAGCCGCTTCGCCTCGGGATTGCCGGATTGGGAACCGTGGGCGTGGGTGTGCTGCGCATTCTGCGCCAGCAGGCCGCCCTGTTAGAGGCCCGCACCGGCTGCGCGATGACGGTCTCGGCGGTTTCGGCCCGCACGCGCAACAAGGATCGCGGGCTGTCACTCTCTTCCTATGATTGGGAGGATGACCCCGTCAAACTGGCGACCCGCGATGACGTGGATGTGTTCGTCGAGCTTATGGGCGGCGCGGACGGCCCCGCCAAGGCCGCGACCGAAGCCGCGCTGGCGGCGGGCAAACATGTGGTCACCGCGAACAAGGCGATGCTGGCGATACATGGCCAAGCGCTGGCCGAACAGGCCGAAGGCGCGGGCGTGGCCCTGCGCTATGAAGCCGCTGTGGCGGGCGGCATCCCGGTCATCAAGACGCTGATGGAGGGGCTTGCCGGGAATGAGATCACCCGGATCATGGGGGTGATGAACGGCTCGTGCAATTACATCCTGACGCGGATGGAGGACTCGGGCAAAACCTATCAAGAGATTTTCGCCGAGGCCGATGGGTTGGGCTACCTCGAAGCCGATCCGCAATTGGATGTGGGCGGCATCGACGCGGCGCATAAGCTGGCGATCTTGTCCTCCATCGCCTTTGGCACCAAGATCGACTTTGACGGCATCCAGCTTGAGGGGATCGAGCGAGTCGCCATCGAAGACATCCGCGCCGCCGCCGACATGGGTTATAAGATCAAACTGCTGGGCGTGACCCAGAAAACCGGCCGCGGGCTGGAACAGC
This sequence comes from Sulfitobacter sp. 1A13496, assembly GCF_043557225.1. Classification (NCBI taxonomy): domain Bacteria; kingdom Pseudomonadati; phylum Pseudomonadota; class Alphaproteobacteria; order Rhodobacterales; family Roseobacteraceae; genus Sulfitobacter; species Sulfitobacter sp. 1A13496. Next base: position 533,850 of record NZ_JBIFFP010000001.1, on the reverse strand, counting down.
GGATGATGCCCTGCCTTGTGCCGCAGACCTCGCCTTTGGGGCAGCTTGATGGCGGCACCAATATGGTGGTGATCGAAGGGGATGCCGTGGGCCAGATCGTGTTGCGCGGTGCCGGTGCGGGCGAAGGGCCGACGGCCAGCGCCGTGATGGCCGATGTCTGCGACATCGCGCGCGGGCTGCGCGGGCCGGTCTTTGGCCAGCCTGCCGAGACGCTTGAACAAACCACCCCCGCCAGCAGCCAACGCCCCGCCCCCTACTATCTGCGCATGGCGCTGGTCGACAAACCCGGCGCTTTGGCGAAAATCGCCACGGTGCTGGGCGAAGCGGGTGTGAGCATTTACCGGATGCGCCAGTATGAACATGCGGATGTCTCGGCCCCCGTGCTGATCGTGACCCACAAGACCAGCCGCGACGCGCTGCTGGAAGCGCTGGCAAATATGGACAAGACCGGCGTGCTGGCCGGTGAACCGGTGGCGCTGCGGATCGAAGAGGTCTGAGGCTGAGGGCCATCTCCTGCCCGCGGGCCGGCGATGAGACGGTGCTTCGTGCCACATTCTGGCTTAACCATGGTGTGCGCCCGCGGGGGCGCACCCAGCCCCACCAAATCGCCTACCCGGTCGCACCAAAGGTGCGCCTAGCTAGACCGGTACGCCTTCGGCGTGACGAGGCGGTCAGGCGATGGCCCGGCGCCTGCGGCTTCTTTCCGGGCCAAGTGCTATCTGCGCCTAACCCAAAACTTGCCCCGAGGCCCGCGCAAGGGTACAGGACAGAAAACACATTGCACCCAAGGACACTCCATGACCGCTTCCGCCGAATTCCAAGACCGCATGCTCTCTCTGGGCCTCGCCCGCGTATCCGAAGCCGCCGCGCTGGCCTCGGCCAAGCTGATCGGCAAGGGTGACGAGAAAGCCGCCGACCAAGCCGCCGTGAACGCCATGCGCGAGCAGCTTAACATGCTCGATATCGCGGGCGTCGTGGTCATCGGCGAAGGTGAGCGGGACGAGGCCCCGATGCTCTATATCGGCGAAGAGGTCGGCACCGGCAACGGCCCCGGCGTGGACATCGCGCTCGACCCGCTGGAAGGCACCACGCTGACCGCCAAGGACATGCCCAACGCGCTGACCGTGATCGCCATGGGCCCGCGCGGCTCCATGCTGCACGCGCCCGACACCTATATGGACAAGCTCGCCATCGGCCCGGGTTTTGAGACCGATGTCGTCACCCTCGACATGAGCCCCGGTGAACGTGTCGAAGCGCTGGCCCGCGCCAAGGGCTGCGCGGCGTCCGACATCACCGTTTGCATCCTCGAACGCCCCCGCCACGCCGACATGATCGCCGAGGTCCGCGCGACCGGTGCCGCCATCCGTCTGATCACCGATGGTGACGTGGCTGGCGTGATGCATTGCGCCGACCCTGAAACCGGCATCGACATGTATATGGGCCAAGGCGGCGCGCCCGAAGGCGTGCTGGCCGCCGCGGCACTGAAATGCATGGGCGGGCAGATGTATGGCCGCCTGCTGTTCCGCAACGAAGACGAAAAGGGCCGCGCCGCCACGGCCGGGATCACCGAATTCGACCGCGTCTATTCGCGCGACGAGATGGTCACCCAGGACGTGATCTTTGCCGCGACAGGCGTCACCGGGGGCAACATCCTGCCGGGCGTGAAACGCGAGCCGGGCTGGCTGACCACCGAGACGCTGATCATGCGCTCGCGCACCGGCTCGGTCCGTCGCATCAACTACCGCACCCCGGCGGAGTGAGGGCCAGACTGGCCCTCCCCACCCCCTTCCATAACGGCCAAATGAGGTCCGCATGAGCTTTCTCGGTGTCGAAACATCTTTGACCGGGCGGCGCTGGATCGGTCCTGACGTGGAACTGACCCGCGCGGCGGAACTGCTGGTGCAGCGCGCGGGCCTGCCCGATCCGGTGTGCCAAGTGCTGGCGCGCCGCGGCGTGGTCGATACCCAAGCGGCGGGCTTTCTGGCCCCCGCCCTGCGCGACCTGCTGCCCGATCCCCGATCCCTGCGCGATATGGAGGCGGCAGCGACGCGGTTTCTTTCGGCCCTGCAAAACCGCGAACGCATCGCGATTTTCGCGGACTATGACGTGGACGGCGGCTCTTCCGCCGCGCTGCTGCTGGTCTGGCTGCGCGACATGGGCCACCGTGCGACGCTCTATATCCCCGACCGTATCGACGAGGGCTATGGCCCCAATGACGAGGCGATGTCGGCCCTCGCCGCCCAGCATGACCTGATCGTCTGCGTTGACTGCGGCACGCTGTCCCATGGCCCCATCGCCGCTGCCAAGGGCGCGGATGTCATCGTGTTGGACCACCACCTTGGCGGCGAAACGCTGCCCGATGCGCTGGCCGTGGTGAACCCCAACAGACAGGACGAAGACGGCACGCTGGCGCATCTCTGCGCCGCTGCAGTCGTGTTCTTGATGCTCGTCGAAGTGGGGCGGCAATTGCGCGAAGCGGGGCGCAAGGGGCCGGATCTGATGACGATGCTCGATCTGGTGGCGCTGGCCACCGTCGCCGATGTGGCCCCACTTACAGGCGTCAACCGTGCTTTCGTGCGTCAGGGGCTCAAGGTCATGGCTCGGCGCGCGCGGCCCGGCCTTGCCGCCCTGTCGGATGTGGCGCGGATGGACACGGCCCCCACGGCCTATCACCTCGGATTTCTACTCGGCCCCCGCATCAACGCGGGCGGGCGCATTGGCCAAGCCGACCTTGGCGCACGGCTTTTGGCCACCGCCGACCCGCATGAGGCCGCCGCATTGGCCGAACGCCTCGACCAGCTCAACACCGACCGCCGCGAGGTTGAGGCCGCCGTGCGCGCCAGCGCCATGGCACAGGCCGAAGAGCGCGGCTTTGACGGGCCGCTGGCATGGGCTGCTGGCCCCGGCTGGCATCCCGGCGTGGTGGGCATCGTGGCCTCACGCCTGAAGGAAGCCGCCAACCGCCCCTCTATCGTTATCGGCGTCGAAGACGGCATCGGCAAAGGCTCAGGCCGCTCGATCAGCGGCATCGACCTCGGCGCGCCGATTCAGCGTCTGGCTGCCGAAGGGCTGCTGATCAAAGGCGGCGGGCACAAGATGGCCGCAGGCCTGACCGTGGCGGAAGACAAGATCGAAGCGGCAATGGCGCGCTTGGGCGAATTGCTCACCAAACAGGGCGCGCATTTGGCAGGCCCCGCCGACCTAAACCTTTGCGGCATGATGATGCCCGGCGCGGCCACCGTGGAACTGGCCGAGATGGTCGACCAAGCCGGCCCCTTCGGCGCCGGCGCCCCTGCCCCGCGCTATGCCTTTGCGGACATGCAAATCCGCTTTGCCAAACGCGTGGGCGAAAACCACCTGAAAGTGAGCTTTGGCGACGGGCTGGGCGCGAATCTCGAGGCGATTTCCTTTGGCGCTTACGACGGCCCCCTCGGCCCCGCGCTGGAAAACCACGGCGGCGCGCGTTTCCACCTCGCAGGCCGTCTCGACATTAACAATTTCCGCGGTCGGCGCACCGTTCAACTGCGTTTGGAGGACGCCGCGCGGGCCTGAAAACTTTTTCTGAAGAAACTTCATTTTTCCGCTTGCAGCCCCCCGCAGTATTACTTAAACGTCCGCTCACAGACAGAGCAGCACACACCAAACGCTGCACTGACCTGACAAAAGAGTGGCCCGTTCGTCTATCGGTTAGGACGCCAGGTTTTCAACCTGGAAAGAGGGGTTCGATTCCCCTACGGGCTGCCACTTTTATCCTCCAGAATTACAAGACAAGTCTCTAGAGGCAACAAAGAATCCCCTCGGAATCGCGCAACCGATCCGGGGTTTTGGCGTTTACCCACCTGCCCCCTGCGCCCAACTGTCGCCCATTTATCGCCTTGACATTATTGTGAGAATTGCGCGACGGGTGGTGGCTTGCGCCTAGATACCCTCGCTATCCGAAGGCGTACAGGCTTGGCGGCCGAGACCTGAGGCAGATGATCATCCGGAACTCCAGCGCCCCATAAGACCTTTTTTATCAACGACTTGGCATCCAATCGACGCCTGCGCACGTCCTCCCCTCCACCACTGAACGCCACACATCTGCACCCCCCGGCCTCCCATAACGTCCTCAACTCACTCCTAAATCTCCACCTGCCCGCCGCCCCGCGAAACAGTCTGTTTCTGAGAAAAAGGATCGAATAAGGCGAAAAGGTGGTAACAAATGATACATATCCTACCTGAACGTATAGGCCGGATAGGTCGTTGACACGGAGCGGTGCGAAGGCCCCGTGGCCGAAACGGTCCGAATGAATGCGATTGAACCCTGGGGGGTTTGGAATGAAGTACTTTGACGCACACAGCCATGCCTATGGCTCGATGGAAGTGATCGCCGGTCCGGTGCTGGGCCGTGCGCAGCCTGCCATGGCGGGGACTGCGGTGCTGCCCGCGCCGCGCGCGCTGGCGGCCCTTCGTCTGCGTCCGACCGGCCTTTATGGCCGCTACGCGAAACCGCTTCTCGACCGGCTGCTGATCCTCGCGTCCCTGCCCATCGCCCTGCCGATCATCGCGCTTTGCGCGCTGGCGCTGTGGATCGAAAGCGGTCAGCCCTTCTATACGCAAAAGCGCCTTGGCCGAGGCGGCAAAGGATTCTCCATCCTGAAGCTGCGCACAATGGTGCGCGATGCCGACGCGGTGCTGGAGAGCTACCTTGCCGCGAACCCCGCGATGCGGGCCGAATGGGACGAGATGCAAAAGCTCAAGGACGATCCCCGCATCACGCGGGTGGGCGCTTTCCTGCGGGCAACCTCGCTGGATGAGCTGCCGCAGCTGTGGAACGTGTTCAAAGGCGACATGAGCCTGATCGGCCCGCGCCCCATGATGCCCGACCAGCTTGAGATGTATGGCGATGCGAAAGCCTATTTCGCGCTGCGCCCTGGCATCACCGGGCTGTGGCAGGTCTCGGCCCGCAACAACAGCCGTTTCACCTATCGCAACGAGGTCGACGCCGCCTATCGCCGCAATCTGTCGCTGCCGATGGACCTGACCATTTTGCTGAAAACCGTCGGCGTCGTCTTGCGCCGAACCGGGTGCTGAGCAATGCTTGCCGCGCCCGGCAATAACGAGAAATCCAGCGCCTCATGTTCAAGAAATCGAAAGGGAAGACGATGAGAGACCTCTACGCATCCGATGCCCTCGGCGCGGACAACAGCGATGTTACGGCGCAGTTCGGCGGCCCGGGGATGCGCCACAGCATCCGCCCGCGCCGCACCGTGATCGACCATGAAGATGAGTTCGACGGCGATTTCTCCGAAGGCGACCTGACCTTTGAAGACAGCCTGCCCGCCGACCCTGCCGTTTCCCGCTACATCGGTGACGACCGCGCGCCGCGCTGGCAAGATTTGCCCATCGCCACCCCCGGCCCCGGCGGCGACATGCCGCTGGTCGACGATCATCGCAACAGCGCCGCCGCGCGGGCCTTTGACCTGCTGCGCACGCGCTTGCGTCAAACCACGTTAGAGCATCGCTGGGTCAATATCGCCATCACCGCCCCCACCTCGGGCTGCGGCAACAGCTTCTCGGCGACCAATCTGGCGCTGAGCCTGTCGCGGGTGCCGGGATCGCGCACCGTGTTGATGGACATGAACATGCGCAGCCCCGGTCTCGCCCGTGCCTTTGACATGCAGGCCCCCGGCGCGATGAGCGATCTGCTCAGTGGCCGTGCCGACCTCGGCAAGGGGATGCTGCGGGTAAGCGATACGCTTGCCCTCGGCCTGAACGACCGGGCCGAAGTGAACGCCGCCGAAATCTTGCAAGACAGCGCCACGGCGGAGACCCTGCTACGTCTGCGGGCATCGCTCCAGCCTGAAATCGTCCTTTACGACATGCCGCCGATGCTGGAGCACGACGATCTCTCGGCCTTCCTGCCGCAGTTGGACGGTGTTCTGCTGATCTCTGACGGCAGCCAGACCATGGCGCGCCATCTGCGTGAATGCGAACGCATGCTCGAAGGTCAGGTGCCGCTTTTGGGTATCGTGCTGAACCGCGCGCGGGCCTCCAGCCTGCCGAAATATGCCTGACACCCCCTGTCGCCGCCCCCGCTAGCGCCCTATTATCGCCCAAGTCTTCTGGTCTAGGCGGGGAAACTCCGCCGGGCAACGGTCGGGGGCTTTGGGCAGGTTGGAAAGAGGCACATGGGACCGATCTATACATTCGATGACTTCATCGACATGATCCGCCGCCGCGCGGGCGTGATCATCTTGATCACGCTTCTGGGCTGTATCGCCTCGGTCTATTGGGCGCTTGCGACGCCGCATGTCTACCAATCCTCCGAAGTCATCCAGATCGAGCAGCCCAAGATCGCCAATGATCTGGCCCCCTCTACGGTCGAAGGGTCTTCGGCGCGGCGTTTGCAATTGATCGAACAGCAGTTGATGGCACGCGGCACTTTGGTCGATATCATTCAACGCTTTGATCTTTATGACGATCTGACCGCATTGCGCATGTCCGAGAAAGTCGATCTGCTGCGCCGTTCAGTCACCATCACCGGCGTCGCCGCCCCGCGCGAAGGCTATGCGGATGACGGCACCATCTCGGTCATGACCTTCACCGCCGAGATGGACAACCCCGCCGATGCGCAGGCCGTGGCCCGCGAATTCGCCGACCGCACGCGCCAGATGTCCGCCGCCCGACGCCAGAGCCAGACCCAAGAAACCTTGGAGTTTTTCCAGCGCCAAGAGCAGAACCTGATCCGCGACATTTCGGAGCTTGAGGCCGAACTGGCCGATTACCGGGCCGAAAACGACCTGTCGCTCGAAGGCAGTCTTGAGTTTCGCCGCGGCGAGATCAGCAGCCTCAATGACGCCATTCTTGAACTTGACCGTGAAATCATCGCCACGCGGCTGGCGCGCGATCGGGTCAACCCCGATGCCCGCGCCGCCACCATCGCCCGCGAACAGGCCGAGTTGGATGCCACGCTCGAAAGCCTGACCACGCAGCGCGACCTGCTGCAAGAACAGCGCGAAACCCTGACCGCCAGCCTGCAGACCTCGCCCGAGGTTGAGCGGGAATTGGCCCGGTTCGAACGCCGTCTGACCCAGTTGCAAGACCAGTTGGAAGTGATCACCGCCCGCCGGAACGAGGCAGAGGTGGGCTTCTCGCTTGAATCCGATCAACGGGGTGAGAAACTGATCACGCTGGAGCAGGCCGAACTGCCGGATTACCCCGTATCGCTCAGCCGCAAGAAACGCGCGGCGGTGGGCGGGATGGCCAGCTTCGCGCTGGCGCTGATCGTGGCCTTCCTGCTGGAACTGCGCCGCCCGGTGATCCGCTCGGCCCGGCAGATGACGCGCGAGACCGGGTTGATCCCTGTCGTCTCGATCCCCGACCTCAGCCCGCGCGAAAAGCGCCGGACCTTGGGCAAGGTTTGGCAGGAGCGCTTGAAGGCCGGGAAAGAAGGCCGCGCCGCGCGGATGGCCCGCAAGCAAAAGAGCTGAACCGCTCAGACCGAGGCACTCAGCCCCAGAACCCGGTCCCAATGCAGCCAAAGCGCCAGCGCACCGAGCGCCAGCCCTAAGAGGGTAAAAAACAAGTCATGCCGCGCGTCCCAAACGCCATGCGCCCTTGCGAGCCAGATCAGCACCAGATGCGACAGCACCATTGCGGCCCCCAACCCGATCAGCGCCCCCGGCAAACCGGCGGTGACCACCCCCGCCAGCAGTAGCCCCACTTGCAGGCTGGCCCTTGAGGCCGAAGAGATGAAGAACCGCCGCGAATCCCCCGCGGCAAGGGCCGCTTGATCATAGGTCATCCCGATCACCTGCGGCATCAACGCCAGCGCCAGCATCACCAGAATCGCGCCGCTTTGCAGATAGCGCGGATCATAGAGGACCGAGACCAACCAAGGCCCCGCAAGCGCCATGACCACCAAAAGCGCCAGTAACCCGCCGCTTAGCCCATAGCGCATCCGCTTGAGCTTGGGATGGTCGCCGCCCCCCGCCTCTCGGTAGATTGGGATCATCACCCGCCCGGTGACATTCTGCCCCAGCAGCAGCGGAAAGCTCGCCAGAAAATAACCGATATTGTAAATGCCCAACCCTTCGAGCGAGAGGAACTTGCCCAAGATCGCCTTGTCGCCCTGACTGGCAAAGAACCAGAACATAGTCGACAGGAAGATCCATTTGCCGAAATGCACCAATTCGCGCACCGCCGGACGCTCCCAGCGAAAGCGGTTGCCCGGTCCCGGCAGAAAGGCATGGGTCAGCGCCAGCTTCGCCACGGCCCCCACCACGCCGCCGATCACCAACGCCGCCACCGATTGATAGAGCGCCGCGCCCAGAATCATCACCGCGATGCCGATCACCTGCGATGTCAGGTCCAGCAGCGTCAGCCGCCCCATTTGCAGATGCCGATGCGCCGTTTCGATCCGTGTCGGATTGAACCCAGCCACCACGAGGCTCAGCGCCGCGATGGGCAGATAGGTCAGCAGGAGCGGCTCGCCGTAAAACGCCGTCACTGGCCATGCCAATGCAGAGGCGGCCAGCCACAGACACGCCCCCCGGATCGCTTGGATTGTCCAAGCGGTGTTCAGAAAATCCGGATCATCGCCACGCTTGCTCTGCGCGATGGAGGGGGCGATGCCCACGTCTGAGAACAGCGTCAGCCCGACAATCACCACCTGTATCAGCGCCATCAGACCAAAGGCTTCGGGAAAGAGCAGCCGCGTCAGGATCAGGTTCGACGCCAGCCGGATCGCCTGCGAGCCGCCATAACCCAAAACGATCCAAGAGGTCGAGCGCAATGCCCGTGCCATCAGGCGATTGCCCGTTACCGCTTGGGAAAGCTTGGAAAACACCCGTTGCTGCGCCTCTGCCAGTTCTCTGCGAGAGCCTAAAGCCTTGCCCGCCCTTGTGCCAGTGGCAAGCGGGCGGGTAACAAGGTTTATCAGCCCCAAGCCAAGGCCGCACCGCCCGTGAAGATCGCCTATATCCTCAACACCTATCCGCAGCCCTCGCATTCCTTCATCCGGCGCGAGATCGCGGCTCTAGAGGCGGCGGGCCATGAGGTGGACCGTTTTGCCATGCGCAGCCCCGATGTCCCTTTGGTCGATCCGCAGGACATGGCCGAGGCGGCAGCGACCCACTATGTGCTGGCCGCCGGTGGCAGCGCCCTCGCCCGTGCCAGTCTGGGCATGATGCTGCGCGCGCCGCGGCGGTTCGGCCAAGCGCTGCGCGACGTCTGGCAGGCCGCCCGCCGGGCCGAGACGGGGCTGGCCCGCCATCTGATCTATCTGGCAGAGGCCTGTTATCTGCGCGCCCGGCTTGAGGGGAGCGACATCCAACATCTGCACGCCCATTTCGGCACCAACGCCGCGATGGTCGCGATGCTTTGCCACAGGCTGGGCGGGCCGCGCTATAGTTTCACCGCCCACGGGCCCGAGGAGTTCGACAGCCCGCGTGCCCTCTCGCTCGGCGCGAAAATCCACCACGCGGCCTTCGCCGTGGCGATCAGCCAGTTCGGGCGCAGCCAGCTGTGCCGTTGGGCCGACCCGGCGGATTGGCCGCGCATCAAGGTCGTGCATTGCGGCATCGAGCCCGCCAAATTTGCCGCCCCCGCCCCCCTGCCCGATGGCCCGCGCCGTCTCGTCTCCATCGGACGGTTTGTAGAGCAAAAAGGCCAGCTTGCCCTGATCGACGCCATGGCACGGCTGCGCGAGAGCCACCCCGATCTGCATCTCACCCTGATCGGCGACGGCCCCCTGCACGGCGCGATCGAGGCCAAGATCGCCCGCCACGGCCTGCAAGAGCGCGTCACCCTGACCGGCTGGGTCGATGAGGCCCGCGTGACGGCGGAACTCGGCACCGCCCATGCACTTGTGATGCCCAGCTTCGCCGAAGGTCTGCCCATGGTGGTGATGGAGGCGATGGCCGCCGCCCGCCCCGTGATCGCCACCTATATCGCGGGCACGCCGGAATTGGTGCAGCCGGGCGAGACCGGATGGCTGGTGCCCGCAGGCGATGCGGCGGCCTTGGCCGAGGCGATGGCCGCCCTGCACGACGCCCCCCTCCCCGCGTTAGAGGAAATGGGCACGAAAGCCCGCACGCGGGTCTTTGCACGCCATGATGTCGCCCGCGAGGCGGCGAAACTCGCCCAGCACATGCAAGAGGCCGCCCGCTAGCGCCCCCGCACCCAGCGGTTGGCGCTGCGCAAAACCGGCGCATGGATCGTAAGCCGCACGGCAACAAAGACCAGCGCGCCCAAGGGATCGGCCAGCGCCCGCCGCCAAAAGGGGCGCATCTGATCGTGGGGATCATCGTTGCGCATCAATTCGGGGAACAGCCGCGCCACCTCGGCCACGCCTGCATCTTGCCGCCGACGCACCCGTACCAGCGGCGCGAAACCTTCGATCATCGGCCAGTCATAGCGGGCGGGCACGGCGATACGCTCCTCGGGGCGAAAGTTCAGCCGCGCGAAAGTGTCGTCCGAGATGATATCGGGCCACGCCCCCCACCGCGCCCGCCCGGCGCGATTCATCGCAAAGACGCCAAAGCCCGGCACGCCATGGGTCATGAAACCGGTCGTCCGCCAGAACCGCGTGTAATGGCGCGTCACCCAATCGCCCGAGGTCGTCACCCGTGGCACCCCGCTGCCATAGCGCGGTGCGTCCCCCGCCAGCGCCTCTTGCAACTGGCTCAGCAAGAGCGGTGACACCAGCACATCGGCGTCGAGATAGACCAACACGCCCCCCCGTGCCGCCGCCTCGCCTGCGTTCCACGCGCCAAGCTTGCCACCTTGCGCCAGTTCCAGCACCTGCAACACCCAGCCCCGCGCCTCGAACGACGGGATCGCCGCACGGGCGCGTTCGGCGGTGTTGTCCGAACAGCCATTGGCCACGACGATCACCTCAACCGGCCCCGCCAGCGGCGCGGAAGCGCAGAGCGCATCAAGGCAAGCGGGCAACCAGTCGGCTTCATCATGGGCGGGGATCAGCACGCTCACCCCTTGGAACGCGCCATTGGTCACTTCCATGCGGTCAAAGCGTCCCACCGCGGATTGTCATCCGCCAGATAGCGCAGCGCCCCCCAAGAGCCCCATTTCGTCGGCGCATAGACATCGGAGTAATGGGTGAAAAGCTGCCCGCCCACGGCCAGCCAGCCCGCCATCAGATCGGTGTAAAGCGCGCCCATCTCGGGGGCGTAGTTCAGATGGTGGAAGAACGCGGTCAGCCCTTCGTCATTCACCTGCGCGCCGAGGCCGACCACATGGCTGCCGCCTTCGTACATCACCAGATCGAGGTCATGCGCCTGCGCCACGGCAGCGTGATGGGGCCAAACGCGGCCAATGAGATCGGCCAACGTGTCATTCTCCAAATCGCTGGTGCCCCCGTTGCGCAGGTCCTGCGCCGCAAGGGCTGTTGCCGCATCGAAGCGGTGGGCCGCGATATAATCGGCCAAAGCCGCGCCGCTCAGCCCCTGCGCCTCCCCCTCGGCGCGGGCCTTGGCAAGGCTATCGGCCAGCCAGCCGCTGACCAATTCGGCATTCTCCTCCAACCCCAGCACGCCGCCGAAATACCCGGTGATCGCATAGGCATCAAAGGCCGTGGCGGGGGGGCTGTTGCCCGTCTGCTCGGCCACGTAAAGCGGCGCGTCCAAGGCTTCGCGCTCAAGCCCCAGCCACCCCGTTTGGCTCGCGATCACATTGCGCAACCGCGCCTTGGCCTCACCGCCGAAGACATCCGTCCAGATGCGCGCCACTTCAGCGGCCCGCAGACCGTAGAACTGCATCCCCTTCTCGGCCTCATCCCAGCGGGCCTGCGCCATCTCATCGGCCCATTGGGTCTGGGCGAATTGCCAGTTCCACACCTCGTTCGAGAATTCCACATAGGCTTTGCGCTCGCCCTCCAACGCCTCTTCGACATAGGTCGCAAAGGCGGTCACATAGCCATCATCCGCCAGATGCGGCATGTTGAACCACGGATCGATCCCCAGCTCATTGGCCAATGCGACCATCTCCTCCACCGGGACGCCGCGCAGGGCATAGGTCACGTCCTCGGGGCGCGGACGGCCTTCCCAAGTGGCGATGGGGCTGTCGTTGGTGGCCATCCAATCCATGAAGCGCAGCACCTTCATTCCCGTCAGATGCCGCGTCCAATCAGGGTTGAAACGCGCCCCGGCGTCGTAATCGGCGACGCGGTCTTCGCGGACCACGGTGATCTCACGCGGCGGGTTGTTGCGGTGCATGCGCTGGATGCGAATGTCGACACTGCCCGGCCCCGGCGCATAGTCGAACCGCACCTCGTTCTTGCCATAGCGTACATTCTCGGCCCGGCCCGTGACCTCGATCACGCCCTGCCCTTCGAAGCGCAGCAGATAGCGGCCCTTGAGCGTCGTCGCCTGTGCCGGCATGTCGGTGAGGATCAGCGTGCCGATGCTGCCAAGTTCGCGCGGCATCTTCACCGGCCAGCCCTCGGCATCGAGATAGCCGCCTTGGACCAGCTGCGCATATTCCATCCCGCCAAAACGCCCGGCCACATGGCCAAGCCACGGGCGGGCGGTTTTCATCAAGTCGAGGAAAGGCGCTTGCACGCTCCAATCCGCGATGGCGGCAAGGCCGATGCCCATGTCGCGGGTGCCCGCAACGGCCTCTTCCGGGGCCGTAATTTCAAATGGCGTTGGCGGATCGAGGGGCTTCGCGGTCTTGGGCGCATCGCTGACCGGGGTCTGCGCAGGCGGGCCGGTCGGGGCAATCGGCGCGGTCTGCGCGTTGTCCTCGGCGACGGGCCGCGTCGCGGGGGGCGCCGGCATCACAGCACCGCCCTGATAGTCCTGCACCGCCTCCCAGGCCACAAGTTGCAACGCCCGCGCAAGATCGGCGTCCGGCGTGTCGAAAGCCTTGCCCCAGCGATCGTTAAAATCCGTCGGCAGCCCCAGCGGGTCTTTGCCCGTCAGCGTGGCATATTGCACCATGGCGACGAAGTAGTGGCCGAGGTCGTTCAGATGGATGTCATCCGCGAAGAGCGCGTCGATCCCGGTCAGCCCGGGGAAGTTTTCGGAAGCGATTTCATCATAGAGCCGGGCCATCGCTTGCCCGGCTGGGATCACCTCGATCGTCGCGTTCTCCGAACTGCGCACCGCCGATGCGATCCCCTCCCACGCGGGCAGATCGCTCTCCAACCTCTCGCGCCACGGGATATGGGCGTGATCGTCATAGGCCACCGCCTCCCCACTGCCGCTTTTCAGCGAATGCCATGTCTCTTGCAGATAGACTTTCACTTCCGGATTGGCCGCCGCCGCAAGATCAAAGAAAGCCTGAGCATAGACCTCGGTATCCGACCAGCGGGTGTGATTGGCCAGCGGGATCGCTTCGGTCAGGATGAGATGGGTGATGTCCCCTTCGGGCAGCAGCGCGCGGGCATCCACGCCCTCAGCCCGATCCGATTCATCCCAATTGTAGCGCAGGGGCGCGCCGTTGATGATCTGCGCGCGCACTTCGCCTTGGCCCACCCCGGCGCGCAGCGCCTCTTGCAGCATATCCGGCCCGTCGGCCCCAAAAAGACTGTGGCCTACCATCAGGACCGAGAACAGCCCGCCCAGACCGCTCATGCCGCGACCCCGCTGTCGGGATGGGCGCGGACCACGTCCCAGACCACCCGCTGCATCAGCCGCGCGGCCTCCGCGCTTGGCGCCTGCGCCGGGGTGCCGTCGGCGCGCAGCAGTTCGTGCGGCAGCCCTGCCGGGTCGCGGTGATAGAGGGTCGCGTAATGGGTCAGCGCCACGAGGTAAGCCCCCTGATCGTTAAAGTGGATCGTATCGGGGCGGCCATTCTCATCGCGCGAAAAGAGGTCATGCAGGCTGATGATACCGCCCACCCCACCGGCGGCATCGACCGCGCGGACAAAGGCCGCCATGACCTGCCCTGCGGGGATCAGATGAATGGGCACCTCCGATTGCTGCAAGGCGGGGTAGATCACCTGCCGCCGCCAGTATTTATCCAAGTCCCGGTCGATGCGCTTCAGCCAGCCGTGGCCGTCATCCGTGTGGTGCCACGTCTCATAGAGGTAGACGCGAGTGTCGGGCCGGGCGGCATGGGCCAGCCGCGCCCAATGGGCAAGGTAGTCGGGGCTGTCGTGATAGCGGATGGCATCGGCAATTTCCACCATCTCGGTCAGCACCACCGCGTCGTAATCGCCCGAGCCGATAACCGCCCGGGCGGGCCGGTGCTGCGCGTGATCGTTGGACCGCTCGAACCCGTTCACAGGCACATCCGGCTCCCAATGGTCGCGCAGCGAACTGCCCCACCCGGTCTGGCTGTGATAGCTATGCCCCGCCCCTGCCATTTGCGCCAACATCGCGGGCATGTCGCGGCCCACCAGAGAATGCCCCAGATGATAGACCTGCAGCGGTCCCGAAGGCGCGCTCAGCGGCGTGGCATAGAGTTCCTCCGCCCGGTCCTGCAACTGCGCCCGGCGAAAGACCCAAGACCCGCCGCCGAGGCTGGCAAGCGCGGCGCCCCCCAGAAAGAGACGGCGTGAGAGTGCGACCATGAGATCAAGCTCCTTTGCGATCAATCTGCCCAATCGCCACCCCGCTGACAAGGTGGCCCGCCACCGACGCGATCCGCCCCGGCAGCTTATCGCCGCGGCTAAAGCCTTCTGTGTCTTGGGTAAATCGCGCGTCGAAGGTGGTATTATCGCCAGATAGGGTGACCTCAAGCCGATCAAAGCCAAAAAGCGCCTTGGTCGCTGGGTACTGCGCCTTATAAGCCGCCTCCTTGGCGCAAAAGATACGTTTCGCAGCCGCTAGGTCCGCGCCGCCGAGGCGGGTGATTTCCGCCGGAAGGCAGATTTCGGTGAGCAGGTCTGCGGGCAGTGGGCTGTCGTCTTCGATATCGACGCCGAGGGTCTCCACCTCTGCACTGCGCGCCAGAACCGCGATGCACCAGTCGTCACAGTGGCTGATGGACCCGGTCAGCCCGGGTGGCCAAATCGGTGCGCGGTCGGGGCTGGCCAAAACCGCCGCTGGCGGGTGACCAAGCGCCTGCATCGCCTCCCGCGCCGCGTGGCGTCCGGCGGTGAATTCGGCGACCCGTTTGGGTTGTGCCCGTGCGATGAAGGCGGCTTCGCCCGCCAGCAAGGGCGGATAGGCTCTGCCGGGGCGGGTCACGGCGACAGCGACCGGCAGATCGAAAATAGCCTGAACAGCCGCCCTGATCTCACCCTCCGCCGTCACCTCAACCCCGCCCGCGGCCACGCGCGGCCCGCATAAGGCGACGTTTCGACATGGTCTCGGACCGCGCGGGGGGCTCGGCGGCGGAGGGTGTCTTAGTCGGTGCGGCGGGCTTGCCCCCCAGCCCCTCGATATGTGCCGCCAGTCCGGCCAGGGTCGGGAAACGGAAGATATCGGTGATCGACAAAGCGCTGACGCCCAAGGCCGCCTTGATGTCGCGATGCGCCTGTACCGCCAGCAGCGAGTGGCCGCCGAGGGCAAAGAAATTATCCTCGCCGCGAATGTCCCCTAGCCCCAAAAGCGCGCTCCAGATCTGTGCGATCGCCGCTTGGCTGCCGCCCGCGGGCGTCTCGGCCTGAGGCGCGGCATTTGTGGGCGCGCTTTGTCGGGTAGGGGCGGGCAACGCCTTGCGGTCGATTTTCTTATTCGGCGTCAGTGGCATGCCAGAGAGGGTGACGATGGCCTGCGGCACCATGATATCGGGCAGATGCGCGGCCAATTGCCGCCGCGCGGCGTCGCTATCCACCGTCTTTTCCGCGACCACATAGCCGATCAACTGCGCGCCACCCTGCCCGGCATCCTCGCGCAGCAACGCCACGGCTTGGCGCACGCCCGGCAGGTCGGCGAGACGCGCCTCAACCTCGCCCAGCTCAATCCGATGGCCGCGGATCTTAACCTGCGCATCGGCGCGGCCCTCGAAATGCAGCACACCCTCGGCGTCCATCCGCACCAGATCGCCCGTGCCGTAAAGGTGGCCCCTGCCGGTGAAAGGATCGTCGACGAAACGCGTCGCTGTCATCTCGGCCCGTTGCCAATAGCCCTGCGTGACGCCATCGCCCCCGATCCATAGCTCCCCCGAAGCACCGATGGGCAGCGGCTGCCGCGCGGGGTCGAGGATATGAACCTGCGTATTGGCAATTGGCCTGCCGATGGGCGCGGTGGTGGCCTCGGCACTGTCGAGCATATGGGTCGTGGACCAGATCGTCGTCTCGGTCGGGCCATACATGTTCTGGATCTGCGCCGAGGTCGCCGCGCGCAGCCCGCGCAGCAGGGTGCCGGGCAGCGCCTCCCCCCCGATCATCAGCGATTTGATCCGCGCCAAAGCGCCGCGCGCCTCGTCGTTCATCACCATCATCTGCGCCATCGAAGGCGTGCATTGCAGATGGGTCACCCCGTGGCGGATGATCTGCGCGGCGATGGAGTGGTCATCCGCCGCCGGTTGCCCGCCCGCATTGGCGCGGTGCAACACCTCGGCCAAGGGCGCAAGCCCCGCCATCACCTTGGCGGTCGGAATGCCATAGTCGATCAGACAGGCGATCTCATCCACGCCGATCCGCTTGAGCTGCTCGGCCCGCGCCAGACCATCGGCCACGGTGCCGAACATGCCGCTGTCGTTGAAATAGCGCTGAAAGGCGAACTCTAGGATCGCATCCATTTCCTCGGCCGAGAGCCCTTCGAGGTCGATCTCAAACGGATTCGTCGTGCCCGCCGGTTTCTTGAAGGCCGGGAAGGCCCAAGCGTATTGTTTGATCAGCCCCGCCGCCGAGCGCAGGTAGTCTTTCATCGGCTCGCGGGCGGTCTCTTCGGCCTCGGCGCGGGTGGCGGCGAGATAGCTGTGCAGCATTACCGTGACCTTGTGATCCGCCGGATCATGGCCCGCCCCGCGCAGGGCGTCGTGGTAGATTTTGATCTTGTCGGCGACCTCTTCCACCGATTGGCCCAAGAGGTGTGTCAGCACATTGGCGCCAATCTCTCCGGCTTCTTTCCATGTCTGCGGATTGCCCGCCGTGGTCACCCAGATCGGCAGCTTTTGCGAGACAGGGCGCGGCTGGGTCACGACAGCATGAGGCGTGCCATCGGCGCGAGGGAACTCTACCGGCTCCCCGGCCCAGAGCCTGCGCAACTGATCGATGGCGTCATACATCGCGGGCTTGTTTTCGGGCGGCGTGTTTTCCGGGCGCAGCACGAAATCGTCGGGCTGCCAGCCGCTGGCAATGGCGAGACCGACGCGCCCATTGGTCAGATTGTCGATCACCGCCCATTCCTCGGCGATCCGCGCGGGGTGGTGCAGCGGCGCCACGCAAGACCCTGCCCGCACGTCGAGGTTCTGCGTCACCGCCGCCACCGCCGCGCCGGTAACGGAGGGGTTGGGGTAAGGGCCGCCAAAGGCATGGAAGTGCCGCTCGGGCGTCCAGACCGCGTTGAACCCGTGGGCGTCGGCGAATTCTGCCCCTTCGAGAAGCAACTCGTATTTCTTGGGGCCGACGCCATCGTCATTGCCCCAATAGAACAGGTTAAAGTCGATCCTGCGGTCGCTCGTGGCAATTGGGCCGTTCGACATGAGCGCCCGGCTGTCATCGCCCGCCAGCACCAGTTTGAAGCCTCGCGCGAGGGTCCAGAAAAGCTCCAAGACCGAAATATCGAAGCTGAGGCTTGTCACGGCAAGCCAGACCGCCCCCGCCTCATGGTCGATCCGGTCGTCCATCCCGGCAAAGAAATTCGCCACATTGCCATGGCTGACCATCACCCCCTTGGGCGTCCCGGTGGAGCCGGAGGTGTAGATCAGATAGGCGAGGTCATCCGGCCCGGCGCTGGCGGCGGGGTTCACCGCCGGTGCCGTGGCAAGGCGCGGGTCGCGGTCGATCTCAACCACCTGCGCGTCATGCGGCGGCAGGCTGGCGATGAGGGCCGATTGCGTCACCACGATAGATGCGCCGCTGTCCGAAAGGTAATGCGCCAGACGGTCCGCCGGATAGGCCGGATCAAGCGGCACATAGGCGGCCCCGGCTTTCAAAATGCCAAGCGTGCCGACCAGCAGGTCTACGCCCCGTGCGACGCAAAGCGCCACCGGCACCCCCGGCCCCGCCCCCCTATCGCGCAGCAGATGCGCCAATTGGTTGGCGCGGGTGTTCAATGCGGCGTAGCTGAGCGTCTCACCTTCAAAGACCAACGCGAGCGCCTCGGGGCTGCGCTCCACCTGCGCCTCGAAAGCGGCGTGGATGGTGTGGGGGTCATAGGCGCGCGTCGTCGCGTTGACGCGGGCCAAGATCTGCGCCTCGGTCTCTGGAAACGCCCAGACGGTGCCGCAGTCCGAGGCTTCGGTGATCTTGGCAAAGGCCGCCTCAAGGCGCGCGGCGAAGAGGTCGACCGCGGCGTCGGACAGCCGGGCGCTATCGAAACGAAGCCGCGCGCCCTCTGGGGTAAGGCAGAGGGTCAGTGCCGCCCCCGCAAGCGGTTCATCGTCAAAGGAGATCGCGAACTCCGGAGTAGCAGCCACATCAATCGCCGGATCGCGCAGCGGCAGGTCGCGGGCGAAACCGACGGCCCCCTTTGTGCGGCTGAGTTGGGGGTCCAGCTGAGCCAGCAACTCGGCCACCGGTGTTTCCGCCTCTGCCGTGATGGTGACCGGCAGCCAATCGGCGATAAGCGACGCGGGTGCGTCCTCACTCCGCAAAGCGATGCCGCCTTCGTTGGCCCCGGCGCTGCGCAGCGCGACGAGGGCTGCGGCGGCGACTTGGTGCAGTGGGTCGCTTCCCTGCGGCAGAGCGAGTTCGCGAACGTTCCATGTCGATGCCGTTTCGGCAGTCGAGGCCAATGGGACCGGCAGCGCGTCGAACCCGGTCAAAGCACGCCGCCAATATGCCTCCCCAGCCGGTGCCGGAGCCGTGCCAGCCGTTTGAGGCAATATATCCCCGGCGGCGAAGAACTGCGCGGGCGCAACGCTCTCGCCCGCCATATCGCGCAGATCAAGAAGGGCGATATGGACATCACGCGCCGCCACGATCATCCGCGCATCGTCGACCTCGATAACCTCACCGGGGGTGCCACCCTGCCCTGCCAGCACTTCCACGCGAGAAACGGCCAACACCGTGCCATCCGCGCCCACGACTTTCGCCGTGGTCAGCGAGTTCCAATAGCTTCCGAAATCAAGGCCACGAACCAGCGCGCCGATCTCCTCCGCCGTTTTGGTAAAATCGATCAGCCCGCCGTTGTCGGGCCGTTTGTCCTTCGCGAAATAGCTGCGCTGGCTCAGGTCTTGGGCGGTGCCTTGCAGGCTGCCGCTTTCCAACTGGGCCAGAACCTCGCCAAAGCTTTCCATCCCGGCGGCGTAGCATTTGGAATTGAGGCTGAAGGCTGTCTCATCGGCTGCGATATCAACCTCGCGCTGCGCCAGCAGGTCGCCAGTATCGACGCCGGTCTCGATCAGATGCCAACTGATCCCATGCCGCGCCTCGCCATTGATGATCGCCCAAGCGGGTGTGTTGAGCCCGGCATAGCGCGGCAGCGGACCATCGTGAAAGTTGACCGCCCCGCGTTTGGGCAGCGCCAGAACCGTGTCGGGGATCAGCCGCAGGTTGGCGATGCTCAACAGCCAGTCGGCGGCCAGCCCCATCGGCAAGAGTTCCTCGGCATCGCGGCAAAGCGCCAGCCCCTGCCCCTCGGCCCAAGCGCGCACCGCGTCGTCGCGGGTGATCACGGCAGCGATCCGGTGCCCGCCCGCCAGCAGCATGTCGCCGCAGGCGATGGTCAGGGATTCGTCGCCCATCAAGAGGGCGGTGAGCGGGTCTGTCTTGAAGCTGACGGTCATCAACGGTCCTCCGTGGCGGGGCTACGGCTTGGGTCTTGAACGGCGGGGGCCGCGCGCCGCGCGGTGCGCGCATGGGCCGCAAGGTCGCGATAGAAACCCGGCGCATCTTCGGGGCGGCGCCCGGTGAGCAGGCAGCGCAGATGGTGCAACCCGCCCCCGGCAAGCCGCGCAAGCGTGGCCAGTGCGGCATAGGCGCGGCCATGGTTCTTGGCGAAATAGCGGTGGCGGCTGTCGAACCAATAGCGCGGCATGCGCCGCCATTCCTTCATCCCGGTCGAGACTGAGCCGACATGCACGCACCGCGCCTGCGGCACATACCAGCAGTCCCAACCCGCCCGCGCGGCCCGCAGACAAAGGTCGGTTTCCTCGTAATAGAGGAAATAGGCTTCGTCGAAGAGGCCGATCTCGGCCAGCATGTCCCACCGCATCATGACACTGGCCCCGGCCACCCAATCGACCTGCGCCGCCTTTTCAGGCAGAGGCGGCGCCACGACCGAGGCAGAGAGCAGCCGCGTCAGCGGGCCAAAGCGCGCAGCGGCCTCCAACTCTCCGGCGGCAGAGGGAAAACGAAAGGCCGTGGCATGGGGCAGATCATCCTCCCCGCGCACATGGCTTCCGGCCAATCCGGCGCGGGGGTGGTTTTGCAGATGATTTAAGAGCGCCCCGATACAGCCGCGATCGAGGAAGGCATCCGAGTTCACCACATGCACGAAATCCGGCGCGGACCCGTCCGACATCCCCGCCCGCATGGCCAAGTTGTTGCCCGCGCCAAAGCCGCCATTGCGGGGCGAAGCGATCAGCCGCACCCGGTTGCCCGCGCCCCAGCCCCGCGCGGCGATCTCCTGCGCCAGTAGCGCGGCAGAGCCATCGCCGCTGTCATTGTCGACGATCACCAATTCGGCACCCGCATCGGGCATATCGGCCAAAGCGGCCTCAGCCGCGCGCAGGGTCATCTCAGCGGTGCGGTAATTGAGGATGACGACCAACAGGCGGGGCGGTTGTTGCATCATTCCGCCGCCGTGGCTTGGGTGTGGTCTTGGCCTGCGCCTTCGGCCAGGGCCGCCGCAATCACCTCGGCCAGTTCTTGCGCCAGCACGGTCACATTCGGGGCCAGCACCATGCTGACGTGATCGCCCGGCACTTCGATCACCTGCAAGCGCGGCGCGTATTGCCGCCACTGGTTGTCCTCATAGACATATTCCTTTTCCGCCGTGACATACTGCCCGTCAGAGACCGCCCAATGCCGATCCAGCGGCGGGCGGAACAGGGTCATCGGCCCGTCCCACTGCGGCGTTTCATACCGTCCCACCGCGCGGAGGAACGCCGCCTGAATGCGCAGACTGTTAAAGGAAACCCCCTCACCTTCGCCGCTCGTGTCTTGTAGCGCCCGACGCCGCTCACGCTCCCACGCCCAGCGGTTGCGCGCCCATTCCAGCAGATAGGCCGGGCCTTTGCGCTTCAGTTCGGCCAGCTTGATATGCGCCTTGTCGATCTTGTTGAGCGACGGGCGTACGGGCAACGGCGTGTCGAGCATCGCAAGAACGGCCACCTCCTGCCCCGCGGCTTTCAACTGCTGCGCCATCTCATAGGCCGTGATCCCGCCGCCGGAGTATCCGGCCAGCAAATAAGGCCCTTGGGGCTGCAAGGCGCGTATTTCGGCGATGTAATCCGCCGCGGCGGTCTGCACCTCTTCATGGGGGGCTGCGTCCCCGATCAGCCCACGGGCCTGCACCCCATAGACCGGGCGCTCATTGCTAAACGGCAGGGCAAGATGGCGTAGGTTCAGCACATTGCCGAACATCCCCGCGACCACGAACAGCGGCGTCGCGTCTCGCGAGGACTGGTTGAGCGGCACGAGGTAGTCAAAGCGCTGTTGCGAGCCCGCCGCGTCTGTCTCGACCGCCTCCGCCTGCGCCACATCCCCGCGCTCCGCCGCGATCAGGGCTGCGCATTTGGCGATGGTCGGCGCTTCGAAAAGGACGGAGATCGGGAACTCCACCTTGAACTCACGTTTGACCGCCGCGAAGAGGCGCACCGCGATCAGGGAATGGCCGCCGAGGTCAAAGAAACTGTCCTCGACCCCCACGGGGCTGACGCCCAAAAGGTTCGACCAAATCTCGGCCAATCTCTCTTCGATCCCATTGCGCGGGGCCACGAAGGAGCCGTCGAGATCGGGCCGTTCAAAGCTCTGCCCTTGGGCGGCGGCATCGGTCAGCGGCGCATCGGCCTGCGCGATCAGCCCTTGCAAGGGCAGCGAAGAGACCATGACCTGCGGCGCCTCCAGCGCCAGCGCGCGGCGCAGCGCCTCTGGCCCCTCCTGCGCGCGGATGCCTTGGCGCACCAGACGGGCCAGACGCTCTTCGGCGGGGCTGAGGCTCTCGCTGCTGTCAGCATCTTCAAAGGTCACTTCGCGGGCGTCGGGCGGAGGCACCTCGGCAAAGGCCCCTTCGAGCCGCTTCATCGCGAAATCGCGAACCTCGACCAGAACCATGCCCTGCGGATCGGTAATCGTGACGTCGAAACGGGCCAAACCCTCGGCCCCCGTACCTTCGGCTAGTTGGACATGCGAGCGGACTTCGGCAGGCAGCGGGGCGTGGAGCGTGATTTCCCCATAGGACAGCGGCACCCAGAGGTGGCGCGCGGCATAGCCGGGGATCAGCGTCATGGCCCAGCCGGTGGCGATATCCATCAGACCGGGGTGCATCAGGTAGCCATCGGTCAGATCACCCTGTGCTGCCTCAGGCAGGTGCAACGTGGCGATGCCCTCACCTTGCCCGAGGGCCATGCGCTGCAATACATGCCAGCGCGGGCCGAACTTCAAATGTGCCTCTTGAACAGCGGGCAGATGGCGCCCGGGTGCGGCCTCGGCCACATCCTCGCACCGGGCGGCGATGGCCGCGAGGTCAAGCGGTTCGGCCCTGCCGTCCGCCGGAGACATCCGCGCTTGGACATGCAACTGCCACGCAGGCTTGCCGTTGACCACACAGGCGCTGCGCAACTCGGCGGCAAAGCCCGCGCCCTCAGGCGTCAGGGTGATCTTGATTTTGCGCCGCGCCCCATCGGCCAGCGGCAGGGGGCGCAGGAAATAGAGGTCTTGCAGGGTGAAGCCGCCTAGCCCTTGGGCCGCCGCCGCTTCGGCCAAAAGCTCGATATAGCCCGTGCCGGGCATGATCGCGCGGCCATCCAAGGTGCGGTGTTGGGCGAGCAGCCAATGCGAGGCTGCAATCTCGGTCGTAAATTCGGGCGCGCCGCTCTCGCCCGACCCGGCGGTTTCCAGCAGCGCTGCCTTGATCGGGCGGGCGGGCAGCGCCACGGCACCGCCGCCACCAAGGCTCTCTGCCGCCATGCCGACATCGCCCCAAACGCCCCAGTTCACCGCCAACACGCGGGTCTGCGCCGCGCGCCGCGATTGCGCAAAGGCGTTGAGCCAGGCATTGGCCGCCACATAATCCACCTGCCCCGCCGCGCGGGTCGCGGTGGAGGTCGAGGAGAAGAGCACCATGAGGTCGAGCGCGCCATCGGGCAGCAATTGATCCAAGACCCGCAGCCCCTGCACCTTGGGCGCAAGCACCGCGTCGATATTGGCATCCGTCTTGGCCAAAAGCGGCGCGTCATCCAGCACCCCCGCGGCATGGATCACCCCTGTCAGCCCGCCGTGGCGCGCGGTCAGGTCGTCGATCACCCGGCGCATCTGCGCAAGGTTGGCGACATCGGCCCGGGCCACTTCGACCGCCCCGCCCGATTGCGCCGCCTTGGCCTCAAGCCGCAGGATAGCCCGCAGACGCCGCGCCGTGGCATCCGCCGGGCCGTGGCTGGCAAGGTAGCTGTCCCATTCATGGCGCATCGGGAGGGCCGCGCGGCTCAGCAGGATCACGCGGGTGCCGGGCGTCTCCAGAATATCCGCCGCGAGGGTCATGCCGATGCCCCCGAAACCGCCGGTGATGAGGTAGGTGCCCTGCGACTTCCAGCCCGGCAGATCAGCCTCGGGCAGCGCGGCGGCGCGGTAGCCCAACTCATAGCGGCGGCCAGCACGGTGGGCGACTTGGAGGTTGGCGGGGGTCGCCAAAAGCTCTTCGATCAAGTCCGAGGGGTCAATCACCGGCGCGGGCGCCACCGGTTTTGCGAACCATCCCGAAGGGGCCACAGGCGCGACCTCGGGCAGGTCGATTTGAGTTGCCGTCAGCCCCGGCACCTCGCGTGCCATGACCCCGACGGGGCCGGAAATGAGGGCTTTTTCGGGATAGGCCAGCCCTTCCTCTGCTACCAGTGCCGCGCCGGTGGTGAAGACGCTGAGGTGCAGCGGCGCGGGGTTCTCGGCCTCGGCCAAGGACTGGGCGAGCCACGTCAGGCTCCAGAACCCCTGTTCGACATTGCGGTCAAACCGGCTGGAGCCGGGGCGCGGGGCGGCCTGGTCATCAGTCAGCCAGAAATGCGCGATCCGGTCGGGCCTCCGCCCATCGGCCTCAAGCGCTGCGATCAACTGATCATAGCCCGACCGCCCCTGTTCAGCGGCGAGCGTGAAATGATCGGCACTGACGCGGTCAAAGGCATCCCCCGCCGTGACCTCTGCCACCCGGTGCCCTTCGGCCCGAAACCGTGCCGCCGCCTCGGCCCCCAGCCCCGCCGTGTCGGAAAAGACGAGCCAGTTCAGCGGACCGGAGAGGTCCAAATCCCGTTCGGCATAGCGCGGTTGCCAATGCGGCAGCGCGCCCCAGTCGCATATGTCCTCCAGCCGTTGCAGCGGTTGCTCGGCCGGGCGTGCCGCCGCCTCACCCGGCTCGATGAAATAGCGTGCGCGCTGGAATTGATAGGTCGGCAGCACCACGCGGTTGCGCCGTGCCTCGCCCCAAATCTGCGCCCAATCGGCCTCGACCCCGCAGGCCCAGAGCCGCCCGATCACCCCGAGGAAATAGGCATCATCCGCGATCTCTTGCTCGGGGTGGCGCAGCGAAGACATCACTTGCCCCGGAGCCACATTGGCGTGCATCTGCGCCAAGGCGGAAAGCGCCTTGCCCGGCCCGACCTCAAGGAAAACCCGCGGCGCATCGCGGCTCAAAGTGTTGATGCAATCCGCGAAATTCACCGTATGGCGGAGCTGTTCGACCCAATAGTCGGGGTCCGTCGCCATCTGCGCCGTGATCACCTCGCCGCTGCGGTTCGACAGGAAGGGCATCTGCGGCGCGCGCAGGTCAAGCGTGGCGAGGAAGGCGAGGTATCGGTCGAGGATCGGGTCCAACATCCGCGAGTGCGCGGCGATGTCGATGGCGATGCGCTGATGGTCAAGACCGGCGGCGTCGAGCCGCTTTTGCAGCGCCTCTAGCGCGTCTTCGGGGCCGGAAACGGCGATCAGTTCCGGGCCGTTCACGCTGGCGATATCAATGGCCTCGCCCAGAAGCGGCGTGATCCGCTCCAGCGGCGCGGCGATACTAATCATCCCGCCCGATGGCACCTCATCAAAAAGCCGCCCGCGCAGCAGCACAAGGTCGATACAGTCTTCAAAACGCATCACCCCGGCAAGACAGGCGGCGACATTCTCGCCCATGGAATGCCCCACCATCGCGGCGGGTTTCACGCCCCAAGACAGCCAAAGCTGCGCCAGCGCATATTCGACGATCATGATCAGCGGCAATTGCACCGAGGGGCGTTTCAGCTTGGCCTCGGCTGCCACACGGCCTTCAGGCTCCGGCAGCCAGATCGCGCGAATGTCGTAGTCGAGTTGCGGGGCAAGATGGGCCAGCCCCCGGTCCATCCATTCGGCAAAGACCGGCTCGGTCTCGTAAAGATCGCGGGCCATATCGGCATATTGCGCGCCGCCGCCGGGGAACATGAAAACGACTTCGGGATCGGGGCCGAGGTGGTCATGGGTAAAGACGCGGCGGCTGTCGCCCGCCTCCAGCAGGGCCGCGGCCTCCGCATGGCTTTCGGCCACCAAGACGCGGCGTTTGTCAAAACCGCGACGGCCCTCCTTTAGGGTGAAGGCCACATCGGCCAAGGGCTGTTCGGGATGGGCGCGCAAATGTGCTGCGAGCGCGGCGCTATTGGCATCCAAGGCCGCCTTGCTGCGCCCCGAGAGACAGAGCACATGGAAAGGGAAATCGCTGTCTTCCGAGGCCGCGCGGGCCGGTGCCTCTTCCAAGATCATATGCGCATTGGTGCCGCCCACGCCAAGCGCATTGACGGCGGCGCGGCGCGGGGTGTTTTGCCCGGACCAGTTATAGAGCCGGTCATTGACGCGGAAGGGCGAGCCCTCAAAAGGGATCGCCGGGTTCGGCGCCTCATAGCCCAGCGAAGGCGGGATCTGCTGGTGGTGCAGCGACAGCGCCGCCTTGGCCAGCCCCGCCACCCCCGCCGCGGTGTCAAGATGGCCGATGTTGGTCTTGACCGATCCGATGCGGCAGAAATCTTCGGCCTGCGTCTCGGCGCGGTAGGCTTGGGTAAGGGCGGCCACCTCGATCGGGTCGCCCAGATAGGTGCCGGTGCCGTGGCATTCGATCATGCCGATACTCTGCGCCGCCACGCCCGCATCATCCAGCGCGCGGGCAATGGCGGCGGTCTGCCCGTCCACGGAAGGTGCCAGATAGCCCGCCTTGGCCGCCCCGTCGTTGTTCACGGCCGAGCCTTTGATTACCGCCCAGATGTGGTCACCATCCGCGACAGCATCCTCCAACCGCCGCAACGCCACGGCGCCTGCGCCGGAGCCAAAGACGGTGCCCTGCGCGCGGTGGTCGAAAGCGTGGCATTCGCCATCAGGCGAGAGGATCTCGTTTTCCTTGAATTCATAGCCGCGCCCCTGCGGCAGTTCGATCGTCACCCCGCCTGCCAGCGCCATGTCGATCTCACCCGCGCGCAGGGCCTGCGCGGCGTAGTGGATTGCCACCAGCGAGGTCGAACAAGCGGTTTGCAGATTGATCGACGGGCCTTTGAGGTCAAGCACATGGCTCACCCGGGTCGAGAGGAAATCCTTGTCGTTCCCGGTATGGCGCAGCAAAAACATGCCCACATCGTCGACGAGGTCCGGGTTCGAGCAGATGTTGAAATAAAAATAGCTCCCCATGCCGCAGCCGGCATAGACACCCACCGGGCCGGAGAGGCTTTCGGGCATATGCCCCGCCTGCTCTATCGCCTCCCATGCGATCTCAAGAAACTTGCGGTGCTGCGGGTCAAGGATGGCGGCGTCTTTTGGCGAAAAGCCAAAGAACTCCGCATCGAACATGTCGTAGCCGGGCATATCGGCGGTGACGGGCACATAGTTTGGCCGGGCCATCCGCTCGGCGCTCTCTCCGGCGGCGCGCAGCTCTGCCGCGTCGCGGCGCTTGAGCGCGCTCACCCCATCGCGCAGGTTCGCCCAATAGGCATCAATCCCTTCGGCGCCGGGCACCGTCACCGACATGCCGACGATCGCGATGTCACCGCGCGAAAGAGTGTTGTCCGTGCTATTCATTGCGACACATGTCCCACCGCCCGCTTGGTCAGAGTGCGGCACCCTTGAGGTTCAATTTAAGCTTCGGGTGAAGCATACAACAGGCAAATCTGGCGAAAATGAGCCGATAACGTGCCCTAGGGTCACTTTCGGCCAAAATCACTTCACAGCGCCGTGAATGGGTCGCGGTTTAGAAAACCGTCCGCTTTGCGTTCAACGCGGGGGCGTCCATCCTGTTCCGCCCCTTGCGCGCCGCCACCAACCCTTCGGCATGGCCAAGGATCGCCCCAGCCGTGAGCCAAGTAAGCGGCGTCAGCGTGGCATTAAGCAACATGTCCATCATGGTAATGCCAAGGATCAAAAGCAGCGGTGCGAGCCATGGAGATAGCGCCGCATCGCCCCTCCGGTAGAGATGCAGCCCCACGAGGATGATCGGCAGCGCCAGAAGGCCCATCTCACATAGGTAACCAAGCCAGCCGAAAGTGCCGAAAACGATGATCCAGCGGCCATCGGGGATCGACAGGATATTGCCGTTCGTCGCATCGCGGATCAGGTTGCGCCCCCATCCACCCCAGCCGAACCACGGTTTCTCGGCGGCCCGCGCCAGCAGTTGCTCTTCGTTCATAAAGCGGTAGCCAAGCGATTGCGCCCGGTCCGCGCTGATCGCCTCGGCCTGTGCAAGGATCGCATCGAGCGGCACCAGACCGGCATTGCGCAGCATCGGATAGATCACCGCCACGATGGCAAAGACCACCGCCAGCCGGATCTGCCACCGCGGCGGGGTCAGCAGCACCATCGGCACCAAAAGCAGCGCATAGGCCAGCGAGGCAAGGCTTTTGCACAGCAGCAGAACCACGGCGAGATAGCCCGCCAGCAAGAGCATCTTCCAGCGGTCGATCACCGGGGTCTGCCGCGCCAGCGCCACCGCCGACAGCAGCGCGATACACATAAACAACGCCAGCCACAGCGCATGGGGCAGGAACACGATGGGGCGAAAGCCCCCATTGCGCATCATCTGTTCAAATGAGTGCTGGAAGAACCCGTAGATCCATGTGTTGAGCTGCGGTGAGAAACGGATCTCGAACAGCGAAGGCACAGAGTAGATCACCCCGCCTACCATGAAGGCCAAGAGCAATTCCCGCAGTCCCTTTTCATCCGCAAGGAACTGCCGCGCCAGCAGGAAGGGCACCAGCATCAGCACCTGCCCGATCAGCACCGAGCCGATGTCACGGATCGAAAGCCCCGGCAGCGTGTCGACGGGGAAAAGGATCGGCTCAAAGCCGCGGATCGACTGAAACAGGATCGGATCGCCATTGGTCAGCACCGTCGGCACCGCCGAAAAGACCAGCCCCAGCACCAATAGCCCCGCCAGATGGGAGGCGGGCCAGAGTTGCAATTTCTCCTGCGTACCCAGCCAGATAATCAGCAAGACGCTCAGGTTCGGGATCGACACTTTGTCGAGCCCCGGCACCAGCGGCAGGTTGAACTCCGCCAGCGGAGGCAGGAACAGATAGCCGCCAAGGATCGACCAGATCAGCGCCCGCTGAAGCGGCAGGTTGCGAAACAGGGCCAGACAGACGAAGGGCCAGATCAGCAACATCAGATAGGCGACGGGATTTGGCATGACGTCCTTCGCGAAAGCCGCGTCGGGGCGCGGCAGGATGGGGCCGGGCGAAAATACCATCTGGCCCCAGCCCTGTCATCCCGCTAGTTTTGCGGCAGGTTCACTTTGGCGCGGGCGTGTTTGATAGATGACACATGAAATCAATGGGATAGAGTGCGAAGCTTATACTTCTTTGCCTGCCAGCGTCGGTGCGACAGCGGAAGGCGCGGCATGAAGTATGGCACGGGCACTGCCGCCGTGGAGGTCAATGTGTCGACGCGGGCCGCATTGTTTCAGGCCCTGCGCGCCCGCTTTGCCACGGGTCAGGGATTCGCCCTTGCTACGCTCAACCTCGACCATCTGACCAAATTGCCCCGCGATGCAGGCTTCGCCGCTGCATATCGCGCGCAGGATTTCATCGTGGCCGATGGCCGCCCCGTGGTCTGGCTCTCGCAACTCGCCAAACAGCCGGTCGAGCTGATGCCCGGCTCCGATCTGATTTTGCCGCTCTGCGAATTGGCCGCCGCACACTCGCTGCCTGTCGCCTTTTTCGGCAGCGATGAGGGCGCGCTGCAAGGGGCCGCAGCGGCCCTGCGGACCCGTCTGCCGGGGTTGGAGATTTGCCATATCGCCGCCCCGCCCATGGGCTTTGACCCCGAAAGTGCCGAGGCGGATACCGCCCTGCGGGAGATCGCCCAAAGCGGCGCACGCCTTTGTTTTCTGGCCCTTGGCGCGCCTAAGCAAGAGATCCTTGCCGCACGCGGGCGCGACATCGCGCCGGGGGTGGGTTTCGCCTCGATCGGGGCGGGGTTGGACTTCCTCGCCGGGCGGCAGCGCCGCGCGCCGAAATGGATGCGGATGTTGGCTTTGGAGTGGCTCTGGCGGGCTATGCAAAGCCCGGCGCGGATGGTGCCGCGCTATGCCCGTTGTTTCGCGATCCTGCCGCGATTGACGCTTGCGGCATGGCGGGCGCGCTAGGCTCAGCGGTATTCGATGATCCGCCCGCCGCGGCGCATGTGGTATTTGAGCACGCCCATAGCTTCGGGAAATTTGCCCAGCAGGGTGAAAAAACCCCAAGCCGCCCCGCCCCGCCGTATCAACCGCAACAGTTGCAGCGGATAAATCAGAGCCAGCCCAAGCCCAACCCAAGGGAGCATCAGCGCCAAGAGCAGGATCACGGCGGGCAAAACCGCCCCCCAGAGTAGTGCGCGGCGCGTTTCGGCCACCCAATGCCGATCCGGCCCGCGGCCATGCAGCGCGGCTCCTTCGGCAAAGGCATGGCCCGCCCGCAGGCTGCGCCGCCACCACTGGCCGACCTTAGTGATCTGCGCGTCATGCCATGTCATCTCGGCGTCGAGCCGCCATATCTGCCAGCCCGCGCGGCGCAGCCTTTGGCAAAGCTCCGGCTCTTCCCCGGCGATCATCTCGGCCCGGTAGCCGCCCACGGCGCGCAGCGCGTCCAACCGCATCAGCGCGTCACCGCCACAGGCAAGCGCCTCGCCCACGGGCGTATCCCACTCGCGGTCGACCAGCCTGTTGTAGACAGAGGCCTCGGGGTTTTCCTCACGCCGCCTGCCACAGACCACGGCGACCTGCGGATGAGCGCTCAGATGGGCCTCCGCCCCCGCCAGCCAACCGTCTCGCAGGATGCAATCCCCGTCGAGGAACTGCACCAGCGTGATCCCCTCACCCAATGCCGCCATGCCCGCATTGCGCGCCCGCGCGGCGGTGAAGGGCTGCTGCATGTCAAGCTCGACCACCTCGGCCCCTAGTCCCCGCGCCATGGCGACGGAGCCATCGGTCGAGCCGCTGTCGACATAGATAATCTGCGCCACCTGCCCTGCCAGTCCTTGCAAGGACCGCTCCAACCGCGCGCCCTCATTCCGGCCGATGACGACGGCACCGATGCTCATGCGGCATGCTCTTCACGCCAAGCGGCGACATGGGCGCTATAGGCCTCCGACGGCACCAGAAAGCCCGCGCGATAGAGAAGTTCGACCCGGTTCCAGCGCCGCGCGTCCAGCGAGAAGAGCGACACATCAGGGTTCTGCCCGATTACCGCCATGCGCCGCGCGTCTTCTCCGTGAGACAGGTTGCCCGCACCCAATGTATCGGCATCCCGCGCGGCGGCGTCATTGGCGAATTTGTAGTGTTTGATCACCGCCGTCATATCCGCCACCCGCACCCCCGAAGAGAGATGCGGATGCGGCGCGGGCGTGACCTCTGGCCCATTGAAAATCAGCGGATGTTTCGTCAGGCAGCAGTCTTCGCCAAAGACCTTGCCACGCACGCCGCCGAAAGCGAATTTCACTGCCTCGTTAGAAAGCGCATTGTCGGCCAGCAGGGCGGAAAACGGAATCTCCGGACTGTGGTAATCGATTTTGCGCACCGCGCTGATGTCGTAATACAGGAAGGATTGCAGCGCCTGTTTGTCGGGCATCCCCGCCGCCGCCGCGAGGCTGGTTTTTGGAAACATCTCAAGCATCTGCGCGGCCAAAGCGGTATAGCCTTGCCGGTCGAGATAGGCGGTCAGCCCCTTGATGCCGATCTGGCTGCGCCCTTCGAAATCGAAAATCTCGTCCATATCGACATAGAGACACCAGCGGTCCTTGCCATAGGTCTGCGCGGGGTACTGGCGGATCAGGTCTTCGTATTCGGCCAACGGCAGAGTGCAACGGTCGATCACCGTGCCCTTTTGGGCTTTGATCCGGGCGATGGTATCATCGCGTGAGCCGTTGTCGATAAAGACGAAATGCTGCACCCCCATCGCGCGGTAATGGCGAAAGAAAGCGTCGAGGTAATAGCTGCCGTCGCGCACCAAGGCGATCAGCACCACCTCGGCCGGGGCGGTGTCGAGTTTGCTCGGCCCATGCAGATGCTGCAAGGAGGCAGCAAAACGCGCGCGACGGCGGGCGTTGTGCAGGCGTTGGCGCAGGCGGCGGAGCAGATGCAGGGGCGATTTCATGCCCTTGTGATACGCCAGCCGATCTGCGCGGTCCACTGTCCCCGTGCCCTTCCGCCCCGGCCCGCAGCGCCCCCGAGCGATTAGCCGCCGCCCTTTTCTGCAGGCGCGGCGACCATCCCGCCCCCCGCACGCAGGGCCGGGTCAAAGAAGGTATGCCGCGCCCGGCCTGCATGTTTCGAGGCATAGAGCGCGGCATCGGCATTGGCCAAGACCACGTCGCGCGATCGCCGGTCCCCCCGCTGAATCCAGACCGTGCCGATGCTGGCGGAGACCTTGCAGACCTCGCCCTTAAAATGAATGGGCTCTTCCAGCCGGTCGATGATCCGCTGGCCGATCCCGCGCAGGGTGCCCTCGCTGCGCACATCGGGCAGAACCACGGTGAACTCATCCCCGCCCAAACGCACCACCATGTCAGAGCTGCGCGTCTCTTGCTGCATGATCCGGGCGACGACTTGCAGCACATGATCGCCCGCCGCATGGCCCAAACGGTCGTTCACCGCTTTGAAGTAGTCGAGATCGACATGCATCACGGCAAACCCCTCACCGGCAGAGATCAACCGTTCCAGCACCGCATTCAATGCGCGCCGGTTTTTCAGCCCCGTCAGCGTATCGGTAAAGGCCTGTTCCTCCGCCGCGATCCGCGCCTCTTGCAGGCGCAGGTTCAAACGGCGCGAGGCTTCCATCGCAGCGGATTTCGCCTCCATCAGGTACAACATCTCGATCGCCAGATCGGTGGCAGCGAAATCCGCATTGGTCAGCGCATAGTCCTGCACCCCGTCGAAAATCGAAATCCCGAAAGAGAGGTTCACGATTAAACGCCGATCCCCCAGCGGCACCAGCAGGCCCTTCAACTCGGTCCGGGGGGCGTCACGAAAAGCGAGGTGCAGCTTGACCCCGGCGGCCCGGCGCAGGTCTTCCATCCCCGATATGCCACGGGGCCGTTTGACGGTGACCGTATCCAGAAACCGCCGCCCCGCCAGCGGCACCTGCGGGCGCAACTTCTGGATCGTGGGCCCAGCGTGACGGATTCTGCCGCTGGCCGAAAGCAGCAGATGCATCGGGCAAAGCTTGTCCAGAACCGCCGGATCGTGGCCTGCGCCACTCATGCCCGCGCCCCAAGCTCAAACCGGCGCCCTTCCGAGAATTCGGCCTCGACCAGAATGATCTTCAACGCCTCGACGCCTTCGGATCGCCCGCAATGTTCCAGCAGCACCAGCGCGCCATAATCGTCAGCCATAGCCCGCAGAACCCCCATCATCAGATAGCCGTAGCCCACGAGCGGCGCCTCACAGATCAGGGAATACTGGCCATCGGGGTCTTCGCGCAGTTCAACCGGGGGCAGATGCAGTTCCGACAGAGCAAGGCGGGTCCGGTCCGGCAGATCGTCGAGCGATTGCAGGAAATCGCTGAAGCTGACCCCGCCGAACCGCAGCAAGCGCCGCACGGCCTCATAGCCCGGCTGCGCCACGAGGAAGGTGCCGACATCCTCCATCACCTCGGCCAGGGGCCGGTCCAGCACGGCACAAACCGCTTCGAGCACCGCCGGGGTGACGTGATCCGGATAGGTCAGCATCGCCTCGAATTCGGTGAAATCCAACCCGGCCCGCGCGGCCACATCGGCCCAGAGCCTCTGCCCGTAGTTCGCGCAAAAGTAGTTTTGGATGCTGCGGTTGATAAGCCCGTGCATGATTGCCTCATTCCCATTTTCCCAACCCCAGATTGCGGGGGCAGTGGTTAAGATTGACCTGATGAATACAGTTGTCGGGAAATTGCCTTGGTCCCGGCCCGCGCCGCGCGCGGAACCGCCGCTATATGCTGCGCGTTCGGTAAAGGAAGAAGAGGCGATGCCCCGTCTCTCCCCAGCCTGAGGAGACTTTTCATGAGCGATGATCCCAAACACCCCAAGGGCGAGAACAAGACACCGCCCAAGAAACCTCAAGAAGACCTGCACCGCCCCGAGGCCACATTGGACGAAGCCCCCGCCGGCAGCCCCAACGCCGAAGAACGCTCGCGGCTTTCGGATTGATGCATTGGGTCCGACCACGGGGTCGGACCTTTGACCGACCAAGGCGGCCAAGAAGGGTTACGCAACATGAACAATGACGTCACAGCACCCCGGCAGCACAGCGCGCCGGGGTTTATGGTCTGTCTGGGCTGGGTGGCCATCCTTGGCTGTGTGATATTCGCCATATCGATCCTGATCGCGGATTTCGTCGTGCCGGATCACGATTGGATCGCCGACACGATCAGCGATCTGGGCGCGGGACGGTATGAGTTCATCGTCGACATCGGCATCTATGCCTTCTCTGCCGCGCTCATCGCCTGCGCCCTGCTTTGCGCCCATGTGCATTTCGGCGACCGCTGGTGGAGCATCGCCACCATCGGGCTCGCCCTGCTGGGGCTCATCGTCTTTCTAGTGGGCGCGCGCAACGAATACGGAGACCGCGATTCCGATGGTGTAGTGATCCATATCTATCTGGTCTACGCGCTCGGCCTGATCATGCTCACCGTGCCTTGGCTGCTGTCGAGAGGATTCGCCGATATATCAAGCTTCCTTGCCAAATCGCTCAAGGTGATCTCGCTCCTCTGGCTGGTCTCGGCTCCGCCCTTTTTCTTTCTGCCCACCGGGATCGATGGCGTCTATGAGCGCTATCTGGGCCTGATTGCCATGGCGATGGTGGTGCTGCTGGGGCGGTTCTTTATCCAACGGGGCCGGGCATTGAACGGGGGGCATGGCTGATGTTCTTTGATCACCTCCCTCTAGATATCCTCGCCCGGGCGCTGTTGCTTTCGGCCATTGCGCTGACTTGGGTGATCATCGTTGTCCGGGTCATCGGGCTGCGCACCTTTTCAAAAATGACCGCTTTTGACTTTGTCGCCACGGTCGCCACCGGCTCGCTGCTTGCCGGCGCCTGTCAGGCCACCACTTGGCCGGAGTTCGCCCAGCCGACCTTGGCCATCTCCGCCCTGCTCGGCGCGCAATTCGTCATCGCGAAGATACGGCAGGCTTCCGACAGCTTTGAGCAAGCCGTGCAGAACGAACCCGTGATCCTGATGCGGGAAGGTGAGATTTTCGATGCCGCCCTCAGCGAGACCCGCGTCGCGCGCGCCGATCTGATCGCCAAGTTGCGAGAGGCCAATGCCCTGCGCTTCTCGGATGTGCGCGCCGTGGTGTTGGAGACCACGGGCGATATCTCGGTCCTGCATGGCGATACTCTTGAAGAGGGGCTGCTCGAAGGCGCGCGCATGGTCGAAAAATAAAGCGTCCTCAGGCCAAGCGCTCCGCCAAATGGCCGATATCCGGCAAGACCAAATCGGCGTATGGGGCGAGGTCTTCCGCCGTGGCGGGGCCGGTCAGCACCGCGACCCGCAGCATTCCCGCCACCCGCGCGGCCTCCAGATCGTGAACACTGTCCCCGATCATCGCGACAGAGGCGGCGGGAAGGTTCACATGGGCGGCAAAGGCGTGCAACTGCCCCGGCGAAGGTTTGCCCCCATGGCCGCTGTCAAATCCTGCGATAAAGTCGAACATATCGACCACCCCCGCCGCCAGCAGATGGGCCCGCGCGGGGTGTTCGGCATCGTTCGTCGCCACGCCAAGGCGCAGACCCCGGTCGCGGAGCCCTTGCAGAAACGGTCTCAGCGGCACCGCCTCCCGCTGTGGCGCGGCGCTGGCTTCGGCATTGATGATGTCCAACAGATCCACTGGCAGCTGGTCTGGAAAATGAGGGACCAAGGCATCGACCACCTCCTGCGGCGTGCCAGCGATGGCGATACTGTCCGGTGCGAAACGGCGCGTGGCGAGGTCAAAGCCAATGCCCGCGCCCACCTGTGCGGCCAGCCCGCGATCCCCCTCGCAGACCCGCAGCAAGAAGGCCTCGGCCCAAGGCTCCCACGTCGCGGCGAAGTCGAAAAGCGTGCCATCCTTGTCGAACAGCAGCGCTTTAACATTTCTTAAGTCCAATGCACCTGCTCCCCTCCGGGCAGCGCCGCGCGAGCTTGCATGATCCGCTCATAGGGGATCGCCAGATGGTCGCAAAACCCGATCACCCACGCGTCGTCCATCATCAGGAAATCCAGCACAGCGCCCAGAAAAATAGGGTCGCTGGCCTGCGTTTTGAGGTCCGCTTCGGAGGCACCGGTGCTGCCCAGAAACACCGGCAACAGATCATCATTCGCCGCCAGCCAGCCCAGCGCCTGAAGCGCCAAAGTCTCAGCGGTGTCTTGGGTATAGGACATTGGAAAACCGTCTTTTGCTGAAGGTTGGAAACCCTTTGTTAACCATTAGGGGGCAAAGACTCTCGCATCAAACTGATTTGTACGGTGAAGGAGTTGTCGTGCAAGGGACCATCCTTATTGCAGATGCGATCGCGACCAATC
This sequence comes from Sulfitobacter sp. 1A13496, assembly GCF_043557225.1. Classification (NCBI taxonomy): domain Bacteria; kingdom Pseudomonadati; phylum Pseudomonadota; class Alphaproteobacteria; order Rhodobacterales; family Roseobacteraceae; genus Sulfitobacter; species Sulfitobacter sp. 1A13496. Next base: position 497,694 of record NZ_JBIFFP010000001.1, on the reverse strand, counting down.
GCATCGCCCTCAAGGTCAAGCTTTGTGCGGCATACTATCACGTCGTTCAGGCCGAAGACATGGAAGAGGCTTTGGCCTGCCTGCGGGAAAACCCGCCGGATCTGGTGATCTGCGCGCTGACATTGCCGGGTGGCGGCGCGGCGGACCTCTGTCGCGTGCTCAAAGCCTCTCCCGATACCGCGCAGCTACCGGTTTTGGCCATCGGTAATAGCGATCAGGCCGTGGATCGGTTTACCGCGCTCGAAGCGGGGGCGAGCGATGTGTTGCTGAAACCGCTCGATTGCACGCTGCTGTTGGGCCGGACCCGCAGCCTCATCCGCGCCCGCAACGCGGCGGGCGAATGGGAAATGCGTGAGGATACGACCCGCGCGCTCGGGCTGGCGGAGCCTGCGGCGGAATTCACCGCCCGCAGCCACTGTGTGATCATCCATTCCGACAGCGCGGTAAGCGTGAATTGGGCGAAACAACTCCGCCCTCAGTTGCGCGCGCGCCTCACCCTCGCCAATCCGGAGGAGGCCATTCGCGCCGCCGCCGCCAACGGACCGCCCGACGCTTTCGTTTTGGTTCTGCCCAAAGACCCCGTGCCCGCCACCGCGGCCTTGCGTCTGATCTCGACCCTGCGGGCCAACGCCCAGACCCGCCACACCGGGCTGCTGGTGGTGCAGCTGGCCCCGGATGCGGCGCTTGCCGCCACCGCCCTTGACCTAGGGGCGGATGATTTGATGACCGAAGGTTTCAACCCGGCGGAAATGGCGCTGCGCCTGCATGCGATCTTGCGCCGCAAGCGAATGACGGACCAACTGCGCGACACGGTGCGCACGGGGCTGAAGGCCGCCGTTTTCGACCCGCTGACAGGGCTGCACAACCGCCGCTATGCCCTGCCCCATCTGGACCATATCGCGGAACATGCCGTTGCGACCGCCCGCCCCTTTTCGGTGATGGTCGCCGATCTGGATCACTTCAAGGGCATCAATGATCGTTACGGTCATGCCGCGGGGGATTCCGTTTTGGTGCAAACGGCGGAACGGCTGCGCAACAACCTGCGCGGCATGGACCTTGTGGCCCGGATCGGGGGGGAAGAATTCTTGATCGTCATGCCCGGCACCGGCCTTGCGGATGCAGAGAAGACGGCGGCGGCCATCTGTGCCGATATCGGCAACCGCGGCTTTGTCGTTCCCGGCACGCCCCAGCCGATCCATGTGACCATCAGCATCGGTCTTTCCGTCGGCCCAGTGGAAGAGGAAGGCCACCCGCTGTCAGCCGAAGCCTTGATGGCGCGGGCGGATCGGGCGCTTTACACGGCAAAAACCCATGGCCGGAACCGGGTGAACCTGAGCCGCCCCGCGGCCTGAGGTTCGGACAGGCGGGGCGCGTTGCCGCTGGAAGGTGGGTCACTTTGACTGTCTTCATGAGCGGGGGGGCTGATCGGACCTCTGCCTCTGCCTCTGCCTCTGCCTCTGCCTCTGCCTCTGCCTCTGCCTCTGCCTCTGCCTCTGCCTCTGCCTCTGCCTCTGCCTCTGCCTCTGAGAGCAAGCACGAGACAACAGCAATCAAACTTCAACCAAAGATTGCATTTGCAACAAAGCTTCCTTAGCGTAACGCAATGCAACAGGATCGGCCCCTCATCGGAATAGCCCTCATGATGGGCTTCTGCATCGTCGCCCCCGTGGGCGATGCGATGGCAAAATTGCTGGGCGCTTCGGTCCCCTTGGGGCAGGTGGTGCTGCTCCGCTTTGCCATTCAGGCGCTGATCCTGATCCCCATCGTCTGGTACTCCGGGCGCATCTGGCGGATGCGGGGCCGGGTATTACGGCTCACCTTTCTACGCACCCTTTTGCATATGGCGGGCATCGCGGCGATGTTCACCGCGCTGAAATACCTGCCCCTCGCCGATGCGGTCGCCATCGCATTCGTCATGCCCTTTTTCATGCTGCTGCTCGGCAAATTCATCCTGAACGAAGAGGTCGGCCCCAGACGTTTGGGCGCGAGCATCGTGGGATTTCTCGGCACGCTTTTGATCGTACAGCCGAGCTTTGCCAATGTCGGCTGGCCCGCGCTGCTGCCCGTCGTCGTGGCGGTCGTCTTTTCTTTCTTCATGCTGGTGACGCGCCAAATCGCGAAAGAGACGGATCCGATCAGCCTGCAGGCCGTCAGCGGGGTCATGGCGGTGGCAATGATCCTGCCGCTCCTTGCGCTTGGCACCATGACACAGATCGCGCCGCTTCGGCTCATCCAGCCCGATGCGCTCGACTGGACCCTCCTGCTCGGGATCGGGGTGCTGGGCACGGTAGCGCATCTTCTGATGACCTGGTCGCTGCGCTTTGCCCCCTCGGCCACCTTGGCGCCGATGCAATATCTGGAAATTCCCTTTGCCACGCTGCTTGGGCTGTTGATCTTCTCCGACCTGCCCAACCCATTGGCGGGCCTCGGCATTCTGATCACCGTGGGCGCGGGGCTTTACATCGTCATGCGCGAGCGGGCCACGGCGCGTGCTCTGGCCGCAGCAGTTGCGCCGCCAGTGGCGCCATAAGACGGCGCGGCAGAATCAGCAGCATATCAGGGCCATCGATCTCAAGCCTGACCGGCCCCAGGGCGCGGTTCGACGTGCCGGTCCGGCCACCCGGCGCGAAATCCAGCCCGTCGATCGGCCATTCCAACCCTTGGCTGCGCCCCGTCACCGGGGCCAGAGGCATGAGAGAGACGACATCCCCCGCCGTCGTCGGCAGCGTGATCCGCGGCGGGGCCAGCAGCACGATCTCATGCGCGCCCAACAGGATGCAGGAGCGATGCGGATGGGTCGCGAGCGTGTTGAAAGCCGCAAGCTGATGATCCAACCGCGCCCCGGTAAAACCGACCCCGAGCACCAGCGGCGCGTCGATCCGCGTCAAGGCCTTGTCGAAATCAGTGCTCTCTTGCTCGGCGATGCGGTGGCGCCGCGCGGCCGGGATTTGGGCCAAGACCTCCGCCGGGGCGGAATCCAGATCGCCGATGACCGCGGCCAGTTCCACCCCCGCCGCCACGCCCACCGCGGCACCGCTGTCCGCCGCCACGCAGGTCGGGGCCAGCGCCAGCGCCGCCTCAATGTCCCCTGCAAAGACCTCTCCGCCGCCCAGCAGCGTAACTGGCCCCTCCTCCCTTACGATATGCTCTGAAGTGGTCAATTAATGCCCCTTTTGGAAATCTGCCTTAATCTTGCCTTGAAATCATACGTTGAATGGCACAGATTCGAGCCGCTTTGGTCTTGGACATCGTGGTAAACGATACCTGCAACACCGCAGAGGACGAGCATCCGATGATGAACAGCAACAAAATCTTGACGGTCTCCTATGGCACTTTTTCGTGCACGCTGGAAGGCTTCGACGATTCCTTCGGCACGATGAAGGCCATTGCCGAGTATTTCCGCGATCTGGCCTCGGATGACCGCTACTTCGGTGCCGAACCACCCCAACCCGATGCCGAGATGCTCGCCCGGATCGCGCAGCGCGAAGTCTCTCGCCGGGTGCAGGCCCGTGAGCAAGAAGGCAAGATCGTACTGAGCGCGCTGGAGAACCAGAGCGCCGAAGCTCCGGCCCAAGCGCCCCCTGCGGCGGCCCCCGCCGCCGCGCCGGCTCAAGCCGAGGCCGCAGCGCCGCAAGCCCCCGTCGCAGCACAGCCTGCGCCGGTAGAGGAAGAGGCCCCCGCCCCCCTCAAGGCCGAGATCGCCGACACCGCCGCGGTGGAAGCGCCCGCCACGCCGGAACCCCAGATCGCAGAGACCGCTGAAGAGCCCGCGCCTGCCGAAGAGCCCGCGCCTGCCCCAAAGCCTGCACCGGCTGCCGAAGCCGGGGACACCAGCGAAGCCGAAGCCTTCTTTGCCGCCAGCCCGCAGCCGCAGACTCATTTCGAGGACGAAGCGCAGGATGCCAGCGTCGAAGAGCTGCCCGCCGCAAGCGCCGCCCCTGCCGACAGCATCGCCGCGAAGCTGCAGCGCATCCGCGCCGTCGTCGCCCAGCAGGACGAAGACGAAGCGGCTGGCTATGACGAGGAAGAAGCCGCGCCCGTGGCCCGCGCCACCGCCGAAACACAAGCAGCGCCGGAAGAGAGCCAAGCCGCCATCGCCGCCGCCCGCCGTGACATCGAAGACGCGCTGGAGGCCGATGAAGCGACCGAAATGGCGCAGGAGGCTGCGGAGGGTGAGGACGACGATCTCGCCGATATCCTCAACCGGCTTGAGGCCGAAGAGGAAGATGAGGCCAAAAGCGCCGAGACCGACGAGAGCCTGTTCGACGCCGAGGCCGATGAACAGCCTGAGGCCGAAGCCGCACCGGAAATCGACGCTGCCGACCTGCCGCGCAAAGGGCGCGTGATCAAGGTCAAGCGCGCGCATCTCGAAGCTGCCGTGGCGCGGGGCGATCTCGAAGAGGTCTCGGACCCGGCACCGCAAGAGGCGCCTGCCGCGAAGACTGAGGAAAAGCGCAGCTCTTCCCTGTCGCCCGAGGATGAAGACGAGCTGGCCCGCGAATTGGCCGCTTTGGAAGCCGAACTCGGTGCCGCCGCTCCGGAAGAGGCCGAAGAGACGCCTGCGCCTGCGGTTGAGATGGCCGAGCCGGAAGCGGCGCCCGCTCAGGAAGAGCCCGAAGAGGTCGAAGCCGCAGCGCAGCCGGTCGAAGAGCAGCCCGAGCCAGCCCAAGCGGCCCGCCACAGCCTGCCCACCATCGACGATGAGGCCGGCCCCGACATGTCGCGCCTGATGGCGGAAACCGACAGCAAGATGGACGAAGCCGAAAGCACCACGCGCCGCGATGCCTTTGCCCACCTGCGCGCCGCCGTGGCCGCCAAGAAAGCCGACGAAGCGCTGGGCGGCCGCGCCACCACCGCGACCTCGGATGACGCCTACCGCGAAGACTTGGCCGATGTGGTCCGCCCGCGCCGCCCCGTCACCCGCCCGGCCCGGACCGAGCGGCCCAAGGCCGATGCCCGCTCCGCCCCGCTGAAACTGGTGGCCGAACAGCGCATCGATGTCGATAAGCTGCGCAGCGCGGGCCCCGTGCGTCCGCGCCGGGTGGCCGCCGTGGTCGAGCCGGTCAAAACCAACCCCGATGCCGAAAGCTTTGCCGATTTCGCCGCCGACATGGGTGCCACCAAACTGCCCGAACTGCTTGAGGCGGCGGCATCATACATGTCTTTCGTCGAGGGGCGTGACCAATTCTCTCGCCCGCAGTTGATGGGCAAGGTCCGCTCGATCGGCCTGCCGGATTTCACCCGCGAAGACGGGCTGCGCTCCTTCGGTCAACTGCTGCGCGCAGGTAAAATCGAAAAGATCAAAGGCGGGCGTTTCACCGTCTCGGATGAGATCGGTTATCGCCCCGATCACCGCGCCGTGGGTTAAACCACGGCCCTCCGCCAGACACGAAAAAGCGCCCCGCGGGGCGCTTTTTTATTGGGTTTTAACGATCGTCTTCCGCATCGGGGTCGGCCTGTCCGATGCCCCGAAAGACAAATTTGAACGGCAGCGCCCAAACGATGCCAAGGGCGACGTAAATGCCAAGCTCAAGCAGCACCGGCGGGCGGTCGAACTGGGCCACCGTCCAGACCGCCACGGCGATATAGCTCGGCAGCCCAATCAGCAGGATCACCAGCGCCCAACGGCGGCGTGCTTTGTAGCTCAGCGCCATCAGATCAGTCCGCGAAAGGGTCGGTCACCAGAATGGTGTCCTCCCGCTCCGGCGAGGTCGAGACGAGGGCCACGGGGCATTGGATCAACTCTTCGACCCGGCGCACATATTTGATCGCATTGGCCGGAAGATCGGCCCAGCTGCGCGCGCCTTCGGTCGATTCGGACCAGCCCGGCAGCTCCTCGTAGATCGGCGTGCACCGCGCCTGCTGCTCGGCGGCGGTGGGCAGATAGTCCAGCCGTTCACCGTCCAACTCGTAGCCCACGCAGACCTTCAGCGTCTCGAAGCCGTCAAGCACGTCAAGCTTGGTCAGGCAGATACCGGTGATGCCGGAGGTGGCGCAGGTCTGGCGCAGCAGGGCCGCGTCGAACCAGCCGCAGCGCCGCTTGCGCCCGGTGGTGGTGCCGAACTCATGGCCCCGCTCACCCAAACGCTGGCCGTCGGCATCTTCCAACTCGGTCGGGAACGGGCCTTCGCCGACGCGGGTGGTATAGGCCTTCACGATGCCCAGCACATAGTCGATGGCGGTGGGGCCAAGGCCCACGCCCGTCGCCGCCTGCCCCGCGATCACGTTCGAGGAGGTCACGAAAGGATAGGTGCCGAAGTCGATGTCCAGCAGCGCGCCCTGCGCGCCTTCGAAGAGGATGCGCTTACCGGCTTTGCGTTTCTCGGCCAACACCTTCCAAACCGGCGCGGCGAAACGCAGGATCTTGGGCGCGATCTCACGCAGTTGCGCAATCAGCGCATCGCGGTCGATCGCCTCGACGCCCAGACCCTTGCGCAGCGGGTCGTGGTGCTGCAGGGCACGGTCGACGCGGGCCTCGAGCGTGGCCGCGTCGGCCAGATCGGCGACGCGGATCGCGCGGCGGCCGACCTTGTCTTCGTAACACGGCCCGATGCCGCGCCCGGTGGTGCCGATCTTGGTGCCCTTGCTGGCTGCCTCTTCGCGGGCGCGGTCCAACTCGCCGTGGAAGGGCAGGATCAGCGGCGTGTTCTCGGCGATCATCAGGGTCTCGGGGGTGATCTCCACGCCCTGCCCTTCGATCGTTTCGATTTCGCGCAGCAGGTGCCATGGGTCCAGCACCACGCCGTTGCCAATCACCGAAAGCTTGCCGCCGCGCACGACGCCCGAGGGCAGCGCGTGCAGCTTGTAGACCTTGCCGTCGATGACAAGCGTATGCCCGGCGTTATGCCCGCCCTGAAAACGCGCGATGACATCCGCGCGCTCCGAAAGCCAGTCCACGATCTTGCCTTTTCCCTCGTCACCCCATTGGGCGCCGACAACGACGACATTGGCCATGATATATTCCTTTGCGATGTCCCGCGCCCGTATAGCGACAGTGGCAGGCGTGTGAAACTCGAAAAAACGCGGGAGCGGATTTAGACGCTTTGCCCTGCCTTCAGATGCACCGGGTCGCCATGCAGGGTGCTGAGATAGGCGGCCTCCCACCCGTCGCGCAGGGCGCGCAGGTCACCGGGGCGGGCATGGCCCGCGTCGATCAGCAGGGTTTCGAGGGTTTCGAGCCAAGCGTTGAAATAATCCTCTCCCCCGTTCAACGCGCGCCTCAGCCCGTGGCGCGCCAAAGTTGCGCCAAAGCGGTCGGCCCAGAAGGGCCAGTCGAAAAGGCCGCTTTCGTTCAGATGCACCGTCAGCGCGAAAAGCTGCGCGTGCCATGGCGCCTCGAACACGGGCTCCGGGGCGCTCATGGGGCCTCCAGATAGCTTTGCCAGAGATCAAGCACGACCTCATCGCGGGGATGTTCAGGGTGCGCCCAAAGCTCAGAGGCCGGGAAGGCCACCGCGTAAAGCGGCTCCGGCGCCTCGCCCAGATCATGGGCGTTGCTATCAGGCAGAACATGGGTGCCATGCAGCCGCAGCACCCGCCCTGAAGCGCCCGCGGCATAGGCGGGCAGCCGGGTGTGCCCGCCCGGAACGAAGCTGTTTTCCGGCTGCTTACGGGTGACGACCCTGTCGCCGGGCGCAAAGAGCGGCGCGATGTCCGAAGGGCGATCCGCCGGACCACCACGGGCCAGCACACTGGCCACCTGCGGCGCTTTCAGCGCCTTTTCCGCCAGCGGGCTGAGCGTGGGCGCGGCTTCGCCCGAGAGTTCCTCGCGGCTGACCACCCCGCGGGCGACCAGCATATCGGCCACCCCGGCGATCCATTTCTCGTAATAGCTGAACCGCATGTAATCGGTAGGGGCCAGACATTCGCGGGCGTGGCGCGACACATCGATGTTCCATTTGCCCAACGTCCCCGTGGCCAAGGTCAGCGCCAGCGCGCGGCGGTGCCAATCGGCATGAAAGACCACGTCTTCGCCCTCAGGCGTCACCGCGCCATCACCGAAACGCCCGCCCATGTCATGCACGCGGGTCATGGCGCTTTGGCCAATCCGGTGCCGATCATACTGTCGCGGGTGACAAGATCGGCCAGCGCGGCGACATCCATGCCGTCGCTCCCCGCCGGGCGTTGCGGGATCACCAGATAACGCACCTCAGCCGTCGAATCCCAAACGCGCACGGCGGCCTCTTCGGGCAGGTCGATGCCGAATTCAGCCAGCACTTTGCGCGGCTCGCGTACCACGCGGGCGCGGTAGGCATCGGATTTATACCAGCCCGGCGGGATGCCCAAAAGCGGCCAAGGGTAGCAAGAGCATAGGGTGCAAACGACGATATTATGCACCTCATCCGTATTCTCGACCGCGACCATATGCTCACCCTGCCGCCCGAAGAACCCCATCTCGGCCACCACGGCGGTCGCATCCTCAAGCAGCGCCGCGCGAAAGTCAGGATCGCTCCAGGCGCGGGCGACGACCTCGGCCCCGTTGCGCGGGCCGATGCGGTTTTCATAGGTGTCGATGATTTCATCCAAGGCGGCGGGGTCGATAAGCCCCTTGGCCGTCAGCAGTGTCTCCAACGCCTTGACCCTGAGCGCAGGCTCGGGCGGCAGCAGGGCATGGGGGTGGTCGTGGTCCGAATGATCATGTGGCATGGCGGCAGACTGCCCCAGCGGCACTCGGCTGTCCATCGCCGATCACAGGCAATCCCTTCATTTCTCTGCAAAGAATATGGGCGGATTTCCCCGCATTTCATGCTATAGTGAATGTACGAAGCGAGTCTGCACCACCTTAATTCCAGGATAGCCCTCTTACATATTGTGGTTGAGTACTGCTTCAAAAGACCGTCGCCCCCATGCGGCGGTCTTTGCTCGTGCCTTTGATCCCTTAGGCCTCCCCCTCCTGATCCGATCATCACCCGGCGGCAATCCACCCTTGCCCCCATGGGCAAAGACGAATAGATACCCGCCAACCAAAACCGAAAGCTGTCGTACCCATGGAAAATGTCGTTCTGATCATTCACCTGATTCTGGCTCTTGGCCTGATCGCCGTGGTACTTCTGCAACGGTCCGAGGGCGGCGGCCTTGGCATGGGCGGTGGTGGCGGCGGTGCCGTTTCGGGCCGCGCGGCGGCCACGGCATTGGGCAAGGTGACATGGGCGCTTGCGGCCGGTTTCATCGCCACGTCGATCACGCTGACCATCATCGCGGCGGAAAAATCCGCAGGCTCGTCGGTCATCGACCGGCTAAGCGCGACACCGCCCGCCCAGAGCCAAGATGGCAGCCCGGCCCTGCCCGCCGGCGACGATCTGCTGCCGCCTTCCGTGGATGGCAACACACCGCTGGTCCCTGCGGCCGATTAACCTAACGAACACAAAACCTTGAGGCACGGCCCGGTTCCGCAACTGTATGTTGCGGCGGGCCTTGCCTCAAACGCACGAATCCTGTAAGGCTTAAATCCCGTGGTGCTGCGGTTTTCCGCAGCGCGTTTGGCTGGTTTTTGCCTGCAACAAACTTTGAATTCACGGGGGTCTCCGATCACATGGCACGCTATATCTTCATCACAGGCGGTGTGGTCTCGTCGCTGGGCAAGGGTCTGGCCTCGGCGGCTTTGGGTGCCTTGCTTCAGGCACGCGGTTTTTCGGTGCGTCTGCGCAAGCTGGACCCCTATCTGAACGTCGATCCCGGCACGATGTCGCCTTTCGAGCATGGCGAAGTCTTCGTCACCGATGATGGCGCAGAGACCGACCTCGACCTTGGGCATTACGAGCGTTTCACCGGTGTTGCTGCGCGCAAGACCGACAGCATCAGCTCGGGCCGGGTTTACTCCACCGTGCTAGAGAAAGAGCGCCGCGGCGATTATCTGGGCAAGACCATTCAGGTGATCCCCCACGTTACCAACGAAATCAAAGACTTCATCGACATTGGCGACGATGAGGTCGACTTCATGCTTTGCGAAATTGGCGGCACCGTGGGCGATATCGAGGGGCTTCCCTTCTTTGAGGCGATCCGCCAGTTCAGCCAAGACAAGCCGCGCGGCCAGTGTATCTTCATGCACCTCACGCTGCTGCCCTACGTCAAGGCCAGCGGCGAATTGAAGACCAAGCCGACGCAGCACTCGGTCAAAGAACTCCGCTCCATCGGCATCGCGCCCGACATTCTGGTTTGCCGCTCCGAAGGGCCGATCCCCGCCAAGGAGCGTGAGAAGCTGGCGCTCTTCTGCAACGTGCGCCCGGATTCGGTGATCGCCGCGCAGGATTTGAAATCTATCTACGAAGCTCCGCTCGCCTATCACCGCGAGGGGCTGGATCAGGCGGTTCTGGATGCCTTCCAGATCACACCCGCGCCCAAGCCGAACCTGTCGCGTTGGGAAGATGTGGCCGACCGCATTTACAACCCCGAGGGCGAAGTCAAAGTCGCCATCGTCGGCAAATACACCCAGCTTGAAGACGCCTATAAATCCATCGCCGAAGCGCTGACCCATGGCGGCATGGCGAACCGGGTGAAGGTCAAGGTCGAATGGGTCGATGCCGAGATTTTCGACAGCGAAGACCCTGGTCCGCATCTCGAAGGGTTCCACGCGATCCTCGTCCCCGGCGGCTTTGGTGAGCGCGGGACCGAGGGCAAGATCAAGGCCGCGCAATATGCCCGCGAGCATAAGGTGCCCTATCTAGGCATCTGCCTTGGCATGCAGATGGCCGTGATCGAAGCGGCGCGCAACGTGGCGGGTCTGAAGACGGCAGGGTCGGAAGAATTCGACCATGAAGCCGGGAAAAAGCGTTTCGAGCCGGTAGTTTACCACCTCAAGGAATGGGTACAGGGCAACCACAAGGTGGCGCGCAAGGTCGATGACGACAAGGGCGGCACCATGCGCTTGGGCGCCTATGACGCGACACTGGTCGAAGGGTCGCGCGTGGCCGAAGCCTATGGCACCACCACCATCGACGAGCGTCACCGTCACCGCTACGAGGTCGACATTGCCTATAAGGACCAGCTTGAGAAAGCCGGGTTGAAGTTCTCGGGCATGTCCCCCGACGGCAAGCTGCCTGAAATCGTCGAATGGTCGGATCACCCGTGGTTCATCGGCGTCCAGTTCCACCCTGAGCTGAAGTCCAAGCCCTTCGACCCGCACCCCCTGTTCAAGGATTTCGTGCGGGCCGCGAAGGATGTGTCGCGGTTGGTATAAGTTTTGAAGGCCCGTGCGTTTTGCGCCGGGCCTTCTTCTTTTCTAGCCCCACCATTAGGCCCGGAATCAAGCCGCAGGCGCTGGCCCTTCGCCGTCTTTCGCGTTGCACCCGCCATCCCATCCGCTACAGCTAGGCCATGCTGAGCTATCAACACATCTACCACGCCGGAAACCTTGCAGACGTGCAGAAACATGCGCTTTTGGCGTGGATGCTGTCCTATCTCACCCGCAAGGACAAACCGCTCACCTATCTGGAAACCCATGCAGGCCGGGCGCTTTATGACCTGTCGGATGCGGCGGCGGAAAAGACTGGCGAAGCGCGGCAGGGCATCGACAAGGTGGGCGATTGGTTCACCCCTGATCACCCCTACAGGCAGGTTCTGGAAGCGCTGCGCGAGGCCCACGGCCCCCGCGCCTACCCCGGCTCTCCCCTGCTGGCCGCCAAACTGCTGCGCCCCGATGATCGCATCCATCTGGCCGAGTTGCACCCGCAAGAGCACAGCGCCCTTGATTTGGCGATGTCGCCCTACCCGGCGAAATGCCACCTCAGCGACGGGTTCGAGATGGCCTTTGCCCTGACCCCGCCCACACCGCGCCGGGGGATGCTGCTGATCGACCCCTCTTACGAGATCAAAACCGATTACGAGACCATTCCGCGCCAGATTGCCAAACTCAACCTCGCCTGGAACGTCGGCATCATCGCCCTGTGGTATCCGATCCTGACAAGCCGCGCGCATGAGCCGATGCTCGACAAGCTCACCGCCAACCACCCCGATGCGCTGCGCCACGAAGTGCGCTTTCCGCCCGCGCGGCCCGGGCATGGTATGGTCGGTTCGGGCATGTTCGTGATCAATCCCCCTTACGGGCTCGACAATGAGGCACAGAACCTCACCGCCCGTTTCGCCACTTTGACCCAACAGGAGAGATAACAAATGCCAAAGGGCTATTGGATCGCCACCATGGATATCCACGACACTGCGATTTACGACAAATACCGTGCTGCCAATGCCAAACCCTTTGCGGATTACGGCGCGCGCTTCCTTGTCCGCGGCGGCACCCAGCAGATCCGCGAAGGGCAGATGCGCGCCCGCACCGTTGTTTTGGAATTCGACAGCTACGCCGATGCGGTCGCTTGTTACGAAAGCCCCGGCTACCAGCGGGCGAAAGACATTCGCCTGAACGTGGCGGACGGGTCTTTGGTGATCGTCGAAGGCTATGACGGCTAAGCCGATGCGGCCCCCTGCAGGAACCTGCGCCCCCGATGCGCAGTTTCCTCTATGGCGACCCTGTTTCCTGCGATAAGTGAGCCCCATGCTGAACCGACTGTTCCCCCGCCGCAAGGCACAGCCGAAACCTTTGCCGCAGCCCAATGCCCAACTGGCACTTGGCGCGCTTTTGGTGCGTGTGGCCTTTGCCGATCGCAACTACCGCGCCTCCGAGATCGGCCAGATCGACCGCATTCTGGCGCAGACCTTCGGCCTCAAACCCATCGAGGCGGCGAAACTGCGTGCCACTTGCGAAGCGCTAGAGCGCGACGCCCCCGGCACGCCGGAGTTCACCCGCATCCTGCGCGAAGAGGTCGACTATGCCGACCGCAAGGCATTGGGCGAGGCGATGTGGCAGGTGGCCCTTTCGGACGGGGCGCGCAATGATGACGAGGAAATTCAGCTTGTCGCCATCGAAACCGCCCTTGGCCTGTCGGATGAGGATATGGCCGCAGCCCGGGCTAACGCTTTGAACACGCTATGACATTCCCTTTTCCCGCAGCAGGATGATGACGCATATATGTTTGGTGACTTTCTCAAACGGCTGACCCAGCCCGAACCCGATCCATTGGCCGACAATGACGCCCGCCTCGCGCTGACCGCGCTTTTGGTGCGCATCGCCCGGTCCGACAATGACTACGCAATGAGCGAGCGGCGCCTGATCGACCGGATCGCCGCCGAGCGCTACGGCCTGAACGAGGCCGACGCCACCGCCCTGCGTAAAGAGGCCGAGGCGCTGGAGGCCCAAGCCCCCGACACCGTGCGCTTTACCCGCGCGATCAAGGATGCGGTGCCCTATGAGCACCGGCTGGAGGTCATCGAGGCGCTTTGGCAGGTGGTTCTGGCCGACGGCAGCCGTTCCGACGAAGAAGACGCGTTGCTGCGGCTGGTGTCGAACCTCCTGGGCGTCACCGATACCGACAGCGCCATGGCCCGCCAGCGTGTTGCCAAAGAAAACTGACTTAGCGTCAGCACCTGGACTGTGATGCAACGCGGGGCAAACTCTGCGTTGCAATTTCCGTCGATTCGTCGCTTTATAGCGCACTGAAATGACAGATTGGCGACAGTTTCCGTGACCACAGACACCCCGGTTATCCAGATCAAGAACCTCCACAAGGCCTATGGCGCGCTGGAGGTTCTCAAAGGGGTCGATCTGACCGCCCCGCGTGGCCATGTGATCTCGCTGATCGGGTCGTCCGGCTCGGGCAAATCGACGCTGCTGCGCTGCTGCAACCTGTTGGAAGACAGCCAACAGGGCGAGGTGATCTTTAAGGGCGAGCCGGTGCGTTGGAAGGGCGACGGCCACCAGCGCTGCCCGGCGGACGCCAAACAGGTGCTGCGCATCCGCACCAACCTGTCGATGGTGTTCCAGCAGTTCAATCTCTGGGCGCATATGTCGATCCTGCAAAACGTGATGGAAGCGCCGCTGACCGTGCTGGGCCGCGACCGGGCGGAGGTGGAGCGCGCCGCGCGTGGCTATCTGGAAAAGGTCGGCATCGGCGACAAATGCGATGTCTACCCCGCCCAGCTCTCCGGTGGGCAGCAACAGCGCGCCGCCATTGCCCGCGCGCTCTGCATGGAGCCCGAAGCGCTGCTCTTTGATGAGCCCACCAGCGCGCTCGACCCTGAGTTGGAGCAGGAAGTCGTCAAGGTTATCAAGGATCTGGCCGCAGAGGGGCGCACGATGGTGATCGTGACCCATGACATGAAACTGGCCGCCGATGTCAGCGATCATGTCGTCTTTTTGCACCAAGGTCTGATCGAAGAACAAGGGACGCCCGAAGAGGTCTTCGGCGCGCCCAAATCGGAACGTCTGCGTGGGTTCCTTTCGGCAACCCAGCCTGCGTAAACAAGAACCAAAGGGAGTTACCAAATGAAAAAGATCCTACTGGCAAGCGTCGCGCTCAGCATGACCGCTGGCTTCGCGATGGCCGAAGCCCATGGCAAAACCATCCGCATGGGCACCGAGGGCGCCTACCCCCCCTACAACTTCATCAACGACGCCGGCGAAGTCGACGGGTTCGAGCGTGAGCTGGGCGACGAGCTGTGCGAGCGCGCTGAGCTGACCTGCGAATGGGTCAAGAACGACTGGGACAGCATCATCCCCAACCTCGTGTCGGGCAACTACGACACCATCATGGCGGGCATGAGCATCACCGACGAGCGTAAGGAAGTCATCGCCTTCACGCAGAACTACTATCCGCCCACCGCCTCGGCCTATGTGGCGGCATCTGAGGACGCGGACCTCGAAGGCGGCGTCGTCGCTGGTCAGACCGCGACCATCCAGGCGGGCTATGTCGCCGAAAGCGGCGCCACGCTGATCGAATTCGCGACCCCGGAAGAGACCGTCGCCGCCGTACGCAACGGTGAGGCCGACGCGGTCTTCGCCGACAAGGATTACCTTGTGCCGATCGTCGAGGAATCCGGCGGTGAGCTGATGTTCGTGGGCGACGATGTGCCGCTCGGCGGTGGCATCGGCATGGGCCTGCGCCAGTCCGACACCGAACTGCGCGACACCTTCGACGCCGTCATCACTGAGATGAAGGAAGACGGTACGCTCAACGAGATGCTCAAGAAGTGGTTCGGCGAAGACACCACCACCTACGAGTGATTCCATCTCAGGCGCGCCCGTCGCGGCGCGCCTGACCATGCCTGCGCGGGCCCCGCGCGCAGATCAGCCCACGGGGGCCCATGTTCTCTTTCTGCACCGATCCGTCGACCCTGAATGACTGGCTCTGGACCGCCTGTTACCTGACCACCGGCGTCCATATGTCCTTCTACCTGTCCTTCCTGAAGGTCCTGCTGCTTTTGGCGGTTACCGCCCCCGTGGCGCTGGCCTTCGGCTTTGGCGGGGCCATGATGGCACGCGCGCGTTTCGCGCCGCTCAGTTGGGTCGGCAAGGGCTATATCGCGCTGGTGCGTGGTGTGCCGGATATCGCCTTCTTCCTGTTTTTCGTGATCGCGCTAGATCAGGGCATCGAGTATCTGCGCCACAAGGTGCTCTGCCCCGATTGGGATATGCCGATCCGCCAAGGCAGCGACTTCGTCGTCTGCCAAGAAGCCAAGATGCCCTTGGGCAATGCCGCCCAATGGGTGCATGAGACCTATGGCTTCGGCCTCGCCGTCTTTACCTTTGCCATCGTTTTCGGGGCCTTCGCGGCCAATGTGCTTTTCGGGGCCATGCGCGCCGTGCCGCGCCCGCAACTCGAAACCGCCGAAGCCTATGGCATGACCCACCGCCAAACCTTCTGGCGGGTGCTGGTGCCGCAGATGTGGGTCTATGCCCTGCCCGGCCTCAGCAACCTGTGGATGGTGCTGATCAAGGCCACGCCGCTGCTGTTTTTGCTAGGCGTCGAAGACATCGTCTATTGGGCGCGTGAACTGGGCGGGACCAAGACCCCGCGCTTTACCGATTACCCGCACCCTGACTGGCGCATGTGGTACTTCCTCGCGCTGCTGGTGTTCTACCTGCTCTTCACCCGCATTTCCGAGATCACGTTGGACCGTCTGATGAAACGACTGACACGCGGCCAAGCCACCACCGGCGGCGAAGCCCAGCGGAGGGCTGGCGCATGAGCTGTCTGCAAACGATTCAGGACTACGGCCTGCGGTCCTTGGGCTATGGCGAGCGGCTGCTGCCGCGCGAAGGTTTCACGCTTTGCGAGCAGTTCACGCTGATTGGCTCGGGCATGATCTGGAACGTATATTTTGGCGTCGTCGCTTTGCTGACCGGCTTTTTCTTTGCGACGGCGCTCGGCGTTGGCAAGGCCAGCGCGAACCCGTGGTTCCGCAAACCGGCGGAGTGGTTCATCTTTATCTTCCGCGGCTCGCCGCTCTTCATTCAGTTCTTCTTTGGCTACTTCCTGTTTCTGTCGCTGAAATCGGAATACGCCTTCTTCGCCCCCTTCACCGCGGCATGGCTGGGCGCGTTGATCGTGCTCTTTCTCAACACTGCCGCATATTCGGGCGAAATTTTTTACGGCGCGCTGCAATCCATCCCCAAGGGCGATGTGGAGGCCGCGGATGCCTATGGTCTGTCCGGCTGGTCGCGCTTTCGCCGGGTGATCTGGCCCACCTCGCTGCGGCTCGCTTGGCCCGCCTATACGAATGAGGCGATTTTCCTGTTTCACGCCACGACACTGGTGTTTTTCAGCGGTTTCCCGGCATGGCAACAGCGCGGTGACGCGCTCTATTACGCCAGCTATTTCGCGGATAAGACCTTCAACCCCTTCGTCCCCTATCCCATTCTTGCCGGTTATTTCATCCTTCTGACGCTCTGCATCATCGGCGTCTTCGGTTTGATCAATTCCCGCCTCAACCGCCACCTGCCCCAAGCGCAACGCCGTAAAATTCGCTTGCGTCCTAATTTGATCCGGTAGTATCCATTATTTGATCAAATTACGCGGCGCGTGGGCGCCTACCGCTTTTGCCCCCGGGCGAACCGCTTTGTGACATGCCCACCGCCCATTCAGGTGATGTATGAACAACTGGCTTCGCAAAAATCCTCAGGTCCGCACCATTCGTGTGGCCGCTGCCGACCTCAATGGCCAAGCGCGGGGCAAGCGCATCCCCTCGCGCTTTGCCGATAAGGTCACGACCGAAGGCACCCGCTTTCCCGTCTCGGTGCTGAACCTCGACATCTGGGGCGAGGATATCGACGACAGTCCGCTGGTGTTCGAAACGGGCGATGCGGATGGCGTACTGAAACCGACCGAACGGGGCTTCATGCCGATGCCATGGCTCGACGCGCCCTCGGCCCTGCTGCCCATCTGGATGTTCCGCGAAGATGGCCGCCCCTACCCCGGCGATCCACGCCATGCACTGCGCGCGGTGCTCGACCGCTACAAGGCGCGCGGGCTGACGCCGGTCTGCGCCGTTGAGCTGGAATTCTTCCTGATCGACGATTCGGGCCGCAACCTTCAAGTGCCCGTCTCGCCCCGGTCGGGCAAGCGGCGCAAAGCGGCCGAGACCATGTCGATCCGCGCGCTCGACCAGTTCGACCTGTTCTTTACCGACCTCTATGACGCCTGCGAAGAGATGGACATTCCCGCCGACACCGCCATTTCCGAGGCGGGTCTGGGCCAGTTCGAGATCAACCTCATGCATTGCGACGACGCGCTGCGCGCCGCCGATGACGCATGGCTGTTCAAGATGCTGGTCAAGGGTTTGGCCCGGCGGCACGGCTTTGCCGCAAGCTTTATGGCGAAACCTTACGAGGATTACTCCGGCTCCGGCCTGCACACGCATTTCTCGGTATTGGATGAGAAGGGCGACAACATCTTCGACGATGGCGGGCCAAAGGGGACCGACACGCTGCGCCACGCTGTGGCGGGCTGCATGAACGCGATGCAGGGCTCGGCGCTGGTCTTTTGCCCGCATGCCAATAGCTTTGACCGGATGGTGCCGGAATCCCATGCGCCCACCGGGGTTTGCTGGGCCTATGAGAACCGCACCGCCGCGATCCGCATCCCCTCGGGCAGCCACAAGGCGCGGCGCATCGAACACCGCGTCTCGGGCGGGGATGTGAACCCCTATCTGATGCTCGCCGCCGTGTTGGGTGCCGCGCTCAACGGGATCGAAGACGCGCTTGAGCCGCCCGCCCCGATCACCGGCAACGCCTATGCTGCCGAATTGCCGCGCATGCCGAGCGATTGGAAAACCGCCATCGACCTGTTTGAAAGCTGCCCCCATGTCGCGCGGATCTTCGCGCCCGAGATGATCCGCAACTTCGTGCTGACCAAACGCCAAGAATTGCATTACATGCAGGAATTGACCCCAGAGGAACAGGTCGAGATCTACCTCGACACTGTGTAACAGGTGACACATGAAAATCGGCATTCTGCAAACCGGCCACTCCCCCGACGACTTCCTCGAACAGCTCGGCGACTACGGGGAGATGTTCACCAAACTGCTGGATGGCCACGGGTTTGACTTTCAAATCTGGTCGGTCGTCGATGGCATCCTGCCCGACAGCGTGACCCAGGCCGACGGCTGGCTGATCACCGGATCGAAACACGGCGCCTATGAGGATCACGATTGGATCCCGCCGCTGGAGGAGTTCATCCGCCAGACCTATGCCGATGGCCGCCCCCTGATCGGCGTTTGTTTCGGGCATCAGATCATCGCCCAAGCGCTTGGCGGCAAGGTTGAGAAGTTTACCAACGGCTGGTCCATTGGCCGCACCGAATACGACATGGATGGTGACAAACTGGCGCTGAACGCATGGCATCAGGATCAGATCGTGGACCTGCCCGAAGGGGCGCGCGTCGTTGCCTCATCGGACTTTTGCGCCTATGCGGCGCTGGCCTATGACGACCGCATCTGGACAGTGCAGCCACATCCCGAATTCGGCCATGACTTCATCGACGGCTTGATCAAAACCCGCGGCAAGGGCGTGGTGCCCGAGCATCTGCTGGAACAGGCGACTGCCGCCTTGGGCGGCCCCATCGACAACCAAAAAATCGCGGACCAAATGGCCGCATTCTTTAAAGACAACAGGAAAGAGAGGGCCTGATGGCCGAGGATTGGACAGAAGCACTACCCGAAGCGGCGCGCGCCTATCTTGAGGGCCGGCGTCTGGACGAAGTGGAATGTATCATCCCCGACCTGCCCGGCATCGCCCGGGGCAAGGCCGTCCCGGCGTCGAAATTCGCGCGGCAAGAGTATTTCCACCTGCCCGACAGCATCTTCTACCAGACCATCACCGGCGAATGGGGCGAAGCGGCGGGCGATGACGGTTTCATCGAAAAAGACATGATCCTGCGCCCGGATATGGACACGGCCACCGCCGCACCTTGGACCGGCGACTGGACGCTTCAGGTCATCCACGACGCCTATGACCGCAACGACAAGCCGGTGGCCTATTCGCCGCGCAATGTGCTCAAACGCGTGGTGCAGCTTTACCGCGACAAGGGGTGGGAGCCGGTCGTGGCCCCCGAGATGGAATTTTTTCTTGTGGCCCGCAACATCGACCCGGCCAAGGAAATCCTGCCGATGATGGGCCGCTCGGGCCGTCCGGCAGCGGCGCGTCAGGCCTATTCGATGACCGCGGTGGATGAATTCGGCCCCGTGATCGACGACATCTACGACTTTGCCGAAGCGCAGGGTTTCGAGATCGACGGCATCACCCAAGAGGGCGGCGCGGGCCAGCTTGAGATCAACCTGCAACATGGGGATCCGGTGCGGCTGGCCGATGAGGTGTTCTATTTCAAACGGCTGATCCGCGAAGCCGCGATGCGGCATGAATGCTACGCCACCTTCATGGCCAAACCCATCGCCGATGAGCCAGGCAGCGCCATGCATATCCACCATTCGGTGCTGGACGTGAAAACCGGCGAAAACATCTTTGTCGATGCCGAAGGCGAAGAGACCGCCCCCTTCCGCCATTTCATCGCCGGTTTGCAAAATCACATGCCAAGCGCGCTGGCCGTGATTGCGCCCTATGTCAATTCCTACCGCCGCTACGTCAAGGATCACGCCGCACCGATCAACCTTGAATGGGGCCGCGACAACCGCACCACGGGCATTCGCGTGCCGCTCTCGGGGCCAAAGTCGCGCCGGGTGGAAAACCGTCTCGCCGGGATGGACTGCAACCCCTACCTCGGCATCGCCGCCAGCCTTGCCTGCGGCTATCTGGGGTTGATCCAGCAGAAAGATCCGCTGCCCGAATTCAAGGGCGATGCCTATGTCGGCGAAGGGGATATTCCGCAGGTTCTGGGCCAAGCGCTCGACCTATTCGAGGAGGCGACAGAGTTGCATGAGGCTTTGGGTCCGGATTTCGCCCGCGTCTATTCCATCGTGAAACGGGCGGAATATGAGGAGTTCCTACAGGTCATCTCGCCTTGGGAACGTGAACATCTGCTGATGAACGTCTAACGCCCGGAGGCCCGATGAACCTGCTCTACGCCAATGACACGCCCGGCCAGTACCCTACCAGCTGGTACGCCGCCACCGCCACGAAACACGCGGCCTACCCGCCGCTTCAGGGTGATACGAAGGCTGATGTCTGTGTCGTTGGCGGCGGCTACACCGGGCTTTCCGCCGCGCTGCATCTCAGCGAGGCGGGCTATGACGTGGTGCTTTTGGACGCGCAGCGCGTGGGTTTTGGCGCCTCGGGGCGCAATGGCGGACAGTTAGGCTCGGGCCAACGGGTCGAGCAAGATGGGCTCGAAAAGATGCTGGGCGAAGACCATGCCGCCAAGCTGTGGCAGATGGGCGAAGACGCCAAGGAACTGGTCAAATCCCTCATCGCGAAACATGAGATCGACTGTCACCTGAAGCCCGGCGTGGCTTGGACCGGCTCCACCACATCTGATGTGCGGCATCTGCATGATTATGCAGAGCATTTGCAAAAGCGCTATGGCTATGACCAGATCGAAGTGTTGGATCACGCCGCGCTGCAGTCGGTCTGCCCCTCGCCCGACTACAAGGGCGGCGTGCTCGACATGGGGGCCGCGCATTTGCACCCCTTGAACTACGCCCTCGGCCTTGCCCACGCCGCTGCCGCCGCAGGCGTGCGCATTCATGAGACAAGTCCCGCCGAGAACATCGTCGAGGGCAGCAAGGCGCTGGTGCAAACCGCCACCGGCAGCGTCAGCGCCGATCATGTGGTGCTGGCTTGCAATGGCTATCTGGGCAAACTGAACGGTGACGTGGCCGCTAAGGTCATGCCGATCAACAATTTCATCGCCGCGACCGAACCCTTGGGCGCGCGCGTGAAAGACGTGCTGCCCCGCGACGTGGCCGTGGCCGACAGCCGCTTTGTGGTAAACTATTTCCGACTGTCGCACGACGGACGGCTGCTGTTTGGCGGCGGCGAGAGCTATGGCTATCGCTTCCCGCAGGACATCGCCGCCAAGGTCCGCAAACCGATGTCGCAGGTCTTTCCGCATTTGAAGGACGTTAAGATCGACTACGCTTGGGGCGGCACTCTTGGCATCACGATGAAGCGCCTGCCCTATGTGGCCCGGCTCGCGCCGAACATCCTCTCGGCCTCGGGCTATTCCGGTCACGGTGTTGGGACGGCGACCCATGCGGGCTATCTGATGGCCAAGGCGATCGAAGGCGATGCCGCGGGTTTTGACACGATGGCCGCGATCCCGACGCAGGCTTTCCCCGGCGGGGCCTCTCTGCGGAGCCCGCTTTTGGTGCTTGCGATGCTTTGGTATGCGACGCGGGATCGGTTGGGGCTTTGACTTCGCTCTGAGCGGTCGCGCGGGTTTGGCTGGTGGTGGAGTGCGGGGGCTCTGCCCCCATCGCGCCTTTGGCGCGATTCCCCCGAGGGTATTTAGGAAAGGATGAAGGGGAAGAGGGGGTGGCCCATTGTGGGGGCATCCCCCCTTGGTTTGCGTAGGCGTTTGTTTTACTATTCTGGAAATCATTATTCAGGATTTTGAAATATGGCTTTGCCCGACATGCACCGTGCCGAACCGATCCCTGCCGAAGCGGAGGCCGCCATTGCGGTGCTTTTGCAAAGTGGCGATCTTTTTCGCTATACTGCGGCCAAGGACGCGCCTGTTTCCCTGTTGGAGGTCGAATTCGCGCAGATGATGGGCAGTGAATATGCGCTGGCCGTGTCCTCCTGCTCGGCCGCGCTGTTTCTGTCCTTGCTTGCTTTGGACCTGCCGGTTGGGGCGCCGGTGTTGATCCCGGGTTTCACCTTTGCTGCCGTGCCTTCTGCAGTGATCCACGCAGGCTGCAAGCCGGTGCTTTGTGAGGTGGGCGAGAATTACCGTGTGGATTTGGAGGATTTCGCCGCCAAACTGCCGGGCGTTCGGGCGGTGATCATCAGCCATATGCGGGGGCATACTTCGGATATGGATGCGATCATGGGGCTTTGCGAGGCTGCTGGCGTGCCGGTGATCGAAGACGCGGCCCATTCGCTGGGCACGCTTTGGCGGGGGCGGAAAATCGGGACGCTTGGCAAGATCGGCTGTTTTTCCTTCCAGTCCTACAAGATGATTAACGCGGGCGAAGGCGGTATCCTGATCACCGATGACGCCGATCTGGTGGCGCGGGCGATCATCATGTCGGGCGCTTATGAGCATAATTGGAAGAAACACGCGGCCCTGCAAGACAGTTTTGCCAAGTGGCAGAACCGGCTGCCGCTGTACAATCTGCGCATGTCCAACCTTTCGGCTGCGATCATCCGGCCGCAATTGCCGCATTTGCCGCGCCGGGTGGCCGATGGGCTGCGCAATCACGATCACATGGCGGCGCGGCTGGCGGCCTCCCCCTTGATCGAGGTGCCAAGCCCCCTGCCCGGTGAGACCCGCGCGCCGGATTCGATCCAGTTCAATCTGGTGGGCCTCTCTGATGCCAGCATCCGCGCTTTCGCGGCGGCGGCGGATGTGGCGGGGGTGAAAGTGCAGGTCTTTGGCCAGAGCACCGACAACGCCCGCGCCTTTTGGAACTGGCAATTCATCGAAGACCTGCCCGAGCTGCCGCGCACCCGCGCCATGCTGATGCGGGCCTGCGACGTGCGGCTGCCGGTGCAGTTGACGCTGGAGGAGATCGACGCCGTGGCGGATGTGATTTTGGGCGCGCTGAGGGATGTGGCCGAGGCGCAGGCGGCCTGAGGCGGGCGCGCGACGCCCGCTTCTTCTGGGGTTAGTTCAGCTTTGACAGTTTGTCCTGCAACTCTGCCAACTGCTTTTTGATCGCGTCCAGATCGTCGCCCTGTTCGGCCTGCTGTTTGGGCGGCTCTGGCGTGGTGGATTTGGCCCAGCCGCCGGTCATCGCCTTCATGAAGGCTTCTTGCTGCGCCTGCATCGCTTCCATGCCCGGCATCTTGGCCATCGGGTTCATCGCGCTCATGTTTTCGATCGCCTTGGACTGGCCATCGCGCAGCATGTCGAAGGAGGCCTGCAGGAACTGCGGCACCACCGAGACGTTGCCTGACATATAGCTGCGCACCAGATCGGTCAGCACATCGACCGGCAAGACGGCCTCGCCCCGGCTTTCGTGTTCGGCGATGATTTGCAACAGATATTGCCGTGTCAGGTCATCGCCGGACTTCAGATCGACGATCTGAACCTCGCGCCCGTCGCGGATGAAACCGGCGATATCTTCCAGCGTGACGTAATCGCTTGTTTCGGTGTTGTAGAGCCTGCGGCTGGCGTAGCGTTTTATCAGCAAGGGCTTCGGTTTGTCCGCCATGATGTTACTCCCGACCAATGGTGCTGCATCGCAGCTTAGGACAGGGATCGGCAAATAGAAAGAGCGCATGACAAAAGGGCAGGCCCGTCTGGACCTGCCCTTTCTTTAAGCATTCCTTGGCGCTGGAGAGCCCAGCGTCAGATTTACTTCACAGTCGCTTTTTTGGCGGCAGCCTGTGCGGTGGCCACGCCTTCGGTGGTGGCGGCTTTGGCGTCGCTTTGCAGGTCTTTACCAGCCGACATCATCAGCTCGACGGTGTCCATCTGAACCTTTTTCGCGATCTCGGCAAAGGCGGCCATATGCTCTGCCGCGGATTCAGCGGAAGCGGAAGCGAAATCGGTCATCGCTTTGGCGTAGTCTGTGGGCTCGGCTTTGACCTTTGTCATCTCGGTCAGGCGGGCCAGCGTCTCTTTCGTCCACGCGGTGGAAATGTCGGCGGATTTTTCAGCCGCGTCGAAGGCAACGCCGGAGAGTTTCTCGTTCAGGGTGGCGGTGTTTTTGAATGCGTCTTGCATGGCGGCGTTATCCACCGGGAAAGCGCCCAGAACGTCTTTGAACATCGCGGTCATGTCAGGTGTCTTGGTCATGTCTCAATCCTTTTAATGCTACTGTGGCAAGGGAGCGGGGAGACCCGTCCGTTTCGCGTCTGACCACAACATAGATGCCGCAGCGCAGCATTTCAAGGTTTTTTCTGCATTGCAGCATGAGCCCGAAGGGTGTTTGGATTACCTAAGGTAATCAGTCGTTTGCCTTGCGGGTCACATAGCTACCCGGGGCATCAGCGAGAATCTCGCGCCCATCGTCGCCGGGAAACCGTGCGGGAATCATTGCCCCTGCCCGTTTGGCCAGCCACTTGCCCCACCGTGGCCACCAAGACCCTTCGTGAAAGGCGGCGGCCTCGCGCCATGCGGCGTAGTCCTGCGTGAGATCGCCGTTCACATAGTGGCCGTATTTCTTCCGATTGGGCGGATTGACGATGCCCGCGATATGGCCCGATTGCGCCATGATAAAGGTCTTGTCCTTCGACCCCATCTGCTGCACCCCGCGGTAGCAGTCTTTCCACGGCGCGATGTGATCCGTCTCACAGGCCACGGCGCAGAGCGGCACCTCGATATCATCCAGCGTTAGCCGCTCTCCGAGCAGTTTGAAACCGCCCTCGGCCAATTCGTTTCGCTGGCAGAGACCGCGCAGGTATTGCATTGCCATCTGCCCCGGCAGATTGGCCCCGTCGCCGTTCCAATAGAGCAGGTCAAAGGCCGGGGGCGTCTCGCCCATCATGTAGCTGCGCACGGCGGGGCCATAGACCAGATCGTTGGAGCGCAGGAATGAGAAGGTACGCGCCATGACGACCGAGGGCAAAATGCCCTTATCCGCCGTCTCGGCCTCGATCCCGTCGATGAAGTCATTGGTGAGGAAGGGCTGAAACTCCCCCTGATCCGAGAAATCGGTGAGCGCGGTGAAGAAGGTCGCGGATTTGATCGAGCTATCGCCACGTTTTTTCAACAGCGACAGGGTCAGCGCCAGTGTGGTGCCGGCGATGCAATAGCCCACCACGTTGAGGCGCTTTTCCTGAGTGATCGCCTTCACCTCTTCAATCGCGGCGAGGTAGCCCTCTTCGACGTAATCCTCCATGCCGATCTGGGCATAGCTGGCATCGGGGTTCACCCATGAGACGATGAACAGCGTGTGCCCCTGATCGACCAGCCATTTGACGAGACTGTTCTGCGCCTTGAGGTCGAGAATGTAGAACTTGTTGATCCACGGCGGGAAGATCAACAGCGGGGTTTTATGGACCTCTTCGGTGCTGGGGGAGTATTGGATCAACTCGAACATGCGGTTGCGAAACACCACCTTGCCCGGCGTGGTGGCGATGTTGCGGCCCAGCTCAAAGGCGCTGTCATCCGCCAGTTTCACGACCAGCTCGCCGTTGTTGGCCTCCAGATCCGCGATCAGGTTTTCCAGACCTTTCACGAGGCTCTCGCCCTCGGTCTCAACCGCGCGTTCCAGCACGTCGGGATTGGTGGCAAGGAAGTTGGTCGGCGACATCATCGCGATGATCTGCTGGCTGAAATAGACCAGCCGCTTTTTCTCGGCCGGGTCCATGTCTTGGGCATCTTCGACCGCTTGGCGCAGCGCCTCGGCGTTGATCAGATACTGCTGTTTGATGAAGTTGAAATAGGGATGCGTCTGCCACAGCGGATTGGCGAAACGTTTGTCGGTCGGCGCGTCCTCTTCAACCGGGGCCAAACCGCCCTTGGCCAGCGCCTGCTGCGCCTCGACGAAATGGGCGACCGACTTGGTCCAATAGCCCATCTGATGCTCCATCAAACGGGCCGGATTGGTCATCGCCTCGGCCCAGTAAGACTGCGCCGCTTTGGCAAAAAGCTGTTGGTTCGGACCATCGAGCGCGGGCTGATGGCCCTCGCGCTGCGCCATCACACGGGTCAGGCGCTGGCTTAATTCTTCAACCTTTTTCAAGTTTTGCGCCATACGAGACAGGGCTTGAGGCTCGGCAATCTCGGGATTCTCGGATTCTGTTGTCATCTTAACCCTTACCTCCTATCTTCGCAGGTGCAGCATAAAGGAGCCCCCACATGCGCTATATGGCCACCTACGACATGATGGAGTCCATCCGGAACACCAATCAATGGCTCGGCGCTTCTGCGCTTGCTATGGCATCCTACCCGGCTTTCTCTCTGTTTCCAAACCCTGCGATGGAATGGCTCGCCGCTTGGGGTGAGGTGACGGAACGGACCTTTGCTCGGATGGTCGTCAAACCCGATTGGGACATCCCCCCGGTGGTCGGCCCCAAGGGGCAGGACTGTCTGGTCAGCATCGAGCCGGTGATGGAACGGCCCTTTGGCGATCTGCTGAAATTCTCGGTCCAAGGCCGCGAAGAGACGGGCCGCAAGGTTCTTTTGGTCGCGCCGATGTCGGGTCATTACGCCACGCTGCTCCGTTCCACTGTGATCTCCCTGCTGCCTGATTGCGACGTCTATGTGACGGACTGGCACAATGCGCGTGATATTCCAGTTAGTGCGGGCAAGTTCGACATCGAGGATTATACGCTCTACCTCGTTGATTTCATGCATAACCTTGGCCCCGACACCCATGTGATCGCGGTCTGTCAGCCTGCGCCGCTGACGCTGGCCGCCACCGCCTATCTGGCCGAGGAAGCGCCCGAAGCTCAGCCGCGCACGCTGACGCTGATCGGCGGGCCGATCGACCCCGATGCCGCGCCCACAGACGTGACCGATTTCGGCCATAGCGTGACCATGGGCCAGCTTGAGCAGATGATGATCCAGCAGGTCGGCTTCAAATACGCGGGCGTGGGGCGCAAGGTCTATCCGGGGCTGTTGCAACTTACCTCCTTCATCTCGATGAACAATGACACCCACCGCGATGCCTTTGCCAATCAGATCACCCGCGTGGCGCAAAAGACGGCGCATGAGCATGACAAGCACAACAAGTTCTACGACGAATACCTCGCCGTGATGGACATGCCGGCGGAGTTCTACCTGTCGACCGTGCAACGCATTTTCAAAGAGCGCGAGATCGCGCGCAACGTCTTTACCGTGGCGGGCCGTCAGGTCGACATCGGCAAGATCACCACCGTCGCCGTCAAGACGGTCGAGGGCAGCAAGGATGACATTTCGGCCCCCGGCCAGTGCATCGCCGCTCTTGATCTGCTGACCGGGCTGCCAGATGCCAAGAAGGCCAGCCATCTTGAGCAGGGCGCGGGCCATTACGGGATCTTCGCGGGCAAAGGCTGGCGCAACAACATCCGGCCCTTGGTGCTTGACTTTATCGACGCGAACAACGGCACGCCTGAGCCGCAAAACCCTGCGCCCCAAACGCCCGAGCCGCAAAAGCCCGCCTCTCAGAAACCCGAGGCCAAGAAAAGCGATAAACCGGCAGCGGCCTAAGCCACTGCCCTATTGCAGCACGAGAGGTTGATGCAGCCAGTCGCGCAGCGCGGCGGTGGTCGCCTCTGGCTGCTCTAGGCTGGGCAGATGGCCCGCGTCTTCGAGCACCGTCAGCTTGGCATAGGGGATCATCTCGGCCATGAAGGCATGGCGTTTGACCGGGCAGAGCGCGTCATGCTCCCCACAAAGCACCAGCGCGGGCACCTTGCATTTGCGCAGCACCGCCTGCTGATCGCGCCGCCGTTGCAAAGCGCGGGATTGGCGGACGAAGACATCGCCGCCCAGCGTCTCAGCCATCTCCATCGCGCGGGTCAGCACCTCGCCCCGCCCCTTGCCGGGGGCGAGGAAACCATTGGCCATCCGCGCCTGCATTGCCTCCCCCAGCTTGCCCGACTGCGCCATGATGATCTGCGGTTCACGGTCCGCGGCAATGGCGGGCAATTCGGCCAGCACGTGGGTGGCCAAGAGGGCAATGCGGCTGATCCGGTCGGGTGCGCGGCGCAGCAGTTCCAGCGCCACCACACCGCCCATGCCCTGCCCCACCAGCGAGAAACGCGGCGGCAGTTGATCCAACAGGCCCGAGGCGATCTCTTCGATCCGTTCGCCTTGGGTGATCGGGGCCAGCACCACGGTCCCGAGCGGGGACAGCGCTTGGATCTGCGGCGTGAAGACACGCGCGTCGCACATCATGCCGGGCAGCAGAACGATCGGCTCAGCCATTGGGCAGGCTCCGGTGCGGTATGCGGTTGAAATAACGTGGTTTCATGCCGTCCCCCTTGGGTTTGGCGGTCTCTTAGCATGGGTGGTTTCGAGGGACAGCGGGGCGCAGGCGCGTCGGCGGTTCCATGCCCGCGCCCTTGGTCACCCCTTGGTCACCCCGCGTCGCCGGAGACCGCGTTGATCGCCTCGACGATCATCGCCAGACAGCGCGCGTCCGAGAACCGGTGATCGGCATCCTTGACCAGCGTCAGTTGCATGTCGGGGCTTTGCGCATGCTCCAACAGCCGCACCGCCGTGGCCGTGCTGACGGCGGTGTCCGCCGTGCCCTGCAACAGGCGCACCGGGAACGGCAGGTTCAGCGGATCGCGCAGCACCAACCGCTTGCGCCCGTCCTCGATCATCCGGCGGGTGATGATGTAGGGCTCCATATAGTCCGACGGCAATTCGACCTGCCCGACCTCTTCCAACGACTGTTTCTGCGCCTCGGTGAAATTCGCCCAATAGCCATCTTCGGTGAAATCGGGGGCCGCGGCGATGCCGACCAGCCCGGCGACCCGCTCGGGCAGATGCCGCGCCAAGAGCAGCGCCTGCCAGCCGCCCATCGAGGAGCCGACGACGATCAGCGGCCCCTCGGTCAGCGCCGCGACTGCGGCCAGCGTGTCTTCGTGCCAATCGCCGATGCACCCTTCGGTAAATAGGCCCGACGATTCCCCATGGCCCGAATAGTCGAAGCGCAGAAAGGCGCGCCCCTCGGCCCGCGCCCAGTCTTCGAGATAGACCGCCTTGGTCCCCATCATGTCGGACTTCAGCCCGCCCAGAAACACCACGCAGGGCCCCGCCCCTTCGGTCTTGTGATAGGCGATGCGCCGCCCCTGCGGCGTGTCGATGAATTTGCTGTCTGCCATGCTGCCTCCGTCGTTCGTCCAATCATGGGCATCGCGGCGGATGAGGGCAAGTCAGTCCTCGGCCAGATGCTCAACCTCCGGCAGCCAATGGGCCAACACGGCGGCGGCCAGCGCCATGACGGCAAAAAGCATCAGCGTTGCTTGCGCCCCGATCAGCGCAGCCCCGCCGCCCAGCACGCCCGCCAGCAGCAAGAGCAGCCCGATCACTGTATTGCTCACCGCCGCATAGGCGGCGCGCTGGTCTTTCGGGGCCATGTCGACCAGATAGGTCGACCGCCCCTGCCGCACGCCGTGATAGGCGATCATCAGGATGAAGAGCACGGCGGGCATCGCCCAGACCGCCTGCGCCAGACCAAGGAACCACAGCCCCACCGCCAGCGCCATCGCCACTGAGCCAACGACGCCGGTCAGCATCAGCACACGCCGGCTCGACATATCCGACAGCCGCCCCCAGACGTAGGAGCTGACCAAAGACGCCAGCGCGGAGGCCAGCACCAAGGCGCCCAATTGCCCCAACTGCCCGCTCTCCGACGATCCGGCCAGCACTACGAGATAGGGCGGCGCGAGCGCGGTCGAGACCAGAAGCCCGCGCACCAGAATAAACAGCCACAGGTCGCGGTTGCCGCGCAGCAGTTTGAAATCCACGCCATCGCCCTCTTCAGTCTCGCTCGGCGTTTCCATGATCGTCGAGAACAACAGCGCCGCGCCGATCCACAGGGCCGCCGCCAGCGCGATGGCTGCCACCACGACGCCTCGGCTTTGAAACAGGCCCGACATCAGCAGCCCGGCAAAGATCACCACCCCGACCGAGGAGACCGACCCCGCCAAGCCGGTCACCGATCCGCGCCGGGTCTTACCCACCGTCTTGCCCAAAATCTCCTTGAACGACACCGAACAGGCCGCGCGGCAAACGGCGAGCAGCGCCAGCGCGGCGCAGACCGCATAGCCCCCCGTGGCCCCCTCAAGGCTGAGCGCAGCAAGGGCGATCAGCCCCGCCGCGCCCCCCTGCCCGACCGAACCCCAGACCCAAGCCCATTTGCGCCGTGCCATGCGCTGCACCACGCCCGCCAACGCGATCTGCGGCAAAAGCGAGCCTGCCTCGCGGATCGGCACCAAGGCGCCCGCGAAAACCGCAGGCGCGCCAAGAGCGCTCAACAGCCAAGCCAAGACCAGTTTCGGATCGATCAGACCATCGGCCACCTTGGTCATCGACAGCGACACGATATGGCGCAGCCCGTTGCGGGCCTCGGCCTGCTGCGCCTTGTCGTCCAACCCC
Organism: Sulfitobacter sp. 1A13496; assembly: GCF_043557225.1. Lineage (NCBI taxonomy): Bacteria > Pseudomonadati > Pseudomonadota > Alphaproteobacteria > Rhodobacterales > Roseobacteraceae > Sulfitobacter > Sulfitobacter sp. 1A13496. The sequence continues at coordinate 467,269 of NZ_JBIFFP010000001.1, read as the reverse complement.
GGTGCCGGGTCGTCCGCCCCCGAAATCGTCTCGAATGTGCGCTGCGCCGTGTCGTCTTGCATCTGACCGATCCTCGTTGTTGCCCGCCTGACATAGCGCGCCATCGCCCTGCCACAACTTTCCCGAAGCGGCCCCGCTTGCATTGACAAGCCGCGCCTGCCCCGCCACATAGGCCCAACACATAACCCGCAACCGGGCGTCTCGTAGGCGCCAAACCGACGAGGAGCGCCCAAGATGGCCCAAATCTCCCTCACCCTTCCCGATGGCAACAGCCGGCAATACGACGCCGGGATCACCGCTGGTGAAGTGGCTGCCGATATCTCTAAATCGCTCGGCAAAAAGGCCATCAGCGCCACCGTGAACGGCGCGCATTACGATCTGGCGTGGCCGATCGAAGCCGACGCCAGCATCGCTATCCACACCATGGCCGACGAAGAACAGGCCAACGAGCTGGTGCGCCACGACCTTGCGCACATCATGGCCCGCGCCGTGCAGGAAATCTGGCCCGACACCAAGGTCACCATCGGTCCGGTGATCAAGGACGGCTGGTATTACGACTTTGACCGCAAAGAGCCCTTCACCCCCGAAGACCTCGGCGCGATCGAAAAGAAGATGAAAGAGATCATCAACAAGCGTGACCCCGTCCGCACCGAGGTCTGGGACCGCGCCCGCGCGATCAAACATTACGAAGACCTGAACGAGCCCTATAAGGTCGAGCTGATCAACGCGATCCCCGGGAATGAGCCGCTGCGCATGTATTGGCATGGCGATTGGCAAGACCTCTGCCGTGGGCCGCATCTGCAACACACCGGCCAAGTGCCGGGCGACGCCTTCAAGCTGATGTCCATCGCCGGTGCCTATTGGCGCGGCGACAGTGACCGCGCGATGCTGCAGCGCATCTACGGCGTGGCCTTCACCGGCAAGGAGAAACTGCGCGCCCATCTCAACATGCTGGAAGAGGCCGCCAAGCGCGACCACCGCAAGCTGGGCAAGGAAATGGGCCTGTTCCACATGCAGGAAGAGGCGCCCGGTCAGGTCTTCTGGCACCCCAACGGCTGGCGCATCTACACCACCTTGCAGGACTACATGCGCCGCATGCAGGACCGCGATGGCTATGTCGAGGTCAACACCCCGCAGGTCGTTGACCGCAAGCTTTGGGAAAAGTCCGGCCACTGGGACAAGTACCAGGAAAACATGTTCATCGTCGAAGTCGACGAGGACCATGCCCGCGAAAAGGCGGTGAATGCGCTCAAACCGATGAACTGCCCCTGCCACGTTCAGGTCTTCAACCAAGGTCTCAAATCCTACCGCGACCTGCCGCTGCGCATGGCCGAGTTCGGCTCCTGCGCGCGCTACGAGCCGTCGGGCGCGTTGCACGGCATCATGCGGGTGCGCGGCTTTACTCAAGATGACGGCCATATCTTCTGCGCCGAGGATCAGATCACCTCGGAAACAGCGAAGTTCATCGCCTTCCTGTCCAAGGTCTACGCCGACCTCGGCTTCCATAACTGGACCATCAAGCTTTCCACCCGCCCGGAAAAGCGGATCGGCTCGGACGAGACATGGGACCATATGGAACAGGCGCTCGGCGATGCCTGCAAGGCCGCGGGCTATGACTTCGAGGTGCTCGAGGGCGAAGGCGCTTTCTACGGCCCGAAGCTGGAGTTCACCCTGACCGACGCCATCGGGCGCAACTGGCAATGCGGCACCCTGCAAGTCGACGCGAACCTGCCCGAACGACTGGAGGCGAGCTTCATCGGGCAGGACGGCAACAAGCACCGCCCTGTCATGCTGCACCGCGCGACCCTGGGCAGTTTCGAGCGTTTCATCGGCATCCTGATCGAAGAGCACGCGGGCAAACTGCCCTTCTGGCTCGCCCCGCGCCAGGTCGTCGTGGCCTCCATCACTTCCGAGGCCGATGACTATGTGGCCGAAGTCGTCGAAACCCTGAAAGCCGCCGGTGTCCGCGCCGAGGCCGATATGCGCAACGAGAAGATCAACTACAAAGTCCGCGAGCATTCGCTGGGCAAGGTGCCGGTGATCCTCGCCGTGGGCGCGCGCGAAGTCGAAGAGCGCACGGTCTCGGTGCGGCGTCTGGGGCAAAAGCAGACATCCGTAAAGCCGCTCGACGCACTCACCGCCGAACTGGCACAGGACGCGACCCCGCCTGACCTGCGCTAACGCGCTGTAACAAACATGCGCTCCGGCGGGTTTGCGGGCAATATGCCCCCTGCCTGCCGGAGCGTTTTTGTAACAATCCCACCCTTCCTGCGCGGGATCGTTACAACTTTCGCCGTTTTTCCGCGTGAATTCTGACGGGACTGTGACACACTCGCTCGTGACTGGCTTGTGAGCGAACGGGCTGCTCTAGTAAGCCTGTCAACACCATCAGGAAGGAAAATGACAATGTCCAACACACTCAAGACCGCAGCCATCGCAGGGGCCGTCGCCGCCGCACTCGGCAGCCACGCCACCACCGCAACCGCCGCTTCGCAAGAGAAATGCTATGGCGTATCGCTGGCTGGTGAGAACGACTGCGCCGCGGGCCCTGGCACGACCTGCGCCGGCACCTCCGTGACCGACTACCAGGGCAACGCATGGACCCTCGTCGACGAAGGCACCTGCGCCGAGATCGATCTGCCCGCCATGGCCGACGGGACCGAGCGGACCGGCTCTCTTGAGCCGCTTGACCGCGACCTGCCCGCTTAATCAAAGCGGTCCGGGCGGCACCCGCCCGGACCCTGCCCCGCCCCATGCCGGAGGCCGATATGCGCGACGATACCCCCCCTCTCACCACGCTGCCCAATGCCCCCGGGGTCGGATATAAATCCCGGCACTTTGATGGCTTGATGGCCGATCCAGGCCCGGTCCGCTGGATCGAAGTGCATGCCGAGAACTACATGGGCGACGGTGGCCGCCCCCATGCGCAGCTGCGCGCCTTGCAGGAACGTTTCGCCCTGTCGGTTCATGGCGTCGGCCTGTCGATCGGCGGCGAAGGCCCCCTCGACACAGACCACCTCGCGCGGCTCAAGACCCTCTGTGACCGAACCCAGCCCGCGTCCTTCTCCGAACATCTGGCGTGGTCGACCCATGGGATGGAGTATCTCAACGACCTCCTCCCCCTGCCCTATACCGAAGAAACGCTGACCCGCGTCGCCGCACATATCAATCAGGTGCAAGAGGTCTTGGGGCGGCAAATGCTGCTTGAAAACCCCTCAAGCTACCTCGCATTCGAAGAATCCGACTTGTCCGAAACCGACTTTTTAGCCGAGGTCATCGCGCGAACCTCCTGCGGGCTCTTGCTGGATGTCAACAATGTCTTCATTTCGGCCACCAACCTCGGGCTATCGCCGCAAGGCTACATCGACGCCTTCCCGACAGACCATGTGGGGGAGATCCATGTGGGCGGCCATGACGACGACACCGACGATCACGGCGCGCCGCTGTTGATCGACAGCCATGGCAAAGAGGTCGTCGATCCGGTCTGGGACTTGCTCAGCTACACGCTGGCCCAAACCGGTCCAAAGCCGGTACTGGTCGAGTGGGACAATGACGTGCCCGACTGGCCCGTCCTGCGGGCCGAAGCCAATCGCGCCGCCGAGGTTCTGGCGTGACCGACCAGCACAGTTTTCGCGCGGCGCTGCTCGATCCCGCACGCCCCGCCCCCGCGGGGCTGCGCGATGGCAAGGGGCAACCGGCGGGCGCGCGTTATGGCGTCTATCGCAACAATGTCACCCATTCCCTGATCGCCGCCCTCGAAGTGGCCTTTCCGCTGGTGCGCAAGCTGATCGGTGCCCGCAATTTTGCCGAACTCGCGCCGCTCTATGTCCGGGCGCATCCGCCGAAATCGCCCTTGATGATGCATTATGGCGCGGATTTCCCGGGGTTCATCGCAGGTTTCGCGCCACTGGCGAGGATCGGCTATCTCGCCGATGCCGCAAAGCTCGACCTCGCGCTGCGGTCTTCCTACCACGCCGCCGACGCGGCACCGCTGGATCCGCAGACCTTCGAGGCGCTCCCTCCCGATGCGCTGATGGGGGCCAAGCTGACCCTCGCCCCCGCGACCCGCCTTTTGCGATCAGATTGGCCACTTTTCGACATCTGGCGCTATAATTTCACCGAGAACGCGCCAAAGCCGCGCAACGTCGCGCAGGACGTGGTGATCACCCGCCCCGCTTATGATCCCGCCCCGCATCTGGCGCCGCCCGGCGCGGCGCAATGGTTCGGTCACCTTGCCGAGGGGCGGACCTTCGGGGCGGCCAATGATGCCACAGTCGGTGCCGCACCTGAGTTCGACCTTGCCGCCGCCCTAGGCTTTGCCCTGAGCCACGGCGTCTTCAGCGCGATTTCCGTGGAGGAAAGCAAATGACCCGAGTTCTGCGCCTTTACCGCACCGCCGCCGACCGACTGGAGCGGGCCGGCTGGCTGCTTCCAACCCTTGCCCGCTTCCTCTTTGCCGCGGTGTTGCTGGTCTACTTCCTGAACGCCGGTCTAACCAAACTCGGCCCCGGCCCTTTGGGCATCTTCACCCCTTCCACCGGCGCCTACGCCCAGATCTTCCCCCGCGTTTTCGAGGCGGTCGGCTATGACAGTGACGCGCTTGAGCTGTTTCATTGGCTTGTCGTCGTCGCCGGAACAGTGGCGGAGTTCATCCTGCCCCTGCTTATCGTCATCGGGCTGCTGACCCGGCTGGCCGCGCTGGCAATGGTAGGCTTTGTCGTGGTGCAATCGCTGACCGATCTCTACGGCCACGGCAGCGCCCTCGGCGCGTGGTTCGACCGTTTCCCCGACGCCAATATCCTCGACCAGCGGGCGCTCTGGATCTTCTTGCTTTTGGTGCTCGTCATCAAAGGGGCCGGCCCCCTGTCACTGGACCGGCTTTTGGCGAGCCGCGGTTAAAGCATCGCTTGAACGTCGGCTTCTATCTCTTTGTTCCACCCCATAAACAGCCGATCACCCACCGCAATCAGGGGCCGCTTCATCAGGGCCGGATGGGCTTTAATCAGGGCCAGCGGCTCTTCCTTGCGGGCCGCGTCATCCAGCCCGCGCCAGGTTGTCGAACGGGTGTTGAGCAAGGCTGCACCAAACTGCGCGTGGGCCTTTTCCAAGACCGCGGTGGGCACGCCCTCCTCCCGCACGTCGACCAATTGCGCCTCTGGCAGCGCCTTTTTCGCTTTGCGACAGCTGTCACAATTTTTCAGCCCATAAATTTGCACATCCGTCTCCCTCAGCTTCCCGATCCCGCGTCCATTTGCGGATCTCGCGGCTCATCGCTTGATTTTTTCCCAGTCCGCGCGATCTTTCTATTATGGCGGGTCGCAATTCAATCGCTTTCGCCATTCTGCTGAACGCAGAGACGCAAAGACAAAGGAGGCGCGGAGATTATGCCAACTGGCACCGTGAAATGGTTTAACACCACCAAAGGCTACGGGTTCATCGCCCCCGAAAGCGGCGGTAACGATGTATTTGTTCATATTTCGGCGGTCGAACGGTCTGGCCTGACCGGCTTGGCGGACGATCAAAAGGTCAGCTATGAATTGACCGAAGGCCGCGACGGACGGCAGATGGCCACCGACCTCGCGCTGCTCTAGCCACGATATTGCAAGAAAACACCCGGCGTCCCGCGCCGGGCGTTGCTTGAAAAATCAGTTATACGAACAGCCCTTGGTCCCAACCGGGCAAGGCACGCGGGCTGAACGGCGCGGTGTGACCACGCGGTGACGGCGCTGCACGGGGTGCGCCTTGACCTCAGCATAGGTCATGGTCTGGTTCGGCGTTCCACAGCAGATCGCCCCGCCAAGGGTCACCGGCTGCAGCCCCGCCGGGCAATAATTTGCGGAACTGGGATAGGCGTAGACCTTGGACTCTGCCGAGACCTGACCGGCCAGCCCGGCTGAAAGCAGCCCTGCCGCCACTGCAATAGCTGTCATTAGGCGCATGATAACCCTCGTAATTATGTATAATAATAACAAAGATTGCCGGGGCGCTTTCCTTTAGTCCAGGCTTTTATGGCAGGCCCGCTTTAGTTCAGCCGGGCCGGAAGTGTTGCATAGCCGTGAAAGCGGATGCGCCCGCCCCCTTGGCGGGCCGCGCTAATTTCATAATCCGGGTAGCGGTTCAGGAAGCGTTGAAGCGCGATCTTCCCTTCCATCCGCGCCAAAGTCAGCCCCACGCAGACATGCGGGCCACCGGCAAAGGCCAGATGCCGATTGGGCTTGCGCCCGATATCGAATTTTGTCGGCTCCTCAAAGACTTCCGGGTCGCGGTTCGCAGCCCCGATACAAAGGTGCAGGTTGCTGCCCGCGGCGATCTCGACCCCGCCGATGGTGACCGGGGCCGTGGTTTCCCGGTTGCCGAATTGATTGGGCGAGCGGAAGCGCAGCACCTCTTCGATACAAGGCCCGATCAGGGCAGGCTCGGCCAGCAGCCGGGCCTTTTGGTCGGGATGGTCATGCAGCAGCGCAAGGGCGCTGCCGATCAGATTAGTCGTCGTCTCATGGCCCGCGTTCAGGATGAAAATACAGTTTTGGATCAACTCGATCTCGGTCAACTGCCCCCCGTCATCCCCCGCGATCAACCGGGTCAACACATCGGTTTCAGGATCCCCCGGCGCGGCCCGGCGCCGCGCGATGAGGTCTTGCAGATAGGCTTTGAACTCCCGCACCGCGGTATGGCCTGCGTCTAGCGCCGCATCGCTCAAGGTTGGCTCCAGCGCGCCGAGGATCGCCAGCGACCAATCGCGAAGCGGGCCGCGCTCCTCCATCGGCACGTCCAGCAGGTTGCCGATGATCTGCACCGGGATGCAGCTGGCATAGTCCTCGATCAGGTCCGGCGCGGGGCTCAGCCCTTCAAGCAGCCGGTCGACCGTATCAATCAACCCCGGCTCCATCCGCGCCAGCGCCTTGGGCGTGAGGGCCGAGGTCATGATCCGCCGCACGCGGGTATGCAAAGGCGGGTCATTGAAAACGAGGCTGGTGGAGTGATGTTCAAACAGGGGGCTGCCGGGGCCGAATTTCGGCGCGAAGGCCAGTTTCTTGTCCGAGATATAACGTGTGGGGTCGCGGTAGATCGCGTTCAGATCCGCATGGCGGCAAATCAGGACCGAGCCGTCAGGCTGGCGCAGCACCGGGGCCTCGCGCAGCAGGCGGTCGTAATGGGGGAACGGGTTCTCGACAAACCCTTCGGGCGGTGCGGATAGATCAAACATGACCCGCAGTGATGCCCGCCGCGCGGCCTATGTCAATGGCCGGTCAGCAGCGGCGCAGCCACTCCCGCGCGATGGCACGCGGACCCGATGTGCGCAGGCAAAGGTTGCCCAATTCGATCCATTCGTCTGGGTCGAACGCGGGAAAGAACGCATCGGCGCCGTCGATTTCCACATCCACTTCGGTCACCAAAAGCCGGTCCGCAAGGGGCAAAAGCGCGCGGTAGATGCCTTCGCCGCCGATGCCGTAGACCCGGCGATAGCCCTCTGCTGCGCAATAGCCCAAAGCGGCTTGCGGGTCGCGCGCCACATTTACGCCCTCGACCTCGCTGCTGGAGACGACGCAATTCAGCCGGTTTTTCAGTGGCTTGAAGGGCAGGCTCTCCCATGTACGGCGCCCCATGATGATGGCCCCACCGGTGGTTTCACGCTGAAAGAATTTCAAGTCTTCGGGCAGCGACCAAGGGATATCCCCGCCTTTGCCAATGGCGCCGTTGCGGGCGCGGGCGACAATCAGGCTCAGCATCAGACGGCCACCGGCGCTTTGATCGCGGGGTCGGGATCATAGCCCTCGAAGGTGAAATCCTCATAGCGGAAATCAAAGATCGAACTGACCTCGCGGTTGATCCGCAGTTTTGGCAGCGGCTTGGGCGTCCGCGCAAGCTGGGTTTTCACCTGCTCTAGATGGTTGGAATAGATATGCGCGTCACCCATGGAATGCACGAAATCACCCGGCGCGTAGCCCGTGACATGGGCCAGCATTTCCAAGAGCAGCGCATAGGAGGCGATGTTGAACGGAACGCCAAGGAACATATCCGCCGAACGCTGGTAAAGTTGCAAATGCAGCTTGCCGCCCGCGATACGCACCTGCCAAAGCGTATGGCAGGGCGGCAGCGCCATCTGGTCCACCTCGCCCGGATTCCACGCCGAAACGATCAGGCGGCGGCTGTCAGGGGTCTTGCGGATCGCCTCGACCAGTTTGACGATCTGGTCGACCTGCCCGGCCTGATACAGCACCGTGCCATCGGGCTGGGGCATCGGTTCACCCACCATCGGAAAACGCCGCCACTGGTGGCCGTAAACCGGGCCAAGATCACCGTTTTCATCGGCCCATTCGTCCCAGATGCGAACACCGTTTTCCTTGAGATAGGCAATGTTCGTATCCCCGGCGAGGAACCACAAAAGCTCATGCACGATGGATTTCAGATGCAGCTTTTTCGTGGTGACCAGCGGGAAGCCGTCGGCCATCCGGTAACGCTGCTGCATCCCGAAATGAGAGATCGTCCCCGTTCCCGTGCGGTCGGTCGAGGTCACCCCCTGCTCCAGCACTTCGCGCAGCGCATCATGGTACTGTTTCACGCGGGCTTCCTCATCATTCGTGGCGGTTGCTTCTGCATAGCCTTCCGGGCCCTCGGCCTCAAGCCGATCAACTGACATCGCCCGCCCACTTTGACTCCGCGGGTTTCGCCCCTATCCTCCACCGCGAAGCGCGAAGGGTTGATTTGCCCCCCCGCTTTGAACGACATTCAAGCTTGGAAGGGCGCCGCCCCGTTCAGGCCAGCCAACCAAAGGAAAACCGATGCCCATCAAATACCTGCACACCATGGTGCGCGTGAAAGATCTCGACGCCTCCATCGCATTTTACAAACTTCTGGGCCTGGTCGAGCGGCGTCGGATCGACAACGAAGGGGGCCGTTTCACGCTGGTTTTCCTCTGCCCCCCGGGCATGGACGACGGTCACGCCGATGTTGAGCTGACCTACAATTGGGACGGCGACGACGCGCTGCCCAGCGACAGCCGCCATTTCGGCCACCTCGCCTATACGGTCGAGAATATTTATGAGACCTGCCAGCACCTGCAAGACAACGGCGTGACCATCAACCGCCCGCCGCGCGACGGGCGCATGGCCTTTGTCCGCTCGCCTGACAATATTTCCGTCGAATTGCTGCAAGAGGGTGACGCCCTGCCCGCGCAGGAGCCATGGGCCAGCATGGAAAACACCGGCCATTGGTAAGGGGTGCCGCCCGCGCCGCCCCGGCGCTGATGATTGTAGCGCGGGGGGCTTTTCCGCCTCCCGCGCTCGGCCCGCGCTTTTCTGATGCCCCGCCGAAGGCAGAGAGATGATCCGCGCCGCCCTCGCCCTTTTTCTCACCCTATCAGGCACGCAATGGGCCGAGGCCGCCTGTCGGCAGGCGCTGACCTTGGGGCTGGACGTTTCTGGGTCTGTCGATGCGCGGGAGTATCGGTTGCAGATGGGCGGTTTGGCCGAGGCGTTGGACGATCCGCGCCTGCGGGACGCTCTTCTGGCGCGGCCCGGAGATCACGTCGATCTGATGGTCTATGAGTGGAGCGGGTCCAGCGATCAGCGGGTGATCCTGCCTTGGACGCCTTTACGCGATGCGGCTACGCTTGACGATGCCATCACCCTTTTGCGCAGTACCGAGCGGATCGCGGCGTCGCCCGGTACGGCCTTGGGAGATGCGATGCAATTCGGCGCGCGGCAGTTGGCGGCGCGTTCGGACTGCCGGAAACACACGCTGGATATTTCGGGCGATGGCATCTCGAACTTCGGACCGCGGCCCAGGGATATACGCAGCAGCCTCCAAAACCAGCCCCTTGGGCCACAAGGGCTGACCATCAACGGCTTGGTGATCGGCGCGAAAGACGCGGGCCTTGACGATAGCGGACAGGCCGAGGTCGGCGCGCTGGCGTCATACTACCGGGACGAGGTCATCCTCGGCCCCGGATCATTCGTTGAGACGGCAGAGGGGTTCGAAGATTACGCCCGCGCCATGACGCAAAAACTGCTGCGTGAATTGGACGAGCGGGCCTATGCTCACCTCCCCCCTGCCCGCGATCAGTAGATATAGCGGATCTGGTCCGTCCAATACCGCTCCATCCGTTTGAGCGAGCGGGTGATATCCTCGATCCCCGCATCCCCTAAGACACCCTTGCTTTCCATCCCATCCGCATGGCGCGAGAATAGATCGGCTACCACATCGCGAATATAGCGCCCCTTTTCGGTCAGGCGCACGCGCACGGAACGGCGGTCAATCTCGCAGCGCTGGTGGTGCATATAGCCCATTTCGACCAGTTTCTTGAGGTTGTAGCTGACGTTGCTGCCCTGATAGTAGCCGCGGCTTTTAAGCTCCCCCGCGGTGACCTCATTATCGCCGATGTTGAACAAAAGCAGCGCTTGCACGGCGTTGATCTCCAACACGCCGACGCGTTCGAATTCGTCCTTGATCACGTCCAGCAGCAAGCGGTGCAACCGCTCGACCAAAGACAGGGACTCAAGATAGCCTGCCATGAAACCCTTTATGGCCATCGGCTGCGTGGCGGGGTCTTGAATGCTCATGCGAAATCTCCGGTTCACTTTGTTTGAACCGGAAACTCGCTAAAAAATCAGAATAATTCGTTAAACCCTTTCGGGTTTTCTGAATTAGCCCCGCGCCTCGGCCAATTGCCCTCGGATATCTGCGATCAATCCCTCATATTCGGCGGGTGCCTCGGCCTGTCCGCTGACCCAAAGATAGAGGTCGTGGTCATTCTCGTTCAGCATCTGGTCGTAAAGTGTGAGGCCCGCGTCATCCATCTGCGGCAAGCGCGCCTCGGCATAGGCCGAGAGGATCAGGTCCATCTCCTTGATGCCCCGGCGCATAGAGCGCATTTGCAGGCGTTTGATCCGGTGTTCGGGGGCTTCAGCCATCTGCGGGCTCCATCATGAGGCGCCGAATGCGCTTTTCCAATTTGCCGACAGTCTCGGCCTTTTTCAGCAGGTCGCTGCGCAGGGCGCGCATGTCGGCCAGCACTTCTTCGAGGTCCACACGGCGCGCGGTCTCGCCCGCTTCGGGGGCGTCGACGCCCTCCCCCTCGCCCGTGATCAGCCACATCATCGAGACATTGAGCAGCCCCGCCAGCATCGACAGCCGGTTGGCGCGTGGCTCTGACAGGTCGTCTTCCCAACCGCGCAGGGTGGACAGGCGCACGCCCAGCCGTTTGGCCAGCATCGCCTGTGTCATGCCGGTCTGTTCGCGGGCCGCCGCGACCCGGTCGCCAAAGGTGGCGGCCTCGGGGCCGTACCAGTCAATCTCGTCGGTCATGCTTTATCTCCTGCCAGACACCCTTGCCGGGTGCGGGGACGCCCCCTATGAACGTGGAGATATTCATAAGCAACCCGAGGCTGAAATGGAACTGCTGTCCGCGACCCTTGATCGGGTCAAACCGTCGCCCACCATCGCCGTCACCACCAAAGCGGCAGAACTCAAGGCCGCGGGGCGCGACATCATCGCGCTTGGCGCGGGCGAGCCGGATTTCGACACGCCGCAGAACATCAAGGACGCAGCCGTGGCCGCGATCAACGCGGGCAAGACGAAATACACGCCCGTCGACGGCATCCCCGAATTGAAGCAGGCGATCTGCGCCAAGTTCAAGCGCGACAACGGCCTCGACTACACGCCCGCGCAGGTCAGCGTCGGCACCGGGGGTAAGCAGATCCTCTATAACGCGCTGATGGCCACGATGAACCCCGGCGAAGAGGTCGTGATCCCCGCGCCCTATTGGGTCAGCTACCCCGACATGGTGCTTCTCGCGGGCGGCACGCCGGTCATTGCCCCCGCGACGCTGGAGAATGATTTCAAGCTCACCCCCGAGGCGCTGGAAGAGGCGATCACCCCCAAGACCAAATGGTTCATCTTCAACTCGCCCTCGAACCCCACCGGGGCGGGCTACAGCCGCGACGAGCTGAAGGCGCTGACCGACGTGCTGATGCGCCACCCACATGTCTGGGTGATGACCGACGACATGTATGAGCACCTCGCCTATGACGGTTTCGAGTTCTGCACGCCGGCAGAGGTGGAACCCGCGCTCTACGACCGCACGCTGACGGTCAATGGCGTGTCAAAAGCCTATGCCATGACAGGCTGGCGCATCGGCTATGCCGCGGGGCCGGAAAAGCTGATCGGTGCGATGCGCAAAATCCAGTCGCAGAGCACCTCGAACCCCTGTTCGGTCAGCCAATGGGCCGCGGTGGAGGCGCTCAACGGCACGCAGGACTACATCGCCGAAAACAATGAGACCTTCGTGCGCCGCCGCAATCTGGTGGTTGAGATGCTCTCGGCCATTGAGGGCATTACCTGCCCCACGCCCGAGGGGGCGTTTTACGTCTATCCCTCCATCGCCGGGCTGATCGGCAAGACCTCGGCGGCGGGCACCAAGATCACGGATGACGAGGCTTTCGCCACCGCTTTGCTTGAGGAAACCGGTGTTGCGGTCGTCTTTGGCGCGGCCTTCGGGCTTTCGCCGAATTTCCGGGTCAGCTACGCTACCTCGGATGAGGCGCTGAAAGAGGCGTGCAGCCGTATCCAGAGCTTCTGCGCCGGGCTGACGTAAGGGACAACACCATGGCGGGCGATCTTCCCGACTATTACTTCAGGGTCCGCGAGAATGGCGCGGCGGTGTTTCGGCTCGATGCCGCCAACCGCCAGCGCCGGATCGAGATGGAGCAGATCGCCGTGGTCAACATCCGCAACGGAGAGGTAAAGCCCCATGGGCAGCACCGTTTGACCGAAGCCGATCAGGCCGAGATTGCCCGGTGGACCAAGGCCCGCCGCGAGACCCTTGCGGCGCGCGAGATCGACGACATCCGCCGCGCCGTGGAGCATCTGAACCTCACCACCCAATGGGCGCAGTCCCGCGCCACGGATGCCGAGCTTGAGGCGGTGACGGATGAGTTGCTGCTGGCGATGCACGACCTGCGCAGCACGCTGGTGCGCAAAAAGGCGGATCGGATGGACCGGGGCTAAGGCCTAAACCGCCAGCCGCTTGACGATGACGCCCCAGAAACGCGCATTCAGCAGCAGCCCGGCCACCGCCAGCCCCGCCACCAGACCGGCCCAGATGCCCATGGCCCCGAAGCCCAGCACAAAGCCCAGCAGGTAGGAACAGGGCATGCCGACGATCCAATAGCTGACCGCGGCCATGACCATCGGCACTTTGGTATCCTGCACCCCGCGCAACAGCCCAAGGGCCACCACCTGCGCCCCATCGACCAGTTGGAACAGCGCCGCCATCACCAGAAGCCCGGTGCCGATGGCGAGAATTTCAGCCCGCGCGGGCTCATCCTCTTGCATGAAGACCGAGATCAGCGGCTCGGGCCAGCCGACAAAACCGACCATGGTGAGCAGCGCAAATACCAGCGAAAGCACGGTCACGATCACCGCCCCGCGCTTCATATGCGGCACGTCGCGGCGGCCATAGGCATTGCCTGCGCGGATCGTGGCGACATTGCTCAGCCCCAGATGCACCATGAAGGTCAGCGAGGCGAGTTGGATCGCGATGCCATGTGCGGCCAGCGGGATCGTCCCAAGCCAGCCCATCATCAGCGAGGAGGCCGCGAAGAGGCCGACTTCGCTCAGCGTGGTCAGGCCAATCGGCAGCCCCAGCGTGAACACCCGCAGCAGCATCTGGCCGTCCGCCCGCCAGAGCCGCACGAACAGACTGTGCTGCGGCAGGGCGATCAGCACATAGATCACCACCCCGATCAACGAGACGCATTGCGTCGTGACCGAGGCCACAGCCGCCCCCATCACGCCAAGCTCCGGCGCGCCCCAGTTGCCGAAGATCAGCGCGTAATTCGCCAGCGCATTGACCCCGGCCGCCAGCAGGGTGATCCACAGCACCACCTGCGTGCGCTCCAAAGCGGCAAGGTAGGATTTCAGCACCATCACCAAAAGCGCAGGAAGAATGCCCCAGCCCGCCACCTTGAGATAATCGCCCGCCCGGTCAGCTAGGTTCGGCCCCTGCCCCAAAAGGTCCAGCACCGCGGGCGACCAGATCATCGCAGGCAGCGCGATCATGGCGAACCCCACCGAGAGCCACAGCCCCATGCGCGTGGCGCGGCGCAGGCCGATCTCGTCATCCTCGGCGTCATAGGCGGCCACCAAGGGCATTACCGCCATGGCAAAGCCCGACCCAAAGATAAACAGGACGAAGAAATAGGTGCTGCCCAAGACCACCGCCGCCAGTGCCTCGACCGAATACCAGCCGAGCATGACGGTATCGGTCACGCCGATGGCCATCTGTGCCAGATGCCCGCCGATCAGCGGCAGGCCGAGTGTCAGGATCGCCCGGGCGTGATTGCGGTTGGTCATTGTCTTGCTCATGGCACGAGCCTTACGCCGGGTCGCTGCAAAGGGGAAGTGCGGTTTTTACGCTCTGCCATGGGTTTGCGCGGGGCCGATGCCACTGTTTTGCCATGAAATCCTTGCGTCCGCGGCCCTTAACGGCAAAGCTGGTGGCAGAAGGGCTCGCGATGGAACCGACACGGACCGAAACCCGCCGATTGAACGGTCAGGAGATTTTCATTCGCCACTGGGGCGATGAGAGCCTGCCGCCCTTGTTGATGCTCCACGGTTTTCCCGAATACGGCGGCGCGTGGCGTGATCTGGCACCGTTGCTCTGCCAAGACTTCCATTGTATCGCCCCCGACCAGCGCGGTTATGGCCAAAGCAGCGCGCCCGAGGGGATCGAACCCTATGCGATGGCGCATCTCATGGCCGATATGGCCGCCTTGATCGGCAATAGGCCGGTGACCGTCTTGGCGCATGACTGGGGCGCATCGGTAGGCTACGCCTTGGCGATGTTCCGGCCCGAATTGGTTGCCCGGCTGATCGTTCTCAACGGCGTGCATCCCGTGCCATTTCAACGCGCCATGGCCGCAGGCGGTGCGCAGTCGCGCGCTTCGCAATATATCAATGCGCTTCGTGCCGAGGGCAGCGCGGTAAGACTTGCCAAAGACGATTTCGCAGGGCTGCTAGACCTCTTTTCCGCCAATATGGACCTAAGCTGGCTGACGCCCGACCGGCTTGAGGACTACCGCGCGGAATGGGGGCGGCCGGGGCGGCTCAGGGCGATGATCAACTGGTATCGTGCCTCCCCCCTGCAAGTCGCCGCGCCCGGCAAGCCCCTGCGCGACCTGCCAGAATTCCCGGTCGACCGTTTGCGCGCCCCCTGCCCGCATCTGCTGATTTGGGGAACGGAGGACACCGCCCTTCTGCCCGAAGCCACCGCCGGGTTGGAGGCTTTCGCGCCGGACCTCACCCGGGTCGAGATCGAAGGGGCGGATCACTGGCTGCACCACCAAAAGCCGTCAGAGGTGGCGGCGGCGGCACTCGACTGGTGTAGGCAGCGGCCCTTGTAAAATGGGCGAAATATTGTATATTCAGATATGCATTCAGGAGCCGCGCCATGACCCGCATTCATACCAACCACATCGCCACCATGACCGAAATGCGCGAACCGCATAAGGTATTGGAACGCTCGGGCGGCAAGCCCGTGGCAGTGATGAAGAACTCGCGCTGCGTGGGGTATTTCGTCCCGGCCGAGGCGACATTGCGGGAAGAACCGCGCGTGGCCACGCTGGATGAGGTGATGGAGAGCATTGCCGCCACCCGTGAGCAAACCCAGCCCGTGCTCGACTACCTCAAAGACAAATGACCTATGTCCTGCTGAACGCCGAGCTTGTCGAAACGATTCACAATGCCGTCTTGAACCCCGGAGAGCTTGCTGGTCGGGCGCTGGATAAATCTCTCGATGGGGCCCTGGGGCGGGTCGACAACAGGCTGGTCTACGGGATGATCGAAGACACCTTCGATCTTGCCGCTGCCTATTGTGTCGCCGTGGCCACCGGTCATGTCTTCAATGATGCGAACAAGCGCACTGCCTATAAAACCATAATTGTTTGCTTGCATCTCAATGGCATCCGCATCGCCCACGACACCATTGAGGCTGGCGATCTGATCCGCGAAGTAGCCCAAGGCCGCATCGACGAAGAAACTCTCGCCGACTGGCTACGCGCCAAAGCTGGCTGACCGGGGCAAAACAGCAGCCCAAGACAAACCCGCGATTGCCCCCGGCGCGCGGGGCTGTCAAAATGGCCCCCACCCACAAACAAAGAGCAGGCCCGCATGACCGACCTTCTTTCCGGCCAGGAACCCACCGAATACGATGCCTCCTCCATCGAAGTGCTGGAGGGGTTGGAGCCCGTGCGCAAACGCCCCGGGATGTATATCGGCGGCACCGATGAGCGCGCGCTGCACCACATGGTGGCCGAGGTGCTCGACAACTCGATGGACGAGGCGGTCGCGGGCCATGCCAACCGGATCGAGGTGGAGTTGAACGCCGATTACTCCGTGACCATCCGCGACAACGGCCGCGGCATCCCGATCGACCCGCACCCGAAGTTTCCGGACAAATCCGCGCTCGAGGTGATCCTCTGCACCCTGCACGCCGGCGGCAAGTTCTCGGGCAAGGCTTACCAAACCTCGGGCGGCCTGCATGGCGTTGGCGCTTCGGTGGTCAACGCGCTTAGCGATTCCATGGTCGTACAGGTCGCGCGGAACCGTGAACTCTTTGAGCAACGCTTCTCGCGCGGCATCCCGCAAGGCCCGGTCGAGAAAATCGGCGCGGCCCCAAACCGGCGCGGCACCACCGTGACCTTCCACGCCGACGAACAGATTTTCGGCGCGCACCGGTTCAAACCCTCGCGTCTGCTCAAGATGGTCCGCTCCAAGGCCTATCTCTTCTCCGGCGTCGAAATCCGCTGGAAGTCCGAGATCGAGGACGGCGACACGCCGATGGAGGCGACCTTCCACTTCCCCGGCGGCTTGGCCGACTACCTGCGCGAGACGTTGGGCAGGGCCACGACCTATGCCGAGAACCCCTTTGCCGGGACCGTCGAGTTCCAAGAGCGCTTTGGCGTGCCGGGCAAGGTCGAATGGGCGATCAACTGGACGCCCGCGCGCGACGGTTTCATCCAGTCCTACTGTAACACCGTCCCCACGCCCGAGGGCGGCACCCATGAAAGCGGCTTCTGGGCCGCGATCCTCAAGGGCATCCGCGCCTATGGCGAGCTTGCCAACAACCGCAAGGCCAAGGACATCACCCGCGATGACCTGATCACCGGCGGCTGCGCGCTGGTGTCATGCTTCATCCGCGAGCCGGAGTTCGTGGGCCAGACCAAGGACCGCCTCGCCACCACCGAGGCGCAGCGACTGGTCGAGAACGCGGTGCGCGACCATTTCGACAACTGGCTGGCGGCGGATACGAAATCCGCAGGCGCCATCCTCGATTTCCTCGTGCTGCGCGCCGAAGAGCGGATGCGCCGTAAGCAGGAAAAGGAAACCGCGCGGAAGAGCGCTACGAAGAAACTGCGCCTACCGGGCAAGCTGACCGACTGCACCAGCAAGACCCGCGAGGGCACCGAATTGTTCATCGTCGAGGGCGACTCGGCAGGCGGCTCTGGCAAAGGTGCGCGCAACCGGAATACGCAGGCGCTGCTGCCACTGAAGGGTAAAATCCTTAACGTGCTGGGCGCGGCCTCCAGCAAGCTGACGACCAATGCCGAGATCAACGACCTTTGCGAAGCGCTTGGCGTTGGCATGGGCACGAAGTTCAACCTCGACGATCTGCGCTATGATAAGATCATCATCATGACCGACGCCGACGTCGACGGCGCGCATATCGCGTCGTTGCTGATGACCTTCTTCTTCACCCAGATGCGCCCGCTGATCGACGCGGGCCATCTCTACCTCGCCTGCCCGCCCCTGTTCCGCCTGACCCAAGGTGCGAAACGGGTCTATTGCCTTGATGAGGCTGAGAAAAACATGTGGTTGGAGAAGGGCCTCGGCGGTAAGGGCAAGATCGACGTCAGCCGCTTCAAGGGTCTGGGCGAGATGGACGCGAAGGACCTCAAGGAGACCACGATGGACCCTGAGACCCGCAAGCTCATCCGCGTGACCGTGGACGAGGACGTACCGGGCGAGACCGGGGATCTGGTCGAGCGGCTGATGGGGAAGAAGCCTGAGATGCGGTTTGCCTATATTCAGCAGAACGCGCAGTTTGTGGAGGAGTTGGATGTTTGAGGATGCGGCAGACTTTATTTCTTTCTTTGAAAAGGGTGAAATGTCATGAGTTTCACACAACACTGCGAAGAATGGGCTATCAGCAACATGACTGGGTAGGGAGGTACGAACTCCTAACTACCTTAGAAAGCACTGCGATTAAGAGCCTCGTCAAATTCCTTTCGGCACTCGCTATTTCATATCTATTCCTAACGTCACTAAGGGATGGCGACAGCTTATCGCTGAAGATTTGGAGTTACGAGCTCGCTGTACCGGTAGCATATTTCCTGGCGACCACCAGCTTTCTGTCGTTCCTGTGCGCAATAGCATTTTGTCACACATCTGTAGCGATGTCTCTCAAAGCTAAGGAGGGCGGTAAAATTCTTCTTTCGGGTTTTTCAACAAGCATTTACAGCCTAATTAAGAAGCCCGAAAACGAAGTCTCTCTCGGAATACCTCTATTCTCAAACTACTTTCTAAAAGAGGCTATCCCGATATCTTCGGTCATAGCGCTGTTTATGCTAGTAGGAGTCTTCTCAACTCTCATTCCCTTCGCCGCTATTCTTATGTTTATCTGTCGAGAAGAGTTTATTCTTCTTCAAAACTCTGAAGTAAACTATTTAGAAAGAACCGCTGTCGGAGCAGGCTTGGCTCTGACCGTCTTTAGCGCAGTGAGCATACTTCTATTTCACTTGCCAATGCCTATGCGAAAGAACATGGGCCAGATTAGGTGGAGTTTTCTTTGCCACCTTCCTGATGCGACCCGACATCCCCAAATTGATAGATGGTTGGATGATAACAATAGAGACAATTAGATCGTACATGCCAGCCGCATCTGTTCCGTATCCCATGCGCCTTTGCCGCATAGCCCCTTCCCTTCCCCCCATGGGGAAGGGGCTTCCACACAACGATAGGTCGGGACCGCGACAGCAGTTACCTGCATCGTTCGCGATTACCTCCCAACTTCCCCCTTGATCCGCCGCTCGCCCCGCGCCTAACTCACCCCATGATCCGCGCGCTTCTCCTCTGCCTCCTCCTCACCGCCTGCGGTCGGCCGTTGACGGAGAACGAACGCGCCTATCTCGACACCATCCACGGCCCCACGCTCGACTACAACCGCGTGCGCCTGCACGACGGCGCGCCCACCCGCGCCGTGACCTTCCGCCGCAAACCACGCCCGCGCACCACCTGCCGCGAGCGCATCCTGCCGCCGCAGGTGGGCGACATCGTCACCTCGAAACCCGCCGCCGTGGCGCTCTTCAACCACGTGCTCTTCGACAAGGATTGGTACCTTAAGGACTACCTGCCCGATCACCCCGACCGGATCGGGCTGCTCGCCGCGATGCTGCTGGCGCATGAGGCCACCCATGTCTGGCAGTGGCAGAACCGCAAGCTCACCGGTTATTCACCGCTGCGGGCGGCCAGCGAGCAGTTTACCAGCCCGGACCCCTACCTTTTCGAGGTCGACACCCAGCCGCGCTTTCTCGACTTCGGGTATGAACAGCAGGGCTCAATCGTCGAAGAATTCGTCTGCTGCCGCGCGCTGGCCCCTCAGGCGCCGCGCACCAAACGGCTGCATGCGATGCTCTCGGAGGTCATGCCCGTCGCCCCCCTGCCCCAGAGCCGCCCCTATGACGTGGGCCTGCCTTGGGACGGGGTCGAACTCGAAAACATCTGCGGCTAGGTCAGACCGGGGCGAGTTGCCCCGCCTCGAGCCGGATCTGGCGATCCATCCGCGCGGCCAGTTCGAGGTTATGCGTCGCAATCACGGCGGCCAGACCGGTGCCGCGCACCAGCGTCATCAGCGCCGCGAAGACCTGATCGGAGGTTGAGGGGTCAAGGTTGCCAGTCGGCTCATCGGCTAGCAACAGGCGCGGCTCGTTGGCCAGCGCACGACAGAAGGCCACCCGCTGTTGCTCGCCGCCCGACATGGCGGCGGGGCGGTGATCGGCGCG
The DNA here is from genome assembly GCF_043557225.1 of Sulfitobacter sp. 1A13496. Taxonomy (NCBI): domain Bacteria; kingdom Pseudomonadati; phylum Pseudomonadota; class Alphaproteobacteria; order Rhodobacterales; family Roseobacteraceae; genus Sulfitobacter; species Sulfitobacter sp. 1A13496. Next base: position 447,209 of record NZ_JBIFFP010000001.1, on the reverse strand, counting down.
CTCGGCGATGCCGACCTCGGCCAGCAGCGCCCGCCCCCGCGCCTCGGCCGCGGACCGCGCGACACCATTGGCAAGCTGTGGCAGGACGATGTTCTCCAGCGCCGTGAACTCGGGCAGCAGGTGGTGGAACTGGTAGATGAAGCCCACGTCCGCGCGGCGCACGCCGGTGCGGCGGCGGTCGCTTTTGCCGGTCAGGTCATCGCCCGCGATCTCCACCGTCCCGCTGTCGGCGGTATCGAGAAGCCCCGCGATATGCAGAAGCGTCGACTTGCCCGCCCCGGAGGGTGCGACCAGCGCCACCACCTCGCCGGGTTCCACCGCAAGGTCGATGCTGCGCAGCACCTGCACCTCGTTTGGCTTGCCGGGGTTGTAGGCCTTGGAAATGCCGCTCAGGCGCAAGACGGGATCATTCATAGCGCAGGGCCTCCACCGGGTTCATCCGCGCCGCACGGCGGGCGGGAAAGATCGTGACGACGAACGACAGGCCGAGCGACAGCGCCACGGCCGAGAGCACATCGCCCAGTTGCAGCTTCGCGGGCAAAAAGTAGATGCCGCGGATCGAGGCGTCCCAGGCATTGCCGCCGCTGAGGTAGTTCACAAAGCCAAAGATCTGATCGACGTAAGTGGCAAACAGCACCCCCAGCACCACGCCCGCGGCGGTGCCGATGATGCCCGTGAAGGCCCCGCAGATGAAGAACACCCGCAGCACCGAGCCCTCAGACAGCCCCATGGTGCGCAGGATGCCGATGTCGCGGCCCTTGTTCTTGACCAGCATGATCAGCCCCGAAACGATGTTCATCGCCGCGATCAGCACCAATACGCTCAGGATCACGAACATCACCCGGTCCTCGATGTCGAGCGCCGAGAGGAAGGAGCTTGAGGCGTCGCGCCACGTCCAGACCTGCGCGCGCTCGCCCGCCGCCTGCATCAGCGCGGGCGCCATGGCATCCACCCCTTCCGGGTCTTCGACCATGACCTCCAGCTCATCGGCCACGCCCTCGCGGTTGAAAAAGCTCTGCGCCTCGGTGATCGGCAGGTAAACCCGTGTCTTATCAATGTCGTAGCGCCCGGCAGAGAAGATATAGACCACCTCATAGGCATTGACCCGCGGACTGGTGCCAAAGGCGGTCTTTACCCCATTGGGCGAGATCAGCTTGACGCTATCGCCGACCTGCACGCCCAAGGACTGCGCCACGCCGCTGCCGATGGCCATGCCCTCTTCAAAACGTGTGATGTCACCGAAAGAACGCTCCGAAGGCTGGATGCCGGGGATGGTCATCAAATCATCCGAAGCAATACCGAAAACCTCGACGCCCGCGTTCGACTGGCGGCGGTTGGCCATGACCTGTTGCCGCACCAGCGGGGCCACACGGGTCACGCCTTCGACGGCTGCCACCCGCTCGGCCATGGCCTCGTAATCGTCGATGGTGCGGTCGATCTGGCCGTTGGGCAGCACCTCGCCCATCGTGTAGACGGTGACATGGGCATTGGCCCCGAGGATCGTGTCGACGAACTCGGCGCGGAAGCCCGAGCGGACCGAGAGCGTGGCGATCAGCGCGAAGACCGCCAGCGTGATGCCGATAAGGCTGATCCACGTCATGACGCTGACGCCCCCTTCGGCGCGGCGGGCGCGCAGGTAGCGCCAAGCGATCATCCATTCAAAGGCCGCGAATGGGGCGGTGCGTGTGGGTTTGCTGGCCATGCGGGAAGGCTCCGGTCTGAGGTGCGCGCAACCTGAGGCTTTGCCCCAGCAGGGTCAAGAACGCAATGCCCGGCGGCGGCGGAAGCGCGCGGGCCATGTGGGCAGCCATAGCAGCAGGCGGGTGAGACTGGCCCCCGTGATGAGCCCCAAACCGGCGAAGAGCCATTCGGCACGGCTGCGCGGGGCGGTGGGGGCAAAGCCGCGCAGGGCGGCGCGCAAAGCTCCGGCATCCGGGCTGCGCCATAGCAGATAGCAGCGCAGGAAGGGGCCCGCTGATTGGAGCCTCGGCAATGTGGCCTCAAGCCACCCTTGCCGTTCGATGTTGCGGCGCAGGTCCAAGCCCCGGCGCTCTAGCAGCGCCGATCCGCGCAGCCGCGCCACGGCGTCTTCCCGCACCAGCCCTGCGGCCTGCGCGGCGGCATCGAAATCCGCCACGACTTTGGCGAGGCGCTGCTCCGCCGCCTCCAGTTGAAACACATAGGCCCGGGTGAACCCCGGGCCTTGTGCGGCAATGCCTGCGCTTACGATCCCACCGGCCAATGTCAGCGCCCGTAGGATCATCGCGGCCCTCAGACGATACCGGCGTAGATCTTGGCGATCTTCTCAACCGCCTGTTCTGGCGGCAGTTCCTCGCTCTCGCCTGTGCGGCGGCTGGTGAGTTCGACCACGCCATTCTTCAGCCCGCGCGGGCCGACGGTGATGCGCCATGGCAGACCGATGAGGTCCATCGTGGCGAACTTCATCCCCGCCCCGCCCTTGCGGTCGTCATAAAGCGGATCAAGACCCAGCGCCTTGAGGCTGTTGTAAAGTGCGGCACAGGCGGCGTCCGCCTCTGCATCGCCCTGTTTGAGGTTCACGATCCCCGCGTGGAACGGCGTCACCCCCTCGGGCCAGATGATGCCCTTGTCATCGTGGCTGGCCTCAATGATCGCGCCCAGCAGGCGGCTCACGCCGATGCCGTGGCTGCCCATATGCACCGGCACCTGTTTGCCGTCGGGGCCTTGCACCTTGGCGTTCATCGCGTCGGAATATTTGGTGCCGAAATAGAAGATTTGCCCCACTTCGATGCCGCGGGCGGTGCGCTGGCGCTCTTCGGGCACCTTGGCAAATACCTCCGGATCGTGGGTCTCATCCGTGCGGGCGTAGCGGGAGGTGAACTCCTCCAGCACCGCGCGGCAGGCGTCGTGATCATTGGGGTCGATCTCGCGGTCGCCGAAGGTCAGATCGGTGATCTCGCTGTCATAGAAAACCTCCGACTCGCCCGTTTCAGCCAGCACGAGGAACTCATGCGTGTCATCGCCGCCGATGGGGCCAGAGTCGGCGCGCATCGGGATCGCTTGCAGGCCCATCCGCTCATAGGTGCGCAGATAGCTGACCAGATGGCGGTTATAGGCGTGCAATGCGTCTTCTTTGGTGAGGTCGAAGTTGTAGCCGTCCTTCATCAGGAACTCACGCCCCCGCATCACGCCGAAACGCGGGCGAATCTCGTCGCGGAATTTCCACTGGATGTGGTAGAGCGTCAGCGGGAGGTCTTTGTAAGAGCCTACGTGGCTGCGGAAGATATCGGTGATCATCTCTTCGTTGGTGGGACCGTAAAGCATGTCGCGGTCCTGCCGGTCGCGGATGCGCAGCATCTCGGGGCCATAGGCGTCATAGCGGCCCGATTCCTTCCACAGGTCCGCCGATTGCAGCGTCGGCATCAGCATCGGAATATGGCCCACACGCTGCTGCTCTTGATGCACGATCTCTTCGACCTTGCGCAGCACCTTGTAGCCCAACGGCAGCCAAGAATAGATACCCGCGCTGGATTGCTTAATCATCCCCGCCCGCAGCATCAACCGGTGGCTGACGATCTGCGCCTCGGCAGGGTTTTCCTTCAGCACGGGCAGAAAATATTGGGACAGACGCATGGTGTTTCCTCATTGACGCATTGCCCCCTGACTAGTGCATGTCAAAGGGCGAGACAATCACATCGCTGGGGTCTGGCGGCCCGCTGGGCCAGTTCCACCGCTTACCCGTTCCGCGCCCCTGACGCGCGCGCCACCCGCAGCCAAGGCTTGAAACGAAACGCCACATGGGCGATGTGATGGCATTCCCTGCCGGAGAGCGCCATGGCCCTGCCAATCAGAGACCAATTGAAGTACTGGGGCATCGCGGCAGCGGTGTTCATGGTGGCGCTGTGGTTCATCGGCGATGTGATGCTGCCCTTCCTGCTGGGCGGGGCGATTGCCTATTTCCTTGACCCCGTGGCCGACCGGTTGGAGCGTTTGGGGCTCAGCCGCACCATGGCCACCGCCGTCATCACCGTGGTGGCGCTTTTGGTCTTCGTGCTGATGGCGCTTTTGGTGATCCCGACGCTGGTCAATCAGACCGTGAACTTGATCGAGACCGCGCCCAAGCTGACCCGTAATTTCACCGATTTCATCACCGACCGTTTCCCCTCTCTCTTGGACGATGATTCGACCCTGCGCACCTCGTTGACGACACTGGGCACCACCATTCAGGAACGCGGCGGGCAATTGCTGCAAACCGCGCTGGCCTCCTTTGCGTCGCTGATCAACGTCCTGCTATTGTTCGTCATCGTCCCCGTGGTCGCGGTGTACCTGCTGCTCGATTGGGACCGTATGGTCGCCGCCATCGACCGGCTGCTGCCGCGCGACCATGCCCCGATGATTCGCCAGTTGGCGCGCGAGATTGACGCGACGTTGGCCTCTTTCGTGCGCGGCATGGGCACGGTCTGCTTGATCCTTGGCACCTATTACGCCGTGGCGTTGATGCTGGTGGGGCTGCAATTCGGCCTCGTCGTCGGCTTTGTCGCCGGGCTGGTCACCTTCATCCCCTACCTCGGGGCATTGATCGGCGGGGCGCTGGCAATCGGTCTGGCGCTGTTCCAATTCTGGGGCGATTGGCTCTCCATCGGTCTCGTCGCGGGCATCTTCGTGCTGGGCCAAGTGGTCGAGGGCAATTTGCTGACACCAAAGCTCGTGGGTAATTCGGTCGGGCTGCACCCGGTCTGGCTGCTGCTGGCGTTGTCGGTCTTCGGCACGCTTTTCGGCTTCGTGGGACTGCTGGTCGCGGTGCCCGTGGCCGCCGCCATCGGGGTGATCGCGCGTTTCGCCACGGCGCGCTACCGCGAAAGCGTGCTCTACAAAGGCCGCGAGCCTGAAACGACCGTCGACGAGGACATCCGCTAACATGGCCCACCAACTCGGGTTGAACCTGCCCAGCCGAACGGCTCTGGGCCGCGACGCTTTTTTTGTCGCCCCCTCCAACGCCATGGCCATGGCGATGATCGACGGCTGGCGCGGTTGGGCGGGCGGCAAGCTGGCGCTGACCGGGCCGCAGGGCTCAGGCAAGACGCATCTGACGCATGTCTGGGCAGACCTTTCGGGCGCGCGGATCATCAGTGCGGCGGACCTGCTGGAGGCTGACATTCCCGCCCTCGCCCGTGGTCCCGTGGCGGTGGAGGATGTGCATCTGATCGCCGGAGACGCGGCAGCGCAAACGGCGCTGTTCCATCTGCACAACCTCGTGCTGGCCGAAGGTCAGGCGCTGCTGCTCACCGGCACCGGGCCGGTGGCGCATTGGGGCCTTACGCTGCCCGATCTGGTCAGCCGGATGCGCGGTGCCACGATGGTCGAGATGGAGGCGCCCGACGATGCGCTGCTCTCGGCCCTGCTGGTCAAACTGCTGGCCGACCGGCAGTTGACGCCCAAGCCGGAGCTGATCAACTACCTCATGACCCGAATGGACCGGTCCTTTGCCGCTGCAATCGCGCTGGTCGACCGGCTGGATGCCGCCAGCCTTGCGCAGAAGCGCCCCCTGACCCGCGCACTGGCCGCGCAGGTGCTGGACATCGCCCCGCCGCGCACGTGATACTGGAATAATTAACGCAAGCCTTCGCAAACCCGTTACATTCCAATGTCATGAGGCCCGCATGACCCAAGCCGATTTCCTGCAAGCGCCCTTTCCGCCCGCCACCGATCTGCCCGATCTCGACACCACTGGGCCGGGCCGGTTCTTTAACCGTGAGCTGAGCTGGCTCGACTTCAACTGGCGCGTGCTGGAAGAGGCCGAGAACCCGCGCGTGCCGCTGTTGGAACGGCTGCGCTTCCTGTCGATCTCGGCCACCAACCTCGATGAATTCTATACCGTGCGCGTGGCGGGCCTGCGCGAGCTTGCGCAGGCGGGCAACACCACCGCCGCCGCCGATGGGCTGAGCCCCGGCGAGCAACTGGTGTTGATTAACGAAGACGCGCGCAATCTGATGATGTCCCAGCAACGGGTGCTGGTCGACCTCATGGCCGAGATGGACGCGCAGAACATCATGCTGGAGCGCACCGCCGACCTGACCGAGGCGGATTACAAACATCTCGAAGGGGTCTTCCTCAACCAAGTCTTTGCCGTGCTCTCGCCGCTGGCGATCGACCCCGCGCACCCCTTCCCCTTCATTCCCAACACCGGCTACGCGCTGGCGCTGCAACTAGAGCGCACCCGCGATAAACGCCCGCTACAGGCGCTGCTGCCGATCCCGGCGCAGATCGACCGTTTCGTGCCCCTGCCCGCCCCCGATGGCAGCCTGCGCTATCTGCCGCTTGAAGATCTGCTGATCATCAATATTCCCAACCTCTTTCCGGGCTACAAACTCAAGGCGCATTTCGAATTTCGCGTGCTGCGCGACAGCGATCTTGAGGTGGAGGATGAGGCCGAAGACCTCGTGCGGGAATTCGAAGTCGCGCTAAAACGCCGCCGCCGGGGCGAGGTCGTGCGACTGACCCATTCCGCAGGCGCGCCGGAAAAGCTGAAGTCCGTCGTCATGCGCGAGCTTTGCGTGCGCCCCCAAGACGTGATCGAGATCGACGGCATGTTGGGCATCGCCGACCTGTCAAAACTGGTGACCGACGCCCGGCCTGACCTGCTCTGGCCGCAGTTTACCCCCCGCGTGCCTGAGCGCGTCAGCGACCATGACGGCGATATGTTCGCGGCGATCCGGCAGAAAGACATGCTGCTGCACCACCCTTACGAGACCTTCGACATGGTGGTGCGTTTCCTTGCCCAAGCGGCGCGGGATCCGGATGTGGTTGCGATCAAGCAGACGCTCTACCGCACCTCGCGCGACAGCCCCATCGTCAGCGCGCTTTGCGAAGCGGCAGAGGATGGCAAATCGGTCACTGCGCTGGTCGAGCTGAAGGCCCGCTTTGATGAGGCTGCCAACATCCGCCAATCGCGCCGGTTGGAGCGGGCGGGCGCGCATGTGGTCTACGGCTTTCTCGACCTCAAGACCCATGCCAAGATCTCGACCGTGGTGCGCCGCGAGGGTGACCAACTGGTGACCTATACCCACTACGGCACCGGCAACTACCACCCGATCACCGCGCGGATTTATACGGACCTGTCGCTCTTTACCTGCGACTCGAGCCTTGGGCGCGATGCGACGAAAGTGTTCAATTTCCTGTCGGGCTACGCCCCGCCGGAGCAGTTGGAAAACCTCGCCATCTCCCCCACGACGCTGAAGCCGCGCCTGCTTGAGATGATCCGCGCCGAGGCCGAACATGCCCGCGCCGGACGCCCCGCTGTGATCTGGGCCAAGATGAACGCGCTCATTGACGCCGAGGTGATCGACGCGCTGTATGACGCCAGCCAAGCCGGGGTGGAAATCAGCCTCGTCATTCGCGGCATCTGCGGGCTGCGCCCCGGGGTGAAGGGGCTGTCGGACAACATCCGCGTCAAATCCATTATCGGGCGTTTTTTGGAACACAGCCGCATCGTCTGTTTCGGCAATGGCCATGGGCTGCCGCACAAGAAGGCACGGGTCTTCATGTCTTCTGCCGACTGGATGGGCCGCAACCTCAACCGCCGGGTCGAGACGTTGGTCGAGATCGAAAACCCCACCGTCAAGGCGCAGATCACCAGCCAGATCATGGCAGCCAATCTGGCTGACGTGGCGCAAAGCTGGGTCATGGGGCCGGATGGCAAATTCACCCGCCCGGCGATCCCCGAAGGCACTTTCGCCTTCAACTGCCACCGCTTTTTCATGGAAAACCCCTCGCTTTCGGGCCGGGGCAGTGCCGGGGCCTCGGATGTGCCCAAGCTGACCCATACCGAGGATTGACCGGCAAGCCCCCTTTGGCAATTGACCTCACCGCCCCCCTGCGCCAATTATCCAGTGAAACGGATGGCCCGCAGGAGCATTGATGGCAGACCAGACCGACCCTTCCCGAGCCGCCCCCGTCCCTGAGACGGGCGTGGCGGAATTGGGCCTTTTCGGAAAACCCTTGTTTCAGGATCCGGGCGCGCGGGCGCTGGCCCGCGTCGGCGTGGTGGATGTGGGGTCGAACTCCGTCCGGCTGGTGGTCTTTGACGGCGCGGCGCGCTCTCCGGCCTATTTCTACAACGAAAAGATCATGTGCGCCTTGGGTGCGGGCATGGCCGAGACCGGGCATCTATCCCCCGAAGGGCGCGCCCGCGCGCTCTCGGCCCTGCGGCGGTTCAGCAAATTGGCCGATGGCATGGGCCTGTCGGAACTTACCGTCGTCGCCACGGCGGCGGTACGCGATGCCAGTGACGGGCGCGCCTTTTGCGCCGATGTGCTGCGCGAAACCGGGTTGCGCATCTGGGTGATCGACGGCGAGGAAGAGGCGCGGCTCTCGGCGCAAGGGGTGCTTTTGGGCTGGCCCGGCGCTTACGGCCTTGTCTGCGACATCGGCGGCTCTTCGATGGAGCTTGCCGAAATCTCGGGCGGGCGCGTCGGGCGGCGGGTCACCTCGCAGCTTGGCCCGCTCAAGCTGCGCGACCTCAAGGGCGGGGCCAAGGGGCGGCACGCGCATATCAAAGAGGTCATCACCGGGCTTCAGGAAAAGATGGGCAGCCAGCGCGACCGGCTGTTCCTCGTGGGCGGCTCATGGCGGGCAATAGCACGGATCGACATGTACCGCCGGGGCTATCCGCTGCATGTGCTGCATGAATACCGCATGACCGTGACCTCGGTGCGCGAGACGGTGAAGTTCATCCAAACTTCCGACCTTGAGGAATTGCGCAATGCCTGCGGCGTCTCCGCCAGCCGGATGTCGCTGGTGCCCTACGCCGCCGAGGTGCTGAGCCGTCTGGTCAAGACCTTTCGGCCCAAGGACATCGCCATTTCCAGCTACGGCATCCGCGAAGGCATGCTTTATGAGCAGATGCCGCAGCGCCTGCGCGACCGGGATCCGCTGATCGAAGCCTGCTATTTTGCCGAGGCGAAGGACGCGCGGATGCCCGGTTTCGGCAAGGTGCTTTATAACTTCATCCTGCCGCTCTACCGCTCTGCCCCCCACGCCCGTAGGCGTTTGGTCAAAGCAGCCTGCCTGTTGCACGACGTAAGCTGGCGCGCGCATCCCGACTACCGGGCTGAGACCTGTTTCGACAATGCCACCCGCGCCAATCTCGGCGGCCTGAAACACGCCGAACGCATCTACCTCGGGCTGGCCCTGCTGCACCGTTATTCCAACAAGCGTGAAAACACGCGTTTCGAAGACCTCTATGAAATGGTCGATGAAAAGACCCGGTTGGAGGCCGAAATCCTTGGCAAAGCCATGCGCTTTGGTGCGATGCTCTGGATGGACAAGGGCGAACAGCGCGGCGAATTGCGCTGGTTCCCCAAGAAGAAGCAATTGGAACTATGGCTCACCCCCGACATGGTCCCCCTTTTCGGAGAGGTCGCAGAGGCGCGGCTGAACTCACTCGCCAAATCGCTTGAGGCAGAGGTGCATGTTCGGACCGGCAAACGCGCCGCGCGTTAAAGCTCGATCTGCGGCGCGGGTTCGGTTGGGGTCTCAGGCGGGACCATCGGGTGATCGGGCTTGCGGCGGATGATGATATCGCCATTGGGCTGCATCTCGGGCGCTTGATAGGCGCTCCAATCCTCGACCTCGTCCAAAAGCTCCGTAAGCTTCGGCCCCATCTCCCGCGCGAAGTCACGCAGCGCGGGGCGCATGGCTTCGCTGAACCCTTCAAACCCCTCCATGACCGGGCCCATCTCATCCATGATCCCGTCCATGAACATCTGCGCGCCGCGCTCCATCAGGCCGAGGCCGCGTTCTTCGGATTCTTCCTGCGCATGGGCTGCGAGGGGCAGCACCGTACAAAGGGCGATAAGGGGCATAAAGCGTGTCATGAGATTGAGGTAGGTGGCGCCGCGCGCATGTCCAGTCTTACGCCACGCCGCTGGCAGCCCCCCGCCTAAAGATCGACATCCAGCGTGACTGGGAAGTGATCCGAGGCGGCCAGCAGCGCGTCGCGCAGGGCGACGTCTTGCCAGCAGGCCGGATCGTCCATCGGGTGCCAGATCCGCCAACGGGCCGCGCGGGCGGCGATCTGCGGGCTGACCATGATGTAGTCCAGCAGCGCCTGAAGATAGCGTTCCTCCGGCGCGATCCAGAAACGCGCGCTGGTCGGCGCGGCCCCCAAACGGCGGCTGAGCGCCTGTTTAGCATGAGGATCGAACAGCGCCGCCGCCCCCTGCCCTAGCACGATCTCGACCGAGGACCGCCCGAAGAGGCTTTCGAATTCATCCAGCCCCGGCCCGTCGTTCAGATCGCCCAAGACCATCACGGGCCGTTCCGCCGCCAAATGCATGTCGATCCGTCGCCTGAGCCAGATCGCCTGCGCCAATTGCTTGCGCCGGTTGGCGATGGCGATGCGCAGCACATCGGCCTTTGACTTGGCCCCATGGGGCGCTTTGGATTTGAGATGCGCGCCGATCATCTGGAAGGTGAAACCGGCCTGCGTGGTCACCTCCAACTCCAAGGGCGGTTTGGAAAAGACCACCGCGTCTTCCGTCGCATCCACGTCAAGGTCGATCCGCAGCGTCTGGTCAAAGCGCGGGGCATGCGCGGCACCCTGCGGCACATGGCGGGCGCTAAGCTTGTCGGGGTCATAGAGCAGCGCGATCTCTTGCTCGGTGTCGTTGGAAAACCCCATGACGGCGGCCCGCGTGCGCAGGGAAAACCGCGCGGCAAAATGCTCAAGCGCCGCCACGGTGGATTGCCGCCGCCCGTGGTTCGGCGCTTCAATCACCATGACCGCATCGGCATCCAGCGCGCTGAGCACTTGGCCCAAAGCCGCCGTCTGCTGCGCACGGGTCACCCCGTGCCGCCCGGCCCAAGCGTCATCGTCGTAAAGCCGGTTGTCATTGTCAAAAAGGCTCGCGAACCACTCAACATTGTAGGTCGCGATGCGCATCACGCGTGTTTGCCCGAGAGCGTTTCCCATGCGCGGTTGATGTCGATCATGCGTTTCTCGGCCATCTTAATCGCCTCTTGCGGCAGCCCGCGCGCCACCAGCGCGTCGGGATGGTTCTCGCGCACCAGTCGCCGCCACGCGCGGCGGGCCTCTTCCAACGTCGCATTGGGGCCGATGCCCAGAACCGTGCGCGGCAGGGGCGAGCTATCCGGCACGAAACGCGCCTTGAGCGAGGCGAAAGCCTCTTCATCCATGCCGAAAATCGCGGCAACATCCTCAAGAAAGGCGTTCTCGTTGGGATGGTAGATGCCATCGGCCATCGCGATGTGAAACAGCCCCTCCATCAGGTCATGCAGGGTCTGGGGCTGGTCGCTGAACATCCGCGCGATGCGGCGGGCGTAATCCTCGAAACCGGTCACGTCTTGGCGGGCAAGGTTAAAGACCCGCGCCGCCCCTTCCTGATCCGCCTCGGCGATCTGGAACACTTCGCGAAAGGCGGTCACCTCATCGCGGGTCACCAGCCCATCGGCTTTGGCCATCTTGGCGCCAAGCGCGATCACCGCGATGGTAAAGGCGACCGAGCGCTCGCGCGGGCTGCGCAGCCGGTCAAAGACAGCCGACAGCCCCTCGCCCGCGGTGAGGGCTGACAGAGCTTCGGAGATGCGCGTCCAGATCGACATGGGCTGACCCTTTGGTATTCGGCCCCCAGCTTAACCGCTGGCATCGGGGAAGTCAGGATGCAGTCAGCGTTTTTTGCATCAAGATGAGATCGAGCCATTGGCCATGTTTGCGCCCCACCTCGGGCATCCGCCCGACCTGCGCAAAGCCCAGTTTTTCATGGAATGTCACAGCACCCGGATTGGCGCTGCTGATCGCGGCGACCATGGTGTGGCGGCCCTGTGCCGCTGCCGCCTCTATGGCCTGTGTCATCAGGTCGCGGCCCAGCCCCTGCCCCTGCGCTGCCTCGGACAGGACGATGCTATGCTCCACCGTCGCGGCATAGCCCGGCCCGCCCCGAAAGCTGCCATAGGTGACAAAGCCAAGCACCGCGCCCTCCCCTTCGGCCACCCAAAAGGCACTGGCGCGGGCGGCGATCAGCGCCGCAATCTCCTCCGGCGTCTTTTCCTCGGTGGTGAAGGTCGACAGGCTGTCGCGGATCATACCGTTCCACAGCGCCGCCACGGCGGCGGCATCCTGCGCCACGGCGGGGCGGATCACGCCGTCCTTCCGGGCGGCGCTCCCGTCTTCTGGCATCACTTCCGCGTCTCGCGGATCAGCTTCAGGATGTCCTGCGCGGCGGTTGGGATATTGGTGCCGGGACCAAAGATCGCCTTCACGCCCGCGTCTTGCAGGAACTTGTAATCCTGCTGCGGGATCACCCCGCCGCAGATCACGAGGATATCCTCTGCGCCCGCATCCTTCAGCGCCTGAATAAGCTGCGGCGCCAGTGTCTTGTGCCCCGCGGCCTGACTTGAGATGCCGATGACATGCACGTCGTTGTCCACGGCGTCCTGCGCGGCCTCGGCAGGGGTCTGGAACAGCGGCCCCACGTCCACGTCAAAGCCGATGTCGGCGAATGCAGTGGCGATCACCTTGGCACCGCGGTCGTGGCCGTCTTGACCCATCTTGACCACCAACATGCGCGGGCGGCGGCCCTCGGCCTCGGCAAACTCATCGACCGACTTTTGGATGTCGGCAAAGCCCGCGTCGCCCTCGTAGGCCGCGCCATAGACGCCTGAGAGCGTCTTGACCTCGGCCCGATGCCGTCCGAATTCCTTTTCCATCGCCATGCTGATTTCCCCCACTGTGGCGCGTGCGCGCGCGGCCTCGACCGCGGCGTCAAGCAGGTTGCCGCCCTCGGCCGCCCGCCGTGTCAGTTCCGCCAAGGCGGCGGTGCAGGCCTCTTCGTCGCGCTCGGCGCGGATGCGCTCCAGACGCGCCACCTGTCCTGCGCGCACCTTGACGTTGTCGACGTCGAGAATGTCGATCGGCTCTTCCTTGTCGCGGCGGTACTTGTTGACGCCCACGATCACCTCGGTGCCGCGGTCGATCCCCGCCTGTCGCTGGGCCGCGGCTTCCTCGATCCTGAGCTTGGGCATGCCCGAGGCCACCGCCTTGGTCATGCCGCCCATCTCCTCGACTTCCTCAATGAGCTTCCACGCCGCTTCGGCCAGATCGGCGGTCAGTTTCTCAACGTAATACGACCCCGCCAGCGGGTCGACGACATTGGTGATGCCGGTCTCTTCCTGCAGGATCAGCTGGGTGTTGCGGGCAATGCGCGCGGAATGGTCGGTCGGCAGGCCGATGGCCTCGTCGAGCGAGTTGGTGTGCAGCGATTGCGTGCCGCCCAGCACCGCCGAGAGCGCCTCGTAAGCCGTGCGCACCACGTTGTTGTAGGGATCCTGCTCGGCCAAGCTCACGCCGGAGGTCTGGCAATGGGTGCGCAGCATCGAGGACTTGGGGTTCTTCGGCTCGAACTCCTCCATCACCCGCGACCACAGGAGGCGCGCGGCGCGCAGCTTGGCAGCCTCCATGAAGAAGTTCATGCCGATGGCGAAGAAGAACGACAGCCGCGGCGCGAAGCGGTCCACGTCCATACCCGCCGCAATCGCCGTGCGCACGTATTCGCGCCCGTCCGCGATGGTGAAGGCCAGTTCCTGCACGAGGTTCGCCCCCGCCTCCTGCATGTGGTAGCCCGAGATCGAGATCGAGTTGAACTTCGGCATGTGGTCCGAGGTATATTCGATGATGTCCCCGATGATCCGCATCGACGGTTCCGGCGGGTAGACATAGGTGTTGCGCACCATGAATTCCTTGAGGATGTCGTTCTGGATCGTGCCCGAGAGCTTGGCCCGGTCATGCCCCTGCTCTTCGCCCGCGACGATAAAATTGGCGAGGATCGGGATCACCGCGCCGTTCATGGTCATGGAGACCGAGACCTGATCGAGCGGAATGCCATCGAAGAGGATCTTCATGTCCTCGACGCTGTCGATGGCCACGCCCGCCTTGCCAACGTCGCCCTCCACGCGGGGATGGTCACTGTCATAGCCGCGGTGGGTGGCGAGGTCGAAGGCGACGGAGACACCCTGCTGGCCTGCCGCCAAGGCACGGCGGTAGAAGGCGTTGGATTCCTCGGCCGTGGAGAAACCCGCATACTGCCGGATCGTCCAAGGGCGGCCCGCATACATCGTCGCCTTCACGCCGCGCGTAAACGGCGCCTCGCCGGGGATGCTGCCGAGATGCTCCAGCCCGTTCACGTCCTCGGCGGTGTAGAGCGGCTGGACGTCGATCCCCTCCAGCGTTTTCCACGTCAGATCGTCAAGGCTGCGCCCACGCAATTCGCCGGTAGCCAGTTCCTGCCAACGCGCCTTCGCGTCCTTTTGGTCGGATGTCATATGCTTGTCCTTCTCCCTTAGCGCCCGGCGGCAGGCATCGGCCTGCGCAACTGTGACGGCTGAATTGTCAAAGGCCGCGCCCTTAGGGGGATAAATCCCCCCTGCGGCGCTTTGCCCTTCGCAAACTGGCACAGGCCCCCTATATTTGAGGGGACAGGAGCCTTGATGAAACGTTTGATCTCACTAGTTTTTGCAGGATTGATGACCACGGCGGCCATGGCCCAAGGGGCCGATGCCCCGGTGGAGGATCCGTTGTTCCTGCCTGCCGATATGGCCGATCTCAGCACCTTCCAATGGACCAAACGGCCCGTGCTGGTCTTTGCCAATTCCGAGAACGACCCCGCCTTCGTCGCGCAGATGGAATACCTCCGCGAGCGTGAGGATGAGTTGCGCCTGCGCGATGTCGTCGTGCTGACCGATACCGACCCCGCCGCGCGAAGTCCGCTGCGGCTGCGGATGCGCCCGCGTGGTTTCATGCTGGTGCTGGTCGACAAGGAAGGCCAGATCGAGCTCCGCAAACCCTTCCCTTGGGACGTGCGCGAGATCACCCGCAGCATCGACAAGATGCCGCTCAGGCAGCGGGAGATCAGAGAGGCGAAAGAGCGCGACGTCATCCGCTGATGCCCCGCGCCCTGCCCGCCCTGATCGCCCCCGCTTCGCACCCTATTCGAACTCCATGATCACATCGTCCACCGCAAGGCTGTCGCCCGCACCGGCGTTGACCTTGCTGACGACGCCCTTCTTCTCCGCGCGCAGGATGTTTTCCATCTTCATCGCCTCGATGGTGCAGAGCGCTTGGCCCTCCTGAACCTCGTCGCCCACTTCGACGTCGAGCTTCACCACCAGACCCGGCATCGGGCAGAGCAGCATTTTCGATGTGTCAGGCGGCAGCTTTTCAGGCATCAGGGCCGCCAGTTCCGCCTGACGCGGCGTGCGGACATGGACCTTCAGGTCCGCACCGCGGGTGCGGATGCGGAAGCCGCCTGAGATTTTGCCGACCTTCAGCACCAAAGGCGCGCCATCGACGGTCATCTCGGCCAGTTGGTCGCCCGGGGTCCAATCGCCGCTGACCCGCATTTCACTGCCGTCAGAGAAAGCCACCGTCGCCCCTTCGGGATCGGCCTTGGTGACAACATCAAAGTTCTCACCCTGAAGCTTCACGTTCCAGTCGCTGCCGACTTTGCGCTCGTGGTTGTCCATCCGGCCCGAGACGCGGGCGCGGCGGATTTCGCCAACGCGGTGCATGGCGGCACAGGCGGCGGCGATGCGGCGCAGCTCGCTCTTCGGTAGGGTCACGCCTTCGAAACCATCGGGGTATTCCTCGGCGATGAAGGCGGTGGTCATCTCGCCAGAGACGAACTTGGGGTGATCCATCACGGCGCTGAGGAACGGCAGGTTGTGTCCGATGCCCTCGACCTCGAAACTGTCGAGCGCCACGCGCATTTTCTCGATCGCCTCGGCGCGCGTCGGCGCCCATGTGCAGAGCTTGGCGATCATCGGGTCGTAATACATCGAGATCTCGCCGCCCTCGTAGACGCCGGTGTCGTTGCGCACGGCCATGTCACCGGCGGGCGCGTCGCCCTGCCATGTGCCCTGCTCCAGAAGCGGCCCCGCGGCCACCTCCTGCGGCGGGCGGTAGCGGGTCAGACGGCCGATGGAGGGCAGGAAGCCGCGGTAGGGATCCTCGGCGTAGAGCCGGTTCTCAATGGCCCAGCCGGTCAGCGTCACATCGCCTTGCGTGATCGACAACTTCTCGCCATTGGCCACGCGGATCATCTGCTCCACCAGATCGACGCCGGTGATCAGCTCGGTCACCGGGTGTTCCACCTGCAGGCGGGTGTTCATCTCGAGGAAGTAGAAGTTCTTGTCGCCGTCGACGATGAATTCCACGGTGCCCGCGCTGGTGTAGCCCACGGCCTGCGCCAGTGCGACGGCCTGTTCGCCCATCGCGCGGCGGGTCTCTTCGTCAAGGAAGGGGCTCGGCGCCTCTTCGACCACCTTCTGGTTGCGCCGCTGGATCGAACACTCCCGCTCGCCCAGATAGATGCCATTGCCGTGGCTGTCGCAAAGCACCTGAATTTCGATGTGGCGCGGCTGGGTCACGAATTTCTCAATGAAGATACGGTCATCGCCGAAGGAATTCGCGGCCTCGTTCTTGGACGATTGGAAACCCTCGCGCGCTTCCTCGTCGTTCCAGGCGATCCGCATGCCCTTGCCACCACCGCCGGCGGAGGCTTTGAGCATCACCGGGTAGCCGATCTCATTGGAGATCTTCACCGCTTCCTCGGCGTCTTCGATCAGCCCCATGTAGCCCGGCACGGTGGAAACCCCGGCCTCTTTGGCGATCTTCTTGGAGGTGATCTTGTCGCCCATCTTCTCGATGGCCCCTTTCGGCGGGCCGACGAAGGCCACGCCAGCGGCCTCCAGCGCCTCGGCGAATTTGCTGTTTTCGCTCAAGAAACCATAGCCCGGATGCACCGCCTGCGCGCCGGATTGCTTGATCGCCTCCATCACCTTGTCGATGACGATATAGGACTGGTTCGCCGGGGGCGGGCCGATGTGAATGGCCTCATCCGCCATTTCCACATGCAGCGCCTGTGCGTCCGCATCGGAATAGATCGCCACGGTGGTCAGACCCATTTTCTTGGCGGTCTTGATCACGCGGCAGGCGATTTCGCCCCGGTTGGCAATGAGGATCTTGTCAAACATCAGCAGTTCCTTTGACGGTGACAGGCCACGCAAAATGCCGCGTCAGCCGGAACTGCGCGGGTGCCTGTAGGGTAAGGTTGGAAAGGGGAGCCGCCCTGCCGATTGGAGGGCAAAGCGGCTATTGCGGCGTGATCAGTTACACTTGCCGGGGTTGAGTTGGCAGTAGCCGACGTTGGCTGCAGCGCCGATTGCTGCGCCCTGCGCGAGCGACCCGCCTGTGACGGCTGCCGCACCTGCGCCGACGGCTGCGCCGCCCAGACCCTGCTCGCCGATGTTGTCACCGCATGCGGCCAGACCGGCTGTCGCGCCAAGCGCGAGAATGATGTTACGAATGGACATGTGCCTGTTCCTTCACTGCTATCTACTATCCGACCAACGCCCTGCCGTTTGACAAGTTCCCGGTCGGTTTTTCGGTCTGCTGCCCTGTGGCGCGAAAACCACCCTTTCGAAAAGTCGGGCAGCCCCGCACCAGCGCGCGACTGCCCGATAGGGGAAGGGGTATGGTCTTCATGTCCAACGGCACGAAGGACAAATGATGTGCCGCTAGCCAAGGCAAGCTTGGCCCAAGCCCGCAGCAGCGCCAAGCCTGCGCCAGCCCCGGAGGGAACTTCGGCAAAGCCATGCTGATCTGTGAACAGGCGCGGCGACATCATGCCGATCAATCCTCGAAAGCTTCGGGAAAGGCGGCGCGGGCGGCGGCCACGTCGAGCACCAACAGCGCTTCGTAATCGGCAGGATCGAAAGGATCGGTCGCAGGCAGAACCTCACGGCCAAAGAGCCATGACAGGCGGCCCGCATCCAGATTGCCACGCTCGAAAGGATGTTCGCCAAAGGCTTCCCAGAGGGCTTTGACAAAAGCGGTATCGGCGCGGCGGTCCGGGGCCCGGCGATCGGGACGACGTTCACGCCGGGTGATGGGCGTGACCCCTTTGGGGTTCGGACGGCGAATTGTGAATTGGAAATCGGTGCCGGGCAGACGCCCGGGGAACCCGCGGTGTTTTAGCATATAGGCGGGCATCAGACACCCCTCCCGGTTGCAGGGGTGGCTGGGATCAGGGCAGGCGCAAACGCCTGCCCTGCAACGGCATTACTTGTACTTGCCGGTGTAGACGGGCTCAACCGAGATGGGCTCGGGCTCAACCACGACGTACTCTTCTTCTTGCTGTGCGCAGGCCGAAACCGCTGCGACGAAACCGATAGCTGCCAGCAACTTGATGCTCTTGGACATGTATATCTCCTATTAATGTTAAATGAACCTGACACGACAACACGCCGGCCAAGCCCAGGTTCTGAGGTAAGGGATACGTGGGTATTCCTTGACCGCATCATATGCGATTCACATGGCAATGGATACGGTTGCAAGTGCAATCGGTCGCGTTGTGACTCCAAAGCATCATTCCAATCCGAGGATCGGCGGATTCTTGCAAGATATTGCCTGCGCATCACAAACCCTCCCAAATGCAGGTGTCATCCTGCGCCCGGAAAGCTTCGAAATACTGGGTCGCCTCGGGGTCGGCCGCGCCGAATTCCACCGGACGGTCGGCGAGGGAGACGACGATCACCTGCCCCGCCAGCGCATGTTCAGTCATGTAAGGAAGTGCGACGACCGCGCAGAGATGTTCCATATCCGGCGCGGCGCGGTCATAGGCGATGGCCCCCGGCCCTTTGGCAATCTGCGGCGCAATGAAACGGAAGCGAAGCCAAGTCTCACCGCCGAGTTCCTCGACCAAGACCTCTTGCAGGTCAACTGTTTGTCCAGATGGGACATCAATGGCCCGCGCGGGGGCTGCAAGCCCGACCGCCAGCAGGGCTGGCAGCCAGGCTCGGCGCAGAAGAGCGCCTAGTGGTTGCGCAGCGCGTCGATCAGCGCGTCCTTGTCCATGTCCGAGCGCCCTTCGATCCCGAGCTCCTGCGCCCGGTCGTAGAGATCGTCCTTGGTCCAATCCTCGTAGGGCGGCTGCTTGCCCCCCTTCTGGCCGGGATGCTGGCTGTCGTTGGCCTGCGCATTGGCGATGCGGGCGGCTTTCTCCTTGCTCGCCCCATCCTCGCGCAGGGACTTGTAGGTCTCTTCGTCCTTGATGGATGAATTCGGCATGATCCGGTCCTCCTTTGTAAGGAAAACCACCCAGCCCGCCGAGGGTTCCGCGCGCGGCCGTCCTGGGATCGGTATTTGAGAAAGGATGAAGCTGCATGATGGCGCTCAGAGCGGGATGTTGTCGTGTTTCTTCCACGGGGTCTGCACTTTTTTGTTGCGCAGAGAGGCGAAGGCGCGGGCGACCCGTTTGCGGGTGCTGCGGGGCTGGATCACCTCGTCGATGAAGCCACGTTCGGCGGCCACGAAGGGATTGGCGAAACGATCCTCGTAATCCTTGGTGTGTTTGGCGATCTTTTCGGGGTCGTTCAGATCCTTGCGGTGGATGATCTCGGTTGCGCCCTTGGCGCCCATCACGGCGACTTCGGCGGTGGGCCAAGCGTAGTTGAAATCCGAGCGCAGGTGTTTTGAGGCCATCACGTCATAGGCGCCGCCATAGGCTTTGCGCGTGATGACGGTGACCATCGGCACCGTCGCCTCGCCATAGGCGAAGAGCAGTTTCGCGCCGTGTTTGATGACGCCGCCGAATTCCTGACCGGTGCCGGGCAGGAAGCCGGGCACGTCGACGAGCGTGAGGATCGGAATTTCGAAGGCATCGCAGAAGCGCACGAAACGCGCCGCTTTGCGCGAACTGTCGATGTCGAGGCATCCGGCCAGCACCATCGGCTGGTTGGCCACCACGCCGACGGTACGCCCCTCAAGACGGATGAAACCGGTGATGATGTTCTTGGCGAATTCCTCTTGGATTTCGTAAAAGTCGCCCTCATCCGCCAGTTTGAGGATCAATTCCTTCATGTCATAGGGGGTGTTGGCGTTCGACGGGACCAGCGTGTCGAGCGAGGGCTCGATCCGGTTGGGATCGTCGAAGAAGGGGCGGACCGGTGGTTTCTCGCGGTTGTTGGCGGGCAGCAGATCGACGAGGCGGCGCACCTCGGCCAATGCCTCAACATCGTTCTCGAAAGCCGCGTCGGCGACGGAGGATTTGCGCGTGTGGGTCGTGGCGCCGCCCAGCTCTTCGGCGGTGACGACTTCGTTGGTGACGGTTTTCACCACGTCCGGACCGGTGACGAACATATAGGAGCTGTCTTTGACCATGAAGATGAAGTCGGTCATCGCGGGCGAATAGACCGCCCCGCCCGCGCAGGGGCCCATGATGACACTGATCTGGGGGATCACGCCGGAGGCTTCGATGTTGCGCTGGAAGACCTCGGCATAGCCTGCAAGGCTGGCCACACCTTCTTGGATCCGCGCGCCGCCGGAATCGTTGATGCCGATCACCGGGGCGCCGTTTTGCACTGCCATGTCCATGATTTTGCAGATTTTCTGGGCATGGGTTTCAGAGAGCGAGCCGCCGAAGACGGTGAAATCCTGACTAAAGACATAGACGAGGCGGCCGTTGATCGTGCCCCAGCCGGTGACCACGCCATCGCCCGCGGGCTTTTGATCCTGCATGCCGAAATCGGTGCAGCGGTGGGTGACGAACATGTCGAATTCCTCGAAGGAGCCTTCGTCGAGCAGCAGATCGACCCGCTCCCGCGCGGTGAGCTTGCCGCGGCCGTGCTGCGCATCGATCCGTGCCTGACCGCCGCCCAAACGCGCATCTTCGCGACGCCGCTCCAGTTGTTCGAGAATGTCTTTCATGACGCACCCCTATTGTGATTTCGACCAGTCTACCGGAGGAGCGCAACTGACCAAAGCGCAATTTTGCAAATTTGCAAAATCAATACATGCGTGGTGAAGCAAAATGAAAAGTTGCAAAACAATCTAGTTAACATGGACATTTCCCATACCCGCGACTACTTGCATTTGCATGAGCGATATCCCCCGGGTCCGGTATTTAGACCGGACGACCCCGCCCCATATTTCAACGCTGATCCTGCTGGCCGGGCTTTCGGCCATGGTCATGAACATCTTCCTGCCCAGCTTGCCGAAGATGGCAGAGCATTTCGGCACGGATTATGCGGTGATCCAGCTTTCGGTGCCGCTCTACCTGTTCTTCAGCGGGATACTGCAAATCTTCATCGGGCCGATTTCGGACAACCTCGGGCGGCGGCGGGTGATGCTTTGGGGCTTGGGCATCTTTTTCGTGGCCACGGTCGGCTGTCTGCTGGCGCCGAACATCGCCGTGTTTCTGGTATTCCGCATGGCGCAGGCTGTGATCGCCACGGGCATGGTGCTGAGCCGTGCGGTGATCCGCGACCTTTATACTCAGGACGAATCGGCCTCCATGATCGGCTATGTGACCATGGGCATGGCGCTGGTGCCGATGATCAGCCCCGCCTTGGGCGGTTTGCTGGAGCAGGGTTTCGGCTGGCAGGCTTCCTTCTGGGCGATGCTTATCCTTGGCGGGCTGGTCTTTTGGGTGGCTTGGGCAGATTTGGGCGAAACCGCCCGGGCCAGCGGCAAATCGCTGCGCCAGCAGTTCGGCGAATACCCCGAGCTGCTCCGCTCGCCGCGGTTTTGGGGCTATGCGCTGGCCACGGGTTTTTGCTCGGGCGCCTTCTTTGCCTATCTCGGCGGCGCGCCCTTCGTGGGCACCGTGGTCTTCGGGATGGAGCCTGCGGTGCTGGGCCTCTATTTCGGCGCGCCCGCAATCGGCTATTTCATCGGCAACTTCGTCACCGCGCGGACGGCGACCCGGTTTGGCGTCAATACGCTGGTGCTTTGGGGCTGCATTTCCAATGCCGTGGGTGGCACGGTGTCGCTGCTGATCTTCCTTGCAGGATACGGCTCCCCGCTCAGCTTTTTCGGGCTGATGACGCTGGTGGGGCTGGGCAACGGGCTCTGCATTCCCAATGCCACCGCCGGGATGCTGTCGGTGCGCCCGCATTTGGCGGGCACAGCCTCCGGGCTGGGCGGGGCGATCATGATCGTCGGCGGCGCGGCCTTGAGCGCGCTGGCGGGCGCCCTGCTCACCCCCGAAACCGGGGCCTATCCGCTGTTGTGGCTCATGCTGCTGACGGCCATCGCCTCGGTCGCCTCCATCTGGGTGGTGATCCAGCGAGAGAAAGCCTTGGGGCTCTAGGCCCACGCTCTCCGCACTTGTGACCCCGGCTTTGCAAAGCTAGGCTGCACCCGACTGCAAAGTTGCAAAGGCGCGCGGATGGCGATCCAGAAACTCTATGCCGGTGTGAAACTGCGTGAGACCCGTACCCGCGCGGGGCTGACGCAGAAAGACTTCGCCGCCCGGTTGGGCGTCTCCTTGCCCTATCTCAACCAGATGGAGAACAACAACCGGCCTGTCAGCACCAATGTCGTGCTCGCCTTGGCGTCGGAGTTCAGGCTGGATGTAACCGAGCTTTCCAGCGGCGATGGGGAGCGGTTGGTCAGCGATCTGCGCGAGGCGCTGGCCGATCCGATTTTCGCCGGAAAGGCACCCCCAGTGGCCGATCTGCGCCTTACCGCCTCCAACGCGCCGGGGCTGGCACATGCCTTTCTCGCGCTGCATCAAAGCTACCGACAGGTGCATGAACGGCTGGCCTCGCTGGACGAAGCCCTGGGGCGCGAAGATGCCCGTGCGATGCCCTCCCCTTGGGAAGAGGTGCGGGACTTCTTTCACTATTGCGACAATTACATCGACGCGGTCGACCGTGCGGCAGAGCACTTTGCGACCCGCGAAGGCAGTGGCAGTGACACGCGGGCGACCGCGGCGCGTGCGCTTGAGAGCGCCGGGGTGCGCGTGGTTTTTGAGGATGACGACCGGCTGCGCGCCTATGATCCCGCGCGCAAAGTGCTGCATCTATCGGCCCGGGCGGCACCTGAGACCCAGACCTTTCAGATGTTGTTGCAGGTAGCGCTGACCCAGCAGGACGCGCTGTTGGAGGCGACGCTGGACCTCGCCCGCTTCCACGGCGCCGCGGCGCGGGATATCGCAAAGATTGGGCTGGCCAATTATTTCGCCGGGGCGGCCCTCTTGCCCTATGGGCGGTTTTTGCAAAAGGCGCAGGACTGCCGCCATGATCTGGAGGTGCTGGCCGGGCATTTCGGTGCCTCGATCGAGCAGGTGGCGCATCGGCTGTCGACAATGCAGCGCCCCGGCGCGAAGGGGGTGCCCTTCTTCTTCGTCCGGGTCGATCAGGCGGGAACAATTACCAAACGCCATTCCGCCACCCGGCTGCAATTCGCGCGTTTCGGCGGCGCCTGCCCGCTTTGGAACGTCCACCGCGCCTTTGAGACGCCGGGGCGGTTCCTGCGGCAACTGGCCGAGACGCCGGATGGGGTGCGCTATATCAGTTTGGCGCGGGACATCTCGAAACCGGCGGGGCGGTTTGGCGCGCCAGTGCGGCGCTACGCGATTTCACTGGGCTGCGAGGTGCGCCATGCGCCCGCGCTGGTCTATGCCGATGGGATGGATGTCACCCGCAGCGATGCCTTTGAACCGATTGGCATTTCCTGCCGGATTTGCGAACGCCGGGATTGCCATCAACGCTCCGTCCCGCCGCTAGAGCGGCAGTTGGTGGTCGACCCGCATCTGCGCGACACCCTGCCCTACCGGGTGGAGTGATCAGCGCCGCGCACGCCGCCAACCCGCGCCGCGCGCCTCGGCTTCGGAACAGAACCAACGCTCCCCTTTGCGGGTGCTGATGCGGGTGCGGCTGTAAAATTCCTGCCCCGGCATATGGTAAATCTTGACCCCCTTGGCGCTGATATTGCCTTTGATCTGGCAGCTCCCCTCGGGCCGGGCAGGCTCGGACCCGCTGCGGCGGGTCACGCGGTAGCGGGCGGGGGAAACCGTCTTGAACCCATGAATCCCACGGCCCGCGACAAAGGCGGCCTTCTCATCCAGATCATAGTCCATCGAATATTTCCGATAGGCAAAGGCCAGCCCGTCACGCACCAGCGCCTGCCCCACGTCAACGTTGCCCACATGGCAGCGGGCGACAATGCGATCATAGCGGTCGCGGTCCAGTGCCTCACAATGCGCGTCGGCCCCTTGGTATCTGTCGCGCACCTCCCTCGTTGTCCAATCTCCGCAGGCCCAAGCCTGCCCGCCCTCTGTCTCGCAGGTCTGGCTGGACTCGAGCGCATCAATACCATGCAAGCGGATGCGCGTACCGCCGAGATCGAAAGTATCCCCGTCGATCACGCGGACCACACCCGAGACGGTCTGCGCCCCCGCCGATCCAGTTGCGAGACTCAGTGTCAGACTGAGAGCGAAAAGTGAACAAATCCTTAACATGAGGCAGGTATGACGCCCTGCCCCGCGGCCTTCAAGACAGGATGTTAAGGCAGGTTAACGATCAACGCTGCGCCACCTGCCAGTTCGGATGCACCCAAGGTTCGTCATTCGCGCGCGGCAGCGGATCGCGGCCCAGAAGCAGGTCGGAGACCTTTTCACCGACCATGATCGAGGGCGCGTTGAGGTTGCCGTTGGTGATCCGCGGGAAAATCGAACTGTCGGCCACGCGCAGCCCCTCGACCCCAATCACCCGTGCCTGCGGGTCGACCACGGCGTTCGGATCGTCCGCCGCCCCCATGCGGCAGGTGCCGCAGGGGTGATAGGCGCTCTCGGCGTGTTCGGCGATGAAGGCATCAAGCTCCGCGTCCGACTGCAGCGCGGCGCCGGGCTGGATCTCGTGTTTAACGAAGGGCCTGAAGGCATCCTGCGCGAAGATTTCCCGCGTGAGGCGGATACAGGTGCGAAACTCCTCCCAATCGTCGGGATGGGACATGTAGTTGAAGCGAATACGCGGCGCCTCGGCCGGGTCGGCGGAGCGCAGGGTAACGGCACCGCGCGATTTGGAGCGCATCGGCCCCGTATGGGCTTGGAACCCGTGCCCCTCGGCCGCCGCCTGCCCGTCGTAGCGCACGGCAATGGGCAGGAAATGGTATTGAATATCAGGGTATTCCACGCCGGGTTTCGAGCGGATGAAGGCCGCAGATTCGAACTGGTTCGAGGCGCCCATGCCGGTCTTGGTGAACAGCCACTGCGCGCCGATGACGGCCTTCGACAAGAGGTTCCAGTGCTTGTAGAGCGTGATCGGCTGGCGCGAGGCCATCTGGATGTAAAGCTCCAGATGGTCCTGCAGGTTCTGCCCCACGCCGGGGCGGTCGGCCAGCACCTCGATGCCGTGTTCGGCCAGATGCGCGGCAGGGCCGATCCCCGAAAGCATCAGCAGTTTCGGCGAGTTGATCGAAGACGCCGCCAGCACCACCTCGCGGCTGGCGCGGATCACCTCCGTCGCGCGGCCACGCTTGACCTCGACACCCACAGCACGGCCCTCTTCGATCACCACGCGCTGCGCCAGCGCGCGGATCAGGGTGACATTGCCCGTCTTCTGCGCCGGACGCAGATAGGCATTGGCCGCCGACCAGCGCCGCCCGTTCCAGACGGTCTGCTCCATCGGGCCGAAGCCCTCCTGCTTCTCGCCGTTGTAGTCATGGGTCACCGGGTAGCCGGCCTGCGCCCCGGCCTGCACGAAGGCGTCGAATAGCGGGTTCTCGCGCGGGCCGCGGCTGACGTGCAGCGGGCCGTCCTTGCCGCGCCATGCCGCATCGCCGCCGTGGCCGTTCTCGTGCCATGTCTCCATGCGTTTGTAGTAGGGCAGCACATCCGAGTAGGACCAGCCGCGCGCGCCGGACTCTTCCCAATGGTCGAAATCCTTGGCGTGGCCGCGCACGTAGACCATGCCGTTGATCGACGACGAGCCGCCGATCACCTTGCCGCGCGGGCAGACCAATTCGCGGTTGTTCAAATGCGGCTCGGGCTCGGATTTATAGCCCCAGTCGTAGCGCGGCATGTTCATCGGGTAGCTGAGCGCCGCCGGCATCTGGATGAAAGGCCCCGCATCGCTGCCGCCGTGTTCGATAACGATGACCTTCCGGCCCGCTTCGGCCAGACGGTAGGCCATGGCGCAGCCCGCGGAGCCCGCGCCGACGATGACAAATTCAGCTTCCATAGCTCTTCCTTCCGTGATTCCCCGCCGGGTCAAGGATGCGCAGCACCGCGCGCAGGCGCGGCTTGTCCTTGAGGCGGTGGGGAATCGCTCCCCAGAATTGACGAGGTGACTTGAGGATCAGGCCGATCCCTCAAGCACCTCTCAGCAAATTCGCCCCCTTAGAAGGGCGCCTCGACATCGCCCATGCGCACGTAGACCGATTTCACCTGGCTGTAGTGCTCGATCGCCGCCTTGGCGTTCTCGCGGCCGACACCGGAGTTCTTCATGCCGCCAAAGGGCGCTTCGACCGGCGCGTCGTTGTAGCTGTTGATGTAGCAGGTCCCGGCTTCGAACCCGGCCGCGACGCGGTGCGCGCGGGTGAGGTCGCGGGTGAAGACACCGGCAGCAAGGCCGAACTCGGTCGCGTTGGCGCGGGTCATGACCTCACCCTCGTCCTCGAAGTCGAGCACCGCCATGACGGGGCCGAAAATCTCTTCGCGGGCGATGACCATGTCGTCGGTCACATCGGCAAAGACCGTGGGCTGCATGTAGAAACCGTCACGTTCGATCCGGGTGCCGCCATAGACCAGTCGCGCGCCTTCGGCCTTGCCCTTTTCGACGTAGTCTAGCGCAATCTGCATCTGGCGTTCGCTGACCATGGGGCCGAAGCTTGTATCGGGGTCCATCGGGTCACCGATCACGGCGTTGTCCAGCCGCTCGGAAAGGCGCGCGAGGAACTTCTCCTTGATGTCGCGGTGCACGAAGACCCGCGTGCCGTTCGAGCAGATCTGGCCGGAGCTGTAGAAGTTGCCCAGGATCGCGCCGCCGACGGCATTGTCGATATCCGCATCCTCGAAGACGATCAGGGGCGACTTGCCGCCCAGTTCCATCGTCACATGTTTGATGCCCTCGGCGGCGGCGGCATAGACTTTGCGCCCCGTGGGCACCGAGCCGGTGAGCGAGACTTTGTCGACGCGGGCGTCGGTGACCAGCGACTGGCCGACCTCGCCCATGCCCTGCACCACGTTGAAAAGCCCCGCGGGCAGCCCGGCCTCGATCAGGATTTCGGCGACCTTCAGGGCGCAGAGCGGCGTGGTCTCGGACGGTTTGAAGATCATCGCATTGCCGCAGGCCAGCGCGGGGGCGGCCTTCCAGCAGGCGATCTGGGTGGGGTAGTTCCATGCCCCGATGCCGACACAGACGCCCAAGGGCTCGCGGCGGGTATAGACCCAGTCCTCGCCCAGTTGGATATGTTCGCCCGTCAGGCTGCCAGCGAGGCCGCCAAAATACTCCAGCGCGTCCGCGCCGCTGGTGGCATCGGCGACGGAGGTCTCCTGATAGGGTTTGCCGGAGTCTTGGGTTTCCAGCACCGAGAGGTCGTGGTTGCGGTCGCGGATCATGTCGGCGGCGCGGCGCAGGATACGGCCCCGCTCCGTGCCGCTCATCGCGCCCCATGCGGCCTGCGCGCGTCGGGCCGAGGCGATGGCCTGCTCCACGATCTGAGGCGTGGCGGCATAGACCGTGGCGATCTTTTCGCCCGTTGCCGGGTAGATCACCGGGATCGGCGTGCCATTGGTGTCTTCGACATAGGCACCGTCGATAAAGTGGCTGGCGGTGGGTTGGGGATCATAGGACATCAAAGGGACTTTCTTGCCTGAGGCGAGGAGTGTTCAGGGAGGCGGAGCGCGGCGGTGCCGCCCGTCTCCGCGGTGTTCAACGGCCTGCTTTAAGCAGCAGGTCGAGCGTATAGAGCGCGCGGGTCATGGCCTCTGCCGCGCTGACGCCATCCGACAGCGCCGCGCGCAGGTAGAGCCCGTCGATCAGCGCCGCCAAGGTTTCGGCGTCGCCTTCGGGCTGGGGGCTGATCGGGCGCAGCGCATGTGTGAGGTTGGACCGCAACCGGCTTTGGTAAGCCGTCAGCAAGCGCCGGGTTTCGGGGTTGGTGCGGGCATGGGCGTAGAGTGTCATCCAAGCGCTGATCGTGCCGGGGTGAAAGCCGGTATCGTCGAAACTGGCCACGATGATCGCCGCCGCGCGGTCATGCGGCGTGCGGGCCGTGGCAAGCCGTTCGCGGACCCCGGCGGCATATTCCGACAAGATGTGCCGCATCGCCGCCAGAAAGATCTGGTTCTTACCGCCGAAGTAGTGATGCGCCAGCGCGCTCGACATGCCTGCCCGCTTGGCGATCTGGCTCACCGTCACATCCAGCGACTGGGCCTCGCCGATCTCGGCGATGGTGGCTTTGACCAGCGCAGAGCGGCGAATGGGTTCCATTCCGACTTTGGGCATTGGATTCGGATCCTTGGGGCAGTGTTGACCGCCTCAGGATAGGGGAATCTTTATTGACTCGTCAATCAAGTACCGACCGACGGGGCGGAAGGTCAGAATTTCGTCGCATGCGAGGGGGGCGTGACCTGCCGTTTCAGCATCGCTTCGCGCCATGTGATAAAGGTGACAGAGCCTAAGATCACCGCCCCGCCCAGCACGACCCAGAGGTCCACCGGCTCGGCAAAGACCACCACGCCGAGGATCGTGGCCCAGACCAATTGCAGGAAAGTGACCGGCTGCGTCACCGTCACCGGGGCGGCGGCAAAAGCCAGCGTCATGGTGAAATGCCCCGCCGTTGCGAAAAAGGCGACCCCGGCGAGGATCAACAGTTCCTGCGGTGTCGGCGTGATCCAGACGGCGAAGGCGAAGGGCGCTAGCCCGATGGTGACGAAGATTGACAGCATGGTCACGATCATCACCGGGCGCGCCTCATCCGCCAGCACCTTGGCCAAGAGGTAGGACCCGGCAAAGACCACCGCCGCCAGCAACATCGCCAAATGCCCGGTAGAGACTTCGCGAAAACCGGGCCGCAGGATGATCGCCGCCCCCGCCAGCCCCAGACAGACCGCCACGATGCGCCGTGCGGCCAGCTTCTCCCCCAGAAAGATCGCGGCACCCACGGTGACATAGATCGGCGCGAGGTAGTTCATCGCGGTCACCTCGGCGATGGGCAGGCGGGTCATGGCGTAGAACCACAGGATCACCCCGCCTGCGTGGCACAGGCCCCGCATGCCGAAAAGCCCCCATTGCCGCCGGCTTACCGGTGTGGCCAGCAGCGACCGCAGGACCGGCAGGACAAAGACCAACCCCATGGCGTAGCGCAGGAAAGCGGCCTCGGCCGAAGGCAAGCGCGGCCCCATGTATTTCACCAGCGCGGTCACGCCGATGAAACAGGCCCCCGTCACCAACATCCAAAAGACCCCGACAAGCGGGCGGTTGGGCGGAGCGGGGATGTCGGGGGTGGTGGCGGGAGAGTGTGTCATGCCGCGACCCTTTCCCAAAGCGCTGCCAAGGGCAAGATGGGCGCGGCATTTTTATTCACATCGCAAGCAGTTTAATGGCAATCGCCCACATGGTCACGGCGATGATGGCGTCCAAGACCTGCCAACTGCGCGGTCTGGCAAAGAGCGGCGCCAGCAGCCGCGCGCCATAGCCCAGTGAGAAGAAGAAGACGAAGCTTGCCAGCACCGCTCCGATGCCAAAGCTCAGCCGGTCGGGATATTGCGCCGAGATCGAACCGAGCAGCACCAAGGTGTCGAGGTAGACATGCGGGTTCAGCCACGTCAGCGCCAGCAGTGTTAGGATCGCCTTGCGCAGGCTGCGGGTGGATTGCCCCTCGGCCTCCAGCGCCTCCCCGCCCTGCCATGCGGAAACCGCGTTGCGCCAGCCGTACCACAGCAGGAAAGCCGCGCCGCCATAGCGCATCAGCGGGCCGAACCACGGGGCCGCCTCGGCCAGCGCGCCAAAACCCGCGACCCCCGACATGATCAACACCGCGTCCGAGGCAGCGCAGACCAGCACCACCGGCAGCACATGTTCGCGGCGCAGCCCTTGGCGCAAGACAAAGGCGTTCTGCGCCCCGATGGCCATGATGAGGGTGAGGCTGAGGGCGAAGCCGGGAAGGAGAGAGGTGAACATCAAAGGCGTCCTATAACATGGGTTGTCTTTGCCTAGCCCGGCGGTTCAGATTACTCAAATTCAATAGTCTACGTTAGGATTAGCAAATCTTATGCAGCTCGACAGCGCGCAGCTAACCGCATTGGCCCATATCCTGCGGCTCGGCAGTTTTGATGCCGCGGCGGCGGTGCTGGGGGTGACCCCCTCGGCAATTTCGCAACGGGTGAAGGCACTGGAGGATCGTGTGGGGGCCACCCTCGTTCTGCGCGGCCAGCCCTGCACCGGCACGCCCATGGGCCAGCGTCTTGCCAAACATGCGGAGGATGTGGCCCTGCTCGAAGCGCAGGCGCTTGGCGCGGGCGATGCCACCGCCCCGCCCCGGCTGCGCCTTGCGGTGCCTGCGGATGTCTTGGCCACATGGCTGATCCCGGCGCTGGCGCAGGTGCCCGACATGCTCTTCGATCTGATGATCGACGACCAAGACACCTCTGCCGATTGGCTGCGAAAGGGGGAGGTCAGCGCGGCGGTGACGGGGCAAGCCCGCGCGGCACCGGGCTGCGATGTCCTGCCCTTGGGGGCGCTGCGCTATCATGCCACCGCCAGCCCCACCTATCGCGAGACCTGGTTTGCCGAGGGCGTCACGACCGAGGCGCTGGCCCGCGCGCCGATGCTCACCTTCGATCATAAGGATCAACTGCAAGGGCGATGGTTGATGCGAAAGACCGGGCAGCGACTGACCCCGCCAAGCCACCATCTGCCCTCAAGCCACGGCTTTGTCGCAGCAGCGCGTCAAGGGCTGGGCTGGGGGATGAACCCCGCGCCGCTGGTGGCCGAGGATATGGCGGCGGGGCGGCTCGTGTCACTCGACGAGGCGCTGCCGCTGGATGTGCCGCTTTACTGGCAGGTGGCGCGGATCATGGCGCCCGCGCTGGCCCCGCTCACCGCCGCCATAAGGGCCGCGGCGCGCGAGGCGCTGGTGCAAATGCCGCGTTAAAGCTGCGACATAACCTCGTCGGAGGCTTCAAAGTTGGTGGTGACGCGCTGCACGTCGTCATCTTCCTCAAGCGCATCGATCAGCTTCATCAGCTTTTCCATGTTCTCAAGATCCATCTCGGTGGTGGTGGTCGGACGCCAGATCAGCTTGGTCGATTCCGACTCGCCCAGTTCGGCCTCCAGCGCGGTCGACACGTCGTTGAGATCGGTGTCGGCGCAATAGATCACATGACCTTCTTCGGAGCTTTCGACATCTTCGGCCCCGGCCTCAATCGCCGCCATCATCACGGTGTCCGCGTCGCCCACGGACGCGGGATAGATCACCTCGCCCTTGCGCTCGAACATGAAACCGACTGAGCCTGTCTCGCCCAGATTGCCGCCATTCTTGGTGAAGGTCGAGCGCACGGTCGAAGCGGTGCGGTTGCGGTTGTCGGTCATCGCCTCAACGATCACCGCTACGCCATTGGGGCCATAGCCCTCATAGCGGATTTCCTCGTAATCCTCGCCCTCACCGCCGACGGCCTTCTTGATGGCGCGTTCGATGTTGTCCTTGGGCATGGACTGGCCCTTGGCCTCTTTCACCGCCAGACGAAGACGCGGGTTCTTGTCCGGGTCGGGGTCGCCCATCTTGGCCGCGATGGTGATTTCCTTGGAGAGTTTGGAAAACACCTTGGCGCGCAGCTTGTCCTGACGGCCCTTGCGATGCTGGATGTTTGCCCATTTGGAGTGACCGGCCATGAATACCTCGTTCTGGCAATGCGTTTGCGCCACTCTATATGCCAGCATCACCGCTGGAACAAGCCACCCGGCCTGTGCTTAGCTTTCCGCCAATGGGGCAACCACGTTAGACCGGATTTATGACCACTGATCAGATCATCCTTTTCACCCTCTTCGGCGCGGTCTTTGGTCTGCTGCTCTGGGGGCGGTTTCGCTATGACATCGTGGCCTTCGGGGCGCTGATGCTCGGCGTGGTGCTGGGGGTGGTGCCCACGGAAAACGCCTTTGACGGTTTCGGCCATCCGGCCACGCTGATCGTGGCGCTGGTCTTGGTGGTCTCGGCTGGGTTGGTCCGTTCGGGCGCGGTGATGCTGATCACCCGCACGCTGGTTGACAGTTCGCGCAGCCTGGGCGCGCATATCACCATGATGGGCGCCGTGGGCGGGGTGCTATCGGCCTTTATGAACAACGTCGCCGCCTTGGCTTTGCTGATGCCGGTCGACATCCAAACCGCACGCAAAGCGGGCCGCGCGCCGGGGCTGAGCCTGATGCCACTCAGTTTCGCCACCATCCTTGGCGGCATGGCCACGCTGATCGGCACGCCGCCCAATATCATCATCGCCTCCATCCGGCAGGAATCCTTGGGCGCGCCTTTCAAGATGTTCGATTTCGCCCCCGTGGGCGGGTTGGCCGCCATTGCGGGGCTGATCTTTGTCGCGCTGATCGGCTGGCGGCTGATCCCCGCCCGCGAAGACGCGATGATCGAGGCTGAGGATATCGCTCAATATATCGCCGAGCTGACCGTGCCCGAGGGCAACAAACAGATCGGCAAACGGCTGGCCGAGTTGCAAGAAGAGGCGCATCGCGCCGATGTGGCGATCTTGGGCCTGATGCGTGACGGCAAGCGGCGCTATGGCACGGCGCGTAACGTGGTGCTGCAAGCCGGAGACGCGATCGTGCTTGAGGCCACGCCCGATGCATTGGACGAATTCCGCAGCACGCTGAACCTCGCGCTGGCCGACCGGGACCGTGAAGATCTCCTGCTGGCCGATGGCGACGGGGTCGAGATTGTCGAGGTCGTGGTGACCGATGGCTCGCGGCTCAACGGACGCACAGCGCAGGCGGTGGGCCTGTCGTGGCGTCAGCGCACGGTGCTGCTGGGCCTGTCGCGACAGGGCCGCAAGATCACCTCGCAACTGCGTACGACCGAACTGAAACCCGGGGACATCCTGTTGCTGCTGGTCCCGCGAGACACGGTCGCCCATGTCACCGACTGGCTGGGCGTGCTGCCGCTGGCCGACCGGGGGCTTGCGGTGACGCAAGACAGCAAGACATGGCTCGCCATTGCGATGTTCGCGGGGGCCGTGGCGGCGGCCTCCTTCGGGCTGATCTACCTGCCCATTGCGCTTGGCATCGTGGTGGTCGGCTATGTGCTGGCCAAGATCGTGCCGCTGTCGGAACTCTATACCCATATCGAATGGCCGGTGATCGTTCTGTTAGGCTCCATGATCCCGCTGGGCGCGGCGCTCGAGACTTCGGGCGGGACCGAATTGATCGCGGGCGCGCTGGTGGGGCTGACCGAGGGGCTGCCCGCTTGGGTGGTCCTCACGGTGCTGATGTTGGTGACCATGTCGCTGTCGGATGTGCTCAACAACACCGCGACGACCATCGTCGCGGCCCCCGTGGGCATCCAGATGGCGCAGTCGCTCGGCGTCTCTCCCGATCCGTTCCTGATGGCGGTCGCAGTGGCGGCCTCTTCGGCTTTCCTGACGCCGATTGGGCATAAGAACAACACGCTGATCCTCGGCCCCGGCGGCTATTCCTTTGGCGACTATTGGCGCATGGGACTGCCGCTGGAGATCATCGTCGTCGCCGTGTCGATCCCCGCCATCCTGTTCTTCTGGCCGCTTTAACAGCCGCCCCCGCGCGTCGGACTTGCCAGAGCATATTTGCCGCCCCTAGGCTGAAGGTCAGCTTTGGGGGGGACAAATGGACATTCTAATCAACGTCGTACTGCCGCTGTCATTGGCGATCATCATGCTGTCGCTGGGCGTGGGCCTCACGGTCCCAGACTTCACCCGCGTGGCGAAATACCCGCGCGCCTTTGCCTTGGGCGCGCTTTGCCAAGTGGTGCTGGTGCCCGCTGCCGCATGGGCGGTGGCCATGGCCTTTGGCCTGCGCGGAGAACTGGCCGTCGGGCTGATGATCCTCTCCTTCTGCCCGGGCGGCGTGACCTCGAATATGATCAGCAAGTTCGCGCGGGGGGATGTGGCGCTTTCGGTGACTTTGACGGCGGTGGTCTCGCTTCTGAGCATCCTGACCGTGCCAGTTTTCACCGCCATCGCCGTGCGGCACTTCATGGGCGATGCCGCGCCGGATGTTTCGGTCGCGGCGCTGGCGGTGGCGATGTTCGTGATCACCACCTTGCCCGTGGCGCTTGGGCTTGCCCTGCGCCACCTCGCCCCCGGCTTTGCCGCGCGGATCGAGCCGGGCCTCTCCGCCCTCGCCGCGCTGCTCTTCGTGCTGATTGTCCTCGCCGCATTGGCCGGAAATTGGAGCGTTTTCACCGAGAATCTCGCCCGGCTTGGTCCCGCGCTTATTAGCGTGAACGCGGCGCTGATGTTGCTAGGGCTGGGCATTGCCGCCGCGGCCGGGCTGGCATGGCAGACCCGCAAGACGATCTCGATCGAAGTGGGCATCCAGAACGCGACGCTCGGCATCACCCTCGCCGGGTTGATCTCGGGCCAAGTGTCGGGGTTCAGCGCCTATGCCCTGCCCTCGGCGGTCTATGGCATCACGATGTATCTGGTGGCCCTGCCCTTCGTCCTTTGGATGCGCGGACGCTGAGGGGGCGACGCCCGCCAAGCAAAAGGCGCGCCCAGAGGGACGCGCCTTTCGTTTTTAGACTGACGGCCCCTTAGGCCATGTCGAAGGCGTCATCCCCGCAGGTGTCGCCCCCTTCGTCTTCCTCCTCAGGCACGGAAGTGAGGGTCAGCGCGTCCATGAGGGCGCTCGCGGGGTCGGAGGTATCGTCATCGGAGTCCTCCATGTCAGGATCGACCATACCGGACACCTCAAGCACCTCGCCGCCGCTCTCATCCGAGTCCACCACGACACGCATGCCACTCAGATCGATATCTTCGAAAGACAGCGAGCCGGGATAGGTCCATAGGGTGAAGTTCGTACTTAAGACTTCACCATCGGAACTGTCAGCGGTCGTGCCGAATTGCAGACCCACATCGAAGCTGCCCCCCGCTTGGGGACCACCCGCGAAACCGTCGACACCGTCATCCACGGCCTTCACATCCGTCAGGTGATAGCCTTCGGCGTTCACATCAGGGAAGAAGTTCAGGTCTTCGATTGCGCTGCCATCAGTCACATTGAAGAAAAGCCCGTTGATGTCAGCGTGGGATTCCGCTTCGGGATCAGTGGGCGAGAGGTTGAAGTGCAGCTGCCCCTCCGGCGTTTCCGTGACGGCGATTGTGATCTCCCCACTCTCTCCCATCAGGAAATTAAGAACGGATTTATCGTCGCCACCGGTATCACCCCCTTGCGTACCACCCGAGCCAGACCCCTTAGTGCCACAAGAGCCGGAACCTTTGGTGCCGCCAGAGCCGGAGCCTTTAGTCCCGCCGGAGCCGGAGCCTTTCGTACCGCCAGAACCGGAACCCTTGGTGCCACCAGAACCGGAGCCCTTGGTGCCACCAGAACCGGAGCCCTTCGTGCCGCCAGAACCGGAGCCTTTCGTACCGCCGGAACCGGAACCCTTGGTGCCACCGGAACCGGAACCCTTAGTGCCACCCGAGCCGGAGCCCTTCGTACCGCCAGAGCCGGAACCCTTGGTA
Source organism: Sulfitobacter sp. 1A13496 (assembly GCF_043557225.1). Classification (NCBI taxonomy): domain Bacteria; kingdom Pseudomonadati; phylum Pseudomonadota; class Alphaproteobacteria; order Rhodobacterales; family Roseobacteraceae; genus Sulfitobacter; species Sulfitobacter sp. 1A13496. The sequence continues at coordinate 411,714 of NZ_JBIFFP010000001.1, read as the reverse complement.
CCACCGGAGCCGGAACCTTTCGTGCCGCCAGAACCAGAACCCTTCGTGCCACCCGAGCCGGAGCCCTTGGTGCCGCCAGAACCGGAGCCTTTCGTGCCTCCAGAGCCGGAACCCTTGGTCCCACCCGAGCCGGAGCCCTTCGTTCCGCCGGAACCGGAACCCTTAGTGCCACCCGAGCCGGAACCCTTGGTGCCACCAGTGCCGGAGCCCTTCGTACCGCCAGAGCCGGAGCCCTTGGTGCCACCAGAACCGGAGCCCTTCGTGCCGCCAGAACCGGAACCCTTGGTCCCACCCGAACCGGAACCTTTGCCGTCATCGTTCCCGTCGAACTTCCCGGCCAAGTGCGCGTCATACCACTTCGCGAAGGAGGAGCCCTCTACCCCGCCGTTGTGATAGGACTTCGTTCCGCTGGCATCGCAACCGCTGCCCGCTTCACCGCTGGTGGACCAGCTATTCTCCTTGCTGTTCCAACCCTTTGAGAATCTGTAACCCATGACGCCAATCCCTCATATGCATTTGCAGCCGCGGCCGCTTTGCAGCGCCGCATCCCCCACTGGCCTTTAAACCTAGCAGCGGCGCCTATTTCCGCCAAATTCTTTCCATTTTTTGGGTAAATTGGGCCGACAAAGCGTGATAAATCGAAACAGTGAGACACCCTGAGAGGGCATTGTTCTTTCGTATAGGTCAAATGCGCTGATGGGGTGCGAATCACTCCCGTCGGGATAGGTGGAAATTGCCTTTGTTTTGCCCAAAACCCGCCGTACCCTCGTCAGCCAGCCGACCTAGACAGGCGAAAACACCAGCGGAGGCCCCATGGCACGACCCAAGGAACAAAGCGCTCAGGCCCAGATCGCCGCGGCGGCGCGCAAGCATTTCGGGCAAGATGTGGCGCGGGTATCGGCCCCGGGCGGCGAAAACCGGTCGAGCTTTCGGCTGCATCTGACCGACAGCACGGTGATCGCCACCCTGCGCCCGAACTTCCGCCGCACCCATCTCGAAGCCCATGTGCTGACCGAGCTTGGCCGCCACTGCAGCGACCTTCCCGAATGTCTGGGCGTGGTGGGCGAGATCATGTTCCAATCCGATGTCGGCAAACGCCGCCTCAACGTTGAGGTCGCGGGGGTGGAACGCGCCGAACAGCTTGACCTCGCAGCCGAAGCCGTCTCGGCCATCTTCCGCATCCACGGTGCCGCGCGCCAGACCGAGTTGAACGCGATCATGCCGCATCTGGGCAACAACCGCGACTGGGTGCTGAACTTCGTCGATGCGGTGGATTTTCTAAAAGACCTCGGCGGCGGCATCTCGGACCAGTTCGACCGCACCGCCGCCTATGAGCGCATCAACGCCCCGGCGCGGCAATTCGTCAAATGGGACTGCCGTTCAGGCAATGCCGCGATTGGTGCGGATGACAAGCTGCGCTGGTTCGACTTTGAATATGCCGGTCTGCGCCACGGGGCCGAAGACATCGCTTGGCTGATCGGGGATGAGGCATGGCCCATCGCCCCGCCGGATATGGTGGATGTGGTGATCGACGCCTTCGATCCGACCTGCGGCATCGCCCTGCCCGACTACCTCGATTACCTCTCGGTCTACCTGACCTTCCATGCGGTGCAGCGGCTCAAACTGATCAGCAAAGAGGCCAAGAAGCGCGGCTGGCTGAGCAAGGACCGCATCCGGCGCTATGACGACGCCGGGGTGCATCCTGAATTCGCGGGGCATATCTGTCGGGTCGGGGCCTATTTCTCGGACCAATCCGAACTCACCGCCCCGCTGACCCGTAACTTCCTTGAGGCACAGGCAGGCTTTGACGCAATCGTCGCCCAGTCCGACGTGCCGCGCAGCGCCTAAGCTACCAGATGAGCGGGATCACCGCGCTGACCAGCACCGACATGCTCAGGTTCAGCGGGATCCCGATGCGCATGAAATCAGTGAAGCGATAGCCCCCCGGCCCGTAAACCAGCGTGTTGGTCTGATAGCCAATCGGCGTGGCAAAGGCGCAGGAGGCCGCGATCATCACCGCCACCACCAACGGGCGCGGGTCCATGCCAAGCGCGGTGCTGAGGCTGATGGCGATGGGCGTCATAATCACCGCCACAGCATTGTTGCTGACGATCTCGGTCAGGATGGTGGTCAGCAGGAACACCGCCCAGATGATGAAAAACGGCGGCAATTGCGCCAACCCCGGCGCGATATTGTCGACGATCAGCGTGATCGCGCCGGAATTCTGCAAGGCCGCGCCAACCGCCAACATGGCAAAGATCAGCGCCAGCAGACGCCCCTCGACGAAAGAGAAAGCCTCCTCCGCGTCGATACAGCCCGTCACCAGCACCACGGCCACGGCGATCACGGCCAGCAGGAGGATGGGCGCCACGTTGAAGGCCGCCAGCGCCACGATCCCCACGAGGGCGGCAATGGCGATCGGCGCATGCCCCCGGCGGAACGCCCGGGCCGAAGGTTGGGTCACATCGACAAGGTTCATCTCGCTCGCCAGCCGCTGGATGTCTTCGGCAGCCCCTTCCAGCAGCAGCGTATCGCCGACCTTCACGATCAATTGGTCAAGCTGCTGGCCGATGTTCTGGTTCCGCCGATGCACCGCCAGCGGATAGACCCCATAGCGCCGCCGCAACCGCATTGAGCCCAAGCTGCGCCCCACCATCCGGCAACCGGGGGTGATCAGCACTTCGACGGTCGTGGTCTCCACCGCCGACAGCTGGTCGACCCGGCGGAGTTCCTTGTTGTTTTGCAGACTGAGAAGCTCGGTCATCTGGGTGCGCAGCACGACACGGTCGCCGACCTGAAGCGCGACCCCTTTAAGGTTGCGGCGCAGCGAGTCGTCGCCCCGCACCACGTCGATCAGCCGCACGCCCTCGCGTTTGAAAAGCTGTACGTCCAACACTTCGCGACCGATCAAGTTGCTTTCGGGCGGGATCACCGCCTCGGTAAAGAATTTCATCTTGGAGCGGTCAGAGAGCATATTCGCCATGCTGTCGCGCGCGGGCAGCAGCCGGTCAGCGAAGAGCAGCATGTATAGCAAGCCCCAAGCGCAGACGACGAGGCCTACGGGCAGAATCTCGAAAATGCCGAAAGGGGCCATGCCCTGCGACCGCGCCACGCCGTCGACCAATAGGTTGGTCGAGGTGCCGATCAGCGTCAGAGAGCCGCCCATGATCGCGGCATAGCTAAGCGGTATCAACAGCTTGGAGGCCTTGGTGTTCAGCGTGCGGGTCAGCTGCACCACCACCGGGATCATCACCACCACCACGGGGGTGTTGTTCATGATCGCACTGGCCGCCATGACCGACAGGATCACCCCCGCCACCGCCGTTTTGGGATGCGTCTTGGCCGAACGTTCGGCCAGTCGCGTCAAGACATCCAGCGCCCCGGTACGGACCAAGGCCCCCATGATGATGAACATCGCCGCGATGGTCCATGGCGCGGGGTTTGAAAGCACCTCAAGCGCGTCGTCATAGGGCAGCACGCCAAGCGCCAGCAGCAAGGCCGCCCCGGCAATGGCGACCACTTCGGTCGGAAAGGCTTCGCGCAGGAAAAGCACGAACATCATGCCGACGACCACGAGGGTCAGCACCGCCGTCTCCATCGGAGAGAAGCTGAAAAATTCCATCAAGAACCTGTCATTCGGGCAAAAGGCCGTTGTCCAGTTACGCCGATTGCAGCCCTCGGTGCAAGCGCGACGCACGGGCCGCGCCTTGCTGATCTTAAGGGGCGCTGGCCTGAAGGGCACCGCCCTCACGCACCGGGACGATCCGCGTGGCGCGGCCCGTGCGGTCGTCAGTCTCGATATAGACGCCCGACAGGGTTGCTTCGCCATTGGCGGGAGTAAAACGTTCGCGCGGCATCCCGGTGATGAAACGGCGCAGCGGCTCGGCCTTATCCATGCCGATCACCGAATGATAATCGCCGCACATTCCGGCATCGCTCAGGTAGCCCGTCCCGCCCGGCAGGATCATCGCATCCGCCGTGGGGACATGGGTATGGGTGCCGACCACAAGGCTCGCCCGCCCGTCGCACCAATGGCCCATGGCCATCTTCTCACTCGTGGCTTCGCAGTGCATGTCGACAATGATCGCCTGCGCCATGCCGCCCAAAGGATGGGTTTTTAGCACCGGCTCCAGCGCCGAGAAAGGATCGTCGAAGGGCCGTTTCATAAAGACCTGCCCAAGCGCTTGGGTCACCAGAACCTTCTTGCCGTTCTGCGCCGTGAACAGTTTAGCCCCCTTGCCCGGCGCGGATTTGGAGAAGTTCAGCGGGCGGATTACCCGCGGCTCCTGCTCGATAAAGCTGAGCATGTCTTTCTGGTCGAAAGCGTGATCGCCAAGGGTCAGACAATCGGCCCCAGCATCGAGGAGCGTCTTGGCATGTGCGCCCGAAAGCCCCATGCCGCCGGTCGCATTCTCGCCGTTGACCACAATGAAATCGAGCTTCCAGTCGCGCCGCAGCCGCGCCAGATTTTCGGTGATCGCCCGCCGTCCGGCCCGGCCCATCACATCGCCAAGAAACAAAATCTTCATGCCCTATGGACTAGGACGCGGGCGGCTTGGCGGCAACCCTTATTCCGCTTGGGACGGAGGTTGGCCCGGCGTCACCTCGATCACCCCGGCCTCGGTCACGATCAGATCGAGCGGCGCGTCGGTGTCTTCCAGCGGGATGTCGTCCCACTCCTGCCCCGCGAAAGCAAAGCCAATGGCCAGCGTGGCCCGCCGCGCGCGCAGCATCGCCAGCGTACGGTCATAAAAGCCGCCGCCATAGCCCAGCCGCCCGCCTGCGCGGTTAAAGGCCAAAAGCGGCACGATCACGATCTCAGGCTCGAAAAAGTCGGTTTCAGCGGGGATCATCGCGCCAAAGGTGCCCGGCACCATCGGTGTCTCAGGCATCCATCGGGCAAAGGACAGCGGGTGGTTCGGCTTTTTGATCACCGGCACGCCCACGGGGCCGTGGGCGCAGGCTTCGGCCATGGCGGGGCGTGGATCGATCTCGGTCCGGATCGGCATGAAACCCGACAGAGGCACGCCCCGGTAGCCTGCCAAAACTTCGGAAAGATAGCCCGCCTGCGCCGCATTGGCCTGTTCGAACAAGGGCTTACGGCGGGCAAAGGCCGCCTTGCGCGCCTCTGCCTTGCGCGCCGCGCAATCGCTCACAACAGCACCATAGCGGCAAGGCCGAGGAAGGCGAAAAAGCCCACCACATCCGTCACCGTCGTCACAAATGCGCCAGAGGCGAGCGCCGGGTCCACCCCGAACCGCTCGAGCAAGATCGGGATGCCGGTGCCCGCAAGCCCCGCCACCACGAGGTTGATCACCATCGCCGTGGCGATGACATAGCCCAGCCCCGGCGAGCCGAACCAGAGCACGCCGACGATGCCCATGATCACCGCAAATATCAGCCCGTTGACCAGCCCCACCAAGACCTCACGCCGGATCACCCGCCAAACGTTGGAGCCAGTGAGGTCTTTGGTCGCGATGGCGCGCACCGCCACCGTCAAGCTCTGCGTGCCTGCGTTGCCACCCATGGAGGCCACGATCGGCATCAACACGGCCAGCGCCACGATCTGCGCAATCGCCGCCTCGAATTGCGAGATCACCACGGAGGCCGCAATCGCCGTCACAAGGTTCACCGCAAGCCACGGCAGCCGCTGCTTCGTCGTCTCCGTCACCCGGTCAGAAAGCGACCCCTCACCCACACCCGCCAGACGCAGGATATCTTCTTCGTGTTCTTCGTCGAGAACGGCCATGGCGTCGTCAATGGTGATGACCCCGATAAGCCGCCCCTCCTCGTCGACCACGGGGGCCGAGATCAGGTGGTACTGGTTGAAGGCATAGGCCACATCGCCCTCATCGCGCATGGCGGGGATAATCTGAAAGGTCTCTTCCAGAATATCCGCCAGCCGCGTCTCGCGGCGCGAGCGCATGAGCTTGCCTAAGGTCACATTGCCCACCGGATGCAGGCGCGGGTCGACCATGACGATGTGATAAAACTGATCCGGCAGGTCTTCTTCCTTGGTGGCGCGCAGATGGTCGATGGCTTGGCCCACCGTCCAATGCTCTGGCGCCATGACAACCTCGCGCTGCATCAGACGACCGGCGGAATATTCGGGCCAGTTCAGCGCCTGTTCCACCGCGACGCGGTCGGTCTCTTCCAGCGCGTCGAGAATGGTTTCCTGCTGCGCGTCTTCCAGATCTTCGATCAGGTCGACCACATCGTCGCTGTCCAGCTCGCGCACCGCTTGGGTCAGAACCTGCGGCGTCAGGATGCTGATGACTTCCTCGCGGACCGACTCGTCGAGTTCCGACAGGATTTCCCCGTCGAACTCCTGCCCGTAAAGCCGGATCAAGGCGGCGCGGTCGTCCTCGTCGATCTGCTCAAGAAGGTCGGCGATATCTGCCGCGTGCAGCGGCTCCATTAGTTGGGTCAGATGCGCCTGATCGTTGGCCTCTACCGCCTCAAGGATCGCGGCCACCGCTTTGCGGTCGAGCACATAGGCCTCAGCACGCTCTTCAGGGGAGGCCGCCGGATCCAGCTCTTCGATCTGCTCTGACATCCGCTGCTCTCCGTCTCTGCGCCTTTGTTGAGAACGATAGTATGCGAGCGCCCAAGCCGGTACAACGGCACCAGCGACGCTTCGGTATTGTTCCCCGTCCCGCCCTCACCTAAACCACTGGCATGACAAATCAACGACTCCTTTTGGGCGCGACGCTCACCTATTCCGGCAACCCGATGCAAAGCGCTTGGGAGGATGCCGTGAAGATCGACACCCAGGGCGGTGTGCTGATCGAAAATGGCCGGATCGCCGCCGTCGGCAAGGGGGACGCGCTGCGCGCCGCGCATCCGCAGGCCGAGGTGACACGCTACGCCGATGCGCTGATTTGCCCGGGCTTTGTCGATGCCCATGTGCACTACCCGCAGACCGCGATCATCGCCTCATGGGGCAAGCGGCTGATCGACTGGCTGAACACCTATACTTTCCCCGAAGAGATGCGCCTGTCGGATCCGGCCTACGCGGGCGAGATCGCCGCGCGCTATCTGGACCTGACGCTGGCCCATGGCACCACCACGGTCGCGTCTTATTGCACCATCCACCCCCATAGCGCCGATGCGCTGTTTCAGGCGGCGGCGGAGCGGGGCCAGCGGATCGTCGCGGGCAAGACCTGCATGGACCGCAACGCGCCCGAGGGGCTGCGCGACACGGTGCAATCGGCCTATGACGACAGCAAAGCGCTGATCGAGCGCTGGCATGGCAAGGGCCGCGCGAGCTATGCGATCACGCCGCGTTTCTCGCCCACCTCAACGCCCGAGCAACTCTCGGCCCTCGGTGCGCTTTGGGCGGAGCATCCGAGTTGTCTGATGCAGACCCACCTCAGCGAGCAGACGGATGAGATCGAATGGGTCCGAGACCTGTTCCCAGAGGCGCGCGACTACCTCGATACCTATGAGGCCCACGGCCTGCTGGGCGAACGCGGCCTCTACGGCCATGCGATCCATCTGGAACCGCGTGAGATCGACCGGCTGGCGGAGGTCGGCGGTGCGCTGGTGCATTGCCCGACCTCAAACACCTTCATTGGCTCGGGCCTGTTCGACATGACCGGCCTTGCCGCGCGGGGCATCCCGCTGGCGCTGGCAACGGATACCGGCGGCGGCTCATCCTTTTCGATGCTGCGCACCATGGCGGCGGCCTATGAGGTCGGCCAGCTGCGCGGCACGCCGCTGCATGCGGCACAGCTCATCTGGCTGGCGACCGCAGGCTCGGGCCGCAGCCTGCATCTGCAAGATCATGTGGGTTCACTGGCCGAAGGGATGGAGGCCGACATCACCGTGCTGTCGCTCGCTTCCACCCCCGCCATCGCGCAGCGTCATGCCGCGGCCAAGGATATCTGGGAAAGTCTTTTCGCCACCATCATGATGGGCGACGACCGCGCGATCGCGGATGTTTGGGTCGCGGGCGCACGGCGGGGCTAAGGTCAGCAGGGCGCGCCCAGCACCATGACCCAAACCGCGTCATCGGCCCGCACCAGCCCCATCTCCTCGGCCCGGGCGTCGACCATATTGCGGTAATGCCCCGGCGAGTTGGTCCAGCCGGTCATGACCTCATCGAGCGATTGCTGCCCCTTGGCAATATTCTCGGCCACGAAACACCATTGATAGCCCGCCACCGCCGCGCGGCGGCCAACATCGGTGCCATCGCGGCCTTGGTGGCTGAAATAGTCATGCGTGGCCATGTCGCGGGCGTGGTCCTTTGCCGCCTGTTCCAAACGGCTGTCATAGCTCAGGGGCTGCAACCCCTTCACATCGCGCAGGGCGTTCACCCTGTCCAATCCCATCGGATCGGCCAAAGCGGGCATCCCCGCCAGCATCAGTATCGAGAGTAAAACCGGCTTCATCCAGCCAAGCCTTTCGCCAAATGATTCTGCCGCGCCACCTGAGCGGCCAAGTCGATGGTGATAATCTGACCATCGCGCACCACCTGTCGGCCTTCAACGAAAAGGTCGCGCACCGCCGTGGGACCGGCAAGAAGCAGCGCAGCCGGGTCCCAACTGCCCGCGCTTTGCACGCCCGAAACATCCCAAATCGCCACATCGGCCCGTTTGCCGGGCATCAGGCGCCCGCAGTCAGGCCGCCCCAGCACATCCGCACCGCCCCGCGTGGCCAGTTCCAGCGCCGCGCGCGGGCTCATCGCATCGGCCCCGCGGGCCACCCGCTGCAACAGCATCGCCTGCCGCGCCTCGGCGGCGAGATTGCCGCTGTCGTTGCTGGCGGAGCCATCGACGCCCAGCCCCAGCGGCACGCCTGCGTCCAGCATCGCCCGCACCGGCGCGATGCCCGAGCCGAGGCGACAGTTCGAGCAGGGACAATGCGCAACCCCGGTGCGGGTCCGGGCGAAAAGGTCAATCTCGGCCCCGTCCAACTGCACGCAATGGGCATGCCAAACGTCGTCGCCGAGCCAGCCGAGGCTTTCGGCATATTCCCCCGGGCGGCAGCCGAATTTCTCCTGCGAATAGGCGACATCCTCGGCATTCTCGGCCAGATGGGTGTGCAGCGTCACGCCCTTGTCGCGCGCCAGAAGCGCCGTGTCGCGCATCAGCTCGCGGCTGACCGAAAAGGGCGAACAGGGTGCCAATCCGACGCGGCACATCGCCCCTTCAGCGGGATCGTGAAAGGCGTCGACCACGCGAATGCAGTCTTCCAAAATGGCCGCCTCACGCTCCACCAGTGCATCGGGCGGCAGGCCGCCATCGCTTTCGCCGATGCTCATCGAGCCGCGGGTGGGGTGAAAGCGCAGCCCAAGTTCGGCGGCGGCGTGGATCGTATCCTCCAGCCGCACGCCGTTGGGGTAGAGATAAAGGTGGTCCGAACTCAGGCTACAGCCCGAGAGTGCCAATTCCGCCAGACCGATCTGGGCCGAGACGAACATATGCTCCGGCCCCATGCGCGCCCAGATCGGGTAGAGCCGTTGCAGCCAGCCAAAGAGCAGCGCATCCTGCGCCCCCGGCACGGCGCGGGTCATGCTTTGGTAGAGATGGTGGTGGGTGTTCACGAGACCCGGTGTCACGACACAGCCCTTCGCCTCGACAATCTCACCCTCTGTCCGAAGGCCCTGCCCGATCTCGGCAATCACGCCGTCGCGCAGCAACAGGTCCGCGCTCGCAAGCTCCCGCCGGGTGTCGTCCATCGTGATAAGGTAATCCGCGCCGCGGATGAGGGTCTCTGCCATAGGTCACACTTTCGCTATGCCCGTCTCATGCAAAGCGTGTGTGATCGGTGGAAAACGGGCAAGAGAACCGACCTTCTGCGAGATTTATCGCATCCCGCCGGGGCCGGTCAATCCGAGCTTTCCCGACAATTGAATCAATAGGCGGAAAGGACCGCAAGCGCTTGGGCGTGGATGTCGCGGTTGGCCGCGGCCAGCGCCCTGCCCCCTTCATGCACCGGGTTGCCCTGCCAATCGGTGACGATGCCCCCGGCGGCTTGGATCACCGCAATGGGCGCTTGAATGTCATAGGCGTTCAGCCCCGCCTCGATCACCAGATCGACCTGCCCCGCCGCGACCAGCGCATAGGCATAACAATCCATGCCATAGCGGGTCAGCAACGCCTGCGAGGCGACGGCGCGAAAGGCGCTGCCCTCCTCACTGCTGCCGACCTCGGGGAATGTGGTGAAAACGATGGACTGCCGCAAATCCCGCGCCTCGCGGGTCTGCAAGGGGTGGCTGCCGTGGAGCCCGCTCAACAGCGCGCCATCCGGCGCCCCCTCGAACCGCTCCCCGATATAGGGCTGGTCAATGATGCCATAGAACGGCCCCGAGGCGTCGGAGACCGCGATTAGCACGCCCCAAGTCGGTGTCCCGCTGAGAAAGCCGCGCGTCCCGTCGATGGGGTCGAGCACCCAAGTCAGCCCCGATGTGCCGGGCTGCGCGCCATATTCCTCACCCAGAATACCATCCGCGGGCCGCTCCGCCGCCAAGATATCGCGCATCGCCCGTTCGGCGGCGCGATCGGCCTCCGTCACCGGATCGAAACCCGTGCCGAGCTTGTTGTCGGCCTGCAAACCAAGGCTGCGGAAATAAGGCAGGATGACCTGCCGCGCCGCATCCGCCATCAGATGGGCGACGCGGCGAATATCGGGATCGAAATCGGTGGTGTTCATCATGACAAAGACCTGACAGTTTGCGCCCCTTAGCGCAAGCCTGTCAGAGCCTTAGAGAAGCGTCGATGGGAGACTTCCGGCGCCGATCAGGCCACGTCGCTCAACACGCGGGCCAGTTCGAACAGACGGCGGCGTTGGTTTTCGGGGATGGCGTAGTAAGAGCGCACCAGTTCCATCGCTTCCTTATCGGCCATCAGATCGGCGGGCAGCCCGTCCATCGGCGCCCCCTCCGCGACCTCTTCGTCTTTCAGACCCTCAAAGAAGAAAGACACCGGCACCCCGAGCGCATCGGCGATATCCCACAGCCGAGATGCGCTGACGCGGTTCGCGCCGGTTTCGTATTTCTGTATCTGCTGGAATTTGATCCCAACCAGTTCCGCCAGTTTCTGCTGGGTCATCCCCGTCAGCCAGCGGCGCTGCCGGATACGTTTGCCTACATGTACATCTACCACATGCACCATATTCTCTAATCCTTATAGGGCACATGCGACCGTGCCAATCTCAGTTCCAAACAAGGACGAAGTGTGCCGTCGCCTCGCACGATACCGCAGGGGTTGCGCGAAAGTTCTGCCTCCTATCATAGCGGTTGCGTTGAATTCGGCCAAGAATTTTCACGGGATGGTAAAAATCTGCCCTGTATCGACTGCAACCTCAGGCGGTGCACTGCCCCTCTCTCTCTGCGACCGGCGGGTGTGAAATCCCCAAGTTTCCTTGGGCCTGTCGGTTTCCCGCTCGGCAACCACTGGATGAACGCGAAGAATATCAATCGGTTCCCGTCGGAATGCGTCAAATGCCATCTTTCCGTGTTTGGGGCGGTGGGAATGGCTGCCGCCCGCGCGCGCGCCGCTTGAAATGCATCGGTGCTTTTCCGCCGATCGACCGGTCGCGGCAGCCCCGTCCAAGGCGCGCGCAGGGCAAGCCGACGCCCCGCGCATGCCCCGAACATCCCCACCCGTAAAACCCGCGATTATTGCCGTGTTATCAGCCCGCAAGACACTTGAAATTCGCCCCCTCAGGCCCGATATTCAGACCCAAGAACGTGTCGACCGGGTTTCGACACGCAACTTTGCCAATGGGAGTCACTAAATGGCTGACGTCAATTCAATTCGCTCTGCTGCCGGGTCGCGCGTCTCCGCGATCGACGAGGGTCTGCGCGCTCATATGAACAAGGTGTATGGCACCATGTCCATCGGCATGCTCATCACTTTCGCCGCGGCTTGGGCCATCTCGGGCCTGTCGGTCACCACCGACCCCTCCGCCGCCGTGGCGCAGCTCAGCCAGGATAAATATCTGACGCAATTGGGTTATGCGCTCTATGCCTCGCCGCTGAAATGGGTCGTGATGTTTGCGCCTCTGGCCTTTGTTTTCGGCTTTGGCGCCATGATCAACCGCATGTCCGCCGCCACGGCGCAGGTTGTGTTCTACGCCTTTGCGGCTGTCATGGGCATCTCGATCAGCTCGATCTTTCTGGTCTTCACCGGCTTTTCCATCGCGCAGGTCTTCCTGATCACCTCCATCGCCTTCGCGGGTCTGTCGCTCTGGGGCTACACCACTAAAAAGGACATCTCCGGTTGGGGCAGCTTCCTGATCATGGGTGTGATTGGTCTGGTCGTCGCGTCGATCGTCAACATCTTCCTCGCCTCCTCGGCGCTGATGTTCGCGATCTCGGCGATCGGTGTTCTGATCTTCGCGGGTCTGACCGCCTATGACACCCAGAAGATCAAAACCGAGTATCTGGCCCACGCCCATCACGGCGACACCGAGTGGCTGGGCAAAGCCGCGATCATGGGCGCGCTGAGCCTCTATCTGGACTTCATCAACATGTTCATGATGTTGCTGTCGCTCTTCGGCAACCGCGAGTAATCGCTCTGCCATCTAATGCGAAAGGCCGGCTCCGAAAGGGGCCGGCCTTTTTCTTTGGCACCGCTTATCCAATCGCGCCGAACAGATGCCCGACCCCGGCCGTCACAGCCATCGCCAGCCCGCCCCAAACCACGACGCGCCCGATGGCGGGCCGCTTTGGCGCACCGCCCAGTTGCGCGCCGCCCGCGCCGAGCAGTATCAGCGCCAACAGCGCCACCAAGGCGATGGTCACGCCGCGCAGCCCCGCAGGCGCCAGAACCGCCGCAAACAGAGGCAGACCGCCCCCCAAGGCAAAGGCCAGCGCCGAAGCGCCCGCCGCCTGCAACGGGTCGGCCTGACCGGCGAGGCCGAACATGCCCAACTCTTCGCGCGCATGGGCGCCGAGGGCGTCATGGTCCGTCATCTGGGTGGCGACCTCTAGGGCCAGGTCGCTTTGCACGCCCCGGTTCTCCAGCCCTTCGGCCAGTTCGCTGAGTTCATAGTCCGGGTCTTCGATCAGGGCGACGCGCTCGCGCTCCAGATCGGCCTTCTCCACATCCGCCTGCGCCGAGACCGAGACATATTCCCCCGCCGCCATCGACAGCGCCCCGGCGGTGAGGCCCGCAAGCCCCGTCAGCAGGACATTGCCCTGCGTCATGCCCGCCGCGCTCACCCCGACCAGCAGGCTGGCCGAGGAGACGATACCATCGTTGGCCCCCAGAACGGCGGCGCGCAGCCAGTTGCTGCGGTTGATGAAGTGACCTTCTTTGGGCATCTGACCCGCCTTGCGTCTACTGCGGCTGATACACCAACAGATGCGCCGGGAAAATGACCGGCCTGTCGCCGCCCACACCGGTAAAGCCGACACTGCCGGTGGGCTCCGCCCGGCTCAACGGTGCGCAGGCCCCCAGTGTCAGCAGCAAGATCACGGCAGTCGATTTGGCAAACATGGCATTCCCCCGGCAGTTCCTTCAGGTATCCCCCGTTCCGCCCCGCCGCGCAAGGCGTCGGGGCGGAGGAGGATCAGACGGTGATCGGCTGCATCACCTGCGGCTCTACAACATCGACGCCCGGAAGCCCGTCGATCAGCGTCTGCGCCGATTGCTCCAACGCGTCGAAGGTGCGGTAGTGGCAGGGAATGACGGTCTTGAAATCGAAATAGCGTTTGGCGGCATAGGCGGCCTGCGCCATGTCCATCGTGAAATGCCCGCCCGCTGAGAGGATACCGATATCGGGTTTGTGATAGTCGCCCATCCAATCCATATCCGCCATGATCGCCGTATCACCGGAGTGATAGATCGTATGCCCCTCGCCCGAGATCATGAAGCCGGTCTCCATCCCGGTGTAGATCGGCCCGTTCTCGCCCTCTACCGATGAGGAATGCGAGGCCGGTACCATCGTGATCGCCACCTCGCCCGCGCGGATCGTCCCGCCTTTGTTGAAGCCCGTGGTCTGCTGTACGCCTTTGCTTTCCAGCCAGCCCATCAGCTCGACCATCCCCGCGACCGGGGCATTGGTGCGGCTGGCGATGTCAGCGATATCTGCCGTGTGGTCGAAATGGCCATGGGTCACGAGGATCTGTGTGGCGCCTTTGATCGCATCGGCATGGTGCGCGTCGTCCAGCATGGGGTTGTCTTTGAGCCAAGGGTCGATCAGCAAGACTTGGTCTTCGATCTCAATGCGGAATGAGCCGTGGCCGAGCCAGATGATGTTCATGGGGGTCCTCCTGATTGCGGTGGGTCTAACATCAGATTTGACCCTATGCTGCGCGGAATCAAGTAACCCCCGAACATGCCACTTTGGCCCGGAATCAAAGGCGCATGCCCGCCGGGCCGCGCCGGAGCGGCCCGACGGGCTGGCGCTTGCGCAACCCGGACGCCATCCCGACATCACCGAATACCGCCGTAGCCATGAATTGCCCAACTGCCTCGGATCAAGCACCATCCCCCGGCCTGGCGCCGCCCGGCTCCGTTCCGAGCCTCTCAAACCCTTGCGAGGCCCGCCCCCAAACGGTAGAGGAGCCTCAAAGAGATGGAGATGTTCATGTCGATCGACGAAAACACCGCCGCACGCGTGGCGAAACTGGCCCGGATCAAGGTTGAACCCGACGCGCTTCCGGCGCTGGCGGAAGAGTTCAACACCATCCTCGGCTTTATCGAACAGCTGTCCGAGGTGGATGTCGACGGCGTCGAGCCGATGACCTCCGTGACCCCGCAGCGGCTCAAGCGGCGCGAGGACGTGGTCACCGATGGCGACCAGCAGGGCCGCGTGCTGGCCAATGCCCCCGATGCCCGTGAAGGGTTCTTTGCCGTGCCAAAGGTGGTGGAATAATGACCGATCTGAACAAACTGAGCCTCGCCGAGGCCCGCGATGCCCTGCGCAAGGGTGAGACCACCTCGAAAGACCTGACCGAGGCCTGCATCCAAGCCATCGACGGCGCCGGCGCGCTGAACGCCTTCGTGCACCGCACGCCCGAGATCGCGATGGAACAGGCCGCCGAGGCCGACGCCCGCATCAAACAGGGCGACGCGCCGGCCATGTGCGGCCTGCCCATCGGCATCAAAGACCTCTTCTGCACCAAGGGCGTGCCGAGCCAAGCGGGCAGCCGCATCCTCGAAGGCTTTCTACCCGAGTATGAAAGCACCGTGAGCCAAAAGCTGCGCGACAGCGGCGCGGTGATGCTGGGCAAGCTCAACATGGACGAGTTCGCCATGGGCTCGTCGAACGAAACTTCGGTCTACGGCAACGCGGTGAACCCGTGGCGGCGCGAAGGCGACACGGCGGAACTGACGCCGGGCGGTTCCTCGGGCGGCTCTGCCGCCGCCGTGGCAGCCGACCTCTGCCTTGCCGCCACCGGCACCGACACCGGCGGCTCGATCCGCCAGCCCGCCGCCTTCACCGGCACCGTGGGGATCAAGCCGACCTATGGCCGCTGCTCCCGCTGGGGCATCGTCGCCTTCGCCTCCTCGCTCGACCAAGCTGGGCCGATGACCAAGACAGTGCGCGACGCGGCCATCATGTTGGAGGCCATGTGCGGCCACGACGCCAAGGACAGCACCAGCGCCGATCTGGCCGTGCCGGACTTCGAGGCGGCGCTGACCGGCGACATTCGCGGCAAGAAGATCGGCATTCCGCGCGAATATCGCATGGATGGCATGCCCGAGGAAATCGAGAAGCTCTGGCAAGACGGCATCGCCATGATGAAGGACGCGGGCGCCGAGATCGTCGACATCTCGCTGCCGCACACGAAATACGCCCTGCCCGCCTATTACGTCATCGCGCCCGCCGAGGCGTCGTCGAACCTCGCGCGCTATGACGGCGTGCGCTTTGGCCACCGCGCCAAGCTCGACCACGGCGACGGCATCACCGAGATGTACGAAAAGACCCGCGCCGAGGGCTTCGGCCATGAGGTTCAGCGCCGGGTGATGGTCGGCACCTATGTGCTCTCCGCCGGTTTCTACGACGCCTATTACAACCGCGCCCGCAAGGTCCGCACGCTGATCAAGAAGGACTTCGAAGACGTCTTCGCCCAAGGCATCGACAGCATCCTGACCCCGGCGACCCCTTCCGCCGCCTTCGGTCTGGGCGAGATGAAGGACGCCGATCCGGTGGCGATGTATCTCAACGATGTCTTCACCGTGACGGTGAACCTCGCCGGCCTGCCCGGCGTGGCGCTGCCCACCGGGCAAAGCAGCACGGGTCTGCCGCTGGGTCTGCAACTGATCGGGCGCCCGTGGGAAGAGGCAGACCTGCTGTCCTCCGCCTATGCGCTGGAGAAGGCCGCCGGTTTTGTGGCCAAGCCCGAGAAATGGTGGTAAGCCGCAGAGCGGTGAACAAGAGGCGAGAGCGGGTCAGATGATCACACGGACACTTCTAGCGATGACGGCAGGCGGTCTTTTGGCAGCCTGCCAACCGGCGATCCCCGATTCCGGGAACATCAACACCGGGCGCGGTGTCGGTTTTGGCGACGGCAGTTTCGAGGCCGAGCAGCGCGCGCGCGATGCCGCCCTGGCGGGCGACGGCAGCTACATGCCCGCCGCCTCGGAGGTGACCGCCCAGCCTTTGGATGACGGCTCTCCCGAAGCGACGGCGGCGGAAACCGCCCGCGTTCTCGCCGCGACCCGTCCGGGCGGGGCCAGCAACGGTCTGGGCAATGACGCGGCCACCAACTCGGGCGTGGCCCCGGTGAACGCCAGCCCGTCGAACCCGCCCCCCGCCGCAGTCAACGCCGTTGGCATCTCGAACGAGAACAACTTTGACGCCGTATCGGGCCAGCGCAGCATTCAAGACGACGCCGCCCGCGTGGCCGCGAACCGCGCGCAATATGAGGTCGTCCAACCCGAGGCCCTGCCCGAACGCCGCAATGTCGGCCCGAATATCGTTGCCTACGCGCTGCAAACCAATCAGTCGGTCGGTCAGCAGATTTATAGCCGCATCGGTTTCAACAAGGCCCGCAAGTTCGAACGCGCCTGCGCCCAATACAGCCACGCCGACCAAGCGCAGATCGCCTTTCTTGAGGCCGGTGGCCCCGAGAAAGACCGCCTTGGCATGGACCCCGATGGCGATGGTTTCGCCTGCGACTGGGACCCCACCCCCTTCCGCCGGGCTGCACAGGGCTGACAGATGTCTGCCGCGCCTGATGTGACGGCGCATCCCTCGCCCAATTGCGGCCCGCGGCGCGACGGGCTGCGCCCCCGGCTGATCGTCTTGCACTATACCGCCATGACCAGCGCCCAAGCGGCGTTGGAACGGCTGTGCGCCCCCTCCGCCGAAGTCTCGGCCCATTACCTGATCTCTGGAGGTGGAGAGGTCATTCAGATGGTCGAGGAAGAGCAACGCGCCTGGCATGCGGGCGC
Source organism: Sulfitobacter sp. 1A13496 (assembly GCF_043557225.1). NCBI lineage: Bacteria > Pseudomonadati > Pseudomonadota > Alphaproteobacteria > Rhodobacterales > Roseobacteraceae > Sulfitobacter > Sulfitobacter sp. 1A13496. The sequence goes on along the minus strand of NZ_JBIFFP010000001.1, from coordinate 394,360 downwards.
GGGCGAATGGGCGGGGTTGGAGGACATCAACTCACGCTCCATCGGGATCGAGCTGGACAACCGCGGCGACCACCCGTTTTCCGAGCCACAGATGCAGGCGCTGGAAACCCTCCTGCCCGGCATCATGGCACGCCACGCCATCCCGCCCGAAGGGGTGATCGGCCATTCCTGCATGGCACCGGGCCGCAAGATCGACCCCGGCCCCCGATTCGATTGGGCCCGGCTAGCACAGCGCGGGCTGGCGCTTCCTGCGGGCGATGCCCCCCTTTCTGACAGCGTAACCACCGAAACCTTCCGCGCTGCCGCGCAGGCCACAGGCTTCACCGCGCCTTGCGACGATGACACGCTGCTAGACGCCGTGCGGATGCGTTTCAGGCCATGGGCGCGCGGCCCTCTCACCCCCGCAGACCTCGCTGCCCTGCCCGCCCCCATTGACGCGCCGCGCGGCGGCGTCTAGGGCGGGGCTGCGCGGAAGGCTGGATGGCCGCTGCGTCGACTCGCGGTCGCATGACCGGCGCCCACTCCTGTCACACGCATGTGTGACATTCGTGGCGTCGCTTTTGTGAGGCAAAGCGACGTAGAGGAAAGTCCGGACTCCAAGAAGAAACGGTGCCGGGTAACGCCCGGGCGGGGCAACCCGACGGAAAGCGCCACAGAAATGAAACCGCCCTTCGGTCCGGCCTTGCCGGATCAGCCGAAGGGTAAGGGTGAAACGGTGGGGTAAGAGCCCACCGCGGGGCTGGCAACAGCCCCGGCATGGCAAGCCCCACCGGGAGCAATGCCAAATAGGGACCGCGCGCCGATGATCCTCGGGTCAAAGGCGGGGCTCTTCTGCCCCAGCAGGTCCGGGTTGGCAGCTATAGCCGCATCGGCAACGGTGCGGTCAGAGGAATGGTCATCGCCTGTTTTCGGACAGGTACAAAATCCGGCTTATAGGCCTTCCGCGCATATTTCTGCTCTTTCGAGGCTGAAAGGCAGGTTTTTCGACGAAACCGGCGTCTTTCGGCACCGGGCGGGCAAATAGCGGTTGACTCGGGCGCGGGTCTGACTAGAACCCGAAATTCAGAATTCACGCAGGCCTGCGCGGCGCTGCAGCAGGAGAAGACACATGGCGAAGCCAACCACGATCAAGATCCGCCTGAACTCGTCCGCGGGCACAGGCCATTTCTACGTGACCAAGAAAAACGCACGCACCATGACCGAAAAGATGGTCATCAAGAAGTACGACCCCGTTGCGCGCAAGCACGTGGAATACAAAGAAGGCAAGATCAAGTAAGATCGCCTGACTTTTGAGTTTCAAAGGGCCACGCGATTTCGCGTGGCCTTTTGCGTTGTGCAGGGCTGGATCGCGCCCGACCCGGGGCCGATGGCCGTCTCGCAAAAGGTCCGGTGGACCTTTTGAGGCCAGCGGGTGCTTCAGCACCGGGGGCGCATTGCGCGCCCGCCCTGGGGGCGGGGCGTCCGGATAATCGTTGAGACGCCTGAACGCCATCCCCCGGTCCGGCGCTGCCCGGCTAATGGCCTCGCTTCTCGCGGAAGAACCTCACGAGCATCTCTTCCGCCTCTCCCGCCGCGATCCCGTCGAACACCTCGGGCACATGGTGGCACTGCGGATGCGAGAACACCCGCGCGCCCTGCGCCACGCCGCCTGATTTGGGGTCCGCCGCGCCGTAATAGAGCCGCTCCACCCGGGCGGCGGCGATGGCACCGGCGCACATGGCGCAGGGCTCCAGCGTGACGTAAAGCACGTGACCGATCAGCCGTTCCGAGCCAACAGCGGCGCAGGCAGCGCGCAGGGCCAGCATCTCGGCATGGGCGGTTGGGTCATTGCGGGCCCGGGTCTCATTGCCTGCGGCGGAAACGATCTGCCCTGTCGGAGAGACGACGACTGCCCCCACTGGCACCTCGCCGCGCGCGGCGGCGGCGCGGGCCTCGGCCAAGGCCTGCCCCATATACGAGCGAAACTCCATCCCATCACATGGCCGCAAACGCCACCCTTTCGCAAGCCCGTGAAACAGGGTAAGCGCTGTGTATGAACGCAAAAACGCCCCCCTCCGGCTCCGGCCCGCAAAACTCTGACAGCGATGCAAGTGCAGGCACCCCCACCGGCGACCGCATCGCCAAGGTGCTGTCGCGCGCGGGCATCGCCTCGCGCCGCGAGGCCGAGCGCATGATCGAAGCGGGCCGCGTGCGTGTGAACGGGGAGCAGATTACCTCGCCCGCGCTGAACGTCACGCCCGAGGATAAGATCACCGTTGACAACAGCCCCGTCGGCGCGCCCGAACCGCCGCGCATGTGGCTGTATCACAAACCTGCCGGACTGGTGACCACCGCCCGCGACGAAAAGGGCCGCGAGACGATCTTTGACGCCCTGCCCGAGGATATGCCCCGCGTGATGACGGTAGGACGGCTCGACCTCAACTCCGAAGGGCTGTTGCTGCTGACCAATGACGGCGGGGTGAAGCGCAAGCTGGAACTGCCCAGCACCGGCTGGCTGCGCCGCTACCGCGCACGGGTGAATGGCCGCCCCACGGATGAGATGCTGGAGCCGCTGCGCAAAGGCATCACCGTGGAAGGCGAGAACTTTCAGCCGATGGACGTGACACTCGACCGCCAACAGGGGGCCAACGCCTGGCTGACCGTCGGCCTGCGCGAAGGCCGCAATCGCGAGATTCGCCGCGCGATGGAGGCCGTGGGCCTGACCGTGAACCGGCTGATCCGCATCTCCTACGGCCCGTTCCAACTGGGCGAATTGAAGATCGGCGAGGTGGAAGAGCTGCGCCGCAAAGTCGTGCGCGATCAACTGGGGCTCGAGTTGGAAGACCCCAGCGGCACCGCCACCAAGAAACCCACCGGTCTGCGCCGCCCGCCGCGCCGCAAGCCCGGCGGTTTCGGCGGCGCGGGCCAACCGGGCCTGCCCGTGCAACGGGGCGAAGACGACGAACCGCCGCCCCGCCGTGGGGGCGGCGAGGCAAAGAACGCACCGCGTGGCAAGGCCGCGATGGGCAAGACGGCTGGCAAAGCAGGCGGCAAGGCAAGCGGCAAACCGGGGGCGCGCCCGACGGGGCGACCGAATGGCAAACCGGGGCCAAAACCCACAGGCCGGGGGCCAAAACCCCGCCGCTGACCGGCCCTGCCCCGAGCTGCCCCTGCGCGTTTCCGGAACGCGGCCGACCTGCGTGCGTTGAATAGAGAACGGCAGGCAAGATCAGCGCGAAACCGCTGTCAGAAAAGGGCAATATGGCGCGAATAGTGATGTTTTTGGTGGCCTTGGCCGCGCTCGTGGTTATCATCCTCGGCGCAGCCTCGCTCGTGGGGCGTGCGGCTGACAGTGCCGGCACGGCGTTGCGCCCGATCTGGGGCAGCAAAAGGGGAAACATGATGGCGCCAACAACCTTTCAGAAAATCGCCTTTGGCGCGTTGCTGGTGCTGCTGCTTGGGCTCACCAGCGGTTTTCTCGGGGGGCTTTGACCTATGGCGCAGCGCTTTGGCGGCAAATATAGCCCCGACACCGATGCCGTTCCCGGCAGCGCCCCGCGCAAGACCGCGCGCCTGCGCGTCGATCCGGCGGGCGGTCGGGTGAACCTGATGTTCCTGCCGCCGGTGCTCTTGGCGGCGACTTCGCTTATCGGGGGCGCAGGCACGCTGGTGCTTGGCCTTGTTGGCGCGTTCCTGCTGGCTTCGGGCGTCTGGTTGCTGCGCGATGGCTTGCTGGCCGAGGCGGAATACCACGAGCGCAAAGTCGCCCGCCGCCCCGTCCTGCCGCGCAAGATCCTCGCTGCCCTCTTGGCCGGTGCGGGCGCGGCCCTCGCCGCTTATAGCAACGACCCCAGTCTCGCCGCGGCCCTGCTCTATGGCATCGCCGCCACTGCCCTGCACCTCGCCGCCTTCGGCATCGACCCGCTACAGAACAAGGGCATGGAAGGCATCGACACCTTCCAGCAAGACCGCGTCGCCCGGGTGGTGGATGAGGCCGAAAAACTGCTCTCGGGCATGAGCCAAGCGATCCTGCGCGCGGGCGACCGCCGTGCCGAAGCGCGGCTGGCCGAGTTTCAAGAAACCGCCCGCCATTTGATCCGAACCGTCGAGGAAGACCCCCGCGACCTGACCGCCGCTCGCAAATACCTTGTCGTCTATCTGCGCGGGGCGCATGATGCGACGGTGAAATTCGCCGACCTCTATGCCCGCAACCAGGACGCCCAAGCACGCGATGACTACCTCGCGTTGCTCGACGATCTGGATCAGAACTTTGCCGCCCGCACGGCGAAGTCTCTGCTGGACGACCGCAGCGATCTGAATGTGGAAATCGACGTGCTGCGGGCGCGCCTCTCTCGTGAGGGGGTCCGACTGGAACAACCCACCCCTGCAAATACTAAGGAAGATCAGTGATGACCGATGCCCTCCGTGACAAAGCTGCCCAATCGCAAGGGTTGGTAGAAGAAGTGAACGCAACCGTCTTGCCGGAACCGGCGGATGCCAATGCCATCGTGCCGCTGAACAAAGCCGATCCCGAACAGAGCGCGGAAATACAAAAGCGCATGGCCGAGATCGACGTGACCGATACCCAGTCCATCGTCAGCTTCGGCTCTGCCGCGCAGGCCGAGTTGCAAGAGATTAGCCAATCCATGCTGGCCGATGTGCGCAACAAGGATGTCGGCCCCGCGGGCGACAGCCTGCGCACCATGGTCAGCGCGATCCGCGGCTTCTCGGTCTCGGAATTGGACGTGCGGCGCAAGCAAAGCTGGTGGGAAAAACTGCTGGGCCGTGCCACGCCCTTTGCCAAGTTCACCGCCCGTTTCGAAGAGGTGCAGGGCCAGATCGACCGGATCACCGACAACCTGCTGGCGCATGAGCATACGCTGTTGAAAGACATCAAATCGCTCGACCTGCTTTATGAAAAGACGCTGCAATTCTACGACGAACTGGCGCTCTATATCTCTGCTGGGGAGGCCAAGATCGAAGAGTTGGATCACAAGACCATCCCCGCCAAACAGACCGCGCTGGATAAGGCGGGCGAGGACGATCAGGTGATGCGCGCGCAGGAACTGCGCGATCTGCGTGCCGCCCGTGATGATCTGGAACGTCGGGTGCATGACCTGAAACTGACGCGGCAGGTCACTATGCAATCGCTGCCCTCGATCCGTCTGGTGCAGGAGAATGACAAGAGCCTTGTGACCAAGATCAACTCGACCTTGGTCAACACCGTGCCCCTGTGGGAGACGCAGCTGGCGCAGGCTGTCACCATCCAGCGCAGCGGCGAGGCGGCAAATGCAGTGCGCGAGGCCAATGACCTCACCAACGAACTGCTCACCTCCAACGCGAAGAACCTGCGCGATAGCAACAAGGTGATCCGTCAAGAGATGGAGCGCGGCGTCTTCGACATCGAGGCGGTGAAACAGGCCAATGAAGACCTGATCGGCACCATTGAGGAATCCCTGCAAATCGCGGATGAGGGCAAGGCGAAACGCGCCAATGCCGAGAAAGAGTTACAGGAGATGGAAGGCCGTCTGCGCGATACGCTCGCCGCCGCCAAGACCCGCGAAACGGGGCTGGGCGATACCACCGGCAACGCGGTGCCAAGCTAAGACCGACGTGAGGGAACAGGCCATGCAACGACGTCTGCGCAGAAATCTGCGCGCCGCAGGGGCGCTGGCGCTGAGCACGCTGCTCTTGGCCTGCGCCGAGCCTGCGCCCGTCTTGCAAAAGGTCGCCAAACCGCAGGCCCGCCCTGCCGCCGCCACCCCTTCCCCGGCGGCGGTGGCGAAACCGACCTCGCAAAAAAGCGCCATGCTGCGCAGCTATCTGCATCAGGTCGAAAAGGCGCAGCTGGGCCAAGATCTGCTGCGCCAAGACGGGGGCGGAGTGGACACACCCTTTACCAGCGAAATGCTGGCGCGCAACTTTGAGCAGATCGCGCTATATAACGAATATGACGGCAATTTCTCAGGCCAGGGCGGCGTCAGCCCGCTGCGCCGTTGGGATGCGCCGGTGCGAATGCAAATCATCTTTGGCGACAGCGTGCCGCCCTCTCAGCGCCGGTCCGATACCGCTAAGATCAGTGCCTTCGCCCGCCGTTTGGCGCGGGTGACCGGGCATTCGATCTCGATCGGCGATAGGCCGAATTTCATGGTGGTCGTGGCCTCGGAGGATGACCGCGTCGATGCGCTGGCTCAAGCGGCGGAAGAGGTCGCGGGCGTCAGCAAATCCTCGCTCCGGGCCATGCGCAACATGCGCCGCGACACCTATTGTGCCGTGGCCGCCTATGCCGCGGGCGACAACCCCAATGTCTATACCGCCGCCGTGGCCGTGATCCGCTCGGAAAACCCCGAATTGCTGCGGCTTTCCTGCATTCACGAGGAATTGGCGCAGGGCTTGGGCCTTGCCAATGACAGCCCCGCCGCGCGCCCGTCGATCTTCAATGACGACGACGAATTCGCCCTGCTTACCAAACATGACGAACTTCTGCTCAAGATGCTCTACGACCGGCGCCTGCGCCCCGGCATGACGGCAGAGCAGGTCAACCCGATCACCCGGATCATCGCGCGCGAGTTGACGGACGGCCCGGTGTAACGCAGCATTACGACGAAAGAATAAGGACCATCCCCATGGGCATTTTCGATTTCCTCTCTGGCCAGTTCATCGACGTCATCCATTGGACCGACGACACCCGCGACACGATGGTTTGGCGGTTCGAGCGTGAGGGCCATGAGATCAAATACGGCGCCAAGCTGACAGTGCGTGAGGGGCAAGCGGCGGTTTTTGTGCATGAGGGGCAGCTGGCGGATGTCTTCACCCCCGGTCTCTATATGCTTGAGACCAACAACATGCCGATCATGACGACCCTGCAACACTGGGATCACGGCTTTCGCAGCCCGTTCAAGTCTGAGATCTACTTCGTCAACACGACCCGCTTCAACGACCTGAAATGGGGCACCAAAAACCCGATCATCGCCCGCGACCCTGAGTTTGGCCCGGTGCGCCTGCGCGCCTATGGCACCTATTCGGTGCGGGTGAGCGACCCCGCGAAATTCCTGACCGAGATTGTCGGCACCGATGGTGAGTTCACCATGGACGAAATCTCGTTCCAGATCCGTAACATCATCGTTCAGGCTTTCTCGCGCACGCTCGCCTCCTCCGGCATCCCGGTGCTCGACATGGCCGCCAACACGCGCGAGTTGGGCCAGTTGGTGGGCAAGGATATCGCCGCCCAGATTGCGGAATACGGGCTGGCGATGCCCGAGCTTTACATCGAAAACATCTCCCTCCCGCCCGCGGTCGAGGCGGTGATGGACAAGCGCACTTCGATGGGCGTGGTCGGCAACCTCAACGAATACATGCAATTCCAAGCGGCTGAGGCGCTTGGCCGCGAAGGTGCGGGCGGGGCCGCGATGCAAACGGGCCTCGGCGCGGGGTTGGGGATGAGCATGGCCCAAGCCGCCACCGCGCAGGCTGGCCCTTGGGGCGCGCGCCCTGCTCCCGCAGCAGCTGCGCCCGTGCCGCCACCGCCGCCGCCGGTCGAGAAGGTCTGGCACATCGCCAAGGATGGCGCGACCTCAGGCCCGTTTTCCAAGGCGGCCATGGGCCGCAAGGCGAGTGAGGGCAGCCTTACCCGCGATTCTCTGGTCTGGACGCCGGGCCAAGATGGCTGGCAGCGGGCCGAGGATGTGGCCGAACTGGCGCAGCTTTTCACCGTGATGCCCCCGCCACCGCCGCCGCCCCCGGCCTGACCCGCAGGCGCGTGGGCAAAAGACCTTCGCGCGTCCCGCCCGTGGCCCCTCAGGTCCACGGGCCACCCCCATCCGCTCCGCCGCGATTGACCTTGCAAAGCACCCCTTATGTCCGCCACCGATCTGCCCCCCGCCGCCCCGCTTGAAGAGCACCGTTTCCCCTGTGACACCTGCGGCTCGGACATGCGCTTTGACCCGGCGCAGGCCCTGCTGATCTGCGATCACTGCGGCAATGTGGAACCAATCGACGGCAGCGGGCGCCACGCCCATGCCATCGCCGAACAGGATTTTCGCGCCGGATTGCAGGCCGCCCTGCCCGCCGCCGAGATGGAAGAGACCCGCGTCACCACCTGCCCCAACTGCGCAGCACAGGTGGAGTTCGAGCCCGGCAAACATGCCGCCGAATGCCCCTTCTGCGCGACGCCCGTGGTGATCGACACCGGCACCAACCGCCATATCAAACCCCGCGCCGTGCTGCCCTTCGCCCTGCCCGAAGAACGCGCCCGCGACGCGATGAGAGACTGGCTCGGCAGCCTTTGGTTCGCCCCCAACGGGCTGCAACAATATGCCCGCAAGGGCCGCCGGATGCAGGGCATCTATGTGCCCTTCTGGACCTATGACGCACAGACGGCCTCCAGCTATCGCGGGGAGCGTGGAACCGTCTATTACGTCACCCGCACCGTCATGCGCGATGGCAAGCGGGTGAAGCAGCAGGTGCCGAAAATCCGCTGGCGGGCCGCTTCGGGGCGGGTGGCACGCTTCTTTGACGACGTGTTGGTGCTGGCCTCCCGGTCGCTGCCCAAGAGACACACCGACGCGCTGCACCCTTGGGACCTCTCCGCGCTGGAGCCCTATGCGCCCGAATATCTCGCCGGTTTCCGGGCCGAGGCTTACGGCATTACGCTGGAGGAAGGCTTTGTTCAGGCCCGCGCCCATATGGACCGGGTGATCGAGCGGGACGTGAAGTTCGACATCGGCGGCGACCGCCAGCGCGTGCATGACATCAACACCCAAGTCAGCGATGTGACCTTCAAGCATATCCTGCTGCCGGTCTGGCTCGCTGCCTATAAATACCGCGGCAAGACCTACCGTTTCGTGGTCAACGGCCATTCGGGCAAGGTGCAGGGCGAACGCCCCTATTCCGCCGTCAAAATCACCTTTGCCGTGGTGCTGGGGCTGATCGCCGCCGCCATCGTCGGCTATTTCATGGCCCAGCAATGACCCAGACTTACGACCAGTTCACCGACCTCTTGCAGGCGCGCTATTCCTGCCGCGCCTTTCGGCCCGATCCCGTCCCCAAAGACAGCATCACACAGATCGTCAGCGCCGCGCGCCATGTGCCCTCATGGTGCAATGCGCAGCCATGGCAGGTGACCATCACGCGCGGCGCGGGCACCGATGCCTTTCGCGCCGCACTCCTTGAAGCCGCCAGCGCCGACACCCCGGTCGCGCCGGACCTGCCGTGGCCCACAGGCTACTCTGGCGCATATGCCGAACGCCGGCGGACCTGCGGCTTCCAGCTTTACGACGCGGTAGGCATAGCCAAATCCGACCGTGCCGCGCGTCAGGCGCAGATGCTGCGCAACTACGCGCTTTTCGACGCGCCGCATGTGGCCATCGTGACCGCCCCGGCCGAGCTTGGCCCCTATGGCGCGATGGACTGCGGCGGCTTCGTCACCGCCTTCACCCTCGCCGCGACGGCGCTTGGCGTGGCCAGCATCCCACAGGCCGCCATTGCCGCCTATGCGCCCTTGGTGCGCGAGGTGTTGGCGTTGCCCGAGGATCGGCTGGTGCTCTGCGCGATCTCCTTCGGCTATGCCGATAAGACACATCCCGCGAACGCCTTTCGCACCGAGCGGGCCACCCCTTCTGACATCATCGATTGGAAAGACTGACATGCGCGCATTGCTGCAACGGGTAACCGAGGCTTCGGTCACGGTCGAGGGTGAGGTTATCGGAGAGATCGGCCCCGGCCTGCTGATCCTCGTCTGCGCCATGCCCGAGGACACCGAAGAAACCGCCGAGAAACTGGCCCGGAAAATCTCAAAGCTGCGGCTGTTTAAGGATGAGGGTGGCAAGATGAACCTGAGCCTTGCCCAGACCGGCGGCAGGGCTTTGGTGGTGAGCCAATTCACCCTCGCCGCGGATACCGCGCGCGGCAACCGCCCCGGCTTTTCCGGCGCGGCGAAGCCCGAGATGGCCGAGGCGCTCTATTCCCATTTCGCCCGCAGCCTCGCCGGGCTCGACATCCCCGTGCAGACCGGACGGTTCGGCGCGGATATGGCCGTGGCGCTGGTCAACGATGGGCCGGTGACCCTCTGGCTCGATACGGCGGCGCACTGATAATTCGGTGGAAAGCATGGGCCGGCAAGCTTGGGAGGAGGTAAGCTTGCCGGCCGGTATAACGGGTCCGGGAGGAGGAGGACCGTTAATATGCGGTGTCAGATCAACCCGGGAAGGAGCGGGGTCCGGCACCTGACAATGCAGCGCGTAAGGCGCGACATTGATGGCTGAGGGTCTAAAAGCGCAGTGGCCTAGAGACCGTCGTATTCTTCGGTCACCAGCGCTTGGGCGTGCTGGGGAATTTGGTTGCGGTCGATGCCCGCACGCTCAAGCTGCGCGTCGCTCATGCTGTTGAGGACGGCTTGCATGCGCGAGATCTGCATCTGGGTGACGCCACGCGCCAGCAGGCTGCCGACCTTGCCCGCAGCAGTGCCAAGCGCGCCGAGAACCGGAGCGGACGCATCACGCAGGGAGAAACCGTGGGGGGCGGATAGGGTGTTGTCATACTTCATAGGTCTGTTCCTTTGAAAGTTCTTCCGACGCCACACGCCGGATCTCGCACCGTGCGATGCCGATATCGGACAGTTCGCGATCGCTCAGTACGTTGAGTTCTGTGAAAGTTCGGTTGTAAGCTGCGCGCCGGGCTTTGATCTGGGCCACGCGACGGCGCATGCCGTCAACGCTGTGATGAAGCCCATCGAGCGCGGAGCTCAGGGTAGTGCCACGTGAGATTGCCATCGTCATAAGCGCAACTCCTTTCAGAATGCTGCAAGTGCATTATCAATGCTGCAATGCAGAAGTAGTACGCTCTGACCCTATTTTGAACCCGCAGAATTTGCATAGGCGCTATGCCCGAAACGAAAGGCCGGGGGCTAACTACAGGTAAACAGCCTAAAATTTTTGCGCCGATACACAGGAAATGTGCATCGGCGCAACGCAGCGGGGCTGCAATCAGGGGATTTGGGGACGGGCGGCGGCGTGCCGCCCTTTCTTGTGTGAGTCGATTAGCTCACCGGTTCCCAAGGGCGTGTGTAGACGTTGAGCACCTTTGACACCTCGTCATGGGTCGCGTCGTTCATCGTGACCTGCGCCACCAAGCCGCGTTTCTTGTCGTCCACCACCTCGGTTACCCGCGCGGCACAGCCCGCCTTTTCAAGGCTGCCGTTATAGACCCGCGTGATCGCGTCCTTGCGCAAATCGGGTTTGAAGATCTTGCCAACAGCCGTCTTGGGCAGCTCGTCCATGACCTTGAGGTGCTTGGGCTGGGCTGCGCGTTCGGCGACATGTTCCCGCGCATAGGCCAGCAGTTCCTCTTCGGTGACATTGGCACCCTCAACGAGTTCGACAAAGGCGCAGGGCACCTCGCCCGCGTGGGGGTCGGGCTGGCCGATGGCACCCGCAAAGGCGACGGCCTCATGGCCCAGCAGCGCCTCTTCGATCTCGGCGGGGTCAATGTTGTGCCCGCCGCGAATGATCAGGTCTTTGGCGCGGCCCGTGATCCAGATATAGCCATCGCTGTCGATCCGGCCCAGATCGCCGGTGCGCAGGTATTTGCCGTGGTAGAAGAGGTCTTTGTTCTTGTCCTCCTCGACATAGGTATGGCCCGAGAAGACGCCGGGGTTCGACACGCAGATCTCGCCAATCTCATCCGTCTCCGCGTCGATCGGCCCATCCACAGTGCCCTTGATGATCCGCACGTCTGAATAGGGGAAGGCGATACCGATGGAGCCAACCTTCTTGATGCCGTCCGTCGGGTTGCAAGAGACAAGGCAGGTCGCCTCGGTCAGGCCGTAGCCTTCGACCAGCGTGACGCCCGTGGCCTTCTCAAACCGGCGGAAGAGTTCCAGCGGCAGCGGGGCGGAGCCGGAGAAGGCGGTTTTCACCGTGCTGACATCCGCATCAATCGGGCGCTGCATTTTGGCCGAGATCGCCGTCGGCACGGTGATGATAAAGGTGATCTTCCACCGCTCCACCAGCTTCCAGAAGTTGTCAAAGACACCATCCCCGCGATAGCCCTGCGGCGTCGGGAAGACCACATGCGCGCCTGACGACACGGCGGCCATCAGGATCACATGGCAGGCAAAGACGTGGAACAGCGGCAGCGGACACATGATATTGTCCTGCTCGCTGAACAGCAGCCGATGCCCCAGCCAGCCGTTATAGATCAGCCCCGAATACTTGTGCTGCGCCACTTTGGGCATGCCAGTGGTGCCACCGGTATGGAAATAGCAGGCAACGCGATCCTCTTGCACATCCTCGAAGTTGAGCGAGGTGTTCTGCTTGGCGATCTCCGCGTTGAAGTTGAGGTATTTGGCTTGGTTGTTCGCCATCCCCTTGGGCCGCACCAGCGGGACGATCCAGCTTTTCGGCGGGGTGAGATAGCGCACCAGATCGACCTCGAGCACCGTGTGCACCTTGGGCGCAAGCCGCACTGCTTCGGCGGTCTTTTGGGCCACATCGGTTTTGGGGAAAGGCCGCAGGGTGACGACAACGGAGGCGCCGACTTCGCGCAGGATGGCACCGATCTGTTCAGCGTCGAGCAGCGGGTTGATCGGGTTCACGATCCCGGCCACGGCACCGCCCAGCAGGGTGATCGTCGTCTCGTTACAGTTGGGCAGCACATAGGCCACCACGTCCTTCTCACCCACGCCGAGGCTGCGGAAGAGGTTCGCCGCCTGCGTCACGCGGCCATGCAACTCTTTCCAAGACAGCGTTTCCGCCTTGTCTTTGGGGCCCGAGAAAATCTGATAGCTGACGGCATTGTGGTTGGGGAATTTCGCGGCCGTATTGCTTAGCATTCCGTAAAGCGTCTTGGCCACGTCGCGGTCTTCCCACGGCATTTCCGCCGCGATGGCATTGCGGTCTTCGATCCCGGCGAATGTCATGGTGTCTCCTCCCCTGTGCCGGTGTTCCGGCTTATTCTCCTCGCGCCAGATTGCGGCGAAACGCGCCGTTTCGCAAGCAATCGGCGGCAACAAACGCAACGTCACACTAGGGTGACGTAACGCCGGGGTTGCACTGTTCAAGGGCGGCTCAGGCCGCGGCGGCGGCCCCATCGGTGAACTGAAGCCGCGCCAGACGCGCATAAAGCCCGTCACTGGCGACCAATTGCTCATGGGTGCCGATGGCCGCGATGCGCCCGGCCTCCATCACCACGATGCGGTCGGCCTTTTTCACGGTGGCCAAACGGTGCGCCACGATCAGCGTCGTGCGATCTGCGCTCAGCCGGTCGACGGCGGCCTGCACCAGCCCCTCGCTCTCGGAATCCAGCGCCGAGGTCGCCTCGTCCAGCAGCAAGACCGGCGCGTCGCGCAGGATTGCGCGGGCGATGGCGATGCGTTGTTTCTGCCCGCCAGACAGCATCACGCCGCGTTCGCCCAGATAGCTGTCATAGCCATCGGGCAGCGCGGCGATGAAGTCATGCGCGGCGGCGGCGCGGGCGGCTTCCTCGACCTCTGCGTCACTGGCATCGGGGCGTCCGAACCGGATGTTCTCAGCCGCCGTGGCAGCAAAGATCACCGGGTCTTGCGGCACCAGCGCCACCGAACGGCGGAAGTGGTCCCGCGCCACATCGCGCAGGTCGACCCCATCCAAGGTGATCCGCCCCGCCTGCGGGTCATAAAAGCGCAGGATCATCTGAATGATCGTCGTCTTCCCCGCGCCCGAGGGGCCGACAAAGGCCACCGTCTCACCGGGGTTGATCTCAAGGTTGACACCATCCAGCGCCGCCACATCGGGGCGGGCGGGATAGGTGAACTGCACGTTCTCAAATGCGATCCGGCCCGCGACAGGCTGCGGCAGGCTGCTCTGATCTGCGGGCGCCGGGTCTTGCACCGTATCCTCGCTTTGCAACAGGTCGATCAACCGTTCCGTGGCGCCCGCGGCGCGCTGCAACTCACCCCAAATCTCTGACAGGGCAGCGACCGCGCCCGCGACCATGACCGCGTAGATCACGAATTGCACCAGCGCGCCTGCGCTCATCACATCCGCCCGCACGTCACGCGCGCCGATCCACAGCACGCCGACCACACCCGCGAAGACCAGAAAGATCACGATCATCGTCATCACGGCGCGGGTTTTGATCCGGCGCTGCGCAGCATCGAAAGAGGCTTCGGTCATCTGCGCGAATTGGCCCCGGCTTGCGGCCTCATGGGTAAAAGCCTGCACCGTTTGCACCGCGCCCAACGTCTCAGAAGCGTTGCCCGAACTCGCCGCGATCCAGTCTTGGTTCTCGCGGCTGAGCACCCGCAGGCGGCGGCCCAACGTCAGGATGGGGATCACCACGGCGGGCACGATCAGCAGCACCAGCCCGGTCAACTTGGCTGAGGTCAGCAGCATCAGCCCCAAGCCGCCCACAAAGATCAGCAGGTTGCGCAGCGCGATCGAGACCGAGGAGCCGATCACCGAGAGGATCAGCGTCGTGTCGGTGGTGATCCGGCTGAGCACTTCGCCGGTCATGATGCGTTCATAAAAGGCGGGGCTCATGCCCACGACACGGTCAAACACCGCGCGCCGGATATCGGCCACCACCCGTTCGCCCAAACGCGTCACCAGTGCATAGCGCAGCCCGGTGCCAAGGGCGAGCAGCCCCGCGATCAAGAGCGCGGCGATGAAATAGAGGTCGAGCAATTCGCTCTCCCCCGTGCCGAAATTGTCGATCACCCGCCGCACCGCCAAGGGCAAGGTGAGCGAGATCATCGCGGTCAGCACCAGCGCCGCCCCGGCGGCGGCCATCAGCCAGCGATAGGGCGCCATGAAGGGCATCAGCGCCGCCAAAGCCCCGATCCGCCGCGACTTTTCGCGTTCGTCTTTGGCGCTTGGTGCGGGGGCTGGGGTGCGTGCCATGGGCTTTCCTTTGTCTTTCCACATCGGTCATGGCGCGGGGGCTGGGCGGGGTCAAGCAAGACCGCCCCGATAAGGACAATCTGCCGCCCCCGACAGACAGCGGCGGGCGCATCTATCCCGCGCGGCGGCGGTCACGAAAGCTTCGGGGAAAGAGTGGAGCGGGCGACGGGAATCGAACCCGTATCATCAGCTTGGAAGGCTGAGGTCTTACCATTACACAACGCCCGCGCTACGGCTCCCCTCCTATTTTATCGCTCCCTGAGCGTCAAGTGGAGCGATGCCCCTTTGGCAAGATCAATCGCATAAGCCTGCTCTCGCCTGTGGCCCGTCATCAAGGTGGCAGCCCGGCCCAAGGGGCACTAGCTTAGCCTCACGGGATGAAAACGAGGCATTGGAATGGACGCCAGACCGGCCCAAGACCAAAAGCGCGAGGTCGTCATGACCCACGGTGTTCTCAGCGAGGACCCCGAGGATCTGTTTCACGGCACCGGGCTGCGGGTGGTGCGGGCCGTTTTGCACGAAGCGGTGCTGCGGCTGTGGAGCGATGATGCTTTCGGCATGGCCGGAAACGTGGCCTTTCGCGCGCTTCTGGCGATTTTTCCGTTTCTGATCTTCACCAGTTCGCTCACTGCCTTTGTCGGCGACCGGTCGATGGCCGATGACCTGATCCATTTCCTGATCGCCATTGTCCCCCCTGCCCTGATCGAACCGATCGTGTCGGAGGTGGAAAAGGTCATGACCGTGCCGCGCGGCGATCTGCTGAGCGTGGGTATCCTGCTGACCGTCTGGTTCGCCGTGGGCGGGGTCGATGGTGTGCGCGTGGGGTTGAACCGCGCCTATGGGCTGCGCGAGACCCGGTCGGTCTTTACGATCTACGCGGTGCAGGTGGCCATGGTGCTGCTGGCGAGCCTGATCCTCGTGATCGTGGGGTATCTGCTGGTGCTGGCCCCCCGCGCCGGGTCTTGGCTGCATATGTTGATGCCGGGCTTCGATCCGCGCTCGGTCACCGTAGGGCTGGTCCGCTTTCCGGCCTCGGCGACGATCCTGCTGGTCGCGCTTTTTGCCGCCCATGTGATCCTGCCCGCACGCCGCACCAAGTTTAACAACATCTGGCCCGGCGTGGTGGCCACCGCCGTCGCTTGGACGGTGCTGGCGGTGCTCTTTTCATCCTATCTGCGCAGCTTTGCCACCTATTCCAGCTATTACGCGGGCATGGCGGGGATTATTGCGGCGCTTTACTTCATGTATCTCGCCGCACTGGTGCTGATCTTTGGCGGAGAGTTGAACCGCGCGTTGCGCATTCGCAGATTGGCCCGCGCGATGAGCGATCAGCCCTGATCCCCTGCGCAGGGCGTGCCCGCAGCGCCCCAGACCGTCACGTCATGCACCAGCGCATCGAGCGTCCCTTGGGGCACCGACCGCCCCGCGCCGGGGGCGAAACCCCAGTTCACGAAGGCCGAGTTTTGCAGGTGATCGACCAATGAGGCGATGTCATGCCCGTCGTTGGTCTCAGGGTCGCGCAACTGGGCGCAGACCTCGACAGAGGATTTGCCAAGCCACGCCAATTCTACCGGCGGCAGCCGCCAAGCATCGTCGATATGCGGCGGGGCATGGGGCACCGTGTTCGCAGCGGCAGAGGTGACATGGCAGGCGTCACAAGGGATGCTCTCGGCCCCGATCCGGCTCTCGCCCGCGCGCACATTCATGCCGTGCACCGCCTCCGGCCCATAGCCCAAGCCCTGCCACATCGGCTGCCCCTCTTCGCCGACATGGCAATTGGTGCAACGCGGATGCGCGGTGACGGTGAAAATCCGATCCCAAGCGGCCAGCCCCTCGGCGCGATCGGGCGCGTCCTGCGCAAAGGCGGGGGCGGCCAGCATGAGTGCGGCGCAGGTCGATAGATATCTCATGCGAAATCCACGGATTTGGAGAGGGGAAGTTCACGGATCCGCTGGCCCGTGGCGGCGAATATTGCATTGGCCAGCGCGGGCGCGGCGGGCGGCACGCCCGGCTCACCAATGCCGCGCAGCTTGCCGCCATTCTCCAGCCCGCGCACCTCGATCTTGGGGGTTTGATACAGGCGCAGCCCTTCGTAGAGGTGATAGTTGTCCTGCTGCGGCACCCCATCGCGATAGGTAAGCTCGCAGTTCATCGCATGGCCCAAGCCCCAAATCACCGCCCCGGACAGTTGCGCCTCGAAGTTCACCGGGTCCATCACGCGGCCCACTTCGGCGGCGACGAAGACGCGATCGATCTTGAGGCCCGCGTCGGTCTGGCTAACCTCGACCACCTCGGCCACCGGCACGCCGAAGGACAGGCAAAACGCCAGCCCCCGGCCCCGCCCCGGGCCGAGGTCTGCGCCCCAGTCCGACATCTCGCCCACGGCCTCCAACACCCCGCGCGAGGGCGCATGGGTGCAGAGCCGGAGCCGTTCCTCCAACGGATCGACGCCTGCGGCATGGCACATCTCATCCATGAAGCTTTCGTGCAGGAAACCGTTGCCCGACGCCCCGACCGACCGCCACGAACTCACCGGCACCATTGCGGGCACCCGGTGGCCGGTCACACGGTAGTCGGGGATCGCGAAGGGCTGATCCCACGCGCCCGCTACGATGGCGATGTCAGGGCCGAAAACCGGCTGGTTCAACCGCGCCATCTGCGATTCCGCCGTCGAAGGTGCCGCGATGGCCAGATCATAGGCCGCGATCTGCTCTTCCGAGACCTTGCCCCGCGCCCGCGCCATGGCCAGCGGGCGGGGGAAGTCATGGGTGAAATCCTCCTCCCGCGACCAGACCATCTTGATCGGCGTGCCGGGCAGTTGCATCGCCACTTCGACGGCGCGCAGGGTATAGTCATCCTCAAGCCGCCGCCCGAAACTGCCGCCTGACATCAGCACATGGATATGCACATTCTCAGCGTCGATCCCGGTCAGCGCGGCGACATTGGCCTGCATGAAACGCGGGATCTGCGTGCCGGTCCAGATATCGACGCGGGCCTTCTCCAGCTTCACCACCACGCTCATCGGCTCCAGCGGGGCATGAGCCAGATAGGGGATGCGGTACTCGGCCTCCAGCACTTCCCCACCCGTCAAAGCGGCGCTCACATCGCCGTCATCTCGGAACCGGCTGTCCTGCCGATCTTCAGTAAAGGAGGCCGCCACGGCCTCTAATTGCTCAGCCGTGTCGCCGATATAGGGCGACGGCCCCCAGTCGCATTTCACCGCCTGCACGGCTTGAAAGGCCCGCCAAGTATTGTCGGCCACCACCGCGACGCCGCCGGTAATCGGCAAGACCGCTTTCACGCCGCGCATCTTCTCGGCGCGGCCCGCATCAAAGCCCATGATCTCGCCACCCTGCGCCGGGTTGGTACGGGTCGTGGCGTGAAGCATCCCCTCCATCGCCATGTCGATGCCATAGGTCTGGGTGCCAGTGGATTTGGCCATGATATCGGTGCGCATTTGCGGCTTGCCAAGGTGCCGCCACGCGCCGGGGTCGCGCAGCGTGACCTCGGTCACTGGGTCGATCTCCGCCGCGGCCGCGGCGAGGTCTTGATAGGCCAGCCGCATGCCGTCGGGCAGCACCACCGCGCCCGCCTCGGTCTTGAGTTGGCTGCGCTCTAGCCCGGTTTGCGCCACGGCGGCGGCCAACAGGGTTTCGCGGGCCACGGCCCCGGCCATGCGCAGCCGGTCATACATATCCGGCACGGTCGAACTGCCGCCTGTCAATTGCAGGCCCAGCAATTTCCCCGCCACATCCGCCGCGCCGCGCCCGGCCCGTGCCAGTAGCGTCTCCGAGGTCGCGGCGATCGGCATCGCCTCTACCCCGACCACGCCGTTGTAATAGACCGGCGAGGGCGGCCCGGGCGTGATTTGCACCCTGTCGAGGTCGACATCCAATTCCTCGGCAATCATATGGGCTTGGATCGAATAGGCCCCCTGCCCCACATCGGCGCGCGGGGTGATCAGGGTGACGCCGCTTGCATCAATCTTGACATAGGGCGTGATCGCCGCCGCACCGGGCGGTAAGCCTTCAAGCAGCGGGTTCTTCAGGTCACGTTTGTACAGATAGGTGCCAAAGGCCACGCCCCCGGCAATGGCGGCGGAGCCAACGATAAAGCTCCGGCGGGTGATGGTGCGCAGGCGCGACATGTCAGGCCCCCCGCAGCCGCGCGGCGGCGCTGTGAACAGCGGCGCGAATGCGCGGATAGGTGCCGCAGCGGCAGAGGTTCCCGCTCATCGCGGCGTCGATCTGATCGTCGGTCGGCTCGGGGTTCAGATCCAGAAATGAGGCCGCCTGCATGATCTGCCCCGATTGGCAGTAACCGCATTGCGCGACCTGATGCTCCACCCATGCCGCCTGCACCACATGCAGCGCCTCGGGCGTGCCCAATCCTTCGATGGTGGTGACATCGCCGTTCACATCCGCCGCTCGCAATTGGCAAGACCGCACGGCCAGCCCATCAACATGCACCGTACAGGCACCGCACTGCGCGATGCCGCAGCCGTATTTCGGCCCGGTGATCCCCAACTCGTCGCGCAAAACCCAGAGCAGCGGCATGTCGTCTTCCACGTCCACCTCGTGGACCGTGCCGTTAACCGTCAATTCCATCGGTGATCCTTCCGCGCTGGTGCCTCCAATGTAGCGGGCAGCGCCTATCGCGCAAGACCGCGCGAAGCGGGTCGCGCAGCGTCACCTTGGCGGGGCGGGCATGGCGGCGGGTGCCGCCGCTTCGCTTATTCGAGGTCTTGCGCCGTCAGCGCGCGGTGAATTTCGCGGCGGACCAATTTGCGTACATTGCGGGTGATCCGCTCGCCCAAGGCCCCCTGAAGCTCGGCGCGGACAATCTCGGTCACCATGTCGCGCAGTGCTTCCTCGTCGAGGAACTGATCCTCACCCGTGCCGCCCGCCTCCTGCGCGGGGGCGGCATAGTCGAATTCCGGCGCGGTGGCGGCAGGATCGGCCACACGCGGGCCGCTGTCGGCGAAACGGCGCACCTGCTCTTCGAGCTGCGGTGTTGTGGGCTGCGGGCGGTTTGGGGCGGGCGTCTCAGCTTCTACCGTCGCCGTATCGGCAATCGGAGCCTCTGGCGCGTCAAGCTCCGCATCGTCTTTCCACTCCATCGCCGGAGGTTCGGTGCCGGAATAGTCATTATCGCCAGGCGCGTCCGGATCCCAATCGTCAGAGATCTTGCCAATGGCCGTCTCGAGCGCCGCCAGCTTGTCACTGCGGCTGGCCCCGGTCGCCTTGGCCACCGCGTCTGAGACGGCGCGGGCCCGGGCCTCATCCGCGGTCTCGGACGCGGGGGTGCGATAGTCCTCGGCATGCAAATCGCTCGGATCGTCATGCAGCATATCATAGTCCAAGGGCGAGACCTTGGCCGGATCAACGGCAGCGGCCTTAGGGCGATCCTCGCCATCCGACGTGGCGACCCTAAGCGCGGGGGTCAGCACCAACCGGTCGCTCGACGCCGCGGGAGCCTTCTCGGCAGGCGGGGTCGCGGGGTGACGGGCCGAGACGAATGGACGCTCTGCCTCATCGGCACTGTCTTCCGCTTCGGTCTGCATGGCTTGGGTCAAGCTCAGCGGCTGCGGCGTGGCTTTGGATGCTTCACCGACGCCCTCGTCAGAAGCGGGACGCGGCGTGCCGCCCGAGGCTGTGCGCAGCGACAGATGCGGGGTGAAATCCTCGGACGTGACGCTGTCCGATGTCGGCTCGTCCAATGCACTCCCCCGCATGCTCTTGAACGCGGCCCCGGTGTCATCCGCAGAATCGCCAGCCTCCGGCTTGGAAACCGGCGTAGGGTTGGACGTTTGCAGGGGACGCTTGTCTTCGGACACCAATCGGCGAATCGACGACAGGACGTCTTCCACCTCCGCGTTTGTGACGGGTTCGGACATATTTCTCTACCACTCTTGCCTCGCGGATAGCTTAACCGCGTGGGAGGATTCTCACAATGGGGCGGTGCAAAATGCCAAACGACCGCGCAAAACGTCAGTCTTTTTGCAGCGCGCGCAGCACCCGATCCAGCGCTTGGCCCTCTTTCGAGTATTTAGCAGGGGCGTCCTTAACAAGGTTGTAATAGGCCCCCGCGTCATAGATCTGCACCGGCAGCTTCAGATCCTGCGCGGTCAGACGGCCCGTGGCCGCCAGCACGGAATAAGCCGCCACATAGAGGTTGGCGCGGGCCGACACGCGGGTCGATTCCGCATCCAGCAGCGATTGCTCTGCATCCAGCACGTCCAAGGTGGTGCGCGCGCCGAGGGTCGCTTCTTCGCGGACACCGCGGAAGGCAATACGCGCCGCGCGGATCTGGCGGTCGGAAGCCTCCAACTGCGCCCGTGCCGAGGCCAGCGCGGCATAGGCGTTGCCCACCTCCTGCTCAACATCTTGGCGCACCACATGCAGGTTCGCGCGCTGCGCGTCTCGCTGGGCCATCGCGCTGCGCACGGCCGAGGACAGCGCCCCGCCCTGATAGATGGTCTGACCGACCTCGACCCCAACGCTGCCGCTGCGGGTATAGGCTTCGCTGTCGAAAGTCTCGTTCAGACCATATTGCCCGTTCAGCGTGATCCGCGGGGCCATGGCGGCCTCATTGGCTTCGACGCTGAGATCGGCTGCCGCCACCTGATGCTGTGCGGCGATGATCGACGGGTGAGTGCGCACGGCCAAAGCCTTGGCCGAGGCGAGGTTGCCGCCGACATTCGGCAGGCTCGGCGGTTGACTAAGGTTGCCCGGGGCATGGCCCACGGCATTGCGATATTCCTCGACCGCGCGCAGCAGCACGCCTTCGGCGCCCGCCAGCCCGCTGCGGGCATTGGCAAGCTGCGCTTCGGCCAAGGCGACATCGGTGCGGGTGACTTCGCCCACGTCGAAACGATCCCGCGCGGCGCGCAGCTCTTGGGTCAGCAGCCGCAGGTTGTTGTTGCGCAGCTCAACCGTTTCCGAGGCTTCGATCACACCCATATAGGCCGCAACCGCGCGCAGCAGTACCTGCTGCTCTAGGTTGACCAAGGTCTGGCGGGTGGCCAGCACGGCCTCTTTCGCCGCCTCCACCCGATAGGCGCTCGCGCCGAAATCATAGAGCAGCAGTTCGCCAATCAGGCTGATCGACGCCTTGAGGCTTTCCGTCGACTGGGCTGGCAAAAGGGAAGAGCTGCGCGTGGTGCCGAAGCTCTGCGTCAGCCCGGCAGCCCAACGCAACACGGGTTTCAGCGCCGATTTCGCCGCGGCCACATCCTCATCGGCAGCCCGCAAAAGCGCGCGGTTCTGCTCCAGCAGGCCGGAATGCTCATAGGCCCCCACCAGCGCATCGGCCAATGTTTCAGCAGCAGCCACACGCGGCAGGGCAGCGCCGCTGGCGAGGACCAAGCTCACCGGCACGGCGATGGCAAAACGTTTGAGGGATTTCGTAAAACTGTTCGCGCTCATGGCTCAATGCCCCTGAATGGCTTTTATAGACCTTTGGACCGGCCCGTAGGCCGATCGGGGCGGGTGCCCCTCCCCTGAAAGCGAAGTGGCGCGCGGTATGATCGGCGCGCCATCCTGTCGCTTACAGCTGGAATTCTGCCTGACGTTCAAAGCCACGCAGCACCGGCGCACCGGCGTTGAATTCGGGCCGCCAAGACACCTGACCGCCGCGTTTATAGCCCACGCGCACCTCGCCCAGACCCCGATCCATAAAGAGACAAGCGATCCGCCCGCCCTCTTTCACCTGTTCCACCAGCGCTTCGGGCAGCTCACCTACCGCACCCTGGACGATGACTACATCATAGGGCCCATGCTGCGGCGCGCCTTCGGTCAGCGGGGCGACATGGACGATCACATTGTCTGCACCCGCCTGCGCCAGCGCCTCTTGCGCCTCGGCGGCCATGGCTTCGTCTTCCTCAACGGCGACGACGGCCTCAGCCATATGCGCGATCACGGCACTGGAATAGCCCATGGCGCAGCCGATATCGAGCACGAGTTCCTCATTGGTGATGTCGAGGTGATCGAGCATCTTGGCCAATGTCCGCGGGTCGAGCAGCACCCGGTCCTGCCCCAGATCGAGGTTTTCACCCAGATAGGCAGCCTCGCGCTGTGCCGCCGGCACGAAGTCTTCGCGCTGCACGGTCAGCATCGCGTCGATGATTGGAAACTTGGTCACATCCGAAGGACGAACCTGCGTATCTACCATGGTTACGCGGCGGGCGGCGAAATCACTCATCAGCTAAACTCATTCGTTCAGGGTGTCTGAAGAGTGATGTGCCACATTGCCGGGCCAGCGGCAACGCCCTGACCGCATTTTCGCGCGCATATGGGTCTTGCGGCCTCCTTCGCGATCCGTTAGCAGTGCGCCAACCACCGGTCGGCGAGTTGGCGGAGTGGTTACGCAGCGGATTGCAAATCCGTGTACACCGGTTCGATTCCGGTACTCGCCTCCATTTCCCCGACATGAGCTAGTACGCGATACCGTCCCCCCGGCGAAACCACTATGCGCGCGCTCCTCTTAAAAGCCACCCAAGCCCCCTCGTCATCAACGGCGCGGCCATGTCTCATCCCCCTTCGCCTTTCCCCGCCGCCGCCAAAACCTCGCGCAACTCATCCTCATTCTGGTACCCGATCAGAATGCCCGCCTTCGCCTCGCCCATCGTGGCATCGCTTGCTGCAATCTTGGCGTCGGAGATCGTGGTGCGCTGAGCGGTGCGGCGCGTCCAGCGGAACAGCAGCTGCTCTAGCCGGGCGCGCTCAGGCGCATGGGCGGGGTCGGCCCCCAGATCGACCAGCTCATCGGGGTCGCTTTCAAGGTCGAACAGCATCGGGCGGAACCCTTCGGCAAAGACGTATTTCCACCGCCCGTCGAATAGCATCGTCAGCTTGGCGTCCCTCACCTCGACCCCCAAGCGTTTGCGCACGTCGCGCTGCGCGTAGTCGTATTCCGAGACCACGAAATCGCGCAGCCCTTCGACCTTGCCATGCAGCAGCGGCAAGAGGGATCGGCCCTCGATGATATGCGGCACGGCGGCGCCGCCGAAATAATCAAGGATGGTGGGCACCACGTCGATCGCCTCGACCAGTGCCGAGGATTTTGCGCCGCGGGTCGCATCGGCCTCGGGGCGGGGATCGACGACGATCATCGGGATGCGCGCGGAGGGGTCGTGAAAGAGCTCTTTCTCCCCCATCCAGTGGTCGCCAAGGTAGTCGCCGTGATCCGAGGTGAAGACAATCATCGTGTCATCCGCGACCCCCTCTTCGGTGAGAAACGCCATCAGGCGACCGATCTGGTCGTCGAGCTGTTTGATCAGCCCCATATAGGCGGTCAGAACCCGGCTTCGGGTGGCATCATAGGAAAAGGCTTGCGAGACGCGCTCCTGCATGAATGCGCCATAGACGGGATGCGGATCGCGCTTTTCCGCCGCGCTGCGCACCGGGTCCAGATGGCTCTCGGGCCCATAGAGATCATGGTAGGGCGCGGGGACGATATAGGGCCAATGCGGTTTGATATAGCTCAGGTGCAGACACCACGGCTGATCGCCGGCATCGCGGATGAAATCCATGGCGCGGCCCGTGATATAGGGCGTCTCGCTCTCCTCATCCGCGGCGCGGGCCGGTTTGTCGGCATGGTCCAGAAACCAACCGCTTAGGATATTGCCCTCTGCATCTTCGGCGCTGTTGGCGACGGAATGCCAAGGGTTCTCATCCTGCCAACCGCGGTCCTTCATATGCGCGTCATAGGCGGGGTTGCGGGCGTAGGGCCCGCCGTCGGGGTGCAGCCCGTCGTCCCGCTCATAGGGCTCGAACCCGCATTCCGAGATCAGCACGCCAATCTCGCTGTCCGGCGACAGGCCAAGACGGCGCAGCCCTTCGATATCGGCGGCCATATGGGTCTTGCCACAAAGCGCCGTGCGCACGCCCAAGGGGCGCAGATGGTCGCCCAGCGTCATCTCCCCCACCTTCAGCGGGATGCCATTCCACGTCGACCCATGCGAGCTGACGTAGCGGCCCGTGTAGAACGACATGCGCGAGGGGCCGCAAATCGGCGATTGCACATAGGCGCGGTCAAAAAGCACCCCGCGCGCGGCCAACGCATCGATATGCGGCGTGTGCAGATGCGGATGGCCGGTGCAGGAAAGGTAATCCCAGCGAAGCTGGTCGCACATGATGAAAAGAACGTTCTTGGGCATGAGCCGCCTTCCCTGTGATGCTCCTTCGCGCGCCCTGCCCGCGAAGCGTTTCGTCGTGCCGCAACTTGATTTTGGCCCGCCTGACAATGCTTTGCAGTTTCCGGCCCAAATTTAACCAAATTTTTAGCATTCACGGCCCAACCTTCACCAGGACGATGGGAAAGGCAACTGAGGCCGCGCAAAGCGAGGATGCCAGAATGAACAGCACGCAAAGGATACTCGTCACCGGCACGAGCGGTTTCATCGGCTTTCACCTTGCCCGGCTGTTGCTGGCCGAAGGCGCGCGGGTGCAGGGCTATGATGGGATGACCGATTACTACGATGTCGCCCTGAAACAACGCCGCCACGCGATGCTGCTGCAGCATGAGCATTTCACCACCAAAGAAGCGCTGCTGGAAGACCGCGAGACCTTCGACGCGCTGGTTGATGACTTTGCCCCCGACATGATCGTGCACCTTGCCGCACAGGCGGGCGTGCGCCACAGCATAGACCACCCCCGCGCCTTTCTGGAGGCGAATATCACCGGCACCTTCAACGTGATGGAGGCTGCGCGGCGGTTGGAGGTGAAACACCTGCTCATGGCCTCCTCCTCGTCAATCTACGGGGCCAATACCGACATGCCTTTCGCCGAGACAGGGGCCACCGACCGGCCCCTGTCGATCTACGCCGCCACGAAAAAAGCGAATGAGGGGATGGCCCATGCCTGTGCCCACCTATGGGGTCTGCCGACGACGATGTTTCGGTTTTTCACCGTCTACGGGCCTTGGGGGCGGCCCGACCTTGCCTTGAGTAAATTCGTCGACGCGATCCTCGATGGCCGTCCGATCGACATCTACAACCACGGCGAGATGTACCGCGATTTCACCTGTGTCGACGATCTGGTGCGCGCCATTCGGCTGCTGATGGATTGCGTTCCGCCGCAACCGGGCACGGCGCCACCGCCGCCGGACTGGGATTCGCTCTCCCCCGCGGCCCCCTACCGTGTGGTGAATATCGGCAATTCCGAAAAGGTGCGCCTGCTGGATTTCGTCGAGGCGATCGAAGCCGCTCTCGGCAAGCGGGCGGTCCGCAATTACATGGGGATGCAGATGGGTGACGCCCCCGCCACATGGGCCGATGCGACCCTGCTACATAGGCTCACCGGCTACCGCCCACAGACCGACATTCACGAAGGCATCGCGCGTTTCGTCGCTTGGTTTCGGGATTATCACGGCAGATAGCCGCAGCGCTTAGTGCTGGTGCTGCTGGCGGACGTAGTCCATCACCGCACCCCTAACCGACATCTCGCCCTGCTCTCGTGCGGCATGGATGACCGCGCGCACGTCGTCGAGATTGCAGCGCCGCAGCAGGCTTTTGACCGGCCCGATCGATGCCGGGCGCATCGACAGGGTCTTGAGCCCGATGGCCGCGAAACACAGCGCCTCGACCGGGCGGCCCGCATCCTCCCCGCAGAAAGACAGCGCGGTATCGGTTTCGGCGCAACGTTCCACGATGCCCTCAAGGAAGGTCAGGAAAGAGACGTTCAGCGTGTCATAGCGCCGCCGCACCCGCTCGTTCTCACGGTCGGCGGCGAAAAAGAACTGCTTAAGGTCATTGCCCCCGATCGACAGAAACTCGACCTCTTCAAAGAATTTCTTTGGGGCAAAGGCGAGGCTGGGGGTCTCCAGCATGGCGCCGACCTCCAGCTTTTCGGGCAAGACATGGCCAAGAATACGCTCCCGCTCCATCGCTTTG
The DNA here is from genome assembly GCF_043557225.1 of Sulfitobacter sp. 1A13496. Taxonomy (NCBI): domain Bacteria; kingdom Pseudomonadati; phylum Pseudomonadota; class Alphaproteobacteria; order Rhodobacterales; family Roseobacteraceae; genus Sulfitobacter; species Sulfitobacter sp. 1A13496. Next base: position 367,612 of record NZ_JBIFFP010000001.1, on the reverse strand, counting down.
TCGACCTCGGCGCGGGCGGCGCGGAATTCCTCGAACTGGGCGATAAAGGGGAACATCACCGCCAGCGGGCGGCCCGCGGCGGCGCGGATCAGGGCCTGCAACTGCATCCGCATGACACCGGGCTTGTCCAGCCCCACCCGGATCGCGCGCCAGCCGAGGGCCGGGTTCGGCTCATCATGGGGCTTCATATAGGGCAGCACCTTGTCCGACCCGATGTCGAGCGTGCGGAAGACCACGCGGCGGCCATGGGCGGCATCGAGCACGCGGGCATAAAGCGCGGCAAGCTCGGTCCGGCGGGGCATCTGGTTGCGCACCAGAAACTGCAACTCGGTGCGGAAGAGCCCGACCCCTTCGGCCCCCGACCCTTCGAGCGAGGGCAGATCGGCCATCAGACCTGCGTTCATCTGTAGGCTGATGATCCGCCCGCATTTCGTCTCAGCCGGTTTATCGCGGATCGAGGCATAGCGTTCCTGCGCCGCCGCTTGCATCGCGATCTTGTCGCGAAAGGCCGTGGCCACGGTATCGTCGGGGCGCAGATGCACCACGCCCTGCTCACCATCGACCATGATGTGATCGCCGTTCAGCGCGTCATTGGTCACGCGGCTGGCGTGGACGATCAGCGGAATCGCCAGCGCCCGCGCGACAACAGCGGCGTGAGAGCCGACCGAGCCGCCCTCTAACACAATGCCGCGCAGCGACCGCCCGTAATCCAGCAGTTCCGCCGGGCCGATGTTGCGCGCCACGAGGATCGGATCGACCGGCATCTCGGCCCCGGTATCGCTGCCCTGCCCCGTCAAATTGCGCAGCAGCCGGTTCGACAGATCATCCAGATCCGACAACCGCTCACGCAGGTAGGCATCATTGACCTGCCCCAGACGGGCGCGGGCCATGGATTGCTCTTTCTCGACCGCGGCCTCAGCGCTCAGCCCGCTTTGGATATCCTCCACCATGCGCCGCATCCAGCCTTTGGAATTGGCGAACATGCGGTAGGCTTCGAGCACCTTCTGCTGCTCTTTGTCGGCGGTAAGGCTTAACAATTGGTCAACGCTGAGCCGCAATTGCTCGACCGCTTCGGTCAGCCGCTCCGTCTCACGTTCAGGATCGTCGGCAATGGGGTTGGAGACCACCACCCGCGGCTCATGCAGCCAGACGTGCCCCTCGGCCACGCCCTCCTGCCCTACGGTGCCGCGCAGCAGCACCGGCTGGCTATGCCGGGCCGACATCGCAGCCCCCTCGCCGACAAAGGCGCCAAGCTCGGCCATTTCGGCCAGCACCATCGCGACGACCTCAAGCGCATAGACCTCATCGGCGGAGAACTCCCGCGCGACCTTGGACTGTACCACCAGCACGCCCAGCGTCTCACCCAGACGTTGCACCGGCACCCCAAGGAAGGAGGAATAAATCTCCTCCCCCGTCTCGGGCATGAAGCGGAAACCGGCGGCTTGGGGCGCATCGGGCGTGTTGATGACCGTGCGCCTCTTGGCGACCCGACCGACCAGACCTTCGCCCAGTTTCATGCGCGTTTCATGCACCGCCGCTTCGTTCAGCCCTTCGGTGGCACAAAGCTCAAGCGTGTCTTCGTCGCGAAACAGATAGATCGAGCAGACTTCGCAGCCCATGGAGTTGGCGATCAACTGGGTGATCTTGTCCAGCCGCGCCTGCCCCGCCACATCGCTGGCCATCGCATCGCGCAGCCGCCCCAGCAGCTTGCGGCTTTCTGTCTCAACCCGTTCGGCCATATGATCCGGTCCCTGTCCCTCTGGAGCAGGGTTTAGCGCACTCGCGCAAGGATAGAAATGCTATTCGCGCCATACCCTACATCCTCAGCCAGCATATCGGCGGGATGCTGCAGATTTACGCAAGGGGTCACCTTGCGTAAAACCCGTGTCATCGCAGGTGTTTAGGCCGCTTTATCAAGCTCGAAAGCGTCGTGGAGCGCCTGCACGGCCAATTCCATATACTTGCGGTCGATCAACACGCTGATCTTGATCTCGGAGGTAGTGATCACCTTGATGTTGATCCCCTCGTCCGAGAGCACCTTGAACATCTTGGCGGCCACGCCGGTGTGGCTGCGCATGCCGATCCCCACCACGGAAACCTTGGCCACAGCCTTGTCGGCGATCAACTCCTGATAGTTGATGATCCCCTCTTCATGGGCCTTTTCCATCGCCTTTTCAGCGCGGATCACCTGATCGACGGGGCAGGACCACGTCATATCGGTGCGCCCCTCTTCGGAAATGTTCTGAACGATCATATCGACATTCACGCCGCCCTCGCTGAGCGCGGTAAAGATCGTCGCGGCGATGCCGGGGCGGTCCGCCACGGACACCAAGGTCATCTTTGCCTCATCACGGGAAAACGCGACCCCGGCCACCACATTGCTTTCCATGATTTCCTCCTCATCGCAGACGAGCGTCCCGGCATCGTCAGATTGTTCTTCGAAACTGCTCAGCACCCGCAGTTTAACCTTGTAGCGCATCGCCAGTTCGACCGAACGGGTCTGCAAAACCTTCGCCCCGAGAGAGGCCAGTTCCAGCATCTCTTCAAAGGAAATCTTGTCAAGTTTGCGGGCCTTGGATTCGACCCGCGGGTCGGTGGTGTAGACACCATCGACGTCGGTATAGATATCGCAGCGCTCCGCGCCAAAGGCGGCGGCAAAGGCGACAGCGGTCGTGTCAGACCCGCCCCGGCCCAGCGTGGTGATCCGGCCCTGCGGGCTGATGCCCTGAAAACCTGCGACCACGGCCACCTTCATGCCTTCGCCGAACTTGGCGTTGATGTTGTCGGTGGGGATCTCTTCGATCCGCGCGGCGGAATGGGCATCGGTGGTGCGCACCGGCACCTGCCAGCCCTGCCAAGACCGCGCGGGCACGTCCATTTCCTGCAAAGTAAGCGCCATGAGGCCGGCGGTGACATTCTCCCCGCTCGACACGATGGCGTCATATTCGCGCGCATCATAGAGTGGCGAAGTCTCATTGACGAAGCCCACCAGCTTGTTCGTCTCACCCGACATGGCGGATACGATGACGATCACGTCATAGCCCTTGGCCACCTCGACGCCGACGCGCTTTGCCGCGCGGCGGATACGGTCCAAAGTGGCAACCGAAGTCCCACCGAATTTCATAACCAGAACAGGCATATTGTCCCCCGCGCAACAGTCCAGCGCGGTCTAAGCCCACGGCCCGGCAAGGGCAAGCCTATTTAACATGACGTTATGTAGCGCCGCCTAGAACGGATGCGCGCGGCCATCCCAAGTCTCGAAACAGCCCGTCTGTCCAAGGTCCAGCGCGGCGATCCGCCCGGCGAGGCCCTGCGCCGAGTCCTCAACGCTGATCTCGCCCTGATCGCCGCCCATATCGGTGCGCACCCAGCCGGGATGGTAAATGCCCACCGCAATGCCCTCGGGCTTCAGGTCCACCGCCAGATTGCGCCCCAGATTGATCGCCGCCGCTTTGGAGGCGCGGTAGATATAGCTGCCCCCCGGCGCCCGCGTCTGCGAGCCCATCTGCGAGGCAATGATGGCGATTTTCGCCCCCTGCGCCGCCCGCAGGTTGGGCAGCAGGGATTGCACGGTGAGGAAAACCCCGGTCACATTGGTCGCAAAGCTCTGCACCCAGAGGTCGGGGCCAAAGCCGGTATCCAAGTCATCGCCCTTGTCGAGATAGACGCCCGCATTGCAGATCAGCAGGTCCAGCGGGCGGTCTTGCAGGCTTGCGGCGAAGGACGCGTGGCTTGCCGGGTCGGTCACGTCCAGCACGGCCTGCGCGCCTGCGCCGCGTGCGGTGCCGATCACCTCTTCGCCCGCGTCTTTATACTGGCGGGCCAGCGCAGCGCCGATGCCGCGGCTGGCGCCTGTGATAACGATGGTCATGGGCGATCCTTTATGAAAATGGGCTTTTAGGAAAGTTGGCGTTTGGGTTTGAACGGGAGCGGCATCAAGGGCACGCCCTCGGCCACCAATTCCCGCGCCTGATCCAGCTGCGCCTCGCCATAGATCGGGCGCTCGGGGCTGCGCCCTGCGTGCATGTCCCGCGCCTCGCGCACGAAATTCTTGCCAACGTAATCGGAGGTGGATTCGACCTTTTTGCGTAGAGCGGTCAGCGCCTTTTCCACGTCACTTGCCGGATTGGACAGGGCCGGGGCGGGTGTCTTGGCAGATTGCGGTTTTTCTGCCGCTTCCGGCGCAGCCGGAGCGCTGCCGCCCGAGGTGACCCGCGGGGCCATCAGCGATTTGCTCACCTCCGTCGACCCGCAGACCGCACAGCTCAGATGGCCCGCACGGGCGAGGCTGTCAAAGGCTGCCGCGGATTGGAACCAACTTTCGAAACCATGCCCGGCCTCGCATTTCAGTGCATAACGGATCATTCGCCCGGTCCTCAAACTCTTTGCTTTAAATGGGCTGCGGCGCGAAAGAGGTCAAGACAAGCGCGGGCGCGGCGCGCATCGAAACGCCGCGCTGTCAGCCTGCCAAACCACCGCTGCGCGGATCGAAATCTCGGATCAGCCGCGCCAGATCGGGGGCCTCCACCAGCCGGGCGGCCTTGCGGCGCGAACACCACATCCGCTTGCGCTGTCCCTTCTCGGGGAAGTGTTTGGCCAGCGCCTTGACCTTTACCGGGTAGAGCATCGCCAGACAGGGCAAGGTCCCATCCGCGCCGGTTTTTGCATAGCTGTAGACGCCCAGACATTGCCCCCGCGCCTGCCCCACGACGCCGCCTTCCTCCCATGCCTCGACCAAGGCCGAGGCGGCGGGGGTCTTGCCCTCCATCGGCCAACCCTTGGGAATGATCCAACGTTTGCTCCCGCGCGAAGTGATCAGCAGGATCTGCAACTTGCCCCGTTTACGACGCCAGCAGAGCGCCGCGAATTGAATGCGCAGCTCATCCTTCTGTCCGCCGTTCAAGGATATCGGAGCCTGTTTCACCATCCGTTGCAGCCGCGCCCCTTGGCAGGTTGTTTCCCCTTGACCCTAGCGCGGCGATCCCCGTCTGGCCATATCCCCTTGCCCCCTTTCATCGCATCAAAGATACTACCAAAATGATAAGATTTTCCGCTCTTCTGACAGTGCTTTGCAGCCTTGCCCTGCCCCTTCGGGCCGAGGCACCCGTGACGGTCTTTGCCGCCGCCAGCCTGCGCGGCGCGTTGGAGGAGGTCACGGCGGATTTCCCCGCGCCGGTGGTGCTGTCTTATGGCGGCTCAGGCACGATGGCGCGGCAGGTCGCCTCCGGGGCGCCCGCCGATGTGGTCTTGCTTGCCAATAGCGACTGGATGACATGGCTCGCGGACGAAGGCGTTGAGGGGGCCGGGAATGCGCAGATCATCGCCCGCAACCGCCTCGTGCTGATTGCCCCCGCCGACAGCGCCCCACTTGCCGATCCCGCCGAGCTGCCCGCCCGGCTTGGCGCCGAGGGGCGGCTTGCCATGGGGCAACGCGACGCCGTTCCCGCAGGCAGCTATGCCCGTGCATGGCTCACCCATGCGGGGCTTTGGCAACGGCTGCAAAGCCGCTTGGCCGAGACCGACAATGTCCGCGCCGCATTGGCCTTGGTCGCGCGAGGCGATGCGCCGCTTGGCGTGGTCTATGCCAGCGACGCGCAGGCCGAGCCGGCGGTGCAAACCGTCTATGAGGTGCCCGCCGAGGCCCATGCCCCAATCACCTATCCCGCCGCGGCGTTGACGGCCAAGGGCAAAATGCTGGTCGATTTCCTGACCACCGAGGCGGCACAGGCGATCTTTGTGGACCACGGGTTCCTTCGGGCCGATCATGGATCTTGACGCCGCCGCTTGGGCCGCGCTGTTTCTGTCGCTGCGGGTGGCCAGCGTGGCGATGCTCTGCTCCCTGCCGCTGGCGCTTTGGGTGGCGTGGATCCTCGCCCGAAAGGAGTTTCGCGGCAAAGGCGTGCTGAGCGCGCTGGTCCATCTACCGCTGGTGCTGCCGCCCGTGGTGACGGGCTATCTGCTGCTGCTCAGCTTTGGCCGCAACGCGCCTTTGGGCCGCCTGTTGGAGAGCCTCGGCATTGGTCTTGCCTTTCATTGGACGGGCGCGGTGCTGGCTGCGCTGATCATGGGATTCCCGCTGATGGTTCGCGCCATGCGGCTGGCGATCGAGGCGGTCGACCCCCGGATAGAGGACGCCGCCGCCACCCTCGGCGCGCCGCGCCTCAGCGTATTTTGCCGCGTCACCTTGCCGCTGATCTTTCCCGGCATCCTTGCTGGGGCGGTGATGGGCTTTGCCAAGGCGATGGGTGAATTCGGCGCCACGATCACCTTTGTCGCCAATATCCCCGGCCAGACCCAAACCCTGCCAAGCGCGATCTGGACGGCCTTGCAGGTGCCGGGCGGTGAAAACCGTGCACTGGCCATGGCCGCGCTGGCCGGGTTGGTGGCGCTGGCTGCCGTGTTGCTCTCCGAAGCCTTGGCACGGCGGGTCGCGAAACGCATTTCGGGGGCGCGCTGATGCTTGAGGTCACGCTGCGCCATGGGTTCGACGGCTTCGATCTGGACCTGTCTTTCACCACCCAAGGCGGGATCACCGCGCTCTTTGGCCGCTCCGGCGCGGGCAAGACGACGGTGATCAATGCACTCGCCGGATTGCTGCGCCCCGATGTCGGGCGCGTGGTGCTGGACGGTGAGGTGCTTTTGGATACGCAGCGCGGCATCTGGGTGCCGCCGCATCGCCGCAGGCTGGGCTATGTCTTTCAAGACGCGCGGCTTTTTCCCCATTTGGACGTGCGCGGCAACCTGACCTTCGGCGCGCGCTATGCGCCCCGCGGCAGCCAAGGCGCGGGTTTTGCCGATGTCGTGGCGCTTCTGGGGCTTGAGCCCCTGCTCGACCGTGCCCCGGCAACGCTTTCAGGCGGAGAAAAACAACGTGTCGCCCTTGGTCGCGCCCTACTGTGCCATCCGCGCATGTTGTTGATGGATGAGCCGCTGGCCAGCCTCGATGGCCCGCGCAAGCAAGAGATCCTGCCCTATCTCGAACGGCTGCGCGACGGGGGGTTGGACCTGCCAATCCTCTACGTCAGCCATGCGGTGGACGAAATCGCCCGCCTCGCCGATCGCTTGGTGCTGCTGCAAAACGGGCGACTGAAGGCCCAGGGCGCGCTGTTCGACGTGATGGCCGACCCGGCAGCCGTGCCGCTGCTCGGCGTGCGCGAAGCGGGCGCGGTGCTGGAGGCCGATGTCATCGCTCATGCCGAGGATGGGCTCTCGACCCTCGCCGTGCGGGCGGGGCAATTGGAGCTTCCCGGCGTGCAAGCGCCGGTGGGCGCGCGGGTGCGGCTGCGGGTCTTGGCGCAGGATGTGATCCTGTCGCGCACGCGGCCCGAGGTGCTGTCTTCGGTCAACATCCTGCCCGTGCGAGTCGAGGCTGTGCATCCCGGCGACGGCCCCGGTGCGGCCATCGCGCTCGACGCAGGCGGAGACCGCCTTTTGGCGCGGGTGACGGCCCGGGCGGTCCGCGACCTTGATCTGCGCGAGGGCATGAGCTGCTACGCCATCCTCAAGGCCACCACAGTGGCCCCGGGAAGCATCGGGCGCTGATCACAGTTTGGGCGGCGTCCTGCCCATTTTCTTGCGTAGGCGGGCGACCAGTTCCTCTTGCGGGATATCCGCCTCTATCGCCAGTTTGCGCAGGCCGAAATGCACATGGGCCATGTCTTGGTAATAGCTGGTATAGGCATAGTTCGTCGCAGCCCCAGCCACTGCACCCAGCACCGGCACCGCCTGCGCGGCGAGCTTTTGCCCCAGCACCAGCGCCAGACGCGGCGCCACGCGGGCGATCACCGCATTCATCGCGCGGCCCGTGAGCGCCATGCGCACGGTAAGAAACCCCAGATCAGCGCTATCGTCATCCGCCAGCGGCCCGGCGGCGGTAAAGACATGCACGCAGTCGAATTGCACATTCTCCGCCGAGGGATCGAACCCATGTTCCGCCGCCACCCCTTGGATGACCCGTAACAGAAGCGTGGTGGTCACCGGCAGTTCGGCCAATGCGGTCGGCAGCCCCCCGGCCCCGCCTGCGGCGCCCATCGCGGTCGAGACCGCTTGGTTCAGCCAACCCTGCTGGTCTTTCACATAGCTGCGGCTGGAATGGGCGGCCTGCATGGCATGGCCAAGCGCCTTCATCGTCGCCCCTTCAAGGTTGCGGCGCACCGCCCCCGGCAAACGGTCGATCAACCCATCCGCGCTGCCGCCGATAAGGTTGAGCACATGGATGCCCACGCCACCCGCCTGTTTATACCGGCGGGCGATCTCATCCAGCCGGGCATCGACATCAATGGTGCTGGGCAGGTTGCTTTCGATCTGCATGGGCGTCCCTCTTTGAGCTTAGGCTCAATGTGGGTCGCGGGCGGGGTAAAATCAATCGTGCCAGCGACGAACCGTGCCCGTCACCCCGGCCCAAGCCCCCTCGGTCAAGGCGCGGCCCAAGATGCGCGCGGGGTTCGTGGGCGGCGGCATCTCGACCCCTTGCAACAGGGCAAAGCCGAAGCGGTTGTAATAGGGCGCATCGCCCACCAGCATCACCCGTTCCCAGCCCAGCGGGGCCGCCTGCGCAAGCGAGGTCTCGATCAGCCCCGCGCCCAGCCCTTCGCCCTGCCTTGTGGGGTGCACCGCCACCGGCCCCAGCAAAAGCGCCTTTGCCGCGCCGATGCGCACCGGCCAATAGCGGATCGCCCCGGCGAGGATTCCGCCGCTGTCACGGGCCACATGGTTCAGCCCCGCCACCGGCGGCACGCCATCGCGCAGACGGTAAGACGACAGCGCCTCGCGCCCCGGCGCGAAACAGGTGTCATAGAGCGCTTCAACCTCCCAATGGTCGGCGGGCACCTCCGGGGTCATCTTGTAGGGCGTCTGATGCAAGGCCGGAGGCTTTCAGGAGCAATTGCGGGTGGCGCTGGACGTAGCATGAGGCTAGCCATGGGTGCAAACCATCAAGGAGTGTACATGTTCTATCGTCCCGAAGACGGCCATGGTCTGCCGCATAACCCGTTCAACGCCATCATCAGCCCCCGCCCAATCGGCTGGATCTCTACCCGTGATGGCGCGGGTCGAGACAACCTCGCGCCCTATTCTTTTTTCAACGCCGTCGCCTATGTGCCGCCGCAGGTGATGTTCGCCTCGACCAGCGCCAAGGAAGACGTGGACGGCACCAAGGACTCCGTGGCCAACATCCGGGAGACCGGGGTGTTCTGTGTGAACGTGGTGGAATATGCGGCGCGCGACGTGATGAACGTGAGTTCTGCCATGCTGCCTCATGGCGAGGATGAATTTGCCCGCGCCGGGATCGACAAGGCCGAGTGCGAACAGATCGTCTGTGCGCGGGTGGCGAATGCGCCCGCGAGCCTCGAGTGCAAGCTGACCCAGATCGTGCAACTGCCGGGCGAGGCGAATTTCGCGGTTTTCGGTGAGGTCGTGGGCGTGCATATGCGCGACGATTGCGTGGTCGACGGGCGGTTCGACGTCACCCGGTTCCAGCCGCTGTCGCGTTTGGGGTACCGCGATTACACAGTGGTGCGGGATGTGTTCGAGTTGAAGCGGCCGGATGATTGAGGGTTGAGGACCGCAGTCGAGATGCGAGGGCCAGCGCCTGTCCGCGGGTCGGCGATCTAACGGCGCTGCGTGCCACTTTATGGCTCAACCATGATGTGCGGTCCGCAGGCTCGCGCCCAGCCTCTCTTAATCGCCTACCCGTCCGGGCGGGCAGGCGATGGCCCGGCGCCTGCGGCTTGATTCCGGGCCGGTGGCAAACTCGACCAGAAACAAAAAACCCGGCACCTTTCGGCGCCGGGTTTTCCATTCAGTGCCCGCCCAGAACCCCGGTGCGCACATCGTAATCAACCGCCAATTCGTAATCAGGGTCGTCATCGCTATCGACCATCAAATGCCCCGCCTTATTCAGCAGACGGTGACAATCCCGGCTGAGGTGGCGCAGTTGCAGACGTTTCCCCGCGGCCTCGTATTTCGCAGCCATCGCCTCGATCGCCTGTAGCGCCGATTGATCCACCACCCGGCTGTCGGCGAAATCGACGATCACCACCTCGGGGTCGTTCTCCACGTCGAAAAGCTCGGCAAAGCCGTCGGAAGAGCCGAAGAACAGCGGCCCGTGAATCTCATAGACCTTGGCGCCCTTCTCGGTCACCGATTCCCGCGTGGTCGCGTGGATGCGCCGGGCGTTGTTCCACGCATAGGCCAGCGCCGAGACGATCACGCCGACAACCACCGCCACGGCGAGATCTTCCATCACGGTCACCACGGTCACCAGAATGATGACGAAAGCGTCCATCAGCGGCACTTTGCGCAGGATGGTGAGCGAGTTCCACGCGAAGGTGCCGATCACCACCATGAACATCACGCCGACCAGAGCGGCCAGCGGAATAAGCTCGATCACCGAGGAGCCGACGAGGATGAAGAGCAGCAGGAACACCGCCGCCGCGATCCCGGCGACACGGGTGCGACCGCCGGATTTCACGTTGATCATGCTCTGGCCGATCATCGCACAGCCGCCCATGCCGCCAAAGAAACCGGTAACCGTATTGGCCACACCTTGCGCGATACATTCTTGGCTCGCGCCGCCGCGCTTGCCAGTGAGATCCCCGACGAGGTTCAGGGTCAGCAGGCTTTCAATCAGACCGATGGCGGCGAGGATGACGGCGTAAGGCAAGATGATCTCAAAGGTCTCCCAAGTCAGCGGCACCATGGGGATGTGCAAGCTCGGCAGGCCACCTTGGATCGACGCCAAGTCACCCACCCGCGGTACGTCGAGGCCGAAACCGATCACCACGGCGGCAATCACGCCGATGCCCGCTAGCGGCGCGGGGATGACCTTGGTGATGCGCGGGGTGATCCAGATGATCGCCATGGTCGCCGCCACCAGCGCCAGCATGAGGTAGAGCGGCTGGCCCGAAAGCCATTCACCACCGCCTACGCCATGACCGGTGTCGACCATGGTGCCAGGCACTTTGAACTGGCTCATCTGGGCTAGGAAAATCACGATGGCGAGGCCATTGACGAAGCCCAGCATCACCGGATGCGGCACCAGCCGGATGAACTTGCCCCATTGCATGACGCCCGCGAAAATCTGCAACAGCCCCATCAACACGACGGTGGCAAAGAGGTATTCGACCCCGTGCTGCGCCACCAGCGCCACCATGACCACGGCGAGCGCCCCGGTCGCGCCCGAGATCATGCCGGGCCGACCGCCGATCAGCGCGGTGATGAGGCCCACGAGAAAGGCGGCATAGAGCCCGACCAGCGGGTGCACACCTGCGACGAAGGCGAAGGCCACCGCCTCGGGCACCAGCGCCAGCGCCACGGTCAGCCCCGACAGCAGTTCGATCCGCAGCCGCCCGATGGAGAAACCGTCATCCGGCATCCAACGCAGATCGGTCACATCGAGGTTCTTGGCGAAATTGTGCAGCGTGGCGCGCATGGGGGCGTCCTTTGACTTTCGGAAAACGGGTATAGCGCCCTGACCGCGGATGCGGGGCGCTTTTGGCTGCACCTAGAGGAATTTCGCCCCAAAGAAAAGTGTCTTGGCGACGGGGCCACGGAAGTTGCTGCAATGCAGAAACACTTTCACCCCCTCGCCTGACGCAGTCGTGTCTTGCCTCTCGGCAAAAACACTTGATCCCCGTGGCATTCTATGAGGTTCTTTGACCCTTACCCGCAACCATCCAAGGCACAGGCTTACCCCTCATGACAGATACGAAAATCGCCGTGATCGGCGGCTCCGGCATTTACGACATCGACGGGCTTCAGGATGCCGATTGGGTCACCGTGGAGACGCCATGGGGCGCACCCTCGGATCAAGTGCTGACCGGCACGCTGGATGGGGTCGCCATGGTCTTTCTGCCGCGCCACGGCCGCGGGCATGTGCATACGCCGACCTCCGTCCCCTACCGCGCGAATATCGACGCGCTGAAACGGCTCGGCTGCACGGATGTGATCAGCGTCTCGGCCTGCGGGTCGTTCCGCGAGGAGATGGCCCCGGGCGACTTCGTGATCGTCGACCAATTCATCGACCGCACCATGGCGCGCGAGAAGAGCTTCTTCGGCCCCGGCTGCGTGGCCCATGTCTCGGTCGCCCATCCGACCTGTCCGCGCTTGGGGGACGCCTGCGAGACCGCAGCACGAGACGCGGGCATCAACGTGCACCGGGGCGGCACCTATCTGGCGATGGAGGGGCCGCAATTCTCGACGCTCGCGGAATCCAAGATGTACCGCGACAGTTGGGGGGCGGATGTGATCGGCATGACCAATATGCCCGAGGCGAAACTCGCCCGCGAGGCGGAGCTTTGCTATGCCAGTGTCGCGATGATCACTGATTACGACAGCTGGCACCCGGACCACGGCGAGGTGGATGTGACGCAGATCTTCGCCACGCTGATGGGCAACGCCGACAAGGGCCGCGCCATGGTCTCGCGCCTGCCCGCGCTTCTGGGGGCCGAGCGCGCGCCCTGCCCGCACGGCTGTGACCGGGCGCTGGAATTTGCGATCCTGACCCAGCCGGATGCGCGGGATCCGGAATTGCTGGCCAAGCTGGATGCGGTGGCGGGGCGGATGCTTTGACCGCGGGCGGCGGCTTTTCTTGGCTGAGTGCGGAAGGTATTTAAGAAAGGATGAAGGGAGGGGGATGGCGCCCCTTCCTGGATGTTGTGGGGCGGGCGCAGATGGGGGGTTCGCCCGGGCGGCGCGTTGCGCTAAGACGGGTCCGGTCAAACACGCGAAAGGGCGGCATGAAACAGGTTCAGGACTATATTCGCACGATCGTAGATTTCCCTCATGAGGGGATCATGTTTCGTGACGTGACAACGCTTTTTGCCGATCCGCGCGGGTTTCGCATGGCGATCGACCAGATGCTGCACCCCTATGCGGGGATTGCGATTGATAAGGTCGTGGGGCTGGAGGCGCGCGGTTTCATTCTTGGCGGGGCGATTGCGCATCAGTTGAGCGTGGGTTTCGTGCCGATCCGCAAGAAGGGCAAGTTGCCCGGCACGGTGATCAGTCAGGAATATCAGCTTGAATATGGCGAGGCCATTGTCGAGTTGCATGACGATGCGATCAAACCGGGCGAGAAGGTTCTGGTTGTGGATGATCTTTTGGCCACCGGCGGCACGGCGGAGGCCGGGATCAAACTGATCGAGCGTTTGGGCGGCGAGATCGTTTCCTGCGCCTTTATCATCGATCTGCCCGAGTTGGGCGGGCGCAAGCGGTTGGAAGCGCTTGGCAAAGAGGTGCATGCGCTCTGCGCTTTCGACGGGCTTTAAGCCCTTAGGACGGCGCCGGGGTTCATGATGCCTTGAGGGTCGAGCGCCGTTTTGATGGCGCGCATGGCGGTGAGTTTGGCGGGGTCGCCGTAGCGTTCGAGGTCGTCGACCTTGATGCGGCCCACGCCATGTTCCGCGCTGAACGAGCCGCCAAGGTCGTGGACGAGGTCGTGCACCAGGCGTTTCACGGCGTCGCGCTTGTCTTCGTAGTCGGCGCGGCTTTTGCCCTTTGCGGGGAAGACGTTGTAGTGCAGGTTGCCGTCCCCGACATGGCCGAAACAGTTGATGCGGAAGTCGCCGAGCGCCGAGAGCGCATCGGTGGCGCGGGTGATGAATTCGGGGATCGCGCCGAGGGGCACTGAGATGTCGTGGCTGGAGACTGAGCCGATCAGGCGGTTGGCCTCGGGGATGGATTCGCGGATGGTCCAAAAGTCTTGGGCCTGTTGGGCGTTCTGGGCGATGAGTCCGTCGGAGACGAGGCCGGCGTCGAGGGCTGCAGCGAAAAGCGCCTCTAGGGCGGCGTCGGTATCGATCTCTCCGGGGGTGCCGATGTCGATCAAGACGCACCATTGCGGGGTTTCGGCGAAGGGTTGGCGGATGTTGGGCAGGGACTCGTTAAGGAAATCGAAACCTCTTCGGTGCATCAATTCGAAAGCGCTGATCATTTCGTCCAAGTGGTCGCGCGCGAGGGAGAGGAGCGCCAATGCGGCGGCGGGGCTCTCGACCGCCATGAGTGCGGTGCCACTGCGGGCGGGGCGCGCGTAGAGCTTGAGGGCCGCGGCGGTGATCACGCCGAGGGTGCCTTCGGCGCCGATCAGCAGGTTGCGCAGATCGTAGCCGGTGTTGTTTTTGCGCAGGCGGGTCAGCCCGTGCCAGATTTGGCCGTCAGGCAAGACGGCTTCGAGGCCGAGGCAGAGGTCGCGGGCGTTGCCGTAACGCAGCACGCCGGTGCCGCCTGCGTTCGTCGAAAGCGTGCCGCCGATGCGCGCGGTTCCTTCGGCGGCGAGGGACAGGGGGAAGAGGCGGTTTGCCTCTTCGGCGGCGGTTTGGACATCGGCGAGGATTGTGCCTGCTTCGGCGACCAATACGTTCTCTTCGGACAGAACGGCCCGGATGCGGCTCATGCGTTCGAGGGAGAGGATCAGGGGTGCCGGGCCATCGCTGCTGATTTGGCCGCCGACAAGGCCGGTGCCGCCGCCATAGGGCACGACCGGCACGCGGGCGGCATGGGCGGCGCGGATCAGGGTGGCGACCTCTTCGGTGCTGCGCGGCAGGGCCAAGACGCCCCCCTGCCCCGCGTAGCGGCCGCGGGGTTCTTCGAGGTAGCGCTGCTCGGGATCGCGCAGCACATCGTCTGGCAGTTGCGCGCGCAGGGTGTCGATGAAGGCGGTGTCGGCGGGGTTCAGTGTCATGGGCCTTTGATCCTGCGCGGGGCGCGCAGATGCAAGGGCAAAGCGCCGGACCGGCTGGGAGAATGCGGGGCGTGAGGCGGGGCGATAATGCCCCGGCGATGCTTATGTTGTCAGCGAAGCGTTTCGCCTTGAGCCTTAGCCTACGCCCGTGCGGCCGCGCCGGTCTTTGCGTAGGGAGGCGTAGAGCACATGGGTCCGCCAGCGGCCATCGATTTGCAGATAGCTCTGCGCAACGCCCTCGTATTTGAAGCCCGCCTTTTCGAGCAGGCCGCGGGAGGCTTGGTTTTCTGGCAGGCAGGCGGCCTCGATGCGCGACAGGTCGAGGCGGGTGAAGGCCTGATGCACCGTCGCTTCGATCGCCTCGCGCATGTAGCCTTGGCGGGCAAAGGGTTCGCCCGTCCAATAGCCCAGGGTGCCGGATTGGGCCGGCCCGCGGCGGATGTTGTCGAGGGTGATCGCACCGACGAGGTTTTGGTCGCTGCGCCGGATCAGGAAGAGCGGCATGGCGTTGCCCGAGGAAACCGAGCGCTGCGCCCAGTAGACACGGTTTGTAAACGCCTTGCGGGTGAGGTGATCCTCAGCCCATGTCGGCTCCCACGGGCGCAGGTAGTCGTTGCTGGCGCGGCGCAGGGCGGCCCAGGCGCGGAAGTCGGCGTGGATCGGCGGGCGCAGGGTCAGCCGTTCCGTTTCAATCCGCAGTTTGCGTCGCCCCAGCATCAGGCGGCGCGTCGGTTGTGAAGGTCGTCCAGCGTCGGGGCGGCGTCGACCGGGCCGTAGAGCGCGAGGGCCGCAGGGGCTTGCGTGGCCATACGTTCGGCGAAATCGCGCACGTCGCCGGTGGTCACCGCGTCGATCTGGGCGACGGTTTCTTCCAGCGGCGGTACACGGTCCCAAATCTGGATGAGCCGCGCCAGACGTTCGGCACGGTTGGAGGGGCTTTCCAGCCCCATGAGCAGCCCGGCTTTCATCTGCGCCCGGGCGCGGGCGACTTCGGCAGGCGACATGTCGGAGGCGGCGCGCTTCATCTCGTCGATGGTGATATTGGCCAGTTCGGGCAGTTGTTCGGCGCTGGTGCCGGCGTAGATCGTGGTCATGCCCGTGTCGGCATAGGCGCCCGCTTGCGCGAAGATCGTGTAGCAAAGGCCGCGATTCTCGCGAATCTCTTGGAACAGGCGGGAGGACATGCCGCCGCCCAAGGCCGAGGCATAGATCTGGGCAATGTAGATGTCGTCGGAGCGGTACCCGGGGCTTTCAAAGCCGAGCGCGAAATGGGCCTGTTCCAGCTGTTTGACCTGTCGATATTCGCCGCCCCCGAAACGGGCGCTGTCGATCTGGTAGAGCCTCTTGGCGGGCATGTCGCCAAAGAGGCTTTCGGCGAGTTTGACGATTTTGTCGTGGTCCACCGCACCGGCAGCCGAAAGGATCATCTGCTCGGGCCCGTAGTGATCGGCGATGAACCGTTGCAAGTCGTCACGCGAGAAGGCCGAGACCCGCTCGCTTGGCCCAAGGATCGTGCGACCGATGGGCTGATCCGGGTAGGCCTGCTCTTGCAGCCAGTCGAAAATCACATCGTCGGGCGTGTCGAGCGCTTGGCCGATCTCTTGCAGGATTACGCCGCGTTCGACCTCGACTTCTGAAGGGTCCAGCACCGGATTGCGCAGGATGTCGGCGATCACGTCGAGGCCGAGCGCCACATCATTTTCCAGCACGCGGGCATAATAGGCGGTGACTTCGCGTGAGGTATAGGCGTTGATATAGCCACCCACATCCTCAATCGCCTCGGCGATTTGCAGCGAGGAACGGGTCGCGGTGCCTTTGAACGCCATATGTTCGAGGAAATGCGCGATGCCGTTTTGCTGCGGCGTCTCGTGGCGCGCGCCTGCGTTGACCCAGACGCCGATGGCGGAGGAGGCAAGCCCCTCCATATGTTCGGTGACGATGCGAAAGCCGTTGGGCAATGTGGTCTGTTGAAGGCTCACGCGGAGAGGTTTCCTTTGATATGCGCTTTGAGCGCGTCGAGGTCGTTAGGCAGCCGGGTGAAACGTTCTTCCCGGTCGAAAAGGTCCGCCATGCGGGGCGGCAGGGCCGGGCGGATGCCGGTGGCCGCCTCAACAGCGTCTGGGAATTTTGCCGGATGGGCGGTGGCCAGCGTGACCATCGGCGTGGCCGGATCGCGCAGATCATCCGCAACCTTCACGCCTACGGCGGAATGCGGGCAGAGCAGCTCACCCGTGGTGCGGCGGCGGTCGGCGATGGTGGCGGTGGTTTCCTCTTCGGAGACGCGGCCCGAGCGGTAGATGTCTTGCAGCGCTTGCATCGCCCCTTGAGAGACGTCGAAACCGCCCTGCCCCAACTCGTCCATCAACTGCGCCACGGCACCGGCGTCGCGGTCATAGGCGTCAAAGAGGGCGCGTTCGAAATTCGAGGAGACCTGAATGTCCATCGAGGGGCTGATCGAGGGGGTCACGCTCCCCTTGTGATAGCCTTGGCCCGAGAGGCAGCGGTGCAGGATGTCGTTCTGGTTGGTGGCGACGATTAAATCGGCGATGGGCAGGCCCATGCGCTTGGCGATATAGCCCGCGAAAATGTCGCCGAAATTGCCGGTGGGCACGGTGAAGCTGATCTCACGCAGGGGCGCGCCGAGGCTCGTAGCGGCGGTGAAGTAATAGACCACCTGCGCCAGCACCCGGCCCCAGTTGATCGAATTCACCCCTGCCAGCCGCACGGTATCGCGGAAGTCGAAATCGTTGAACATGTCCTTAAGGCGCGCTTGGCAATCGTCGAAATCACCGTCGATGGCCAGCGCGTGCACGTTGGATTCCGCGGGCGTGGTCATCTGGCGGCGCTGCACGTCAGACACCCGGCCATGGGGGTAGAGGATGAAGACATCGACATTGTCGAGCCCTTTGAAGGCTTCGATCGCGGCGGAGCCGGTGTCACCCGAGGTGGCGCCCACGATGGTCACCCGCTCGCCCTTGCGGCCCAACGCGGCTTGGAACATCTGGCCGATAAGCTGCATGGCGAAGTCTTTGAATGCCAGTGTCGGCCCGTGGAAGAGTTCCAGCAGGAAATGGTTCGGGGCGAGTTGCACCATCGGCGCGCGGGCGGTGTGGCCGAAGCCTGCGTAAGCGCGGGCGATGATGGCGCGGAATTCTTCGTCGGTGAAAGTGTCACCGATGAAGGGGCGCATGACGGTGAAGGCGACCTCTTCGTAGCTTTGGCCCTGCATGGCCGCGATCTGTTCCGCGCTCAGCGTCGGGATCGTTTCGGGGACGTAGAGGCCGCCGTCACGGGCAAGGCCGGTCAGCATTGCCTCTTCGAAGGACAGAACAGGGGCGGAGCCACGGGTAGAGATATAGCGCATAGGGTCAGTCGACTTTCGGCGTTGCAGGGGCGCGGCGGCGGCGCAGGAAAAGGACGGTCATCGCCAGCCAGATGGCGGCGAGGGAAAACCAGGTGATCGCATATTGCAAGTGATCGTTGGGGATGCGGGCGGTATCGACGGGCAGCGGGGTGATCTTTGGGTCCGGCCCGGTGCCTTCGCGCATCACGATCAAGAGCGGTTCGGTGTCGAGGGTTTCGGCCATGACCTCAACATCGCGGGCGAACCAGATGTTGCGATCCATGTCGGCCTCGGGCGTGAAGCTGTCGACCTCTTGGGGCCATTGCAGGTTGCCGGTCAGTGTGGCGGTGCCAGCGGGGGCGATGGCGTCTTTGTTCGATGTGGCGGTAAAGCCGAGGTCGATGAGCACGCGCCGTCCGCTCTCCAACGCCATGGGTGCAATGACGCGGTAGCCCGCCCCTTTCTGCTTTTGGCTGACCAGCACATGCAGCGCCTGTTCCCCGATCTCTCCGCTGACGGTGACGGGCAGATAGGCGTCGGCCTCCGGGTCAGGGTCGGCGGGCAAGGCGACGGGCGTGGCGGCGATGCGGTTGTTGATGTCGGCGATGATCGCCTCTTTCCACGCCAGCCGCTGCACCTGCCAGACCCCGAGTGCGACGAGGATGGCTGCCCCGCCAAGGCCGACGATGATGAAGAACAGGCTGCGCCGCATTCGAATCTCTCTGGCTGAAACGACAAACGCGCGAAGAGGGCTTCGCGCGTTTGGGTTTTACGGGTGTGGGGCGCGGATGCAACCCCGCCCTATGGTCAGGGCTGGCCCCACATGTAGACGGCGAAGAACAGGAACAGCCAAACCACGTCAACGAAGTGCCAGTACCACGCTGCCGCCTCGAAGCCGACGTGGCGTTCGGGGGTGAAGTGGCCGCGCATGGCGCGCAGCAGGCAGACGAAGAGGAAGATCGTGCCGATGATCACGTGGAAACCGTGGAAGCCAGTCGCCATGAAGAAGCTGGAGAAATACATGTCGCCGCCGAATGTCCAATCGTCATGGACCAGCAGTTCATAGTATTCGTAAGCCTGCAGCGCGGTGAAGAGCACGCCGAGGATCACCGCGATGGTCAGGCCCGAGATCAGGTCTTTGCGGTTGTTTTCATGGGCCAGCGCATGGTGCGCCCATGTCACGGCACAGCCCGACAGCAGCAGAACCAGCGTGTTGATCAGCGGCAGGTGGAAGGCATCGACCGCATGAATGTCGGGCTGGACGTATTCCGTGCCGACATATTCATACATCGGGTAAAGGGCCTGTTTGAAGAAGGACCAGAACCACGCCACGAAGAACATGACTTCGGACATGATGAAGAGGATGAAACCATAGCGCAGGCCGATGCGCACCACACCGGTGTGATCGCCCACTTCGCTTTCGGAGACCACTTCGGCCCACCATCCGAACATGACGTAGAGGGTGGCCACCAGACCGCCCAAGAAGACGAAGGGGGTCATCCCGTGCATCCACAGGACAGCGCCCGCCAGCATGACAAATCCGCCTACCGACCCCAGCAGCGGCCAGGTCGAGGGGGGGAGAATATGGTAGTCGTGGTTTTTTGCATGGGCCATGGTTGCGGGTCCCTCACCTTTGTTCAATCAGGTCGTTAATTGGTTGTTGTGGCGCTGTCCTGATCAAGGGCGGCATAGCCCTCGGGCAGGTCAATTTCGTAGAATGTATAGGACAGAGTGATGGTATGTACAAACTTCCCATCACGGTCTTCGACCATTTCCGGGTCGACGAAAAAGCTTACCGGCATCTGCACGCGCTCGCCTGGGGCCAGCACCTGTTCGGTAAAGCAAAAGCAGTCGATCTTCTCGAAGAAGGCCCCGGCGGTATACGGGGTGACGTTATAGCTCGCCTGCCCCGCCACCGGTTTGTCGGTCGGGTTGTACGCCTCGTAGAAGGCCAAACCGGTCTCGCCGATGCGGATCTCCATTTCGCGGACGACGGGTTTGAATTCCCACGGCATACCGTCGTTCAGGGAGCCGTCGAAACGGACCTTGACCGTCTTATCCAGCACGTCGGCGCTGGCGGCAGAGACCTGCCCCGGCGTGCCGCCAAAGCCGGTGACGCGACAGAACCAGTCGTAAAACGGTACCGACGCCCAAGCGAGGCCGCCCATAAGCACCACCACGCCGACGGTTTGCATCACTGTTTTCTGAGGACCGGAAAGCGCCATTACTGTGTCACCTCGCGTTGCTCCGGGGGGAGTTCGAAATCGGTCTGGGTGATCTTGACGTAGGTCAACGCCATAATCAGCACCACGAAAGCGCCCAGCATCAGGCCCACGCCGATGTTGCGGCCGCGGCGGCGATTGTGAAGCTCATGCTCAGGTCGGATGCCCATTACCAGCCCCCCAAGCCGAAGGCGCGCAGGGCCGCTTCGCCCAGGATCGCGCCGAAATGCAAAAATAGATAGGCCAGCGACAGGCGGAAGAACTTGCGCTCTTCGGCGTAGTCGTCGCCCTCGGCCATGACCTCATCCCGGCGCCAGATACGGTAGGCCCCCAGCAGGAAGGCGGCGTTCAGCACCAGCGCCACGGCGAAGTAGAAGATGCCGCCGATGGCAGTGAAGGCCGTGCCGATGGCCAGTGCAGCCAGAAGGACGGTGTAGACGAAGATATGCAGGCGCGTGGCCGGACGGCCATGGGTCACGGTCAGCATCGGCACCTTGGCATCGTCGTAGTCCGAGCGCATGAAGAGCGCCAGCGCCCAGAAATGCGGCGGGGTCCACATGAAGATCAGCGCGAACATCAGCCATGCCTCTACCGAGAAGCTGCCAGTGGCGGCGACCCAGCCAATCACCGGCGGGAAGGCCCCCGCGGCACCGCCGATGACGATGTTCTGCGGCGTCAGACGCTTGAGCCACATAGTATAGAAAACGGCATAGAAAAGGATGGTGAAAAGCAGCATCCCGCCCGCCAGCAGGTTGGTTGCCAGCGCCAGCATCATCACCGACAGACCCGAGAGCGCGACGCCAAGCGTCAGCGCCTCACCGGGTTGGACCCGGCCCGAGGGGATCGGGCGCCCGCGCGTGCGGCGCATCACCGCGTCGATATCGGCGTCCCACCACATATTCAGCGCGCCCGAGGCACCGCCGCCGATGGCGATGAACAAGATCGCGCAAAAGCCGATGACGGGATTGACCGAAACCGGCGCGGCCAACAGCCCCACGAAGGCCGTGAAGACGACCAGCGACATGACGCGCGGTTTCAGCAGGGCGAAGTAATCCCCCAGCTGCGCGTCGTATTCACTTGTTGGCGTATTGGTGATGTCAGTCATCCCGAACCTTCCAAGGGTAAACACGGGGCACGGGCCTGCGCCCTGCCCCGTGGCACTGGCTTACTTAGAGGCGACGGTCAGCGGCTGTTCGATGCCGGCATATTCCGCCTTGGCGTTGCCAAGCCATTCCGCATAGGCCTCTTCCGAAACCACTTTGACGGTGATCGGCATATAGGCGTGGGCCTGACCGCAAAGCTCGGAACACTGGCCGTAGTAGACGCCTTCCTGCTCGGCGGTGAACCACAGTTCGGCCAGACGACCCGGCACGCCATCCTGTTTCACGCCGAAGGCGGGGATGGTCCAAGAGTGGATCACGTCGCTGGCGGTGACCTGCACGACGATGGTCTTGCCCACGGGGATGACGACCGAAGTGTCGGTGGCCAGCAGGAAGTCATCGCGGCTGTAGCCTTCGTCTTCGAGCTTGGCGACCATCGCGTCATTCAGCACGAAGGGTGTCACGTCCTCATCACCGTCGCCCAGCGTGGCCGGGGCGCCGATCATGTAGCTGTCAAAGGCGATCTCTTCGTCGACATATTCATAGGTCCAGTACCACTGGTTGCCGATGGCCTTGATCGTGATGTCCGCTTCGGGGATTTCCTGCTGGCGGAACAGGATCGGCAGCGAATAGGCACCGATCAGCACAAGGATGAGAATCGGCCCGATGGTCCAGGCGATTTCGATCGGGGTGTGGTGGGTAAAGGACGAGGGGTTCGGGTTCCGCTTTTTGTTGTAGCGGATCATGACCCAGATGATCAGGCCGGTCACGAAGACGGTGATCGCGGCGATGATCACCAGAATCAGGTGATCCAAATCATGGATATCCCGCGCCAATTCGGTAACGGCGGGTTGAAAGCCTGTCTCGCCGTCAACAGGTCTGCCGATGACATCAAGCCCGTCAATGCGCAGGCTGTCCTGTGCCAATGCAGGCAGGGCGGCAAGGCTGGTCAAAAGACCGGAAAGGGGGAGTAGATGTTTCATATGTCGTCCTGATCTTGTGACCATTAAGAAGCCGATAAGCACCCCAAACCGCGGCTGCGATCCGGTGCCGTTGTAATCCTGGGTGCTTACAATCATATTCTGCCTACAAGATAAAGTCACATGCTTGCGTCATAGAGCCGCGCGAGACAGTTTTGTGACAGCAAGCAAGGATACCCCCGATGAGCCGCGCGCATTTCACCCCCTTCGAGGCCGATCTGGACCGAGAAACCGCTCTGAGCGTGCTGCGCGAGGCCGTGGCCGGTGCCGATGACGGCGAATTATTCCTCGAACGGCGCCGCTCTGAGGCGCTGGTTTTCGACGACGGACGCCTCAAAACCGCCAGCTATGATGCCGCCGAGGGCTTTGGCCTGCGCGCCGTGCGCGGTGAGGTGGCAGGCTACGCCCATTCGACCGAGCTAAGCGAGGCCGCCCTGCGCCGCGCGGCGGAAACGGCGCGGCTGGCGGTGGGCGATGGCGGCGGCACTTGGGCGGATGCGCCTCAGGCCAGCAACACGCGTCTCTATACGGACGAAGACCCGATCGCGGGTCACGCCTTTCCGGTCAAGGTCGATACCCTGCGCGAGATCGACGCCTATGCCCGCAGCCTCGATTCCCGCGTGGTACAGGTGAGCGCCACGATCGCCGCCAGCATCCAAGAGGTCGAGATTCTTCGCCCCGAAGGACATTCGGTGCGTGACGTCCGCCCGATGACGCGGGTCAATGTCTCGGTCATTGTCGAGCAGGATGGCCGCCGCGAGAGCGGCGGTGTCGGCGGCGGCGGGCGGATCGGGCTCGACGGTATGCTCGCCCCCGAAGACTGGCAGGCCAAGGTCCGCGAAGCCCTGCGCATCGCCTGCGTGAACCTTGAAGCCGTCCCCGCGCCCGCGGGCGTGATGGACGTGGTGCTTGGCCCCGGCTGGCCCGGCATCCTGCTCCACGAAGCCATCGGTCACGGGCTTGAGGGCGATTTCAACCGCAAGGGCTCCAGCGCCTTCGCCGGGCTGATGGGCCAACAGATCGCAGCCAAGGGCGTGACCGTGCTGGATGACGGCACGATCCCCGACCGGCGCGGCTCAATCTCTGTCGATGACGAGGGCACCCCCTCGGCGCGCAATGTGCTGATCGAAGATGGTAAGCTGGTCGGCTATATGCAGGACCGTCAGAATGGGCGGCTGATGGGCAGCGCCTCAACGGGCAACGGGAGGCGGCAATCCTATGCGCATATCCCGATGCCGCGCATGACCAACACCTATATGCTGGGCGGCGACGCGGCACCGGGCGATATCGTGGCCGACCTCAAGGACGGGATCTATGCCGTGGGCTTCGGCGGCGGCCAGGTCGATATCACCAATGGCAAATTCGTCTTCTCCTGCACCGAGGCCTACCGTGTGCAGAACGGCAAGATCGGCGCGCCGGTCAAAGGCGCGACCTTGATCGGCGATGGGGCTACGGCATTGCAAAAGATCCGCGCCATCGGCAACGACCCGACGCTCGACCCCGGCATGGGCAACTGCGGCAAGCAGGGGCAGTGGGTGCCGGTGGGTGTCGGACAGCCCACTTTGATGATCGGCGGCCTGACCGTCGGCGGGGCTGCGACCTGACGGCACGCTGGGGTTGAATCAAATACGCGGGGAAATGTTCATAGGTTGTTAAGCACTAAATCCTATACCTGATTCTGCAACGGACGGAGTTTCGGGATGACTGACAAGGACCTACATCCTTCTTCCACTCACCCCCCACTCCCACCCACCCAGGAAGATGAACAGTTTGGCCGGCTTCGTCTGTTGCGCTCTCGCCGTGTGGGTATTTCGACCTATCGGCGCTTGTTGGATGAACATGGCTCTGCCCAAGAGGCGCTGAAGGCGCTCCCGGAAGTCGCGCGTGCCGCCGGGATATCAGACTACCGCATCTGCCCCGAAGGGGTCGTTCAGGCGGAACTCAACGCCGCCCGCCGCGCCGGAGCCCGGCTACTGGTTGAGGGGGAGGCACCCTACCCGCGCCTGCTCAGCGACCTTCCCGATGCGCCGCCCTTCCTATGGCTGATCGGCGACCCGGAATTGCTGGGCCGTCCGATGATCTCCCTCGTGGGCGCGCGAAACGCCTCTTCGCTTGGGCTGCGCATGGCCCGCAGCCTCGCCGCCGAATTGGGGGAAGCTGGCTTTGTCGTCGTCTCCGGCCTAGCCCGGGGGATCGACGCGGCGGCGCATGAGGCCGCATTGCCCCGCGGCACCATCGCCGTGCAGGCGGGCGGGGTCGACATTATATACCCTAATGAGAACACAGCGCTGGCCGGCCAGATCGCCGCGCAGGGGCTGCGGCTGTCAGAGGAACCGATGGGGCTGCAACCGATGGCCCGGCACTTCCCCCGCCGCAATCGCATCATCTCGGGCCTGAGCCGCGCGACGGTGGTGGTTGAGGCGGCGGCCCGCTCAGGCAGTTTGATCACCGCGCGCGATGCGCTGGATCAAGGGCGCGACGTGCTGGCGGTCCCCGGCCATCCGATGGACGCCCGCGCGGCAGGCTGCAACATGCTAATCCGCGACGGCGCGGTGCTGGTGCGCTCTGCCGCGGATGTGTTGGAGGTTTTGCCGGATGAGAAAACTCCGCCCCCGCTACCACGCAGCAAGCCCCCCGCGGCCCCGCGCCCGGAAACGCCGCCGCGAAACCAAAGCCCTGTCGCGAAGCTCCATGCGCAGATCCTCTCCCGTCTCGGCCATGCCCCGGTTGCGGAGGATCAGTTGATCCGCGACTTGCAAGTGCCGAGTAGCGATGTCGCCCCTGCGCTCCTCGATCTTGAGATGGAGGGGGAAATTCAGCGCCAACCCGGCGGGCTGCTCAGCCGCTCCGCCTGACGCCGCGAAGGAGCGCGGCCCGGTCAAAGCGCCGCGAAATCGGAGACCAACTTCGGGGCAGTTGGTCGGGCCAATCAAGCCTCGAATGCCGACCGTCGATGCCGCCGAAATGGCCCGTCCGGCCCGCGAAACCGCTGCGCCGCAAACCCGTGATACGCAGCAGCTGCATTGACAAACACCCCTGCAATCCCACATGAGACAGCGCAAAGCCGCCCCCGTTTTTGATCTAAGGTGCCTGTATTTATGCCCGTCGTCGTCGTCGAATCCCCAGCCAAGGCCAAAACGATCAACAAATATCTGGGCGACGATTACACCGTTCTCGCCTCTTACGGCCACGTCCGCGACCTGCCGCCAAAAGACGGCTCGGTCGACACCGACGCCGATTTCGACATGAAATGGGAGGTCGCCAGCGACAGCAAGAAACACGTCAAGGCCATCGCCGATGCGCTGGCCCAAGACAACGCATTGATCCTCGCGACTGACCCCGACCGCGAAGGTGAGGCGATCAGCTGGCACCTGCAAGAGGCGCTGACCAAGCGCAAATCGATCAAGAAAGACACGCCCGTCAGCCGCGTGGTATTCAACCAGATCACCCAAAAGGCCGTGACCGAGGCGATGCAGAACCCGCGTCAGGTCGACATGCCGCTGGTAGAGGCCTACCTCGCCCGCCGCGCGCTGGACTATCTGGTGGGGTTCAATCTCTCGCCCGTGCTCTGGCGCAAGCTGCCGGGCGCCAAGTCTGCGGGCCGCGTGCAATCGGTCACCCTGCGCCTCATCGTCGAGCGCGAGATGGAGATCGAGGCTTTCCGCGCCCGTGAGTATTGGTCGGTAAAGGCGCTGCTCGCCACGCCGCGCGGTCAGGAGTTCGAAGCCCGCCTTATCTCGCTCGCCGGAAACAAGCTGGAACGCTTCGATCTCGCCGATGCCACGCAGGCCGAAATGGCGGTGCAGGCGATCACCAGCCGCGCGCTGAAAGTGATGAACGTCGAGGCGAAACCGGCCAGCCGCAACCCCTCGGCCCCCTTCATGACATCGACCCTGCAACAGGAGGCCAGCCGCAAATTCTCCATGGGCGCGCGCCAGACCATGTCGACCGCGCAGCGCCTCTATGAGGCCGGCCACATCACCTACATGCGAACCGACGGCATCGACATGGCGCCCGAGGCCGTCTCGATGGCGCGCGACGCCATCAAGGACCGGTTCGGCGCCGATTACGTCCCGAAAGAGCCGCGCATCTACAAGAACAAGGCCAAGAACGCACAGGAAGCCCACGAATGTATCCGGCCCACGGATATGACCAAGGACGCCAAGGCGCTGAAACTCGATTCTGATCAGGCGAAACTCTATGACCTGATCTGGAAACGCACCCTCGCCTGCCAGATGGAAAGCGCACGTCTTGAGCGCACCACGGTCGAAGTCGGCAGCGATGATGGCCAAGTCGGTCTGCGCGCCAATGGTCAAGTTGTGCTCTTTGACGGGTTCTTGCGGGTCTATGAAGAAGGCCGCGACGATGTCGTCGACGAGGACGACAAGCGCCTGCCGCAGATCCATCAAGGCGACGCGATGGACAAGCGCAGCGTCACGCCCGAGCAACATTTCACCCAGCCCCCGCCGCGCTACACCGAGGCGACGCTGGTCAAGAAGATGGAAGAGCTCGGCATCGGCCGCCCCTCGACCTATGCCAGCATCGTCACCACGATTCAGGACCGCGAATATGTTCGCAAGGATGGCAACCGCCTGATCCCCGAGGACAAGGGCCGTCTGGTAACCGCCTTTCTTGAAAACTACTTCCGCCGCTACATCGGCTATGACTTCACCGCCGATCTGGAAGACCAGCTCGACAAGGTCAGCGCCGGGGATGCCGCCTATAAAGAAGTGCTGCGCCGCTTCTGGCGCGATTTCTCGGCCGCCATTGCCGAGACATCCGAGCTGCGCATCACCGAGGTGCTGGAAAAGATCAACGAGGTGCTGGAGCCGCATCTCTTCCCGCCCACTGAAGACGGCAGCGACCCGCGGCTTTGCCCCAATTGCGAGATTGGCCGCCTGTCGATGCGCACCGCGCGCTCGGGCGGTGCCTTCATCGGCTGTTCGAACTACCCCGAATGCCGCTATACCCGCCCCTTCGGCCCACCAGACCCGGAGGCCGAAGCCTCCGCCATTCCGCCCGACGGCAAGCTGCTGGGTGAGGATCAGGGCGACGAAATTCGCGTTTTCAAGGGTCGCTTCGGGCCTTACGTCCAGCGCGGCCCGGTGACGGAAGAGAACAAGAAACCCCCGCGCCAGTCGATCCCCAAGGATTGGGTGCCCGAGGATCTGACGCTGGAACAGGGCGTGATGCTCCTGTCGCTCCCGCGTGAGATCGGCCCCCACCCCGAGGATGGCGTCATGGTCTGGGCCAACATCGGGCGCTATGGGCCTTACATCAAGCACGCCGAAAGCACCTCGCATCGGGGCGGCACCAATGCCAATCTCGAAGGCATCGATGAGGTTTGGACCGTCGGCATGAACCGCGCGGTGCAGTTGTTGGCCGAGAAAGTCGCCAGCCGCGGTGGCCGGGGCAAGGCCGCGAAACCGATCCGCGAGATGGGCGAGCACCCGGATATGGGCGGCGCGGTCAACGTCATGGAGGGCAAATACGGGCCTTATGTGAAATGGGAAAAGGTGAACGCCACGATCCCGAAAGAGATCGAACCGGCAGACCTGACCATGGAGCGCGCGGTGGAGCTGATCGAAGAGAAGCTCGCCAAATCCCCCGCCAAACGCAAAGCGGCGACGAAGAAGGCACCGGCCAAAAAGACGGCAGCCAAAAAGCCCGCGGCGAAGAAGACGGCCACCAAAAAGGCCCCGGCAAAGACAGCGGCCAAGAAACCCGCGGCCAAGAAAACAACCGCGAAAAAAGCCGACAGCGCGTAAACCGCGCCTAGGCACAGCAACCGCGCCGGGGGATCGGCGCGGTTCCGCCTGTGGCCTGCCTTTATATCCAGCATCATGAATATGTGATTTGCCATTCCCCTTCGATTTTCAGATCAGGGGCGGCGGCAAGACCACTATGAAAGGCAGATCAATGTCAGGCATGAAATTCACCCGGCGCGGGCTGATCGCCGCAAGCGGCGCGGCGCTGATGACGCCGCAGATCCTGCGCGCGCAGGAACCCGGCCAAGCGCCCCGCGAATATTCCGCCGAACCTCCGGTGTCGCGCAACACGTCGAGCTTTGCCACCCAGCGTTGGCAGGACCATTTCGACAGCCTTGGCAAAGGCGCGATCGTGGCCGACACCACCAGCCGAGCGCTGCATTACTGGAGCGCGGACGGTCAGACCTATAAGGTCTACCCCACCTCCGTGCCCGCCACCGAAGAGCTGACCAAACGCGGCTATACCGAAATCGTGCGCAAGAAAGTCGGCCCCGATTGGACGCCCACCGCCTCGATGATGGAGCGTTTCCCGCATTACAAATACATGCCACCAGGCCCAGACAATCCGCTCGGCACCCACGCGATGTATCTTAGCTGGCCTGCCTATATCATCCACGGCACCCATGACACGCGCAAGATCGG
The DNA here is from genome assembly GCF_043557225.1 of Sulfitobacter sp. 1A13496. Taxonomy (NCBI): domain Bacteria; kingdom Pseudomonadati; phylum Pseudomonadota; class Alphaproteobacteria; order Rhodobacterales; family Roseobacteraceae; genus Sulfitobacter; species Sulfitobacter sp. 1A13496. The sequence goes on along the minus strand of NZ_JBIFFP010000001.1, from coordinate 338,877 downwards.
GCGGCGGTCCTCGGACGGTTGCATCGGGCTTTATAACGAGAAGATCGAAGAACTTTTCGGCCTCTGCCCCGTGGGCACGCAGGTGCGCATCATCTGACCTTCCGGGCGGCCTTTCCTGCGTAGCACCACGTAATTGACACTGCCCCGACGCAGGGTCACATATGGCGCAGCGAAACTGTAGGGAGGTCGCCCGTGAACAAAATCTATGGATCCGCCGCCGAGGCGCTGGAAGGCGTTCTGTCGGATGGCATGCTGATCGCCGCCGGGGGCTTTGGCCTTTGCGGCATTCCGGAATTGCTGTTGCAGGCGATCAAGGAAAACGGGGCCAAAGACCTCACCTTTGCGTCGAACAATGCGGGCGTCGATGACTTCGGCATCGGCATTCTGCTGCAATCGCGGCAGGTGAAAAAGATGATCTCCTCCTATGTGGGGGAGAATGCCGAATTCATGCGCCAGTATCTGTCGGGCGAACTGGAATTGGAATTCAACCCCCAGGGCACCTTGGCCGAGCGCATGCGCGCTGGCGGTGCGGGCATTCCCGGCTTCTACACCAAGACCGGCGTCGGCACCCAGATCGCCGAGGGCAAGGAAGTGAAGCAGTTCCACGGTGAGGATTACATCCTCGAAGAAGGCATCTTTGCCGATCTGTCGATCGTGAAGGCATGGAAAGCCGACGACACCGGCAACCTCGTCTTCCGCAAGACCGCGCGCAACTTCAACCCGCCCGCGGCCATGTGCGGCAAGGTCTGCATCGTCGAGGTCGAAGAGATCGTCCCTCGCGGCAGCCTCGACCCCGACCACATCCACCTGCCGGGCATCTATGTGCATCGCATCATCCAGGGCGAGCATGAGAAACGCATCGAGAAGGTCACGACACGCAAGCGGGAGGACGCATAATGCCTTGGGATAGAGATCAGATGGCGGCGCGGGCCGCAGAGGAACTCGAAGACGGCATGTATGTGAACCTCGGCATCGGTATTCCGACGCTGGTGGCGAACTATGTCGGCGACAAGGACATCACCCTACAGTCCGAGAACGGCATGCTGGGCATGGGCCCCTTCCCCTACGAGGGCGAGGAAGACCCCGACCTCATCAACGCCGGTAAGCAGACCATCACCGAACTGAGCCGCACCGCCTATTTCGACAGCGCCATGTCCTTTGGCATGATCCGCGGCGGCAAGATCGCCGCGGCGATCCTCGGGGCCATGGAAGTGGCCGAGAACGGCGATCTGGCGAACTGGATGATCCCCGGCAAGCTGGTCAAGGGCATGGGCGGAGCGATGGACCTCGTCGCCGGTGTGCGCAAGGTCATCGTGGTGATGGACCACCAGAACAAGGCGGGTGAGTCGAAGCTGCTGAAGGAATGCACCCTGCCGCTGACCGGCAAGGGTGTGGTCGACCGGATCATCACCAACCTCGGTGTGCTCGATGTAGTCGAAGGTGGCTTGAAGATCGTCGAATGCGCCGATGGCGTGACCGAGGACGAGCTGCGCGCCGCAACCCAAGCGACCATCGTTTGAAAAAACAGTCCTCGGCGGCTTCCGCCGGGGGCATGCCCGTCGCGCTCAGTTCATCGCGGCAAAGACGCAGCCATCGCTGATCAGTTCCGGCGGGGTCAGGCAAAGCCCCTGCGCCACTTGAAACGCCGCCAACACCTTTGGCACATAGTCGCGCGTCTCGGCAAAGGGCGGCACGCCCGCATGTTTGCGCACCGAGCCCTCGCCCGCGTTATAACCCGCGAGCACGAGAATCGGATCGCGGTCGAACTCCCCCATCAGCCAGTCGAGATATCTGACCCCGCCTGAGATATTCTCGGCCGCGACCATACTGTCGCGCACGCCAAAACGGGCGGCGGTATCGGGCATCAGTTGCATCAGGCCAGCCGCCCCCGCCCGGCTCACCGCATCCGCCCGGCCTGCGGATTCCACGCTGATCACCGCCAGCACCAGCGCGGGCGAGACATTCGTACCAACCGTGGCGCGCAGGATATCCACCCCATTGCTGCGCGCGATATCTTGCAGATGTTGCAGGCGCGGTGCGGGCACTTTGCCGCCGGACAGCGCCGCCATCGCGGGCGCCAACCGCCCTGCCCCGCTCCGCTCAGCCGCGGGAGAGATTTTATCCCAGAACCAATCGAACTGCCCGGCATTCAATGGCGCAATCGCGCCGCTCGGGGTCGCGGCGACCGCGGGGCCTGCGTCCACCTCCGCCGCTGCCGCGGCGCGGGCCGCCGGATCGATTTGCACCGTGATGCGTTTGGCCCCCTTCTTGGGCGGCCTGATCCGTTTGGCCGAGAATTCCGGGAACGGTTTCGGCCCCTCTGCCATGGCGGCAGGGGCCATGAGGGCCGTGACCAGCGAGAATGCCAATATGCGATACATGCCTGCTCTACCTTGCGTCTGACGCGCCTTTGCGCGGCAATATCACACGAATCGTGGAATCGGGCCAGCGTTTGAGGCGGGGATCATGGCAATTTCGCCGCAATTGCCGTGTTCGACGGTGGGAAAGCGCAGGCGGAAGGCCCAATACGGGAATTAAAACGCCATTAAACAGAGGGTTAACATGTTTCCGCAAGAAAAACGCGGACAGTCTGGAAAAGGCACGTTTGCTGCCAAATTCGCGCCCCAATCTGACGGCTATATAGGGCCATACCAAGTCGGACAGCTTCAAATGAGAGAGCGAGGCAAACCGGACGGCGAGGTTAAGACCTTTTACTCAGTGATCCTTGGAGGGACATGACATGATGAACTTTATCAAAAACTTCCGCAAAGACGAAGACGGTGCCGTGACAGTTGACTGGGTCGTTCTGACCGCTGCGATCGTTGGCCTGGCCGTGGTTGCTTTCAACACAATCGGCACGAATACGGAAACGCTCACAGGTGAAATTGCAGATGCGATTGGTGAAGTTTCGGTTACTGAGGATAGCACCGACAACGACACCTAATATGTTTGGGCAATAGATCACTTCCATTAAAGGGCTGGCTTCGTCCGGAAGGCAGCCCTTTTTGTTTGTTGACCCGAATGTCGCCTACCAAATCAACGGAAACAAAAATGAGCAGATTCTTTGCGAACTTCGCACGCGACCAGAATGGCGCCATCAGCGTTGATTGGATTGTCTTGACGGCCGGACTGGTTGGCCTCGCGATCCTCATGCTAGGCGTATTCTCGGACAGCCTTGATGTGCTAGTCGAATACGTCCGGGTCCAGCTGACCGCTTAAGACGACAGCGCCCCCAAACGCGGCACGGCAAGCTCCTTCGGATCGCCTCCGGGCAGACCAATTCTCGCCATATTCGGCAGCTAACCTGCCTAGGAGATCAAAGCGGGCCGAGACTCGCTTCCATAGCAAAGAGGTAACATCATGCGAGCCGTATTCGGATTGGTTCTTTTGGTAGGTGTCGCACTTGCCGGCGGCGCCGTTTATCTGGCGAAAGACCGGATTTCACAGTATCAGGCTGCCAACGCCCGCGCCCAGGCCGCGCTTGCGCAGGTCGTGCCAACCAAGACCGTTTGGGTGGCTGACAAACCGTTGAAATACGGGCAGCCCCTGACCCGCGAAGACGTCCGCCCCGTGAAGTGGCCCGAGAACGCCATTCCTGAGGGTTCCTTCTTCGAGGAAACCGTATTGTTCCCTGAAAACACAAAAGAACAACGCATCGTGCTGCGCAACATTGAGAAAGATGAAGCGATCATGGCCGTGAAGGTGACCGAGCCGGGCGAGGACTCTGGCCTGACCTCCCGCCTTGCGCGCGGAATGCGGGCCTTTGCACTTAAAGTTGATGTTTCCAGCGGCGTTTCGGGCTTCCTGCGCCCCGGTGACCGGGTGGATATCTATTGGACGGGCCGCGTAAACGTTGGCAACCAGTCCAGCAATGGCGATGTCACCAAGCTGATCGAATCGGCCATTCAGCTAATCGCCATCGACCAAAGCGCCGATGCGTTGGTCGTGGGGGAAGCCTCGATTGCCAAAACGGTGACGGTTGCCGTGAACCCGCAGCAGGTTGCCGCGCTTGCACAGGCACAATCGACCGGCAAACTCTACCTCTCCCTCGTCGGCACGAATGACGACACCGTGGCGGAGGCCATCGAAGTCGACCAACGCTCGCTTCTGGGAATCGAGGCGCAAGAGACCATCGCCGAAGTAACCAAAGAGAAGGTTTGCACGATCCGCACACGTCGCGGGGCCGAGGTGGTCGAACTGCCGATCCCCTGCACAAACTGACCTGAAAACAACCTCTTGCTAAGTTAACGAAGGCGCCGCAGCCCCCTGCGGCGTCTTTCATTTTTGCAGGTATGTTGCGCATAGCCCACATGCACAGCGCCCGCGAAGAGCTTGATTCTTGCAATAAATTTGGAATTGCCGCAGAGTGTTGCCAAACGAGGGCAAAAAGACCCATCCCGAGGCGTGATCAAAAAGGCAGGTCACATGAAAATCGATAGATTTCTGAAAGCGGCCCTGCTGGGGCTGACACTGGGCGCAATGCCGATGGCATTGACCCTGCCCAGTTCAGCTGGCGCCGACACGCTGCGCGTAGTAAAACGCGGCACCAATTCCAGCCTCGACGTCCCGATGAACCGCGCCGTGGTGGTGGAAAGCGACATTCCCTTCGCGGAGCTCAGCATCGCCAACCCCGGCATCGCGGATATCTCCTCCTTGTCTGACCGCACGATCTATGTGTTGGGCAAATCGCCGGGGCTGACGACGCTCACGCTGCTCGACGCGGCGGGGCAGCTGATCACCAATGTCGATGTCCGCGTCGCGGCGGATGTCTCTGAATTCAAAGAACGGCTGCGTCAAATCCTGCCGGGTGAGAAGATCGAAGTGCGCACCGCTAATGACGGTATCGTGCTGTCGGGCATCGTCTCTTCCACACAACGGCTGCAACGCGCGCTCGATCTGGCCGAACGCTATGCTCCTGAACGGGTCAGCAACCTGATGAGCGTGGGCGGCATTCAGCAGGTCATGATGAAGGTCCGTTTCGCCGAAATGCAGCGCAACGTGTCGAAATCGCTCGGCTCTTCGCTAGCGATCAACGGCGGCTCCGATTTCAGCGCAGGCACCGGCAGCACCAATACGTCAGGCGGGGTCGCGACCTCGCTTGGCGGGTCGATCCCATCGGCAAACCAGAACGCAGGCGCGGTGCTTTTCGGTTTCAACGCAGGCTCTACCCAAGTGGGCATCCTGTTGGAAGCATTGGAAGAAAAAGGCGTCGTCCGGTTCTTGGCAGAGCCGAACCTCGTGGCGCTTTCGGGCCAAGAGGCCAAGTTCCTCGCCGGGGGCGAGTACCCGATCCCAGTCGCCCAAACCAGTGATACGGTGTCGGTGGAGTTCAAACCCTTCGGCGTAGAACTCGCCTTTATCCCGCGCGTCGTGGACAAGGATATCATTAACCTCGAGATGAACGCCGCCGTTTCGGCCATCGACGCAAGCAACAGCATTTCATTGGGCAACGGCATCGAGATTTCCGCCTTCACCCGGCGCGAAACCTCGACCACGGTCGAGATGCGTGACGGGGAAAGCTTTGCCATCGCGGGCCTTTTGACCGACGACTTCACCGACAGCACGCGGCAACTGCCGTGGATTGGCGATGTGCCGGTGCTGGGCGCGCTGTTCCGTTCAGCGGATTACCAGCGCAGCCAGACCGAATTGGTCATCATCGTCACTGCCCATCTGGTCACCCCGACCCGTGGCGAAGCGCTGGCGCTGCCCACGGACCGCATCAAACCGCCCTCTGAGAAAGACCTGTTCCTGCACGGGCGCACGGCGGATGGCACCCGCACCCCCAGCCGGGGTGCTGCGGGCGAAGTGGCCAAGCAGGACTTCCGCGGTTCCTACGGTTATGTACTGGATTGATCCGATGACACGCAGACATATCACGTTGATCGCGGGCACCGCGGCCCTTGCCGGGCTCGCCGCCTGCGCCCCCAGCAACGATCCGGTCTATACGCAGTTCTACCGCGAGGCGGGGTCGATCGTGGACACGGGCCAATTCGGCAATGCCACATTGCACAACCGCCAAGTCATGACCGGCGAAAAGCGTGTGACCTTTGATCTGGCGAACCGTTTCTCGAACGAAGTCCGCTCGACCGTGACCTTCGCCTTCAACTCGGCCCGATTGGACGCGAATGCGAAAGCCATTCTGCGCCAGCAAGCCAGCTGGATTCGCCAATTCCCCGAGATTCGCTTCCGCGTCTATGGCCACACTGATCTGGTCGGCTCGCAGGCCTATAACCGCGCCTTGGGACTGCGCCGGGCGCAGGCCGTGGTGCGCTATCTCTCGACCTTGGGAATCAGCCCCAGCCGTTTGGAAGCCGTTGTTTCCTTTGGCGAAACGCAGCCGCTGATCGTGACCCAGGGCCGCGAGCGTCGCAACCGGCGCACGGTGACCGAGGTCAGCGGCTTCGTCCAGGGCCACCCGATGCTGCTGGACGGCAAATATGCGCAGATCATCTACCGCGAATATGTAGCCAGTGCCGTGCCCCCCTCTCAGCTAAGCTCCGGTGCCACCGAAGCAGGTGGCGGCGGCGGGGAGTAAGGGTAAGCCCTTCTTTCGCATATAAAATATCCCCCCGCGCCTTCGGGCCGCGGGGGTTTTCGTCTCTGAAAAGCCATGTCCAATCGGGCGCGAATGGACGTATCGTTTCAAGATACCCAACAATAGAGGCTTTTTGGCCCCAATCTCGCCCCAGTTGGGGGTGATATTCGACGCAGAAGGATAAATGTGCCCGGCTCAAGCGCCGCGCATGAGGCAGAGGTCAGAGCGTTCGCAGCGACAGAATATCGCCGCCCTCCGGCCAAACCGTTGATGTAAAGGACAAAAGGTCATGAGCAGCACTATGCCACAACCCGAAGCAGCGCCGATCGTTGCCTGCACAATCAGCCGTGATGTACAGAACTTCGACCTCTTGATCGAAGACATGGAAGCCACTTTGGGCGAAAGCTGGGGCGATCTGGGATTCGCCGAGGCGCTGGCATTCTTCAGCCAACCCGAAGCCGAGGCGATGGAATTTGTCGCCCTCGCCATGGATGAGACCGACGAGGACAACCTCGTTTTGATGAGCGAAATCATCACACAGGCCAAGGCGCGCGACATCCGGGTGATCCTGATCGCCGAAGACATGACCCCCGCCGCGCTGCATTCGCTGCTGCGTCAGGGTGCTGACGAATTCGTCCCCTACCCGCTGCCCGAAGGCGAGTTGGCCCAGGCCATCGCCCGCGTCCGCGCCGGAGAGAACCCCCCCCCTGCCCCCGTAGCCGAGGCCAGCGCGCCGCAACTGAAGGCCGGTGCGCAAAAGGACGGCGCGCTGATCGTGGTGCATGGCTTGGCCGGTGGCACCGGGGCCACGACCCTTGCGGTAAACCTCGCTTGGGAACTGGCCAATGCAGACAAGAAGGACCCGCCTTCGGTCTGCCTGCTGGATTTTGACCTGCAATATGGCTCGGTCGCGACTTTCCTTGATCTGCAACGCCGCGAGGCGGTCTATGAGATGATGTCCGACACGGAATCCATGGACGAAGAGATCTTTGGTCAAGCCCTGCAAACCTTTGAAGACAAGCTGCATGTGCTGACCGCCCCGGCAGAGATGCTGCCGCTCGACATCGTGACCAATGAAGACGTCGACCGCATCCTCAACATGGCCCGCAACCAGTTCGACTATGTCATCGTCGACATGCCCTCAACGCTGGTGCAATGGTCCGAGACCGTGCTGACCAGCGCGCATGTCTACTTTGCGATGCTGGAACTCGACATGCGCTCGGCCCAAAACGCACTCCGCTTCAAGCGGGCGCTGCAATCCGAAGAACTGCCCTTTGAAAAGCTGCGCTATGTGATGAACCGCGCGCCGAAATTCACCGATCTCAGCGCCAAGAGCCGGGTCAAGCGTATGGCCGAATCGCTGAGCATTTCGATCGACGTGCAGATGCCCGATGGCGGCAAGGCGGTGACGCAGGCCAATGACCACGGGCTGCCACTGGCCAATTCCGCGCCGAAAAGCCCACTGCGCCGCGAAATCGCCAAACTTGCAAGCTCCATCCACGATCTCAAGGGCGAGCAGGCCCAAGCCGCCTGAGCCCCCTAGCGAAAGAGCGTACCGATGTTCTCGAAATACAAGAAACCAGCCTCTGCCACCTCGAAAGCCGCCGCCCCCGCGCCGGCGCGTGAGGCCAAGCCAGCCAAAGCCGCCCAGCCCGCCCCCGCGGCACCTGCGCCCACACCGGCAGCCAAACCGGTTTCAATGCGCCGCGCGGTCAAACCCGCCGCCGCTTCCCCCGAGGACCGTGAGGTCAAGCGCAAGCAGCGGATGAGTGAGATCAAGCTCGAACTGCACCGCGCGCTCTTGGACAACCTCAATCTCGCCGCGCTGGAACATGCCTCGGAAGCTGATTTGCGGCAGGAAATCAACGATATCGCCGTCGAGATCCTTTCCGAAAAGAGCATCGTGCTCAACCGCGAAGACCGCATGACGCTGAACTCCGAGCTTTATGACGAGGTCACCGGTCTTGGCCCCCTTGAGACGCTGCTGAAAGACGACAGCGTCAACGATATTCTGGTGAACGGCCCGCAGCAGATTTTCGTCGAACGCGAAGGCAAGCTGCAATTGACCGACATCACCTTTAAAGACGAAAAACACCTGCTGCGGATCATCGACAAGATCGTCTCGGCGGTGGGGCGTCGGGTGGATGAAAGCAACCCTTACGTTGACGCGCGTCTCAAGGATGGCTCACGTTTCAACGCCATGGTGCCCCCGGTGGCCGTCGATGGCTCGCTCGTGTCCATTCGTAAGTTCAAGAAAGACAAGCTGGGCATCGACGATCTGGTGAACTTCGGCGCGTTCTCGGAAGAGATGGCCGCCTATTTGCAGGCCGCCGTGGCCACGCGTCTTAACATCATCGTGTCGGGCGGTACGGGCTCGGGTAAGACCACCACGCTCAACGCGCTGTCGTCTTTCATCGACAATGCCGAACGCATTCTGACCATCGAAGACACCGCCGAATTGCAACTGCAACAGACCCATGTGGGCCGGATGGAAAGCCGCCCGCCCAATGTCGAAGGCAAGGGCGAAGTCTCGCCCCGCGACTGTCTGAAAAACGCCCTTCGGATGCGCCCCGACCGCATCATCGTCGGCGAAACGCGCGGCGAAGAGGTCATCGACATGTTGCAGGCGATGAACACCGGCCACGACGGTTCCATGACCACGATTCACGCCAACTCGGCCCGCGATGGCATCAGCCGTCTGGAAAACATGATTGCCATGGCCGGGATCGAAATGCCGCTCAAGGCGATGCGTAGCCAGATCTCCTCGGCTGTGAACCTGATCGTACAGGCCAGCCGCTTGCAAGACGGCTCGCGCCGGATGACCTCGATCACCGAGATCACGGGCATGGAGGGCGAGGTCATCTCGATGCAAGAGATCTTCCGCTTCCAGCGCGTCGGCCTGACGCCCGAGAACAAGATCATCGGCCATTTCACCGCCACCGGCGTGCGCAGCCACTTCTCTGAGCGGTTCCGCATGTGGGGCTATGACCTGCCCGCCTCCATCTACGAACCCGTGGCGGCCCAGTAAGGATTGATGCAATGAGTGCCGAACCAATCATCTATGGTCTGATCTTCATCGGCGTTCTGGTGCTGGTCGAGGGGCTGTACCTTGTCGCATTCGGCAAATCCATCAGCCTCAACAGCCGCGTGAACCGCCGCCTTGAGATGCTGGAGAAAGGCGCGCGCCGCGAAGAGGTGCTCGACAAGCTGCGCAAGGAAATGCAGCAGCATATGAACGCCAAGTCGATCCCGCTCTACTCCCTGCTGTCAGAACGTGCGCAGAAGGCCGCGATTGCCTTCACGCCGCAGCAGTTGTTGATGATCATGGCCGGATTGGCCGCTTTGGCCTTTCTGGGGCTGACCATCGGCACCGATACCTCCGTGTCGGTGCGCGCGCTGATGTCCATCGCCATGGGCGTGGGCGCAGTGTTCTTTTGGGTGTCCCATAAGGCCAGCAAACGCATGGCGATGATCGAAGAACAGCTTCCCGATGCGGTGGAGCTGATGGTGCGCAGCCTGCGGGTGGGGCACCCTTTCTCCAACGCGATCTCCATCGTGTCCAAGGAAATCCAAGACCCGCTTGCCTCGGAATTTGGCGTAATCGCCGATGAGGCCGCCTATGGCCGCGATCTGGGCGAGGCGCTGAAAGATATGGCCGAACGGCTCGACATGCAGGATTTGCGCTTTCTTGCTGTTGCCGTAACCATCCAGCAGCAATCAGGCGGCAACTTGGCCGAGATCCTCGCCGGTCTGGCAAAAGTGATCCGCGCCCGTTTTCGCCTGTTCCGTCGTGTCAAAGCAATCACGGCCGAGGCGAAATGGTCGGGCAAGTTCCTATCGGCCTTCCCGCTCGCCGCGCTGGTGGTGATCAACCTCGGCGATCCGCATTACTACGACGAGGTGCGCGATCACCCCTATTTCATTCCAGCCTGTTTCCTTGTGGGGATCTTCCTTGTGCTGAACCTTTTCGTGATGCGCATCCTTACCAATATCAAAGTCTGAGAGGCCGGTGATGGAATTTTTCAATCAGCTTAACGATCAGATCAACCAAGCCTTGGGGCCGATGGGGCTGATCATCATCATCGGCACTTTGGGCGTCGCCTTGGTGGCGATCACGCTGGTCTTGATGCTGCGCCAGCCCGAAGACCCGCTGACCAAGCTCAAACGCACCAGCTCTGCCCCTACGGGCGACAGTTCGCGTGAGAAGCTGCGCCAATCGGATCAAAACGCGCAGTTGCAGAAATTCGCCAAGTTTCTTGAGCCGGAGGACGTGGCCGAACTCAGCGCCAAACAGTTGATGCTGCGCCAAGCGGGCTACCGCTCGCGCGATGCGGTGCGGCTTTATTACTTTGCCCAATTTGCCCTTGGGATGCTCGGGCTGGTCGGCGGTCTGGTCTATACCAATGTCCTGGGCGGCGGCGAAGGGCTGACCACGCAGCAGACCATGATGTGGGCCATCGGCCCCGGCGCCATCGGGTACTACCTGCCGAAATACTGGGTCCGCCGCCGGGTCGATTCCCGCAAAGAAGAGATCACCCGGGGCTTCCCCGACGCGCTGGATATGATGCTGGTCTGCGTCGAAGCCGGGCAATCGCTGGATCAATGCATCGTCCGCGTCGCGCGCGAGCTGCGCGCCTCCTACCGCGCCCTTTCCGAAGAGTTCGAGATGGTCGCCTATGAGATGAAAGCCGGTAAGGACAAAGTATCGGTGCTCAACGACATGGGTGAGCGTTGCGGCGTGCAGGATGTCTCTTCTTTCGTGACCGTGCTGATCCAATCGGCGGCCTTCGGCACCTCCATCGCCGACGCCCTGCGCGTCTATGCCGCCGAGATGCGCGACAAACGCGTGATGCGGGCCGAGGAAGCGGCAAACAAGTTGCCAACCAAGATGACCCTTGCCACTATGGGCCTCACCGTGCCGCCGCTGCTGATCATTCTGGTCGGCCCCTCGGCACATGGCATCTCGCAACTGGGTCAGATGGGGAATTAATGAAAAAGGAAATTCGGCGCAGCCTTCTCCGCGCCGTTTTCATCGGGCCGATCTTGTCCCTTGCTCTGGCCGCCTGTTCGACAGGCGGCTTTTCCGCGTTGCGCGGGGATCAGACACCCGAAAACCTCTATGCCCCCGGCGTGAACCAACGGGCCGAGGCGGTGGATGGGATCGAAGTGGGCCATAGGCTTATCGCGGCGGGGCAATATGAATTGGCCATCAAATCCTTCAACCGCGCCGCGCTGGAGCATGGGCTGACCGGGGAAATCCTCTCGGCCCTCGGCAGCGCCAACCTCGGGCTCGGGCGTTTGGGACAGGCGGAAACCCTGCTGCGCCGCGCCGTTGAGAAAGACGCTGCCGAGCCGGAAGTCTGGAACAACCTTGGCGTCGTGCTGATGGAAAGCGGCCAGACCGCCGAGGCCGAACAGATTTTCCGCAAAGCCTATGCGCTCGACAATGGCGAAAGTGACGCAATCCGGGACAATCTGCGCTTGGCGCTCGCAAAAACGGAAAAATCTGTTATAACAGAAGTCAATGAGGATAATTACAAATTGGTGCGGCGCGGCAGCGGGGATTACCTGATCCGTCCGACACCATGACCCGGCAGAGCAGTAAGAGGACGCAAAATGCGCCATCCAATCATTCTGGCCGTCTGCATGGCAGGCGTCACCGCCCTTGCAGGCTGCGGTGAAAAAGACGCGAACGCCACCGTTGAACGGGCCTTCAAGGACGTCAACGTGGTGGATGAGACCAACCTCTCCGACGTGATGCTGACAGTGGCCGACCCGAATGAGGCGGTGAGCTATTTCGCGCGTTCGGTCAAGGAAAGCCCCGACCGCATCGACCACCAGCGCGGGCTCGCCACGTCACTGGTCCGCGCCAAACGCACGACCGAGGCCGTGACCGAATGGGACAAGGTCGTCAAAATGGAGGGCGCCACCCCCGAAGACCGCGTGCAACTGGCCGATGCACTGATCCGCTCGGGCAACTGGGCGCGGGCCGAGACGGTGCTCAACGGCATCCCCCCCACCCATGAGACCTTTGCCCGCTACCGACTTGAGGCCATGGTGGCCGACAGCAAGGAACAGTGGGACCGCGCCGACAGCTTTTACGAGATCGCCGTCGGCCTGACCACGACCCCCGCCGCCGTGATGAACAACTGGGGCTACTCAAAGCTGACCCGCGGCGACTATGCCGAGGCCGAGCGTCTTTTTGGCGAGGCGATCCGTCAGGACAACACGCTTTTCACCGCCAAGAACAACCTCATCATGGCCCGCGCCGCGCAGCGCGACTACACCCTGCCCGTGATGCCGATGGAGCAATCTGAGCGCGCCCAGCTTTTGCACACGATGGCCCTCTCGGCGATCAAACGCGGCGATGTGGAGACCGGCAAGGGCCTGCTGCGCGAAGCGATCGACACACATCCTCAGCACTTCGAAGCCGCCGTCCGCTCTCTGCGCGCATTGGAAAACGGCTAATCCATGGCGATCTCTGCCACGGCGGCCCTGTGGTTTCTGCCCTTCGTCCTGCCGATCTGCTTCTATGTCGCCTTCACCGACATGAAGCAGATGCGGATCACCAATCAGGCGGTCTTGGTGCTGACCGCGATCTTCGTGCTGCTGGGGCTGTTTCTGCTGCCCTTTGACACCTACCTCTGGCGCCTGCTGAGCCTTGTCGTGGTTCTGGTGGTCGGCATCGTCCTGAACGCCGCCGGGGTGATGGGGGCCGGTGACGCGAAGTTCGCCGCCGCCGCCGCGCCCTATATCGCATGGGGCGATCTACGCCTCTTAATGATGCTTTTCATGGCCACCCTTCTCGCCGCCGCCGCCACGCACCGCGGGGTGAAATACACCCCCCTGCGCCGCCTCGCCCCCGATTGGCAGAGCTGGCAGGAAACCAAGAAATTCCCCATGGGCCTCGCCCTTGGCGCCACGCTGGGGCTCTATCTGATCTTGGGGGCGCTCTTCGGGGTCTGACCGCCCCGCTGCAAACTCTTTCTCATCGCGCAAAAGCGTCCACATTCACGCCATATTCAAGATTTACCCTCCAGTCTGACCGACAAGCCGCACCGCCGCATGACTTTCCAAGGAAGCCATTGATGAACGCCCCGACCAGCACCGTGCTTGCCCCGCCGCCCCCCAAGCGGTTGGAGGATATGAAACTGCCCATCGTGATGATGCGCGATATCCTTCTGAAAACGATCTTTCGCAAGAACGTCGAGATGGTCAGCGATCTGGCCGAAGCGCTCTGCCTGCCGATCCCGGTCACGCAGGAGATGGTCGACCAAGCCCGCAGCCAGCGCCTGATCGAAGCCACCGGCACGCTCAGCGCCACCAGCGGCAATGAGATGGGCTATCAGTTGACCGATGCGGGCAAGGCGCGCGCATTGGATGCGCTGGCGCAGTCAGAATATTTCGGCGCCATGCCCGTCCCGCTTGAGGTTTATCGCGAGCAGGTCAAACGCCAATCCGTGCGCAATCTGCAAATCACCCGTGACCAGTTGACCGGCGCCATGGGCCATCTGGTGCTGCCCGACAGCCTGCTGGATCACCTCGGCCCCGCCGTCTCTGCCGGGCGGTCGATCCTGATGTACGGCCCGCCGGGCAACGGTAAATCCAGCGTTTCCAATGGCATACGCGACGCGCTTGGTGATCGGGTCTATGTCCCCCGCGCCATCGAATACGCAGGCCAAGTCATCACCGTCTATGACCCAATCGTCCATTCCGCCGCCGAGGCCGAGGTGCAAGACCCAACCTCCCTGCGCCGGATCACGCGCTATGACGCCCGCTATGTCTGCTGCGAACGCCCCACCGTCATCACGGGCGGCGAGTTGACGCTCGACATGCTCGATCTGGTCTACAACCCCACGGCGCGGACCTATCAGGCGCCGCTGCAACTCAAGGCCACGGGCGGCATCTTCATCGTCGACGACCTTGGCCGCCAAAAAGAGCCGCCGCAAAGCATCATCAACCGCTGGATTGTCCCGCTGGAGGAAAGCAAAGACATCCTCGCCCTGCAATCGGGCGAGAAATTCGAGGTGCCCTTCGACACGCTGGTGATCTTCTCTACCAACTTCCACCCGAACGAGATTTTCGACCAAGCCGCCCTGCGGCGTATCTTTTTCAAGATCAAGATCGACGGGCCGGACCAAGAGAACTTCCTCAAGATCTTCGCCATGGTCGCCCGCAAACGCGGCATGCCGTTGGATGAGGCGACGCTGGTTCATCTGCTCAAGGTGAAATACCCCACCATCGACAATGTCTATGCGAATTATCAGCCGAATTTCCTGATCGACCAAATGATCGCGATCTGTGATTTCGAAGGCATCCCCTATCAGATGAACCCCGATCTGGTGGACCGGGCATGGGCCAATATGTTCGTTCGCGATGAGGTGATCGTTAAATAGCCTTCGCCGCTGGCACCGCGCCCTGCCGATACTACATTGGGTGCATGCGCGCCCTACCCCCAAAATTCGCCGATTGGTTCGCCCAGAATGGCTGGTCTTTGCACCCTCACCAGCAAGAGATGCTGGACCGTGCCGAGGCCCACGCCCTGCTGCTCATCGCCCCCACAGGGGGCGGTAAAACGCTGGCCGGTTTCCTGCCAACCCTCGTCGATCTGGCCGAGAATGATCACGAGGGGATGCACACGCTCTACATCTCGCCGCTCAAGGCGCTGGCCGCGGACATCAAACGCAACCTCACCCGCCCGGTCGAGGAGATGCGCCTGCCGATCCGCATTGAGGACCGCACCGGCGACACCTCGCAGTCGCGCCGCCGCCGCCAACGCGCCGACCCGCCGCATATCCTGCTGACCACACCCGAGAGCCTCGCCCTGCTGACCTCCTATGAGGACGCCGGGCGCACCTTTCGGGGCCTCAAACGCGTGGTGATTGACGAGATTCACGCGCTGGCCGAAAGCAAACGCGGCGACCAGCTGATGTTGGCGCTGACCCGGCTGCAAGCGCTGTGCCCGGGTCTGAAACGCGTGGGCCTCTCGGCCACTGTCGAAGACCCCGCCGCGATCGCCCACCTGATGGCTTGCCACCCCGACCCCTGCGAAGTGCTCTTGGCCGATCCCGGCCCCGCCCCCGACATCCAGATGCTGCGCACCGAGGAGGCCCCGCCCTGGGCCGGCGGCGGCGCCGCCTATGCGATCCCCGCGGTGCTGGAGCAGGTGCGCCAACACAAGACGACGCTGATTTTCCACAACACCCGCGCACAGGCCGAGATCTTCTTCCACAAGCTCTGGCTCGCCAATGAGGATGCTCTGCCCATCGCCATCCACCACGGCAGCCTCGACCGCGCGCAGCGCGAAAAGGTCGAGGCGGCGATGGTACGCGGCGATCTGCGCGCGATCGTCTGCACCGGCACGCTTGATCTGGGGATCGACTGGGGCGACGTGGACCTCATCATCCAGATCGGCGCGCCGAAGAACGTGAAACGTCTGGTCCAGCGCATCGGCCGCGCCAACCACCGCTACAACGCCCCCTCCAGAGCGCTCCTGGTCCCCGCCAACCGCTTTGAAGTGGTGGAATGCGTGGCGGCGCTAGAGGCCGTGCTCGAAGGTGCACTCGACGGCGATCCGCGCGGGCAAGGCCCGCGCGACGTGCTCTGCCAGCACATCCTCATCGCTGCCTGCGCCGGCCCCTTCGACGCCGAGGACCTCTTTGCCCAAATCCGCACCGCCGGCGCCTATGCCAACCTCTCGCGCGCCGCCTTCGATGCTTGCCTCGATTTCTGCGCCACGGGGGGCTACGCGCTGCGCGCCTATGACCGCTGGCAAAGGCTGCTGCAACGCCCCGATGGGCAATGGCAACTGCGTGACCCCCGCGCCGCGCAACGTATCCGCATGAACATCGGCACCATTCAGGACACCGACAAGCTCAAGGTCCGCATGAAACGCAACCGCGGCGGCAAACCCCTTGGCGAGATCGAAGAGGGCTTTGCCGCCACGCTAACCAAAGGCGATACCTTCCTGATCGGCGGGCAAATCGTGCGCTACGAAGGGCTGCGCGAAACCGTGGTCGAGGTCAGCCGCAACGCCGCGAAGAAGCCGAAAGTGGCGACCTTCGGCGGTACGAAATTCGCCACCTCCACCCAACTCTCGGCCCGCGTGCAACAAATGTTCACCCAAGACAGCTGGCCCGAACTGCCGCCCCACACCGCCGAATGGCTCAGCCTGCAACGTGAGGTCAGCCAACTGCCGCAGCCCGGCACGTTGCTGGTGGAAAGCTTCCCCCATGACTTTGCCGAACAGACGGTGTTCTACGGCTTTGCCGGACGCAACGGCCAACAAACGCTCGGCCTTCTGCTCACCAAACGCATGGAAGACCTTGGCCTACGCCCCTTAGGCTTCGTCGCGACGGACTATGCCACGCTGATCTGGGGGCTCTCCCCTGTCGACGACCCGGCACCGCTGCTTGATCCGACGGTGCTGCACGAAGGGCTCGACAGTTGGCTCGCGGGCAATGCCGTGATGAAACGCACGTTTCGCGCCGCCGCCACCATCGCCGGGCTGATCGAGCGCAACAGCCCGCAGGCGCGCAAATCCGGACGGCAAACGACCTTCTCCAGCGATATCCTCTACGACACGCTGCAACGCTATGAACCCGACCACCTGATGCTTGACATCACCCGTGAAGAAGCCCTCAGCGGGTTGGTGGATTTCGGCAGAATTGAAGAAATGCTCGGGCGGATCGCCGGGCGGATCACCCATCGCAAGCTCTCCCGCGTGAGCCCCCTGGCCGCGCCGCTGTTTCTCGAAATGGGCCGCGTTCCGGTTGAAGGCGCCGGGCAGGATCGTCTGTTGGCAGAAGAGGCGGAACGCTTGATGGAAGCCTCCGGCCTCGCGCAACTCACCCCGCCGCCGTCGGATCAGCCGCCATGGCGGGATGGTCGTTGAACAGGAGCGTTTCGCGAGCAGAGAGGTTCTGCAAGGTATTTGAAAAAGGATGAAGATGATTAAGGGTTCTTTAATTAAGGTGGCGCATCTTACTCTCGCGGTACAGGCTGAGGAGCCGATGACCGCAAAGGATGAAGGCGCGTCTCCGGTCCGGTGACCACCCGATCGCGGGGCGCGCTTTCTGCAATTCATCCTTTCTTAAATACCTCTGCGCTGACCATTCCATCTGCGCAACCTTCGCGTTTGGCCCCTTGCCAAATCGGTGCCGATCTCAGATGAACAAAGGATGAACGGACTTGAGTTTTCATTCGCCGGGGCCGGGCTGACTGCGCTTGGTTCTGGCGCGCTTTGGTGGCGCGAAAGAGATTTGCTTTGTGTGAGCGACCTTCACTTGGGCAAGTCGGAACGGATCGCGCGGCGCGGCGGGTCGGCGCTGCCGCCTTATGAGACGCGCGATACGTTGAACCGGTTGGCGGCGGACCTGTCTTTCACGCAGGCGCAGCATGTGATCTGCCTCGGCGATAGTTTTGATGACCTCGACGCGGCGCAGGCGCTGCCAGAGGAAGAGCGGCTTTGGATTCTTGGCCTGCAGGCCGGGCGGCAATGGGATTGGATCGAAGGCAATCATGATCCGGGCCCGGTTGGGTTGGGTGGTACCCATTTGGGTGAGCTGGCGCTCGGCCCGCTGACCTTTCGGCATATCGCGGCGGAGGGTGCCTGCGGTGAGGTGTCAGGGCATTATCACCCCAAGGCATCGATCCGCGCGCGGGGCCGCAGCATCTCGCGTCCGGCGTTTTTGTTTGACAGCAAGCGGCTGATCCTGCCTGCATATGGCACCTATACCGGCGGGCTGCGCAGCCAGTCGCGGGTGCTTTGTGATTTGATGGGGCCGGAGGCCTGTGCGGTGCTGACGGGGCCTCACCCTGTGGCGATCCCCATGCCCGGAAAGAAGCGATGATGGACGATCAGATTGAACGCCGAGTGCGGGAAAGTTTTGCCCAGCAGACCATGATGCAGACCTTGGGGGCCGAGATCATCGAAGTGCAGTCGGGTCTGGTCAGGGTTGCCGCGCCGGTCCTGCCGGGCGCGATGCAGCAGCAGGGTTTTGGCCATGCGGGGCTGACCTTTTCCATCGGCGATTCCGCGGCGGGCTATGCGGCCTTGAGCATGTTGCCGCCGGAGGTGGACGTCGTGACCTCGGAGATCAAGATCAACCTTTTGGCCCCCGCCCGGGGAGACCGGCTGGTTGCCACGGGCCGGGTGGTCAAACCGGGCCGGCGGCTTTGTGTGGTCACGGCAGAGGTGCATGCGGAAACGGATGGCGCGGCCAAGCTCATCGCCATCCTGCAGGGCACCATCGTGCCGGTGCCAGGCGCTTAGGCGGTCAGCCCTTCGGGCTCTGCCAACCCATTGGCGCGGCAGCAGGCGGTGACCGTATTGGCCAGCAGGCAGGCGATCGTCATCGGCCCGACCCCGCCGGGCACCGGGGTAATGGCCCCGGCGCGCTGGCTGGCGCTGTCGAAGTCCACGTCGCCAACCAGTTTGGTTTTCCCGCCGGTCTCGATCCGGTTGATGCCCACGTCGATCACCGTGGCGCCCTCTTTGATCCAATCGCCGGGCACCATTTCGGGGCGGCCAACAGCGGCGACCACGATATCGGCGCGGCGCACCACTTCGGGCAGATCGCGGGTGCGGCTGTGCGCGATGGTCACGGTGCAGCTATCGCCCAAGAGCAGTTGCGCCATCGGTTTGCCGACGATGTTGGAACGGCCAATGACCACCGCGTTCATACCCGTCAGATCGCCGTGATGGTCCCGCAGCATCATCAGGCAGCCCAGCGGGGTGCAGGGCACCATGCTTTTCTGCCCCGTGCCCAGCAGCCCGACATTGGAGATGTGGAAACCGTCCACGTCCTTGGCGGGCGAGACGGCATTGACCACACGGCTTTCGTCCAGATGATCCGGCAGCGGCAGTTGCACGAGGATGCCGTGTATCTCGGGGTCGTTGTTCAACGCGTCGATCAGCTTGAGCAGGTCGTCCTGATCGACGGTCGCGGGCAGCTTGTGTTCGACCGACTTCATGCCGACCTCGCGAGTCATTTTGCCCTTGGAGCGGACATAGACTTGGCTTGCCGGGTCTTCGCCCACCAGCACCACGGCGAGGCCGGGAGTGACGCCGTGATCCGTCTTCAGCCGGTCGACATGACCCGCGACCTTCTCACGCACCGTTGCTGCAAAGGCTCTGCCATCGATGATTGTCGCTGCCATATCCGTCTCACTTTCGCTCGCTGCAGGTTGAACATGCTCTACATCACCGCGACGGCGGGTCATTGCAACCCGCCTTAGAACAATCCCTCCACATCGCCATCGGCGTTGAGCTTGATTGCCTCGGCAGATGGCACCCGCGGCAGGCCCGGCATGGTCATGATCTCACCGCAGATGACGACAACGAAGCCCGCCCCTGCCGAAAGGCGCACCTCGCGGATGGGTACGCTGAAACCGGTGGGCGCGCCGCGCAGGTCGGGATCGGTTGAGAAACTATACTGGGTCTTGGCCATGCAGACCGGCAGATCGCCATAGCCCTGCGCCTCCCAATCCTTCAACTGGTTGCGCACCTTTTGGTCGGCCAGCACTTCATCGGCACGGTAGACACGTT
The DNA here is from genome assembly GCF_043557225.1 of Sulfitobacter sp. 1A13496. Lineage (NCBI taxonomy): Bacteria > Pseudomonadati > Pseudomonadota > Alphaproteobacteria > Rhodobacterales > Roseobacteraceae > Sulfitobacter > Sulfitobacter sp. 1A13496. The sequence continues at coordinate 318,793 of NZ_JBIFFP010000001.1, read as the reverse complement.
TGGCGATGGTCTCGATCTTTTCGAACAGCGGCATCTCGTCGGCATAGAGCGGGGCGAAATTCGCGTGATCGCCATCGGCGATCTCTGCCACGCGGGTGGCCAGGTCGGCGGAGCCTTCCGAGCCCAGCTCCCAGTGGCGCGACAGGATCGCCTCGGCCCCTTGGGCTGCGACATAGTCTTTCACAGCCGCCACTTCGGCGTCGGTATCGGTGACGAAATGGTTGATCGCCACCACCACGGGCACGCCAAAGGATTTCACGTTTTCGATGTGGCGGCCAAGGTTAGCACAACCCTGTTGCACGGCCTCGACATTCTCGGTCCCTAGGTCGGCTTTCGCGACGCCGCCGTTCATCTTCATCGCGCGCACCGTGGCGACGACGACCACCACAGAAGGCGCCAGCCCCGCCTTGCGGCATTTGATGTTCATGAATTTCTCGGCCCCGAGATCGGCGCCAAAGCCTGCCTCTGTCACCACATAATCCGCCAGTTTCAACGCCGTGGTCGTGGCGATGACCGAGTTGCAGCCGTGGGCGATATTGGCGAAGGGCCCGCCGTGGACGAAGGCGGGGTTGTTCTCAAGCGTCTGCACGAGGTTCGGCTGCATCGCGTCTTTCAAAAGCACCGTCATCGCCCCATCCGCCTTGATGTCGCGGGCGTAGACCGGGCTGCGGTCGCGGCGGTAGGCGACGATCATCGCGCCAAGGCGCTCTTGCAGATCGGTGAGGTTCTTGGCCAGACAGAGGATCGCCATCACCTCGGAGGCTACGGTGATGTCAAAGCCCGTCTCGCGCGGGAAACCGTTGGGCACACCGCCCAAGGAGGCGGTGATCTGACGCAGGGCGCGGTCGTTCATGTCGACCACCCGGCGCCATGTGACGCGGCGGGTGTCGATCTCCAACTCGTTGCCCCAATAGATGTGATTGTCGATCATCGCCGCCAACAGGTTGTGGGCGCTGGTGATGGCGTGGAAATCGCCGGTGAAATGCAGGTTCATCTCTTCCATCGGCACCACTTGGGCATAGCCGCCGCCCGCGGCCCCGCCCTTCATCCCGAAGTTCGGCCCCAGCGAGGCTTCGCGGATGCAGACCGCCGCCTTTTTGCCGATCCGGTTCAGCCCGTCGCCGAGCCCGACGGTGGTGGTGGTCTTGCCCTCCCCCGCCGGGGTTGGGTTGATCGCGGTGACGAGGATCAGCTTGCCGTTCGCGCGGTCCTGCACAGAGTCGATAAAGGATTGGCTCACCTTCGCCTTGTCATGGCCATAGGGCAGCAGATCGTCGCTTGAGATGCCCAGCTTCGCGCCGATCTCCTGAATAGGGCGTTTCGCCGCTTCGCGGGCGATTTGAATGTCGGTTTTAAAAGCCATGAGAATCCCCTGTTGCCGTTGGTGGCGATCTTTATTCTTTAGCCATAGCGCGACAAGCCCCCGACGGGGGGCCGTGTTTCCGACACTCAAAGTTCGCGAAACGGCGCGCGCTTAGCCCAGATGCGGCCAGACCGGCTGGTTCGGCACGAAAAGCCGTAGTTCGTCCCCGTTGCTCAACGGCCCCTCCCGCTCGACCCATGCGGTCACGCCGCGTTTGCCTTGGGCGGCGGCTTTAAAGGTTTTGCCATGGCCGGGGGCCTCCACCTCAATCTCGCGGGCAGGCAGGTTGCAGGGGCCGTTTTCGATGTCCACGACCAAGGTGGTGCCATGCTCGTTTTGCAGCCGCGACCCCGGCGGGACAAGGGTGAAATCCGGGATCCCTTCAAGGATGATCGAAGCGCCCAGCAGGGTCGGGTCGAGCGTGGGCAGGTCGATGGCGGCGGCGATCTCGGCCATCTCTTCGGCGGAGAGGATGGAGAGTTGGCGCGTGTTGCGTATCTCCGTCCCCTTGGCATGCAGGTTGCGCACGCGCACGCAGGCGGGGCGGGTCAGCCCTGCGTGAAAATCACCTTTGATGCCCGCATAGGTCGCAAAGGCGTGCTCCACCCCGATCGCGCGGATGTTTTCGCGGTCCTGAGGGACCATGCCCAGCCAAGTGATCCGGGCGGTATGGTCTGTCTTGCGCAGTTCGGGCATGGGGCGTCCTTTGGCGTGGTTTGCTATGGCATCCTATGCCTATTGCCGGATCAGATGCACCTTGAAACCGCCCCCGCTTAGTGAGGCTTTGGCAAGGGTGCCCGCCGTATAGACAAGCCCCATCCCGAAAGATTTGAGATAAAAGGGAGAGACATAGCCCGGCCCCATGACGACGCGGTAGGACATATCGCAGACCACCGAAGCCCCCTGCTCTCGGCTGCTCTGCGTCGCGATCTGCACCACGCGGCGGCCATCGTAGAGCGACAGCGGCGCGGGGCAGCTTTTGCCGGTGGCTAGCGCTGCGAAAAGCTCCGGCGGAAACAGGACACCGGGCGGCACCGCCTTGGCATCCGACATTTTCGTCATTTCCGATGACGGCGTGATCTTGACCGAGGTGACCTGCCGCCCCGCCCGTTCAATCGCGATATCGCGCGTCTCGCTCCCCCGGTTTGAACCGAGATAGCTGACCGCGTTCCCTTTCGCCTTGGAAACCGCGTTGAAACTGCCGTCCTTGATGCCGAATGGTGCGTTGTCGAGCGACAGCAAGAAAGCGGCGTTCCGGCTTTGGCCGTTGAACTGCAAAGTCCCCAACTGCCGCCCGCCCAAGGCCACGGCGTAGGTTTGCGGATCGGCCAAAGCGCGTCCGGCGTTGACGGCCATAAGAAGGGCAAGGGCAGAAAGGATGCGTCGCATGGGACCCCGGCTTGTCGAGAATTCCGCCTCTATGTAACGCGACGGCGGCTGCGACGCGATAGTGGAATTCCCGCCCCTCAACGAATGGCTCCCCAAAACGAAAAGACCCCGCCGAAGCGGGGTCTTTCAAATGTCGTAGGTCCGATCAGACCGAAGGTTCAGGTTCCATCCCGCCATCCTTCGGCGGGGTCTTCTTGCCCTTCGCCTTGGGGATCGCGGTGACGCTCGGCGCGCTGCCGGTGTCGGAGTTGTCGTCGTCGGAATCCTCTGCTGGCGGCAGGCCGTCCATGACGCGTTTGATCTCATCGCCGGTCAGGGTCTCATACTCCAGCAGACCTTGGGCCAGACGCTCGAACTCCACCTCTTTCTCGGTGATGATCTTCATCGCGCGATCATAGCCGTCTTGGATGAACTGCTGCACCTCTTTCTCGACCAACTCCTTGGTATTGGCTGAGACGGAGAAGCCCGCAGTGTTGCCCTGATAGCCCTGTGCGGCTTCGGAATAGTCGATGTTACCGACCTTATCCGACATGCCCCATTGCAGCACCATCGCACGCGCCAGCGCAGACGCTTGCTGGATGTCGCCCGCCGGACCGTTGGAGACCGAATCCGGCCCGTATTTGTGGATTTCCGCCGCCTTGCCCGCCATGGCCATGGCCAGACGCTGGTGGCATTCGTCCTTGAACATGTTCAGCCGGTCGATCTCAGGCAGGCTCATCACCATGCCGAGCGCGCCGCCGCGCGGGATGATCGTGGCCTTGTAGACCGGGTCGCATTTGGGCAGCGTCATGCCCACCAGCGCGTGACCGGCCTCGTGATAGGCGGTCATTTCCTTCTGCTCTGCGGTCATCACCATCGACCGGCGCTCGGGGCCCATCATCACCTTGTCCTTGGCCTGTTCGAAGTCGACCATGGTAACGAAACGGCGGCCGACGCGGGCGGCCATCAGCGCGGCCTCGTTCACGAGGTTCGCCAGATCCGCACCCGAGAAGCCCGGCGTGCCGCGCGCGATGATGCGCAGGTCGACGTCCGGCCCCAGCGGGGTCTTGCGGGCGTGCACCGAAAGGATCTTCTCGCGGCCCTTGATGTCGGGGTTCGGCACGGTAACCTGACGGTCGAAACGGCCCGGACGCAGCAGCGCGGGGTCGAGCACGTCGCGACGGTTGGTCGCCGCGAGGATGATGACACCCTCGTTGCTCTCGAAACCGTCCATCTCGACCAGAAGCTGGTTCAGGGTCTGCTCACGCTCGTCATTGCCACCGCCATAGCCTGCGCCACGGTGGCGACCGACGGCGTCGATCTCGTCGATGAAGACGATACAGGGGGCGTTCTTTTTGGCCTGTTCGAACATGTCGCGCACGCGGCTGGCACCGACACCCACGAACATCTCGACGAAGTCGGAGCCCGAAATAGTGAAGAAGGGCACACCCGCTTCACCCGCAATCGCACGGGCCAGCAGCGTCTTACCGGTGCCCGGAGGGCCCACCAGCAGCGCGCCTTTCGGGATCTTGCCGCCGAGGCGCGAAAACTTCTGCGGGTTGCGCAGGAATTCGACGATCTCTTCCAGCTCTTCCTTGGCCTCGTCGATGCCCGCCACGTCGTCAAAGGTCACCCGGCCATGCTTTTCGGTCAGCATCTTGGCCTTGGATTTGCCAAAGCCCATGGCCCCGCCTTTGCCGCCGCCCTGCATGCGGTTCATAAAGTAAATCCACACGCCGATCAGCAGCGCGATGGGCAAGAGCGACATCAAGAAGGTCTGGAAACCAGACTGTTGCTGGGGGCGCGCTTTGACGGGGATGTCGTTGTCGATCAGAAGCTGGGTCAGCTCGGCATCGCCGGGTTTGATCGTCAGGTAGTCGGCACCATCCGCTTGGCGGAATCGCACCTGCTCACCATCCAATGTCACATTTCGGACATCACCATCCTGTACGGAGGTGACGAATTCGGAATAGCTGACTTCGTTGTTTTGCAGCGACCCGCTGGACCCGCTGAACAGGTTGAACAGCGCCAGCACAAGCAACATCAGGACAACCCAGAAGGCGAGGTTACGAACATTTCCCAAGGGAATTCTCCTAAATTCACATGGCCGCGGGCAAGTCCCGCAACCCAAGGGGCGCCCGTTCGGGCAACCACCATACTAAGATAGACATGATGCGCTCATGTTCAATGCGATAATGGCGCGGTTTTGTTCCATTCCGCGCCGCTTTAGCGCCGGACATGCCATTTCTGGTCCAGCCCGGCAAGGGGCGCGGCAAGCAGCCGCGGGCCCTGCCAGATGGCCGGGGTCGACAGCAAGGCGGCACGGGGTCGCCCAAGGCTGCGCCAATCGGGCCATTGGGCCAGCCCCTCGGGGCCAAGCGCGCGCAGTTCGGCCTCGGGCGGCAGCCCTTCGGGGGGAATCGCACGCCAACGCCCGTCCCAAAGCTGATCCGCAGGCACGCACAGATCGCGCACCGCGTTATACTCGCGAAAGACCCAGATTTCACCGCGCCGAAGCAGCGCTTGACAGCCCGCCAGCGTGGCCGCCTGCCCTTCCGCTAGCCCCGCGATCAGGGCGGCCACGGGGCCGCGGCGCGGGGAGTATGCGCCGCCGTTGATCTGCCCAATTGCCCGGAGCATCAGGCGGCGGCGGATCTCTTCCGGCTCGGCGAAAAAGGCATCGGCCTGCATCACCTGCGCGCCCGCCTCCATACGCAGAATATCGCCCGCGGCGCGGTCGGTTTGGACGTCCAATGCCGCCCGTGCGGTGGCCATGTTGCGCGCGACCTCGGCCAAAGTCTCTACATCGATGCCAAGCGGCGCGAGGGCATCAAGGCTTTGGCGGGTTCTGATCCGGGCATAGCGCGGGTCATCGTTACTGGGGTCTTCGACCCAGTGCAGCCCCGCCCGCCGCAGATGATCGCGCAGGGCCGCGCGCCGGGCGAAAAGCAGCGGGCGCAGCCATGTGACACCGAGCCTATCGCTGCGCGGCGCCATCGCCGCAAGCCCATCGACCCCCGACCGGCGCGCCAAGCGCATCAGCACCGTCTCGGCCTGATCGTCCGCCGTATGGCCAAGGGCCACGACGGGAAGCCCGCGCCGCGCGGCCCAATCGGCCATCAGGCGATAACGCGCCTCCCGCGCGGCGTTTTGGAGATTGCCCTGCCCGTCCCAATCGCGCCAGTGCAGGGTTTCATGGGCCAACCCCAGTCGGGCGGCATGGCGCGCGACCATGGCGGCCTCTTCCGCCGCTTCTGGGCGCAGCCCATGGTCGACGGTCACGGTCTCAAGATGGCTGCCCGTCGCTGTCGCCAGCTCATGCAGAAGCGACAGCAGCGCCATGGAATCGCCCCCGCCCGAGATGGCCACGCCAAGGCGGGGCGGCAGCGCGCCGCCCAAGCCAGAAAGCAACCCCTCGGCCAGCGCTGCATCAGCCGTTGCGGCGGGTGCAGTCATCTGCGGTCAGGAACAACCCAGCGTCTGGCGCTGCGCCTCGGCTTGGCTGACCTGCGGGGCGTTCGGGAAGCGCACGGCGACTTCCGAGAGGGTCACGCAGGCCTCTTGGGTCTGCTCCAACACGCCAAGGGCGCGGCCCAGCTCGAAGAGCGACCGCGGGGCCACCGGCCCTTCGGGATCGGTGCTGAAGGCCGCGAGATAGGCGCGCGCTGCTTCGCGGTTGTCGCCCAGACCGGTCAGGGCTTCGCCCCGGCGCATCTCGGCCTCGGCGGCTAGCGGACCGCCGGGGTAGGTCGTATTGAAGGACGCAAAGAGATCGGCGGCGCTGCGAAAGTCACCCGATGCGAGCGCCTCCTGCGCCCGCTCGAAATCGGCCTTCTCGCTGACCGCCAGCTCTGCTTCGTTGATCGGGGTGATGATGCCGCCGGAAGCGCCCGCTTCGCCGTTTCCGGGGGTCACTTCGACCACCTCGCGGCCCGCTTCGGGGGCGGGGGCCGCCACGGCGGGCGCCTCCCCTCCACCGAGGGTCGAAGTCTCACCCAAAGCGCCCAGATCGCCGCCTTCAAGCTCAACCAGACGGTATTCCAGATCGCCGATCCGGTTGGTGCCATCGGCGACGATCCGGTTGATGCGGTTCTCCATCTCCTCGGTTTTGGAGGTGAGGCGCTGCAACTCGCTCTCCATGGTGCTGACCCGCTCCAACACCGAATTGCCGCCGGTCTCGACCGAGGCGCCGCCGGTGGTCGACAATTCGCGGCGCAGCTTTTGCACCTCGACGTTGAGCACGGTCAGTTGCTGGCGAATGTCCGCCAGCGTCTGATCGTTGTCCTGCGCCATAAGCGCGGCGGGGGCGGTCATCAGCCCCATCACGGCCACGAAGATATATCGCTTCAGCACATCGGCCTCCTTGGATTGTTCATTGCTTGGGCTGTTGCCGCGGTCAGCTGGTCAACGCGCCGCCAGCCAGCACGGTCACCGCGCGGCGGTTCTTGGCATAGCAAGCCTCGGCCGAGCAAATCTCAATCGGGCGTTCCTTGCCGTAGCTGATGGTCTTGAGCCGCGAGGCAGCGATCCCGCGCGAGATCATATATTCGCGCACCGCGTTGGCGCGGCGACCGCCAAGGGCGATGTTGTATTCCCGTGTGCCCTGCTCATCGGCATGGCCTTCGATCACGGCTTGGTAGTCGGAATTGGCCTGAAGCCATGCGACCTGCCCGTCAAGCGTGGCGCGGCCTTCGTCGGTCAGGGTGGATTGGTCCACAAGGAACAGCACCCGGTCGCCCACGGCCTGCTGGAAATAGGCGGTGGAGGTCGGGTCATTCGCGCTGCCCGGCACCACGCCGGCGTTGACCCCGGCCCCTGCATTTGCCCCGCCCATGCCATCGGCACCAAAGCGGTCAGGGTTGGTACAGGCCGACACGGCCAATGCGGAAATCAAAAGCGTGCTGGTCAGAATGCGTTTCATGGGGTCTGCCTTCTATGTGGTGGCGTTATCGTTGCTGGTATTAACACAGGCGCAGGATCATTGGAATTGCCCGCACCCGTGTGTGGCATGTGGAAACCTTAGTCTTGCAGCGGTGACCACGAGGGGTCAGAGCCGCCTTCGGGCGTGCGCACAGGCTTGAGGTTGCGCCCCGAAATATCGACGGAATAGAGCGAGGAGGACCCGCCCGCCCCTTGGGTTTCGCGCGCGAACATGATCACCCGCCCATTGGGGGCCCAAGTCGGACCCTCATCGAGGAAGGAAGCGGTCAGCAGACGCTCTTCCGAGCCATCCAGCCGCATGACACCAATGTGGAAGCGGCCCTTGTTCTGCTTGGTAAAGGCCACCAAATCCCCGCGCGGCGACCAGACGGGCGTGCCGTAACGCCCCTCGCCAAAGGAAATCCGCGTCGCCTCGCCCCCGGTGGCGGGCATGACGTAAAGCTGCGGGCTGCCGGAACGGTCACTCTCAAAGACGATCTGGCTGCCATCGGGCGAGAAGCTCGGCGCCGTCTCAATCGCAGGCGTGTTCGTCAGGCGCACCGACTGGCCGCTGTTGATGTCCATCGAATAGATATCCGTGTTGCCGCCTTGGCTCAGCGAATAGACGACCGTCTGACCGCTGGGCGAGAACCGCGGCGCGAAAGCCATGGAGCCTTCGGCGCTTTGCAGCGCGCGGCGTTGGACGGTGCCGATATCCAAGACATAGATGCGCGGGAAGCCGCTTTCATAGCTGGTGTAGAGCACACGGTCCCCGCTGGGCGAAAAACGCGGCGCCAGCACGATGGAGCCGGATTCGGTGAGGTATTTCAGGTTCGCCCCGTCATAGTCCATCACGGCCAGACGTTTCTGGCGATTGTCCTTCGGCCCGGTCTCAGAGACGAACACCACCCGGCTGTCGAAATAGCCGCCCTCGCCGGTGATCCGGCTGTAAACCGCATCGGCCACCTTATGCGCCATGCGGCGCCAGCCGTCGACGGTGCCGCTGAATTGCAAACCGCCCTGCCCGCTGGCATCCAGCAACTCCTCACCCGAGAAGACGTCATAGACGCGGAACTTCACATTCACGCTGTTGCCGGTGACATTGACCGCCCCGGTGATCAGCGCCTGCGCGTTGATCGCCTTCCAATCGGCATATTCCACCGGCGCGTTGAAGTCGCTCACGGTAGAAATATAGGCGCTGGCCGGAATCTCGCGGAAGAGGCCGGTGCCGGTCAGGTCGTCCGAAACGACGCGGGCGATGTCGACGGCCAATTGCCCCGCCTCACCGCTTTCGGGCTGAAAGCTGGGCACGGCGAAGGGCAAAGGCTCGATGGTCGGATCGTCGATCACGATGCGCAACGGTTCGGCGCGCGCGGTGTCCGGGGCCGCCGCGAAGACGGTCGCGGCCCCCAGTGCCAGAAGTCCCAGAAGTCTCGTCAGCATGTTATCGGCTCCTCATTGGATCGAATGTCATCTCGATGTCTTGCCACTGGCTGTATTTTTCTTGTGGCAGGTCGTAGCCGCGGCTGCCGCAGCGGATGATTGCACGTTTGGCCGCCTCGAAGGCCTGCCTTGCTGCGGCATCGCCACCGCCCGAGGCGCTGAGCATCCGGATCGACCCGATTACCGGCGTGCCGTCCTGATTCATCTGCAGCCCCACGATCACCGTGGTCCGCGCCGCTTCGGTCGACAGCGCGCCGATGTTCCAGCAGGCGGAAACCGCGACGCGCAGGCTCTCGCGCTCGCCCGAGGACAGCGGCGGGCCGCTCGGCACCGGGGCCTCGGCCTCCGGCTGGCCGAGGACTTCGCTCAGCGCATCGGCGATGGCGTCTTCGGTCGTGTCCTGCGCAGGTTCCTCGGCGGGCTCCGGCGCGGGCGTCTCCTCGGGTTCCTCCGGGGCCTCGGCCACCTCGACGGGCGGCGGCGGGGCCGGACGGCGACCGGGCGGGCGGGCCGAGGCCGCCGGGGCCTGATCGGCCTCGGTCACGATCTCGGTCGTGCTGTCCTCAGGCGTCTGCGCCTCTTGCGGCTCTTCTTCGACGACAACTTCCGGCTCGGCCTCGGGTTCGGGCGCGACGGCGGGCTGTTCGTCAAGGTCGGGGCGCGCTTCGGGCTCGGGCGGGGCCACGGGCTCGGGCGCCACGCGCGGGGCCTCGCGGGGGCGGGCCTCGGGGGCGATCTCGGGCACCAGCACGGCGGTGTCGCCGATGGGTTCGTTGAGTTCGGGCGCGCTGTCGTCCACTTCGGTCTGCGGCGGCAGTTCCAGCTCGGTCACCTCGGGCGGCGTGTCCTCGGGCGGGGTTTCGGTCTGCACCGGCTCGGGCTGTACGATCTCGGCATCCGGCTCGGCGGTGACCTCGGGCGCCTCCTCGCTCGGCGCGGGCAATGCGGGCTGGGCCACCTCGGTGGTCGAAGCGGGCGGCTGCTGGGCCGCGACGAGCGCGTCATATTCCGCCGCCGAGATCACCGAGACCTCGGTCATCTCAACCGGGTCCGGCTCGGAGGTGAAAATGTTCCCGAACAAAAGCCAGCCGATAAGACCCAGATGCCCGGCACCTGATATGTAATGCCCGGTATGCACCGCTCAGCCACCCGACGTGTCGCTGCCGTCCATCGCCGGGCCGCCGATGTCGGTCACTAGACCGATGTTGGAAAATCCGCCCGCGTTGAGCGCGCCCATGACCTCCATGACCTGCGCATAGGGCACCGCGCCATCGGCGCGCAGGAAGACCCGGTCGCTGGCGCGCTCTGCCGCGATGGCGCGCAGCTTGGTCACCAGCTGATCGCGCGGCGTGTCGGTGGTCTGGATCTGCACCGCGCCTTGGGCGGTGACGGTGACGGTCAGCGGCTCTTCCTGCTCGGCCGGCAGGGCCGTGGCGGCGGTCTTGGGCAGTTCCACCGGCACGCCGACAGTCAAGAGCGGGGCCGCGACCATGAAGATGATCAGCAGCACCAGCATCACGTCGACGAAGGGCGTGACGTTGATCTCGGCCATCGGCTGGGCGCGGCCGCGCCGCCGCCCCTTGCCGCCTTGTTTTTTCATGACACCCGCACCCATGGCTTAGCTGTCCAACTGGCGGCTGAGGATGGTGGCGAATTCATCCGAGAAGGCCTCGTAGGTGCCGAGGATCCGGTCACTGTCGGCGCTCAGCTTGTTGTAGAAGACCACCGCCGGGATCGCGGCGAGAAGGCCGATGCCGGTCGCCAGAAGCGCCTCGGCGATGCCCGGGGCCACGACGGCGAGGTTGGTGTTCTGCTGGGCCGCGATCTCGATGAAGGAGTTCATGATGCCGAAGACGGTGCCGAAAAGGCCGACGAAGGGCGCGGTGGAACCCACGGTCGCAAGCACCGGCAGGCCTTTTTGCAGACGCTCGGCCTCCTTCGCGATGGCTACGTCCATCGAGCGGTCGATCCGCGCGGTGGCACCGGGGATCAGCGCGCCGTCCTCGCGGTGCGAGCGGCGCCATTCCGACATGCCGGCGGCGAAAATCTTCTCCGAAGGTCCATCAGGGTCCGCGCCGATGGAGTCGAAAAGCCCGTCCAGCGGCTCGCCTGACCAGAAGGCCTGATCGAACTGCGCCGCCTCGGCGCGGGCTTTGCGGTACTGGATGGTTTTCTGAATGATGATCGACCAGGACCAGAAGGACGCCCCGATCAACATGATCATGACGAGTTTGACGGTCAGCGTTGCCTTCGCGAACAACCCCCACAGGGAAAAATCCATCCCCTGTGCCAATGCCAGCGTTTCTGCTTCCATTTGCCTATGCTCTTTCCTGCCACCCCTTCAGGGGCAATCTGCCTCTCGGGCCGAATTTCCGGCCTCAATTTGGCGCAAAGCTAGCGGACTGCAACCGGGATTGCCAGAATTATGGTATGGGCCGGGTTTGATCCGGGCCTGACAAGCGAAGTTCCGCTGGAAGTCGCGTGGGCCGCCCCTCCGGCGTCATGCAGACGGCGGTGACCTTGGCGCGGAAGATTACCTTGCCATCGCGCAGAACGTCCTGATCGAAGACCCAGCGGACGCGCCCTTCGGCATGATGGGTGGTGTGCACCTCGAGCCGGTCGCCGAAACGCGCGGCACCGATATAATCGGCTTCTACCCGGCTTACGGCAAAGACCAGCCCCTCGTCGCGCATGGCGCGCTGGTCGAGGCCCATCTGCTCCACGATGTCCGAGCGCGCGCGTTCGATGTAGCGCAGGTAGTTGGCGTAATAGACGATGCCGGCCATGTCGGTGTCTTCGTAGAAGATGCGGACCGGGAAGACATGGCTCATGACGCTACCTGCACCCTTGCGGCCAGACGCAGCGCGTGGCTCGCGTCGGTCGCCGCTGGGGGCATCACCGGGTCATAGGCCGCGCGGATCACATCTGCCACCTCGGGGCGCAGCACCAGCGCCTCATCGGCCAACGCCAAGGGGGATTTCTCCTGAAAGGCGTCCTCGGACCAGAGCAGGATGATCTGCACCGCTTGGCTCAGCGCCAGCACCTGCGCGGACATCTCCTGCAGACTTTCGTCCATGCGCAGGAAGACGAATGCCGCCTTGATCGCGCCGTTCTCCTCGAAGCGGAAGAAGCGGTATTGGTTGGCCCCCGCGGCCTGCAGCCGGTCGACCTGCTGCGCGAGATCCGGCACGAGGCCGTCCATCCCCGGCACGTCGAGAAGCTCGGCCCAATCGGCGAAGAAGAACATCATGACGTTGCTGCCCAAATCGGGATCGGTCTCGGCCATCTCGTGACCGGCAAGCTGGGCCACCGCCTCGAGCGCGCCCTTGATCACCGGCAGGGCCTCTTCCTCGACGCCAAAGACCACCGGCGCGATGGGGCGGCCCCAACGGGCAAAGGCGAACTGCCCGTCGCGACGGGTGAACAATTTTTCGATTTCTTCTGCGGTCATTGTCATGCGTCTCTCCGTCCGGGTCAGCCAAACAGGTCGCTCTGCCCCTTGGGCGCGGCCATCCCGAGATGGCTCCAAGCCTTGGCGGCCAACATTCTGCCGCGCGGGGTACGCTGGATCAGGCCTTGCTGCAACAGGAAGGGTTCGATCACCTCTTCCAGCGCATCGCGGCTTTCCGATAGCGCGGCCGAGAGCGTCTCGATCCCCACCGGGCCGCCCTGATAATTTTCGGCCATCAAGCGCAGGTATCGCCGGTCGGCGCCGTCGAGGCCGAGGTGGTCGACCCCCAGCCGCGTGAGCGCCATGTCGGCCAACTCGCGCGTCACGCGGCCATCGCCCTCGACGACCGCGAAATCCACGACGCGGCGCAGCAGGCGTCCGGCGATGCGCGGTGTGCCCCGGGCGCGCTTTGCGATCTCGCGCGCGCCGCCCTCGTCCGCCGGGGCGCCGAGTTTGCGGGCATTGCGGTCGACGATGATGTAGAGTTCGTCCTCGGTGTAGAACTGCAGCCGCGTCGGGATGCCGAAACGGTCGCGCAGCGGCGTGGTCAGCAGCCCCATGCGGGTGGTGGCGCCAACCAGCGTGAAGGGCTGCAACTCGATCCGCACGGTGCGCGCGGCGGGGCCTTCGCCGATCACCAGATCGAGCTCGAAATCCTCCATCGCGGGGTAGAGCACCTCTTCGACCGAGGCGTTCAGCCGGTGGATCTCGTCGATGAAGAGCACGTCGCGGGCCTCAAGATTGGTGAGGATCGCGGCGAGGTCCCCGGCCTTGGCCAGCACCGGGCCGGAGGTCATGCGAAAGCCGACGCCAAGCTCGCGCGCCATGATCTGCGCCAGTGTCGTCTTGCCCAAGCCCGGCGGCCCGTGAAACAGCGTGTGATCCATCGCCTCGCCGCGCTGGCGGGCCGACTGGATGAAGACCGACAGGTTCGCCCGCGCCTCCGCCTGCCCAACGAATTCGCTGAGCATCTGCGGCCGCAGCGCGCGGTCGGTATCTTCGGGCAGCGGGTCGGGCCGCACGGTGGGGTCGATGTCGGTCATAGGGCCTCGTTATGCCGTAGGGTGCGTGGTTCTTCCAGCGGAAGGTTCACGCACCAACCGCCGCGCGCATTCGTGCTCACCCCTTCGGCGCCAGCAGCTTGAGCGCCGCGCGAATGAGCGCCTTGGTATCGGCCTCGGGCGTCTCGCCTGCCGCCTGCGCCACGGCGCCCGCCGCATCGCCCGGGGCATAGCCGAGGTTACCGAGCGCCGAAAGCGCCTCGGACTGGGCAGAGGCATTGGGGGCGGCAGGTTTCGGCGCGGGGCGCGGGGCGGCAGCTTCAATCACCGCCTCGTCGGCGGCGGCCTCAGTCTCGCCCATGGCGTCGGCCACGGTGCCGGTCATCGCCATGACGCCGGGCGCCTTGTCCTTGAGGTCCAGCACCACGCGCTGCGCGATCTTCGGGCCGATGCCCTTCGCGGCCTTCACCGCGTTCCAGTCACCAAGCGCGATGGCGCGGCTCACGCCATCCGGTCCCAGCGTGCCGAGGATCGCGAGCGAGGCCTTGGCCCCCACCCCCTGCACCGAGGTCAGTAGCCGGTGCCATTCCTTCTCCACCAGCGTCTGGAAGCCAAAGAGCTGCATCAGGTCCTCGCGCACCACGAGGTCGGTATAAAGCGCCACCGCCTCGCCCACGCCCGGGAGTGCTGCCATGGTTCGGTCGGAGACATAGACGAGGTAACCCACCCCGCGCACGTCGATCAGCACGTGATCTGCCGCGCGGTAGTCGATGCGGCCCGAAAGCTTGCCGATCATGCGCTTGCCCTCGCCACCGCCTGCGCCAGCGTGCTCGCCCCGCCGTGATGCGCGTGGCAAATCGCGATGGCCAGCGCGTCGGCGGCATCCGGCCCCGCAATCTCGATCCCCGGCATCTGCATCTTAACCATATGCGCCACCTGCCCCTTATCCGCATGGCCGACGCCGACCACGGTTTTCTTGACCTTGTTGGGGGCATATTCGCCCACCGTCAAACCAAACTGCGCGGGCACCAGCATGGCGATGCCCCGCGCCTGCCCCAGTTTCAGCGTCCCGGCGCCATCCTTGTTCACGAAGGTCTGCTCAACCGCTGCCGCTTGGGGCCGCCATGCCGTCAGCACGCGCGTAAGCTGCCCATGCAAGGACAAGAGCCGCGCGCCAAGGTCGTCGCCTTCGGAGTGACAGATGCCATTGGCCACATGGGCGATTCGGCTGCCCGAGACGTCGATCACGCCCCAGCCCAGATTGCGCAGCCCCGGATCTATGCCGATCACCCGTATCATCTCTGCCCCTCGATAAAATTGTTGCTTTTCTGGTGCACTAGCACGAAAGGCGAACATCGCAAAGCCCTCATGCGCGGCGGGCGCTTTGCGACAGGCGCTCTGTCGCTTTTGAACCGCGGTGTCGAATTGCGCCTCTCCATGGTTCAAAACCGACATGCCGGGCGGTGAATTTTTCCCGTAATGAGAGTGAGTTAACCCTATTTTCGACCCATGCAAAAAACGCAAGCCTCACTGTCGTTTTTGAGGGATTGCGCGGGGCGAATTTCGGGCATACTTGCCGAAAATTCCGTTCGGTAAGGAAAGCCATCCCGCCCCCCTGCCGACGCAACCTGAGATCAAACAAAGGACGGCCCCATGGCAGCTTTCGACACCACCCGCACCGCTTACGGCTCCCCCTCGGCCGTCACACGTATCCTTGGCTTTTTCGGCGCCTTCTTCGCCGCGGTCGAAGCTTGGCAAGACAGCCGCGCCACCCACAAGGCGCTGTCGGACCTGAGCGATCTCGAGTTGCAAGACATCGGCTTGATCCGGGGCGACATCGACCTTGTGGCGCAGAACCACTTCGTGCGTTGACCCTACGGGATATGCATCAGCCCCATTAGAAAAGCCGTAGCGGAGAGCCTCCGCTACGGCTTTTTCTTTACGCGATGGGCGGTGCCACGTTACCGCATGATCGGGCCGGTCAGCTCGGCCAATGTCTGGGTCACCGGGTCGATGGCCATCATCTTGGCGCCGATCTGCTCAAGGTTCGACCCATTGGCGAGGCGCGAGAGGCGTTCGTTATAGGTCACCGGGCCGATCGCGGCGAGGGTGAAGGCTTTGAAGCCGAAAAACACCAGAACGATCAGGAAAAGCCCTGTCATCGGGCAGCCCCGGCGGGCGCGTTTCGGCAAGACAGAGATCAACCCATCGCGTCCGACGCGGGTGACATATCCTCGTTCCAGCTTCCGATGCTTGCGCCCCAGAAGTTCGATCCGTTTCGCGAATTGAGCGTGTCCTTCAGCCATCACAGCCTCCGTAGCAATCCGGCCCCCACCGTTTGCTGCCAATTTGAATAAAGTCCAAATGTGGCAACAAAGAGGCAAAAGGGTCGAATGCAACGAAAATGAGGCGTGAATTATACTTTCGTTTGAAGCGTTAGTGTCGTCCAGTCACCAATGCTCTCGCGTTGGACCAGATTGATGCCGGATTGTGCATAAACCTCGATGACCTCTTCCGCCTGTTCGTTCAGCAGGCCGGAGAGAATCGCATAGCCGCCGGGTTGGAGCGCCGCCGCCATGTCGGGGGCCAGCGCCACCAGCGGTCCTTTGAGGATATTGGCAAAGACCAGATCGAAAGGCGCGGCTTCGGCCAACGCGGGATGGTCGAAACCCGCGGCCTCCACGCAGGTCACGCGGCCCGTTAGCCCGTTGGCATCGACATTGGCCTGCGCCACTTCGACCGCGACCTCGTCGATGTCGCTTGCCAGCACGGTCTCCGGCCAGATGCGCGCGGCGGCCATCGCCAGCACCGCGGTACCGCAGCCGATGTCGGCGACGTTGCGGCCGTGGAACCCCTCGTTCGCCAGCCGGTCGAGCGCCTTGAGGCAGCCCAAGGTGGTGCCGTGGTGCCCGGTGCCGAAGGCCATGGCGGCCTCGATCAGCAGCGGCTCGCAGCCTTCGGGCACCTTGTCCGCGTCATGGCTGCCGTAGACGAAGAAGCGGCCTGCCTCCACCGGTGCCAGCTCGCGCCGGACATGGGCGACCCAATCGGTCTCGGGCAGTTCGGAAACGGTGAACTCCTTGGCGCCCATCGCCTTGGCCAGCACGGCAAGTGCTGCGGTATCGGGCTTTTCCTCAAAATAGCCGCCGACTTCCCACAGGCCCGAGCCGTCCTCGACCTCGAAAACGCCCACGCCGGTGGGCTCAGGGGTCAGCCGTTCCATCGCCTCGCCCAGGGCATAGGCGGGGTCGCGGCCTTCGAGGGTGGTCAGGGCGGTGAAAGTGGGCATGGCGCGGTCCTTTGCTGCGGTGCGGTTGCGTTTCGCCTAGGGCCGCGCGCGCGCCGGGTCAAGCCATGCTGGGTTTTGCGCCTTATTCGGCGGCCTGCGGCAGGACACTTTGAAAGATCGTCTCATGCCCCGGCGCGGGGTGGCGCGGGATCAGCAGCGACAGCATCAGCGAGACAGCCGCCATGCCCGCGGCGAGGAAGAACACGGCGGCCGGCGAGGCCAGCCACAAGAGCCCCAGAAGCACCGGCAGAAAGACTGCGGCGATATGGTTAATGGTGAAGGCCACCGCCGCGGTGGGCGCGATATCCGCCGGATCGGCGATCTTCTGAAAATAGGTCTTCAACGCCAGTGCGAGGGCAAAGAACATATGGTCGATGACATAGAGCGCCGCCGCGATCACCACGCCCCAGCCGAGGTAATAGACCCCGCCGTAAGCCAGAAAGACCAAGATCAGCCCGATGTATTCCACTGCCAAGGTCCGGCGTTCGCCGAAATGGCCCACCGCGCGGCCCATCAGCGGGGCAAAGAGCATATTGGCGACGAGGTTGATGAGGTAGAGCATGGTGATCTCATGCACCTCAAAGCCGAAGCGTTCGACCATCATGAAGCCCGCGAAGACCACGAAGATCTGTCGCCGCGCTCCGGACATGAATTGCAGCGCGTAATAAAGCCAGTAGCGGCGGCGCAGCACCATTTTCTTGTTCTGCACCGTGAGTGCCTCGAACTGCGGATAGGCCAGCATGGCGGTGAGTGCGATGGCGACGGTGACACCGCCGCCGATCATATAGACGATGCTGTAGCTGAGGCTCAGCGTCTCCCACAGCGCCATGATCGCGAGATAGGCCACCAACGTGGCCAGCGAGCCCGCGGCCATGAGCCAGCCGATCATGCGCGGGGCGTCCTCGATCTTCAGCCATTGTAGTTGCAGCGACTGGTTCACCGTCTCGTAGTAGTGAAAGCCGATGGAGCTGAGCATGGTGATCGTCAGGATACCGCCCATGGAGGGGAAATAGGCCGTGACCGCCGTCGCCGCGCCCAGAAGCGCGAGCGCGACCAGCCCCAGCACCTGTTCGCGCATGAAGAGCAGGATGGCGATGACACCGATGGCGAAGAAGCCCGGGATCTCGCGCACCGTATGCAGCAGCCCGATGTCGGACCCGTCGAAATCGGCGACCTCGATGACGAAGTTATTGAGCAACGCCGACCATGTGTTGAAGGCGATCGGCATGGCCAGCGCCATGAGGAACAGCAGGGCTACGGGACGGCGCCAGAACGGCAGGCGCTTGGCCTCTTCGAGGGTGATGAAACGGGTCATGGGATTTCATTACGCCCAAGGCCCGGGGATGGCGAGAGAAAAGGACGATCCGGCTCAGGAGCCGGGCAGTGCCAGACCGGGGGCTGGCGCAGACGACCTTTCAGGTGGGCACTTTATGGCAGCAACTCATATGAAACATGCGCAAGCCGCCACTCCGATAGCAAAAGCGCCAGACCATGGACCGGTCTGGCGCTGCCCGGCGGCCTTCGGCCTTGATTCCGGGCTGTTTTGTTCGATGCAGATGCCCTGCCAGCCAGCCTCAATAAAAACTCTGCGGATCGATATCCACCGCCAGCCGCAAGTCCCCCTTGAGCCGCAGCCCCCCGACCCAGCGGCCCAGCGCCTCCTGCAACGCCACGCCCTTATCCGCCTTCACCAAGAGCCGCACCCGATGCCGCCCGCGCACCCGGGCGATCGGCGCGGGGGCGGGGCCGAAAACCTGCGCCCCTACCGCACGCAAAGGCCCGTCATGCCGCGCCAGATGGTTGCCCAGATCGAACACCGCCGCCGCGTCGCTGCCGCTCAGGATGATCCCCGCCATGCGCCCATAGGGCGGCACCCCGGCTTGCCGCCGTTCCCCGGCCTCGGCGGCCCAGAAGGCCTCCTCCTCGCCCGCCAGAATGGCCCGGATCACCGGATGCTCGGGCTGATAGGTCTGCAACAGGGCCGCGCCCGGCGCCTCGGCCCGGCCCGCACGCCCCGCCACCTGCCGCATCAGTTGAAAGGTCCGCTCCGCCGCGCGCAGGTCCGACCCGGTGAGTCCGAGATCGGCGTCGATCACCCCCACCAGCGTCAGCTTGGGAAAGTTATGCCCCTTGGCCACCAGCTGCGTGCCGATAATGATATCCGCGGCCCCCTCGGCGATGCCTGCGATCTCGGCCTTGAGCGCGCGGGCCGAGCCGTACATGTCAGAACTCAGCGTCGCGATCCGCGCCTCGGGCCAGAGTGCCGCCGCTTCTTCGCCCAGACGCTCCACCCCCGGCCCCACGGGCGCGAGCTTGCCTTCGACCCCGCATGAGGGGCAGGCCTCGGGCATCGGTTTACTCTCGCCGCATTGATGGCAGACGAGGCGTTTCAGGAACCGGTGTTCGACCATCCGCGCATCGCATTGGTCGCAGCCGATCTGCTCGCCACAGGCACGGCAAAGCGTCACCGGCGCATAGCCGCGGCGGTTGATGAAGAGCATCGCCTGCTCGCCGCGCGCCAATCGCGCGTCGACCTCGCGCTTCATCTCGCCCGAAATCCATTTATCCCCCGGCAGCCCCGCCTGCCGCATGTCGATCGCCCCCATCTGCGGCATCACCGCCGGGCCGAAACGCGAGGTCAGTTCCAGCCGCCGGTACTTCCCGGCCTCGGCATTGGCCCATGTTTCGAGGCTCGGCGTGGCGCTTGCAAGCACCACCTGTGCGCCGCAGATCGAGGCCCGCAGCACCGCCATGTCCCGCGCATTGTAGAGCACGCCGTCCTCCTGCTTGTAGGAGGTGTCATGTTCCTCATCCACGACGATCAGCCCGAGATTCTGAAACGGCAGGAACAGCGCCGAGCGCGCGCCGATCACCAGCTGCGCGTTGCCCTGCCCCACCATGCGCCAGATGCGGCGCCGCTCGGTCATGGTCACGCCCGAGTGCCATTCGGCGGGCTTGGCGCCGAAACGCTCTTCGACACGCTCCAAAAACTGCTCGGTCAGCGCGATCTCGGGCAGCAGCACCAGCGCCTGCCGCCCGGCCTGCACCGCCGCCGCCACGGCTTCGAGATAGACCTCCGTCTTGCCCGAGCCGGTGACCCCGCGCAAAAGCGTCGTGCCGTAGGTCTCGGACTTGATCCCCTCGCGCAGCACCGCCGCTGCCTTGGCCTGATCCTCGGTCAGCGCCTTGCCCGGCAGCGAGGGATCGAGCGGGCGGAACGGCAGGTCGCGGGGGCTTTCCTCCTCGCGCACCGCGCCTTGGTCGACGAGGCCCTTCACGACCGAGGAGGTCACCCCGGCCATCTCCGACAACTCCTTCAGCGTGAAAGCCAGATCGCCATATTCCTCCAGCACCGCCATGACCCTTTGCCGCGCATCGGTCATGCGCGACGGCATACCATCGCCGGCCCGGTAAATCTTGCGCATCGAGGGCGGATCGCCGAGGCCCGGCGCGCGGGTCGCCAACCGCAGCATGGCGGGCAGCGGGGTCAGCGTATAGGCTGCGGACCGTAGCAGAAATTCGCGCATCTCCTCGCGCATCGGCGGCGCGTCGAGCACCCGGATCACATGGCGCACCTTGTTGATGTCGTAGTCCCCGGCCCCCGGCCCCCAGACCACACCCATCACCTTGCGCGGCCCCAACGGCACCTCGACAAAGGCCCCTGCATGGCAACCGCCCTCAGGCGCGCGATAATCCAGCGCGCGGCCCAAAGGCTGGGTGGTCATCACCGACAACAACTCACCATGGTGGTAGAATTCAGCCATGTCTGCCGCATGCTCCGTGTCGCTTGGGGGAATTGAGGCTTTAAGCATCGCAGATCATGCGGTAAAGCCAAGGCAACGAATTGACCCGATAGCGATCACATTCCAACCCGGAAGGAAAGCCCATGAAATTCTTCGTAGATACAGCCGAGATCGACGCCATCGCCGAACTCAACGACCTTGGCATGGTCGACGGCGTGACCACCAACCCCTCCCTCATCCTGAAATCGGGCCGCAACATCCTTGAAGTCACCAAAGAGATTTGTGACCTCGTCGATGGCCCCGTCTCCGCCGAAGTCGTGGCGCTGGAAGCCGACGCGATGATCGCCGAGGGCCGCAAACTGGCCGAGATCGCCGACAACATCACCATCAAACTGCCGCTGACATGGGACGGGCTGAAAGCCTGTAAGGTTCTGTCGGGCGAAGGTCACATGATCAACGTAACACTCTGTTTCTCGGCGAACCAAGCGCTGATCGCGGCCAAGGCGGGCGCGACCTTCATCTCGCCCTTCATCGGGCGCCTTGACGACATCAACCTCGATGGCATGGACCTGATCCAAGACATCCGCACCATCTATGACAACTACGGTTTCGAGACGCAGATCCTCGCCGCCTCCATCCGCAGCGTGAACCACATTCTGGACGCCGCGCGCATCGGTGCCGACGTGATGACCGCGCCGCCAGAGGTGATCAAGAAACTGGCCGCGCATCCGCTGACCGACAAGGGGCTGGAGCAGTTCATGGCCGATTGGAAAAAGACCGGTCAGAACATCCTCTGATCCAGCCTTAACCTGCGAACATCAAACCCCTTCCGCCCGTGGCGGAGGGGGTTTTTCTTTGCCTTAGGCCGCACTGCCTTCGACCGTCAGGTGATCGCCCGACCACAGGCCCGGACGCACCTCGGCCTCGGCAGCACCCGCACGGATGCGGCGGCACTGTCCCACGGGAATTGCATGAGCTTGCAAGACCAAATTCATGCCCTGCGCCGCCGTCTGGGGCGGCAGGGCCGCATGCATTCCGTCCAAAGCCACCGAAACGTCGCAGGGCAGATAGACGCTCGCCCCGCCCACGCCGGTATCCTCTTGCCATGGGGTCAGCGGCGCGCCGACGGCGCCGACACAGCAGACGGCGGTTTGCAATTCGATCGCCCGCGCCCGCGCACAGCTGAACACACGGTTATAGCCGGTGATCATGTCGGTCTTGGCGGGAATGATCACCAGATCGAGGTTCAACTCCCCCAGCTTGGACCAGAGCGCGGTATATTCCGCATCGAGACAGATCGCGATGACACAGCGCAGCCCGTTCCACTCGAACAAGTTGATCCCCGTGCCCGCGATGGTCACGCCGCTGGCGCCATTCGCCTCAAGCGGGGTCAGGCTCAGCTTGTTCTGCACTTGCAGCCCGCCATCGGGGGTTAGAAACCACGCTTGATTAAGGTAACCTTCGGGCGCATCGACCGAAGGGAAGGCCACGGGAAAGGTGCCGGGCAGCAGGGCCACGCCGGTTTGCTCAACCATGCGCCGCATCGGGTCAAGCGCCAGCGTGGCGGTCTGCGCGAGCCAGCCAAGCTGCTCTTCCGCAGGCAGCTCGGCGGGGGCGAAACTCAGCCACTGCGCGCAGCAAAACTCGGGCATCACCAAAAGCTGCGCCTCACGCGCGGCGGCCTGTTGCAGGCGCGCCTCGACACTGGCGAGCCAGCTTTGCAGCGAGTCTGGCGCGACCTGAAGGTTGGCGGCCCAAAGATCGACAGAGACATGTTCCATGTAAGATTTCCTCTCCCGGCAAAGACCTGTTCCACCGCATCCGGGGATATGCGGCAGGCTTCGATC
Organism: Sulfitobacter sp. 1A13496; assembly: GCF_043557225.1. Classification (NCBI taxonomy): domain Bacteria; kingdom Pseudomonadati; phylum Pseudomonadota; class Alphaproteobacteria; order Rhodobacterales; family Roseobacteraceae; genus Sulfitobacter; species Sulfitobacter sp. 1A13496. Next base: position 296,368 of record NZ_JBIFFP010000001.1, on the reverse strand, counting down.
AGGTACGCGTGGCCCTACGGCTGAAATCCGCGCGTCGACCGGGGCCAACACGTCTGCGCCGCTTTTGTTCCGCCGGGCTTCGTTCTACATCCCGGCCTGACGCAAGGCGGCAACAAAGACCGCAGGCGGCAGGACCCGTGACCAATTGGGGGCAGATCTTGACGCCCCAGCATGCTATGACACTGCAAATCAAAAAGAGACGCCCATGAGCAGCAGCCCCAAAATCGACGACGCCCTGCGGGAGGCGATCATCTCAGCGCCCGATGTCATTCTTGACGACAGCGACGTGATGCAGGCGCTGATCGCGGCCAATGAAAAGGCCATGGGCGGCAATATCGTCGATCTGCGCGGCATCGCGATGGAGCGGCTGGAAACCCGTCTTGACCGGCTGGAGGACACCCACCGCAGCGTCATCGCGGCGGCCTATGAAAACCTTGCCGGGACCAATCAGATCCACCGCGCCATCCTGCGCATGCTCGACCCGGTGGAGTTCGAGACTTTCCTGCGCGATCTCGGCGGCGAAGTGGCCGATATTCTGCGCGTCGATGCGGTGCGGCTGGTGTTGGAATCCACCCAGAACGACAATGACCCGGCGGTGCAGCGTTTGGGCGATGTGCTCAGCGTGGCCGAACCGGGGTTTATCGACGACTACCTTAGCCAAGGGCGCGGCGGCATGGTGCGGCAGGTGACCCTGCGCGCGCTGCAAGACGGGTCCGAAGCGCTCTATGGCAGCAAGGCGGGGTGGATCCGGTCCGAAGCCTGTCTCAAGCTTGACTTCGGCCCCGGACGGCTGCCCGGCCTGTTGGTCATGGGCGCCGAAGACCCGCATATGTTCGGCCCGCAACAGGGCACCGATCTGCTCACCTTCTTTACCGGCGTGCTGGAGCGCTCCATGCGCCGCTGGCTGTCTTGAGCGAGAAGGCAAATCCGCTGCTGATCAGCCCCGCCGCGCGGGACGCGCTTCAGACGTGGTTGGAACACCAAAGCGCGCTGAAGGATGCGGCCGAAAATACGATCATCGCCTACCGGGGCGATGTCACCGAATTCCTCACCTTCATGACGCTGCATAAGGGCGACACCCAAGGTCTGGGCGCGCTGGCAAAAATCACCATCAGCGATATGCGCGCATGGATGGCCAGCACCCGCAGCGGCGGGGCGGGGTCACGGTCGGTCGCGCGCAAACTCTCGGCGGTGAAAGCCTTTTACCGCTGGCTGGCCGAGCGGGAGGGGTTCGAGCCCACTGCCGTTCTGCTCGCCCGGTCGCCGAAGTTCACCAAAAAACTGCCCCGCCCGCTGGCCGAAGACGCCGCCCGCGCGCTGATCGACTGTGTCGAGACCCAAGCCCGCGCGCCATGGGTTGCCGCGCGTGACGTGGCGGTGCTGACCCTGCTCTGGGGCTGCGGACTGCGGATTTCTGAGGCGCTGGCGCTGAAAGGCGGCGATGCGCCCCTGCCCGCCAGCCTGCGCATCCTTGGCAAAGGCGGGAAGGAACGTGTCGTGCCGGTCTTGCCCGCCGCACGCGCCGCGGTCGAAGACTACCTCGCCCTCTGCCCGCACCCGCGTGAGGCGCAGGCCCCGCTGTTCCGCGCCATCCGTGGCGGTGGTTTGGGCGCGCGCGCCGTGGCGCAGGTGATGGCCGATGCGCGGATGCAACTGGGCCTGCCCGCCAGCGCCACGCCCCACGCCATGCGCCACAGCTTTGCCACCCATCTGCTCGACGCGGGCGGCGATCTGCGCGCCATTCAGGAGCTTTTGGGCCATGCCTCCCTCTCGACCACGCAGGCCTATACCGCCGTCGATACCGCGCGGCTGATGGAGGTCTATAACAACGCCCATCCCAAGGCGGGCCGCTGAGCCCCTTGCACCCCGCGTGTCAATCGCCATATTGGCCCCAAGCGAGGACGACCTCCCCCATTTGGGCAGCCACTCGGGACGACCCGACCAATACCGGGACCACCCCATGCGCAGCACCGCAGACCGCATCCGCCACGCCCTTAGTTTTGAGATCATCGCCCTGCTGATCGTCACCCCCGCCAGTGCTTGGCTCTTTGACAAGCCCATCGGCCATATCGGCGTTGTCGCCGTGGTCAGCGCCAGCATCGCGACGGGGTGGAACTATGTCTACAACCTCGGCTTCGACCACGCCCTGCGTCGGTTGCGCGGCACGGTGAAAAAGACGGTGCCGATCCGCCTGCTTCATGCCGTGAGTTTCGAGATCGGGCTGCTCTTCGTGCTCTTGCCCTTCATCGCGTGGTATCTTGAGATTTCCCTGCGCGAAGCCTTCTTGATCGACGTGTCCTTGGCGGTGTTTTACCTGATCTACGCCTTCGTCTTTAACTGGATCTACGACGTGCTCTTCCCCGTCTCGGAACCCGCAAACGCGTCTTAATCTGCCCTGAGGCGGCGGACGAATTCCGCCGCCGCTTCCGCCGGATCACGCGCGCCATCGGCCACGGCATCGCTGAGCCGCGTCAGATCGTCCTTGGCCTGTGGGGTCTCAAGCTGCGCCAGAAGCCGCTGCTTCACGTCCTGTTCGAACCAATAGCGCGCCTGTGCGGCGCGGGTGCGGTCCCAGAACCCCTGTTCACGGCGCCAGTCGGTCAGCTCCTGCAAGGCGGCCCAAGTCTCTTCCAACCCGTTTTCCTCCAACGCCGAGACGGCGGTGGCACGCGGAAAGCTCTCAGGGTCCTGCGGCCGCTTGCGCAACAGGCGCAGGGCACCGGCATAGTCGGCCCGGGTGCGCGCGGCAGTAGATTTCAGATCGCCGTCGGCCTTGTTGATGACAATGAGGTCGGCAATCTCCATGATGCCGCGTTTCACGCCCTGCAACTCATCCCCGCCCGCCGGTGCCAGAAGCAGCACGAAGACATCCGACATCTCTGCCACCACGGTTTCCGACTGGCCGACGCCCACGGTCTCGATCAGCACCACGTCGAAGCCCGCCGCCTCGCAGAGCCGCACCGCCTCGCGCGAGCGGCGCGCGACGCCGCCGAGATGCGTTTGGCTGGGCGAGGGCCGGATGAAGGCATTGGGATCACGGCTCAGCCGGTCCATCCGCGTCTTGTCACCGAGGATCGAGCCGCCGGTGCGCGCCGAACTGGGGTCCACCGCAAGCACCGCCACCCGTTTGCCCTGCCCCGTCAGCATCATGCCGAAGCTTTCGATGAAGGTGGATTTGCCCACACCGGGCGTGCCCGAAAGGCCAATGCGCAGCGCCTGCCGGTCGGTGGGCAGCTTCGCCAACAGCTCCGCCGCCGCCGCGCGGTGATCGGCGCGGCCCGATTCCACCAAGGTGATCGCCCGCGCCAATGCGCGGCGCTCTCCTGCTATGATGCCTTCGGCCAGATCGTCGATATCCATGGGGCAACTTTTGCGGGGGCAGCGTGGAATTGTCCATCCCCACCCTTGGCGCGGCGACGGCTTTGCCCGATAACCGCGCCATGTCCAATGCTGATTTCGCCCTGCCCATCGACGCCGTCCTGCCGGATGTAATCGCCGCCCTGCGCGACACGGGCCGCGTCGTGCTGCAAGCGCCCCCCGGCGCGGGCAAGACGACGCGGGTGCCGCTGGCGATGCTGGAGGCCGGGCTGACCCAAGGCCGCATCCTGATGCTGGAACCGCGCCGCCTCGCCGCCCGCGCCGCCGCCGCGCGCATGGCCCAAAGCCTCGGCGAGGAGACCGGCCAGACCGTCGGTTTTCGCGTGCGCGGCGCCTCGGCGGTGTCGAAATCCACGCGCATCGAAGTCGTCACCGAGGGTATTCTGACCCGCATGTTGCAGGACAACCCCGACCTGCCGGGCGTCGGCGCGGTGATCTTCGACGAATTTCACGAACGCTCGCTGAACGCCGATCTGGGGCTTGCGCTGGCGCTCGAAGTCGCGGGTGCGCTGCGCGACGACCTGATGCTGGTGGCCATGTCCGCCACGCTCGACGCCGCCCCGGTAGCCGCGCTGATGGCGGCGCCGATCGTGACCTCCGAGGGGCGCAGTTTCGAGGTTGAGCCGCGCTGGCTCGACAAGCCGATGGGCAAGCAACGGCTAGAGAACGCCGTGGCCGACCTCACGCTAAAGGGGCTGTCGGAATCGCCCGGCTCCGCGCTGGTCTTCCTGCCCGGCGAGGGTGAGATCCGCCGCGTCGAGGCACTTTTGTGCCCCGCCCTGCCAGAAGATTGCACCCTCGCGCCCCTCTTCGGCGCGCTCGACTTCAAGGCCCAGCAGGCGGCCATCGCCCCCGCCCCCTCGGGCCGCAAGGTGGTGCTCGCGACTTCCATCGCCGAGACCTCCCTGACCATCGAAGGCATCCGCATCGTCGTCGACGCGGGCCGCGCGCGGCGCGCGCTCTTCGATCCCGCCTCGGGCATGTCCCGGCTGGTGACCGAGCGGGTGACCCGCGCCGAGGCGACGCAGCGCGCGGGCCGTGCCGGGCGGCTGGATACCGGGGTGGCCTACAAGCTCTGGACCCGGGGCGAGGAAGGCGCGCTGGCGGCCTTCCCCCCGGCCGAGATCGAGGCGGGCGACCTCACCGGTTTCGCGCTGGAACTGGCGCTCTGGGGCGCGCAGGCGAGTGATCTCAGCTTCGTCACCCCGCCCCACGCGGGCCGTCTGGCCGAGGCGCAATCGGTGCTCCAGATGCTGGGCGCGCTCGACGCTGCGGGCCGCATCACCGAGCATGGCCGCGCCTTGGCAAAACTCCCCCTGCACCCACGATTGGCGCATATGGTGGCGCGCGGCGGCCCTCGCGCGCCGATGCTGGCGGCCCTTCTGGCCGAGCGTGACCCGATGCGCGGCGCACCCGTCGACCTTGCGCAGCGGATGGACGCGCTGGCCGGCAAACGCACTGCCACGCCGCCCCATGCGCCCACGCTAGCGCGCATCAAGGCCGAGGCGAAACGCCTTGCACGCGGCGCGAAGGGCGACGGGCCGGACTCCTTGGGCGTGCTGGCGGCCCTCGCCTACCCCGACCGCGTCGGGCTGCGCCGCAAGGGCGAGGCACCGCGCTATGTACTCTCGGGCGGCAAAGGCGCGGTGCTGCCGGAGACCGACCCGATGGCGGGCGCGCGGCTCTTGGTGGCCACAGACCTTGACGGCGACCCGCGTGAGGCGCGTATCCGGCAGGCGGCGCTGATCTCGGACGCCGAGTTGCGCGCTACCTTCGCCGATCAAATCCGCTGGCAGGATGTCTGCCTATGGTCGCGCCGCGAGGGGCGTGTGCTGACCCGCAAGCAAGAGGTCTTTGGCGCGCTGGTTCTGGAGGACCGCACATGGCCCGATGCGCCCGCCGATGCAGTGGCGGTCGCGATGCTGGACGGTGTGCGGCAATTGGGGCTGAACCCCGGCAAGACGGCGGCGCTGTTTCTGGCCCGCGCCCGGCTGATGCCCGCGCCCTTCCCCGATTTCAGCGAAGCGCATCTGATGGAGACGCTGGAAGACTGGCTGCTGCCGCATCTGACGGGCGTGCGCAGCAGCGCGGATTGGAAAGGGTTCGACATCACCCCGGCGCTGAAAGCCCGGCTCAGCTGGGAGCAGCAACAAGAGTTGGACCGCTCGGCCCCTGCCCATTTTGAAACCCCACTCGGGCGGCGCGTGGCCATCGACTACAGCGGAGAGACCCCCGGCATCGCGCTGCGTTTGCAGGAGATGTTCGGCGTGACGCGGCACCCGACGGTGGGCGGCCAGCCGTTGCAAGTCACCCTGCTATCACCCGCGCAGCGCCCGGTGCAGGTCACGATGGATATCCCCGGCTTTTGGGCAAGCTCCTATGCCGATGTGCGAAAGGACATGCGCGGGCGGTATCCGCGTCATCCGTGGCCCGAAGACCCCACGGTGGCGGACCCGACCCTGCGCGCCAAACCGCGCGGCACCTGACAAGACAACGCGCGCCGAAAGCGGCGCGCGATCCGTTGGGGTGAGACCTATCCGTTAAGCCGCGACGAACTTCAGCGAGACGCCGTTGATGCAATGCCGCTTGCCCGTAGGCTCTGGCCCGTCATCAAAGATATGGCCCAGATGGCTGCCGCAACGGTCACAATGCACCTCGGTCCGGCGCATGAAGAAACTGTTGTCGGCCATGGTCTCAACCGCATTGTCGAGCGGCTGATAGAAGCTCGGCCAGCCGGTGCCGCTTTTGAACTTGGTCGCCGCATCGTAAAGCGGCTGATCACAGCCCTTGCAGATGAAGGTGCCGGGGCGTTTCTCGTCGTTCAGCGGGCTGGTAAAGGCCCGCTCCGTATCGCCTTCGCGCATGACCGCATATTCCAGATCGCTCAGCATCGCGCGCCATTCGGCCTCAGTGCGGGTAATCTCGAAATCGCCCTCGACATAAGCGGCCAAAGCGCCGCGCGCGCCGAACCCGATGGCGGTGGCGCCCAGAAAGGTCGATGTCAGAAAGTGACGTCTGTTCATGGTGTTACTCCTCGCGTTCGGGTGGGATAGCGCCGGGCCAGCATGGAGGTACTGGCCCGGCAACAGATATATGGGTTGCCTCTTACTTGGGCACCAACACGCTGTTTACAACATGGATCACCCCGTTGGACTGGTTCACATCTGCGATAGTCACGCGCGAGGCATTGCCGCTTTCGTCGATGATATAGACGTTGCGGCCCTTCACCTGCGCCGACAGCGCATCGCCGGAGACGGCGTTAAAGTGGTAGAACCCATCGCTGGAGGCGCGTGCCTTGGCGGCGATGTCGGCGGCGGACCATTTACCGGCCACCACATGGGCGGTCAGCACTTTGGTCAGCATGTCCTTGTTCTCGGGCTTGAGCAGGGTCTCGACAGTGCCCGCAGGCAGCGCGTCAAAGGCGGAGTTGACCGGGGCGAAAACGGTGAACGGCCCTTCGGAGGCCAGCGTATCGACCAGACCGGCGGCCTTCACGGCGGCGACCAACGTGGTGTGATCGGCGGAGTTCACGGCGTTTTCGACGATGTTCTTATTCTCGAACATGGGCGCGCCGCCCACTTCGGGATTGGCGGCGATGGCACCGGTGGCCAGCAGAGCGGCAGTGGCGGTGGCGGCGGCGAATGTCTTGAGCGTCTTCATTGGGTTTCCTCCCTTGAATGCCTCCCGTTGTGGGCGGCGATACTGGACCCACGGGGCAGACGTGAGAGGAGTTTCAGAATGGTTCAGAAAATTCGCAACAAAATCATAACGCACTGTAAAGGCGATGAAAAATGAAACGCCCCGCTCAGTCAAAGCAGGGCGTTTCGGGGGTTTAAAGTTCCGCTACAGCACCAGCGGCCATGACCTCCCCGGTGGGGACACCGCCGGGTGCGCCGCCGGGCGGTTCATCGGTGATGGCCAGCGTGATCTGCGCCGCCTCGGGCGCCAGATCAGCGGGCAAGGCCACGCGGTTGACCTCCCCCTCAGGCAGCACGCCTAGAGAGATCGGCGCGCGGTCTGGCAGGATCGCCCAAAGCTCCAAAACGCGGCCCGCGGGCGCGTCGCCCGAGACGCGGCGCAGCGCGATATCGCCACGCGACATGTCCATGACGGCCAGCAATTCCAGCGCGCTGTCCTCGGCGGCCATGCGGGTGGCATAGACCTCGGCCGGGGGCTGCATCGGCGGCTCGCGCAGCATCGGCAGGGCAAGGAAGGCCACAGTAGCCAGTGCTGCCACCGAAACCCCCTGCCACAGCCAGAGCCGCTGCAACAGCGGCACCTGCCGCGCGGGGAAGAGCCGCGCCATCAGCGCGCGGCGCAGCTTCGCGGGCGGGGCGACGGGGGCGATATCATCGGTCATCGCCACGAAACGCTCCTGCCAATCGGCCACGCGACGGGCGAAATCACGGTCTTGCATCAGCCGGGCGCGTGCCGCGGCACGGTCTTCGCCTTCCAACAGGCCCAAGGCCATTTCGGCGGCCAGCAGATCGTCGTCTTCGGGCGGGGTGATGGGGGTGTCGCTCATATGCTCATACACTCCCGCAGGGCCATCAAACCACGGCGCAGCCATGTGCGCATGGTGTTAAGCGGCACGTTGAAACGCTGCGCAAGCTCGGCATAGCTGTCGCCATCAAGGTACGCCCCGCGCACCGCAGCACCGCGATCCGCTTCGAGATCATCCAGACAGTTGGTCAGGCGCTTGGCCTCTGACGCGGCAACGGCGGATTGTTCGGGGCTCGGTCCCGGCGCGGCCAGTTCCAGCCCCGGCGTGTCGATGTCCTGATGGCCCTTACGGGTGGCGCGCAAACGGTCGATCGCGGTATTGCGGGCAATGGTGATCAGCCACGTCATCGGCGACAGGCCATTGGCCTGATAGCGGTCGGAATTATTCCAGATTTTGACGAAACTGTCCTGCATGGCATCCTCTGCTGCGGCGCGTGTATCCAACACACGCAGGCAGACCCCGAATAGTTTCGCCGACACCCGATCATAAAGCGCCTCAAAGGCGGCACGGTCCCCCATTGCGACCTTCGCAATCAGACGCTCAATCTCTTCGCGGTCGCTGTCCAAGGGTCACTCCTTTGGGCGGTCATCTGTGTTGCGGCATCGCGCTCATGGTGCGACAGCCGCAGTAAAAGTCAACCCTGCCTCATTCATGGGCACGGGCGCAACCCATCGCCGCAAAACGAAAATTCGCGCCGCGCTTCACAAAGATTGCAGGCTCTGGATGCTTAGGCTACCCACGATTCAGAGGGGAATGCGCAAAGGGAGACTGTGCATGCAAAACGCGCTTGAGACGTCCTATGACGTGGTGATCGTGGGCGGGGCCATCTATGGCTCGGCTTTGGCTTGGTGGCTGACCAACACGCCGGGATTCGACGGCGAGGTGCTGGTGGTCGAGCGGGATCCGACCTATGAATTCGCCTCGACCAGCCATACGAATTCCTGCATCCGCCAGCAGTTCAGCGCCCCCGTGAACATCCAGATTTCGCAATTCGGGGCCGAGTTCATCAAAAACTTCCGCCACTTCATGCATGACGATCCCGAGGTGCCTGAACTGGCGCTGCAAAGCTTTGGCTACCTCTACCTTGCCGACACGCCCGAGTTTGCCCAGACCCTGCGCGAGGCGCAGGGCATCCAGACCTCCATGGGCGCGCATACCCAGCATATGACCAAGGATGAGATCGCCGCGCGCTATCCCTTCTACATGCTCGACGATGTGACCGCCGCCAATCACAACACGGTGAATGAGGGCTATTTCGACGGCGGCACGATGTTCGACTGGTTCAAACGCATGGCCAAGCGCCGCGGCGTGACCTTTGTCCATGACGAGGTGACAGGCATGACGCTGAACGCCGCAGGCAGCGCGGTGGATGCGGTGACGTTGAAATCCGGGGCAAAGATCTCCTGCGGCACGGTCGTCAATGCCTCCGGCCCCCGTGCCGCCGCGACGGCGCAGATGGCAGGCATCGCCCTGCCCGTCGTGCCGCGCAAACGCTACACCTTCATTTTCGATGCCGCCGAGCCGCTTGAGATGGACCTGCCGCTGACCATCGACCCCAGCGGCGTGCATATGCGCCAAGAAGGCAAATATTATATGGCAGGCTGCCCTCCGGAGGATGACTACGACGCGGCATATGATGATTTCACCTTCGACCATTCGATCTGGGAGGAAAAGGTATGGCCCACCATCGCCACCCGCGTTCCGGCCTTTGAGCGGGTCAAGGTGATCAACGAATGGGTCGGGCATTACGCCTATAACACCGTCGACCAGAACGCGATTCTGGGGCGGCACGACAAGGTCGCGAACTTCGTCTTCATGAACGGCTTTTCCGGCCACGGGTTGCAACAGGCCCCCGCCATCGGGCGCGGCACGGCAGAGTTGATCACCCATGGCGGCTACCGCACGCTTGACCTCACGCCGCTAGACTACGCGCGGATCGTGCGTTCCGAGAAATTCGTGGAAAGGGCCGTGATATGAAATTGCGCGAGAACAGCTTCCTGACGGCCATCCGCGCCGGGCAAAAGCAGCTTGGCCTTTGGGTCTCCCTCTCCAACGGCTATGCCGCCGAGGTGGTGGCCCACGCGGGCTATGACTGGGTGATGCTGGATATGGAACATGCGCCCAGCGACATGGCCTCGGTTCTGGGGCAGTTGCAGGCGTTCTCGGGCAGTGAGACCACGGCGATGGTGCGGCCCGACTGGAACGATGCGGTCAAGGTCAAACGGCTGATGGACCTCGGCGCGCCGGGGCTGCTGTTTCCCATGGTGCAGACACCTGATGAGGCCCGCGCCGCCGTGGCCGCCTGCCGCTACCCGCCGCGCGGCGTGCGGGGTGTGGCCGGGCTGAACCGCGCCAACCAGTTTGGCCGGGTTAAGGATTACAACGCCGAGGTCGAGAACCAGACCGCCATCTTGATCCAGCTTGAAACCCGCGCCGCCGTCGAAAACGCCGCCGCCTTTGCCGAGGTTGAGGGGATCGAGGGCATCTTCTTTGGCCCCGCCGATATCGCCGCCGATATGGGCCATCTGGGCCAGACCCTGCACCCCGAGGTCTGGGAGGTCATCCGCCCCGCGGCCAAACTCTTGATGGACAAGGGCATTCCCGTCGGCACGCTGGTCACCGACCCCGATTTCGCCGCCCAACTGCTGAACGAAGGCTTCACCTTTGTCGCCTGCGGCACGGATGTGGGGCTTTTGGCCCAAGGCGCCGATACGCTGCGCGCGCAGGTGCGCGACAAGATTTCTGAGACGTGAAAGGAAGATGTTATGAAATTTAAGAAACTGGTCCTGACAGGTGCCGCCGGTCGGCTCGGCTCCTACCTGCGCGAACCACTGGCCGCGATGTGTGAAGAACTGGTCAGCTCCGACATCGCCGAGGACATTGGCAAGCTTTACGACGGTGAGCGTTATCAGAAGGCCGATCTGGCGGAATACGATCAAGTGGCGGCCCTGATGGAGGGCGCCGACATGGTGGTGCATTTCGGGGCCATCGTGGACGAAAAACCCTTCATGGAACTCTTGGGCCCGAACTTCGTCGGCTCTTACAACGTATGGGAAGCGGCCTATCAAGCCGGGGTGCGCCGCGTGGTCTATGCCTCTTCGATCCATGCGGTGGGGATGCACAAGAAGGCCGATTTCATCGGCATCGACGCGGCCCACAAGCCCGATACTTTCTACGGCCTCGCCAAATGTTTCACCGAAGACCTCGGCTCCATGTATTGGGACAAGCGCCAGCTTGAATCCGTGCATCTGCGCATCCTGAGCGCGGCACAGGTCAACAACTCCCGCGCGCTCGGCTCGTGGCTCAGCTATGACGACCTGATCCAACTGGTGACCCGCGCGGTGGACACGCCCTCGGTCGGATTCTCGGTGATCTACGGCGTGTCGAACAACGACCGCGCCCCGGTGGACAACTCGAAAGCCTCCTTCCTCGGCTACCGCCCGAAGGACAACGCCGAGCAATTCGCCGAAAAAGTGCTCGCCGAAAAAGGCCCCGTCGACATCACCGACCCCGGCCAGATGTGCCACGGCGGCCCCTTCGCCAAGGTCGATCTGGGCGAAAGCGGCATCGCGCAGATGACCATCGTCGACGACAAGAAAGAGACCTAAGCGGCCAAACGAAAGGGACCGTCATGAAACTGCAAGACCTCGATATCATCGTGACGGCCCCGCCCGCCCCCGGCTGGGGCGGGCGCTATTGGATATTGGTCAAACTGACCACCGACACCGGCATAACCGGCTGGGGCGAATGCTATGCCGCCAGCGTCGGGCCCGATGCGATGCGCGCGGTAATCGAAGATGTCTTTGCCCGTCATATGCAGGGCGAAAACCCCGAGAATATCGAGTTGATGTTCCGCCGCGCCTATTCCGCGGGCTTCACCCAGCGGCCAGACCTGACGGTCATGGGCGCGTTTTCGGGACTTGAGATCGCCTGTTGGGACATCCTGGGCAAGGACCGCGACCGCCCGGTGCATGCGCTGATCGGCGGGCGCACCAATGACCGGGTGCGCGGCTATACCTACCTCTACCCGCTGCCGCATCACAGCATGGCGGATTTCTGGACCTCGCCCGAGATGGCGGCGGAATCGGCGGCGGATTGCGTGGCGCGCGGCTATACGGCGGTGAAATTCGACCCCGCCGGCCCCTATACGCTGCGCGGTGGGCATATGCCTGCGATGTCGGACATCAGCACCTCAGCGGCGTTCTGCAAGGCCATCCGAGAGGCGGTGGGCGACCGCGCCGACCTGCTGTTTGGCACCCATGGGCAGTTCACGACCGCGGGCGCAATCCGGCTGGGCCAAGCGATCGAACCCTATAGCCCGCTGTGGTACGAAGAGCCGATCCCGCCAGACGCGCCCGAGCAGATGGCCAAGGTCGCGCGCGGCGTGCGCATCCCCGTGGCCACCGGCGAGCGGCTGACCACGAAGGCCGAGTTCGCGCCGCTCTTGCGCGCCGGAGCGGCAGAGATCCTGCAACCGGCCCTTGGCCGTGTGGGTGGTATCGCCGAGGCCAAGAAGATCGCCACCATGGCCGAGGTCTATAACGCGCAAGTGGCGCCGCATCTTTATGCGGGGCCGGTGGAATGGGCCGCGAATGTGCAGCTTGCCACCGCGATCCCGAACATCCTGATGTGCGAATGTATCGAGACGCCGTTCCATGACCAATTGATCAAAGGGTCGATCCGGGTGGAGGACGGCTTCATCACCGCCCCCAAAGCACCCGGTCTGGGGATCGAAGTGGATGAGGCGCTGGCCCGCGCGCATCCTTACACAGGCGATGGCCTGCATCTGGAGATGCGCGAAGAGCCTTGCGATTATGTGAATGGGAATAATTTCCAAGGCGGCGCACCGGCGGATAGCCACTAAGGGCCATCGCCTGCCCGGCCCGGAACAAGCCGCAGGCGCCGGGCCATCGCTTGCCCGCTCGTCACGCCAGAGGCGTGCCAGCATTTCAGGGCGCACCTCTGGTGCGACCGGGTAGGCGATCTTGCAACCCGTGCGGCCATTTGCGACCCCGCATCGAACCTGTGCGATAAAGTGGCATGAACAACCCGCGGATCGCCGATCCGCGGGCAGGCGCTAGCCCTCGACTACCCTAATAGCTCCCGCGCCGCCGCCACGATGCCCTCGCGCGAAGGCAGCGTTGCCGCGTAGGCTGGCCCCGTGGCGATAAAACTGTCCTCCGCCGTCAGCCGAGCAAACTTTGCCACACCACGCTCAGCCATCAGCGCCATCAGCGCCTCGGCCTGCCCGCCCGTCCGACGACACTCGTCGACGATCAGCACCGGACGATCCCCGATGGCCTCGATCAACGCATCCTCCGGCAAAGGCGCCAGCCAGCGCAGGTCGATCACCCGCGCATCGACACCTGCCTCGGCCAAATCGCGCGCCGCCTGCTGGCTCAGGTAATGCCCGTTGCCATAGCTCACGATCGCCAGATCACCGCCCGCACCCGTGACCCCGACCTCGTCCAGCCCGATCCGCCGGTCCGGTGCCGGATAGCTGCGCATCCAGCGGCCATCCCCGGCCTCCATCAGGTCGCGCATCGGGTAAAGCGCGATGGGCTCAACAAAGACCACCACCCGCTGCTCTTCCCGCGCCAAACGATGGGCTTCGCGCAGCATCATCGCCGCGTCGTCCCCTGCCGAGGGGCAGGCGATGATAATGCCCGGAATGTCGCGCAATACGGCCAGCGAGTTGTCGTTGTGGAAATGCCCGCCGAACCCTTTCTGATAGCCCAGCCCCGCGATGCGCAGCACCATCGGGTTGCTCCACTGCCCGTCTGAGAAGAAAGGCAAAGTCGCCGCCTCGCCGCGCAGCTGGTCCTCGGCATTGTGCAGATAGGCGAGAAACTGGATCTCCGGCATCGGCACGAAACCGTTGTGCGCCATGCCGATGGCGAGGCCGAGGATGCTCTGCTCATCCAGCAGCGTGTCGATCACCCGACCGGGGCCAAAACGGTTCTGCAGCTTCTGGGTGACGCCATAGACCCCGCCCTTGCGACCTACATCCTCGCCCATCAGCATGGTCTCGGGGTGCGAAAGCATCAGGTCGTGCAGTGCCCAGTTGATAAGCCGCGACATGGGCTGGGGGTTGTCCATCTGCCCCATGTCGCTGCCAAAGGTGTCGGCCCGCATCTCGGCGCTCGGCCCGTTGCTGGGCGCGCAGTCGCGCTTGGACGGCACGAGGCTCGCCATGACGTCCGACGCCGTCCTCAGCCGGGGGCGTTTCACGACCTCGTCAGCCGCCTTCGCGACCGCTTCTTGCGTATCGCGGTAGATCACCAGCGCCTCCTCGGCAGACGCCCCAGCCTCCACCAGCAGCCGCGCGGAATGCAGCAGCGGATCGTTGGCCTCATCCGCCTCCACCTCAGCGCGGGGCAGATAGGAGGTCGCCACATCCGCCCCGGCATGGCCATAGAGCCGCACGGTGCGCAGGTGCAGGAAAGCCGGCTTGCGATGCACGCGCACGTAATCCGCCGCCGCCTTCGCCGCCGCATAGGCCGCGTGCAGATCGAGCCCCTCGCCCTCGAAATACTTCAACCCCGGCCGCGCCGACATCGACGCCTTGATCCATCCCGTCGGTGTCTTGGTCGAAATCCCGATGCCATTGTCCTCGCAAACGAAGAGCAGCGGCAGCGGCACGCCCTGCACGGCGGTCCAGCAGGAGGCATTGATCGCCCCCTGCGCCGTGGAGTGATTGGCCGAGGCGTCCCCGAAGCTGCACATGGCAATGCCGTCGCGCGGCAGGATCGCGTGCTCGGGCCGGTGCCGCCGCGCCATGCCGATGGAATGCGCCGCCCCCACCGCCTTGGGCAGATGGCTGGCGATGGTCGAGGTCTGCGGCGGGATCATCAGCGGGCGCGAGCCCAACACCTTGTGCCGCCCCCCGCTGGTCGGATCCTCGGCAGAACAGGCAAAGCTGAGCAGCATGTCGCGCATCATGTCCTGCCCCCCCGCCTGATCGGCCCGGGCGATCTGGAAGGCCGCATCGCGGTAATGCAGGAAAGCGATGTCATCGACGCGCAGCGCCGCCGCCACCGCTGCCATCCCCTCGTGGCCGGAGGAACCGATGGTGTAGAACCCCTGCCCCTCCTTCTGCATGACGCGGCTTTGCAGGTCGAGCGCCCGGCTCAGCACCTGCGCGCGGTAGAGCTGCTCCAACTGGTCGCGCTCCAGCGCCTTTTCGGAATGGGTGGAATCGGGAAAATCCCCCGCCGCAACGCGACGGAGGAAGTTCTCATGAACGATGGCTACGCGGTCCATGGGGCCTCTTGAAATAGAAATTAATCGCCCTCGGCGAAAGCATGTCGGCCAGAAAGAAAGGCGCCGCCCCTCTTTCTGGCCATAAGTATTTTCGGTGGCCGGGGGGAGTGCCCCCCCCGAAGCCAGTGTTTAGAAAAACGCCTGCAGACCGGTCTGGGCACGGCCCAGGATCAGCGCGTGCACATCATGGGTGCCCTCATAGGTGTTCACCGTTTCAAGGTTCATCATGTGACGGATCACCTGGAATTCGCCCGAGATGCCGTTGCCGCCGTGCATGTCACGCGACATGCGGGCCACGTCGAGCGCCTTGCCGCAGTTGTTGCGTTTGACGATTGAGATCATCTCAGGCGCGGCGTTGGCGGCATCCATCAGGCGGCCCACTTGCAGGGAGCCCTGAAGGCCGAGCGAAATCTCGGTCATCATATCCGCCAGCTTCTTCTGGAACAGCTGCGTTTGCGCCAGCGGCTTGTTGAACTGCTTGCGGTCCAGCCCGTATTGCAGCGCGGCGTGCCAGCAGAACTCGGCGGCACCCATCGCGCCCCAAGAGATGCCGTAGCGGGCGCGGTTAAGGCAGCCGAACGGGCCTTTCAGACCCTGCACGTTCGGCAACAGCGCGTCTTCGCCCACTTCGACACCGTCCATCACGATCTCGCCGGTGATCGAGGCACGCAAGCTAAGCTTGTTGCCGACCTTCGGCGCGCTGAGACCCTTCATGCCCTTTTCCAGCACGAAGCCGCGGATTTTGCCGTCATGCGCCTCGGACTTGGCCCAAACCACAAAGACATCGGCGATGGGGGAGTTCGAGATCCACATCTTGGAGCCGGTCAGCTTGTAGCCCGTGTCGGTCTTCACGGCGCGGGTTTTCATGCCCGCGGGGTCGGAACCCGCATCGGGCTCGGTCAGGCCAAAGCAGCCGATCCATTCGCCCGAGCAAAGCTTGGGCAGGTATTTCTGGCGCTGCTCTTCGGAGCCATAGGCATAGATCGGATACATGACGAGGCTCGCCTGCACCGACATCATCGACCGGTAGCCGCTGTCCACACGCTCGACCTCACGGGCGACGAGGCCGTAGGAGACGTAGCTGCCGCCCAGACCGCCGTATTCCTCGGGGATGGTGACGCCCAGAAGGCCCATCTCGCCCATCTCGCGGAAGATCTCGGGGTCGGTCTTTTCCTCGGCAAAGGCTTCGATAACGCGCGGTTGCAGCTTTTCCTGCGCATAGGCGCGGGCGGAATCGCGGATCATGCGCTCGTCTTCGGTCAACTGGCTGTCGAGGCGGAAGGGATCCTGCCAGTCGAAGGTTCCAAGATCGGGTTTGTCCTTGGCGCGCAGCTTGGGGGCGTCAGCGGTCATGATGCATCCTTTCGGGTGATGTGATTTGCGGCAGTATTGCAAATCGGCGGCGCGAACTCTATCGCTGCTTTGTCCTGAGTTCATGAGAAAAAGTCATATGATCGCGCCGCGCCGCTTCTTGCCTTCGATCTCGGCCCTGCTGTCTTTCGAGGCGGTCGTGCGGCTCGGCACCGCCACGGCGGCAGCGCAGGAATTGAACCTCACGCAGAGCGCGGTCAGCCGTCAGATCAAGACGCTGGAGGAACAGCTGGGCGTGACGCTGATGATCCGTCAGGGCCGCCGTCTGACCCCGACGCAAGCCGGATTGGATTATGTAACGCAGGTGCGCGACATCCTGAACCGGCTGGCGCAGGCCTCGGTCTCGGCCCGGACAAACCCTACGGGCGGCACGTTGAATCTGGCGATCCTGCCGGCCTTCGGGATGCATTGGCTGGCCCCGCGCCTGCGCGATTTCGCGCGCGATCACCCGGAGGTGACGGTGAACCTATCGACCCGGCTGCGGCCCTTTACCTTTGCGGGCAGCCGATTCGACGCCGCCATTCATTTTGGTCATGAAGATTGGCCCGGCGTGCGCTACCTGCCGCTTTTGCCGGAAACGGTGGTGGCGGTCTGCGCGCCCGACCTGCTGCCCGCACCCTTGGAGGATGCACGCGACGTGCGCCATCTGCCGCTGCTTCATCTGGAGACCCGCCCGCGCGGATGGGCGCGCTGGCTGTCCTCGCTCGGGGTGACGGATGAGCCGCCGGGCGGCATGATGTTCGACCAATTCTCGACCATGGCGCAGGCGGCCATTCACGGGCTGGGGGTGGCGCTGCTGCCGACCTTCTTCGCCCGCCCCTACCTGCGCGACGGGCAATTGGTGCTGGCCGCTTCACCGACCACGCAAAGCATCGGGAACTACTACCTCGTCTGGCCCGACGACCGGGATGAGACGGCGGCGCTTGCGTCATTCCGCAGCTGGCTGGCCCAGCAGGCGGAGCCTGCGACGGCAGGATGAGCCGCGCAAAGCTGGCCCAAGTTATGCCGCATTTACCTTGTATGAAACCGGCTAACCCGCCCGCATCGGGCGTTCCAAAGGAGCAGATGATGCTAAGTTCATACCGCAAAAGCACCGGCGCTCTGGCCCTTGCCCTGAGCCTCTGCGCCGCTGGCGCCATGGCCGAAAGCCGCAACGTGCTGATCGTCGACGGCGCCTATTTCCCATCGCTGTCCCATGTGCAGCCGGGCGATCAGGTTGTCTTCACCAATAACGCCACCGGCAGCCATACGATCACCGGCGAGGACGAGGCATGGACCAGCGGCCCGATCCCCGTGAACGGCAGCTACACACTCGACATCACCGCACAGACCCCGACCAGCTTCAGCGGGCAGACTTTGGAAGAGCCTGCTTTCGAAGGGGCGATCAGCTTCGACTGAGCCCGCACCGGTTTCAGCCATTCAAAGCCCCGCTTGTGACAGCGGGGCTTTGTTGTTTCAGCGCTTGGCCTTATTGGGCAAAAACGCGGTCCATATCGGCGAACCCCTTGACCTCGATCGGGTTGCCCGACGGGTCGCGGAAGAACATGGTCGCTTGCTCGCCCGGCTCCCCTTCGAAACGCAGCGAGGGTTCGATCACGAAGTCGACCTCTGCGCACTTCAGCCGCTCCGCCAGCGCCTTCCAATCCTCCATCCGCAGGACGACGCCCAGATGCGGCATCGGCACCATATGCTCACCGACCTTGCCGGTGGCCTCTGTCTTGAAAGGCTCGCCCAGATGCATGGAGATCTGGTGGCCGAAGAAGGAATAATCGACCCAAGTCTCGGTCGACCGGCCTTCGGTGCAGCCCAGCACATCGCCGTAGAAGGCGCGGGTCTCATCAAGGTCGCGGACGTTATAGGCAAGGTGGAAGGGGGTGAGCATAGCGGTCTCCTATTTGGTTACCGCATGTGTATCCCTTGGCGGGAGAGGTGCAAGGGGCTGGCTTGGGGGGGGACGCGCAGCTTAGGCATCCGCCCGGAATCAAGGGCCCTGCCCGGCTATTCACAAACAAAAAAGGGCGCGCCCCGCTGGACGCGCCCTCTCGCTAAGGCCTGAGACCCTTACTTCATCTTGATGCGGCCATCGGTGTAGGGTTTGTAGCTGCCGTTCTTCGCCAGATACTCTGCCGTCACATCCGCCAGATCGGGGCCGAAGTCATAGGCATTCTCGGCGTCCTTGAACATCGCGTAGCCGTCGCCGCCATTGCGGACATAGTTGTTGGACACGGCGCCATAGGTCTTTTCGGGATCAATCGGTTCGCCACCCACCATCACATCGCTGATGCGGCTGCCGGGCTCGGCCTTGGGATCAAAGGTATAGGACATGCCCGCCACCTGCGGGAAACGGCCCGCGCCGTCTTCCAACTGGCTCACCCCGTTTTCCAAGGCTTCGATCAGGGTCGCACCGCTGATCTGGAAGGTCGAGAGCGTGTTCTGGAACGGCAGCACCGTCAGCACCTCGCCCATGGTCACCTCGCCCGCGTCGATGGAGGCGCGCAGACCGCCCGCGTTTGAGATCGCCACGTCGATGCCCTGATCCTTCACCCGGTCCAGCATCGCGTCGGAGACGAGGTTGCCCATCGCACATTCCTGCGCGCGGCAGACGTCACGGCTGCCTTCGATGGTTTCCGATGTCTCGGCCACGACCTTCTGGCGCAACTCCTCCAGCGGGGCGGCGCGTTCGGCCACCAGATCGACCGTCGCCTGATCCTCTTCGACCGAGGCGTCGAGCAGGATCGGATCGCCTGAGATCGCGGTCACCTCGCCCGCATCGTCAAAGGTGACGTTCAGCTCGCCCAGATACTTGCTGTAGGCATAGGCCTGCACGATCGGCACGTCATTGACCATCGTCGGATAAGCGCCCTCGGCCCGTTCCTCGCTGTTGCTCAGAAGCGTATGAGAATGGCCGCCGACGATCAGGTCAACCCCGGTCAACTCCTCGGCCAGCCGCTTGTCGCCCGCCAGCCCGATGTGGGTGAGCAGGATGATCTTGTTAACCCCGCCCTCGGTCAGCGCGTCGATCTCGGCCTGTGCCGCATCCGCTGCGGGAGAGAAGATCACCTCCGCCCCGGGCGAAGAGGTCTCGGGCGTGTCTTCGGCAAGTACGGAGACGATGCCGATCCGCTCTCCACCAACCTCAACCACGGTGGATTTGGCGATCTCGCCCTCCAGCCCCTCGACACCGCTCACGTCGATATTGGCCGACAGGACGGGGAAATCGACCTGTGCCACGAAATCGGCAAGCCCCTCGGGGCCGTCGTCGAATTCATGGTTGCCCACGGCCATCACGTCATAGTCGAGCTTCGACATGAACTCCGCCGCCATGTCGCCCTTATAGCGGGTGTAGAAAAGCGAGCCTTGGAACCAGTCGCCCGCATCCAGCAGCAGGTGGTTCTCGCCCGCGCGTTCACGGGCGGCTTCGATGGCGGTAACCATCCGCGCGACGCCGCCAAAGCATTTGCCCTCGGCGTTATCCTCGGCGCTGCAGGGGCCGTCATATTTGCTGATCGGCTCGAACCGGTCATGGAAATCATTGGTATGCAGAATGGTCAGATTATACTCTGCCGCCGCCATGCCGCTGGTCAAAGCCAGCGCAGCGGTCGCGGTCAGGAATCGTTTCATGATAGTTCCCCTGTTGCTTGTTATGTCGGTATCGTGGCGCGGGGTTTGGCCCGTGTCAAAGGTCATATCACCTGCCCTATGGTCACCCCATGGGTCTTGACCCCGCCCCGTGCGGCGGGCATCAGAAGCCATGCTGATTTTCAAGATATTCCGCGCAGACGAATGGGCTGCGCTGCGCAAGAACGGGGTCTCGGACGGGGCGCCGATCGATGTCACCGATGGCTATGTGCATTTCTCCACCGCCGAACAGGCGGCGGAAACCGCTGCCAAACATTTCAAGGGGGAGGACAGCCTCTTCCTGCTTGCGCTTGAGGCCGACGCTCTGGGCGATGCGCTGAAATGGGAGCCCTCGCGCGGCGGTGCGCTTTTCCCCCATCTCTACCGCCCGCTCAAGATGGAAGACGTGGTCTGGGCGCAGCCCCTGCCGCTGGTGGATGGCGTGCATGAATTCCCCGCAGGATTGGGCGAGGCCAGCAAATGACGCCGCTCTTGGAAAGGCTGGGCCTGCGGGCGCTGCACCGGGTCGATCCCGAAGCGGCCCATGGTCTGGCGATCCGCGCGCTGCGGGCGGGGCTTGCGCCCGCGCCGGGGCCGCAGACCTCTGCGCGGCTGCACACAACGCTTGCGGGGCTGGACCTGCCGAACCCTCTCGGGCTGGCGG
The DNA here is from genome assembly GCF_043557225.1 of Sulfitobacter sp. 1A13496. Classification (NCBI taxonomy): domain Bacteria; kingdom Pseudomonadati; phylum Pseudomonadota; class Alphaproteobacteria; order Rhodobacterales; family Roseobacteraceae; genus Sulfitobacter; species Sulfitobacter sp. 1A13496. The sequence continues at coordinate 275,570 of NZ_JBIFFP010000001.1, read as the reverse complement.
CGGGGTTTGACAAGAACGCCACCGCGGTCGCCCCCCTCTCCCGCGCCGGTTTCGGCTTTGTCGAAGTGGGGGCCGCCACGCCCCTGCCCCAGCCCGGCAATCCGCGCCCGCGCCTGTTTCGCCTGACCGAAGACCGCGCCGCAATCAACCGCTTCGGCTTTAACAACGAGGGGATGGAGGCGATCTGCGCCCGGCTTTCGCGCCGCGGCGCGGGGGTGCCGGTGGGGTTGAACCTCGGCGCGAACAAGACCAGCAAGGACCGTGCTGCCGACTTTGCCCGCGTGATGACCGCCGCACGCAACCACGTCGATTTCGCGACGGTCAATGTCTCCTCGCCCAATACCGAAAAGCTGCGCGACCTTCAGGGCAAGGCGGCGCTGTCGGCCCTGCTCGAAGGGGTGATGGATGTGCGCGGCGCCACGCCGGTTTTCCTGAAAATCGCCCCCGATCTCAGCGAAGCCGAGATTGAGGATGTGGCCGAGGTTGCCCAAAATTCGGGCGTTGCTGCCATCATCGCGACCAATACCACGCTTGACCGGACCGGCCTTGCCAGCGCCCATGCAGGCGAGGCGGGTGGTCTGTCGGGTGCGCCGCTGTTCGACCGCTCGACCCGCGTCTTGGCGCGGCTGGCGGGGCTGACGGATATTCCGCTGATTGGCGTCGGCGGGGTGTCGGACGCGCAGACCGCCTATGCCAAGATCTGCGCCGGGGCCTCTGCCCTGCAACTTTACACCGCGCTGGTCTTCGGCGGCCTCGGGCTAGTCCGAGAGATCACCACCGGGCTGGATGCGCTCTTGGCCCGCGATGGTTTTGCCAGCGTGGCCGAGGCCGTGGGCAGCAAACGCGAGGATTGGCTATGATCACCCTATGGCACAACCCGCGCTGTTCAAAATCGCGGCAGGCGCTGGCCCTGATCGAAGCGGCGGGGGTGGAAGTAACACTCCGCCGCTACCTCGAAGATGCGCCGACACGGGATGAGGTCATCGCCGCCCGCGACGCCCTTGGCCTTCCTGCGATCAAGATGATACGGACGGGCGAGAAGCTGTTCAAAGAGTTGGGCCTGACCAAGGACAGCCCCGAAGAGACCCTGATCGACGCTATGGCCGCCCATCCGATCCTGATCGAACGCCCCATCGCCTTTAGCACTGGCCGCGCCGTGATCGGCCGCCCGCCCGAAGCGGTGCAGGCGCTGCTCTAGCCCGCCGCGCGCTCCAATGCCGGATAGCGCAGCGCCAAGGTGATGCCGCGCACCACGAAGGACACCAGAAGCGATATCCAAAGCCCGTGATTGCCCAGGCTTGGCACCAATGCCAGCGCGGTCACGGCATAGATCAGAAACGACACAAGCATCATATTGCGCATGTCGCGCGACCGCGTGGCGCCGATGAAAATACCGTCGAACATATAGGCCGCACAACCCAGCAGCGGCGCCGCGATCATATACGGCAGATAGACCCGGGCGAGCTCTTGCACCTGCGGGGCCTTGGCCATCAGGTCGATAATCGCGCCACCGCTGACGGCAAAGACCACCGCCAACAGCAGGCTGACCAACAGCGCCCAAGAGGAGGTCAGCACCGCCCCGCGCCGCAGCACATCGCGCTGCCCCGCGCCGTAGGCCCGGCCAATGATCGCCTCGGCGGCGAAGGCGAAACCGTCCAGCCCGTAGGAGGTGATCATCAAGAATTGCAGCAGCACCTGATTGGCCGCCAAGGTCACATCGCCCAATCCCGACCCCATGAAAAGGAAGGAGACAAAGATCGCCTGCAACAAAAGCGAGCGGATCAGGATATCGGTGTTCACCTGCATCATGCGCGTCCAGCGCGGCCCGTCAAAGACCTGCGCCCAATCGCGCCACGCCCCCCCTGCGAAAGCCGCGCGGCAGAACCACAGGCCCAAGGCCGCGCCGCTCCACTCTGCAAGGAAGGTGGCGATGGCCACGCCCTCCACGCCCCAGCCGAGACCCAGCACGAACCACAGATCCAGCAGAATGTTCAGCCCGTTCATCCAGACCTGCAACACCAGCACGGCGCGGCTGCGCTCCTGCGCGATGAGCCAGCCGGTGATCGCATAGATCGAGATCGCGGCGGGCGCAGACCAGATGCGGATCGCCATATATTGCCGCGCCAGCCCCTCGACCTCGGGCGATCCGGGGGCGATCTGGAACGAGGCCCAGAAAAGCGGCCATTGCAGCGCCATCAAGGCCAGCCCCGCCCCCGCGCCGATCAAAAGCCCGCGCGTCAGCAATGCGGCGACCTCGCCCTCTTCGCCATTGCCCGCCGCCTGCGCGGTGAGGCCCACGGTGCCCATCCGCAGAAAGCCGAAAATCCAGTAAAGCGCCGAGAGGATGATCGCCCCCAGCCCCACCGCGCCGATGGGGGCGGCGGCGCCCATCTGCCCCACCACGCCGGTATCGACCGCGCCGAGGATCGGCACGGTGGCGTTGGAGATGACAATGGGAACCGCGATCTTGAGCACGCGGCGGTGGGTCACCACATCGCGCGCCGCCAGCGTGCCACGCTCAACCGCGCGCACCTCTGCCTCGGTCAGCGGCTCTGTCTCTGATTGCGGCTCAGCCACGCCGTTGCGGCATCAGGAAATGGCCCGTGGCCTGCGCGAAAATACGGCTGCGGTTGTCCTGCCATGCCTCGACATGGACGCTGGCATAGCGCCGCCCCGAGCGGTTGATACGCGCCCGCGCATAGGCATCGCGCGGCAGGCCCGACCGCAGGTAATCCACGGTGAAATCGATCGTCTTGGGCAGCCGCGGCAAGTGGTCGGCATCCAGATTGTCCAGATCGAGCGCGCCGCTTTCCATATCTTCCCAGATCAGCCCCCAGCTGAGGGTGATGATCGCGGTCGCCTCAAGAAAGGCCGCCGTGGCCCCGCCATGCAGGGCAGGCAGGATCGGGTTGCCGATCAATTGTTCGGAAAAAGGCATGATGCCGGTCAACTCATCGCCACGGCGCTCGAACTCGATGCCCAGAAAGCGGATATAGGGCACGCCTTCAACCATGGCGCGCAGCACCCCGTCGCGGCGTTGTTTGATGACCTGAACCGGCTCCGGCTTGCGACGTGTGGTCATGTGTGCCCCTCCACGGTAAAAGTGCCGGTCGCCGTGGCGACAAGGTTGTCGGCGTCCTCATCCGTCGTCGTGGCCCGCACGAAGGCGACCGAACGGGTGACGTGATAGCAGGTCGCGCGGGTGATGATCGTCTGCCCCGGGGTGGCAGCGCGTAGATATTCGATCCTGAGATCCATCGTGGCGGTGGCCGCCGGGTTGCTGGGGTGGCTCATCACCGCAGCTCCACAGCAGGTGTCCATCAGGGCCGAGACCGCGCCACCGCTGATCACCCCGGTCTGCGGGTCGCCGATCAGCTTGTCGTCATAGGGCATGGTGATCACGGCAGAGCCATCGCCCAACTCCTGCAACTCCATCCCCAGTGCCATGGAATGGGGCAGCGCCTGAATGAACTGCCGCGCCAGCTTTAATTTGTCGGACATGCAACCCAACCCTCTGCCTCTGGTTTTGTCCTTTATCAGGGCGAGATAGCCAAAGGGCAAGACCGCCTGTTGCGCATCCCCGCGCCTGACCATAGTTTGCCTGAAGGGAGAAGATGCTTTGGACGATGAACGCCTGACATTCAAAGAGATGTGCGCGGCTTTTGACGTGACGCCACGCACGTTGCGCTATTACGAGTATATCGAATTGCTGCAACCACACCGTGAGGGGCGCTCGCGTTTCTATGGTCCGCGCGAACGGGCGCGGATGAAGCTGATCCTACGCGGCCGCAAGTTCGGCTTCGCGCTGGAAGATATCCGCCAGTGGCTGTTGATCTATGAAAAAGAGGGGACCGAGGCGCAGATGCGCACTTGGGTCACCATGGCCGATGGGCAGTTGGAAGAACTGGCCGAGCAGCGCCGCCAGTTGGACGAAGCCATGGCGGAATTGCAAAAGCTGCGCGACGACACCGCCGCGGCCATCGCCTCGGACAAGAGCTGAGCGGCGGGCTCAGCGGCTGTTGCGCTGCGCCAACTGCCCGATGAGCATCTGCAAGTCCGCCGTGATGCGGATGAGATCGGACACCACATCCGCGCTCGCGTCTCCGGCCAGATCGAATGCGCCGTTTTCGATGGTCTCGGACGCGCCTTTCAGCTCTGCAACCACACGCGCGCGCGTTTCTGCCACGGAACCGTTTTCAGCCCCGCTACCTGTCTGCTCTTGTTTTTCTGACATGCCTCGTGCCTCTTTAGGTCGAGCGCCCGCACCTACAGCCCCCACGACGTGGGGTCATGTCACGCAGTCACGCGACAGCGACGCGAGGTCAACCTTGCCCTAGGGCGCGCCCTCTTTCGGGCGGCGGAGCAGCCCCGCGCCGAGCCCGCGAATGGCCGCGGTGGTGCGGTCGTTCACGTCAAGCTTGGAGAAGATGCGCCGCACGATCGTATCGACCGTATGAGGCGAAATCCCAAGTATTTCGGCGATGACGCCATTGCTCTTGCCAGTAGCGATCCACTCCAGCACCTCGACCTCGCGCGGGGACAAGCCGAAATCCCGCGGCGATTGGCTTTCGGCCAAGACGCAATAGCGCAGATGCGCGATTTGGGCGGCGCTGAGAAGCTTATACAGCTCCCCCAGGGACAGCCGCGCCTGTTTCGCGGCAAAGCCCAGCCCCACCACGGCGGAATCCCCGCCCGGGCCATGTACCCTGAGCGACACGCCGTCATTCGGATAACGCCGCATCAACCCTTTCATATAGTGGTCTTCCGCAGCAGTCAGCCGCGCCGTGCGGGCCACATCGGACCAGTAGATCGGCATCACCTGCTGCCGGGCCAGCGCCTCGACCGGGCTTTCGCGCAATTTCTCCACATCCAGAAATTGCGAATGCCACTGCGCCCCCACCGCGCCCATTCCGTCGAACTTATAAAGGATCGCAGGCGCGCCGGGGCTGTCGCCATGATAGCTGACCAGATCAATTCCAAGCCGCTGATAGTAGCCAAGCCCGCAGGCCAGAATGCCCGCCGCGCTTGTGGCGTTCTGCGCACAGTGGACCAGCGCGTCCAGCGTCGTCGGCCCGCTTTGATCGAGGTTTGCCATCTCCCACCCGTTCTGATGCCCAGCGCCATGAGGGCGGCGCACGCCCGCCAGCCTTTCAAACCTAAATGAAATTCCCCTGCGCATAAAGTGACGCAACGTATCACTTACGTCAACGTCAACTCCCATTGTATCAGAGGGGCCAGCCCCCAACTGAAGTCATGAAACGACGATTGGAGAGTGATGAGATGACCGCCGACACGCTGACCATTCGCCAGATGTGCGACGCTTTCGAAGTGACCCCCCGCACCCTGCGGTTCTACGAAGCGAAAGAGCTGCTTTTCCCATTGCGCGAGGGCCAGAAACGCCTGTTCACCAAAAGCGACCGCGCCCGGCTCAAGCTGATCCTGCGCGGCAAGCGCTTTGGTTTCAGCCTCGAAGAAATCCGCCAGCTGCTCGACCTGTATCATATGGGCGACCAGCAGCAGACGCAGATCGCCGCGGCCTATGAGATCGCCCGCGCCCGTCTGGCCGACCTCGAGTCGCGCCGCGAAGAGCTGAACGAGGCCATCGAAGACCTCAAGGACCAGTTGAAATGGGGGGAAAAGATGATCGCCTCCATGAACCAACCCCGCCGCGCCGCCGAATAACCCCGGCGACGCCGCCCCTCACATCCATAAAAAGACGACCCGGAGAGCAAAGATGCCCAGTTACACAGCCCCAACCAAAGACCTGCAATTCGTTCTGCACGACGTGCTGAAGGTGACCGAAAGCAAGACCCCCGGCTATGATGAGCTGGAGCCTGATTTCACCTCCGCCATCCTAGAAGAGGCGGGCAAGCTCACCTCCGAAGTGCTCGCCCCGCTGAACGTCGTCGGCGACAAGGAAGGCTGCCGTTTGGAAAACGGCGTCGTCTACACGCCCAAGGGGTTTAAGGAAGCCTTTGAAAAGGTGAAAGAAGGCGGCTGGCCCGGCCTCGACATGCCCGAACAATACGGTGGGCAGAACATGCCCTATGTCCTCGGCACCGCCGTGGGCGAGATGTTCTCCGCCGCGAACCAGGCCTTCACCATGTATCAAGGTCTGACGCATGGCGCCGCCTCGGCGATCCTTGCCCATGGCACCGACGCGCAGAAGGACACCTATCTGCCCAAGATGGTCTCCTGCGAATGGACCGGCACCATGAACCTGACCGAGCCGCATTGCGGCACCGATCTGGGCTTGATGCGCACCAAGGCGGCCCCGCAGGACGATGGCAGCTACAAGATCTCTGGCCAGAAGATCTTTATCTCTTCAGGTGAGCATGACATGGCCGACAACATCATCCACCTCGTGTTGGCCAAGATCGAAGGCGGGCCTGAGGGCATCAAGGGCGTGTCGCTCTTCATCGTGCCCAAGTTCATGGTCACCGAAGATGGGTCTTTGGGGGAGCGTAACGGCGTCTCCGTCGGCTCCATCGAAGAGAAAATGGGCATCCACGGCAACTCCACCTGCGTGATGAACTACGACGGCGCCACCGGCTATCTGCTGGGGACCGAACACAAGGGCATGCGCGCCATGTTCACCATGATGAACGAAGCCCGCGTCGGCGTCGGCATGCAGGGTCTGGCTCAGGCCGAGGTGGCCTATCAAAACGCGCTGGAATACGCCAAGGACCGCCTGCAAGGCCGTGCCGTCACCGGTGCCGTCGCCCCTGAAAAGCCCGCCGATCCGCTGATCGTGCACCCCGACATCCGCCGTTCGCTGATGGACCAGAAAAGCTTTGTCGAAGCGGCCCGTGCCTTCATCCTTTGGGGGGCCACGATGATCGACGCGGCGCACCGCGCTGAGGATAAGGACGCAGATGGCCTCGTGTCGCTGCTCACCCCGGTCATCAAGGGCTTCCTGACCGACCAAGGCTACGACATGACCGTGAAGGCCCAGCAGGTCTACGGTGGCCACGGCTATATCGAGGAATGGGGCATGTCCCAATTCACCCGTGACGCCCGCATCGCACAGATCTACGAAGGCGCCAACGGCGTGCAGGCGCTTGACCTCGTGGGCCGCAAACTGGCGCAGGACGGCGGCAAGCATGTCATGGCCTTCTTCGACCTCGTGAAGGGCTTCATCAAGGACAACGCAGGCCAAGACGCCGAATTCGACGCGGCCTTTCTTGAACCCCTGAAGGCGGCCAGCAAGGACCTGCAATCGGCGGGCATGTACTTTATGCAGAACGGCATGAAGAACCCCAACCACGCGCTCGCCGGGTCCAATGACTTCATGCATATGTTCGGTCATGTCTGCCTCGGCCTGATGTGGGCCAAGATGGGTCTGGTGGCGAAAGAAGCATTGAAGAACGGCAGCGGCGACGCCACCTTCTACGAGACCAAACTGGCCACCGGCCGCTACTATATGGCGCGCCAACTGCCCGCCACGGCCTTGCACCTGACCCGCATCCAATCGGGCGCGGATACGGTCATGGCGCTGGAGGCCGCAAACTTCTAAAACGGGGGGTGGGGGCAAGCCCCCCACCCTGCCCAACACCCGGAGAGACCATGCCCAAACGCTTCCGCCTGACCCGCCGCTTCCCCGTCGCCATGACCGAGGAGGGCTACCGCAGGCTGAAGAAGTTCAGCACCGACGCAGGTCTTGATGAGGGGGAAGCGCTGTCGTTCCTGTTCGAGAATTTCAACTCGGTCATGAACGAGGAAAACCTGATCGCGCGGCTGCGCCTGTTCAACGCCGAACTGGACGCCCGCAAACGCTGAACCCTTGGGGAGGGGGCCAGAAGATGCAGACCAAAACATCCAGCTGGATGACCGAAGAACACCAGATGATCGCCGACATGACGGCGCAGTTCATCAACACCGAATGGGCGCCGCATTTCGAGAAATGGCGCAAACAGGGCCAGATGGACCGCGACACATGGGCCCAGGCCGGAGAGCTCGGCCTGCTCTGCCCCTCGGTGCCCGAAGAATACGGCGGCGCTGGTGGCGACTTCGGCCATGAGGCCGCGATCCTGATCGAAGGCTCCCGCGCCAACCTCGCCTCCTGGGGCCACGGCATCCACTCCGGCATCGTGGCGCATTACATCCTCGCCTATGGCACCGAGGACCAGAAAAAACGCTGGCTGCCCAAGATGGTCTCGGGCGAGCTGGTCGGCGCACTGGCGATGACTGAACCCTCGACCGGCTCGGACGTGCAGCGCATCAAAACTAAGGCGATCCGCGAGGGCAACGCCTACAAACTCTCGGGCCAAAAGACCTTCATCACCAACGGCCAGCACGCCAACCTGATCATCGTGGCGGCCAAGACCGACCCCAAGGAAGGCTCCAAGGGCGTCAGCCTCGTCGTCGTGGAAACCGACAAGGCCGAAGGTTTCCAGCGCGGCCGCAACCTCGACAAGATCGGCCTGCATGCCGCCGACACTTCCGAGCTCTTCTTCGACAATGTCGAGATCCCGCCCGAGAACATCCTCGGCCAAGACGAGGGCCAGGGCTTCTACCAGATGATGCAGCAACTGCCGCAGGAACGCTTGATCATCGGCTGCGGCGCGGTGGGCGCCATGGAAGGCGCAGTGGCGCGCACGGTACAATACTGCAAGGAACGCGAGGCCTTCGGCGGCCCGCTGACCCAGTTCCAGAACACCCGCTTTCAACTTGCCGAAGTGAAGACCAAGACCACTGTCGCCCGCGCCTTCCTCGACGAATGTATCGCGGAACACCTGCGCGGCGAGCTCAGCGTCGACAAGGCGGCGATGCAGAAATACTGGCTCACCGACACGCAGGGCGACGTGCTCGACGTCTGCTTGCAGATGCACGGCGGCTACGGCTTCATGCAGGAATATGCCGTGGGCGAAATGTGGGCCGACGCGCGGGTGCAGCGCATTTACGGCGGCACCAATGAAATCATGAAGGAACTGATCGCGCGCAACCTCTAGCCGCGCGCGGGTTGAAACACCGGCGCAGAGGTATTTGAAAAAGGATGAAGATAAGGCGCCCCCTGCCCCCTTCATCCTTTCACAAATACCTTCCGACATTTCAGCGGGCGCCGACAGAAGAGGAGGAATGACAGGTGACCATACAGCTTTATTGCTTTGGCGAATCGGGCAACGCCTACAAGGCGGCGCTGGCGCTCGAATTGTCGGGGCTCGACTGGGAGCCGGTGAAGGTGAACTTCTTCGGTGGCCAGACGCGTCAGCCCGATTACCGCGCGCAGATCAACAACATGGGCGAGGCACCGGTGATGATCGACGGCGATCTTCGGCTCACCCAATCGGGCGTAATTCAGGATTACGTCGCGGAAAAGACGGGCAAATTCGGCGGGCGCGACGCGACGGAACGGCGCGAAATCCTGCGGTGGGTGCTATGGGATAACCACAAGCTTAGCTCCGTTGCCGGGATGACCCGTTTTCTGATGAACTTCCTGCCCGAAGACAAACGCCCCGCCGAGGTCATCGCCTTCAACCAGGGCCGGCTCAAGGCGGCCTACGGCGTGCTGAACGACCATCTCGACGGCCGCGATTGGATCGCGGGCGACGACATCACCAACGCGGACCTCAGCTGCTGCGGGTATCTTTATTACCCCGAGCCTTTCGGTTTCGACCGCAGCGACTGGCCCCATATCGACGCGTGGCTTACGCGTCTGAGCGAAACACCGGGCTGGAAAGCCCCCTATGATTTGATGCCCGGCAGCCCTGCTGACCGCGCCTGACCCGGAGGACATGACATGACCCAAGACGTATACATCTACGACGCCCTGCGCACCCCGCGCGGCAAGGGCCGCAAGGACGGCGCCCTGCACGAGGTGACCTCGCTGCGGCTCTCGGCCCAGACCCTGAACGCCGTGAAGGAGCGCAACAACCTCGAAGGCCATGCTGTCGAGGACGTGATCTGGGGCAACGTCACCCAGGTGATGGAACAGGGCGGCTGCTTGGCCCGCTCGGCGGTGCTGGCCTCGGACCTTGATGAGCGCATCCCGGGTCTGGCCATCAACCGCTTCTGCGCCTCGGGCATGGAAGCGGTGAACCTCGCTGCGAACCAAGTCAAAGGCGGCGCGGGCAACGGCTATATCGCCGGCGGTGTGGAGATGATGGGCCGCGTGGCCATGGGCAGCGACGGGGCGGCCATCGCCGTGGACCCGACGCTGGCGATGGAGAAATACTTCGTGCCCCAAGGCATCTCGGCGGACATCATCGCCACCGAGTTCGGCTTTTCGCGCGACGAGGCCGACCAACTGGCCATGCAGTCCCAGCAGCGCGCCGCGCGGGCCTGGGAAGAGGGCCGCTTCGACAAGTCCGTCATCACCGTGCGTGACCAGAACGGCCTCGCGATCCTCGACCGCGACGAATACATGCGCCCGCAGACCGATATGCAGAGCCTTGGCGGCTTGAACCCCGCCTTTCAGCAGATGGGTGAGGTCATGCCCGGCTTCGACAAGGTCGCGCTGATGAAATACCCGCATCTGGAGCGGATCAACCACATCCATCATGCGGGCAACTCGTCGGGCATCGTCGATGGTGCCGCCGCTGTCTTGATCGGCAACAAGGAGTTCGGCGAGCAGCATGGGCTGAAGCCCCGCGCCCGCATCCGCGCCACCGCCAAGATCGGCACCGATCCCACCATCATGCTGACCGGCCCGGTGCCGGTGACCGAGAAAATCCTCAAGGACAACGGCATGACCATCGGCGACATCGATCTGTTCGAGGTCAACGAGGCTTTCGCCGCCGTGGTGCTGCGCTTCATGCAGGCCTTCGACGTGGATGACAGCAAGGTCAACGTGAACGGCGGCGGCATCGCCATGGGCCACCCCCTGGGCGCCACCGGCGCCATGATCATCGGCATCCTGCTCGATGAGATGGAGCGCGCCGACAAGGAAGTGGGGCTGGCCACGCTCTGCATCGCGTCGGGCATGGGTGCCGCCACCATCATCGAGCGCGTGTGAGCCGCGAAGGGAGCAAGAGAATGACCGATTTCACAATGAACAAGGATGCCGAGGGCATCGCCACCATCACCTGGGACGTGCCGGGCAAGAGTATGAATGTCATGTCCTTCGAGGGCCTGCGCGATCTGGAAAAGCACATCGACGACGCGCTCTCCGATGAGGCCGTCAAAGGCATCATCATCACCTCGGGCAAGGAAGGCTCCTTTGCCGGGGGCATGGATCTGAACCTGCTGGCGAAGATGAAGGAAGACGCGGGCGACGATCCGGCCAAGGGGCTTTTCGAGGGCACGATGCAGATGCACGCCCTGCTGCGCAAGATCGAGCGCGCGGGCATGGACCCCAAGACCAACAAGGGCGGCAAGCCTGTTGCCTGCGTGATCCCCGGCACTGCTGCGGGCATCGGGCTTGAACTGCCCTTGGCCACGCATCGTACCTTTGCCGCAGATAACCCCAAGGCGCGCATCGGCCTGCCGGAGATCCTCGTGGGCATTTTCCCCGGGGCGGGTGGCACCACGCGGATGGTGCGCAAGCTCGGCGCCATGGCGGCCTCGCCCTTCCTTCTGGAAGGCAAGATGGTTGCCCCTGCTGCCGCGCAGAAGGCCGGGATTATCGACGAGGTCAGCGAAGACCCGATGGCCGCAGCGCGTGACTGGGTGCTCAACGCCAAGGACGCTGATCTGGTCAAACCCTGGGACGCCAAAGGCTACAAGATGCCCGGCGGCGCGCCCTATCATCCGGCCGGCTTCATGACCTTTGTTGGCGCCAACGCCATGGTCAACGGCAAAACCCAAGGCGTCTACCCGGCGGCCAAAGCGCTACTCTCGGCGGTCTACGAAGGTGCGCTGGTGCCCTTCGACACGGCGCTGAAGGTCGAGGCGCGTTGGTTCACTAACGTGTTGATGAACCCGTCGTCGGGCAACATGATCCGCTCGCTCTTCCTCAACAAGGAAGCGCTGGAGAAAGGCGCGGTGCGGCCCGAAGGCGTGCCGGACCAGCGCGTGAAGAAGCTGGGCGTGCTGGGTGCCGGCATGATGGGCGCGGGCATCACGCTGGTCTCGGCGCAGGCCGGGATCGAGGTGGTGCTGATCGACCAGACGCAGGAAGCCGCCGACCGCGGCAAGGCCTATACCGAGGGCTATTTCGACAAGGGCATCGCCCGTAAGAAAGCCACGCCCGAGAAGAAGGCCAAGGCGCTCGATCTGATCACCGCCACCACCGATCTGGAGGCGCTGAAGGGGTGTGATTTGATCATCGAGGCGGTCTTCGAAGACCCCAAGGTGAAGGCCGAGATGACCCAGAAGGTCGAAGCGGTGATCCCCGAGGATTGCATTTTCGCCTCCAACACCTCGACCCTGCCGATCACCGATCTGGCGAAAGCGTCGAGCCGCGCGGAGCAATTCATCGGCATTCACTTCTTCTCGCCGGTCGAGAAGATGCTGCTGGTGGAGATCATCAAGGGCCAAGAGACCGGTGACCGGGCCGTGGCGAAAGCGCTCGACTACGTGCGCCAGATCCGCAAGACCCCGATCGTGGTCAATGACGCGCGCTTCTTCTATGCCAACCGCTGCATCATTCCCTATATCAACGAGGGTGTGCGCATGGTGCAGGAGGGTGTCGAGCCGGCGCTGATCGAGAATGCGGCCAAGCTGGTCGGCATGCCCTTGGGCCCGCTGCAGCTGATGGACGAAACCTCGATCGATCTAGGCGCGAAGATCGCCCGGGCGACCAAAGCGGCGATGGGCGATGCCTATCCGAACGACGACATTGATCCGCTGGTGTTCTGGATGGAAGAAGAGGGCCGTCTGGGCCGCAAGGCCAACGCCGGTTTCTACAGCTACGACGCCAAGGGCAAGCGCGAGGGTCTGTGGCAGGGCATGGGGGACAAGTACCCCGTCGCCGACGAGCAGCCCGAGTTGATCGAGGTGCAGCACCGCTTGCTGTTCTCGCAGACGCTGGAAGCCGTGCGCGCGCTGGAGGAAGGTGTCTTGATGGACATCCGCGAGGGCGACGTGGGCGCGATCCTCGGTTGGGGCTTTGCGCCCTGGTCCGGCGGCCCGCTGAGCTGGCTCGACATGATCGGCGCGCCCTATGCGGCGGAGCGTTGTGACGAGCTGACCGAGAAATACGGTGAGCGCTTTGCCTGCCCGGACCTGCTGCGCGAGATGGCGCAGAAGAACCAGAGTTTCTACGGACGGTTCAACCCGGACGCCAAGGCGGCGTAAGGGGGAGAGGGGCGCTGCGGCGCCCCTTTTCATTTCGTAGGAGGGTCATCGTCTGCCCGCGGGTCGGCGATGCGACGTGGCTTTATACCACTTTATGGTGCAGCCATGATGGGCGCTCGCGAGGGCGCGCCCTGCCTCACCAAATCGCCTACCCGGTCGCACTGGAGGTGCGCCCTAACTGTACCTGCACGCCTCTGGCGTGACGGGGCGGGCAGGCGATGGCCCGGCGCCTGCGGCTTGATTCCGGGCCTAGTGTTCTTCGTAACCGTAGCCAAACCGCGCGATATCCTCGGCACAGACCTCCGACACCAAATCGCGCAACTCGGGCGTATAGGCCGCCTGCCCCTCCGAGGTGTTTACCCGCGGCAATTCCAACTCAAACCCAAGATGCTCAAACAGCGGCGCCGCATCTTCGGCAAAATGCTCCAGCCGAATATAGAGATCGCAACGCTCCCGCCCCGCCGCATCCCGCATATACCGCCGCGCGGGCCATGCCCGCAGGCTGGCTTGCGTCTGCGGTTGCCGCAGGAACCCAGCGAAATCCGTCGCCTTCGCCAAAGCCACCGCCGGATGATCGAACCCCTGCCCCCGCAGCCAGCGATAGTAGCTCGCCACCCGGTCCCATGGGTTGCGCACCAGCGTGAAACAAAACAGCCCCGAGAGTTCCTCCGCTGTCACCAACCCGTCGATGTCCGCCAGTGTCGAGTGCTTCCACAGCCGCCCCGCGGTCTCGACCCCCTGCACCCGCCGCCGCCGCTTCCGCGCTTTCGGCGTGTCGCCCAGCATCACGTCGTCTTTCATCGCGCGATCCTCGAGCGCCAGCGCCAGTGAGGTGCCCCCGGTCTTGGGGATATGCACGAAGACGTAACGCCGACCGCGACTGATGATCACTCCACCGCCTCCGGCGCGCGCAGGGTCGAAGGCTCATCGCTACGCAGGGCGATCACCGCCCCGGCCAGTGCGATCAACGCCATGCCCGCGAATGCCAAAGGCGGTACCTCTTGGTCCCAAAGGACATAGGCCCAGAAACTGGCGAAGATCAGCAGCGAATACTCGAAAATCGCCACATGTCCGGCCTCTCCCATTTGGTAGCCGCGCACCAGAAAGCCGATGCCGATAAGCGAGCCTGCCGCCTGCACCGCGATCCAGAACCACATCGCGCCGTCAAGCGGCCCCCATGTGCGGGTGACGAAACCTTCGGCCCCCGCCACCTCCGCACCCGGCAGGAGCAAGACACCGATGCCGCCCATGACTGCCAACATGCCGAAGAAGCCCGCGGTCATCACCATCGTGCTCTCCCCCTCGCACCACGCCCGCGTCGCCACGGCGCCGATTGCGTAGAGCGCCCCGGCCAACAGCGGGAGGAAGGCCACGGGGTCAAGATCGCTCGGGTCCGGACGGATCACCATCAAGGCCCCGGCAAAGCCCACGGCCACGGCTCCCCACCGCCACGGCCCGACGCGTTTGCCCTGAAACAGGGCCGAGATCATCAGCACGAAAAGCGGCGAGGTGAACAGCCCCGCCACCACCACCCCGATGGGCAGAAAGGCCAGACAGCCGAAATAGATCAACATCGCGCCCGCCTGAAACAAGCTGCGCCCGGCCACGGCCCAGAACCGCCGCGGGCGCAGAATGCCGAAGCCCAAGGCCGCGAGCACCATCAGAATGGCCACCGCCATAAGCCCGCGCAGGAAGTGAAACTGCCAGAGCGACCCGCGCTCGGTGATGAAGGGGACGAAATTATCCGTCAGCCCCAAAGCCGCCATACCGCTCACCGCGCAAAGCGCCGCCAGCCCCGATTTTACCGCTGTGTCCTGCATCTGCCCTCCTTTTCCCTCCTGCCCTCTTTTCAAAGTCACGTCCGGGCAGCAATACTCAACCCCAAATCGCAACCAATGCCTTGGGAGGGGTCGCATGGGGTGGATGACGGATGAAAGCGGGCTTGAGAAATGCGCGGCGAATTTCGTGCCGCTCACGCCCTTGTCGCATTTGGCCCGCGCCGCAGAGGTTTTCCCAAACCAGACGGCGGTGATCCACGGCGCGCATCGCGTCACCTATGCCCATTACCATGACCGCTGCACCCGCCTCGCCGCGTTACTGGCCGAAATCGGCGTGACCCCCGGCGATGTGGTCGCCACCCTCATCCCCAACCTGCCCGCGCAGGCCGAGGCGCATTTCGGCGTGCCCGCCTGCGGGGCTGTGCTCAACACCATCAACATCCGCCTCGACCCCGACACGGTGGCCTATATCCTCGACCACGGAGGCGCCAAGGTGCTCTTGGTCGATACCGAGTTCCTGCCGCTGGCCGAAGACGCCTGCGCGCGGATGCAAGGCACCTGCCCCGCCATCATCGAAGTGCCCGACGCCCCCGCCGGTTTCCCCGCCAGCGGACGGCACCCGCAATACGAAGAGTTGCTTGCGGAGGCGAATCCGAACTTTCGCTGGATCATGCCGCAGGACGAATGGGAGAGCCTCGCGCTCAACTACACCTCCGGCACCACCGGGCGGCCCAAGGGCGTGGTCTACCACCACCGCGGCGCCTACCTGATGACCATGGGCACGGTAATCTCATGGCAGATGGTGCTGCGCCCGGTCTTCATGCAGATCGTGCCGCTGTTTCATTGCAACGGCTGGAACCACACTTGGATGATGCCGCTTCTGGGCGGCACGCTGGTCTGCTGCCGCGACATCACCGCGGCGGCGATCTATGACGCCATCGCCGATCACGGCGTCACCCATTTCGGCGGCGCGCCCATCGTGTTGAACATGCTGGTCAACGCGGACGCAGAAGACCGCCGCGCCTTCGATCACCGGGTCGAGGTTTTCACCGCGGGCGCGCCCCCGGCCCCCGCGACCCTGTCGAAGATCGAAAAGCTGGGATTCAACGTTACGCAGGTCTACGGGCTGACCGAGACCTTTGGCCATGTCACCGAATGCCTCTGGCAAGGCGCATGGGACGGGCTACCCGAGCCTGAGCGCGCCGGGATCAAAGCTCGCCAAGGTGTCGCCATGCCGATGATGGAAGAGATCACCGTGATGGACGCCGGGATGGCCCAAACCCCACGCGACGGCGCGGCGCAGGGCGAGATCATGATCCGCGGCAATGCGGTGATGAAAGGCTACCTCAAGAACCCCGAGGCCACGGCCGAAGCCTTCGCAGGCGGCTACTTCCATTCCGGCGACATCGCGGTGCAGCATCCCGACGGCTACATCCAGATCGCCGACCGCGCCAAGGACATCATCATCTCGGGCGGAGAGAATATTTCGAGCGTCGAGGTCGAGGGTGTGTTGATGGGCCACGGCGCGGTCAACCTCGCCGCCGTGGTGGCGCAACCGGATGAGAAATGGGGCGAAGTGCCCTGCGCCTTTGTCGAGCTGAAACCGGGGGCGGAGGCCAGCGAAGAGGCGCTGATCGCCTTCGCCCGCGCGCGCCTTGCCGGGTTCAAAACGCCCAAGCGGGTGGTCTTTGGCGAATTGCCCAAAACCTCCACCGGGAAAATCCAGAAGTTCGCGTTGCGCAAACAGGCAGCGGCCCTCTAAGGCGGGGCATTATGTCACCTGCCATTGCTGATCCCGCAGCGCGTGGTAGAGTGGCGAAAACTGACAGGCCCGCAGCAGAACCCCATGACCGCCTTGACAAAATACGCCCGGCTCGAAGCGACGGGCCTTTGGCGCGCCACGCCCGATGCGCAGCGGCGCGAGGTGATCGTCTCTATCGGTGACGCGACGCTGGTGATCAGCGATCTCAAGGATCAGGCGCTGACCCATTGGTCGCTGGCCGCCGTCGACAGGGCCAATCCCGGCCAGACCCCCGCGCTCTATCATCCCGACGGCGATCCGGGCGAAACCCTGGAACTGCCCGACAATGAAACCGAGATGATCGAGGCCATCGAAAAGCTGCGCCGCGCGATCAACCGCAGCCGCCCCAAGCCGGGGCGTTTGCGGTCGGTCGGCATGTTGGCCTCCGTCGCGGTGGTGGCGGCACTGGCGGTCTTTTGGATGCCCGGCGCGCTGCGCGATCACGCGATCAAAGTGGTGCCAGAGGTCAAACGCGTCTCCTTGGGCACGGCCCTGCTCAAACGGCTTGAACGCGTCTCTGGCCCCGCCTGCGAAAGCCCCGGCGGCAGCGCCGCGCTGGCGCGGCTCACCAAACGGTTGGAGGTCGGGCGCGTGGCGATCCTGCCCGATATGACCCGGGCCAGCCTGCATCTGCCGGGCCGTCTTATCGTGCTCGACCGCGCGGTGC
The DNA here is from genome assembly GCF_043557225.1 of Sulfitobacter sp. 1A13496. NCBI lineage: Bacteria > Pseudomonadati > Pseudomonadota > Alphaproteobacteria > Rhodobacterales > Roseobacteraceae > Sulfitobacter > Sulfitobacter sp. 1A13496. Next base: position 258,148 of record NZ_JBIFFP010000001.1, on the reverse strand, counting down.
TGGAGGATTACGAAGAGCCCGATGTCGCCGCGGGCTATGTGCTGACCGAGGATGTGGCGCGCCGGGAGCATGACCCGCTGCGCGCGCTTTTGGAGGCCGTGGGCCTGCGCGAGAATTTCCGCCTGCTGACCACCGGCGATATCTCTTCCGAGGCGCTGGATGCCTATGCCGAGCAACTGCTGATGCGCCCCGCCGCGACACCGCAGGTCGAGGCTCAACTGGCGCGATTTGCCCAAGCCGAGCTGCGCAGCAAGCCCTATGCCTTTGCGCGTGACATCACCGGCGAAAGCACCCTGCCCCTGATCGAGGGTGATCCGATGAACGGCAAGCTAACCGCGCCGCTGATGTCGGATGCCGATTGGCTGAGATTGCAAAGCATCTGCGGCGGCTGACGGATTGGCCCAAGAAAAAGGCCAGCCGGGGAACACCGCGGCTGGCCTTTTACCTTGATTGCAAAACGCTTAGCGCTGCAGATAGGCGTCCCGGTATCCCGCCCGGCGCAATTGGCCAAGCGCCGCTTGGGCAGAGCCGCCCGCAATGGGGCCTGCCTGAACGCTGTGATAGGTTTTGCCGCCACGGGTCTGTTTGCCGATGCGGGCGGGCAGGCCCAAGGCCGCGATCTGCCGTGCCGCGCGCTGCGCATTGGCGGGGCTGCCAAAGACACCAACCTGCACATAGCCCGCTTTGGTGCTGGGCTGGGCTGTCGGGGCCGAGCGGCTGGAGTAGACGGGGGCCTTCTTGATCGGGTGGGCATCCCGGTGGATCGGCGCGGCGTTGCGGTAGCGCAGCACCCGTTTCACCACTTGGCCATCCCGCTCGACGATCTTGACCCGCCCCAGCTTGCGGCGCTGCGTTTCGATATCGAGATAGGGGTAGATCAGCGGCACTTTGGCGGTCACGTCTTCGCCGGTGGCCTTGTTGACCAAACGGCGCGGCAGGGTCTGGGTCCAGACCAACAGCATGTCGGCGCGGCCTTCCACGGTCTGCTCGGCCCGGTGCGGGTTCAGACGGTCGTCTTCCCAAACCTTCCGGTATCCTTTCGGGACTTTCACATTGGTGGTGTTCACCCGGTTGATCGCCACATGTTTCGGCACGATCCGCGTCTGCGTGCCCACGGCGCGGGTGGGTTTGGCGCTGACCACCGGAGCGGCGACGGCGGCAGGGGCCACGATCCGCGCGGGTGCAGCGGCAACGCCGGGCATCATACTCGCGCTGCGGTAGGGCTGCGGTGCGGTGCCGCGCTGCGGGCTGGAAGGGGCAAGACGCCCTGTCACAATCGGCTCCGCCTGCGGACCACAGCGCACGCTATAGCCATCCCCGCGCCGCATATAGCGCTGCGACAGGGGCGAAACGCCGGGGCAAGCGGTGACAAAGCCAGCCGGTGCCGGGGCGGCCAGCGCGACGGGTTTGCTGGGCACCACGGGCACGGGGCGCGGCGCGGTCTCGCGCACGACTTTGGGGGCAGTGCTCCGCGCCGGGGCTGGCGCGACACGGCGCACCACTTTTTGCGGCGCGGGCCGGGCCACGGGGGCTTTCGGCTTCGCCTTGGGCGCGGGCACTTCGGCGACACGGGCCGGGGGCCTCTTGGCCGGGGCGGGATCGACTTTGGTCTGCGCCGCCTCAACCTTTGCCTCTGCCACTTTCACGCCGTTTGTGGGCTGGAACCCGCAGATTTGCTGGCGCGCACGGCTCATGCGGGGCACCCATGACACATTGCCGTCGATGCCCGCGCGGATGAACACACATCCCGCGCTGTCGACATATTGCTTGCCCTTGTAAGAGGACGGCGGAAACTCTGCCGGTTGGCTGCGGCTGTCCTGCGCTTGGGTCTGCGATCCGCCGACGCCCAAGGCTGCGACGATCATCGCCATGGCAATACTTCTGGTAAGTGTCATCTAATGCCCCCACACTATCTGGTAGAACGATGCATCAGCGCGCGGCGTGAGTAAAGCACCGCGCGCTGATTAGCGAAACTTACCCGATCACTTGGTGCCGAACATCCGGTCACCCGCGTCGCCCAAACCGGGGATGATATAGCCCTTTTCGTTGAGGGACTCGTCCAGCGAGGCCGTGACGATGCGCACGTCCGGATGCGCCGCTTTCATCGTGGCGACCCCCTCGGGCGAGGCCAACAGGCAGAGGAAGATGATATTGGTGGCGCCTGCCTCTTTCAGCAGATTGATCGCCGCGACCGAGGAGTTGCCGGTGGCCAGCATCGGGTCCACGGCGATGACCAGACGGTCTTCCATCGCCTCGGGCACTTTGAAGTAATACTGCACCGGCTGGAGGGTCTCTTCGTCACGGTAGAGACCGACAAAGCCGACCCGCGCCGAGGGGATCAATTCGAGCACCCCATCCATCAGCCCGTTGCCCGCCCGCAGGATCGAAATCAGCGCCAGTTTCTTGCCGTCGAGCGTCGGCGCGTCCATCTCTTGCATCGGGGTCTCAACCCGTTTGGTCGTCATCGGCAGGCCGCGCGTCACCTCATAGGCCAAAAGCTGGCTGATCTCGCGCAGCAACTGCCGGAAGACGGCGGTCGAGGTGGCTTTGTCGCGCATGATGGTCAGCTTGTGCTGCACCAGCGGATGGTCGACGATCGTCAGGTGATTGGGGGTATCGGTCATGCGGCAGGCTCCTTTATTTGCCCTGCTTCTAGCCGCACAAGCGCCCCGCTCGCAAGCAAAGGCTGCGCGGCTACTGCGGCACCTCTACCCCCAGATGCCCGGCGACGAGGGCTGCGACATCGGTAAAGCCGATCTGCCCCAACGCCCCCGCCCCGGTCCCCGCAACCAGCACCGGCACCCTTTCGCGGGTGTGATCGCTGCCCGCCCATGTCGGATCATTGCCATGGTCCGCCGTCACCACCAGCATGTCGCCCTCGCGCAGCGCCGCGATCACCTTGCCGATCTCGGCGTCGAACCACTCCAGCGCGCGGGCATAGCCCGAGACATCGCGGCGGTGCCCGTAAAGACTGTCGAACTCCACGAAATTGACGAAGGTCAGGCTGCTGTCTTCGGCTTCATTCACCAGATCATGCAGATGATCCATCAGCTTGGCATCCGGCCCTTTGCGCAGCTCGTCGATGCCCTGCATGGTGAAAATGTCGCCGATCTTGCCCACCGCATAGACCCGCCCTCCGGCGTTCTGCACCCAGTTGGTCAGCACCGGTTTAGGCGGCGTGATGGCATAGTCGCGCCGTTTCGCGGTGCGCTCAAAGGCGCCCGGTCCGCCAGTGAAGGGCCGCGCGATGACACGGCCTACCTTCATCTCATGCAGCCGCGGCGCGATGTCTTGGCAAAGCTCCAAAAGGCGGTCGAGGCCAAAGGTCTCTTCATGCGCGGCGATCTGGAACACGCTGTCGGCAGAGGTATAGCAGATCGGCCAGCCGCTTTCGCAATGCTCCGCCCCCAGCCGTTCGATGATCGCCGTGCCAGAAGCGTGGCAGTTGCCCAAGATGCCATCGGTGCCCGCGAGCCGCGCGACCTCTGCGGTCAGGTCTGCGGGAAAGGCAGGCGTTTCATCCGGGAAGTAATGCCATGCCCAAGGCACCGGCAGCCCGGCCAATTCCCAATGGCCCGAGGGGGTGTCTTTGCCCTGCGAAACCTCCGTCGCAGCCCCCCAGCGGCCTTCGGGCGCAGCGGCCAGCCCCGGCGCCTCCATCCCGCTGGCCAGCTTCAGCGCAGCGCCCAGCCCTAGCCGATCGAGATTGGGCAAAGCAAGCGGTCCGCTCCGCCCCTCTTCGGCCTTCCCCGCGGCACAGGCCTGCGCGATATGACCCAGCGTATTGGCCCCGGTATCGGGCAGATCACCGTTAAAGAAATCCCCCGCGTCCGGCGCGCCGCCGATGCCGACGGAATCGATCACGACCAAGAATGCACGTCCCATCAACCGATCCTTTCCAAGATCAAATCCGGCGCTTCAACCGCCCTATCGCCTAGCGTGATCGCCGCCAGAACCGCCGCCTCTGCCGCATCCGCAGCCGCCTCTCCCGCCGCGTGGATCGTGGCCAAAGGCGCGCCGGCGCAGACCTCTTCGCCCAAGCGCCGCACCTGCGACAGGCCCACCGCCGGGTCGATCTGGTCCGCCTCGACCACCCGGCCCCCGCCGAGGCTGACCACCCCCATGCCGAGTGCCGCGCCGTCGATCGCGCTCACGTAGCCGCCGCGCGGCGCGGGGACTGCGCGGATCACGGGGGCTTTGGGCAGAATACGCTCCCAGTTTTCGGCGAAATCAGCGGGTGCGCCCATGGCGCTGAGCATCCGGGTGAAGCGCTCCAACGCGCGGCCATCGCGGACCGCCGTGCGCAGGGCTTCGGCCCCCGCCTCAGCCGTCGCGGCCAGACCGCCATTGGCAAGAAGCCCGCCACCCAATTCAGCCGTCACATCAAGGATCGGCCCCGTGGCCGCCCCGGTCAGCACCCGCATTACCTCGGCCACTTCCAGCGCGTTGCCAAGGCTCGGCACCAGCGGCTGGTTCATGTCACTTATGACCGCCGTCGTCGGGCAGCCCGCCACCGTGGCGGTGCCGCTCAGCGCTTCGGCCAAGGCACGCGCCTGCGCGAGCTCCTTCATGAAAGCGCCCGAGCCGACCTTCACGTCGAGCACCAGCCCATCCAGCCCAGCGGCGAGCTTTTTCGACAGGATCGACGCGGTGATCAGGTCGAGCGAATCCACGGTCGAGGTCACATCCCGCACCGCATAAAGCCGCCGATCCGCCGGGGCGATGTCGCCGCTGGCGCTGACAATGGCGCAACCCACGTCCCGCACCACCGCGCGAAACCGCGCCTCTTCCAACTGCGTGCTAACGCCGGGGATCGCCTCAAGCTTGTCGAGCGTGCCGCCGGTATGCCCCAGCCCCCGACCCGAGATCATCGGCACATAGGCCCCGCAGGCAGCCAGCGCGGGGGCGAGGATCAGCGAGACGCAATCGCCCACCCCGCCGGTCGAATGTTTGTCGAGCACGGGGCCGTCCAAGTCCCAGTCCAACACCTGCCCCGAATCGCGCATCGCGAGGGTCAGCGCCACGCGGCCCTGCTGGTCCAAGCCATTCAGGCAGATGCCCATGGCAAAAGCCCCGGCCTGCGCGTCACTGACACGGCCATCGGCCAGCGCCCCGGCCATCCAGGTCAGCGCCTCTGCATCCAATGCCTCACCATGGCGCAGCCGCGCCAGAATGTCCCGCGCGCTCATGCGGTTAACCCTGCATATGGGCGGCGCCAAAGGCCCCCGGCAGCAAGTCGCCCATGGTGGTCTGCTGTTCCTTGCCCGCCACGGTGGCCATGGTCACGGATACATCCCCGCCTGAGAATTCCGCCAGTTTCTGGCGGCAGCCGCCGCAAGGCGTCACCGGCATATCGCTGCCCGCCACGACATAGACCTCGGCGATCTCACGCTCGCCCGCCGCGACCATGGCGGCAATCGCGCCCGCCTCGGCGCAGGTGCCCTGCGGGTAGGCGACGTTTTCGACATTGCAGCCACTGAACACCGCGCCCGAGGCGGTGCGGATCGCCGCGCCGACCTTGAAATTCGAATAGGGCGCATGGGCGTTTTCCCGCACCAATACAGCCGCGTCGCGCAAATCAGTCATTAGGCTCTCCCTTTTCTCGGACTATAGAAAATTGCCCCGCCCTGTGCGATGCAAAACCACATGTCCTCTCAATCGCCTCTTAAAGCCCGCGCAAAATGACCTGCAAGGGCGACGCTGGGGCAAAGCCATCCGGCGCCCAGACCGCCCCCGCCAAAAGCCGCTTTGCTTGCGCGCGAAAATTAGTTTAACGCTAAACCATTATTCGGGAGAAGCATAAACGATGTCCGACACCCCCAACCTGCGCCAAGCTGCATTGGATTACCACGAACACCCCCGGCCCGGGAAACTGGAGATCCGCGCGACCAAACCGCTGGCCAATGGCCGCGATCTGGCGCGGGCCTATTCACCGGGCGTGGCCGAGGCCTGTATCGAAATCAAGAACGACCCCGACACCGCCGCGCGCTATACCTCGCGCGGCAATCTGGTGGCCGTGGTCAGCAATGGCACCGCGGTGCTGGGGCTGGGCAATATCGGCGCGCTGGCCTCGAAACCGGTGATGGAGGGCAAGGCCGTGCTCTTCAAGAAATTCGCCAATATCGACTGTTTCGACATCGAGCTTGATCAATCCGACCCCGAGAAACTGGCCGAGATCGTCTGCGCGATGGAGCCGAGCTTTGGCGCGATCAACCTCGAAGACATTAAGGCCCCGGATTGTTTCGTGGTCGAGAAGATCTGCCGCGAGCGCATGAACATCCCCGTTTTCCATGATGACCAGCACGGCACCGCCATCGTCGTCGGCGCTGCGGTCAAGAACGCGCTGCATGTGGCGGGCAAGCGTTTCGAGGACATCAAGATCGTCTCCACCGGGGGCGGGGCTGCGGGCATCGCCTGCCTCAACATGCTGCTGAAACTCGGCGTAAAGCGTGAGAACGTCTGGCTCTGCGACATCAACGGGCTGGTCTATGAGGGCCGGACCGAGGATATGAACCCCAGCAAGGCCGAATATGCACAGAAGTCCGACCTGCGCACGTTGGATGATGTGATCGACGGGGCCGACCTCTTCCTTGGCCTCTCCGGCCCCGGCGTGCTCTCGCCCGAGATGGTGGCGAAGATGGCCAAGCGCCCGATCATCTTTGCGCTGGCGAACCCCACGCCGGAAATCCTGCCCGATGTCGCCCGCGCCGTGGCACCGGATGCGATCATTGCCACAGGGCGCAGCGATTTTCCCAATCAGGTCAACAACGTACTCTGCTTCCCCTTCATCTTCCGGGGTGCGCTGGACGTGGGCGCGACCACGATCAACGACGAGATGAAGATCGCCTGTATCGACGGTATCGCCGCCCTTGCCCGCGCCACGACAAGCGCGGAGGCGGCAGCGGCCTATCAGGGCGAGCAGCTGACTTTTGGCGCGGAATATCTGATCCCAAAACCCTTCGATCCGCGCCTCATCGGCGTCGTCTCCTCCGCCGTGGCCAAGGCCGCGATGGAGACGGGCGTGGCGGCGCGGCCAATCGAAGACCTCGACGCCTACAAGCGCAAACTCGACGGATCGGTGTTCAAATCGGCGCTGATCATGCGCCCGGTCTTTGAATCCGCCCGCTCCTCCCCCCGCCGTCTGGTCTTTACCGAGGGGGAGGACGAACGCGTGCTGCGCGCCGCGCAAGCGATCATCGAAGAAACGGTGGAACGGCCCATTCTGATTGGCCGCCCCGAGGTGATCGAACGGCGCATCGAAAAGGCGGGGCTGAACCTGCAACTGGGCCAAAACGTCGATCTGGTGAACCCCGAGAACGACCCCCGCTACCGCGACTATTGGGAGACCTACCACAGCCTGATGTGCCGCCGCGGCGTCAGCCCCGACATCGCGCGGGCGATCATGCGCACCAATACCACCGCCATTGGCGCGGTCATGGTGCATCGCGGTGAGGCCGACAGCCTGATCTGCGGCACCTTTGGCGAATTTGGCTGGCACCTCAATTACGTCAACCAAGTGCTGGGCCGCGACGGTTTCCGCCCGCATGGCGCGCTGTCGATGATGATCCTCGAAGACGGGCCGCTCTTCATCGCGGATACCCAAGTGAACCTGCACCCCACCCCCGAACAGATCGCCGAGATCGCCATCGGGGCCGCCCGTCACGTCCGCCGCTTTGGCATCGAGCCTAAAGTGGCGCTCTGCTCACAAAGCCAGTTCGGCAATCAGGGCGAAGGATCGGGCAAACGTCTGCGCGCGGCGCTGGAGATCCTCGACGCGGGCAACCATGATTTCGTCTACGAAGGTGAGATGAACATCGACACCGCGCTTGATGCCGAACTGCGCGCGCGGCTGCTGCCCTGCAACCGGATGGAAGGGGCCGCCAATGTTCTGGTCTTCGCCCATGCCGATGCCGCCTCGGGCGTGCGCAACATCTTGAAAATGAAGGGCGACGGCCTTGAGGTCGGGCCGATCCTGATGGGCATGGGCAACCGCGCGCATATCGTGTCGCCCTCGATCACCGCGCGCGGGCTGCTGAACGTGGGCGCCATCGCGGGCACGCCGGTCGCGCATTACGGCTAAGGCAAGACAAGGCGCCGCCCCCAAAGGGCGGCGCAAAGCCGTTTAGAACCGCCAAGTAAAGGCGCGGCTGACGCCAATGCGCATGGTCCATTGATCCTCTGACCCGGCCTGTGTGATCGGGCTGTCGGCAGCGTCATTCAGCAGACGTTGATAGGCCACGGCCCCTTCCAGCGCCCATGCCTCGTCCAGACGATAGGTCGCCTCGACCTCGACACCAGCGCCGAGCAGACCGCCACCGGCCTCATAAGCGGCGAAGTTCGTGGTGGCGGTGTCGACGCCGTAATAGGTGTCAGCATAGGTGTCGTTGCCAAGGCTGAAACGCGGGCCTGCGGTGATGGTCCAGCGCTCATCGGGGCGGAAGATCACATCGGCGCCGATGTCGCCGGTCACGCCTTCATGGCCGCCAAAGCCACGGCGCACCTTGCCGAAGACCTGCCAGTTCACCTCGCGGTAGACCACGCCAAAGCCCAGTTCGACCGCCGCGTCGATATCCTCAAGCCCCGCAAGCTCCGCGTGATCGGAACTGTCACGCTCACCCAGATAGCGGAACGCGCCGGTGAAGCCGAAACCGGTCTTGGGCGCTTCGCCAATGTTGGTGCCGATCTTGCGCCCGCCCCACTCCAATGAGCCGAAGGTAAAGGCCAGATCCGGCGTCGCGCGATAGCTGCTGGCGCCCGGATAATCCGGCGCCGCCCCGACACCGCCGCGCAGGGCGAAGTTGATGCTACGGTCCTGCGCCGCCGCAGGCAGCGCGGCAACGATGGCAAGGCAGGATGCAAGAGGCAAAGAAAGGGCGAGACGCATAATGGCAGGCTCCGGAAAAACTGTGAATTTCCGCCCAATCTAGCATGACGCGGCGCGACTGACAGGAACAATAGCGATCCGCTTGCCGAAATCTTTCTAAGCAGCCAGAGTGACTGGAAATAATTGCGCGACAGTGCACCTATACCCGGCCCGCGGGTTTGCCGGACAGCGCAACAGGAGGAGGAACACCATGGGATATCGCGACACCTACGACCGCTGGAAGGCCGACCCGGAAGCCTATTGGCTAGAGCAAGCCGAGGCGATCGACTGGGACATCGCGCCGACGCGCGCGCTGTTTGACCGGGGTGACCATATCTATGAATGGTTCGCGGATGCCAGTGTGAACACCTGCTACAACGCCGTCGACCGCCATGTGGACCAAGGCAATGGCAAGCGCGTCGCAATCATCCATGACAGCCCGATCACCGGCAATAAATCGACCCTGACCTATAGCGAGTTGCAGGCCCATGTCGCCTCGCTCGCCGGGGCGCTGGTGGCCCAAGGCGTGGAAAAAGGCGACCGCGTGGTGATCTATATGCCTATGGTCCCCGAAGCGGTTGAGGCGATGCTGGCCTGCGCCCGCATCGGCGCGATCCATTCGGTGGTCTTTGGCGGCTTTGCCTCTAGCGAATTGGCGGTGCGGATCGACGATTGCAAACCCAAGGCGATCATCGCCGCCTCCTGCGGAGTGGAGCCGTCGCGGGTGGTGGATTACAAACCGCTGCTTGACGGGGCCATCGAACAGGCCTGCCACAAGCCCGACACCTGCATCATCCTGCAACGCGGCCAGAAACCCTGTGAGTTGAACCCTGAGCGGGACATCGATTGGTACGCCGCCCAAGACGGCGTGCGCCCGGCGCCCTGCGTGCCTGTAGAGGGGAACCACCCGGCCTATATCCTCTATACATCTGGCACCACCGGCGCGCCCAAGGGCGTGGTGCGGCCCACGGCGGGGCATCTGGTGGCGCTGAACTGGACCATGAAAAACGTCTATAACGTCGAACCGGGAGAGGTCTTTTGGGCCGCCTCGGACGTGGGCTGGGTCGTGGGGCACAGCTACATCTGCTACGCGCCGCTGATCGCCGGGAACACCACCGTCGTGTTCGAAGGCAAGCCCGTGGGCACGCCCGATGCGGGCACCTTCTGGCGGGTGATTGAGGAACATGGCGTGGCGAGCTTCTTTACCGCCCCCACCGCCATCCGCGCCGTGAAACGCGAAGACCCCGAGGGCGAAGAGATCAAGAAATACGACCTGTCGAGCCTGCGTGCGCTCTATCTCGCGGGGGAGCGGGCCGATCCCGATACCGTCGAATGGGCGCAGGAGAAACTGGGCAAGCCGGTCTACGATCACTGGTGGCAGACCGAGACCGGCTATACCATCGTCGGGAATCCGGCGGGGCTTGAGGCGCTGCCGGTCAAGGTCGGCTCCCCAACCGTGCCGATGCCGGGCTATGACGTGCAGATTTTGGATGAGCGCGGCGACCCGCTGCCCGCCGGAGAGTTGGGCGCCATCGCCATCAAGCTGCCCCTGCCCCCCGGCACCCTGCCGGGGCTCTGGAACGCCGAAGACCGCTTTCGCAAATCCTACCTCAGCACCTTCCCCGGCTATTATGAGACCGGCGATGCGGGCCGGATCGACGAGGACGGCTATGTCTGGATCATGGCGCGCACCGATGACGTGATCAACGTCGCGGGCCACCGCCTCTCGACCGGCGCGATGGAAGAGGTCTTGGCCGGGCACCCCGATGTAGCGGAATGCGCCGTTGTGGGGGTCAGCGATGAGCTTAAAGGACAGATGCCGGTCGGGTTTCTCTGCCTGACCAAGGGTGTCGACCGCCCGCATGAGGAAATCGTCGCCGAATGCGTCACCCGGATGCGCGAGCAGATCGGCCCCGTCGCCGCCTTCAAACAGGCCGTGGTGGTCGACCGCCTGCCCAAGACCCGCTCGGGCAAGATCCTGCGCGCGACGATGGTGAAGATCGCCGATGGGGAGGATTTCAAGACCCCGGCCACCATCGACGACCCGGCGATTTTGGACGAAATCCGCGAGGCGCTGAAGGGCATCGGCTACCCGCAGAGCTAACCAAAAATTACATGGCGGTGGACCTTTGCCTGTCCGGCGCTACAGTTACCCCCACAGAAACGCGCGCGCAGCCCAGCCCGCGCGTTTTTTACAATTGCGTTGCTTGCAAAAAATATGCGAAGCGCCCCCGGAAATGCCCCCCGGCGGGGCCAACCACGACAGCACATTCAGTGGGTCTTTTCCCTCCCGGAGCTTGCCCTCCGGCCGCGCAGAAAGGTTTTCGACGTGCAGACACCCTATTACCTGATCGACAAGGCCAATCTCCGCGACAATATGGAAAAGATCGCCCGCCTCCGCGCGCTTTCCGGTGCGCGTTGCCTGCTGGCGCTGAAGTGCTTCGCCACATGGTCGGTCTTTGACTTCATGTCCGAGTATATGGACGGCTCGACTTCCTCGTCGCTTTACGAAGTGCGGCTCGGGGCCGAGAAATTCCCCGGTGAGACCCATGCATATTCGGTGGCCTATGCCGAGCATGAGATCGACGAGGTGCTGGGCCATGCCGACAAGATCATCTTCAACTCCATCGGCCAGCTCGACAAGTTCGATGCGCAATCCGCGGGCCGTATCCGCGGCCTGCGGGTGAACCCCGGCGTCTCCACCTCGGACTTCGACCTCGCCGACCCCGCTCGCCCCTTCAGCCGTCTAGGCGAGCATGACCCGGCAGCGATCGACGCGGTCGCCGACCGGATCAGCGGGCTGATGTTCCACAACAATTGCGAGAACGACGACTTCGCCCGTTTCGATGAGATGCTGACCCTGATCGAAGACCGCTTCGGCGCGGTGCTGCACAAGATGGAGTGGATCAGCCTCGGCGGCGGCATCCACTTCACCGGCGAGGACTATCCGCTCGACGATCTGGCGCTGCGGCTCAAGGCCTTTGCCGACCGCTTTGGTGTGCAGGTCTACCTGGAGCCGGGCGAGGCCGCGATTACCGGGGCGGCAACGCTGGAGGTCACCGTGCTCGACACGATGCACAACGGCAAGAACCTCGCCATCGTCGACAGTTCCATCGAGGCGCATATGCTCGATCTGCTGATCTACCGCGAGCCTGCGAAGGTGAGCCCCGACAGCGGTGACCACGAATGGATGATCTGCGGCAAGTCCTGCCTTGCGGGCGATATCTTTGGCGAGTTTCGCTTCGATGCGCCGCTGAAGGCGGGCGACCGGCTCTCGTTCCAGGACGCTGCCGGTTACACGATGGTCAAGAAAAACTGGTTCAACGGCGTCAAGATGCCCGGCATCGCGGTGCGCGAGTTGGACGGAACCACCCGAATGGTGCGCGATTTCGACTATGACGATTTCGCCGCCGCCCTGTCGTGACAAGGAAAGAGGTCAACACTATGAAACGCAATGTTCTTATCATCGGCGCGGGCGGCGTCGCACAGGTCGTGGCGCATAAATGCGCGCAGAATAATGACCGTTTGGGTGACTTGCATATCGCCAGCCGCACGGTCTCCAAATGCGAGGCGATCATCGCCAGCGTGCATGAGAAAAGCGCGATGAAGCAGGATGGCGTCTTCAAGGCGCATGCCGTTGACGGGATGGACACCGACGCCGTGGCCGCCCTGATCAAGGAGACCGGCTGCCAGATCGTCATCAACGTGGGCTCTCCCTTCGTGAACATGACCGTGCTGCAGGCCTGCATCGACACCGGTGCCGCCTATATCGACACGGCGATCCACGAAGACCCGACCAAGATCTGCGAGACCCCGCCGTGGTACGGCAACTACGAATGGAAGCGCCGCGAGGCCTGCGCCGAAGCGGGCGTGACCGCGATTCTCGGCGCTGGCTTCGATCCGGGCATGGTCAACGCTTTCGCCCGTTTCGCCGTGGACGAGTTCATGGATGAGGTCAAATCCATCGACATCGTTGACATCAACGCGGGCAACCACGGCAAGTATTTCTCGACCAACTTTGACCCCGAAATCAACTTCCGCGAGTTCACCGGCACGGTCTACAGCTGGCAGGAAGGCGCGTGGCAAGAGAACAAGATGTTCGAAGTGGGTCGCGAATGGGACCTGCCCGTGGTCGGCAAGCAGAAGGCCTATCTGTCGGGCCATGACGAGGTGCATTCGCTTTCCGCGAACTACCCGCAGGCTGACGTGCGCTTCTGGATGGGTTTTGGCGACCACTACATTAACGTCTTCACCGTCTTGCAAAACCTCGGGCTGCTGTCCGAGCAGCCCGTGACCACCGCCGAGGGGCTGGAGGTCGTGCCGCTGAAAGTGGTGAAAGCCGTGCTGCCCGACCCGTCGAGCCTTGCGCCCAACTACACCGGCAAGACCTGCATTGGCGATCTGGTGAAAGGCGTGAAGGACGGCGAAGAAGTCGAGGTCTTCGTCTATAACGTGGCCGATCACAAGGACGCCTATAACGAAGTGGGCAGCCAAGGCATTTCCTACACCGCGGGCGTGCCGCCGGTGGCCTTTGCGATGCTGATCGCCGATGGCACCTATGACACCGCCACCATGGTCAATGTCGAAGAGTTGGACCCCAAGCCCCTCTTTGGTTTGCTCGACGAAATCGGCCTGCCCACCCGTGTCAAAGACGACAAGGGTGACCGCGCGTGGCACGAGGCTTGAGCCTCTCTTGAAACGCAAAAGGCGACCCTCAAAGGGTCGCCTTTTTTAATTCTGCCGACGAAACTCAGTATTTCGCGGCGAAGTCATCGACTTGACGCTCGGCCTCGTCTTTGGCGATGCCATAGCGTTCTTGAATCTTACCCACCAGCTGCTCGCGATTTCCACGGGCTTCGGCGATTTCGTCGTCCGTCAGATCGCCCCATTGCGATTTCACCGCGCCGGTCATCTGGTTCCAATTGCCTTCGATACGGTCCCAATTCATCTTAGGTCTCCTTTCTTCGGCTGTTAAGACGCGGGAGGATCCCGCTCTTGCAGGCTCAACGCTGACGCGAAGTCAGGGTTCCGGCGGGCGCGAGGTGCGGCGGAAAGGCGCCGCCCTTCCCGGTCAGTTAAACTGTTCCGAGATCAACCGCTCTTCCAGCCCATGGCCGGGATCGAAGAGGATCCGGTGGCTGACACTGGGGTCCGAGGAAACTTCAACCGTCGTGACATCGCGGTGCGACTGGCCGTCGGCATCGGCCATCACGGGGCGTTTCTGCGGTTCTTGCACATCGAAACGCACCGTGGCCCGTTTCGGCAACAAGGCCCCACGCCAGCGGCGCGGGCGGAAGGCGGCAATCGGGGTCAAAGCCAAAACGTCAGAACCGATGGGCAGGATCGGCCCATGGGCGGAGTAGTTATAGGCGGTGGAGCCCGCAGGGGTCGCCACCAGCGCCCCGTCGCAGACCAGTTCCTCCATCCGCTGGCGCCCGTCGATCGTGATGCGCAGCTTGGCCGCCTGCGGCCCCGCGCGCAGCAAAGACACCTCGTTGATCGCCAGCGCGGTCGAGATGGTCCCGTCAATATGCGTGGCGCGCATGACCAGAGGGTTGATCACCGCCTCTTCCGCCGCTGCAAGCCGCGCTTGCAGGTCGCCCTCGCGGTAGGCGTTCATCAAAAAGCCGATGGTGCCCCGGTTCATCCCATAGACCGGCGCGTCCATGTCTTGGGTGCTGTGCAGCGTATGCAGCATGAACCCGTCGCCCCCAAGCGCCACGATCACCTCGGCCTGACGCAGTGGCACATCGCCATACCGCCCGATCAAAGCGGCCCGCGCCGTCTGTGCCACGCTGGCCCGGCTGGCCACAAAAGCGATCTTTAAGGACATGTCAGCAGGCTCATTCCGGCGAAGTTTCCGATCATCGGCGTTTGGGGCCAAAACAATCACATTATTCCGTGCGCCACCAGTGTTGACGCACATATCTTGCAACCTGTCGGTTTACAGCCTTCACCTTAGGCCGGGTTTCCGATAGGCAACACGCGAAACCAGCTCCAATGAGGATCCCCTGATGTCCGATTTCTTCACCAAATCTCTCGCTGATTCCGACCCCGCCCTCGCCGCTGCGATCGATGCCGAACTGGGCCGCCAGCGCGACGAGATCGAGTTGATCGCCAGCGAGAACATCGTTTCCGCTGCGGTGCTAGAGGCGCAGGGCAGCATCATGACCAACAAATACGCCGAAGGCTATCCGGGCCGCCGCTACTATGGCGGCTGTGAGCATGTCGACGTGGCCGAGAACCTCGCCATCGAACGCGCCTGCGCGCTGTTCGATTGCCAGTTCGCCAATGTGCAGCCGAACTCCGGCAGCCAAGCGAACCAAGGTGTCTTCACAGCGCTGCTGCAACCGGGCGACACCATTCTGGGGATGAGCCTTGATGCCGGCGGCCACCTGACCCACGGGGCCAAGCCGAACCAGTCGGGCAAATGGTTCAACGCCGTGCAATACGGTGTGCGCAAGCAGGACAACCTGCTGGACTACGACCAAGTCGCCGAATTGGCGAAAGAGCATCAGCCCAAAATGATCATCGCCGGTGGCTCTGCCATCCCACGTCAGATCGACTTTGCCAAAATGCGCGAGATTGCCGACAGCGTTGGCGCCTATCTGCTCGTCGACATGGCGCATTTCGCGGGCCTCGTGGCAGCGGGTGAGCATCCCTCCCCCTTCCCCCATGCGCATGTGGCGACGACCACGACCCACAAGACCCTGCGCGGCCCGCGCGGCGGCATGATCTTGACCAATGACGAGGCGATCTCGAAAAAGATCAACTCCGCCATCTTCCCCGGCATTCAGGGCGGCCCCCTGATGCATGTGATCGCGGCCAAGGCTGTGGCCTTTGGCGAAGCGCAGCAGCCTGAATTCAAAGCCTATGCCAAACAGGTCATCGCCAATGCGCAGGCGCTGTCGGATCAGTTGATCAAAGGCGGCCTCGACACCGTGACCCATGGCACCGACACCCATGTTGTGCTGGTCGATCTGCGCCCGAAAGGCGTGAAGGGCAACGACACCGAGAAGGCTCTGGGCCGCGCGCAGATCACCTGCAACAAGAACGGCGTGCCCTTCGACCCCGAGAAACCGATGGTGACCAGCGGCATCCGTCTCGGCTCCCCCGCGGGCACGACACGCGGCTTTGGTGAGGCCGAGTTCCGCCAGATCGCCGATTGGATCATCGAAGTGGTCGACGGGCTGGCGGCCAATGGTGCCGATGGCAATGCCGAGGTCGAGGCCAAGGTGAAAGCCGAAGTCGAAGCGCTGTGCCAGCGTTTCCCGATGTATCCGAACCTGTAAGCTCTCTGGCCCTCGCAGCGATGCGGGGGCCACTTTACCCTCCGGCCGGGCGGCGCCCGACCGCGGGTGGGCATCGCAACCTGCGTTCCTACCCCTTTATCTCTCATCCACGATCTGCGGCCAAGGTGATGTGCCCGGCAGCAAAAGCGCCCGCCCATGGGCGGTCGAGCGCTGCCCGGCGGCGCAAAGCGCCTTGATTCCGGGCGATCATCGCCAGACAGCCCCCTTGCCGATCCCCCCTCCCCGCGCCACATTCTTCTGCAAAGGAGAACCGCATGATCATTCACCCCAAGGGCAGCCGCCCCTCTGAACCCGGCCCTGACGATTACTTCACCGGAGAGGTCGAGATGACGCCGCTGATCTCGGCCCCCGCCCCCGCCCGCCTGCGCGGGGTGACGGTAACCTTTCAGCCCGGCGCGCGCACCGCGTGGCATGTCCACCCTCTGGGCCAGACCCTGATCGTTACCGAAGGCACAGGCCGCGCCCAGACCGAAGGCAGCCCGGTGCAAACGTTGAACAAGGGCGATGTCGTCTGGTTCGGCCCCGGAGAGAAACACTGGCACGGCGCCGCGCCCGACAGCGCCATGACCCATATCGCCCTGCAAGAGGCACAGGTCGGTGAGGCGGTCGAATGGATGGAAAAGGTAACGGACGCGGATTACGACCCGGCCTGAGCCCTTAGGCGCGGCGGCTTAAACGTAGCCGCGCCACCAAAGCCAGATCACGAAGCCCACGATGACCACAAGGATGTTGAAGGCCACCCCGGCCAAACGGTCGAGGATGATGCCGCGTCGCCGAGCCTTGGGGTCGATCTCTTTCAAATGCGCCGCAACCCGGTTGAAGGCAGCCCAAACCGGGGCATCTTCCAACTGACGGGCAATGTGGGGATTGCCGACCAAATGCTCGGTCTTGCTGAGCAACACCCCGTCACCACGAACGCCGCGCGGCAGCTCTGGTCCGGCGCGGTGAAACGCCTCGCGCAGATCGCGGGCCTTGATGCGCAGACGGTCCTCGAACAGAGGGCGCAGCGCCTCGGCGCGGGTGTCGAAATTTTGGCGGTCAATCATGGGCGCATCTAATCGCTCTGGTCCCCGGGCTGCAATGCCCTTAAATTTGCCCACATGTTAAATTACTCCGAATATGGCGAAGCCGCCGCCGACCGCCCGACCCTGCTGATTGTCCATGGCCTCTATGGCTCTGGCCGCAACTGGGGCGTCATCGCGAAACGCCTGTCAGACGAGCGCCATGTCGTCACGGTGGACATGCGCAACCACGGCAGCAGCCCGCATCACGACACCCATAGCTACCCCGAGATGGCGCAGGATCTGGCCGAGGTAATCACGCATCTGGGCGGCCCGGTGGACATCTGCGGCCACTCCATGGGCGGCAAGGCGGTGATGATGCTGGCGCTGACCCAGCCCGATCTGCTGCGCCGGGTGATCGTCGCCGATATCGCGCCCGTCACCTATGGCCACACGCAGCAAATGTTCATCGACGCCATGCGCGGCGTGGACCTAAGCGGGGTCGAGCGCCGCTCGGACGCCGAGGCGCAATTGGCCGAGGCGGGGGTGGAGCGCGCGTTGCAGAGCTTTTTCACCCAATCGCTCGACCTGCCCGGCAAACGCTGGCGGTTGAATCTTGACGCGCTTGAGGCGGAGATGCCCAAGATCGTTGGCTGGCCCGAAGACGCCGATGGCCAGTTCACGGGGCCGACCCTGTTCCTGTCTGGCGGTGCGTCGGACTATGTCCAACCCGAACATCGCGAGCCAATCAAGGCGCTTTTCCCGCAGGCGCGCTTTGCCAAAATCCCCGGCGCGGGGCATTGGCTGCACGCAGAGAAACCGCGCGAGTTCGAAGCCACCCTGCGCATCTTTCTAAACGCCGAAGGGGCCGCGCCCGCGGGCTGACCCCTTCCGCCCCGGCGGATCGCCCCTTCATAGCGCCCGCAAAGGTTGAACAGACGGCCCCGCCCTTATTTCTGGGGCCGTCAAAGCCATTCCCCCCTTGCAGCCCGTGCCGCCATCCCTATAAGGCAGGACAATTTGCAAAATTAGGGGGCCGCCATGCCGAAACGTACCGACATCCAGTCGATCATGATCATTGGTGCGGGGCCGATTGTCATCGGACAAGCCTGCGAGTTCGACTATTCCGGCGCCCAAGCCTGTAAAGCGCTGAAAGAGGAAGGCTACCGCGTCATCCTCGTCAACTCCAACCCGGCCACGATCATGACCGATCCCGGGCTCGCCGATGCCACCTATATCGAGCCCATCACGCCCGAAATCGTCGCCAAGATCATCGAGAAAGAGCGCCCCGATGCGCTGCTGCCCACCATGGGCGGCCAGACCGGGCTGAACACCTCGCTCGCGCTCGAAGAGATGGGCGTGCTTGAGAAATTCGGCGTCGAGATGATCGGGGCCAAACGCGAGGCCATCGAGATGGCCGAAGACCGCAAGCTGTTCCGCGAAGCGATGGACCGTCTGGGCATCGAAAACCCCAAGGCCACCATCGTCACCGCGCCCAAGCGCGAAGACGGTAAGAAAGACCTCGCCGCGGGCGTGAACCTCGCGCTCGAGGCACTGGAATACGTGGGCCTTCCGGCGATCATCCGCCCCGCCTTCACCATGGGCGGCACCGGCGGCGGCGTGGCCTACAACCGCGAGGATTATGAGTTCTACTGCCGCTCGGGCATGGATGCCTCGCCGATGGGCCAGATCCTCGTCGACGAGAGCCTGCTGGGTTGGAAGGAATACGAGATGGAGGTGGTGCGCGACACCGCCGACAACGCCATCATCGTCTGCTCGATCGAGAACATCGACCCGATGGGCGTGCACACCGGCGACAGCATCACCGTGGCCCCTGCGCTGACGCTGACTGACAAAGAATACCAGATCATGCGCAACCACTCCATCGCGGTGCTGCGCGAGATCGGGGTGGAGACCGGCGGCTCCAACGTGCAATGGGCCGTGAACCCCGCCGATGGCCGCATGGTCGTGATCGAGATGAACCCGCGCGTCAGCCGCTCCTCGGCGCTGGCGTCCAAGGCCACGGGTTTCCCCATCGCCAAGATCGCCGCGAAGCTCGCCGTGGGCTTCACGCTGGATGAGCTCGACAACGACATCACCGGCGTCACCCCCGCCTCCTTCGAGCCGACCATCGACTATGTGGTCACCAAGATCCCCAAATTCGCCTTTGAGAAATTCCCCGGCGCCGAGCCGAACCTGACCACCGCGATGAAATCGGTGGGTGAGACCATGGCCATTGGCCGCACCATCCACGAAAGCCTGCAGAAGGCGCTGGCGTCGATGGAATCGGGCCTCACAGGCTTTGACGAGGTGGAAATTGTCGGTCTCAACAGCGACCTGCCCGGCGACGCGCCCGAGAATATGGCGGCGCTTATCAAAGCCGTATCGGCGCCCACGCCCGACCGGATGCGCACCATCGCCCAAGCGATGCGCCACGGCATGTCCGACGACGATCTGCACGCGCATACGATGTTCGACCCCTGGTTCCTTGCCCGCATCCGCGAGATTATCGAGGCCGAGGAAGGCGTTCGCACGGGCGGCCTGCCAAGCGACGCCGATACCTTCCGCGAGTTGAAAATGATGGGCTTCACCGATGCCCGCCTCGCCATGCTGACCGACAGCCGCGAGGCACAGGTCCGCGACGCGCGGCTGGCACTTGGCGTCAAGGCCGTGTTCAAACGCATCGACACCTGCGCCGCCGAGTTCGAGGCGCAGACGCCCTACATGTACTCCACCTATGAGACCCCGCTGATGGGCGAGGCGGAATGCGAGGCGCGGCCTTCGGACCGCAAGAAGGTCGTCATCCTCGGCGGAGGCCCGAACCGGATCGGTCAGGGCATCGAGTTCGACTATTGCTGCTGCCACGCCTGCTATGCGCTGACCGATGCGGGCTACGAGACCATCATGGTCAACTGCAACCCCGAGACGGTTTCGACCGACTATGACACCTCGGACCGCCTGTATTTCGAGCCGCTCACCTTTGAGCATGTCATGGAAATCCTGCGCGTCGAGCAGGAGAACGGCACACTACACGGCGTCATCGTCCAGTTCGGCGGCCAGACCCCGCTGAAGCTCGCCAACGGTTTGCAAGAAGCGGGCATTCCGATCCTCGGCACCACGCCCGACATGATCGATCTGGCCGAAGACCGTGAGCGTTTCCAGCAGCTTGTGCTGAACCTCGGCCTGAAACAGCCGCGCAATGGCATCGCCCATTCCGATGCAGAGGCGATGGAGATCGCCAAGGAGATCGGCTTCCCACTGGTGATCCGCCCCTCCTACGTGCTGGGCGGCCGTGCGATGGAGATCGTCCGCGATCAGGCCAGCCTTGAGCGCTACATCACCAATGCCGTGGTGGTCTCGGGCGACAGCCCGGTGCTGCTCGACAGCTACCTGTCGGGCGCGGTGGAGCTTGACGTCGACGCGCTCTGCGATGGTGAGAATGTCCATGTGGCGGGCATCATGCAGCACATCGAAGAGGCGGGTGTCCACTCCGGCGACAGCGCTTGTTCGCTGCCGCCCTATTCGCTGCCGCGTGAGGTGATCGAAGAGGTCGAAGAGCAGACCCGCGCGCTGGCCAAAGCGCTCAACGTTGTGGGCCTGATGAACATCCAGTTCGCGGTGAAAGACGGCGAGATTTACCTCATCGAGGTGAACCCCCGTGCCTCGCGCACCGTGCCCTTCGTGGCCAAGGCGACCGATAGCGCCATCGCCTCCATCGCCGCGCGGATCATGGCTGGTGAGCCGCTGAGCAACTTCCCGCAGCGCCCCGCCTACCCCGATCAGGCGGCTTACGAAGACACGTTGCCCTTGGGCGACCCGATGACGCTGGCCGACCCCAATATGCCTTGGTTCTCAGTCAAGGAGGCCGTGCTGCCTTTCGCCCGTTTCCCCGGCGTCGACACGCTGCTGGGACCAGAAATGCGCTCCACCGGTGAGGTCATGGGCTGGGACCGCGACTTCCCCCGCGCCTTCCTCAAGGCGCAAATGGGCGCGGGCAACCCGCTGCCGCGCAAGGGCTGCGCCTTCCTGTCGGTCAAGGATGCGGATAAGGGCCAGAACATGCTGGATGCGGCGAAGATCCTGCTGGACCAAGGCTTTACCCTCATCGGCACCCGTGGCACGGCGGAATGGCTCACCGCCAATGGCCATGCCTGCGATGTGGTGAACAAGGTCTATGAGGGGCGCCCCGACATCACCGATATGATGAAGAACGGCGAGGTGCATCTGGTGATGAACACCACCGAAGGCGCACAGGCGGTCGAAGACAGCAAGTCGATCCGCTCTATCGCGCTTTACGACAAGATCCCCTATTTCACCACCGCCGCAGGCGCCCATGCCGCCGCATTGGCAATCAAGGCGCAGGCC
Organism: Sulfitobacter sp. 1A13496; assembly: GCF_043557225.1. Classification (NCBI taxonomy): domain Bacteria; kingdom Pseudomonadati; phylum Pseudomonadota; class Alphaproteobacteria; order Rhodobacterales; family Roseobacteraceae; genus Sulfitobacter; species Sulfitobacter sp. 1A13496. Next base: position 236,606 of record NZ_JBIFFP010000001.1, on the reverse strand, counting down.
GAGGATGCGATCGGCGTGAAAGCGCTTCAGGGATAAGAAAAAGGGGCTGCCCATCGGGCGGCCCCTTTCGCATTTGGGCATCGGTGCCCGCCTAGCTGATGATGCACCGGATCCAGCAAAGCTGAGGCGCGAAACGCATCCGTGTGGCATGCGAGACGTTGACCTCCGTGCCCTCCAAGCCGATCTGCGCAATCGGCTCGTGCATGAAAGAAGTCTCCACCAGCACCAGACGGTCACCATTGGCCATCAGCGGCACCCGTTCACGCGAAAGCCCCGCGATAAAGTCGATGTCGAGCAGGCTGTCCAGCCCGATGCCTTGCGAGAAATCCACCGCCAAAATCCGGCGGTCCAGACTGTCGCAATTCAGAATGCACCGCACCTGCGTGACGCGCAGAGAGACTTCGTAACCAGTGAGCTGCTCCGCCACCGATTGCAGGCCCAAGAGATCAGCGGCGTTGATCGGCGTCGTCTGCCGCGACAGGCTGTCGGCGATGACGGCGGTGGCATCGGTCGCCATCCCACGCACCCGAAAGGCATCGGTAAAGGTCAGCATCGCCATGATCGACCAGACCAACAACGGCAGCAGAACCAGAAAGGCAATCGTCTGGCTGCCCTCTTCCGACCGGACGAAACCTTTGAATACGCCCCCCCTCATCCGCGCGGCTCCGTCACGAAAGCGGTGGTGACTCGCACGCCATATGTGCCATCCGACCCTTCGGGCAATTTCCGGCCCAAGCCTGTCCCCGGCAAAAGCGGATCGAACAAACGACAGACCCGCATCATCATCAGATTGTTCTGCTGGCCGGGCAGAAAACCATTTGCTGGGTCGAAATCCTCATCCCGGTCGACACAGGGGGCAGCCCCGCTCAGGTCAGCCCAATCGGCAATCGGCATGGCGCGCATCTCGATCCGGATATTCTCGATGCAGCCCGCATCGAAAACCGACCGCTCACAAATCAGCGCCTTCATCGCGTCATAGCCTGGCACAGAACCGGTGGCCAAACGCACGTCCCGCACGGCCAAATTCGTGGCCCGGCGCAGCATGATCTCACGCGCGCTCCACAACCCCGTCTCAAGCGCGAGGAAGAAGAAGTAAAAGACGAGCGGCAAAAGGATGACGAACTCAATGGTGACCCCGCCCGCCTCGGACCGGCGAAAGCGGTCTTTGACGAAGCGGATCATTTGGTCAGCCTCAACATGGAGATGGACGCCGCGATCATGTCGAAGGCGGTTTGGATCTCCAGACCCTGAACGTCGAAGTAATGGGCCTCGGAAGAGGCGCAGTCTTTCAGAAGGCTGAGGGAGTTGGTGCTGTCGACATCCATGCCGATGGAATAGACCACGACGCCAGCAGTGTTCGCGACGCCGCAGATTTGGCGCAGGCGGCGGTCTTTCTCGCTCGCGCTGATGGTGTCGTGCATGTCGTTCCAAAAACTGTTCGCGCGGGAACTCCAAGTCTGCGATCCGCCCCACCAGTTCGTCGTCCGCCGTCGGCCATAGAGGTTATAGCCGTAGTAATAAGGGGACATCTCGGCCCAAACCTCGGGCCAGTCGAGCCGTTCTTCCTGCCCTTGATCCCTATAGTCCCGTAGACTGGGGTGGTTGAGCAGCGTGTAATCATCCCACCTACGATCAGAGCCCCAAGGGTGGGTCGCATAAAAGTAGTCTTCAGGATAGGAATTATCCCCGTCGTATTCGTTGGAGCGTTCGGCAGAATCCACTGTATAGAACACCACCGAACCGTAGTCGGTGCGGATCACATCCGACTCGCCGGAAGCATACTCAGGCTCAAGACGGTATTCCGGAAAGTTCTCACCATCCGTCATCAGCACCAGAACCTTCATGCTGTTATCAGCCCCGTGTGGGTGCGGGCGGCCTTGAAACTCCTGCGGGACCAGACCGGCGTCGATCAAGCCGCTCACCGGCCCCTGTGCGGAGGGGTCAAGCAAGGCCAGCCCCCACTTCGCACCAACGTCGATCGACGTCGACCCTTCGGCGGTCAAAGCGAGGATTTGCGATCTCAGCGCCGCGACCGAGTCTGACAGAGGAGTAATTTCAAAACCTGCGTCTTTACGGCAAACCCATTGGCCCCTTTCCTGGTTGGAACTCGACATGCTCTGGAACTGGAAGTGCCCTGTCCGTTGCATCTGTTGTTGGGGGTCGATCGCCAAGGAACTATAGTCATTCCCATCGAAATCCACGCAGTGGGAATAGCTATGTTCGGTGGTTGTCGAATATTGGCCCAGCAGAGCTTCTCCCGCATTTACCTTGGTCGAATAGGGAATGATCGAAATCGATACGCGTCCCTCTTCGGTATCGCTTAGGATCGTATCGACAAAGTCGATGGCCGCATTCTTCAGCAGGGTCAACTTGATCCCGCTGCGGTCGCTGGTCCTCTCCCCCATCGACCCCGACACATCCAACACCAGCGAAATCTCGATATCCTCGACCCGTTCGGTCGCCTCAGAGCTGATCGTCATCCCGAGTGAATCGATGTCGAAAAAACGGAAGAAATAGGTGTTCAGCCCTGCCGGAAGCGAGGCTTCGACGGTCCGCCCCACCAGAATGCCACCGATCTTTTCTTCGCTTGAATCGATCACCACTTCGGATGCATCAAGCCCGGCGGAAGTCAGGTAGCTGCGCACAACCTCTTCAGGGTCGAGGTCTTGCGACAGGCTCGCCGCGGCGAGCACGGCATTGTCGAGATGGGTCTGAAAGGTGGTCCGCGTCCGCTCGTGGTTGGCCAGATCCACGGCCAGCCCGCCAAAGATCGTGATCCCGAAAAACACGACCAACATGAGGACCAGCATGCCGCCGCCCTCGTCCTTGCGAAAACGCTTTGCCCCCTCGCAAAGCATTCGACTGATAGTACTGCGCCTCATGACACCTCTCTTTTTCGGAGGTTGAATCCGTAAGCAAATTCTGTGCTTTAGGCTGCGGCATCCGCGGATGGTGGACCTGTAAATCACGCGCCGGAGGGGCCGCTGCCTCAAAAAACCCTGACTGTTCTCGTTCAATTAATGATTGCTAATGCTCAATCACTGCGCGCTTCCGGTTGCATAGTCAAGCCAGCGCGCGGGGGCCGGGGCGATCAAAATTCGCAACTGTAGCGGCATTCACACGTCTGCCCCGTCAAAGCCGTGGCAAGTCCTGCGCGGTTTCGCTAAAGTATGGAACCTGCACCTTGCTTCCCCCTGCATCAAAGTGCACCGACATGACAACGGCCCTTGCAATTCGTCCGGGGCTGCTCAGCTTTATCAGACCAGCCATGCCGTTGGAGAGAAAGGGATCACAGCGATGTATCAAGCCGCCATCACCGGTACGGGCGTTTTCACGCCGCAGCAAACCATCACCAACGCCGAACTGGTCGAAGCCTTCAACGCCTATGCCGACCTCTACAACGCCGAAAATGCCGAGGCGATCGAAGCGGGCACCCTAGAGGCCAAGGCGCATTCCTCGGAAGAGTTCATCGTCAAAGCCAGCGGCATTGAACAGCGCTATGTTATGGATAAATCCGGCGTGCTGGACCCCAATGTGATGCACCCCCTGCTGCGCCAGCGCACGGATGAGGAGCCTTCTCTCATGGCCGAAATGGCCATTGATGCCGCGCAAAAGGCGCTCGCCGCCGCTGGAAAGAGCGCCGAGGATGTGGACGCGGTGATCTGCGCCGCCTCCAACCTCGAGCGCGCCTATCCTGCCGTGGCCATCGAGATTCAGGAGCTTCTTGGCGTGAAGGGCTTCGCCTTCGATATGAACGTCGCCTGTTCTTCGGCCACTTTCGGCATTCAGGCGGCGGCGGATATGATCCGCTCCGGCTCCATCCGCTCCGCCCTCGTGGTGAACCCCGAGATTTGCTCAGCCCACCTCGAATGGCGTGACCGCGATTGCCACTTCATCTTTGGTGACGTGGCCACCGCCACGCTGCTGGAACGCGCCGAAGATGTCGACGGCCCCTGTTTCGAGGTCATCTCGACCCGCTGCGCGACCGAATATTCCAACAACATCCGCAACAACAACGGCTTCCTCCGCCGCTCCCGCCCCGATGGGCTGAGCGACCGGCGCGATATGCAGTTCATGCAGAATGGGCGCAAAGTGTTTAAGGAAGTATTACCCATGGTGGCCGAGCATATCGGCGGGCATATGGCCGACAACGGGTTGGAATCCGACGACCTCAAGCGCATCTGGCTGCATCAGGCGAATAAGTCGATGAACGATTTCATCGGGCGCAAAGTGCTGGGGCGTGAGCCTGAGCCAGGCGAACAGCCCAACATTCTGCAAGACTACGCCAACACCTCCTCCGCCGGGTCGATCATCGCTTTTGCGAAGAACTCCGACGATCTGGAAGACGGCGAGACCGGGCTGATCTGTTCGTTCGGGGCGGGCTATTCCGTCGGCTCCGTCATCGTCAAAAAGCGCGGCTGACGCGCGGCGCCCGGCCCTAAGATCAGGGCGGGGTTTGCATCTTGATCCGCTGTCATGGGCGGCGTAACACCCTGCCCATGGCAAAGCTCTACTTCAATTACTCCACCATGAACGCCGGTAAATCCACGGTGCTGCTTCAAGCGGCGCATAACTATGTGGAACGCGGCATGGTGCCCTTCTTGCTCACCGCGCAGTTCGACAACCGCGCGGGCGAAGGTCGCATCGCCTCCCGTATCGGCATCGGGCAAGAGGCCGATACTTTCGCCCCGGGCGAAGACCTTTTGGCCAAGATCGAAGCCCGGTTGGAGCAAGGCCCCTGCGCCTGTATCTTTGTCGATGAGGCGCAGTTTTTGGAGGTCGAGCAGGTCTGGCAACTGGCCCGCGCGGTGGATGATCTGGGCGTGCCGATCATGTGTTTTGGCCTGCGGGTCGATTTCCGGGGTGAGCTTTTCCCCGGCTCCGCCACCCTGCTGGCGCTGGCCGATGAGATGCGCGAAGTGCGCACCATTTGCCATTGCGGCAAGAAAGCCACGATGGTCGTGCGCCGCGACGCCGAAGGGCAAGCGATGCGGGACGGCGCGCAGGTGCAGATTGGCGGGAACGAGACCTATGTCTCGCTCTGCCGCAAACACTGGCGCGCCGCTGTGGGCGACGGTTAAACCCGGTTTGGCGGGGTCTCTCCGTCAATGAAGGCTTGCAGATTGGCCACCGCCATCAGCCCCATATCGACACGGACTTCATGCGCCGCCGTGCCGAGATGCGGCAGCAGCACAACATTGTCGAGATCGCGCAGCGCCTGCGGCACCTTGGGCTCGAACTCATAGACATCCAGACCCGCACCGCCAATGCGCCCCGCTTGCAGGGCTTTGATCAACGCGGCCTCCTGCACCACATCGCCGCGGGCGATGTTGATCAGATGGGCATGAGGCTGCATCGCGCCGAGAACAGTCCCATCGATCAGATGCCGCGTCTCGCCGCCGCCGGGCACGGCGATGACGAGCATATCCACGGCTTCGGCCAGCGCGGGCAGGCTTTCGACACGGGTAGCGGGAAAATCGAGGTCTTTCTCACTGCGGTTGAAATAGCTGACCTGCATTTCGAACCCATAGTGGCAGCGCCGCGCGATGGCCTGCCCGATCCGGCCCATGCCAACGATGCCGACCCGTTTGCCGGTCAAATGCAGCCCCAGCATCTGCGTCGGGTGCCAACCGGCCCAAGCGCCGGAGCGGACCAGCCGCTCCCCTTCGGCAGCGCGGCGGGCGGACATCAGCATGAGCGTCATGGCGACATCCGCCGTGGCATCGGTGACGGCGCCGGGGGTGTTGGTCACCTCCACCCCCGCTGCGCGGGCCGCTGCCGCGTCGATGTGGTTATAACCGACGCCGAAATTGGCGAGGATCTTGCAGCGCGGCTCGGGCACATCGGCGAAAACCTCGGCCGAGAAAGCATCCCCCAGGGTCGGCATCACCCCGTCATAGTCGCGCAGCGCGGCGCGCATTTCTTCGCCCGAAAGCGGCGCAGTTTCCTCGCGCACCGTCACTTCGCAGCCCTTTAACGCTTCGGTGACTTCTTTGGGCAAGGGTCTGGCAATCAATATCTTTTTCAATGCATCCGCCCTCCTTCGGGCACTTTTTGATCGGGCGACAAAAGCACGATCTCTCCGTCCTGGTCGGGCAGGCCGAGCACCAGCACCTCGGACATGAAAGGCCCGATCTGGCGTGGGGGGAAATTAACCACAGCCACGACCTGCCGCCCCACCAGCGTCTCCGGCGTATAATGCGCGGTGATCTGGGCCGAGGTCTTACGCTCGCCGATCTCCTCGCCGAAATCTACCCAGAGTTTGATCGCCGGCTTGCGTGCTTCCGGAAAGGCTTCGGCCCGGGTCACGGTGCCGACGCGAATGTCGACCTTCAGGAAATCGTCGAAAGTGATCTCAGCCATTGGCCAGCTCCCGCGATCTGTCCGCCGCGGCGGCAACCGCGCGTTTCAGCAAGAACGGGAAACCGTCGGCCTCATCCATCAAAACCTCAAGCGCCGCTTGGGTCGTGCCATTGGGGCTGGTGACGTTGACGCGCAACTGCGCCGGTTCCTCTTCAGCCTGCATCGCCAGCGCCCCTGCCCCGGCGACCGTCGCCTTGGCCAATTGCATCGCCAATTCCTCGGGCAGGCCTTGGGCCACACCGGCAGTGGCCATGCATTCGATCATGTGAAAGACATAGGCCGGGCCGGAGCCGCTGACCCCGGTGACCGCGTCGATCTGCGCCTCCTCGGTCAGGCGGACGACCTCACCCACCGCGCTCAGCAGCGTTTCGGCTTCATCCAGAGACCGGCTGCCCACCTTGGCGTTGCCGACGATGGCGGTGATCCCTTTGGAAATGGCGGCAGGCGTGTTGGGCATGGCCCGCACAATGGGCGTGTCCCCGCCGAGGACGCTTTCGAAATAGCCGATGGTCGTGCCCGCCGCGACGCTGACGAACAGCGTCTCACCATTGCCCATCGCCTGAAGCGTCGGCAGCGCGTCCGCCATCATCTGCGGTTTGACCGCCACTAGCACCACCGCCGGCGCGGCAGGCAGGTCGGCGTTCAGGTTCACGCCGGTGCCTTGCAGCCAATCGGACGGTTTCGGGTCAACGACCCAAACCGCGCTTGCCGGCAGCCCCTGCGCCAGCCAGCCCTCCAACATGGCTGATCCCATTTTGCCACAGCCCAGCAAAACCAGACCGTCGCGTGCTACTCTCCCGTCTTTCATCCTATCCCCCGAAGTTGTTCGGGGACTTTGTTACGCCCGGCCGTAAGCCTCTGCAATGGCGACGTCCATCGCGGCCTTGGGGGTTTGATCCCCCCAGACCAGCAATTGCAGCGCAGGATAGTAGCGTTCCGCGCTCATGACGGCGGCACCGATCATCGTGTCGATCTGCTCTGGCCCCGCGACCTGTCCGCCCGCCAAAACCAGCCCGTAGCGGTAGACCATCAACTGCTGATCGGCCCAGAAGCTGAAGGCCCCCGCCCAGCATTGATCGTTGACGAGGTTTAACAATTCGTAAAGTTCCGGCAGTTTTTCAGCCGGAGGCTCCATCTCGAAGGTGCAGATCAGGCGCAGCGTTTCGTCGTAAGCTGACCATGCCAGCGTGATGGAATAGGTCCGCCACTGCCCCTCGACCGCCATGGCGATCTGGTCATCCGCCACGCGGTCGAATTCCCAATCGTGATGGGCCGCGAGATTTTCAACGATATCAATGGGGTGGATTTCTTCTTCAAGGTAATGCTCGGACAGGGCCATTTCGCCACCTCTCAATCTGTTCCACGGGGCGGGACTTGGCCCACCATGCATGGAAGCCTGCACAAATAGGCGTGTAGGTTCACATCACCTATACAAGATATGGTGCTTGCAGCGGAACAGTCTGGCAAGTTTTTTCTTGGGGATAACCACAATTGATAGGGGATAACCGCAATAACTTGTGGGTAAATCGCGGAAATCGTCTATAAATTGGAGGGAGGGAGCTACCGGGCCAGAAAAACCCCCGTGTAGCGCGGGGGATCGCCGCCCCGAAATTTGGGGCGACCGATCAGAGTTGGCCTCAGGCTCAGTCCTTGGCTTCGAGCTTGTCGAGCCGCGCTTTCAGCGCTTCGTTCTCTTCGCGGGCCTTCTGCGCCATGGCGCGCACCGCGTCGAACTCCTCACGGGTGACGAAATCACGATCGGCGAGCCAACGGTCGAGCATGCCCTTGAAGGCAGTTTCGGCCTCATCCTTCGCGCCTTGGGCGACGCCCATCGCGTTTGTCATCATCTGTGAAACGTCATCGAAAAACTTATTGCGGGTCTGCATGTCTGGCCTCCGGAGGTTTGTTAGCCCCTATATGGGGCGCGGCGCCCTTGCTCGCAAGGTTGACTTCCCCGCGCGGCCTTGCTCAATCAGCAGCATGATAGCCATGCTCCCCTTCCCCGATATCGCGCCGGAAATCTTTTCGGTGACCCTGTTTGGTTCCACCTTCGCGCTGCGCTGGTATGCGCTGGCCTATATCGTGGGCATCCTGCTGGGCTGGCGCATTGCCACTGCGGCGGTCAAACGCCCCCATCTGTGGAAGAACGACACGCCAGTCATGAAGCCCGGTCAGGTCGAGGACCTGCTCTTTTGGGTCATTCTGGGCGTGATCCTTGGCGGGCGCTTGGGCTATGTGCTGTTTTACCAACCGGCCTATTACCTGTCGAACCCCGCCGCGATCTTGCAGCTTTGGGAGGGCGGCATGTCCTTCCATGGCGGGGCGCTTGGGGTCATTCTGGCCGGTCTTTTCTATACATGGCGACACCGGATTCCGGTGATTTCGACCGGGGATATGGTCTGTCTGGGGCTGGCGCCGGGGCTGTTTCTGGGGCGGCTCGCGAATTTCATCAATGCCGAACTGTGGGGCCGCCCGACCGATCTGCCTTGGGGCGTGGCCTTCCCCGGTGAGGCGGCGCAGTTCTGCCCCGATGTGGCGGGCATTTGCGCGCGCCACCCCTCGCAGCTCTATGAGGCGCTGCTGGAGGGGCTGCTCTTGGGCGGCGTGCTGCTGTGGATGGCGTGGAAACGCGGCGCGCTTAAAATGCCGGGGCTGATCGGTGGCACTTTCCTTGCGGGCTATGGCGCGGCACGGTTCGCGGTGGAGTTCCTGCGCCAGCCCGACGCGCAATTCGTCACCCCCGGCAACCCGCTGGGGCTGGCTTGGCATATCGGCGGCTGGGGGCTGACCATGGGGCAAATCCTATCGCTGCCGATGATTGCCGTGGGCGTCTTCCTCATCATCCGAGCGCGGCGGCAGGCATGAGCCTGAAGGACCATCTGCTCACACGGATCGCACTGGAAGGGCCGATGCGGCTGGACGCCTATATGCAGTCCTGCCTGCTGCATCCCGACTGGGGGTACTATACCACCCGGGCGCCTTTCGGCCCGGAGGGGGATTTCATCACCGCCCCCGAGATCAGCCAGATGTTTGGCGAGTTGATCGGCCTTTCGCTGGCGCAAAGCTGGCTGGATCAGGGCGCCCCCTCCCCCTTCACACTGGCCGAGCTTGGGCCGGGCCGGGGGACATTGATGGCCGATATCCTGCGCGCCACGGCGCGGGTGCCGGGGTTTCAGGCGGCGGCGCAGGTCACGCTGGTCGAAGCCTCTCCGTCTTTGCGCGATGTGCAGCGCGAGACGCTGCGAGGGGCCGAGGTCACTTGGGCCGAAAGTGCCGCTGACCTGCCAGATGCGCCGCTGTTCCTGATCGCCAATGAGTTTTTCGACGCGCTGCCAATCCGGCAATTCATCCGCCAAGGCGCAGGCTGGGCCGAGCGCCGGGTGGGCGCGGCAGAGGGGGCGCTGACCTTTGGCCTCGGCCCCGTGACCCCACAGCCCGCCCTTGCCCATCGGCTGGAGGATACGAAGGACGGCGACCTTATCGAGCTTTGCGCCCCGGCGGCGGAGATCATGCAAGAGATCGGCAACCGCATCGCGGCCCATGGCGGGGCGGGGCTGATCATCGACTATGGCGATTGGCGCGCCTTGGGCGACACGCTGCAAGCGCTGGAGAACCACAGCCCCGCCGATCCCCTCGCCAATCCCGGGCAGGCCGATCTGACCGCCCATGTCGATTTCGAGGCGCTGGCCCGCGCCTGCCCCTGCCCCCATAGCCGCGTGGTCACCCAAGGCGTTTTTCTGGAGCGGTTGGGCATCACCCCCCGCGCGCAGAAACTGGCCGAGGCGCTGACCGGCGACGCGCTCAGTAACCATATTGCCGCACATCGACGGTTGACGCACCCGACGGAAATGGGAAACCTGTTCAAAGTGATGGGGCTCTACCAAAAAGGTCAGACCCCGCCCCCGGGGACAGAAGTATGACGCTCGAAATTCTGACATCCGATGCGCTTGCGCCTTTGCGGCACGGGTTCTTCACCCGCCGTGGCGGTGCGTCGTCGGGCGTGTTTTCCGGGTTGAACTGCGGCAGCGGCAGCTCGGACCAGTCCGAGATCGTGCGCATCAACCGCGCCCGCGCCGCCGAGGCGATGGGCCTGCCTGCCGACCACCTTGTCGGCGTGCATCAGGTGCATTCCGCCACTGTCGTCACGGTGACGGAGCCGCACGACGACAAGCCCCGCGCTGATGCCTTGGTCACCAAAACCCCCGGCATCGCCCTGTCGATCCTGACCGCTGACTGTCAGCCCGTGCTTTTTGCCGATGCGCAGGCTGGTGTGGTGGGCGCGGCCCATGCAGGCTGGCGCGGCGCGCTTGATGGGATACTCGAGGCGACGGTCGACGCCATGGTCGATCTCGGCGCCACCCGCGAAAAGATCACCGCGGTGATCGGCCCCTCCATCAGCCAGCGCGCCTATGAGGTCGGGCCGGAGTTTCTCGACAATTTCATGAGCGCCGACCCAGAGTTTGCCCGTTACTTTGCCCAAGGCGAAGGTGACCGTCTGCATTTCGACTTGCCGGGCTTTGGCCTGAACCGTCTGCGTGCTGCGGGTGTGGGCCATGCGGAATGGACGCGGCATTGCACCTACGCCGATGCCGCGCGATTCTATTCCTACCGGCGCACGACCCATGCCAAAGAAGCGGACTATGGGCGCTTGCTCTCGGCGATCACCCTCTGAACGGGGCGGGATTGCGGCAAAGCCTGCCCGTTTCGCGCCGCATTGCTGTCGCGATATCTGGCACAATCAGCACTTTGCGGCATCATTGCTTCCCGCACCCCCTGCAAACCACCGAAAATTAACACTTTTCGAAGTATGGCAAAGGCGCCCAAAACCGCCCTTCCAAGCCGTCAATTTCCCACAAGTTTCTCGCCCACGGTCAAAAACCGGCCCGATTGCACTGCGATAGTGGATGCAACGATGCCCGCGTGACCCGAAGAGGAACAGAGCCATGAAAAAGAACCCGCGCTTCATCAAATCCGTTGTCGAGACAGCGGCCAAAACCGACACCGTCATGCCATGGGCCCGCGGTGCGCGCCGCGCCGCTTTCATCGCCAAACGCTCCGGCAACGCCCCGGTCCGCAAGACCGCCTGAGAAGTTCCCCCCGGTACCGGTGCCACGCGCTCGGTATAGCAGACCGCCCCTCGTGCCGTTGATTCGTTGCGAGGGGCGTTTTCATGCGAATATGGCGATCACGCACCCGGCCCGGAAACAGCCCCCGCATTCCGCCGAGATTGGCGCGCAAAGCGCAGCACTCAGGCCGGATATTTTGACAAATCCCGCAGAACATGGCGCAGTATCCGTCAGCCCGAGCTGGTGCATGGCGCCCTCGGCAGCGCTGTGCCGGGCCGACAAAGGGTTTTGCATGACTGAGACCGCCACCAAAGCCGAAGGCCCACCGCCCGCGCCGATGCGCAGCTATGAAGTCGCCGCGCTCCGCGCCGACGGGTCGCTCTATATCGGCCAAGACACCGCCCCCGCCGCGCCACTTCTCGAAGCCGCTTTCGCGGCCTTCGCCCGCGGGACGCCAATCCAAACGGTGCAGGGCGACATCGCCATCGAAGACCTCCAGCCCGGCGACATGATCCACACGAGTGCCGGAGACCCGGCGCAGTTGATCTGGATCGGGTCGAGCCGTTTCATCCCGGCGGACAGTGGGCGGCTGCCCCTCATCCGTATCATGCCCGACAGTTTCGGCGAGGGGCGCCCGAATTCTTTCATCACCCTCGGCCCCGCCGCACGGGTGCTCCAGACGCCGCCCCACCTGCGGGCCGGGGCGGAGGGCAGCCGCCTGCTCACACCGCTGTGCGAATTCGTGGATGGGGTCAATGTGATCGAGGTCACCCCGCCAACCCCGGTACGCCTGTTTCATATCTGTCTGTCGCGCCATGCGGTGATCAAGGCAGGCGGGCTAGAGATGGAGACCTTTCACCCCGGCGCTCAAGCGCTGCGTGACGCAACGCCCGGCCTGCGGGATCGCTTTCTATCCATGTTTCCGCAGATCGCGCATGGGCGGGATTTCGGCCCCCTCGCCCATCCCCGCGCGCCCGAGGCGGCAGAAGACCGCGCCGATAGCTGACCTTAAGGCGCGGTCGACAGCCGCGCTTCCAACACGTCGAAGGGCACGCCGGGCTCGTCCTTGGCCCCGCGGATCACGAGGCTGGTCTTCACGCTTTCCACATTGGGCGTGGTCAGCAAATGCCCGGTCAGGAAGCTTTGAAAGCTCGACAGATCTGGTGCCACGCATTTCAGGATGAAATCGACCTCACCGTTGAGCATATGGCACTCGCGCACCAGCGGCCAACCACGGCATTTCTCTTCAAACGCGCTCAGATCAGCCTCGGCCTGACTGGCCAGCCCGACCATGGCGAAGACCTGCACCTCAAAGCCCAGTTCGCGCGCATCGACATCCGCATGATAGCCTTTGATATAGCCCTGCTCTTCCAAGGTGCGCACCCGGCGCAAACAGGGCGGTGCAGAGATGCCGACGCGTTTGGCAAGTTCGACATTCGTCATCCGGCCATCAGATTGCAACTCGGCCAAGATCATCCGGTCTATCGGATCAAGTCGTGTACCCGCCATAACATCCTCAGTGAATTTTCGATTCTTATAGCAGCCTGCGTGGTACGCGCAATAAAGTTTCACATAAGCGCAATATTCTTTATCGCGATCCTTGATGCCAACCGCCCTCACCGCTCACGCAAGCGTAATGGCAGGGCGGTGACGGCAGGGGTTTAACGGCTTCGCGGCTATCGCTATATGAGGCGGGCAATATCAATGACAGCCCGGGGGCGCCAGATGGCCGAGACACGTAAAACCAAGGTACTGATCATCGGCTCCGGCCCCGCAGGCTATACCGCCGGGGTCTACGCAAGCCGCGCCATGCTGGAGCCGATTCTCGTGCAGGGGATCGAGCCGGGCGGCCAGCTGACCACCACCACCGAGGTCGAGAACTGGCCCGGCGACAGCGAGGTGCAGGGCCCCGACCTGATGATCCGCATGCAGGACCACGCCAAGGCCATGGGGACCGAGATCATCGGCGACATCATCACCGACCTCGACCTGTCGAGCCGCCCGTTCCACGCCAAGGGCGACAGCGGCACGACTTACGTCGCCGATTCCGTGATCCTCGCCACCGGGGCGCGGGCCAAGTGGCTCGGGCTGGAGAGCGAAGAAAAGTTCAAGGGCTTCGGCGTCTCGGCCTGCGCTACCTGCGATGGGTTCTTCTACCGCGGTCAGGAGATCGTGGTCATCGGCGGCGGCAACACCGCCGTGGAAGAGGCGCTGTTCCTCACCAACTTCGCCTCCAAGGTCACGCTGATCCACCGCCGGGACGAGCTGCGCGCCGAGAAGATCCTGATCGACCGGTTGATGAAGAACCCCAAGATCGAGCCGCTGTGGTTCCATGAGTTGCATGAGGTTTACGGCACCGACAACCCGCTCGGCGTCGAGGGCGTGAAGGTCAAACACACCAAGACCGGCGAGATCACCGACATCCCCGCCAAGGGCGTCTTCGTGGCCATCGGCCATGCGCCTGCCAACGAGTTGGTCAAAGACACGCTGGAGACCCACATGGGCGGCTATGTCGTGACCAAACCCGACAGCACCAAGACCTCCATCCCCGGCGTCTTTGCCGCAGGCGATTTGACCGACCACAAGTACCGCCAAGCGGTGACCAGCGCCGGCATGGGCTGCATGGCAGCACTCGAAGCCGAGCGCTTCCTTGCCGAAGTGGGCGACGATGACGGCAAAGATACCTCCCTCCCGCTCGGCTACGGGGCCGAAGTGAAGGAAGACGTTTAAGTCAGACGAAGGTGCGGCGGAGATAATTCCGGTTTCCGCCGCCCCTCAGCACCCGAATTGCAGGCCTCCCTCGGATCATGGGATTTCGGCCTTTAACGGGGCGACACCCCTTAGTTCTATAGACTTTTCACATCTTTTGCAGCTATGGCAGCCGGGACCGAAGCCGCCTGTTCCCTGAAGAAAAGTGATAGTCATGATGCCCAGCAACCTCACGCCGATCCCCGAACTCTACGTCTCTTACGAGTCGTCGCAAAAACTGAAGGTGGAGGCGGGCAATCTGGTGAGCCTCGACCTCACCCCGCGTCAGATCTGCGATCTGGAACTCTTGATGAACGGCGGCTTTAACCCGCTGAAAGGGTTCTTGGGCGAAGAGGACTACGACAGCGTGGTCGAGAATATGCGGCTGGCGGATGGCTCCCTCTGGCCGATGCCCATCACCCTCGACGTGACCGAGGCTTTCGCCGAGAAGCTGGAAGTAGGGCAGGACATCGCCCTGCGCGACCAAGAGGGCGTGATCCTCGCCACCATGACCGTCACCGACCGCTGGACCCCGAACAAATCGCGCGAGGCCGAGAAGGTCTTTGGCGCCGATGACGAGGCGCATCCGGCGGTGAACTACCTGCACAACCAAGCAGGCAACGTCTATCTGGGCGGCCCCGTGACCGGCATCCAGCAGCCCGTGCACTACGACTTCCGCGCCCGCCGCGACACGCCCAACGAATTGCGCGCCTATTTCCGCAAACTGGGCTGGCGCCGCGTCGTGGCCTTCCAAACCCGCAACCCGCTGCACCGCGCGCATCAGGAACTCACCTTCCGCGCCGCCCGTGAAGCGCAGGCCAACCTGCTGATCCACCCCGTTGTCGGCATGACCAAACCCGGCGATGTCGATCACTTCACCCGCGTGCGCTGCTATGAGGCGGTGCTCGATAAGTATCCTGCCGCCACCACCTCCATGTCGCTCTTGAACCTCGCCATGCGCATGGCTGGCCCGCGCGAGGCCGTCTGGCACGGGCTGATCCGCAAAAACCACGGCTGCACCCATTTCATCGTGGGCCGCGACCACGCTGGCCCCGGCAAGAATTCCGCCGGTGAGGATTTCTATGGCCCCTATGACGCGCAGGACCTGTTCCGCGCGCATCAGGAGGAGATGGGCATCGAAATGGTCGATTTCAAACATATGGTCTGGGTGCAGGAACGCGCTCAATACGAGGCCATGGATGAGATCGAGGACAAGGACAGCGTCACCATCCTGAACATCTCTGGCACCGAGCTGCGCCGCCGCCTGCGCGAAGGTTTGGAGATCCCTGAGTGGTTCTCCTTCCCCGAGGTCGTGAAGGAGCTGCGCCGCACCTCCCCGCCGCGCTCCAAGCAGGGCTTCACCGTCTTCTTCACCGGTTTCTCCGGCTCCGGCAAATCCACCATCGCCAACGCGCTGATGGTCAAGCTGATGGAGATGGGCGGCCGCCCGGTGACGCTGCTGGACGGGGATATCGTGCGGAAAAACCTCAGTTCCGAACTCGGCTTCTCGAAAGAGCACCGCGACCTGAACATCCGCCGCATCGGCTATGTCGCAAGCGAGATCACCAAGAACGGCGGCATCGCCATCTGCGCACCGATTGCGCCCTATGCCGCCACCCGCCGCGCGGTGCGCGAGGATGTGGAGAATTTCGGCGCCTTTGTCGAAGTGCATGTCGCGACCTCTATCGAGGAATGCGAACGCCGCGACCGCAAGGGGCTCTACAAACTGGCGCGGGAGGGCAAGATCAAGGAATTCACCGGCATTTCCGACCCCTACGATGTGCCGCAGAACGCCGAACTGGTGCTGGAGACCGAGAATGTTGAGGTCGACAACTGCGCGCATCAGGTGTTGCTGAAGCTCGAAAACATGGGGCTGATCGCGGAGTAAACCGATCAGTCTTTGCCAAGAACAACGCAGCCCCTAGGGGCTGCGTTTTGCGTTCGGGCTTAGGCCACCTCGGGCATGAAGACTTGGCCCGACATCACCACGCGCCCCTGCCCCGCCACACGGACACCGGTGATCGCATCGCGGGGGCCAAGCACCTCGACCTCCGCCCGTCCGGGGCGACCCATGAGGTACCCCTGCTCGGCCACGAAATTCGGGCTGTCAATCAATCCGCGCGCCCAAAGATAGGCCGCCATGGCACCCGTCGCCGAACCGGTGAAAGGGTCTTCGGCAGGGCTGGGCGGGGCCAGCAGCAGCCGCGCATAGGTATTGCCCGCAGCGGTCGCGCCTTCGAGGGTGACCCAGAAGGGCTCCATCATATTGCTGCCCTGCCCCAGATGGGCGTTATAGGCCGCGAGCGCCTCGGGGTTAAGCTTCAGCCCTTCCAATGCGGCGCGACTGCGCAGAACGGTGATACAGAACGGCAGTCCGGTAGAAACTACCTGCGGCGGCGCGATGATATCCTCGGGTGCCACGCCGCCCACCTTGGCGACGAGATCGGCAGGCACTTCTTCCCCGAAAACCGGCGCGATCTGGGTCATGGCGATTTGGGAGCCGCGCACCTCGACCTCAACGATCCCCGCGCCAGTCTCCAACCGCAGTGGCCCTTCGCCGATCAACCCGCGATGGCGCAGCGCTGCGACGGTGGCGATGGTGGGGTGGCCCGCAAAGGGTATCTCTCGACTGGCGAGGTAGTATTTCACCTTGAAATCCGCGACCTCCGACGGGCCGGTAAAGGTGCATTCCACGAGGGATGTTTCGCGCACATAGGCCATGCATAGCTCATCCGGCAGCCCTTTCCCGCCATGCACCACGGCGCAGCCATTGCCGCCAAAGACTTGGTCGGTAAAGGCATCCACCCAGTCGAAATCGAAATCCATAAGACCGCTCCCAATAAAAAAGGCCGCAGCGGACTGCGGCCTTGCATCGGGCTTAGCGTATCTTCGCGCCGCGCGGCGTCAATGCACCATCACTGGCCGGTAGTCATGCTCTCGCGCCAATGAGAAGGCGAGTTTCTGATCGCCGACCAACGCCAGTTGCTGCCCTTCGGCATCGTGAACGGCATAAAGAAGCTCAAGCCCCTCGGCCTGATCGCGCACCTCGCGCGGCAGGTCGGCGACAGCGATGGTTTTGACATAGACCATACGGTCGTTTCCGTGGGTGATTGCGCCTTGCATGATGTTACCCCTTCTTGATCTTGATGGTTTGAACCACCGTTTCAGGCTTGGCGCGGGTCAGGTCGACATGCAGCAGACCATTCTCCATAACCGCCTCGCCCACATCGACCCCATCGGCCAGTACGAACGAGCGCTGGAATTGACGCGCGGCGATTCCACGGTGCAGAAACACCCGGTCTTCGCCATCGTCGGACTGACGCCCACGGATCACGAGCTGTCTATCCTCAACGGTTATCGACAGATCCTGTTCCGAAAAACCCGCCACCGCCAGCGTGATGCGATAGCTGTAGTCTGAGGTTTGTTCGATGTTGAACGGCGGATAACCTTCGTTTCCGGCCTTGGCGCTGCGTTCAAGCACCCGTTCCAATTGTTCAAACCCAAGCATATGCGGGTAAGAGGCAAGCGTTAATTTCGTCATGCGACACGTCCTTATCAGGTCAAGCGACAGTGTTTCACAGGCCCCGCAACCGGCAGCCCGTTGCATTGAATATGGGGGGGCTTGGGCAAGGGCGCAAGGGCTATGCCAAATGTTCTCAACCGCTTATATTCAAGGTTCAGATGCCCAACGGAATCACCTGCCCATGAATGCCCCTACCGATCTGTCGATGAAAACGGACGAAGTGCTGCGTGTCGAGCTTGAGGTCTTTCGACGGGAACATCGCGATCTGGATGACGCCATCCATGCGCTGGTCGAACGCGGCACCGGGGATCAACTGACCCTGCAACGGCTCAAGAAACGCAAACTGCGTCTCAAGGATTTGATTGCCCAGATCGAAGACCGGCTGACGCCCGATATCATCGCCTGACCCATTATCCCCCATGGCCCGCGGCAATCGGCGTTGCCAGATGGGCCGTGATGGGTATAGTGCGCGCTCTGATCCACCAAGAGAAGGCCCGCAGCAATGACCACGCCCCCGGTTGGCATCATCATGGGGTCCCAGTCCGACTGGGCCACCATGCGCGAAGCAGCAACCCTGCTGGACGAGCTTAACATCCCCTTCGAGGCGCGCATCGTTTCCGCCCATCGCACCCCGGACCGGCTCTGGGATTATGGCAAAACGGCGGTGGACCGGGGTTTGCAAGTCATCATCGCGGGCGCAGGCGGGGCGGCGCATTTGCCGGGCATGATGGCCTCCAAAACCCGCGTGCCGGTGATCGGCGTGCCGGTGCAGACCAAGGCGCTGTCGGGTGTGGATTCGCTCTATTCCATCTTGCAAATGCCGCGTGGCTTTCCGGTCGCGACCATGGCTATCGGTGCCGCAGGCGCGGCCAATGCCGCCCTGATGGCGGCGGGCATCCTTGCGCTGCAAGACCCGGAATTGGCCAAGCGACTGGACGATTGGCGCGACGCGCTCAGCGCTTCGATCCCCGAGGTGCCGCATGACTGAACCCCTACAAACCGGCGCCACCATCGGCATTCTGGGCGGCGGCCAATTGGGCCGCATGCTTTCTGTCGCCGCTGCACGGCTTGGCTTTCGCACCCATATCTTCGAGCCAGGCGCCAACCCGCCCGCTGCCGATGTGGCCCATGCAGTGTCCACCGCCCCCTATGACGACCACAAGGCGCTGGAGGCTTTCGCCCGCGCCTGTGACATCGTCACCTTCGAGTTTGAGAACATCCCCACCGAGGCGCTCGACGCGGTCGAGGCGATCACCCCGCTGCGCCCGGGCCGCGAAGCGCTGCGCATTTCCCAAGATCGGCTGACCGAGAAGACCTTCCTCGGCGATCTTGGCCTGCGCGTGGCCCCTTTCGCCGATGTGACCGACGCGGCCAGCCTCAAGGCCGCCGTGGCCCAAATCGGCACGCCTGCGATCCTCAAGACCCGCCGTTTCGGCTATGACGGAAAGGGCCAAGCGCGGCTGAAAGACGATGCCGACCTTGACGCCGCTTGGGCCGAGATGAACGGCGCGCCTTCCGTGCTCGAAGGTTTCGTCAATTTCAGCGCCGAAATCTCTGTCATCGCCGCGCGCAGTGCCACGGGCGAGGTTGCCTGTTTCGACCCTGGTGAGAATGTCCACCGCGATGGCATCCTGCACACCACCACCGTGCCCGCCAAGATCAGTAATGCACAGCGCACCGACGCGGTGCTGCTTGCCGGTCGCGTGCTGAACGCACTGGATTACGTGGGCGTTATGGGGGTCGAGCTTTTCGTCACGCCGCAGGGGCTGATCGTGAATGAGATCGCCCCGCGGGTGCATAACTCTGGCCATTGGACCCAGAACGGCTGCACCATCGACCAATTCGAGCAGCATATCCGCGCCGTGGCCGGATGGCCCTTGGGCGATGGGCAGCGCTATGCAGATGTGGTGATGACCAACCTCATCGGCGATGACATGGACCGCGTGCCCGAACTGGCCCGCGCCCGCGACACCGCGCTGCATCTTTACGGCAAGGCCGAGGTCAAACCGGGCCGCAAGATGGGTCATGTAAACCAGATCACCCGCGGCTGAGGTCAGCCGAAGAACCGATCCGCCACCGCGCCGGACATGAAGCTCACCCGCCCCGCCGCGAAAGTGGCGGCGACCCGGCCCGTGGCCTTGTCCAAGACGACGATATCGGCGCGTTTGCCCGGCGCGAGCGTGCCGCGATCCGTAAGCCCCAAGACCTGCGCCGGCCCGGATGAGACCAACGCCCAAGCGCCAGCAAGGTCCAGCAATCCGCTCTGCGCCAGCATCAAGGCGGCGCGGCGCGGCGAGGGGTAATGGTAATCCGACGCCAGCGCGTGACAGAGCCCCATGCTGATCAGGTCCAGCGCCGAAAGGTTGCCGTTATGCGACCCGCCGCGCACCACATTGGGCGCGCCCATGATGACCGCATCCCCCGCCCCATGCGCGGCCTCGGCGGCCTCCTGCGTTTCGGGGAATTCCGCCAGCGTCACGCCCCGCGCCCGCCAAAGGGCGCGGCCCTCGGCGGTTTGGTCATCATGGCTGCCCATTTTAACGCCACGCTGCGCCAGTTCCGCGCAGAGTCGGTCCAAGGCCGCGGGCACCTCATCGCGCCGCGCGTGCATCTCCTGCATCTGTGCCAAATGTCTCTCCGGGCTGCGCCCGGCCTTCAGCGCCTGCCCGACCAGCCGTTTTGGCGTCTTGCCCGCCGCCAAGCGGTCATGCGGCAGGTGATCGTTGAACACCACATAGCCTACGCTCCACTCCGCCATCCGCTGCGGCAGACTGTCGTAAAGGTCGAGCATATGGGTCTCAAACCGAAGCTGCGGGCGGATGTCGGTCACCAATTTCGGCGCGGTGTCGCGGATGCCGCTAAAGACCTGATCGGCGAACGCCAGCCCCCGCAGCCCGCCTTCCCAGCTGACGAATTGCGCCAAGACCGCGGTGGTCATGCCATTGGCCGCGAGCTCTGCCTCCGCTGCGACCAACCCTTCAGACAGTTGTTTCATCGCCCCGCGACGCGGTGCCAGATGCCGCTCGAACGCGTCGCCATGCAGATCGACGATCCCCGGCAAGACTTGAAAGCCGGTCAGATCGACAGGCCGCCCGACCGGGGCATCGGCAATCACCCCATCGGCAAAAGACAACGGCGCACGGCACAGCCCCTCGGGGTGAAGCACCTCCGCATTGAAGAGATCAATGTTTGGCATCGTCCCCTCCCACCCCCGGCAGGCAGCCCGCTTCCGGGCAGCCGATCGCATTCAGGACGCCATCGATAAAGGTCATCGACCGATCAAAACTGCCGGTTTTCAAGAAGGCCATGGTCTGGGCGATGACGCGCGGGTTGTTCATCATGAAGGTATGGGTCACCGGCAAGACGATATGGTCTTTCATCCCCGCAACACGGGTCGAAGCGACCGAGACCTTTCCATCATCCGGCCCCGGCAAAAGGCTCGAAAAATAGGGGTTGAGCGACTGTGAGCCGGCAATCACGCCTAATTCGAAAGGGACCGGCGGCAATTGGTTCGGCAAGGCCGCATCATCGGTGCCGATCTCGGCCCCGGCGGGCCCATTCAACCATTCGAAAGCAGGGTTCTCGACCAGTTCGTCCACCACCTCGCTGCCGTGATTGGGCGGCCCCAGCATCACCACGCGCCCGACTCGGTCGGCCCCGGCCTCGGCCACCCATTTGCGCACCAAAATACCGCCCATGGAATGGGTCACGAAATCGATCTGCGCAGTGCCGCAGGCCTCAATTGCGCGCGGCAGGGTCTGTTTCGCCAATTCCGCGATATTGGCCTCAGTCGAAGGGTAGCCCGGGCGCACCACGCGGTAGCCTTCGGCGGCCAAGGCGGCTTCCATCACGGCAAAAGACATCTCGGTCCTAGCCAGCCCATGGAGCAGAACCACACAGCGCCCCGCCGCGTTTTCGGCCGCGGCAGGCAGGGGGATCGCCAAGCAGATCGCGGCAATCAGCAGGGTGAAAAATCTCATCATGCCCTCCAGATAGACTGATTGCCCCGACTGTGAAATGGTCTTGGCGCGTTACCTGACGAAAGTATGCCGATGCCCCGACCCTGCCCTCGATTGGCCGCCCGCGCCGTGCTGCTGCACGAAGACCGGCTGCTGCTGGTCAACGCCTATGCCGATGATCGGCTGGGCCTGATGTGCGCCCCCGGCGGCGGGGTGGAGGCCGGCGCCTCCCTCCCCGACAACCTGCGGCGCGAGGTCTTTGAGGAAACGGGCCTCACGATCTCAGTCGGCGCGCCTTGTTTGGTCAATGAGTTCCACGACCCCGGCGGCGATTTCCATCAGGTGGATATCTATTTCAGATGCCACATCCTCGGATCCGCCCAAATCGCCCCCGATTGGCAAGACCGAGAGGCCATCGTCACGCGGCATCGATGGGTCACCCAAGCGGAACTGGCACAAGTCCCCCACAAGCCCGATAGCCTCGGCACAGTTGCCTTTGGCCCGACGGAGGCGGCGATCACCTACGATCCTTTGGAGCCGATTTTGCGCTGATCGCCCAGGCGATCCCGCCCAAAACCAAGGCCGTTGCGAGGACAAGCGTCAAGCTCAGCGGCTCACCCAGAAGCAGCGCCCCGGCAAGAATCGCGATGATCGGCACGCTCAGCTGCGCCACCGCCGCAGTGCCCCCGTCGATCCGCGTCAGCACCGCATACCACAGGGCATAGCCAAGGCCCGAGGTCAGCCCGCCGCAAAGCGCGCCCAACAAAAGCCCCGTCAGGCTGAAATGCGACCCCGCAAGAGCGGGCAGGATGAGCATGAACGGCAAACACAGCAAAAAGTTTGCCGAAGTCGCCGCCAGCGGATCGCCCGATGTGCGACCGATGATCGTATAGGCGGCCCAGCCGATCCCCGCCAGAACCATCAGCCCGGCGCCGATTGGATCAGTGGAAGCCTGCCCATCCGGCCAGAGGACCAAAACCAATCCCGCAAAAGCCGCCGCAGCCCCTGTAGTCTGCCGCGCGGTGGGCGCCGCGCCGGTCAAAGCGGCGTAGGTGAACATGGTAATCTGCACCACGCCAAAAAGGATGAGCGCCCCGAGCCCCGCGTCCAACGTCAGATACGCCAGACTGAACCCGATCATATAGACAGCCAGGCTCACGGCCCCGCCGATCCTGTTGCGCTGCAAAAGGGGCAACCGTCCACCCCGCAGCGCAACCAAGATGGCCAAAACCAATGCCCCCGCACCGACCCGCACAAGGGCAAAGCCCGCCGGATCGATATGCCCGCCGTCCACCGCCATTCGGGTCAAAATTGAGTTCGCCGCAAAGGCGCACATGGTGAGGGCGGAAAGAAGGAAAAGCTGCATGGCCTCTCGCTTAGCCTCACTCTCCAGCCGCGCCAAGCGCGGAATGCCTTTGGCACAAGGTTCTAACTGGGACGTGATGATCTCCTCCTTCGCATTGAATGCTGTGGTGAGATAAAGCGGTACGCGCGCTGCAATTCGATAGTGGCGCCAGGAGGAATTCCATGACTCCCTGGGGTTTCACCTATGCTATGTCATAGCGACGCCCTCCAAACGCACGGATACAGTCGCACCGCGCCCAGCACCGGTGGATACCAAACAGGCATGGCCCCCATAAGCCGCTGCGATTTTGCGAACCAAGGCCAGCCCCAAGCCCGACCCTTCAACCTCATCGCGCGACCGCAAAGTTGTCATCGGCTGGAAGACACGCTCATGATAACGCGACGGTATTCCCGGCCCATCATCGGAAACGGTGAGCATCATGGCCTCCCCTTCGTTTTTTACCACTACCTCAACCCGCCCGGAAAACCGATCATGATGCTTGAGCGCGTTTCCAATCAACGCCACGAAAAGCGAGTGCAGGTCCTGATGGTCAAAGCAGAAAGAGTCGCACCCGAAGTGATGGTCAACCCGGAAACCACTGGGCAGCCCAACTTCCTCTACCGCGGCATCTAAGGCCTGACGAAGCTCAAGCACGGTCGCATTGCGCCCCTTTCCGGCCCGCGAGTATTGAAGCAGGTCGACTAACATCCGATCCAACCGCCGCGTATGCCGCTTCATCAAGGCGATAGAGTTGTTGACTGAAGGGCTTACCTTCAGTCCCGCCTCCTCAATATCCTCGGCGATCCATTCAGGCAGTTCCAACAACGCGCGAATGGAGCCGCGCAGATCGTGACTTACCAGATGGATAAACTCCTCTGCATCAGGCCCGAGAGGCTGCGGCTCTTCGCGCGAAGGTAGCTCATGGTCGGCAGGTAACCTTAACAGCCGCTGCGTCATATCGCGACTTCCCTGCGATCAGCGCATGAGCAAAACGCCCTGCTAACCCGAATTAAAACTAAAGGTTCCATCAAGCAATATCCCGTAGCAATCGACGCGCATTGGGCGGATATTTCGCTCGCAGGCGCGCCCACCTTTGTATTTGCCTTTCGCGTCCGACCCGGCTTGTGATCAACTGCCATTGCTGTGCCGCCCGGGTAAGGGCCATTTTCGGCGAAACCTCACCCTGAAGGGCCTTATCCAATCCCCTTCCCAATGTTTGGAAATACTCTGATTGCCCTTTCAAATAGAAATCGGGAATCGCCCCTTTAAGCGCCGCGCGATGCACCTTCAGAAAGGGCTCTGAATAGGCCGCCTCCACTCCCGGATCACTGTAGTGCTCATTACGAAAAGGGTCGAAAAACCCATCCGGCTGTCGAACGGAAAGTGTCGACATTGCTGGCGTGACCGCGAAGAGGGCAAATAAATAGGCGAGTTCTTTCTGGGTCGATGCCGCGCTGATGACAAAGCTCCACCCCCAGTTGAAATAGGGGATTTCAAGCAGTTCCTCCCCCACCTGCCCTCCGGGGGTTGGCCCGTAAACCATCCGTCCGCGCATCAATGATCGAGGAGAGTTAAGGTATTTCTGCGTTCCGCCCCAGCCGATGTTGCAATAGACATCACCCTTCGCGTATCGTGCCCAATTTCCAAACAGCCCCAGGCTCGAAGTTTCGGGGGCAAGGCAGTCCGTGATCGCGATCAACTCTTCCAGCGCCGCGACACCCGGGTCATCTGCAATTTGCGGCGTCATATCGGGGGACAAGGGCCAATTGCCCTTGGCGTGAAACCGCACCCACCATTCCCATGCGAGATACCCCGGCGTGCGGAACAACAGTCCGCCATATCGACCGGCCTCTGGTGCATGAAAGAACCGGATTTGCCGGTCCAGTTCCTGCCAAGTTTCTGGCTGAACAAGTGGATAGCCGAAACGATCGGCGTAGCGCGCTTGTTCATCCGGATCGCGCAGCATCTCGCGATGGTAGAACATCAAATAGGCGTCACCATCCGTTTGAAAACCATAGGTTTTACCGTCGAACCTATCCCCTTCTTGATAAAGCATAGGGTCGCGAAACCCCGGCGGTTCATAGCGTGCGGCGAGGCCATCCAAAGCATGGACCGCTCCCGCGGCCACCAGATCTGCGACACCAAAAGTCGCAGGCAAAGCCACGTCATATCGCGCCTCCCCGAGTACACTATTAAGCATCAGTTCCGCGTTGATCTGATCTACATGCACTTCTTGTAGGTCGACCGCGACCCCGGTCCGTTCTGTAAAGGCTTTTGCAACCGGCGCGAGATTGGCCCGCGACCCTTCAGGCAACAGCACCGAAAGCGCCTTGACGCTTCCCCCCAATTCGCAGGCCTGCGCGGCCACCTTTATGTCGATCGCCTCACCGAATGCCGGGGCGGCGATCAGCGTGCTCAAACCGGCGCCCAATCCGATTGAAACCGTTCGTCTTGTCAACCTGCGGCCGCCTGACACGATTCGATCCTCCAATACGCCGGGGCAGGAACCCCTCCTGCTGTCATGGCGCTGGTTTTAGGGCGACGGCGATTAACATTGCGTTAATCGGTCACGGCTATTCACAAGGCATGAAAACGATGCCCCCCCCTTGGCGCCTCCTGCAGCTTTTCGGCAGCCGCATCAGCACCCGTCTCCGGGCCGCTTTTTTGCTCGTTGCGTGCATCATCGGCCTAGCGGGGTGGGTTGCTACCGGGCAAATGCGCGCTGTTTTGGCCAGTCATGCTCATCTAAGCCAATCGGCGCTACCGATGTTGGGCGTCTCCCAGCAGATCGAGCGGTCTTTGAATGGTGTATTCCTTTCGATTGAACAGTTAAATCAGCGAGATACCACTGCTTCGCCATCAGTCCTTGGGCAGGAAATTGGGACAAAGATCAGCGAAATCTCCAAAGTTTTAGATGATCTGTCAACGTCCGAGATCGCGCCGCCCTTAGCGGCCCGGCTGGAACAGCGTCTGCAGATGGCACGGCGTGCGACGGATGCGACAGTAGTCAGCCTTCAAGAGATGCGGCGCGCGGAGGCGCAAATCGTCTCAACCCTCGATCTGGTCGAGCAAATCCAAGAGCAAAGTCATCTCATTATCGACGATCTAGCCTATCGGCTTTCTAGGCAGACCGAAGCTGTTCTGGCCGAACCCTCTGGGATTTCGAGTTCCGGCCAGCAAAAAAATTCTACGTCCCGCTTTCCCGAATTGTTGTTAAGTGCGGTCAATTTGAATGACATTCGGCTCAGTCTCGACACGCTGATCAATATCGTCATGTCGCAAGGGCTACAGAACCAACCCCTTCAACTCGCGCGCGCGAAACTGCTTGTCGAAGAACATTTTCAGGATGCCATAACCCGCTTACCGCGCATTCACGAAACAGCAAGCAGGCGGTCACTTGCCCGCCAAATTGACGCGTTGCGCGACCTGCTGCTGCGTGCCGAAACCGGATTCTTTGCCCATACAACGGCCCGCCTGCGGTTCCATAATAGCTTCGAAAGGCTGCAAGCCGAGCACCTTCCCATGATCGTGGAGATTTCCGATATCTCCTCCGATCTGACCCAGAATACCCTAGAGCGGGTGGATGCTGCGACGCAGGCCCTGCGTGATACCATCAACCAAGTCATTTGGACCGTGGGTCTCACCATGGCCTGCGCCTTTCTCGTGATTGCGATGGCAAACGGCTTGGTTATCGAACGGCAGTTTAATCGCCGGATCAGACGCTTGACCGATTCCGTGACCGCGATCGCTCGGGGGGATCTCGACCATCCGATTACCGTGAGAGGGCGCGACGAGCTTGGAGAGATGGCGCGCGCATTGACCGTCTTCCGCACCACGGCGGAGGAGCTTCGGCGCTCGAATATCGAGTTGGAGAAATTCGCCTATGTCGCTGCGCACGACCTGCGGTCGCCCCTCCGGGCGGTGCATGAATTGAGCCTTTGGGTGCTGGAGGATGAAGACAACGCGCTAAGTGCCGAAAGCCGAAGCTATTTGCTGATGTCTCAAAAACGGATCGACCGGCTAAACCGTCTTTTGGCCGATCTTTTGGACTACGCCTGCGCAGGGCAGGACCAGCCTGCGCCGGAGCCTGTCCATCTTGGCCGCTTGGTGACGGAGCTCGCCCGCTACATCGATACCGAAGGTCGTTTCAAAATCACCTTTACCGGCGCGGACCAGGTCGTCGACGCGCAGCTGACACCCTTGCAGCAAATCCTGGGCAATCTCATCTCGAATGCGATCAAACACCATGACCGAGATCATGGGACGATCCATATCAGTGCACAACGGCGGCAGGACCACCTTGTCTTGACCGTCCGCGATGATGGGCCGGGTATAGAGCTTCGGCATCAGCAAAAGATATTTGAACTCTTTCAAACCCTTAAACCACGCGATGAGGTTGAGGGGAGCGGCTTGGGACTCGCCATCGTAAGCAAGCTTGCGGCCCACCAAAAAGGCAAGGTCACGCTATTTTCCGACCCTGACAAAGGGCGCGGCGCGACCTTTGTGGTTGAGCTTCCACTGGCACCACAAGCACATCAATCCCTGCCCGTGGCGGCCGCAGCGTGACAGAAGTCGGAAAGGAATATCGGATGAAAACGACGCCCGCGAAATTTCTTATCGTCGATGACGACAAAGTCAGCGTGATGGCCATGCAACGGGCAATGCGCAAGTTGAAGATCGTCAATGAGACGGCGGTTTGCCATGACGGCCAGCAGGCGCTTGAGTTTCTGGCGGAGGAGGTGAAGCGGCACGGGCGATTGCCGCCTTACATCATCACACTCGACCTCAATATGCCGCGCATGGGCGGGCTTGAGTTCTTGGAGGTCGTTCGGGCCGATCCCGCCTTGGAGCGCATGGTGGTTTTCGTCTTCACGACCTCCGACATGCCCACGGATGTGCAATCGGCTTATAGCAAGAATGTCGCGGGCTATATCGTGAAGGAGAACCCGTCAGAGACCTTTGCCAATGCGCTCGACATGTTGAACACCTACGCGCGGATTGTGGAGCTGCCCAGTTAGGCCGATGAGAACCGGTTAACCGCCAGTCAAAGCCCCCGAAACAAAAAGAGGCGCGCCATTGCTGGCGCGCCTCCGGAACCTTAGCCGAAAGGGATGGCTTACATCATGCCGCCCATGCCGCCCATGTCGGGCATGCCGCCTGCGGGGGCTGCGCCCTCTTTGGCGGGCTTGTCGGCAACCATCGCTTCGGTGGTGATCAGCAGACCTGCGATCGAAGCTGCGTCTTGCAGTGCGGTGCGCACCACTTTCGCCGGGTCGATGACGCCGAAGGAGAACATGTCGCCATATTCTTCAGTCTGTGCGTTGAAGCCGAACTTCAGGTCGTCGCTTTCGCGGATTTTGCCGGCCACAACCGAACCGTCCACACCAGCGTTCTCAGCGATCTGACGCAGCGGTGCTTCCAAAGCCTTGCGGACGATGGAGATACCGACGTTCTGGTCGTTGTTGTCGCCTGTGAGGCCTTCCAGCTTCTTGGCGCCCTGAACCAGAGCAACACCACCGCCAACGACGATGCCTTCTTGAACAGCGGCGCGTGTCGCGTTCAGGGCGTCATCAACGCGGTCTTTGCGCTCTTTCACTTCGACTTCGGTCATGCCGCCAACGCGGATCACGGCAACGCCGCCTGCCAGTTTGGCAACGCGCTCTTGCAGCTTCTCACGGTCGTAGTCGGAGGTGGTCTCTTCGATCTGGTTACGGATCTGAGCCACGCGGGCTTCGATCTCGGCCTTCTCGCCAGCGCCGTCAACGACGGTGGTCTCGTCTTTGGTGATCGACACTTTCTTGGCCGAACCCAGCATGTCCATGGTCACGGACTCGAGCTTCATGCCGAGGTCTTCGGAGATCACTTGACCACCGGTCAGGATCGCGAGGTCTTGCAGCATCGCTTTGCGACGGTCACCGAAGCCCGGTGCCTTCACAGCAGCAATTTTCAGACCGCCACGCAGCTTGTTCACGACGAGGGTCGCCAGGGCTTCGCCCTCGACGTCTTCGGCGATGATCAGAAGCGGCTTCTGGGACTGGATGACCTGCTCGAGCAGCGGCACCATCGGCTGAAGGCTCGACAGTTTCTTCTCGTGCAGCAGGATGATCGCGTCTTCCAGCTCGACAGTCATCTTGTCGGAGTTGGTGACGAAATAGGGGCTCAGGTAGCCACGGTCGAACTGCATACCTTCGACGACATCGGTCTCGGTTTCCAGACCTTTGTTCTCTTCGACGGTGATCACACCTTCGTTGCCGACTTTCTGCATCGCGTCCGCGATCTGGCGGCCGATTTCACGCTCGCCGTTGGCGGAGATGGTGCCAACCTGCGCGACTTCGTCGCTGTCGGACACGTCACGTGCGGCAGCTTTGATCGCGTCGACGACCTTGGCAGTCGCCAGATCAATGCCGCGCTTGAGGTCCATCGGGTTCATGCCAGCGGCAACCGATTTCATGCCTTCGCGCACGATAGCTTGGGCCAGAACGGTCGCGGTGGTGGTGCCGTCACCGGCTTCGTCGTTGGTCCGGGAAGCGACTTCCTTGACCATCTGCGCGCCCATGTTTTCGAACTTGTCTTCCAGTTCGATTTCCTTCGCCACGGATACACCGTCTTTGGTGATGCGCGGTGCGCCGAAGGATTTGTCCAGAACCACGTTCCGGCCTTTGGGGCCGAGTGTGACTTTCACCGCATCGGCAAGGATGTTCACACCCTTGAGCATCCGGTTGCGGGCATCGGTGTCAAATTTGACGTCCTTAGCAGCCATGTTGTCTTCTCCTAAAATCTTGGATTGATGTCAGCGTCTTCAAAGGGTCGGCAAGCCAAGTGGCTTACGCGATGATCCCCATGATGTCGCTTTCTTTCATCATCAGCATTTCTTCGCCGTCGACGGTGACCTCTGTGCCGGACCACTTGCCGAACAGGATTTTGTCGCCGGGTGCGACGGCCATTTCGATCAGCTCGCCGTTGTCTTTGCGGGCGCCAGTGCCGACAGCCACGACTTCACCTTCGGAAGGCTTTTCCTTGGCGGAATCGGGGATGATCAGCCCGCCGGCGGTTTTCTCTTCGCTTTCTGTGCGCTTGACCAGCACACGGTCATGAAGCGGTTTCAATGCCATCTTTGCAGCTCCTTAAGGCTCAAAGTTACTCTTCCAAGCCACCCCCTCCGGGCGAGGGGTGCAGCCGTTAGCACTCGACCCATGTGAGTGATAACGATGCATAGCTAAGGAGCGGCCCGCGGCCTGTCAACAACGGCGTTGAAAAATTTTGAGCGCATTGGAACCATTATTCGGCCCCTAAAATGCGCCCCGCAGTCGCGACAGCCTCGGCCCCCTTTGGGGTCAGCCCGTATATGCCTTTGTCGACCTTTTCAAACCAACCATAGTGATCGTCCCGCATCATGCGGGTCGCCGCCGAGATGCCAGTCGCCCGAGCCACATCCGCGCCTTTGCTGGCGCCCGCTTCGAACAGATAAACCGCGAGCTTCAGCGCATCCTGTCGGTAAGCCGTCACCAACCCCGCCCGGGTCTGGCCTCCGTCGTTCGGATCGCCCTGCCGCCGGGCAAACTCCCGCAAGAGCAGCGCTGCCCGTTTGGCATTCTTGCGCGGCGCATAGGGGCCGGGATCGCAATGCACCTCGACCAGCCCATCCGACAGCCGCACGGTGATCAGCCCCAGCCCCAGCCGCCGGGCCAGCGTGACGTTGTCCTTCACCGCCTTGGCAAAGCGCTTGCCCGGTTGGCGCGCCACGGCAAGGTAAACATCATCCGCCACTTTCAGCCGCGCCAGACATTGGTGGAACAGGGCCAGCGAAAAGCCGAGCTTCAACTCGATCACCACCGGCGGCTCTGCTCCGCGCACGGCCACTACATCCGCCGCGCCGACCTCGGCCTTCACCACATAGCCCTGATCCTCAAGGAAGGCTTTGATCGGTGGGTAAAGATCGGTTTCGCGCGGATTGCTCATGGCGCGCAACTTGCCCCATCGCGCGGCGCTATGCAAAGGGCGGCGGCGTCTGAAATTGCCGCGCAATGCCGCATTGCAGCGCGCGCAGGTGACAAGCCTATTCAACCTGCTATAAGGCGCGCAAATCCACCCGAACAGACAGGACCGCCCCATGACAACGCTTGTTTTTGGCCATAAATCCCCCGACACCGACAGCACCGGCAGCCCGATCGTTTGGGCATGGTATCTCAATGAGATCAAAGGCATCCCCGCCAAACCCGTCCTGCTGGGCGAGCCGAATACCGAAGCGCTCTTCGTGCTCGACAAATGGGACCTCGAAAAGCCCGAAATCCTGACCGAGCTTGAGGCCGACACCAAGGTTGTCATCGTCGACACCAACAACCCCGCCGAACTGCCCGACAACATCAATGATGCCGACATCACCGGCATCATCGACCACCACCGTCTGGTGGCGGGGCTTGAGACACGCGGCCCGATCGAGATCAACATCCAGCCGCTCGCCTGCACCGCGACGATCATGTACAAAATGATCGGCAAGGATTGGGCGCAGGCCCCGCGCGGGGTAAAGGCCGCGGCCCTGTCCTGCATCCTGTCGGACACGCTTGAGTTCCGCAGCCCCACCACCACCCAAGAAGACCGCGCCATCGCCCATGACATCGCGCAGGATCTCGGCGTCGATATCACGGATTATGCGACCGAAATGTTCGCCGCGAAATCCGATGTCTCCGCCTTCAGCGAAGCGGAACTGCTGCGCATGGACAGCAAGGGCTTTGACCTTGACGGCACCAGCCTGCGCGTGAGCGTGTTGGAAACCACCTCCCCCGCTCCGCTGCTCGAGCGCAAGGACGCGCTGATGGCCGAGATGCCTAAAGTGGCCGAAGCCGACGGTGCCGCGCAGGTGCTTTTGTTCATCGTCGACATTCTGAAAGAAGAGGCGACCCTTTTGGTGCCCAACGACATGGTCAAACATATCGCCGAGCAGAGCTTTGGCGCTGAGGTCTCCGGCGACACGGTCGTGCTGCCCGGTGTGATGAGCCGTAAAAAGCAGATCATCCCGAACCTCAAGATGTAAGCCAATCGGGCGGGCCAAGTGCCCGCCCTCACTTTTTGAAAGGCCGCCCCATGACCCGCATTATCTCTGCTCTGCCCGACGTATCCGATCAATATGACGCGCTTTTCGTCGATCTTTGGGGCTGCGTGCATGATGGGCGCAAAGCGCTGCCCGCGGCGGTGGCGGCCTTGCAGGCCTATCGCAAGACCGGCGGCAAGGTCGTCTTGGTCACCAACTCCCCCCGCCCCCGTGATGGCGTGGAGAAACAGTTGCAGCAATTTGGCGTGCCGCAAGACGCATGGGACAGCATCGCAACCTCCGGCGATTCCGCGCGGTCGGCGATGTTCCGGGGGGCCGTGGGCAAAAAGGTCTGGTTCATCGGCCACCCCGGAGAGCGCAAGTTTTTCGAGCCGCTGACCATCCTGAAAGACCCGGTCGAGATCGAGACCGTCCCGCTGGCGCAGGCCGAGGGCATCGTCTGCACCGGCCCCGTCGATGCCATGGCTGACCCGGAAGTCATGCGCCCCGAGTTTGAGCAGGCCATCGCCCGCGGGCTGAAGCTGCTCTGCGCCAACCCCGATATCGTGGTCGACCGGGGCGAGGTGCGCGAATGGTGCGCCGGGGCGCTGGCTGCGCTCTATACGGAAATGGGGGGCGAAAGCCTCTATTTCGGCAAGCCCCACGCCCCGATCTATGACCTCGCCCGCCGCCGTCTTGCCGCGCTTGAGGTCGACATCCCCGACAACCGCATCCTCGCCATCGGCGACGGCATCCTGACGGATGTCAAAGGCGCGATGGACGAAGGGATCGATTCGCTCTTCATCACCGGGGGGCTGGCCGCCGCGGAAACCGCCACGACCGAGCAGCCAGACGAAGCCAAACTCCGCGCCTATCTCGACCGCGAAGCATCAGCCCCGACCTATGCCATCGGATTCCTGCGCTAACCCAGAAAGAGCTTGATTTTCTGCAGTTGCGAAGTAATAAAGTTGCAACCGGACGCGCGCTAGCGCCACTTTGTTACCAAGGAGCCGTCATGTTGGACAATATGCTACGCGGGACGATCTGCATCGAAGATATCGAAATCGGCATGTCGCGCCATCTGCGCAAGGTCGTGACCGACATGGATATCGAACTTTTCGCGCAGGTCTCGACCGACCGCAACCCGGTGCATCTGGATGACGACTATGCCCGCGAAACGATATTCGAGGGGCGCATCGCCCATGGGATGCTGACCGCCGGGCTGATCTCGGCGGTGATCGGGGAACAGCTGCCCGGTCATGGCACGATCTACCTTGGGCAATCGCTCAAATTCCTCGGCCCCGTGCGCCCCGGCGATATGGTGCTGGCCGAAGTCACCGTGACCGACATGGACATCGCCAAACGCCGCGTAAAATTGGACTGTCGCTGTACGGTCGACGGCAAACCCGTGCTGGCCGGAGAGGCCACGGTGCTCGCGCCCTCGGCCAAGCTAGACTGAGCGGGCGGTTTTCGCCGCCTGTGCATCTTGCTCTTGCCCCGCTGCACGGCTAGGCAAGGCGCATGCGGATCATCCGAGACTATCAATTCGTCGACCTGCCAGATCGCGGTGCCACCGCCGCGATCGGTAATTTTGATGGCGTCCACCTTGGCCACCGGTCGGTGATCGAACTGGCGCAGCAGGCGGCCCCCGACGCGCCCCTCGGCGTCGTCACCTTTGAGCCGCATCCCCGCGAATATTTCGCCCCCGACGCCCCGCCCTTTCGCCTGATGGGCCGCGAGGCCCGCGCGCATCGGCTGGAAAAGATCGGCGTCAAACGGCTCTATGAACTGGCCTTCAACAGCACTCTGGCGGGCCTCTCGCCCGAGGCTTTTGCCCGCGACGTGCTGCATGAAGGGCTGGGGCTGGCCCATGTGGTCGTCGGCGCTGACTTCTGCTTTGGCAAGGGCCGCGAAGGCACGGCCGAAGATCTGGTCCGCTTCGGCGCGCAATATGGCTTTGGCGTCACCATCGCCCCGCTGATGTCGCGGGACGAGCTGACCGTGTCGTCGACCGCCATCCGCGAGGCACTGACCCGCGGCGCGCCGCGTGAGGCCGCCGCCATGCTGGGCCATTGGCACCGCATTGATGGGCCGGTGATCTCGGGCGAGCAGCGTGGCCGCGAATTGGGCTTTCCCACCGCGAATATGTCCATCGACGGTCTGCATCCGCCCGCCTTTGGCGTCTATGCCGTGCTGGTTGACGTGCTGGAGGGGCCGCATAAGGGCAGCTACCACGGGGCGGCCAGCATCGGCACCCGTCCGATGTTCGGTGAGAACAAGGCCAATATCGAGACCTATGTCTTTGACTTCAAAGGCGACCTTTATGGCGCGCCGCTCTCGGTCGGGTTGGTCGAACATCTGCGCGGCGAAGAGAAATTTGACAGCCTCGATGCGCTGATCACCCAGATGGGGCAGGACTGCGACCGCGCCCGGACCATTCTGGCGGCGTTATGAGCGATCCGATCCGCCGCAAGGGCCTGACCCCGAAGTTCTGGGAGAAGAAACCCCTGACGGAGATGTCCCAGACCGAATGGGAAGCGCTCTGCGACGGTTGCGGCAAATGCTGCCTCAACAAGCTCGAAGACGAAGACAGCGGCGAAGTGGCCCTGACCCGCGTCGCCTGTCGCCTGCTCGACGACAGCAGCTGCCGCTGCGTGCATTACGAGAACCGGCATGAATTCGTGCCCGATTGCATCGTGCTGCGCCCCGACAACCTTGATACCCACGCCTATTGGATGCCCCAGACCTGCGCTTACCGCCTGCTTTGGGAGGGCAAGCCCCTGCCCGAGTGGCACCCGCTCAAGACCGGCACGCCGGACAGCGTGCATGACGCCGGGGTCAGCGTGCAATTTGATACCGTGTCCGAATTTGATACCCCGTTCGAAGAATGGGAAGACCATATTATCGAGGAGCCCACCTGATGTTTTTCGCCTCTGACAACGCCGGCCCCGTCCACCCCAAGGTGATGGAGCGCGTGATCGCCGCCAATACGGACTACGCGATGCCCTACGGCAAAGACCCGATCATGGACGAGGTTCGCGATCAGATCAGGCAGCAGTTCGAGGCACCGGTGGCCGAGGTCTACCTCGTCGCCACCGGCACCGCGGCCAATGCGCTGGCACTGGCCTGCTACACCCAGCCGTGGCAGACGATCTTCTGCTCCAAGGTCGCGCATATCGAAGAGGATGAGTGCAACGCGCCCGAATTCTACGCCGGGGCGGCCAAGCTGACGCTGGTGGAGACCGAAGACAAGATGACCCCCGAGGCCCTGCGCCGCGCCATCGTCGCGCGGGTGGCGGGCGATGTGCACACGCCGCAACGCGGTCCGGTGTCGATCACGCAAGTCACGGAACGCGGCGGGGTGCACAGCCTTGAAGAATTGCGCGCGCTGACCGCAGTGGCCAAGGAATACGACCTGCCCGTCCATATGGACGGCGCGCGTTTTGCCAATGCGCTGGTGGCCTTGGGCTGCACCCCGGCTGAGATGACGTGGAAGTCGGGCGTCGATGTGGTGAGCTTTGGCGGCACCAAGAACGGCTGCATGGGTGTCGAAGCCGTGGTCTTCTTCGACCCCAAGAAGGCGTGGGAGTTCGAATTGCGCCGCAAGCGCGGGGCGCATCTCTTCTCCAAACATCGGTATCTCTCAGCCCAGATGGCGGGCTACCTTGCAGATGGCACATGGTTGGAAACAGCCAAGGTGGCCAACGCCAATGCCGCCCATCTTGCCCAAGGGCTGCGCGCGGCGGGGGCGGAATTCCTTCATGAGCCTGCGGCGAACATGATCTTCGCCCGCTTCCCCCGCGCCATTCACCGCAAGCTGCATGAAGCTGTTGCGCGCTATTATCTGTGGGACGGAACGCTGGACGGTGATGATGACGAGATGGTCGCGGCGCGTATGGTCTGCGACTGGTCGATCAGCCGTGAACAGATCGACCAGTTCCTGAGCCACTTCTAAACGTTCACGCCAGCGGCACGTCCTTCAGGAAATCACGGATCGCTTCGGCGACCTCGGCGGCATGGGTAATGGGCACCATATGCCCTGCCCCCTCGACCGAGACGCGCCGCGCGTCCGGCAAGCGGCGCATCAGCGACGCGTTGATCGCATGGGCCGCTTTGGGAGAGGCGCTGCCCTCGACCAAAAGCGCGGGCATTGACGCGCGGTCGAACATGCCCGGCGCCAGCAACCCTGCGCTATCCTCGCCCAAAAAGGGCGAAGAGGCGGGGATGAAGCCGATGCGATCGACCATATAGGCGCGGGTCGGCTCGGGGATTTCATCCCATTTCGTGCCATCGCCCCAAACGCGGTTGAAGAGCCGCGCGGCGGTTTCCGCGTCGCCTTCGGCCAAAGCTGCCTCGAAGGCCGCGTTCTGTTCGTTGTATTCGGCCATCGCCTCGGGATCATCCTGTTTGGCGGCGGCGAAATAGACCGGCTCGATCAGCGTGATACTGCGGACCAACTCAGGATGCTCGATCGCCAGACGCATCGCCACCGTAGCGCCGAACGAATGTCCGATCAGGTCCATCGGCGCTTCAAGCAGGCTCAGCGCCATCTCGGTCGCCACATCGTGGATATTGCCCTGTCCGTCCCAATCGCCCGAGCGCCCGTGCATCGGCAGATCGAAGGCGCGCAGGGTCAGCTCATCCGACAGGGCCGCGCCAACGCCCCGCCACGCGCCGGAATGCGCCAGCGAGCAATGGATCGCCAAAGCCGGGCGCGGGCCGTGACCAAACCGACGCGCGTTAATCTCTGGAATCACAGCTTGCCCCCGAGGTGCAGATCGAGGTCTTCCAAACGGTCCTGCCCCCAAAACTTCTGATCCCCGACGATATAGAACGGCGCGCCAAAGACACCCTGCGCCACAGCCTCTTCAAGGTTCGCGGCATAGGTCTCGGCGCCTTGTAGCAACCCGCTGTCGGCCAGCGCGGGATCGAACCCCGCCTCGCTCAGACAGGCGCGGACTACATCGTCATGGCCGATGTCCTTTTCCTCGGCCCAGACAGCGCGGGTGATGGCATGGGTCAGCTTGCCCAAATCGCCCCCGCCCGCATTCTGCGCCGCAATCACCGCATAGGCCGCGGGCGCGCCATTCGTCGGCCAATGCGCGGGCTTGAGGTTGAAGGGCAGGCCCAGCTTGCGCGCCTGCCGCGGCAGGTCTTGGGCGCGGTATTCATTTCGGCTGGGATGACGCTCTGCCGGGGGCAGCCCGCCGGTGCGCGGGAACGCTGCCACGATGTCGAAAGGTTTGTAAACGATCTCGGCCCCGTGCTTTTCGGCAATCGGCTCAAGCCGATTCCCGGCGAGGTAGCAATAGGGTGACAGCGTCGCGAAAAAATAGTCGATCCGGGCCATTTGGCTCTCCTTCGGGGGCGGTGCAGCTTTGCCCGACCGTAAGCGCATGCTAAGCGGTGTCAACGTCACGAATCTGCAACCTACCGCTGCCCCGGAGCCCCTATGCCACGCACTTCAGAACCTAAACTGATCTCAGGCAATGCCAATATGCCGCTTGCCAAGGCCATCGCGCGGCGCATGTCGCTGCACCGCGGAGTCAATGTCGGCCTTGTCGATGCGCGGGTCGAACGGTTCAACGACGGCGAGATTTTCGTCGAGGTTTATGAGAACGTGCGCGGCGAGGATATGTTCATCATCCAGCCCACGTCGAACCCCGCGAACGACAACCTGATGGAACTGATGATCATGGCCGATGCGCTGCGCCGGTCCTCGGCCGCGCGGGTCACTGCGGTGCTGCCCTATTTCGGCTACGCCCGTCAGGACCGCCGCACCAAGGCGCGCACGCCGATCACCGCCAAGATGGTGGCCAACATGCTGACCGGCAGCGGGATCGAGCGGATCCTGACCATGGACCTGCACGCCGCGCAGATCCAAGGTTTCTTCGACATTCCGGTCGACAACCTCTACGCCTCCCCGATCTTTGCGCTGGATATCAAGGACGCTTTCAAAGACCGTATGGATGAGCTAATGGTCGTCAGCCCCGACGTCGGCGGTGTGGCCCGCGCGCGCGAACTAGCCAAGCGGATCAACTCCCCCCTGTCGATCGTCGACAAACGCCGCGAGAAAGCAGGCGAAGTGGCCGAGATGACCGTGATCGGCGATGTGAAGGGCAAGACCTGCTTGATCGTGGACGACATCTGCGACACCGCAGGCACGCTCTGCAAAGCCGCCGAAGTGCTGTTGGAGAACGGCGCCAAGGAGGTACACTCCTACATCACCCACGGCGTCATGTCCGGCCCGGCGGTCGAACGTGTGACCAATTCGGTCATGAAATCGCTTGTTATCACCGACAGCATCGCGCCGACCCCCGCGGTCAAGAAAGCGCCGAACATCCGCATCGTGCCCACCGCGCCGATGTTCGCCCAAGCGATCCTGAACATCTGGAACGGCACCTCCGTCTCCTCGCTGTTCGAGGCGGAAACGCTGGGCCCGATCTATGACGGGATGTACGCCGCGAGCTAAGCCTTGTGCGGTGATCTAGGGTTGGCCCCAGCGGGCCGCCCACCCCTGCTAGGCCCCTCTCCCAGCATGACGGGCCTAGCCGATGACCCAGTCATCCTCTTCCCCCAGTGACCCAATCGCCGTCCACGCCAGCCGCGCCCGTGCCACGCGGGTGTCGCCCCATGTGCGGAACACCATGTCAAAGCCCGCCTCGGTCACCGCCTCGGCGCAGATATCGGCACGGGTGACGGTGCTGCCGTCGATGTCCCAAAGCGACATCGTGACCTGAACATGCGGCGGCTCTCGGAAAGGTTCGGAAAAATTGATCCGGCGGCGGCGTTCACGCTGGCCATGGCCCGTCCACATCGAACCGCCGTCTTCGAACTCTGAAAACAGCATGACATCGCCGTTGTCCACGCCGATGGTATGGCTGCGCAGTCGTTTCATATCCCTAGCCTGCCCGCTTTTTTTTGATCACAGCACAATGATGCCGCAGCAGCGAGAGGCAGAAAAGCAAAAAGCCCCGCCGAAGCGGGGCTTTTCACGAATTTTCAACGCATTACAGGTTGGGCTGCTTGCTCGACAACCCGATGTGATCACCAACGGCAACCATATCGGAGAGCAGCTTGGCTGCGTCATCCACGGGACCGGGCTCATTCTCCCAGTTGTCCTTGGCGCGGGTGTAGACGGCATGCGCCTCTGCCACCATGCTGTCCATCTGCTCCTGCGTCATGTCGGCACGCGCCACGGCACGTTCGGCCAGCACAGACACGCCGCCCTGACCGCCGATTTCGGCGAAGCCGCCGGTCACGACATATTCGGTCGTGCCCTCCGGCCCTTCCACGCGCAGAAGGCCCGGACGCAGGGTGGTGATGGTGGGCGCATGATCGGCCATGGCCGTCATGTCACCCTCGGTGCCCGGAATCTGCACGGCCGTCACCTGCATCGATGCCAGCCGCCGTTCCGGCGAAACGAGGTCGAATTGCATTGTGTCTGCCATTGTCAGCGCTCCTTAAGCGGCGTCTGCCGCCATTTTCTCGGCTTTCGCCTTCACTTCGTCGATGCCGCCAACCATGTAGAAGGCACCTTCGGGCAGGTGGTCATACTCACCGGCAACCACGGCCTTGAAGGACGCGATGGTTTCTTCCAGCGGCACCTGAACGCCGTCGGACCCGGTGAAGACTTTCGCCACGTCGAAGGGCTGGCTGAGGAAACGCTCGATCTTACGGGCGCGGGCCACGGTCAGCTTGTCCTCTTCGCTCAACTCGTCCATGCCGAGAATGGCGATGATGTCCTGAAGCGATTTGTAGCGCTGCAACACCTGCTGCACGTCTGTCGCCACCTTGTAGTGCTCGTCGCCGATGATCAGCGGGTCAAGCAGACGCGAGGTGGAGCCGAGCGGGTCAACCGCCGGGTAGATGCCCTTTTCCGAGATCGAACGGTCAAGAACCGTTGTCGCGTCGAGGTGCGCAAAGGAGGTGGCCGGCGCGGGGTCGGTAAGGTCGTCCGCGGGAACGTAGACGGCCTGAACCGAGGTGATCGAGCCGTTCTTGGTCGAAGCAATACGCTCCTGCATGACGCCCATGTCGGTCGCCAGTGTCGGCTGGTAGCCCACAGCAGAAGGAATGCGGCCAAGAAGGGCGGACACTTCGGAACCGGCCTGCGTGAAGCGGAAGATGTTGTCGACGAAGAACAGAACGTCGGAACCGGATTCGTCGCGGAACTGCTCGGCCAGTGTCAGGCCGGTCAGGGCGATCCGCATACGCGCACCCGGAGGCTCGTTCATCTGGCCGTAGACCAGCGCAATTTTCGAATCCACGAGGTTGTCGGGAACGATAACGCCGGATTCGATCATCTCGTGGTAGAGGTCGTTGCCCTCACGGGTCCGCTCACCCACGCCCGCGAACACGGAAAGACCCGAGTGCACTTTGGCGATGTTGTTGATCAGTTCCATGATGAGAACGGTCTTGCCCACGCCGGCACCGCCGAAGAGGCCAATTTTACCACCCTTGGTGTAGGGGGCCAGCAGGTCGATGACCTTGATGCCGGTGACGAGGATCTCGGTCTCGGTCGACTGGGCCGAGAACTCGGGCGCTTCGCCGTGAATGGCGCGGGAGTTGTCCGCGTTGACCGGGCCCTGCTCGTCCACGGCTTCGCCGGTGACGTTCATGATGCGGCCCAGGGTCGCGTTGCCGACGGGCACGCGGATCTGGTCGCCTGTGTCTGTCACCGCTTGACCGCGCACCAGACCTTCGGTCGCGTCCATCGCAATGGCACGCACGGTGTTTTCGCCAAGGTGCTGCGCCACTTCGAGAACCAGCGTCTTGCCTTGGTTCTCGGTGTGGAGCGCGTTGAGAATCTCGGGCAGGTCGCCCTCGAATTGAACGTCAACGACAGCGCCGATGACCTGTGTAATTTTACCGACAGCTTTTGCCATGTCGTGTCTCCGATTTGCTTACAGCGCTTCCGCGCCGGAAATGATTTCGATCAGCTCGTTGGTGATGACAGCCTGACGCGAGCGGTTGTACTCGATGGTCAGCTTGTCGATCATCTCACCCGCGTTGCGTGTGGCGTTGTCCATCGCCGACATCCGGGCACCCTGTTCGGATGCACCGTTCTCCAGCAGAGCCGAGAAGATCGCCGTGGCGACCCCGCGCGGCAGAAGGTCGGCCAAGACCGCCTCTTCGCTGGGTTCATAGTCGAACAATGTGGACGCTGCGCTGTCGTCGCCTTTTTCGCCGTCGAATTTGGCGGGGATGATCTGCTGCGCCGTCGGCGTCTGCATGACCACGTTGACGAACTTCGCATAGAAGATCGTCGCCACGTCGAATTCGCCCGCGTCAAAGCGGTTCAGCACGTCCTGCGCGATGTTCTGCGCGTCGCCGTAGCCGATCTTTTTGACTTCGCTGAGGTCAACATGGCCCACCAAATGATCGCCCAGATCGCGGCGCAGCGCGTCGCGGCCTTTCTTACCAACGGTGAGGATTTTCACCTCTTTGCCCTGGGCCAGCAGATCGCGCGCATGGGCCTTGGCCTTCTTCGCGATGTTGCTGTTGAAGCCGCCGCACAGCCCGCGTTCGGCGGTCATGACCACCAGCAGATGCACCTTGTC
Source organism: Sulfitobacter sp. 1A13496 (assembly GCF_043557225.1). Lineage (NCBI taxonomy): Bacteria > Pseudomonadati > Pseudomonadota > Alphaproteobacteria > Rhodobacterales > Roseobacteraceae > Sulfitobacter > Sulfitobacter sp. 1A13496. The sequence goes on along the minus strand of NZ_JBIFFP010000001.1, from coordinate 195,011 downwards.
TTCACCCGTGCCGCTGAGCAACTTGGGCGCGCTGTCGGAACCGCCAACGCTGGCCGCGAGCCCTGCCATCACGGCATTGAACCGCTCAGAATAGGGACGCGAAGCCTCGGCAGCCTCCTGCGCGCGGCGAAGTTTCGCCGCGGCAACCATTTGCATGGCCTTGGTGATCTTGCGGGTCGATTTGACCGACGAGATCCTGTTCTTCAGGTCCTTGAGATTTGGCATTGCCTTATCTCCCGTTTAAGCGAAGTCGGCGGCGAAACCGTCGATGGCGGCTTTGATCTTCTCTTCCAACTCGCCTTTGACCTTGCGGTCGTTGTTGGTGATGTCCTTGAGAAGGTCGTCGTGCTTGCTGCGCAGATGCGCCAGCAGACCCGCTTCGAAGCGGCCAACGTCCGTGATGTCCACCTTGTCGAGATAGCCGTGGGTACCGGCGTAGATCACGCAGACGATTTCGGAGTTGGTCAGCGGCGCGTACTGGGGCTGCTTCATCAGCTCGGTCAGACGCGCACCACGGTTCAGCAGCTGCTGGGTCGCGGCGTCGAGGTCGGAGCCGAACTGGGCGAAGGCCGCCATTTCGCGGTACTGGGCCAGCGACAGTTTCACCGGACCGGCCACCGAGGACATCGCCTTGGTCTGGGCCGAGGAGCCAACGCGGGACACCGACAGACCGGTGTTCACGGCGGGACGGATGCCCTGGTAGAACAATTCGGTCTCAAGGAAAATCTGGCCGTCGGTGATCGAGATCACGTTGGTCGGAATAAACGCGGACACGTCGCCACCTTGGGTCTCAATGATCGGCAGCGCGGTCAGAGAGCCGTTGCCAGCTTCATCACCCAGCTTCGCGGAGCGCTCAAGCAGGCGGGAGTGGAGGTAGAAAACGTCGCCCGGGTAAGCTTCGCGGCCCGGCGGGCGGCGCAGCAGCAGGGACATCTGACGGTAGGACACGGCCTGCTTGGAGAGGTCATCGTAGATGATCAGCGCGTGGCGGCCGTTGTCGCGGAAATGCTCGGCCATCGCGGTGGCGGCATAGGGTGCGAGGAACTGCATCGGCGCGGGCTCGGAAGCAGTCGCGGCCACGACGATGGAGTAGTCGATGGCGCCGGTCTCTTCGAGCTTTTTCACCAGCTGCGCCACGGTCGAGCGCTTCTGGCCGATTGCGACGTAGACGCAGTACATCTTCTTGCTCTCGTCGTCGCCAGCGGCTTCGTTGACCTGAGCTTGGTTCAGCATCGCGTCGAGCGCGACGGCGGTCTTGCCGGTCTGACGGTCGCCGATAATCAGCTCACGCTGGCCACGGCCGATCGGGATCATCGCGTCAACGGACTTGAGGCCGGTTGCCATGGGCTCGTGCACGGACTTCCGCGGGATGATGCCCGGTGCCTTCACGTCGGCGATGCCGCGCTTGGTGGCGCCGATGGGGCCTTTGCCGTCGATGGGGTTGCCCAGACCGTCAACAACGCGGCCCAGCAGTTCGTCACCGATTGGCACGTCCACGATGGAGTTGGTGCGCTTGACGGTGTCGCCTTCGGTAATGTCGCGGTCGGAGCCGAAGATAACGACACCCACGTTGTCGGCTTCGAGGTTCAGGGCCATGCCCTGAATGCCGCCGGGGAATTCGACCATTTCACCGGCCTGAACGTTGTCCAGACCATAGACGCGGGCGATACCGTCACCGACGGAGAGAACGCGACCCACTTCGGCCACTTCGGTTTCCTGACCGAAATCCTTGATCTGGTCCTTCAGGATCGCAGAAATCTCTGCTGCTTGGATACCCATTTATCCGACCTCTTTCATTACATTCTGGAGGGAATTGAGCTTGGAGCGGATCGAGGTGTCGATCATCTTCGAGCCCACTTTGACGACAAGACCGCCGATGAGGCTTTCATCAACGGTCGCATGAAGTGATACTTTTTTGCCGGTGGAAGCGGTCAGCGATTTCGCCAGCTTGTCCGACTGTGTCTTCGTCAGTGCCTTGGCCGTGGTGACCTCGGCAGTGATTTCGCCTTTGGCTTCGGCAATGGTCTCGCGCAGCGCTTTGACCAGCGCGGGCAGCGCGAACAGGCGGCGCTTTTGCGCCATCAGTTGCAGCGTGTTCGCCATGGTCTTGGTCAGGCCCATCTTTTCGGCCAGCACCTTGATCGCCTGTTCCTGCTCTTCGCGGGTATAGAGCGGCGAAGTGGTCAGGCGGCGAAAATCGTCGCTGTCGTTCAATGCCGCTTCAAGCGCTGTAAGATCGCCCTCGATGGCATCGACCTGATTGGCCTCGCGGGCCAGATCGTACACGGCTGTCGCATAACGTTCCGCGATACCGGTGGAAATGGAAGCAGGTTCGGACACGTCCATCCTCTCGTTCAATAAGCGCCGGATATGCGAAGATGTCGCGTCACCAGCAGTTGGCGCGGCTTGAAGTTACCCAAGACGTCTAAATCAGGGGCGATGTAGCAGACAGGTTCACGCCCGGCAACACAGTATAGGCAGGTAATGTCGCGGCGTGCTGCAATATTGCAAGGGCTGCGGCCTATCGCGGCTCTTTGCCGCAGAAAAATGCTACCCCACTCACCGCTGGAGCGGGCCCACGAATCCAGTCCCCTCGCCCGCTGCATGCGCTAAGTCTACAAGGCGCTGAGGCGTTTAGACCGGTTTGGCCTGCGGCTCTGCCATCCCCTCCAACACCCCGATGGCACGCCTCGCGGTGCTGCGTTGCGGGCGGCCTCGCGGCGGGTAAACCAGTTTCGTGGCCTCCACCAAGATCGCGCCGCCGCCCATCATCGTCGGCATCTGACGTCCGATTTTTTCGAACAAAGGCGCCGATTTCATCCAGATTCGCTGCTGCGACGGGAACTGGTAAAGCGCGCCGAGGTGCCGTTCGGGCAGGAACTGATGTTTGCGCAACTGCGTCTCTAACTGCCCCGGCGAATAGGGCCGCCCATAGCCGAAAGGCGTGCGGTCCCGCCGCGCCCACATGCCCGCGCGGCTTGGCACGATAAACAGCGCCTTGCCCCCCGGCCCCAGCACACGCCAGCATTCGTCGAGCAGTTCACTGGGCCGTTCGGAGGTTTCGAGCCCGTGCATCAGCACCAGCTTATCCACCGCCCCCGTCTCGACCGGCCAAAGCGTCTCTTCCGTCAGGACCGAGGTGTTGGGCATCCCCGCCGGCCAAGGCATCACCCCCTGCGGGCCGGGCATCAAGACCATCACCCGCCGCGCATCCGCCAGATAGGGGCGCAGCAGGGGTGCAGCAAAGCCAAAGCCGACGACGGTCTGGCCCTTCGCTTCGGGCCAAAGCTCCAATAACCGCCCGCGCAAGGATTTCTGCGCCGCACGTCCCAACGCGCTGCGATAATAGAAATTGCGCAGATCCTGTACATCAAGATGCATTGCAGCCCGCCTTGGTGAGTGTCACTCTTACCGGACCATAACAACACAGCGAGGTAAGACGCCATGGCCTTTGATCTGGTCACGATTCCCTGTCTGTCGGACAACTACGCTTTTCTGCTGCGTGACCATGACAGCGGCGCGGTGGCGCTGATTGACGTGCCCGAGGCTGCGCCGATCATGGCAGAGCTTGACCGCCGCGGCTGGACGCTGAGCCAAGTCTGGCTGACCCACCACCACCCCGACCACGTTCAAGGTCTTGCCGAACTGCTCACCCGTTTCCCCGCCGAGGTGATCGGCGCCAAGGATGATGCCCACCGCCTGCCCCCGCTCGACCGCGCGGTGGCCGAGGGTGACAGCATTGAGCTGGGCGCGCTTGCGGCCCAAGTGCTCGACGTATCTGGCCACACCGTCGGCCATATCGCCTTTCATGTGCCCCAAGCCAAGGCGGCCTTTACCGCAGACAGCCTGATGGCGCTTGGCTGCGGCCGCCTGTTCGAGGGCACGCCCGCGCAGATGTGGGAAAGCCTGCAAAAGCTGGCCGCCCTGCCCTCTGACACGACGATCTGCTCGGGCCACGAATATACCGCCGCCAACGCAAAATTCGCCCTGACCGTTGATCCGGACAATGCCGCCCTTATATCAAGGGCCAAGGACATCGACAGCGCCCGCGCCAAAGGGCAGCCGACCGTCCCCTCGTCGCTTTCACTGGAACTAGAAACCAATCCCTTTCTGCGCCCCGCCGACCCGGCCATCCGCGCGACCTTGGGGATGCCAGACGCCACCGACACGGAAGTGTTCACCGAAATCCGCAGGCGAAAAGACCAGTTCTGAGCGCCTGCAATCATGGCTCAAAGTCCTCGCTCACGGCAAATGTGACCGATTCGGACCAGAATCTTCTTGAAGATGGGCGATGATCAACCAAACTCTAATACTATGAGGCCATGGTCGGACCGGGGCCTGAGACATCTCAGCACCTCACCGACCCCGATCGAAAAGGAGCACGCCCGTGCCTTCATTCTCGACTACACTTGAGCAGGCAATCCACGCGGCCCTCGCGCTGGCCAATGCCCGCCGCCACGAATTCGCAACGCTTGAACATCTGTTGCTGGCCTTGCTCGATGAACCCGATGCCGTGCAGGTCATGAAAGCCTGTTCCGTCGATGTCTCCGACCTGCGCGATACGCTGGTGGAATTCGTCGACGATGATCTCAGCAATCTGATCACCGACATCGACGGTTCCGAAGCGGTGCCGACGGCGGCTTTCCAGCGCGTAATCCAACGCGCCGCAATCCATGTGCAATCCTCGGGTCGGACCGAGGTGACGGGCGCCAACGTGCTGGTCGCCATCTTTGCCGAGCGTGAGAGCAACGCCGCCTATTTCCTGCAAGAGCAGGACATGACCCGCTATGACGCGGTGAACTTCATCGCCCATGGTGTCGCCAAAGACCCGGCCTATGGTGAATCCCGCCCCGTCACAGGCGCGCCCGAGACCGAGGAAGAGGCCCAAGGCGTCACCGATGGCGACAAGAAGGAATCCGCGCTGGCGAAATACTGCGTGGACCTCAACGCCAAATCCCGCGAAGGCGACATCGACCCGCTGATCGGCCGCGAGGGCGAGGTTGAGCGCTGCATTCAAGTGCTCTGCCGCCGCCGCAAGAACAACCCGCTGCTGGTGGGTGATCCGGGCGTGGGCAAGACCGCCATCGCCGAAGGTCTGGCGCGCAAGATCGTCGCCGGTGAAACGCCTGAGGTGCTGGCTAATACCACGATCTACTCGCTCGACATGGGCGCGCTCTTGGCCGGCACCCGCTACCGCGGTGACTTCGAGGAGCGGCTCAAGGCCGTGGTGACCGAGCTTGAGGATCACAAGGACGCGGTGCTTTTCATCGACGAGATCCACACTGTGATCGGTGCCGGTGCCACTTCGGGCGGCGCAATGGATGCCTCCAACCTGCTGAAGCCCGCACTTCAGGGCGGCAAACTGCGCACCATGGGCTCCACCACCTACAAGGAGTTCCGCCAGCACTTCGAGAAGGACCGCGCGCTGAGCCGCCGGTTCCAAAAGATCGACGTGAGCGAGCCTTCGGTCGAAGACGCCACCAAGATCCTCAAGGGGCTGAAACCCTATTTCGAGGAGCATCACAGCGTCAAATACACCTCCGACGCGATCAAGACCTCCGTGGAACTGGCGCATCGCTACATCAACGACCGCAAGCTGCCGGACAGCGCGATTGACGTGATCGACGAAGCCGGTGCCGCCCAGCACCTCGTCGCCGCTTCCAAGCGCCGCAAGACCATCGGCACCAAGGAGGTCGAGGCCGTGGTGGCCAAGATCGCCCGCATCCCGCCGAAGAATGTCTCCAAAGACGATGTGGTGGTGCTGAAGGATCTGGAAAGCTCTCTCAAACGGGTGGTCTTCGGGCAGGATGACGCCATCGTGGCGCTGTCTTCGGCGATTAAACTGTCCCGTGCGGGCCTGCGCGAGCCGGACAAGCCCATCGGCAACTACCTCTTCGCTGGCCCCACTGGCGTGGGTAAAACCGAGGTGGCCAAGCAATTGGCCGACACCCTTGGCGTGGAACTGCTGCGTTTCGACATGTCGGAATATATGGAGAAACACGCGGTCAGCCGTCTGATCGGCGCGCCTCCGGGCTATGTCGGCTTTGACCAAGGCGGCATGCTCACCGATGGCGTGGACCAGCATCCGCATTGCGTGCTGCTGCTCGACGAGATGGAGAAGGCGCACCCGGACGTCTACAACATCCTGTTGCAGGTGATGGACCACGGCAAACTGACCGATCACAATGGCCGCACGGTGGATTTCCGCAATGTGGTGCTGATCATGACCTCCAACGCGGGCGCCTCCGAACAGGCCAAAGCGGCTGTGGGCTTTGGCCGCGACCGCCGCGAGGGCGAGGATACCGCCGCGATCGAGCGGACCTTCACGCCGGAGTTCCGCAATCGTCTGGACGCCGTGATCTCCTTCGCGCCGCTGCCGAAGTCGGTGATCCTGCGGGTGGTCGAGAAGTTCGTGCTGCAACTCGAAGCGCAGCTGATGGACCGCAACGTGACCATCGAGCTCTCCAAGAAGGCCGCCGAATGGCTTGCCGACAAGGGCTATGACGACAAGATGGGCGCGCGTCCCTTGGGCCGTGTGATCCAAGAGCACATCAAGAAGCCGCTGGCCGAGGAGTTGCTCTTTGGCAAGCTGGCCAAAGGCGGTGTCGTCAAGGTTGGCGTCAAAGATGATGAGTTGACGCTCAAAGTCTTGGGCAGCGAAAGCAAGCGTCTTTCCGGTGATCGCCCCCCGCTGCTCACCGCGGAATGATCTATCGGGCCGCACTGGCCCTGATCCTCTCCTCCGCCAGCCCTGCGCTGGCGGAGGATTTGCAATTGGCCTTCCCGCTGGATTGCACCCTTGGGCAGGACTGCCACATCCAACAATATATGGACCGCGACCCGAGCGGCGGCGCAGAGGACTACCGCTGTTCCGGCCTAACCTATGACGGCCACAAGGGCACGGATTTCGCCCTGCCCGACCGCGCGGCGATGGCCGCGGGCGTGACCGTGCGCGCGGCGGCGGCGGGGGTAGTCAAAGGACTGCGGGACGGGATGCCAGATGGCGCACCGCTCTCGGAGGTCCAAGGGCGCGAATGCGGCAATGGCGTGGTGATCGACCTCGGCCAGGGATGGGAGACGCAATACTGCCACCTGAAACACGGCTCGCTCCGCGTGCAGGAAGGGCAGGAGGTGGCGGTTGGCGACGCTTTCGGGCTCGTTGGCCAGTCCGGCAAAGCTGCCTTTCCGCATCTGCACCTGTCGCTGCGCCATCACGGCCAGCCCGTCGATCCATTCGCCCCCGAAGGCCATAGTTGTGACGTCGAACTGCGCAAAACCCTCTGGCAAGACACCCCGCCCTACCGCCCCGGCGGGCTGATTGCGCTTGGCTTTGCCGACCGCGTGCCCAGCTATGATGAGATCAAGGCGGGCGAAGCCCATCGCGACAGCCTGCCCAAAGAGGCCCCTGCCTTGGTCATCTATGGCTACAGCTATGGCACGCAAAAGGATGACGTGATGCGCCTCAGCCTCGCCGGGCCAAAAGGCACGGTCATCGAAAGGGATGTGGTGATGGAGAAGCCGCAGGCGCAAGCCTTTCGGGCCATCGGCAAACGCGCGGCTTCTGCGCCATGGGCCGCCGGGCGCTATACGGGCAGGGTCACCCTGCTGCGCGAGGGCCGTGTGATCGACGAAAAGACCGGCGTTCTGACCCTGCGATAGGCCGGGGCTGCCTGCCTACTTCTCGGTAAACTTCAACTCGATCCGCCTGTTCTGCGCCCGCGCAGCCTCGGTATTGCCCTCGGCCACGGGCTGATACTGGCCAAAGCCATTGGCGGCCAAACGATCCGGCGCAATGCCGAGGAAATTGACCATATATTTGACCACCGACAGCGCCCGCGCTTGGCTGAGTTCCCAGTTGTCCGCAAACTCCCCAAAGCCGGAAAGCGGCACATTGTCGGTATGACCATCGACGCGGATCACCCAATCGATCTCGGGCGGGATGTCATCCACAACGCTGCGCAGAATGCCCGCCACCTTGGCAATCTCACCCTGCCCGTCTTGGCTCAGCACCGCACTGCCCGGCGCGAAAAGCACCTCGGAGGAGAAGACAAAACGGTCGCCTTCGATCCGCACACCCTCCTGGTTGCCCAGCAGATCACGCAACCGCCCAAAGAATTCTGAGCGGTACTGGGCAAGGTTCTTGCTCTCTTCCTCAAGCCGCTTGCGCTCTGCCGCCTCCAATTCGGCGCGGCGGCGTTCCTCCGCCGCGACCCGCGCCAACGCGGTGTTCAACTCGGAGCCAAGCGATTGCAATTCCACCGATTTCGCCGCATCCCGCGCCACGGCGTCATCGAGCAACGCCTGTAGGTTGCCCAGTTGCGCGCGCAGTTCCGCGACCTGTTGGTTCAGCAACTCGGTCTGCCGCTGCGCCGCGGCGCTCACGGCTTTCTCCTCGGCCAGCGTCTCTTCGGCCTGCGCCAAAAGGGCAGCACGGCGTTCGGCGGCAGTGGTCTTATCCTCGGCCAAAGTCTCCGCCGCGAGTTTTGCCGCCAGCGCCTGCGCCAAACGTTCGCGCAGATCCGACTGCGTGCCGCTCAGCGCCTCTCCCTCTTCCTCTAGGCGCTGCACACGGGCCAGCGCCTCGGCCAGACGGGCGTTCAACGTCTGCTCGGTCGCCTCGGCCTGCGCCAACCGCGCGCGCAGGTCCTCTTCGGTGCCTTCCGCGGCTTCCAACTCTTCGGTGAGCGCGGCGCGCTCGGCCTCCAGCCCCGCGCCGCTCTCCTCCAGCCGCTCCATCCGCAGCAGCGCAGCGGCAAGCTCACTGTCGAGATCGCTGCGCGCCGCGCGAGCGGCGGCCAAAAGGGTCAGCGTCTCTTCGGCCTTCTTGCGCTGCGCCTCAAGCGAAAGGGTCATGGCCGTCAATTCCGCATCCGCATCCTCCAGCCGGTCGCGCAGGGCCTGCGCCGCTGCGGCTTCGGCCAGACGGGCGGCTTCCTCGGCGCTGAGCGCCTCTTCGGCCTCCGCCACCTCGGCATTGAGGGCGGCGACTTCGGCCTCGGCTTCGGCGTTTTGCGCCCGCAGATCGGCCACCAGCGCATCCAACGCCTCGCGTTTCGCGGCGGCAAGCCGGGCCGTTTCCGCCTGCGCGTCGATCTCGGCCCGCGCGGTGCTAAGCGCGAGGTTCAGCGCCTCTTGCTCATCCAACAGCGCGGCTTCGCGGTCTTCCAAGTCACCGATGCGCGCCTGATCTTCGGCCTGCGACGCCAAGAGCGCGGCCACCCGCGCCTCAAACCCGGTGATCTCGGCCTCCGCCGCCTGCAAGGCAGCCGCTTGCGCGTCGCGTTCAGAAGTCAGCCCGGCGATCACCGCCTCTTGCCGCGACACCTCATCACGCGCGTCGTTCAGTGAGGCATTCAACGCGCCGAGCCGCGCCTCCAACCGCGCGGTGGTGCGTTCCTCGACGCCAAGCGCTTGGGCAAGGGCCGCGACCTCTCCGGCAAGTTCGTTAAGCTCGCTTTCCTGCCCGCTGATCCGCTCGGTCAGGACGAATTGCACCACCATGAAGATGGTCAGTACAAACATCAGAACTAGCAAAAGCCCGGTCATCGCATCGACGAACCCCGGCCAGATGGAGCCCTGAAACCGTGCGCCTGTCCGCCGGGAAAGTGCCATTACTGGTCCCCGCCACCGGAGGTATCGCCCGCCCGCAGGCGGCGGGCTTCAGGGGCGCGTTGCCCGGAAAGCGCCTTGGCCAGCAGAGAGATATCCTTGCGCAATTCGGCCATGGTTTCCTGCCGCCCGGCAGAAATCTCTTCCAAGATACGCAGCATCTGCACGTCGATGGAGCGCAGGCGCATCCGGCTTTCCGCGTCGATCCCTTCGCCCGCGACCTGACCTTCGAGCGTGGCGATCAACCGGTCCTGCCCATCTGCCACCCGCTCCAGCGCGCTGTTGGTGGTGGTGTCATGCTCCATCCGCGTGGTCATCCGGTCCACGGCATCAGCCAGCTTGCCCAACTTGTCGTCGACCATGGCGCGGCTGACGTCTGATTGGGTGAACATCTGCTGCATTTCGGCCATCTGTTCGACCATCTGGTCCATCACGCTGGCCATGATGTTCTGGTCGCTCACATCGTCGCCCGAGGTCAGCCCGACCCGCGTGATGGAACTCAGCCAATCTTCCAACTCTTGATAGAAGCGGTTCTGCCCGTGGCCCGCGAAAAGCTCCAACAGCCCCACGACGAGAGAGCCCGCAAGCCCCAGAAGCGAGGAGCCGAAGGCCACGCCCATGCCGCCCAGTTGCGCCTCTAGCCCGGTCATCAGACGACCAAAGACATCGACGCCCGCCTCCCCCTCACCGGGGGCGAGGGAACGGATCGTGTCGACCACCGCCGGAACGGTCGTGGCCAGCCCATAAAACGTCCCCAGAAGGCCGAGGAAAATCAGCATGTTAACTATATAACGCGTAATCTCGCGCACTTCGTCGATACGCGAGGCGACGGAATCGAGGATCGACCGGGTGGAGGTCGTGCTGACCTGCATCCGCGCGCCGCGTTGGCGCAGAAGCGACGCCAAAGGCGCCAGCAATTGCGGCGGTTTGGCATCGGGTTCGGCATTGCCAGCGGCGAAATCCTCGATCCAGCGGACCGAGCCGATAAGCTGCATCACCTGATAGAAACAGGCCAGCACACCGACGATGAAGACAAAGATGATGACCCCATTCAGCCATGGGTTCGCGGCAAAGATCGGCAGCACCCGTGGCAGCGCCAGAAAGACCCCGGCCCCCGTGAGGCCAAGCGCGATCAGCATCAGAGAAATCTGACGCACCGGTTGTGAAAACTGCGGTTTTGCCTTGCGGTCTGGCTGTGCCATGCGGCCTTTCCTGACCCTTTGTTCTGCTCTTGCCGCAGCCTACACTGAAACGGCAAAGAGTTGCCAAGTTTTTATGAGGTCAAAGCCTTCACCCGGTCATGCAACCACTCCAACGCGGGGTCATGCAAGCCCACTTCGGACAGATGCACGGCGGTGTTGATCAAATACTCGGTATTTGGTCCGCGTCCGCCTACGGCGCGGGCAATGATCTGCGCCTGTTCTTCCAAGGGCAGGCCACCGCAATATTGATCATGCGCCGCGTCGATCACATAGGTCACCGCCTCCACGTCGCGGCCATCGGTCAGATGCACGGTGAGGTTTTTCTCGACATAGGCCGAAGAGATCAGCTCACGCTCGCGCAGGTACTCCAGCGTCTGCGCCTCATGCCCCGCAGCCACCCGCATCGCCATGCCTTCGCAGGCCGAGCGGACGGATTCGTCGAGCGCCAGCACCAGCCCCGGCTGTTCGACCGTGCCCCGGTGATGGATCGAGCGCATGCAGAACGATCGGGCATAGCCCGGCAGCGTGGCGATCACGCTTTCCGCTACCTCGAAACCGGGGTTCCACAAGAGGCTGCCATAGCCAAATACCCACATTATCATCCTGCTGGTCCTTTCTGCTGGCCTTCGGTAAACCGCATCTGAAGCACGATTTGAAGGGCTATCGAAATGCGGAAATTGGTTTGGCTGCTGATTGTGCTCGCCGCACTTTGGGGCGCGTGGTGGGCTGCCGCCACGACGCAGATGCAAAGCACCCTGACCCGCCTGCTCGACACCCGCCGCGCGGCGGGTTGGGAGGTGACGCTCAAAGACATCGACAAAGCGGGCTTTCCCCTGTCCTTGCAAAACCGGCTGAGCGGGTTTGCCGTGGCAGACCCGGCCCGCGGTCTGGCATTCGAGGCCCCGCAGCTTGATCTCTCCGCTCCGGTCTGGTGGCCCGGAGATCTCTCCGCCCGCGCGCCCGTTGCGGCGGCCGACCTGCCCGCAGGCGCGCTGCCCCTGACGCTAAAGATGCGCGACTTGCGCGCCGATCTGGAACTGCATCCCGGCACCTCGCTTCAACTGGAGGCGATGGAGCTTCGCAGCACGCATCTTGAGGTCGACGGCCCCGACGGGCTGCTGCTGAAGGCGGAAGAGCCGCGGATGCGGATCGCGCAATCGGGCAGTGCAGCGCGGGATTATGACATCGCGCTGCTGCCCGGCGGCATCACCCCCGGCCCCTTGCTGCGCAAGGTTTTGGGCGATGGCGCGGGCCAGCCCGGCGGGCAGCCGATCCTCTCGGCGCGGATGGCCGTGACCTTTGCCCGCCCGCTGGACCGGCACAGCGCGATGGCAGGCACCCTGCCGCAGATCGACGCGCTGACGGTTGAGAATGTGGACGCCGCTTGGGGCGAGGTGGCTCTGGGCGCCGAGGGGGCGCTCACCTTTGACGCCGCGGGCATTCCCGATGGGGTGCTGAGCCTGCGGGTCACCAATTGGACCAAACTGCTCGACGCAGGCGAACGTGCGGGCTTTCTGCCGCCGTCGATGCGCGGGCAGGTCGACACCATGCTGCGGCTGTTGGAAGCGCGGGGCGGCACGCCGGGCGGATTGGACCTCGACCTGATCTTTACGGATGGTCAGATGATGCTGGCGGGGATCCCGCTTGGCCCCGCACCGCGGTTGGTTCAGCCCTAACGGCCGCTTAGCGGCAGTAGCTGCCACTGCGATAGCGCGCCGTGTCGAAGTGAAAGTGGTCTTGGTGAAAGCGGTCCGCCTCTGGCCCCAGCACCGTGCCAAACGGCCCGCAGGCGCCCCGGTGCATCCGTCGCAAAGCCGCGCTGCTGCGCCGCGCGCGCCAGCCCTTCAACAGGCTGATCGTGCTGCCGTCCGCCAGTTCAAACCCGGAAATGTCGATCGCGCGGCCCTTGCCATGTTCGGAGATCTTGCCCCCCTTGCGGTTGTTCCGCGTCCGGCAGGCGTAATGCGCGGCGACCTTGAGCTCCTTCAGCCCGCCGCCCTGCCCCGCCAAAGCAGGCACCGCCGATTGGCGCACCCATGTGTTCAGCGCCTTGGCCGTGGTGCAATCCATCACCGCCGCGGTGCTGAGCCGGATGCCCGAGACCGAGCGTATCTTGACCGCATTCTCAACCCCGCAACCGCTGATCCGGCCCGGCACCCGGCCCACCCGCGTGCCCTGTATCGCCAGATCGCCGCAGACCGCGCCCTTGGCCAACATCCGCTGGCGTGCTCGAGCAGCCTGTTCGACCTTGGCGCTGCGCAGGGTGGGACGGAGCGATGCTTTCATCCCCTGCCCGCCCTCGGCGGCGGCACGGGCGGCGGGGTCACGTTCGGGCGGGGCGATCGCGCCGCCGGGGGCGACGCTGACCGGCAAGCTATCCCCCTGCTGACGCGCCACGGGCCGCTCAGAACTGTCCGGCCCCGCAGCCAGGGCAATTTGCCCCAGCATGATCAGCGGCAGGACAGCCCAGCCCTTCATGACTTGGGCGCGCCCCGGCCAAAGTCGGGCGCGTCGGTATCCTGCCCCGCCTCGATAATGCCGCGTCGGATCGCGCGGGTACGAGTAAAATAGGCGTGCAGATGCTCGCCGTCGCCGGTCCGAATGGCGCGTTGCAGGGCGAAAAGCTCTTCGGTGAAACGGCCGAGGATTTCCAGCGTCGCGTCCTTGTTGGTCAGAAAGACATCGCGCCACATCGTGGGATCACTCGCCGCGATCCGGGTGAAGTCGCGGAAACCGGCGGCGGAATACTTGATCACCTCGCTGTCGGTTACCCGGCGCAGATCGTCGGCCACGCCCACCATCGTATAGGCGATGAGGTGCGGCGCGTGGGAGGTGACGGCCAGCACCAGATCGTGATGTTCGGCGTCCATTTCCTCGACATTGGCGCCCACCCCTTCCCAAAGCGCGCGCAGCCGCGCGATGGCGTCCTTGTCGGTGCCCTCAACCGGGACCAGCAGGCACCAGCGGTTGTCGAAGAGCTCGGCAAAGCCGCTGCGCGGGCCGGAATGCTCGGTCCCCGCCAGCGGGTGCGCGGGGATGAAATGCACACCTTCGGGCAGATGCGGCCCCACCTGCGCGATGACGTCGGCCTTGACCGAGCCTACGTCCGTCACCGTGGCACCGGGTGCGAGATGCGGCGCGATTTCTGCGGCCACGGTGCCCATGACACCTACCGGCACGCAGAGCACCACCAGATCGGCGCCCGCGACGGCCTCAGCAGCACTGTCGCAGACCCGGTCGCAAAGCCCGATCTCGCGCGCCGTGGCGCGGGTCTCGTCACTGCGGGCATAGCCGGTGACTTCGCCCGCCAGACCGCCACGCTTCATCGCCCAGAACAGCGAGGAGGCAATCAGCCCTAGCCCGATCAGGGCGACCCTGTCATAGACCTGCGCCATCAGTTGCCCCCCTTGAACTGCCGCACGGCATGGACGACGCGGCGGCAGGCGCTCTCATCGCCCACGGTGATGCGCAGGCAGTTGGGCAGGTTGTAGCCCGCCACCCGGCGCACGATGAGCCCTTGGGTCTTGAGGTAGTCGTCACAAGCCTCGGCCTCGGCCTGATTGGCGAAGCGGGCCAGCACGAAATTGGCGAGCGAGACGTCCGAGGGCACGCCGATCTCGGCCAGCGCATCGGCCAGCCACGTGCGCCAGCGGGCGTTCTCGGCCCGGCAATGGTCGGTATAGGCGCGGTCGCGCATCGCCGCCTCGGCGGCGTTGAGTGCGGCCTGCGACAGGTTGAAAGGACCGCGCACGCGGTTCAGCACGTCGATCACATGGGCTGGCCCATAGCCCCAACCGATGCGCAGCCCGCCCAGCCCGTAGAGCTTTGAGAAGGTGCGCGTCATCACCACGTTGTCGCGGCGGTCCACCAAGGCGGCGCCGCCGTCATAGCCCTCGACATATTCGGCATAGGCCCCGTCGAGCACCAGAAGCGCCTGCGGCGGCAGCGCCTCGGCCAGACGTTCAAGCTCGGCCAGACCGATCATCGTGCCGGTGGGGTTGTTGGGGTTGGCGATGAACACCAGCCGCGTCGCCTCGGTGCAGGCGGCGAGGATGGCATCGACATCGGTCACCCGCTCACGCTCGGGCACCTCGACGGGCGTAGCCCCCGCGGCGAGGGCGGAAATGCGGTACATGGCAAAGCCGTGCTCGGTGTGCACGACCTCGGTGCCCGGACCGGCATAGGCTTGGCAGAGAAAAGCGATGATCTCATCCGAACCCGCGCCGCAGATGATCCGCTCGGCATCGAGGTCCAGCACCTCAGCAATGGCGGCGCGCAGGGCGCTATGGTCGGAGGATGGGTAGCGATGCAGGTCATAGGCCGCGCGACGATAGGCTTCGACGGCGGCGGGGCTGGGCCCCAGCGGGTTCTCGTTCGAGCTGAGTTTGACCACATTCTCAAGGCCCGCGACATGCGCCGCACCCCCTTGATAAAGGTCGATCTCCATAATGCCCGGTTGCGGTGCGATCTGTGTCATCTCGCTCTCATCCTCACGCTACTGCCGCCCTTCTATCGGGGGTGTCGCGGTGATGCCAGAATCATTCTGCATCCGCGGCGCCAGCGGACAGGCTGTTGCCCTGCTGCCCGCCGCCCTGCGCAAAAAGAAAAGGCCGCGCGGTTCGCACCACGCGGCCTTTGGTATTCGACAGGCGAAGAAGCTTAGTTCTTCGCGTAGAATTCCACGACGAGGTTCGGCTCCATGACAACCGGGTACGGCACGTCGCCGAGGCTCGGTGTGCGCACGAAAGTCGCGGTCATTTTGGAGTGGTCACACTCAAGGTAATCCGGCACGTCACGCTCGGGCAGTTGCACGGCTTCCAGAACCGAAGTCAGCTGCTTGGAACGGTCACGCACTTCGATGACGTCACCCTCTTTCACACGGTAGGAGGGGATGTTGACCTTGCGGCCGTTCACTTTGACGTGGCCGTGGTTGACGAACTGGCGTGCGGCGAAAACGGTCGGCACGAATTTGGCGCGGTAAACAACGGCGTCCAGACGGCGCTCCAGCAGGCCGATCAGGTTTTCACCGGTGTCGCCCTTGACGCGCTCGGCTTCGCCGTAGATGCGACGGAACTGCTTTTCGGTCAGGTCGCCATAGTAGCCCTTGAGCTTCTGCTTGGCGCGCAGCTGGATGCCGAAGTCCGACATTTTGCCCTTGCGGCGCTGGCCGTGCTGGCCGGGGCCGTATTCACGACGGTTCACCGGGGACTTCGGACGACCCCAGATGTTTTCGCCCATACGGCGGTCTAGTTTGTGCTTGGCAGCTGTGCGTTTTGTCACGGCTGATCTCCTTTATAAGGCCCCGAGGGGCGGTAAAGGGCGTTGTCCTTTGGCCGAAGCCCGACAGGCTTCCCCTTGCGGGGTCCACCAACACCAATGAAGGGGCGCTTATACGGGGCTATGGCAGGGAGTCAACGGGGGATTCTCGGCGAATTTGATACGCCCCGCCCCTACCGTGCCATCGCAGCGCAGGGCGCGTGGCGGTGACAGGTCAGGATATGATCATTCACCAGCCCGCAGGCCTCCATCCAGGCATAGGTGATCGTCGGCCCGCAGAACTTGAAACCGGCTTTCTTCAGGTCTTTGCTCACCTGCTCGGACAAGGCGGTCTTCGGCGGCACCTCGGCCTGTGTGGCAAAGCGGTTTTGCAGCGGTTTGCCATCGACATAGCGCCACATGAAGGCGTCGAACCCCTCGCGCGCGTCCACCTCCTGCCATGCGCGCGCGTTGGTGATGGCGGCCTCGATCTTGCCCCGGTGGCGGATGATGCCCGGATCACTCAGCAGGCGCAGCACATCCGCCTCGCCCCATTCGGCGATCTGATGCGGGTCGAACCCGGCAAAGGCCGCACGGAAATTATCGCGTTTTTTAAGGATCGTGATCCAGCTCAGCCCCGCCTGAAACCCGTCAAGGATCAGCTTTTCCCAAAGCGCGCGGCTGTCGTATTCGGGCACGCCCCATTCGGTGTCATGGTAGGCTTGGTAAATCGGGTCATCCCCGGCCCAGTCACAGCGCTGCATCTTCGGCTCTCCTCCGCGCGATCCACCGCGGAAATCGCCGCCGATTAAGACCGTATTATCACCTTTGCGCCCATACCAATCGCAGGACAGCAAGAGAGTACCGCCGTGCCCCGTCGATTCCAACGCCCTTTCGCCGACGTTCCCCCCGGTGGGGACAGCCCGCTGAACCATGCGGTGATGCAGCGCGATGCCGCGACGCTTGAAATGGTGCGCGAGGCCGTGGCCCATCGCCAAACGCTGCTGGCGTTCCAGCCCGTCATGCTGGCCAGCGATCCGACAAATGTGGCCTTTCACGAGGGGCTGATCCGCCTGCTTGATCCCACGGGCCGCGTGATTCCGGCCAAGGATTTCATGCCCGCGATCGAGGACACGGATACCGGGCGGCAGGTGGATGTTCTGGCCCTAAGTCTCGGGCTGAACGCGCTGCACCACCATCCCGGGCTTCGACTGTCGATCAATATGTCCGCCCGCTCCATCGGGTATCAGGAATGGACCCGCGTCTTGCGCCACTGGCTGGCCCGCGATGCCACCTTGGGCGAGCGGCTGATCCTTGAGATCACGGAAAGCTCGGCCATGATGGTGCCGGAACTTGTGACGAGCTTCATGAACCAATTGCAGCCCCACGGCATCTGCTTTGCCATGGATGATTTCGGGGCGGGGCAAACGGCGATCCGCTATTTCAAGGATTTCTACTTTGATGTCCTGAAGCTTGACGGGCAGTTCATCCGCGGCATCGCCACCAACCCCGACAACCGCGCCCTGACCGCCGCACTGATGTCCATCGCCACGCATTTCGACATGCTGACCGTGGCCGAATGCGTCGAGAACGCCGCCGATGCGGCGGTGCTGACCGAGATGGGCGTCGATTGCCTGCAAGGCTACCACTTCGCCGCGCCAACCACCCGGCCCCCATGGCTGAATTTCGACCGGGTGCGGGCCACCGGCTAGGCCCGCGCGGGCAGGCCGCCGGGGCTGCGGCGGCGGGCTGCCTGCTCAGTTGCCGCATTGCAGCGCATCCGCTATCACTACCTCAGAGGGACGGGAGCGCCCACGCCCGACGATGGCGCGTGTCGGTGTGCCCCCGCCCAACAAGGTAGAGGAAAGTCACATCATGACCAATGTCGTCATCGCATCCGCAGCCCGGACCGCCGTGGGCAGTTTCGGCGGAGCGTTCGCCAATACGCCCGCCCATGATCTTGGTGCCGCCGTTCTGAAAGAACTGGTGGCCCGCGCCGGGGTGGACCCGTCCGAAGTCTCCGAGACCATTTTGGGGCAGGTGCTGACCGCCGCCCAAGGTCAGAACCCGGCGCGTCAGGCGCATATCAACGCAGGGCTGCCGAAAGAGAGCGCGGCTTGGGGCATCAATCAGGTCTGCGGCTCGGGCCTGCGCGCCGTGGCGCTGGCGGCCCAACATATCCAACTTGGTGACGCGAACATCGTGGCCGCTGGCGGGCAAGAGAACATGACCCTCAGCCCCCATGCGCAAAACCTCCGCGCGGGCCAGAAAATGGGCGATTTGCAGTTCATCGACACGATGATCCGCGACGGTCTCTGGGATGCGTTCAACGGCTACCACATGGGCCAAACCGCTGAGAACGTGGCCGAGAAATGGCAGATCAGCCGCGACCAGCAGGATGAATTCGCCGTCGCCTCGCAGAACAAGGCCGAAGCGGCCCAGAAGGCTGGCAAATTCGCCGATGAGATCGTTCCTTTCACCATCAAGACCCGCAAAGGCGAGACGGTCGTCGATCAGGACGAATACATCCGCCACGGCGCCAATATCGAAGCGATGCAGAAGCTGCGCCCGGCCTTCGCCAAGGACGGCTCCGTCACCGCGGCCAATGCCTCGGGCATCAACGACGGTGCGGCAGGTGCGCTCCTGATGAGCGCGGATGAGGCCGAAAAGCGGGGCATTCAGCCGCTGGCGCGGATCGCCTCCTATGCCACTGCCGGTCTCGACCCGTCGATCATGGGCGTCGGCCCCGTCTATGCATCGCGCAAGGCGCTGGAGAAAGCCGGTTGGTCTTCCGAAGACCTCGATCTGGTGGAAGCCAACGAAGCCTTCGCCGCGCAGGCCTGCGCCGTGAACAAGGAAATGGGCTGGGATCCGGAAATCGTGAACGTCAACGGCGGTGCCATCGCCATTGGCCACCCGATTGGCGCCTCGGGCGCGCGGGTGCTCAACACTCTCCTGTTCGAAATGCAGCGCCGTGACGCCAAGAAAGGTTTGGCGACGCTGTGTATCGGCGGCGGTATGGGTGTTGCCATGTGCCTTGAGCGCCCCTAAGACTGAATCGGCGCGCAACTTTCTTGCGCGCTGAAACATGCATTTGCAAGAACATTACCTTGAGGGAGGGATTACATGTCACGCATCGCTTTGGTCACCGGGGGAAGTCGCGGGATTGGCGCGGCCATTTCGACCACGCTGAAGGACAAAGGCTATACCGTCGCCGCCACCTATGCCGGCAATGACGAAGCCGCCGCGAAATTCACCGAAGAGACCGGCATCAAGACCTATAAATGGAACGTGGCAGATTACGACGCCTCCAAAGCGGGGATCGAACAGGTCGAAGCCGAGCTTGGCCCCATCGAGGTGGTGGTCGCCAATGCGGGCATCACCCGCGACGCGCCCTTTCACAAGATGACCCCCGACCAGTGGAATGAAGTCATCGCCACCAATCTGACCGGCGTCTTCAACACGATCCACCCGGTCTGGCCCGGCATGCGCGAACGCAAGTTCGGGCGCGTTGTCGTGATCTCTTCGATCAACGGGCAAAAGGGGCAGTTCGCGCAGGTAAACTACGCCGCGACCAAGGCGGGTGATCTGGGCATCGTGAAGTCTCTGGCCCAAGAAGGCGCGCGCGCGGGCATCACCGCCAATGCCATCTGCCCCGGCTATATCGCGACCGATATGGTCATGGCGGTGCCCGAAAAAGTCCGTGAAAGCATCATCGCGCAGATCCCCGCCGGACGCTTGGGAGAGCCCGAAGAAATTGCCCGTGCGGTGGCCTTCCTCGTTTCCGACGATGCGGGTTTCATCAATGGCTCGACCATCTCGGCCAATGGGGCGCAATTCGTCGTCTGACCGGCCGATGTTCTGGAAATTTAATGGGCCAGTCTTTTCCAAAGACTGGCCTTTTTAATGGGAAAACAGAACCCGACTGCGTCCTTTACTAGCCATCCAGCCTGCCGCCCCGCCAAAGCGGAACGACAGCGATCAAAACGCCGCATTGCGCGGCGAGGGTCAGCTCGACAGGCGGCTAATCTCCTCTTTCAAACGCAGTTTTTCCTTCTTCATGGAAGCCACTTTCAAATCGTCCATACCGGGGGCGCGTTGCGCGGTTTCCACCGCCTCACTCATCGCCTGATGCTTGCGCTTCAGGGTGTCCAGATGTGCGTTCAAAGCCATACAATCCTCCATGATTGGTGTGTAGAATTTCAGTGGACCACAGCGCGACCCACAAGTCACGCGGCACCGCAGCATACGGGTGAAGTTGGTAAAGAAACGCTTAAGAAGTAGGATAGACCAGCGGCGCCCCCCGGCGCAGGACCGCTTCGATTTCCGGCACATAGCTATCGCCATCCCCCTCATGCCGCGCGCCGAGGTGCATGACAAAGCTGTGATAGAGCCGAAAAGCACCGCGTCCGTTCTTGCGCGCACGCAAGAGAATCAACTCCGGCATCCGCCCCGCGCGCGAGGCGAGCGGCAGCACTTCGACCGATCCCATCTCATGCGGCAGCGCCGCCAGAATCTCGGGCAGCCGTTCGGCGCGATGGATAAAATGCGCCTGCCCTTTGGGCTTTAGCCGCCGCGCGGCGGTGCGGACCCATTGTCGCAGGGGCGTCGCCTCGCCCAAGGCCGTCTCGCGCCCGGGATCGCGGGACTGGACCGAGGCGGCCCGGTCGAAATAGGGCGGATTGGCAAGAACGTGGTCAAATTGTCGCTGGCGCAGATGCATGGGCATCTCGGTCAGATCAGCCTCCACCACCTCCAGCGCCGCGCCGCCATTGCGCCGCGCCAGTTCGGCATAGGCGGGTTGCAGCTCACAGCCCGTCAGCGTCAGTCCCGGCACCCGTGCCCCCAGACAAAGCACCGCCGCACCGGCCCCGCAGCCAAGCTCCAGCACGCTTTGCCCTGCCTCCGCCTCGATGCTCGCGGCCAGCAAAACCGGGTCCACCCCGGCACGATAGCCCCGCCCCCGGCGCGGCTGCCAGAGGTGCAGCTTGCCGCCGAGAAAAGCGTCGCAGGTCAGGTCGTCTTCGGTGAAACGGGTCACAGCCCCAGCGGAATCTCATTGTCGCGCATCACCCGCAGGGCGGCGTCATGGTCATCAGGATGCACCATCAGGCGGCGCGGGAAAATCCCGATGCCCCCTTCGAGCACGCTCATGTTTACGTCCATTTCAAAGCAGTCTATATCCTCCCCCCTGAGAAGGGCGGTGGCAAAGGCGATGATGGTCATGTCGGTGCTGCGCAAAAGTTCCTTCATATCAAAGATGTAGAGCCGGATCACCGGCATGTCGAGCGGGACGCGGGAAATGATGATGAAAAGTGATGCAACGGGCAAACCGCACGACCGCATGGCGGCCTATCTAAGCGATGATATGGCGGCGGTCAGCGCCCTGATCCGCGAGCGGATGGCGTCGAAACACGCGCCCCGCATCCCCGAGGTCACCGCCCATCTGGTTGAGGCGGGCGGCAAGCGCCTGCGCCCGATGCTGACGCTGGCCGCGGCCCGGATGTGCGGCTATGACGGGCCCTATCACGTCCATCTGGCCGCCACCGTTGAGTTCATTCACACCGCGACCCTGCTGCACGACGATGTGGTGGACGAAAGCGCCCAACGGCGAGGGCGGCCCACGGCGAACCTTCTGTGGGACAACCAGTCGTCGGTGCTGGTCGGGGACTACCTCTTTGCCCGCAGCTTTCAGTTGATGACCGAGCCGGGCTCGATGCCGGTGATGCGCATCCTGTCGAACGCCGCCGCGACCATCGCGGAGGGGGAGGTGCTGCAACTGACCGCGGCGCAGAATCTGGCCACGGATGAACAGGTCTATCTGCAAGTCGTGCGCGGCAAAACGGCGGCGCTCTTCTCAGCCGCGACCGAGGTGGGCGGCGTGATCGCCGATGCTCCAGAGGATCAGGTCACGGCGCTCTATGACTATGGTGACGCCCTTGGCATTGCCTTCCAGATCGTCGACGATCTGCTGGATTATCAGGGCGACACAGGGGCCACGGGCAAGAACGTCGGTGACGATTTCCGCGAGCGCAAGCTGACCCTGCCGGTGATCAAAGCCGTGGCCAAGGCCGACGAGGAAGAGCGCGCCTTTTGGACCCGCACCATTGAGAAGGGCAAACAAGAAGAGGGCGACCTCGACCATGCGCTGATGCTTTTGGCCAAACACGACACGCTCACCGCGACGCAGCGCGATGCCTGCGACTGGGCGGAGAAGGCCAAAGCGGCGCTTGCCCCCCTGCCCGACCATGAGTTGAAAGACATGTTGATCGATCTGGCCGACTACGTCGTCGCCCGGATCAGCTAAGCGGCCAAGATCGGCGCGGCGGCGACCCACCATCGCGGCGCCGCGCTGGCAATACGATGGGCCGCCGCCTCGGCCTGCGCCGCCGTGGCGTAGAGGCCGAAACAGGTCGCGCCCGAGCCCGACATCCGCGCCAGCGCCGCATCGCTCAGCGCCTCCAGACAGCCCCCGATGACCGGCTCCCGCGCGATGGCGGGCGCGGCAAGGGCGTTGCGTTGTGCGCTCAGAAAATCGATGAAGTCGGAAAAGCGCGCGAAGCTCGGGATCACCTCGGGCATCGGCGGCTGGTTCTTGTCGCTGAGCGCCGAGAAGACAGCGGGCGTCGGCACATCGACGCCGGGGTTCACCAGCACCATATGGCAAGGCGGCAGCGCGGAAAGCGGCGTGAGGATCTCCCCCACCCCCTGCATCCGCTGCGGGCCGCGGGTCAGGCAGACCGGCACATCCGCCCCGAGCTGCGCCGTCTCTTCGGGCAGCGGAACGCCCCAATGCGCCGCAAGCATGTCCAAGGCCGCCGCCGCGTCGGCAGAGCCGCCCCCGATCCCCGCCGCCGCGGGCAGGTGTTTCTCAAGATGCAGTGCGGCGCCACGGCCCGCGCCTGCGTCCAGCATCTCTGCCGCGCGCAGGGCAAGATTGCGGGCATCGGTCGGCACCCCTTCGGCCCGCGGACCGCTGACCGTCAGGGTCAAATCATCCGCGGCAGCCACATGCAGCCGATCACCCACGCCAGCCCGCACCACCAGCGAATCCAGCAGGTGATAGCCGTCGGCCCGCTGGCCGGTGCAATGCAGGGTCAGGTTCACCTTGGCCCAAGCCATTCGCGACGCCGCAGCGCCGGGGTCGGCGGGCGCCCCATTCTTCGAAAGGCTCATTCGTCCGCAGCAACCTTGAGCGGGGCCGCGCCCTCTTCGGCCAGCACGGCATCGAGCCCGACTTCCAGCTTGCGGCGCATCCGCTCGGGGTCGGCCTCGGAATCCGCATCCGTCAGGTCAACGAAAGAGAGCGCCCGACGCCATTGGAATTCGGCCTCGCGCTTGCGGCCCACAGCCCAATAAACATCCCCGAGGTGATCGTTCACCACCGGATCGACCGGCTCCAACTCGACCGCGCGCTCCATCTGCTCAACCGCTTCTTCGTAGCGGTCCAGCCGGTAGAAGACCCAGCCCAGCGAATCGACGATATAGCCGCTGTCGGGGCTGGCCGCGACGGCGCGTTCGATCATCTCCAGCGCCTCGTCCAAGTTGCGCTGCTGTTCGACCAGCGAGTAGCCGAGGTAGTTCAGCACCTGCGGCTGCTCGGGGTTCAACTCAAGCGCGGCGCGGAAATCGGCCTCCGACCCTTCCCAATCGCCGCTACGCTCCTTGGCGATAGCGCGGGCGTAGAACAGCACCCAGCGGGCACGGGCGGTTTCGGGTGTCAGCGCGAGCGCTTGGTCGTAGGAGGCGATGGCCGCCTCATAGTCCTCTTCAGCCCGCAGCATGTCGCCTAGCGTGGAATGCACCACGGCCAGATCACCATGGCTGCGCGCAAGTTGTTCCAGCACTTCGATGGCCTGCGCGGTCTTGCCCGAGCGGCGCAGCGCATCGGCGCGGCCCAGTTCGGCGGCGTGATAGGCCGGGCTGTCGGCAGGCAGGGATTTATATTCGGCAATCGCCAGATCATGCTCGCCAAGGTTCTCCAAAAGGCTTGCCGTCAGCAAAAGCGCATCGACATGGTCCGGGCGCAGGTAACGCGCGATGCGCGAATAGAGCAGAACGTAATAGTCCCCCGCCGCTTCATTGCGCAGCACGGCGGCGAAGGTGAAAAACACCTCAGCCATGCCCGCTTGGGCGTCGGGCATATGGCTGAAGGGCGCGGGCGTTTCCTGCTGCAAACCTTCGATGAGCCGCGCGATTTCGGGGTCGCTATCCGCGCCAAAACCGTCAGAGAGCACGGCCAGCGCATCCTCGCTGCGCCCCAATTGGCCAAGAATCTCGGCATGGGCCATCACGCCGCGCCGGGTCTGACCTGCGGCCCCTGCCTCACCACTGGCAAAGATCGCCTCCGCCCCTTCGAAGTCGCCGACGCTCGCCAGCGCGAGGGCCTTGTGATACATCACGAAGCCCTGCATCCCGGCCTCTTCGCTCAGGCTGTCGAAAGCCTTTAGCGCGGCGGTGACATCGCCCGCCCCCATATGCGCCCATGCCTGCACCAGCCCGCCGACCCAAGGGCCGATGGCCGAGGTATCGCGTTCAAGCAGGGCCTTGTAATCGCCCTCTTTCGCCAAGGCGGCCACAAGGGTCATCTCGGCCACCTGGCTCTTGGTGCCGAGGGTGATCATATTGCGTGCCAGCGGCAGCGCCTTGTCCACCCGCCCGAGCGAGAGATAGGACAGCACCGCGCTTTCCATCAATTCGATGTTCTTCGGGTCCCGCGCCAGCGCCTCGGTGTAGTACCGCGCGGCCTCGGGATAGTCGCTGTTCACGGCGGCATGACGCCCCGCCAGATAGGGGCCTGCGACCGATTGCGCCATCAGCGGCGCCGACAGGCCGATGCAAAGCGCCGCAACGCTGGTGAAACCTAGGACATTCCGAAACATGCAAACCGCCTCATATCGCTTTGTACGCAGGCTATCATCTTCGTGCCGGGGCGCAATGGCGGGGCGGTGATGTCGCCCGGGGCCGACAGGATTTCGCCGAAAAGACGAACAGACCGACACGCCTGCGCGTGCCGGTCCTTTAATTGCGCCTTTGGCGATGGCTCACATATTCGGGTAGTTCGGCCCGTCACCGCCCTGCGGGGTGGTCCAGACGATGTTCTGTGTCGGGTCCTTGATGTCGCAGGTCTTGCAATGCACGCAGTTCTGGAAGTTGATCTGGAACCGCGTCTCGCCGGTTTTGTCATCCTCGACGAACTCGTAAACCCCCGCCGGGCAATAGCGGGCCGAGGGGCCCGCGTATTTCGGCAGGTTCACCTCGACCGGAATGCTCGGGTCTTTCAGCTTGAGATGCGCAGGCTGGCTCTCCTCGTGATTGGTAAAGGAGAAGGCCACATTGGTCAGACGGTCAAAGCTGAGCTTGCCATCGGGTTTGGGGTAGTCGATCTTCTTGTGCTTATCCGCAGGCTCGGTCGCCTCGGCGTCGGATTTGCCATGGCTCAGCGTGCCCAAGAGCGAGAAGCCGAGCGTGTTGGTCCACATGTCAAAGCCACCAAGCGCCAGCGACGCGGTGAGCCCGTATTTCGACCACAGCGGTTTCACGTTGCGCACCTTCTTAAGGTCCGTCGCGATCGGCCCTTCACGAACATCGGTCTCATATTCGGTCAGCTCATCACCGCCACGGCCCGCTTGGATCGCGGCATAGGCGGCCTCAGCCGCTGCCTTGCCCGAGAGCATGGCATTGTGGTTGCCCTTGATGCGCGGCACATTGACCATGCCCACCGAACAGCCCAGCAGCGCCACGCCGGGGGCCACCATCTTGGGCATCGACTGATAGCCGCCCTCGGTGATCGCCCGCGCGCCATAGGCCACGCGTTTGCCGCCTTTGAGCAGCTCGGCCACCATCGGGTGATGCTTGAACCGCTGGAATTCCATGTATGGGAAGACATGCGGGTTCTTGTAGCCGAGGTGAACAACAAAGCCGACGTAAACCTGATTGTTCTCAAGGTGATAGATGAACGACCCGCCGCCCGCATTGCTGTTGAGCGGCCAGCCCATTGTATGGGTCACGGTGCCTTCTTTGTGCTTGGCGGGGTCGATCTCCCAGATCTCTTTCATGCCAAGACCGTATTTCTGCGGCTCTTTGCCCTCATCCAGCCCGTATTTCGCAATGACCTGCTTGCTGAGGCTGCCGCGCACGCCTTCGGAGAGGAAGACATATTTGCCGTGCAACTCCATCCCCGGCTCATAGCTCGGCCCGGGGGTGCCATCTGCATTTTTGCCCATCTCACCGGCGACAACGCCTTTAACCTCGCCGTTCTCGCCAAAGACGAGTTCGGAGCAGGCCATGCCGGGGAAGACTTCGACGCCCAGTTCCTCGGCCTGTTCGGCCATCCAACGGCAGACATTGCCCATGGAAACGATGTAATTACCGTGGTTTTTCATCAGCGGCGGCATGGGGAATTCCGGAACACGCAGCTTGCCCGCCTCGCCCAGCAGGTAAAAGTTGTCTTCCTTCACCGGCACGTTCAGCGGCGCGCCTTTTTCCTTCCAATCGGGGATCAGCGCATCCAGCCCGCAGGGGTCGAGCACCGCGCCCGACAGGATATGCGCGCCCACTTCCGAGCCCTTTTCAAGCACCACAACATTGCAATCGGCATCCAACTGCTTGAGCCGGATCGCAGCCGACAGGCCAGCAGGCCCGGCGCCGACGATCACAACGTCATATTCCATCGCTTCGCGTTCAATCTCGGCCATTTTGGTGCTCCCTCACGGCAAATTCGGTTTGGATTTGGCTAAACCACCGCCGCGCGCAATGCAATCGCGACCCTGCGTTTATTGCGCAAAACGTGGGCTCCACGACATAACATGACGCGCGACCTTGCGGATCGCCGATTCTTCCCCCTTGAGATAGTGCTGCAGCGCCCGGTTTCACCACCCAAGCGCTGCGGCCCGCACGGCGAAAACGGGACCGGATCGACGGCAGTCAACCGCCGATCTCAGCGCCGTTAGCCCCTTGCAATTGGCGGGCAGTTTGGGTCAGGTATCTGCCAAGTTAACACGCAATTGGCCGCCCCCCGGCGAAAACCCGGGTGCGGCCCTCATTATGTAGGCACACCGCCATGGAAAAAATCCCGATGACCCGCGACGGTCACACCGCGCTCGAAGTCGAACTCAAGCAGCTTAAAACGGTTGAACGCCCTGCCATCATCAAGGCCATCGCCGAGGCGCGTGAACATGGCGACCTGTCGGAAAACGCCGAATATCACTCGGCCAAGGAAAAGCAGTCTTTCATCGAAGGCCGCATCAAAGAGCTTGAGGGCGTGATCTCGCTCGCCGATGTGATCGACCCCAAGAAACTGTCGGGCTCGATCAAATTCGGTGCCACGGTGACGCTGGTCGATGAGGACACGGATGAGGAAAAGACCTATCAGATCGTTGGCGAATATGAGGCCAATATCGAAAAGGGTCTTTTGAACATCAAATCCCCCATCGCGCGCGCGCTGATCGGCAAGGAAGAGGGTGATTCCGTCGAGGTGCGCACCCCCGGCGGGCAGAAATCCTATGAGGTTCTCAAGATCGTCTACGCTTGAACGGGAAGGCTGACATGGCAGAGCCCGACGCTTCCGCATCCCCAGAGCAAGCCCCCCGCGCCCCACGCGGCGGGACCGGCGCGGCACGGCCCACGCCGATGGGCATCTACGACCGGCCCAAGGCCAATAGCATCACCGAGATCGAGGTCATCGCAGGCGCGCTTTCGGCGCTCTGGCTGCTTGGCACGGCGATCTATTTCACCTTCATCGCCGCCGAGGTGCCCGAGGGCACGCCCGACAGCGGGCTGCGCGGGCTGTTGATCCTGCTGGTGGTGATCATGCCCGTCGCGATGATCTGGGTCGGGGCCACCGCCGCCCGCGCCGGGCGGGTCATGCGTGAGGAAAGCCAACGTCTGCAAGCCGCGATCGACGCGATCCGGCATTCCTATATCTCACAACAGCAGGGCAACAAACCGGCGGGCGAGGGCAGCATTGCACGCAAGCTTGATGAACTCGCCGCCAGCGTCCGTAAGACCGAGATTGCGCTGGCCGGACTTCAGGGCCGCGATGCACCATCGCGCCCCGTCGATCCGGCCCCCGCGCCGACACCGCCCGCCGCAGAAGAGCAGCCGACGCTGGCGCTTGGCACGCAGGCGGGCGACAGCGCGCAGCCGCTTTCTGCCGAGGATTTCACCCGCGCCCTCAACTTCCCCGAGACGGCGGAGGATCAGGCCGGTTTCGACGCCCTGCGCCGCGCATTGAAAGACCGGTCCGCCGCGCAGCTTGTACAGGCCGCGCAGGATGTGCTGACTCTGCTAAGCCAAGACGGCATCTATATGGACGACCTGCGCCCCGACCGCGCGCGCCCCGAAGTCTGGCGGCAATTCGCTAGCGGCGCGCGGGGCCGGACCATCGCGCCATTGGGCGGCATTCGGGATCGCTCCTCGCTGGCGCTGGCCAATGCGCGGATGCGGCAAGACCCGATCTTCCGCGACGCCGCGCATCACTTCCTGCGCCGCTTTGACCGTACCTTTGCCGAGTTCGAAAAACAGGCCACGGATGAGGAAATCTCGATGCTGGCCGATACCCGCACCGCCCGCGCCTTCATGTTGCTGGGCCGCTGCGCGGGCACCTTCGATTGACGCGCGGCCCTAGCCGGTAAAACTGCCATAAGGGATGAAACGGACGGTATCGCCCGGCGCGATGTCGCGGGCGGCCTCGTCCAGTTCGACCAGCCCTTCGGCCCAACTGAGCCCGCTGATGCGCCCCGATCCTTCGGAGGCAAAGACCTCGGCCCGGCCATCGCGCATCCGCGCGCGCAGGTATTCCCGCCGCCCGGCCTTTTTGCGTTTGTCGAATGCGGCGGGCACGTCGAAACCCTGCGGCTCTTGCCAGCCGCCCCCGGCCAAAAGCGCCATGGCGGGCCGGGCGAAGATCAGCGAACAAACCATCGCCGCCACCGGGTTGCCCGGCAGGCCAAAGACCGGCACCCCCTGCCACATCCCAAGCGCCAAAGGCCGCCCCGGTTTCACCGCGATCCGCCAAAGCTGCATCGCCCCCGCTTCGGTCAGCAGGGCCGAGACGTGGTCTTCATCCCCCGCCGATGCGCCGCCACTGGTGAGGATCACATCGACCTGCCCCGCCGCCGCGTCAAGCCGCGCGCGCAGCGCGGCGCGGTCGTCGGCCACGCGGCCCAGATCCACCGCCTCATGGCCAAATTCGGTGGTGAGTTGCAGCAGCATCGGGCGGTTGGCGTCGTAAATCTGCCCGTCGCGGGCCGTATCGCCCATTTCGACCAATTCATCGCCGGTTGAAATCACACCGACCTTGAGCATTTTGCGCAAAGACACCTCCGCCACACCGGCGGCGGCCAGAAGCGCCAGTTCCGCCGGGCCGATGCGCGTGCCCGCGGCGAGGATCACGTCGCCCGCCTGCACATCCTCCCCTGCCTTGCGGGTGTTGGCCCCCTGTTTGACCGGCCCGTGAAAGCGCAGCACGCCCTCCTCAGCGGTCACATCCTCTTGCAAAATGACGGTATCGACGCCTTCGGGCAGTGCCGCGCCGGTCAACACGCGGATCGCTTGCCCCGCAGGCACCGCACCGGGGCGGTCGCCCGCCGCCGCGCGGCCCGGCACCAGCGGCATCTCATGCAGCCCCTCGCCCCGTCCTCCGGCAAAGCCATAGCCATCGACCGCCGTATTGGGCAGCGGCGGATTGGCGCGGATGGCGGTGACATCTTCGGCCAAAATGCGCCCCCCGGCATCGGCGGCGGGCCATGGCTCGGCTTCTGTCACCGCGTGAAGCCGCGCGCGCAGCAGGTCCAGCGCCTCATTCACGGGGGTCCAATGGACGCCGGGCGGCAGGGCGAAACAGTCGTTGCGCAGGGGCGGCGGCGCGGTCGTGGCGGCGGCCGCCGGGGTGGCGATCAGCCCCACGTCGCGCAGGATGAAATCGGCAATGGCGGCGGTGTCGTTCAGATCGAAAACGGGCCGATCCACCTTAAGCGGCACATCGCTGGCAAGTGCCCGCACCGTCGGATCATCCGGCGCGATCAACGGGTTTCCGGTCTCGGCCCGATGGGCTTCGACCTTCGGATGGCCGTCGCGTTTGTAGCCTTCGATCAGCACCAGATCGACGGCCGAGAGCCGCGCCAGATGCGCCTCTAGCGGCGGCTCATCTGCCCCGCGCAGCTCATGCATCAGGGCGAAACGCGCGCCCGAGGCCAAGAGCACCTCCCGTGCGCCGGCGATGCGGTGGCGGTGGCTGTCCTTGCCGGGGTGGTCCACGTCGAATGTGTGATGCGCGTGTTTGACGGTGGAGACGGTGAACCCACGGCCCGTGATCTCGGCCACCAGCCGCTCCATCAGCCCGGTCTTGCCTGCGTTTTTCCAACCGACGACGCCGTAAACCCTCATACCATCGCCTCTGCTTTCGCCAGATCTTCGGGCGTGTTCACGTTGAAGAAGGCCGCCTCATCGGGAAAGAGCGCCTCGCGCCCGTCGTGCTGTTCGGTCCAGAGCACCACCTTGCGCAGCCCGCCCGCCAAAGCGCTGCGCAGATCGTCGCGCAGCGCCACGGGCCAGAGGCCAAAGGTCGGATGCCGCGCCGTGCCGCGTTTGGCATCCGGCGTGGCGGCGAGAGCCAGCGGATGGGCCATGCCATCGGCGGCCAGCAGCAAGCGGGGGACCAGATCGCAGGGGAAGAAAGGCGTATCGGCAGCGGCGGTCACGATGCTCTCGGCCCCCTGTTCGGCGGCCCAGTCCAGCCCGGCGAGCACCCCCGCCAGCGGCCCGGCGAAGCCTTCGATACTATCGGCCAGCACCGGGAGGCCCAGGTCGGCAAACCGCGCCGCATCGCCATTGGCATTGAGCGCCAGCCCCGCGACCTGCGGCTCCAACCGGTCGATCACCGAGTACAGGAGCGTGCCCTGCCCCAGCGGCAGCAGCCCCTTGTCACCGCCGCCCATACGGGTCGCCTGCCCGCCCGCCAGAATGACGCCAAGTGGTTGTTTCATGTGGTCAATCCTTCGCGCCCTTGCGCCCGCTTTTGCGCGGCTCCTCGGCCACGCTGGCCGGATCCGCATCGCGGATGAGCCGCCCCTCCCCGGCCAGACAGGTAAAGCGCTGCCCGCGCATCCGTCCGATCAGGGTCAGGTTCACCTGTTGGGCGATCTCCACCCCCCAAGCGGTAAAGCCCGAACGGGACGCCAACACCGGAATGCCCATCATCGCCGTCTTGATCACCATCTCAGAGGTCAGCCGCCCGGTGGTATAAAGCAACTTATCCTCGGCCCCCACCCCTTCGGAAAGCATCCAGCCCGCGATCTTGTCCACCGCATTGTGCCGGCCCACGTCCTCCATATAGACCAGCGGGCGGTCGCCGTGGCAGAGCACTGTGCCGTGGATCGCACCGGCCTCCAGATAGAGGCTCGGCGTGCGGTTGATCTTGGCCGCCAGCGCATAGAGGTCGGATGTCCGCACCGACGTCTCGGGCAAGCTCACCTCCGCCAGCCCCTCCATCATATCGCCAAAGACCGTGCCCACGGCGCAGCCGCTGGTGCGGGTCTTGCGCTGCATCTTATCTTCGTAATCGGTGGCCCGTTTGGTGCGGACGACGACGGTTTCGAGCTCTTCGTCGTAATCGACGCCGGTGATCTCTTCATCCGGGCGCAGCATCCCCTGGTTGCGCAGAAACCCAAGCGCCAGATAGGCCGGGTAATCGCCAATGGTCATGGCGGTCACGATCTCTTGCCGGTTGAGGAATATCGTCAGGGGCCGCTCTTCGACCACATTGATCGCCACCTCGGCCCCGGTGTGATCCACGCCAGAGACGCTGCGCGTCAGCCGAACAGCAGTCGGATCCGGGGCGATCAGATAATTGCTAAGTTCATTGTCTCGGGCCAATTGTATCCCCCTGCGGTTAGGTCTAAGCCTTTGACATTATATTTAAGAGTTCGCCATGGCCATCACCACCACCAAATCCGCCTATCGCAAAGGGATCGTCGACGCACTGCCCTTTGTGCTGGTGATCATCCCCTTTGCCTCGCTCTTTGGCCTATTGGCGACCGAGGCCGGGTTGAACGTGTTCGAAACGCTCACCTTTTCGATCGTGGTGATCGCCGGGGCCGCGCAGTTCACGGCGCTGCAACTGCTGCGAGAAGACGTGCCCACGGCGATCATCCTGGCCTCTGCGCTGGCGGTGAACCTGCGTATGGCGATGTATTCGGCCTCTCTCACCCCGTGGATCGGCGGCGCACCGCTGTGGCAGCGGGCGCTGGCGGCCTATATGACGGTGGATCAATCCTATGTCGCGGCGATGACGCAGTATGAGCGCGACCCGCAGATGACCGTGCCGCAGCGGATGGCCTATTTCTTTGGGACCGTGACGCCGGTGGTGCCGCTTTGGTATATCTTCACGCTGATCGGGGCGATGGTCGGCTCCAGCGTGCCTGACAGTTGGGCGCTGGATTTTGCCATTCCGATCACCTTCCTCGCCATGATCGCGCCGATGTTCCGCACGCTGGCCCATGTGGCAGCGGCGGTCGTGGCGGTGGTCGTGAGCCTTTTCGCCGTCGAGGTGCCCTATGCGCTTGGGCTGATCATCGCGGGGCTTGCGGGCATGATCACCGGCGCGCAGGTCGAGGCTTGGATGGAACGGCGCAAACCGGGGAGCACGGCATGATGATCGATAGAACCGCACTTTGGGTCGTGATCATCGGTCTTGGACTGGGCAGCTTTTTCCTGCGCTTTGTCTTTACCGGATTGGTCGGCAACAAACAGATGCCCGCGTGGCTTTTGCGGCATCTGCGCTATACCGCCGTGGCGATTCTGCCCGCATTGGTGGCACCGCAGGTGATCTGGCCCTCGGCCACCGGGGGGCAGTTCGACCTGCCGCGCGTCACGGCGGCGGCGGTGACATTGGGGGTGGGATTGGTGAGCAAGAACGTCCTCGCCGCGATCCTGTCGGGGGCCGCGGCGCTTTATGGGATGCTCTATCTGGTGGGATAAGCGCGGGCGCTACTGCTGCGCCAGTTGCGCCGCGCGCAGGGCGTCGATCACGTCGCCTTCATCGTCTTCGTAATATTTCGTCGTGGTGACACCCGGCAGGGCCTCGAACCGCTCTTGCAGCTTGACGGGATAGTAGGTCGACCCAACGCTTTGAAACCCGGGCAACTGGCTTAGAATGCCGCTGGTGGCGCTGGCGCAAAAGGCACCGGGCACCGCGCCGTTGGATGTCACCAACTGAAGCGCACGCTCGGCCACTTCGGGGCTGACGGGAATTTCCTGACTGACCACATGAAAGGTGCTGCGGGCATGGGCGGATTTATAGGCCTGCAACCATGCGGGCGTCACACCGTAGAGCACATCGCCACGCTCGGCCATGCGCGCGTCGCGGAACGATCCGGCGGGATCGAAGATCACCCGCTGCGAGCCATTCACCATCAGCGCGCTATGGCCGCCGCTGCCGGTGCGGTTGTTCACCATGGTCATCAATGTGAGGGAGGGCGGCTCGGGCGCGCGGTAGGCTGCACGCGCCACAACGTCGGGCGGGCTATCGGGGCTTTGATCCACCGAACAGCCAGCCAGAACGCCAACAAGCGCAATCGACACTAAGAGAGTTCTCAAACCGTTACCCTCGCGCCTAGGGATAGGACGTGATCAACCGGCAAAGATCGCCAACAGAACAAGGATCGCGAGGATGACAACGGTGCCGCGAGTCACGAAGGTCATGAACCCGTCAAAGGTCTTTTGCTGCGCTTCGTAGTTCATGCTGCCGTGTTCATGTTCAGCCATTTTCGTCTCCCTAAGACAATTTGTTGGCGCTGATTAACCTATTCGCATCACCCTGTCACGGGGGATTGATGCGCAGAAAACCATACTAGCTTTGCGCAGAACTACGCGCTATAGGGGAATCTTACACTTCCCCGCACGTTATAGAGTCTCTCAGGTTTCGTCGTCTTCCAGATCGGCAACCAGTCGAAAGCCGATCCGTTGCGGGGCGGCATCGGGCACCTTTTTTGGCAAGGCCCGCAGCATCACGTTTAGCTGCCCCACATGCTGCACCAATTGCGCCCGCGCCCCTGCCGGATCGACGCCGTAAAAGGTGATGATATCGGGGTCGAAATACCCCATGCCTTCGATCCGCAGCACCCCGGCATCGCCCCCGGCAAAGCCAATCGCCGCCTCATGATCGTTATCGAGCTTTTCCTCGAAATTCTTGAGGTAGAGCACGACCCGCTCATAGGCCCATTGCGCGGCTGATCTCTGTTTCACCGGCTTGTCGGTCACCGATTTGGGCAGGGGTTGATCGCCCGACTTGGGCTGATCGGTGCCCGTATGCACCTCATGCATGCGCGGTAATGCCGCAGCCTCATAGGCCTCGGCTGCCGTTTTCACCTCATCGCCCATCGCTCACCCCTTGCGCTGATACACCCATGCGCCATCCGCCGCGCGCAAGCTGCGCGTGGCCTCTCCGGCTTGGTAAAGGTGGCTCAGATGGGCGACGGCTTCAACCTGCGCGAGGCCATATTCCGCCTCGCCGATGCTGCGCTTAAACAGCGGCGCGAAACATTCCGAGGCCGATTTCGGCGTGTCGATATAGGCCAGAAGCCTGCGCAGGGCGCTGTGGTGGTTCTCAATCAGTTGCTTTAGCCGCGTCGGCAGGCCGGTGAAGGGCAGCTTGTGCCCGCCAAGCACCAGATGATCCTCCCGCGCCAAGGGGACGAAACGCTCGCAAGCCTCCAGCCATTCGCCGATGGGGTCGGCCATCGGCTCGGTCGGGTAGACGCCGATGTTGGGGCTGATGGAGGGCAGGATCTGATCCCCCGCGATCACCAGATTGTCGTCACGGCTCCAAAAGGTCGCGTGTTCGGGGGCGTGGCCATTGCCGATATGCACCTCCCAATCGCGCCCGCCCATGCGGATCACATCGCCCTGCCGGATGCGGGTGAACCCCAGCGGCAGCGGAGCCACCACATCGGCGAAATTGAAAGGCCGCTCGCTGGCGCGTTTGTCATAGAGCGCCGCGGCCATCCCCGCCTTGCGGTAGAACGCAAGGGCTTCGGCGACCGGCACCTCTTGGACATCCAGCGTCAACATCCGCGCGGTCAACCACGCGGTGCGCGTGGTGACCAGTTCCGCCCCGAACTCGGTCTGCAACCACCCGGCAAGGCCGATATGATCGGGGTGGTGATGGGTGACGACCACGCGCGAGATCGGCTTTCCGCCAAGCGGCCCCGCCATCAACCCGCGCCAAATTTCCTTGGCCCGGCGCGAGGCAAAGCCCGTGTCGATGACCGTCCAGCTATCGCCCTCGTCCAAGGCATAGACGTTGACGTGATCCAGCTTCATCGGCAGCGGCAGGCGGAACCAAAGCACCCCCGGCGCCACCTCAATCGCCTCCCCCTCGGTGGGCGGCACCTCCCAAGGATAGCGCAGCCCCTTGGGGGTTTTTGGCGAAGCGGTGGAGAGGGTGGCCTGCTCTGTCATCAGCTTTTCAGATCTTCGACATCAAGCGCATAGAGGTCTTCTGCCCCGGCCTGTGCATGGGCCAACAAGCCCTGATGCTCGGGCAAGAGACGTTGGATATAGAACCGCGCCAGCTTGGCCCGCGCATCGCCCGCGCCGGCGGCCTTCTCGGCCATGGCGGCTTGCAGATGCAGATGACCGCCCATCACGCGGGCGAAGGCGCGCAGATAGGGGACGGCACCGGCGAACCGCGCGTTCATGTCCTTCTGCGCGGTCATCCACTCGGTCGCCTCGCGCAGGGTCTCGCTCGCCTGCCAGACCGCATCGGCCATGCGCGGGAAAGGGCCGCGTGCGGATTCGGCATGGGCTTCGATCTCATCCAAGAGCCGGTTCGCCGCCTCGCCGCCGTCCATCATCTTGCGGCCCACAAGGTCCATCGCTTGAATGCCGTTGGTGCCCTCGTAGATCGCGGTCACGCGCACATCGCGGCTGAACTGCGCCGCGCCGGTTTCTTCGATAAAGCCCATGCCGCCATGCACCTGCACGCCCATCTCGGCGACGCTGATGCCCACGTCGGTGCCGAATGCCTTGGTGATCGGGGTGAGGAACGCGGCCCGCGCGCCCCATTCATCCCCCTGCCCGGCGCGCGCCATATCGCTGGCATAGGCACAGCTCAGCGCAATCGCGCGGGAGGCAAAGATATCGGCCTTCATGCTCAAAAGCATCCGGCGCACATCGGCGTGATCCACGATGGTGCCGGTGCCGCCTTCGACGGGGGAACGGCCCTGCTTGCGCTCCAGCGCGTAGTCCAGCGCCAGTTGATAGGCCCCTTCGGCTGCACCGATGCCCTGTTCGCCGACACCAAGGCGCGCGTTGTTCATCATGGTGAACATCGCCGCCATACCGCCGCCTTCGCGGCCCACCAGCCAGCCGGTGGCCTTGTCATATTGCATCACTGCGGTGGGCGAACCATGCAGGCCCATCTTATGCTCAAGGCTGACCACATTCACACCATTGCGCTGGCCCGGCGCGCCATTCTCATCGGGGATGAACTTCGGCACGAGGAAAAGGCTGATCCCCTTGGTCCCCGCAGGTGCACCCGGCAGGCGCGCAAGAACCAGATGGCAGACATTGCCTGCAAAATCATTGTCGCCCCAAGAAATGTAGATCTTCTGACCAGAGACCGCATAAGTCCCGTCGCCATTGTCTTCGGCCCGGCTGCTCAGCGCGCCTACGTCCGATCCCGCCTGCGGCTCCGTCAGGTTCATCGTGCCGGTCCATTCGCCCGAGATCAGTTTGGGCAGGTACAATTCCTTGATCGCGTCGCTCGCGTGGTGCTCCAGCGCTTCGATCTGGCCTTGGCTCATCAGGGGGGCGAGTTGCAGCGACAGGCAAGCGCCGCTCATCATCTCGTTGACCGCGCTGGTCAGGGTCATCGGCAGGCCCATGCCGCCAAACTCCGGATCCGCCGACATGCCGATCCAGCCGCCCTCGGCAATCGCGGCGAAACCTTCGGCAAACCCCGGAGAGGTGCGCACGACGCCGTTTTCCAGCTTTGCGGGGTGCAAATCCCCGCCCCGTTGCAGCGGCGCCAGCACGTCATCGCAAAGCCGTCCGGCCTCTGACAGGATCGCGCCGGTGACGTCTTCACTGGCCTCAGCGAAACGGTCGGTGCTGCGAAGCGTTGCGAAATCCAACACGTCCTCGATCAGAAAACGGTAGTCATCCACGGCGGCGCGGTACGGCATATCATATCCTCCTGAAAGGCGCGCTTGTTCTGGCAAGCCTGACATGGCCCTGATAAAGGCTGGTTTATGTTGCCGCCAGCATGAAATGCCCGGCCGCCCCCCGCAACCCAAACGCGGCGTCACGGGATGCTGCATGATCCGACAGGCCGAAACACCCGATGACCCAGCCGACCGAGACCCTGACCGCCACGCCCCAAGGCATCGCCCGCGCGGCACGCCTGCTGCAAGACGGCGCCCTGGTCGCCCTGCCGACAGAGACGGTCTACGGCCTTGGCGCGGATGCCCGTAATGGTGAGGCCGTGGCGGGTATTTACGCCGCCAAGGGGCGGCCCAGTTTCAACCCGCTGATTGTGCATCTGCCGGATATCGACACCGCCAAACGCTATGTCGACTGGACCGAACAGGCCGACCGGCTGGCGCAGGCCTTCTGGCCCGGCGCGCTGACGCTGGTCTTGCCGCTGAAGCCCGACAGCGGGCTGTCGTCGCTGGTCACGGCGGGGCTGCCGAGCCTTGCGGTGCGCGTGCCCGCCCATCCCGCCATGCGGCAGGTCTTGCAGGCGCTCGGCGGTCCGGTCGCCGCGCCCTCGGCCAACCCCTCGGGCAAGATCAGCGCGACCACGGCGGATCATGTGCGGGCGGGCCTCGACGGTAAGATCGCAGCGGTGCTGGACGACGGCGCCTGCCCCGTTGGGTTGGAAAGCACGATCATCGGCCTGACCGGCCCCCGCCCCGCCTTGCTGCGCGCAGGCGGCCTGCCGAGCGAGGCGATCGAGGCCGCGCTTGGCCAAAGGCTGGAGGTTGTCGATGGGGCCGAGATCATCGCGCCGGGGCAGCTCGCCTCGCATTACGCGCCCGGTGCGGCGGTGCGGCTGAATGCGCGGACGGCGGGACCGGGTGAAGTACTGCTTGGCTTTGGCGAGATGATCTGCGATCTCAACCTCTCCCCCTCCGGCGATTTGACCGAGGCGGCGGCGAAACTGTTCGACCACCTGCACCAGTTGGACGCCACCGGTCAGACCATCGCTGTGGCCCCGATCCCCGATCACGGGCTGGGCCGCGCGATCAACGACCGATTGGCCCGCGCCGCAGCACCGCGTTAGGCGTGCCCGGCTGAGGCCGACAGCCCCAAGGGGTCGATCCCCAACGTCTTGAGCGCCGCGCCCCATTTCTCGGGATCCGGCAGGTCGAAAATCACCTCTGGCGAGGCCTCGCAGGTCAGCCAGCCGTTCTGCGCAATCTCGCCCTCCAACTGCCCCGCCCCCCAGCCCGCATAGCCCAGCATCAACTGCGCGCGCTCTGGCCCCTTGCCGGTCGCGATGTCTTCGAGGATGTCGCGGGTGGTGGTCAGGGCGATGCCATCGCCCACGCGCAGCGTCTCAATGGCCGAGCGGTATTCGTCGGAATGCAGCACAAAGCCGCGCCCCGTCTCGACCGGCCCGCCGAAATGCACGGCCAGCGATTTGGCCTGCGGCGGTGTGTCTTCGACCAGTTGATCCAGCACATCCGACAGGCGCAGTTCCGGGGCGGGTTTGTTGACGATCAACCCCATCGCCCCCTGTTCGGAATGCGCGGAAAGATAGATCACCGAATGCGCGAAACGCGGATCGCCCATGCCCGGCATCGCGACCAGCAGCTTGCCCGTCAGTTCCATCGTCTGCCCCGTCAACGCCCACCTCCTGAAGGTAACCTTTCTTTGAACATGGCCGCTTGCGCCTCACAAAACAAGAGAGGCGCCCCACCGTCCGCCGCATCGGCGAAACATGGATGATGCAAATGTGACTTGGCAGGCGCGAAAGGATACCGCATCAAGTCCGCATGACCATATCGCGCTTCTTTTCCGCCCTTCTCTCCTGTCTCACCCTCGCCCTGCCCGCCGCGGCGCAGGATGCTGTCGGCACGCCCTTGCGGGGCGATCTGCTCACTGGTTGGCAACAGCCTGACGGGCGGCGGGTGGCGGCGATCCGGCTGCGCATGGCACCGGGTTGGAAGACCTATTGGCGCAGCCCCGGTGACGCGGGCATTCCGCCGGAGTTCGACTGGTCCGGCTCGGACAACCTGCGCGATGTGCAGATCACATGGCCCGCGCCCAAGGTCTTTGACCAAGGCGGGGTGAACTCCATCGGCTATGCCCGCGAGGTGATCCTGCCGCTGACCATCACCCCGCGCAGCCCCGGTGCGCCGGTGACATTAGACACCAGCATCGACCTTGGCGTCTGCAGCGACATCTGCCTGCCGCAGACCATCCACCTGCGCGCCCTGCTCGACACCCGCGACAGCAAGCCCACCCCGGCCATCGCCGCCGCCTTTGCCGCGCGGCCCTATTCCGGGGCCGAAGCTGGTCTGAAAAGCGCCCATTGTAGTCTGCGCCCCACCGCGCGTGGGCTGGAGATCGAAACCCGGCTGGCCCTGCCCTCTGCCGGGGGTAAGGAGACCGTGGTAATCGAACCCGGCAATCCCAACATGTGGATGAGCGAGACCGTGAGCCAGCGGTCGGGAAATACGCTTGTCGCCAGCGGTGAGATGATCGCCGAGAATGGCACCGCGCTGGCGCTCGACCGTTCCGCCATTCGGATCACGGTGATTGGCAAGAACCACGCGGTCGAGGTGACGGGCTGCACCTCGGGTTAAACCCGCGCGCTACTTGCGGCGCTGATGCTCGTCCAGCCGCGGCATGATCTCGACGAAGTTGCAGGGCATGTGGCGGTAGTCCAACTGTTTGAGCAAGATGCCATCCCATGCGTCTTTACATGCCCCCGGGCTGCCCGGCAGCGCAAATAGATATGTCCCCTGCGCCACGCCGCCCGTCGCACGGCTTTGCACCGCGCTGGTGCCGATCTTCTCCATTGAGATCATGGTGAAGACCGTGCCGAAGGCGTCAATCTCTTTCTCATAGACATCGCGGTGCGCCTCGACCGTCACGTCGCGCCCCGTGAGGCCAGTGCCGCCGGTGCTGATTACCACGTCAATCTCAGGGTCCGCGCACCAGTCGCGCAGTTGCGCCGCGATAGCGGGGCGGTCGTCGGTCACGATCTCGCGGGCGGCCAGCACATGGCCCGCCGCCTCGATCCGTCCGACCAAAACGTCGCCCGAGCGGTCCTCGGCCAAGCTGCGGCTGTCCGAAACGGTCAGCACCGCGATTCTCACGGGGATGAACTCCCGGCTGTCGTCGATCCTGCTCATGTCCGCTCCATCATTGCCAAACGCGTGGCCAAAGCCACGAAAATACCGCTGCTGATCCAGCCAAGCAGCCGCCCACCGCCCGCCAGCCGCCGTCCGATCCCAGCGGCAAAGACCCCGACCGCGCCGTTGATGACGAAACCGCCCAGAGCCAGCACCGCACCAAAGGTCAAGAACTGCGCCAAGACCGGCCCGGCCTCGGGCACAACGAATTGCGGCAGGAAGGCCAGCACGAAAAGGATCACCTTGGGGTTCGTCAGATTGACGGCGAAACCGGTGTTGAAAGCGCGCCAGCCGCCCATGCCGGGCGTCGTATCGCGCGGCTTTCCGGCCTGCCGCAGCGTTTGCACCGCAAGCCAGAGCAGATAGGCCACGCCGAGCCAGCGGATCATGTCCAGCGCCCAAGGCAGCGCCGCGACGACCGCGCCCAGCCCCAACCCGGCCAAAGCCACATGCACCAGCACGCCCGCCGAGATCCCCGCGCTCGCCGCCAATGCGGCCCGCGGGCCCGAGCGCAGCCCCTGCCCAAGGCAGAACATCATATCCGCCCCCGGCGTGAGGTTCAGCGCTAAGGCGGCGGGCACGAAGGCCAGAAGGGTCAGCGCATCAACCATCGCGCAGCTTGGCCTGAACGCTGAGCAGATCGGCCCAAGCCTCGCGCTTGGCCTCGGGATTGCGTAGCAGGTAGCCGGGATGCACCATCGGCATGCAAGAAAGATCGGCGGCCTTGGTCCAATTGCCGCGCAGGCGCATGATGCTGCGTTTCTCCAAAAGCGACTGACAAGACCAATTGCCAAAGAGCACCAGAACCTTGGGTTTGGCCAATTCGATATGACGCTGCACAAAGGGGCGCATCATCGCGATCTCATCTGGCTTTGGGTCGCGCCCCTGCGGCGTGCGCCACGGCAGGATGTTCGACAGATAGACATTGCGGTCGCGCCCCATGTCGATCGCCGCCAGCATCCGATCGAGCATCTGACCCGCACGCCCCACGAAGGGCTTGCCCGCGCGGTCTTCGTCGCGGTCGGGGGATTCGCCGAAGATCATCAACGGCGCGCCGGGCACCCCATCGGCAAAGACCAGATTGCGCGCGCCCTTGTGCAGCTCGCAATGCTCGAACCCTTGGATCGCGGCGCGCAGCTCTTCCAATGTCTGCGCGGACTGCGCGGCGCGGCGGGCCAGCGCCACCGGGTCGGGCTGCTCTGACGCTTGCAGGGGCTGCGGTCCTTTGGCCAGCTTGGCGCTGGCCTTGGGCGCGCTTGCGGGCACCTCATAGCGGTTGACCGGCGCATCGCAGATCGCCTCGGTCGCGCCAAGCTCGACCTGCCACGCCAGCATCTCTGCCGCCTGATGATAATCGAATGATTCCATGACCCGCAGCTTACGCCCTGAGGACGGGGGGCGAAATGCCCTATCGCTGCGCTTTACGCGCCAAGCCCCCCGCGCCTATAAGGCGGCAACAGCAGAAGGGATCGCCACCATGTCATTCGCCCATCGCCACCTGCTTGGCATCGAGCAGCTCTCGCAATCCGACATTACCACCCTTCTGGATTTGGCCGACACCTATGCCGACCGGAACCGCCTGCCGAACAAACATTCCGACGCGCTGCGCGGGCTGACGCAGATCAACATGTTCTTTGAGAACTCCACCCGCACGCAGGCGAGTTTCGAGATCGCGGGCAAGCGTCTTGGCGCGGATGTGATGAATATGGCGATGCAGGCCAGTTCGATCAAAAAGGGTGAGACGCTGATCGACACGGCGATGACGCTGAATGCCATGCACCCCGATCTGCTGGTCGTCCGCCACCCGCAATCCGGCGCGGTGGACCTGCTGGCCCAAAAGGTGAACTGCGCGGTGCTGAACGCGGGCGACGGGCGGCATGAGCATCCCACGCAGGCGCTCTTGGACGCGCTGACGATCCGCCGCGCCAAGGGGCGGCTGCACCGGCTCAGCATCGCCATCTGCGGCGACATCGCGCATAGCCGTGTGGCGCGGTCGAACATCCTCTTGCTGGGCAAGATGGAAAACCGCATCCGCCTTGTCGGCCCGCCGACCCTGATGCCCAGCCAGATCGACCAGTTTGGGGTCGAGGTCTTCGACGATATGAAAAAGGGGCTCGAAGGTGTCGATGTGGTGATGATGCTGCGGCTTCAGAAAGAGCGGATGGATGGCGGCTTTATCCCGTCGGAGCGCGAGTATTACCACCGCTATGGGCTGGATGCCGAAAAGCTCGCCCATGCCAGCCCCGACGCCATCGTCATGCACCCCGGCCCGATGAACCGCGGGGTGGAGATTGACGGCACTTTGGCCGACGACATCAACCGTTCCGTCATTCAGGATCAGGTCGAGATGGGCGTCGCCGTGCGCATGGCCGCGATGGACCTGCTGGCGCGCAACCACATCGCCGCCCAACCCGGCGCGGCCTGACCGGAACCCCGACGGGCCAAGCGGCGTTTTCCTGAGAACAGTCAAAGGAAGCCGTCATGCCCCATACAGAAGTCGCCCCGCAAGAAGCTGGCAAGGTTCGCGTCTATGCCCTCTCGCTCTCGGATGCCGAGGCGCGGGCGATGCGCGATGATGAGACCGCACAGGCCGCGGCCCTCGGGGTCGATCGGATCGACGCAGCCTATACAGAGGTCTTCCGGGTGGCCGACCTCGATCAACTGGGGCTTGCGGGCTATCTGCGCGACGGCAATGGCGTGAACCCCGACCAGATCGAGACGGACCGCAGCAAGCTTGCCGCGCTCGATGGTTGGGTGATGATCGTCTACTCCCGCGCCTTTGCCGGGCAGTCGCTGCAACTGGCTCCG
This sequence comes from Sulfitobacter sp. 1A13496, assembly GCF_043557225.1. Taxonomy (NCBI): domain Bacteria; kingdom Pseudomonadati; phylum Pseudomonadota; class Alphaproteobacteria; order Rhodobacterales; family Roseobacteraceae; genus Sulfitobacter; species Sulfitobacter sp. 1A13496. The sequence goes on along the minus strand of NZ_JBIFFP010000001.1, from coordinate 151,768 downwards.
ATCCCGGCGCTGACCCATATCGGCACCTATACCGAAGGCGGCCCCGACACGCCGGTGCAGGCGATGGAGGCCGAAGCCGCCCAGCCCTACACCGGCATCCCCCGCGTCGCCCCTTCCGAGCCCGCCAAGGGCGGCGGCGGCAAGACCATGGTGATCGTCGCAGTGGCCGTGCTGATCCTGCTCATCATCTGGTGGCTGCTGGCCTAAGCGCGAAAACCGCTGGCACCCTTGGTGCTGGCGGGCTACATCTGGCCCATGCAAGAACCTGAACACGATCCGAAAATGTCTGGCCGCATCGCCATGGTCGCCCTTTTGGTGGCCTTTGGCGTGGTCGGGCTGATGATCTGGATTGGCGGCTAGCGGCGCGTGCGCCGCGCCCGCGCCCAAAAGACCGCTTGGTTTGGGGGGCGATTTGGGGCATGACAGCGGCGCATCCGCTATCGCACCAAAGGCCCGCCCATGACCCAGTTCTTCACCAATCTGCGCCTTCTCGACCCTCAGGCTGGCACGCTTGAGCCTGCTGCGGTTCTGGTCCGCAACGGGGTGATTGCCGAGGTGCTGGCCGATGGGGCCACAGCGCCCGAGGGCGCGGAACTGGTCGATTGCGGCGGCCATATCCTCGCCCCCGGTATCGTCGACATCGGCGTCAAAGTTTGCGAACCGGGCGAGCGGCACAAGGAAAGCTACCGCTCTGCGGGCCTTGCCGCGGCGGCGGGCGGGGTGACCACCATGGTCACGCGCCCCGACACCGATCCGGCCATCGACAGCCCCGAGACGCTCGAATTCGTCACCCGCCGCGCCAATGAGGCAGCACCGGTGAACGTCGTGCCCATGGCCGCGCTCACCAAGGGCCGCGAGGGGCGCGAGATGACCGAGATCGGCTTTCTGATGGACGCAGGCGCCGCTGCCTTCACCGATTGCGACCGCGTGGTGACGGATACCAAGGTCTTCTCCCGCGCGCTCACTTATGCCCGCAGCCTCGGCGCGCTGGTCATCGCCCACCCACAGGATCCGGGGCTGAGCAAGGGGGCGACCGTCACCTCGGGCAAATTCGCCTCATTGCGCGGCTTGCCTGCCGTCTCACCCATGGCCGAGCGGATGGGGCTGGACCGCGACATCGCCCTCATTGAGATGACCGGCGCGCGCTACCACGCCGACCAAATCACCACCGCCCGCGCCCTGCCCGCGCTGGAACGCGCCAAGCGCAACGGGCTCGACATCACCGCCGGTGTCGGCATCCACCACCTGACGTTGAACGCGCTCGACGTGGCCGACTACCGCACCTTCTTCAAGGTGAAGCCGCCGCTGCGCGATGAGGAAGACCGCCTTGCCGTGGTCGAAGCCGTGGCGAGCGGCCTGATCGACATCATCTGCTCCATGCACACCCCGCAGGACGAAGAGAGCAAACGCCTGCCCTTCGAGGAGGCCGCCAGCGGCGCGGTGGGACTGGAGACGCTGCTGCCCGCCGCGATGCGTCTGGTCCATGCCGAGATGATGGACCTGCCCACGCTCTGGCGCGCGCTGTCGCTGAACCCAGCCAAACGCCTCGGCCTGCCGGGCGGGCGGATTGCCGTGGGGGCGCCTGCGGATATGGTGCTGTTCAACCCCGATGCGCCCTTCGTGCTGGACCGCGCGACGCTGCGGTCGAAATCCCGCAACACGCCCTTTGACGGGATGCGGATGCAGGGTAAGGTCGTGGCAACTTATGTAGCAGGTTCCTGCGTTTACGAGGCGAATTGATGCCCCCTATCGACACTTCTATCGAAATGATCCTTTTCTGGGCGCTGGCGGGCTATATCATCGGCTCCATCGCGTTTGGCATGGTGCTGGCCCGGATGATGGGGCTGGGCAATCTGCGCAGCATCGGGTCGGGTAACATCGGCGCGACCAATGTGCTGCGCACTGGCAACAAAAAGGCCGCAGCGCTGACGCTATTGCTGGATGGGGCCAAAGGGGCCGTGGCAGTGCTGCTGGCCCGTGCCTTCGCGGGCGAGGATGCGGCGCAGGCGGCGGCGCTTGGCGCGATGATCGGCCATTGCTACCCGGTCTGGCTTGGCTTTCGTGGCGGCAAGGGTGTGGCGACCTTTCTGGGCCTCATGCTGGCGCTGGCGTGGCCGGTCGGGCTGGCCTGCTGTGCGGTCTGGCTGGCGACGGCGGCACTCTCGCGCATCTCGTCCCTATCCGCACTGGCGGCGGCGGCAAGCTCGACCTTTTTGCTGGTGTTTCTCGGCTACGGGGAAATGCTGCTCTTGGGCATCGCCCTGACGCTGCAGATCTTTTGGCGGCACCGCGACAACATCCGCCGGATTCGTGCAGGCACGGAATCGCGGATCGGCCAGAAAGGCTGACACCGCCCGAGGGCGGCATCAGCCTCTTTACCCTTTAGTAGGAATATTCGGCGTAGATACGGCTCAGGTCGCCGTTCCATGTCCCGTGGTAATCCGCCAGCAGATCATCCGCAGGCACGCGGCCCGTCTCGATACTGTCGCGCAGAGCGTTGAGAAAATGCGTCTCATCCGGGACCAACCCACCGGCACCGGGACGCGCGCGAGCTTTCAGCCCCGTCTCTGACAAGGCTACCGCTTCGCGTGCCAGATCATGCATCTTGAGCCCGCCCACCTCGGCCTGAAGGCCGTGGGTGGAGGCGGCGATGCGCAATTCTTCCCGTGTCTCGGCATCCCAGCCTTTGACCAGATCCCACGCCCCATCCAGCGCGCTTTGGTCATACATCAACCCCACCCAGAAGGCCGGCAGGGCACAAAGCCGCCGCCACGGGCCGCCATCGGCGCCGCGCATCTCGATGAACTTCTTGACCCGCGCCTCGGGGAAGAGCGTGGTGAGGTGGTCGGCCCAATCGCTCAGCGTCGGCTTCTCGCCGGGCAGCGCGGGCAACTCGCCTTTCAAAAAGTCGCGGAAGGACTGGCCGAGCGCGTCGATATACTTGCCGTCGCGGTAGACGAAATACATCGGCACATCGAGCGCGTATTGCACCCAAGCCTCAAAGCCGAAGCCCTCATCAAAAACGAAGGGGATCATGCCCGTGCGCGCGTCATCGAGATGGCGCCAGACCAGCCCGCGGGTGGATTTCACGCCGTTGGGCTTGCCGTCGAGGAAGGGCGAATTGGCGAAAAGCGCATTGGCGATGGGCTGCATCGCCACGGCGACGCGCATCTTCTGCACCATGTCGGCCTCGCTCGCGAAGTCGAGGTTGACCTGAACGGTACAGGTGCGGCGCATCATGGTGGTGCCCATGGTGCCGACCTTTTGCATATAGCCGTCCATCAGCTTGTAACGGCCCTTGGGCATCAGATCCATCTGCTCATGCGACCATTCGGGCGCGGCCCCCAGACCGATGAAACCGACGCCGATCTCATCGGCCACGTCTTTCACTTCGCGAAGGTGGGTATTCACCTCGTCGCAGGTCTCGTGAATGGTCTCGACCGGGGCGCCCGAGAGTTCCAACTGGCCGCCCGGCTCAAGGCTGATGTTGGCCCCGTCTTTCTCAAGCCCGATCAGCTTGCCACCCTCTTCGACAGGGGACCAATTGTGGCGGTCGCGCAGCCCTTCCAGCATCACCCGGATCGAGCGTTCCCCCTTATAGGGGAGCGGTTTGAGAGTGTCCTTGCAATAGCCGAACTTCTCATGCTCGGTGCCGATGCGCCAGTCTTCGCGCGGCTTGCAGCCGTCCGCCAGATACTGCGCCATCTGGTCGTGATGTTCGATCGGGCCGCCGCCGGATTGAGGAATGGACATATGCGAGGGCTCCGTTTTGAAGGATCGTCTTGGGTGTCTTCTAAGTTGTCGACGTGGCGTCGCGTCTTGCAGGGATGGGCGGATTTGCCGGGGCTGTCAATGCAGCAAGACATGCGCCGGGCGCAGCGGCGCGCGCTCCCAGATCACAACGGCGTCATGGCGGGTCTTGCGTAGCTCAAAGAGCATCCTCTCGGTGCGCAGCCCCGGTAAGGCGGCGAAAGCATCAAACAGCGCCTCGGAGCCTGCGGCGTTCACCGGGATCAACAAAGGCGTCTCATCATCGCGCGGCTCAAGCCGCCAATGGGCCGGAAACATCTGCCGGTCGAGGCTAAGCCGCTGCAACTCGCGCAGGGCGACCGTGCCGCCGGTCAGCGGGCCAAAGTAGGTGATCTGCCCTTCGACGACCTGCACCGCGCCCGCGCCATCGCCCTGCCCGCGAAAGCGCGCGCGTTGCACGCCAAGCCAGATCAGCGCGGCACCGCCCGCCAGCGCCGCATAGCCCGGCACCGCCAGCAGGAACCCCGGCCCCGCCACCAGCCAAAGGCCAAGGCCCATCAGCCCGCCGCCGACAATCGCTTCGCGCCAGCGCCAAAGCTGGTCGCGGGCGCCTTGGCGCAGGAAACTCATCGGGCCACCTTTTGCATCACCAATCTCCCAAAGCCTGCTGCCACATGGTCATCGCCGCCACGGCCGCCGTATCGGCCCGCAGGATGCGCGGGCCGAGCGTGACCGCATGGGCGTGATCGAAACCGTGGAGCCGTTTGCGCTCGCCCTTGGAAAAGCCGCCTTCGGGACCGATCAGAATGGCCCATGGCCCCTGCGCATCCGGCGGCAGCGCGCCGCTCTCCCCGGCCAAAGCCTCATCGCAGAACATGATCTGACGGCTGCTGTCCCACTGGTCCAACAACCGCCCCAGCTTCTCGGCCTCGGCCACTTCCGGCACATAGGTGCCGCCGCATTGCTCTGCCGCCTCGACCGCATGGGCCTGTAGGCGCGGCTGCTGCACGCGGCCTGCGTTGGTAAATTCGGTCATCACCGGCACGATGCGCGCGGCCCCCATCTCAGCCGCTTTTTCGACGATGAAGTCGGTGCGGGTCTTTTTGATCGGGGCAAAGAGCAGCCATAGATCCGGCGGCATTTGTAAAGGCCGGGTCTGTTCGACACAGGTCAGCACCCCGCCGCGCTTGCCCGCCTCGGCGACCTCGGCCAGCCATTCGCCATCGCGCCCGTTGAACAAAAGCACCCCGGCCCCGACCGTGAGCCGCATCACCCCAAAGAGGTAATGCGCCTGCTCGCGCGCCAAAGGAACCGTTTGCCCCTGCCCCAAGGGCTGATCTACATACAATCTGATTTTCGCGTTCATAGGGCCAGATATATGCACAACCAGCCGCCTTCGCCAGATGCTACGCCCGATGCGCCTGTTGCCGATGCGGTGGCCGACAATTGGGTCGACCGTCGCGCCCCGGCGGGGCTGCGCCCCTACCTGCGGCTGAGCCGCGCAGATCGGCCAATTGGCACATGGCTGTTGCTGCTGCCCTGCTGGTGGGGGCTGAGTCTTGCGATCCTCTTCGACCAGTCGCCGCGGTGGGAGGATCTGTGGATCTTCGCAGGCTGCGGCATCGGCGCTTTCCTGATGCGCGGCGCAGGCTGCACGTGGAACGACATCACCGACCGGCATATCGACGGCAAGGTCGCCCGCACCCGGCTGCGGCCCATCCCCTCGGGCGCGGTATCGGTGAAACAGGCGCTGGCGTGGATGGTGGGGCAGATGCTGTTGGCGCTGCTGATCCTGCTATCATTCAACCAAGCGGCCATCGCCATGGGCGTGCTGGCGCTTTTGCCGGTGGCGGTCTACCCCTTTGCCAAACGCTTCACTTGGTGGCCGCAGGTCTTTCTGGGCCTCGCCTTTAACTGGGGCGCCATGCTGGCTTGGACGGCCCATGCAGGCACGCTGCATGCGCCTGCCGTGGTGCTCTACTTCGCGGGCATCGCTTGGACGCTGTTCTATGACACGATCTATGCCCATCAGGATGCCGAAGATGACGCGCTGATCGGTGTGAAATCCACCGCGCGGCTCTTTGGCGAGAATTCGGGCAAATGGCTGCGGCGCTTCCTGATGGCCACGGTGGGGCTGATGGGGATTGCCGTGATCTATGCCGGGCTGCCCCAAGCCTCGGTGCTGGCGCTGGCGCTGGCCCTCGGCGGGCCTTGGGCGATGGGATGGCATATGGCATGGCAGCTGCGCGGGTTGGATACCAAGGACAATGCCAAGCTTTTGCAGCTCTTCCGGGCCAACCGCGATACCGGCATGATCCCGCTGTTGTTTTTCGCGGCAAGCTTGCTGGCCTGATTGCACCCCCGGCAGGACGCGCGTATCAAGTCGCAAGCTTAACAATCAGAAGTCCGCCCATGCGCCTCTCCGCCATTTTCACGATCGCCCTGACCTTTGCAGCCGCAGCGGTGGTCTCTCTGGTGGCGGCGAGCTTTTCGGTGCAACTGATCGAAGACACCTCGGAAATCGGCGTGCGTGACGCGCTGGACGCGCAGGGCATGACATGGGCCGAAGTGCAGGCCGATGGCTTGCAGGTCACCCTCGCCGGGATCGCGCCGACCGAGGCCGTGCGCTTTCGCGCCCTGTCGACCGCAGGCACCGTGGTCGACGCCGCCCGCGTCATCGACGAGATGGAGGTCGAGGCCCAATCCGGCATCGCCCCGCCGCGTTTCTCTGCCGAAGTGCTGCGCAACGACGCGGGCATCTCGATCATTGGTCTGATCCCCACCAGCACCGACCGCGAGGCGGTGATCGACGCCTTTGCCGACATGGCGGGCGACGCCTCGGTCACCGATCTTCTGGAATCCGCGGATTATCCCGCCCCCGAAGGCTGGGAAGACGCGCTGAGCTTTGCCGTGCAGGCGATGGCCGACCTGCCCCGGGCCAAAGCCTCGGTCGATGCGGGGCGGGTGACCATCACCGCCATCGCCGACAGCGCCGCCGCCAAGGCGCAGATGGAGCGCAAGTTGCAACGTGCCGCTCCGCCCAGCCTGCGTCTGCGGCTGGATATCGCCGCCCCGCGTCCGGTGATCACGCCCTTCACCCTGCGGTTTGAGATCGACGCGGAAGGCGCGCGTTTCGATGCCTGCTCTGCCGATACCGAAGCCGCCGCCGACCGTATCTTGAAAGCGGGCATCACCACCGGCGCGCCTGAGAATGCCGATTGCACCATCGGTCTGGGCGTGCCCAGCCCGAACTGGGGCCGCGCCGTGGCGCTGACCATCGACGCACTGGGCCGTTTGGGCCAAGGCAGCATCTCTTTCGCCGATGCGGACATCACCCTGCTGGCCGCGCCCGGCACCGAGTCCACCACATTCGACCGCGTGGTGGGCGAATTGGAAAACGCGCTTCCCGATGTCTTTGCCCTGACCGCGAAACTGCCCGAGGTCGAAGACCCAGAAGCAGGCCCGCCCGAATTTACCGCGACCCTCTCGCCCGAGGGGCAGGTGCAGCTGCGCGGGCGGCTCTCAAACGAGGGGCTGCGCGATCTGGCCGACAGCTACGCGAAATCGCATTTCGGCTCGGCCAACGTCTATACCGCCGCGCGGCTGGACGAGACCCTGCCGGGCGATTGGGCCACCCGCGTCCTGACCGGGCTTGAGGCCATGGCCTCCCTCGCCAATGGCTCTGTCAAAGTTACCCCCGACCGGCTTGAGGTGATGGGCAACACCGGCAATAAGGACGCCAACACCACCGTCGCCTCGCTCTTGGCCGATAAGCTGGGCGAAGGGGCGGATTACAGCATCGACATCACCTATCAAGAAAAGCTCGACCCCATCGCGGGCCTGCCGACACCGGAAGAATGCGAAGCCGAAATTCGCGAAATCCTGAAGATCGGCAAGATCACCTTTGAGCCGGGCAGCGCCACAATCGACGCCTCCGCGCTTGGGACGATGGACGATATCGCCGAGGTGCTGAAAAACTGCGGCGACATCCGGCTGGAGATTCAGGGCTACACCGACAGTCAGGGCCGCGAATCGATGAACCTGTCGCTGTCGCAAAGCCGCGCGGAATCGGTTCTGAACGAATTGCGCGCCCGCCGGGTGCTGACCTCCTCCTTCGTGGCCAAGGGCTATGGCGAGGAAAACCCCATCGCAGACAACAAGACCGAAGAGGGCCGCGAAGCCAACCGCCGCATCGAATTCCGCCTGATCCAGCCCGAGGCCGAGACCCCCGAGGACGAAACAGCGCTGGAATCTGCTGAAGAAACGGGCGATACCACGGCAGAAGAGATCGGGGAATCCGACGAAACCGAAGAAGGCAGCGGTGATGAGCAGAACTGAGTTTGTCCTGGCAACAGCCATCATTCTTTTCGTGGCCTTCTGTATGGGGTGGTTCGCCAATTGGCTGCTGAACCGCTTTACCCGCGTGGCTGCCGATGATGTGGCCCAGCTGGACCGGATGAGCCAAGAACTGCACGAGGCCGAGGAAACCCGCGATCAGGCGATCACCTATCTGCAACAGCGCGAGGCCGAGTTGACCAACCAGCTTGCCCAGACGGAAGCCGAGCTGCGCGCCGCGATGGACGGGCTGCGCGACGCCCGCCATGAGGCCGAAGAGATGCGCGCCTATATCGAACGTCAGAAAGCCTAACCCCAGACCTTCGGAGCCCTGCCATGGCCAATCTCGCCCACTCCATGATCCGTGTCTTTGATGAGGCGGCATCGGTAAAGTTCTACGAAGACGTGTTCGGGCTGAAAATCGCGGACCGTCTGGATTTCGACAGTTTCACTTTGATCTACCTGCGCGATGCCACGGGCGCCTTCGAGCTGGAATTGACCGTCAACAAGGACCGCGAGACCCCTTACGATCTGGGCGACGGTTACGGCCATCTGGCCTTCGTGGTCGACGACCTTGAAGCAGCGCGCGATACCGCGATCAAAGCCGGTGCCACCCCGCGCGAGATCGTTGATTTCCGCCCCGCCGGAGAGACAGTGGCGAAGTTCTTTTTCGTGGCAGACCCCGATGGCTACCAGATCGAAGTCATCGAAAAAGGCGGGCGTTTCGCCTGATCCGAAGGCTCACCAACGCTGCAACGCGGCCTCGTCTTCGTCTTTCGCGGCGACCCAAGTGTCCCCCTCTGCCGTGATCTCGCGCTTCCAAAAGGGCGCGCGGGATTTGAGGTAATCCATCAGGAACTCCGCCGCCTCAAACGCATGCCGGCGGTGCCGCGCGGCGGTGGCGACCATCATGATCTGCTCCCCCGGCACCAGACGCCCATAGCGGTGGATCACCAGCGCATCTTGCAGATCGAACCGTCCCATCGCCTGCTCGGCAATCTCGCGCAGGGCCTTTTCGGTCATCCCGGGGTAATGTTCGATTTCCATCGCGCTCAGCGTGCCCGCATCATTGTCGCGCACCACGCCTGTAAAGGTCACGACCGCGCCGCTGCGCCCCTCGCCCTTGGCAAAGCGCGCGGCTTCCTCACCCAGATCGAAGGGCGCTTCCTGCACCAAAACGCGCATCGCTCAGCCCCCGGTCATTGGGGGGAAGAAGGCCACCTCGCGCGCGCCTTGCAGCGGGGCGTCGAAATCGGTCAGTTCCTGATCCACGGCAACCCGCAGCGCGGAAAGGTCGGAAAAGGCCACTTCGTAGCGCTCCTCCCGGCCCCGCAATTCTTCGACCAATTCGGCCACCGTGGCGGCGGTGCTTTCTACCCGTTCGCGGGGCAGGCCGATGCGTTCGCGGACCCATGCGAAATACAAAACATCCATTAGCGTGGCTCCTTCAGATGCGGCAGCGCCTTGCGCAGATAGTCAAAGCCGGTGATGGCGGTCAGCACGGCGGCGACCCACAACAGCGCCAGCCCCAGCAGCCCGGCCCATTCCATCCCGGCGAGTTTCCAGCCCAGCCCGAGATGATCTTCGACCTCGCCATCAAGGATCGCTTCGATCATCTGCTGGTCCATCCCGAAAACGCTCATCCCGAGGTAATGCTCGAACACGCCTTGCGAGAAGAGCACGGCGATGGCGATCATCTGCAATGTCGTCTTCCACTTGGCCAGTTGAGTCACCTTCAACGTGCCGGCGACATCGCCCAGATACTCCCGCAGGCCCGAGACAAAGACCTCGCGAAACAAGATCAACGTGGCGGGCAGCACCAGCCATGGCGACCAGCTTGAGAAGGCGACGATCACCATGAGCGCGATCACGACCATCGCCTTGTCGGCAATCGGGTCGAGCATGGCGCCGAGTTTGGTTTCCTGCGCCCAAGCGCGGGCAAGGTAGCCATCGAACCAATCCGTCACCGCCGCCCCAACAAAGAGCAGCAGGGCGAACCAATCGGCATAGGGACGCGTAAAATAGAGAAACATGACCGCCACACCGGGGGCCGCGACCAGCCTGAGCAGGGTCAGGATATTGGGCAAATTCCATTTCATGACGTTATCCTATCTTGCGCCGTTCGTGGCTGAAAGGACGAAACCGCCCCGCCTGCGGGCCGTCGCCACCACGGAGCCGCCCGCCCTACCCTTTTTCATGGAAATAGCCGTAGATCGTCTCGGCCAGCGCATCCGATACGCCCTCGACCGCTTTGAGATCGCTGAGGTTCGCGCGGCTTACCGCCTTGGCCGAACCGAAATGCGCCAGCAGCGCACGCTTGCGCGCAGCGCCGACGCCCGGCACGTCGTCGAGCGGCGTGGCGCTGACCCCCTTGGCCCGTTTGGCACGGTGGGTGCCGATGGCGAAACGGTGCGCCTCATCCCGCAGGCGCTGCACGAAATAAAGCACAGGATCGTTGTGGCGCAGCGCCATGGGGCGCTTGCCGACGCGGTGGAACTCTTCCTTGCCCGCGTCCCGGTCAATGCCCTTGGCGACGCCGACCATGGGGATATCCTCGACCCCATGCTGCGCCATGATAGAGGCCACGGCGCTCACCTGCCCCGCGCCGCCGTCGATCAGCAGCAGATCAGGCCAAAGGCCGCGGCTGCGGTCCGGGTCTTCTTTGATAAGCCGCTTGAACCGGCGGTGCAGCACCTCTTTCATCATGCCGAAGTCATCGCCCGGGGTCAGGTCATCGCCGCGGATGTTGAACTTGCGGTACTGGTTTTTCATCATGCCTTCCGGCCCCGCCACGATCATTGCGCCGACGGCATTGGTGCCTTGGATATGCGAGTTGTCGTAAACCTCGATCCGCTGCGGCGGCTTGGGCAGGTCAAAGGCATCGGCCAGCCCCTGCAAGAGCTTGGTCTGGGTCGCCGTCTCGGCCATCTTGCGGGCAAGGCTTTCGCGCGCATTGCGCAGGGCCCCGTCGACCAATTCGGCCTTCTCACCCCGTTTCGGCACCAGCAGTTCGACCTTACGGCCCAGCTTGCCGCTGAGCGCCTCGGCCATCAGATCGGGGTTCTCAATCTCATTGCTGAGGATCAACTGCCGGGGCGGCTCGCGGGTGTCGTAAAACTGGCCGATGAAGGCCTCCAGCACCTCGGCGGCGTCGATCTCGCTCCCGATCCGGGGGTAATAGTCGTGGTTGCCCCAGTTCTGGTTGGCGCGGATAAAGAAGACCTGCACGCAGGCCTGACCGCTTTCCATGTGCAGCGCGATGATATCGGCCTCGTTCACCCCCTGCGGGTTGATGCCTTGGGCGGTCTGAACCTGCGTCAGCGCCTTGATCCGGTCGCGCAGGGCGGCGGCGCGTTCGAACTCCATCGCCTCTGACGCCTCTTCCATGTCCCGCGCCAAACGGCCCTGAATATCCGTCGATTTGCCGCTTAGAAACCGCTCCGCATCGCGCACAGTCTCGCGATAATCCTCGGCCGAGATTTTGCCGACACAGGGGGCGGAGCAACGTTTGATCTGATGCTGCAAACAGGGCCGCGTGCGGCTGTCGAACATCGCGTTGGAACAGTCCCGCAACAAGAACACCCGTTGCAGTTGGTTCAGCGTCCGGTTCACCGCGCCCGCGCTGGCGAAGGGGCCGTAGTAACTCCCCTTCTCCTTTTTCGCGCCGCGGTGCTTCTTGATCTGCGGGTAGTCGTGATCGGCGGTGACAAGGATATTGGGAAAGCTCTTGTCGTCGCGCAGCAGCACGTTGAACTTGGGCTTAAGCTGCTTGATCAGGTTCTGTTCGAGCAGCAGCGCCTCGGTCTCGGTCTTGGTGGTCAGAAACATCATCGAGGCGGTATTGGCGATCATCCGCGAAATGCGCGCCGAATGCCCCGTGGGCCGCGCGTAGGACGACACCCGCGCCCGCAGGTTCCGCGCCTTGCCGACGTAAAGCACGCGGCTTTCCGAATCGAGCATCCGATAGACGCCCGGCGAGGAATCGAGCGACTTCAGATAGGCCTGAATCACCTTGCGGCCTTGCGGCGGAGGGCTGTCGTTGGGCGTGGTCATCTCAGGCGCTGATTCTCGTGCTTCGCTGCAATAGGACGGCAATGGGGGCAAGCTTTAACATGTCCACCAAACATGTGGATAACTCTGCCGATAACTTCTGGGCATCTTGGATTTCTCTTTGTTTTTAACATGGTTCGCTGATTTGCCTATTTTTTAGGCGCACCCATAATATCCTGATTTCGTTCATTCTTTTGTTTACCATGAAACAAGCCTCTGAAAACAAAAGGGTTTCGGTAACACTTTGGTTACATAGGTTAAGGACGTGCAAAACTTCCCGCATGCGCGTCAGTTTCGGGGGCATTTAGGGCTTGTTTCCCATTGCAAATGCTCTCCGCCATCAGTGCAGATAAGCTGCCCCGTGACCCCCGGCGAATCGATGAAATACCCCAGTGCCGCCGTGATATCCTCGGGGTTCGCGCCGCGGCCCAGAACCGTGCCACGGCGCTGCGCGGAAAAGTCATCGGAGTCTTGATGCGGGCCTTGCAGGGTCGGGCCGGGCCCGATGCCATTCACGCGGATCGCGGGGGCCAGCGCCTGCGCACTGGTGCGCGTCATCGCCCAAAGGCCCATCTTGGCGATCGTATAGGTGGTGAATTCCGGCGTCAGGTTGCGCACCCGCTGGTCCAGCATATTGACGATCAAACCGCTGGCACGCGGCTCTCCCCCGGCGTCGGTATCGGGGGTCAGCCCCTGCCCCGCCATCGCCTGCGTCAACACGAAGGGCGCGCGCAGGTTGCTGCCCATATGGCGATCCCAGCTTTCGCGCGTGGCGCTGGTGATATCGTCCTGCTCAAAAATCGAGGCGTTGTTCACAAGGCAGGTGATCGGCCCGCCGAGCGCCTTGGCCGCGCGGGGCAAAAGCGCCGCGGCTGCGCTGTCGTCGAGAAGGTCGGCTTGCAGAGCCACAGCACTACGGCCCATGGCCGCAATCTCGGCGACGGTCGCCTTAGCCCCGGCACGCGAGGTGGCATAATGCACCGCCACATCAAAGCCGCGCTGCCCGAGGTAGAGCGCCATGGCGCGGCCCAGACGTTGCCCGGCTCCGGTCACCAATGCCCGCCGCATCTGCCGCCCTCCTCAGATCAGGATGATAAACAAATAAAGCCCGTAAAGCGCGCTGAGCACCACGCCCCAAAGTCGGGTGATATCGCGCCCCAGATAGACGAAGGGGATCAGCAAAAGCGACGCACCCAGCATCACCCATAGGTCGATCCGCAAGAAGGCTTCGTCGACCGAGATCGGACCGACAAGGCTCGCAATGCCGATGATCGCCAGCAGGTTGAACATGTTGGAGCCGATCACATTGCCAAGCGCCACATCCGCCTGACGGCGCAGCGCCGCCATCACCGTGGTCGCAAGTTCGGGCAGCGACGTGCCCACGGCCACCAGCGTCAGGCCGATCACCGTATCACTTACCCCATAGGTCTGGGCGATGATCGTGGCGTTATCCACCAAAAGGCTCGCCCCCAAGGGCAGGCCGATCAGCCCGAGGATCAGGAACATCGCGATCTGCCAACCCGCCATATCGGGGTCCGCGCCTTCGGGCTCGTCCTCATCCTCTGCCGCGCCGCTGCGGCAGGCGTGGCGGTGGTCCTTGGCATCGCGGAAAGCGTCGAAAAGCATATAGGCCAGCCCGGCGAGCAGGATCAGCCCGGCGATCCAGTCAAAGACGCCGCGGAAGGCCAGCGCGATGAACAAGAGCGAAGCCGCGATCATCTGGTTATAGGTCTTGCGGGTGCTGCATTCCGAGGTGTGCATCGTCGCCAATAGTGCCGGAATGCCCAGTACCATCAGGATATTGGCCGTATTCGACCCCACGACATTGCCAAGCGCCAGCCCCGGCACCCCGTCCAAGATCGCCTTGACCGAGATCAACAACTCCGGCGCCGAAGTGCCAAAGGCCACGATGGTCAGGCTAACGATCAACGCAGGCACGCCAAGGCGCAGCGACAGGTTCACCGCCCCTTTCACCAGCGCATCCCCCGCAAACAGCAGGATCACGAGGCCAAGCCCCGAAAGTAGCCATGGCATCAGCATCAACGCCCTCCCTTACAGGCACAATCGCCTTTGCCAATGCGGTAACGTCCGCAGTCACGGCATTTAGACCGGGTCAGGCGCTTGCCCCCCAGCCAATGCATTTTTCCAAACCAAGCCATGAGGCCCATGGCCACCAGAAATAGCAGGACGATCTTGAAAACCATGGGCTAGAGTCCAAACCGCGCGAAGGCCGCGCGTTCCTCTATGCCCTGCACCGCGTCCTGCATCATCTGCACGCCAAAGCGCGACAACAGCCCGCGTTTCACGCCATAGCGGCGCAGCCTGACCTTGTCGCCAAAGCGGTCTTTCAGCAGCGGTTTCAAATGGCCGATCCCGTCGATCAACCCCAGTTCGGCAGCGCGTTTCGCCAGCCAGATTTCCCCGGTAAACAGGTCTTGCCCCTCGGGCAGCTTGCCCGCGCGGCGGGTCTTCACATGGTCGATGAAGTTCTCATGGATGTCTTCGAGAAGCACCTTCAGCCGGGCGACATCTTCGGGGTTTTCCGGGCGGAACGGGTCGAGCATGGATTTGCTCTGCCCTGCCGTATAAACGCGCCGCTCGACCCCATGCTCGCGGATGAACTCATGCACCCCGAAGGAGGCCGAGATCACCCCGATGGAGCCGACGACCGAGCTTGGGTCCGCGTAAATCTCATCTGCCGCTGCCGCCAACCAATAGCCGCCCGAGGCGGCCACATCTTCGACGAAGGCGATGACGGGAATGTTCTTTTCCTCGGACAGCCGCCGGATGCGCGCGCCGATCAACGACGATTGCACCGGGCTGCCACCGGGGGAGTTGATTTCCAAGGCGACAGCGGCAGGCTTGCCCTTGGCAAAAGCCTTTTCGATGACCGGACCCATGGTGGCATCGTTCAACACCGCGCGGCCCTGCGCGCCGATCATGCCGGAAAGCCGGATTACGGAAACGCTGGGCGGGGATTTCAGGAAGGGCAGCCGAATTCTCATGCCCTCCATGTAGAACGCCCACCCCGCGCAAACAAGGCGGACGCCCAAGTTTCGTAGGCTCAGGCCCGCAGACGCCAGCCGGTGCGGAAAATCCACCAGATCACGCCGAGGCAAAGCGCCGTAAACAGCGCGATGGCGGCAAGGCTGGTGATGATCGGCACATCCGCCGCGCCGAAAAACGCCCAGCGAAAGCCCGAGATCAGATAGACCACCGGGTTGAAATGCGAGATCACCTGCCAGACCGGCGGCAGCATCGAGATCGAGTAAAAAGACCCGCCAAGGAAGACCAATGGCGTGACGATCAGAAGCGGCACCAGTTGCAACTGCTCGAAATTGCCCGCCCAGATGCCGATGATAAAGCCCATCAGCGCGAAGCTGATGCAGGTCAGGATCAGGAAGGCCACCATGGCGATGGGGTGCTGGATCGTGATGTCGACAAAGAAGAAGGCCGTGATCAGGATGATCGTGCCGATAAAGAGCGCCTTGGTCGCCGCCGCGCCGACATAGCCGATGACGATCTCGAAGAAGTTGATCGGCGCCGAAAGCAACTCGTAAACCGTGCCGATGAACTTCGGGAAATAAATCCCGAAAGAGGCGTTGGAGATCGACTGCGTGATGACGCTGAGCATGATCAGCCCCGGCACGATGAAGGCGCCGTAGCTCACGCCCTCGACCTCATCAATGCGGCTGCCGATAGCGGCGCCGAAGACCACGAAGTAAAGCGAGGTCGAGAGTACCGGGGAGATGATGCTCTGCGTGATGGTGCGAAAGAAACGCGCCATTTCAAAAGCGTAGATGGCTTTGATCGCGGTCCAGTTCATGCCGCATCCTCCTTGAGCAGGTCGACAAAGATATCTTCCAAGCTGCTTTGCCGTGTCGCCACGTCTTGCAGCACCAGACCGCTTTCCGCGACCTTGGAGAGCAGCTTGGTGATGCCGGTCCGCTCGGCATTGGTGTCATAGGTGTAGATCAGCGATTGCCCATCGGCGGACAACTCCACGTCCGGGGATTGCAGCGCCAGTGGCACTTCGGTGATCGGCTCGGTCAGTTGGACTTCGAGTTGCTTCTTGCCCATGCGCGCCATCAGCGCGTGTTTCTCTTCGACCAGCAGCAATTCGCCCTTGGCGATGACGCCGATCCGGTCGGCGATGGCCTCGGCCTCTTCGATGTAATGGGTGGTCAAGATGATTGTCACGCCCGAGGCTTTCAGCCCCGCCACGATTTCCCACATATCCTTGCGCAGTTCTACGTCGACGCCTGCGGTCGGCTCATCCAGAAACAGCACCTTCGGGTCATGCGCCAGCGCCTTGGCGATCAGCACGCGGCGTTTCATCCCGCCCGAAAGCTCGCGGATTTGGCTGTCTTTCTTGTCCCAAAGCGAGAGTTGCCGCAGGATTTTCTCCAACACCGCCTCATCCGCCGGACGGCCAAACAGCCCGCGCGAGAAGCGCACGGTGTTGATGACCTTCTCAAAGGGTTCGAGATTGATCTCCTGCGGGACCAGCCCGATCATGGAACGGGCCGCGCGGAAATCATCCCGAATGTCATGGCCGCCGACGGTCACCTTGCCGCTGGTCGCGGTGGTGATGCCGCAGATGGTCGAAATGAGCGTCGTCTTCCCCGCCCCGTTCGAACCCAGAAGCGCGAGAATCTCGCCCTTCTCGATCTGCAAGTTGACCCCTTTGAGCGCCTCGAAACCGCCCGCGTAGGATTTACGCAGGTTCTGAATATCCACGATTGTCGGCATGGTCGTCTCCGCATTGGTAAGGCGCGCAACCTAACCGGCTTTGCACCGGCTGAACAGATGCCTTCAGGTCTTGGCGCGGCCGAACCAGCCCTTTTTGGCAGGCGCGTCTTCTTCGGTGGCCGACGCCTCTGTGCCCTCCTCTGCCGGACCTTCGAGCGAGGATTGCAGGTTGTCGAAGAACTGATCCGCCATTTTCTTGGCGAAACCGTCGATGATCCGGCTGCCAAGCTGCGCCAGCTTGCCGCCGACCTTGGCCTCGACATCATAACTCAACTCGGTCCCGCCGTCCTTTTCGGCCAGCCGCACCTCGGCCCCGCCCTTGGCGAAACCGGCGGCACCGCCCTTGCCCTCGCCGGTGATGGTCAGCGCTTCGTTCGGCACCAGATCGGAGAGCTTCACGTGCCCCTTGAACGTCGCCTTCACCGGGCCGACCTTTTGCACCACCGTCGCGTCATAGCCCTCTTGGGCCGAGCCTGAGACGTCTTGCGCGCCGGGTACGCAGGTTTGCAGCATCTCCGGGTCCAGCAATGCCGCGTAAACCTCGGCGGGGGTGGCGGCGATCTGGCGGGTGTCGGACATCTGCATGGCTGGCTCTCCCTTTGGCGTATCGCAACAGTCTAGCGGGTAAATCTGCGCAAACCAATGTCAAAGCGCTGGACCTTACGCGCCGGGCTGATAGGTCTTTGCCATGACAAGTAATTCCCATAACCGCGCCGGACTGGCGATCGGGCTGATCCTTCTCGGCGTCGCCGCGATTTCGGTCAATGACATGCTGATCAAACGTCTGTCGGGCGGCTATCCGCTGCATCAGATCGTCTTCACCCGCTCGGCCATCGGGATTCTGCTGGGGTTGGTGCTGGTCAAGCTGGAAGGCGGGCTTCACCTGCTCAAAACGCGGCAGCCGGGGCTGCATCTGCTGCGCGGGCTGCTTATCGTGATCTCGAACATGTCCTTCTTTCTGGCGCTGTCGGTTCTGCCGCTGGCCGAGGCAACGGCGCTGTTCTTTGCAGCCCCCCTCTTCATTACGGTGCTGTCGATCCCGCTTCTGGGTGAAAAGGTCGGCCCGCTGCGCCTTGGCGCGGTGATCGTGGGGTTCATCGGCGTGGTGATCATGATGCGCCCTTGGGCCAGTACCGCGACGCTCGAAACCTCCCGCTGGGTGTTGCTGCTGCCGGTGCTGGCGGCGCTGACCTATGCATTGAACCAGTTGATGACCCGCAAGCTCGGGGTGAACTCCAAAGCCTCGGCGCTGATGGTCTATATCCAAGCCGCCTTTGTCGCCGTGTCGCTGGGGTTTTTCCTGATCGCGGGCGATGGGCGGTTCGTGGATGAGGGCAGCAGCGCCTCGCTCCAGTTCCTGCTGCGCGCGTGGATTTGGCCCGCGCGGGAGGATTACCTCACCTTCCTCGGCATCGGGTTGAACATCGCGCTGATCGGCTATTGCCTCAGCCAAGCCTACCGGCTGGGGGATGCCGCCACCGTGGCCCCGTTCGAATATATCGGCCTGCCGCTGGCGGTGTTCTGGGGTTTCGTGATCTTTGGCGACCTCCCGGTCTGGGAGGTCTGGGTCGGGATCGCGCTGATCCTTGCCTCGGGTCTGTTCGTCTACCTGCGCGAGCGCCAGAAGGCGCTGCGCGTGACTCGTTTGCAGGGCGGGCGGCGGGCTTAAGCCGCCACCTCCACCACCACTTTGCCCGTCGCCTTGCGGTCGCGCAGCAGGGCCAGCGCCTCATTCGCCTGTTCCAGCGGCATCACATTGCTGACATGGGGTTTCAGCTTGCCCGCGACATACCATTTGATCAGCTCGGCGAAACTGTCGGTAAGGACCGAAGGTTTGATCTTGGCATAGCCGCCCCAGTAAAAGCCCAAAACGGTGAGGTTCTTGACCAGCAGGATATTGGCCGGGATCTGCGGCACCTCGCCGCTGGCAAAGCCCAAGGGGATCAGCCGCGCTTCGGGGTTGCAGGCGCGCATGGCGGCTTTGAACTGATCACCGCCCACCGGGTCATAGACCACATCCGCCCCGCCCAATTCCTTGACGATGGCGCGGATGTCGTCGGTCTCAGAATTAATCAGGTGATCGGCGCCCGCCTCTTTACAGACGGCGAGCTTATCTTCGCCGCGCGCCACGGCGATCACCTCGGCCCCCATCAGCTTGCCCAGTTCCACCGCTGTCAGCCCGATGCCGCCCGACGCGCCCAAGACCAGCAGCCGCTCGCCCGGCTGCAACCGCGCCTTATAGTCCAGCGCCACATGGCTGGTGCCATAGGCAATGAGAAAGGCCGCCGCGTCGACCGCCGTCATCTCTTCGGGGATCGGCACGCAGACCGCCGCCGGAATGGCGGCATATTCGGCCAGCCCGTCAAACCCGGTATAGGCCGCCACGCGCTGACCGACCTTCAGGTGCTCCACCCCCGCGCCCAGAGCGGTGATCCTGCCCGCCATCTCCATCCCCAGCGTGAAGGGCAGCGGCGGCTTTTCTTGATAGGTGCCTTTGATGATCAACAGATCGCCAAAGTTCAGCCCGCAGGTCTCGACCTGAACCAGCACCTCGCCCTGCCCCGGCATGGGCATCTCAAGCTCTTGCAGGGTAAGCGGTTCGTCATAGGCGGTGACTTGCATGGCGCGCATCGGGCTGTCCTTTCGTGCTGCTTTGGCCCGAAGAGGCCAGAAGCCAGCGCGCTTGGCAAGACCCGTGGCCCGCGCCGCTGCGTTAGCCGGGCATGATCACCAGCCGGATGCCATAGGCCACCACGGCCAGCAGGGCGACGCTGGCCAGCCAAAGCGCCACGAACCAGCCCGCGCGTTTCAGCCAGTGGCGCATCAGTGATAGCCCTCCTCGGGGTCGATCTTGCCGCGGAACACCCAATAGGCATAGGCGGTGTAGCTCAGGATCAGTGGCAGCAGCACCAAGGTGCCGACCAGCGCGAACATCAGGCTCTCATCCGGGGCGGCAGCCTCTGCAATGGTCAGGCTGGGCGGGACCATATGGGGGTAGAAACTGATCCCGATGCCGATGAAGCCCAGCACGAAGAGCGCCAGCGCGCAGAAGAACGGCTGCTTGTCGCCGCGGCGTTGCAACCCGCGCAGCATGCCGAAAGCCGCCAGCGCCACCAAAAGTGGCACGATGCCGCTGAAGAGCGCGGTGGGCCATGCGAACCAGCGTTCGAAATAGACCGCATCGGTGAAGGGCGTCCAAAGGCTAACCAGCCCCATGAAGACCAGTGTCGCCACCGCCAACGGCCATGCAAGGCGGCGCATATGCGCTTGGATGCGGCCCTCAAGCTTCATGTTGAGCCATGTCGCGCCCAAGAGCGCATAGCCCGTGGTCACCGCCACACCGGTCAGGATCGAGAAGGGCGTGAGCCAATCCCACCAGCCGCCCGCATAGGCGCGGCCTTCGATCTCGATCCCCTGCACCAGCGCGCCCAAGGCGATGCCCTGACAGAAAGAGGCCACCAGCGAGCCGCCGAAGAATGCCATATCCCACAGCGGTTTCCAGCGTTTCGTGCGCCAGCGGTACTCAAACGCCACGCCGCGGAAGATCAGCCCCAGAAGCATCAGGATGATCGGCATGTAAAGCGCGGGCATCACCACCGCATAGGCCAGCGGAAAAACGGCGAAAAGCCCGCCGCCGCCCAAGACTAGCCACGTCTCATTGCCGTCCCAGATCGGCGCAACCGAGTTCATCATCACATTGCGCTCGCCCTCATCCTTGGTCATCGGAAAGAGCAGCCCAACGCCCAGATCGAAGCCATCGAGGATGACGTAGATCAACACCGCTGCGGCGATGATCCCGGCCCAGATGAACGAAAGTTCAAGTCCAAACATCTCAGCTCTCCTCGCCCTTGTTATGCGCGGTCTTGTCTCTGACCGCCGCCTCTTCGCCGACAGCAAGGATCGGCCCCTCGCCGCGCGCCGGGTCGTTCTGCGCCGCCCCGTCTTGCGCGTCGTCCCCCTGAACGTCGTCGCGTTCATCCTCCAGCACATGGCCGACAACCGGCTTGCGCATCATCGCCAGAATATACCAAGTGCCCGCGCCGAAGACGAAGAAATACACCACGATGAAGGCGATCAGCGAGGTCGCGACCGCCGGAGCCTCAATCGGGGCAAGGCTGTCAGAGGTCCGCAGCAGCCCGTAGACGGTGAAGGGCTGCCGCCCGACCTCGGTCGTGATCCAGCCTGCCAGCACCGCCACAAAGCCGGTCGGCCCCATCACCAGCGCCAGACGGTGCAGCATCGGCGCATCGTAAAGCCACCCGCGCAGCCGCGCGAAGGCCGCCCAAAGCCCCAGCCCCAGCATCGCAAAGCCAAGCGCGATCATGATGCGGAAAGACCAAAAGACGATGGCCACCGGCGGCTCATCCGCGTCCGGGATCGTGTCAAGCCCGTCGAGCGGCGCGTTCAGATCATGCTTGAGGATCAGCGACGACAGTTTGGGAATTTCTACCGCGTAGTCGATGCGCTTTTCCTCGGGGTTCGGGATACCAAAGAGGATCAGCGGCGCGCCCTCGGGGTGGCTGTCGTAATGTCCCTCCATCGCCATGACCTTGGCGGGCTGATGCTCCAGCGTGTTCAGCCCGTGCATATCGCCTGCGAGGATCTGGAGCGGTGTGACCAGCAAGAGCATCCACATCGCCATGGAGAACATCCGCCGCGCTGCCGCATCCGCACGGTCGCGCAGCAGGTGCAGCCCCCCGACCCCGCCCACGACCAGCGCCGTGGTGAGATAGGCCGCCAGCACCATATGCACCAAACGGTAGGGGAAGGACGGGTTGAAGACGATCGCCCACCAATCCTCGGGCACGAATTGGCCCACGTCATTGATGGCAAAGCCCGCAGGCGTCTGCATCCAAGAGTTCACCGAAAGGATCCATGTGGCCGAGGCCAGCGTGCCAAGCGCGACCAGCGCTGTGGCGAACATATGCAGCCCGTCGCCCACCCGTTTGCGGCCAAAAAGCATGATGCCCAGAAAGCCCGCCTCAAGGAAAAAGGCCGAGAGCACCTCATAGGCCATCAGCGGCCCGACCACCGGCCCTGCCTTGTCAGAGAAGACCGACCAGTTGGTGCCGATCTGGTAGGACATCACGATGCCCGAGACGACCCCCATGCCAAAGGCCACCGCAAAGATTTTCTTCCAGTAGTTGAAGAGCTTCAAATAGGTCTCTTCGCGTTTCCACAGCCAGAGCACGTTGAGCACGGCCAGAAAGCTCGCCAACCCGATCGAGAAAGCCGGGAAGATGATGTGGAACGAAACCGTGAATGCAAACTGCACCCGCGCTAGGATTTCGGCGGTGTAACCGTCGAGCATATGAAGCCCCCGCGTATTGTTTCCTGACCTATATAGGACCGGGCGGCGGGAGCGGCACAGGCTAAATTGCCGCAGTGCTTGGCCCGCGTTCTAGCTGTCGAACGTCACCACGACGCGCAGCCCCGGCGCGCTGTCGGCAAGCTCCAGCCTTGCCCCATGGAGTTTCGCCACCCCATCGACCAGCGCCAGACCCAGCCCATGACCCGGCGTGCCCCGGCTGCGATCCAGCCGGTAAAGGCGCTGCAACACTTTGTCGCGGTCCTCAGCCGGAATGCCGGGGCCGCCGTCCGCCACCGTGAGCGTGACCTGCCCCGCCGCCTGCTTCAGCGCGACCTTCACCGCCTCGGCATCCCCGGAATGGCGCAGGGCGTTTTCAATCAGATTGGCCAGCAATTGCCCCAAAAGCGCGCGGTCACCGGTGACATGAACAGGCGTTTCGGGCAGCGCGCAGAGCAGGTGTTTGCCCTGCTCCCCTGCTGCGGGTTCGTAAAGCTCGACCATGGTGCGGCAAAGCGCGGTGAGGTCGACGGAGGCGAAATGCGCGCGGGCCTCGCCCTGCTCCACCTGCGCCAATTGCAGAAGCGATTGAAAGATTGCGGCGATGCCCTCCAACTCGGCCCGGGCACGGGCCAGCGGTTCGGCGGGGTCCGCGCCCGCAGCCTCGGCCCGGTCCAGATCGTCAAGATGAACCGAGACACGCTGAATCGGGGTCTTCAGGTCATGCGCGATATCGAGAGAGACCTGCCGCAGCGCCGCGACAGAGGTTTCCTGCGCCCGGGCCATCTGGTTCACCGCCTCACCGATGCGCAGCAGGTCGTCCGACCAGCGCGGCCCCGGCACGACCCTTGCGGCCAGATCTCCTGTCGTCAGCCGGTCCAGCGTGGCGCGGATCACCTCCACATGGCGTTTGGAGCGGCGGGCAAGGATCAGCCCGCCCGACAGCGCGATCAGCACCGTGGGCAGCAGGCTCACCAGCAAGATATTGACGAAAACTTCACGCAGGGCCGTGATCTCGGCCCGGCTGCGGGCGATGGTCAAAAGCCCGCCATAGAGCGTGTCGGTCAGGGTCAGGTAAACACCCCGATACTCCGCCCGCGCCGCGCCGATCGAGACGATGTGATAGCCCTCGTTATCGCGCGCGATGGCCCCGTTGCCGTAAATGCGCCCGTTGGGGCCGATGTAGCTAAGGATCAGCCGGTTCGGGTCGGTCTCACGCGATTCCGCCTCGACCAGCCGCGCGAGGGCGGCGGCACCGGGCGCGGCGCGAAAGCCCGCCATGTCCTGCGCCAGATCGGCGCGGATCGCTTGCTCGAACGACCGCTGGGTGACTGCATAGCTGGCCGCGAGGCTGAGCAGGCTGACGATGGTGAACAAAAGCACCAGCAAAAGCGCCAGACGCAGCGGCATCGACCGCCAGAGCCCCGCCAGCCGCGCCTTCATGCGTCGATCCTATAGCCCGCGCCACGCACGGTCTGGATGAGCTCGCTGTCAAAAGGCCGGTCCACCTTGGCCCGCAGGCGGCTGATGTGGGTCTCGACCACATTGGTCATCGGGTCGAAAGAGATGTCCCAGACCGCCTCCAGCAGCATGGTGCGGGTCTGCACCCGGCCCTTGCGGCGCAAGAGATGCTCCAAGAGGGCAAACTCCCGCGGCAGCAGGTCGATCTCTTGGCCCGCCCGCGTCACCCGGCGGCTGATGAGGTCCATGGTCAGGTCGCCCGCGCGCAGGACCGTCTCCTGCTCCAACGCCTGCGGACGGCGGGCCAATGCGTTGACCCGCGCCGAGAGCTCTCCGAAGGCGAAGGGTTTGACCAGATAGTCATCCGCCCCGGCATTGAGCCCGTCGATCCGGTCCTCCACCGCGCCCATGGCCGTCAGCAGCAGCACCGGCGTGGTATTGCCCGCCCCACGCAGGGTTTTCAGCAGCGCCAGCCCATCCAACTCAGGCAGCATCCGGTCAAGGATCAGCACGTCATATTGCCCGGTAGTGGCCTGCACCAACCCGTCGCGGCCATCGGCCACCACATCTACCGCATGCCCCTCCTCGCGCAGGCCACGCGCGATATAGGTGCTGGTGGTGGTATCGTCTTCGACAACAAGCAGTTTCATCGTGTCCTCATGTAGGATTCCCGATGAATTATGCCAAATTCGCCGCCCGTGCAGCCCAGAGGCGGCAATCTCACAAATTTGTATAGGGCACGGCAAGGCACTGTAAAACCGCAGGTCCAGATAGGCTCCCGGAACGACCGAATGCACAGCAAGGAGCATGCAATGACCAAGACCCTTTCCAAAGCCCCCCGCGCCGCCGCCCTTGCGCTGAGCGCCGCGATGGCCGCGACGCCGATGCTGGCGCTGGCCCCCTCGGCCGCGCTTGCGGTTCCGCCGGGCGGCTATGCCGACCTGGTCGAGGCCGTCTCCCCGGCCGTCGTCTTCATCGAAGTGACCGGCAAGCAGCAGCAGGCCGTGGCCCAGCAACAGCTGCCCCCCGGCATGCCCGAGGAACTGCGCCGCCGGTTCGAGCACATGCTGCCCGGTCAGGATGGCGCCGCCCCCGCCCCGCGTCAGGGTCTGGGCTCGGGCTTTATCATCTCCGAGGACGGCCAGATCGTGACCAACCACCACGTCGTCGCAGGTGCCGAGACAGTGACCGTGAAACTCGCCGATGGCCGTAAGTTCGACGCCGAAGTAGTGGGCAGCGACGCGATGACCGACATCGCGCTGCTGAAAGTCTCTGCGGATGTGGACCTGCCCAAAGTGGACTTCGGCACCTCGAAAACCCTGCGCGTGGGTGATGAGGTCGTGGCCGTGGGCAACCCCTTTGGCCTTGGCGGCACTGTGACCTCGGGCATCGTCTCGGCCCTGTCGCGGGACATTCAGGCAGGCCCCTTCGATGACTTTATCCAAACCGACGCGGCAATCAACCGCGGCAACTCCGGCGGGCCGCTGTTCAACAACGACGGCGAGGTCGTGGGCGTGAACACCGCGATCCTGAGCCCCGGTGGCGGCTCTGTTGGCATCGGCTTCTCGGTGCCCTCGGATCTGGTGCAGACCATCGTCGCCGATCTGGCCGATGACGGGTCGGTCGAACGGGGCTGGCTGGGCGTGCAGATCCGGCCCATGACCCCCGAGGTCGCCAATGTGCTGGGCTATGACGAGCCGCGCGGCGCCGTGATCGAAGCGATCACCGAAGACAGCCCCGCCGCCAAAGCGGGCCTTAAGAAGGGCGACATCATCCTGTCCTTCGGTGACACGGAAGTCGACGATCTGCGCGACCTGACCCGTGCGGTGGCCACCACCACGCCCGAGAGCGCGGCAGAGGTCGTCGTGCTGCGCAAAGGGTCTGAACAGACCCTCGACGTGACCGTGGGCGCGCTGGAACCCAAGCCGGCGTGATCCACGCCTTCCCGGCGCTCCTCATGCCGCCGGGAAGCCCCCAGCCCTTCGCCCTCGCTGGGGGCTGGGCAGCCTGCCCCGGTGGTCCTGCACTGCCGGGGCTTTTTATGTGCCCTCGCCGCCGTCTCCTTCGCCTGATGGCGCATTGTGCATATGGAACCGCACCAGTTCCGCCACGGAATTCGCCTCAAGCTTGCGCATCACCCGCGCACGGTGCACCTCGACCGTCTTGATGGAGATGTCCATCTCGCTGCCGATCTCACGGTTCGACAGCCCTGCCGCCACACGTTCGAACACCCGATGCTCCTGCGGGGTGAGCCGGGCCAGAAGCTGCGCGTTTTCGACCTCTGCCGCCTTGCTCTTGCGCCGGGCCGCATCGGACTGAAGGGCCGCGTTGATCAGGTCGAGCATGTTTTGGTTGTTAAAGGGTTTTTCGATGAAATCCACTGCCCCCGCCTTCATCGCCGTCACGGCGGTAGAGACATCGCCGAAGGCCGTCATCAGGATCAGCGGCAGTTTGATCCCCCGCGCGTTCAGCGCCTTTTGCAACTCCAAACCGCTCATCCCCGGCATCCGCACATCGCTCACAAGGCAGCAGCAACCGCTGTCCTCATAGCTGTCAAGGAACGCCGCCGCCGATGCAAAGGGAATGGCGCGCAGCCCAACGGAGCCCAGCAACCACACCAGAGACTCCCGCACCGCGGCGTCATCATCGACGACGTAAACGATCCCCTCTTGCGACATTCTACTCTTGCACCTCCAACGGCAGACGCACGGTCAGGCAGGCGCCCTCGGCATCGGATTTCGTCACAGCGATCGTTCCGCCATGGGACAGAACGATCGTTTCGCAAATCGCCAGCCCCACGCCAAGCCCCTTGTCCTTGGTAGAGCGGAAGGCGCTGAAGGCGGTCTGCGCGGGCATGTCCGGAGCAAAGCCGCGCCCCGCGTCGGCCACGTCGATCACGATCTCCCCGGCTTCGCAGCGCGCGGTGACCGAGACTTCGGCATCCGCACGCTCCGCCTCCCGACAGGCGTCGATGCCGTTCTTGATGAGGTTGATCAACAGCTGCTCGATCTCGATCCGGGCGCAATGCAGGGCGACTTCGCCACATTGATCGTTGATGGCCACGGTGACCCCGGTGGCCGAGCTTTCGGGCTGGATCAGCAGTTGCACCGAGCGGAGGATCTCGTCAAAGCGGACCGCATTGCGGTCGGCATCGTCGCTATGCAGATAGTTCGACATGGAGCGCAGGATGGCGCTGGCCCGTTCAGATTGGCTTTGCATATTGTTGAGCACGGCGATCATATCCTCTCTCTCAAGCTGGTCGTTCTTGGCACGCAGCACGCAGCCTGCGGCAAAATTGTGAATAGCGGCTAAAGGCTGGTTCAATTCATGGGCGATGGCGGCGGTCATCTGGCCCAGCGTTTCGCGCCGGTTGAGCAGTTGCAGCGCCGTTTCATGCCGGTGCAGCCGCTCTTCCCGCTCGACCTTTTCGGTGATGTCGGAGGCGATCGTGAGCAGCCCGCCCGCGGCCACGGGATAGTCCGTCACTTCCAGCCAACGGCCCGTGGAGGTCCGCGCGCGAAAGAACTTGGCCGGGGTGTTGCGCCGGTCGCGCCGCTGCGCGCTCCAGCGGCTCTTGCCTTCGGTGGCCGTCGCCATTTTGCCGGTCTGGGTAAAGTGGGCGAGCAGTTCATCGAAGTGTTTCCCGATGATATCGCCCTCCATCCCGGCATAGGTCGCGCGGTATTCCTCGTTGCAATAGACCAGACGGTCGCTGCTGTCGAAAAGCGCCACCATGGTCGAGATATTCTCGAAAGCCAGCGCCAGAGCCTCCAGCGCGCTTTTGCGCTCGGTCTCGGCGGTGGCGATTTCGGTCATGTCGAAACAGGTGCCGCGATAGCCTGCCAGTTCTGCTTGGGCATCGAAGAAAGGTTTGCCCGACATGTCGATTTGCCGTGTCCGCCCCCTGCCCAAGGGCAGGACCAACCGCAGATCGCGAAAGGCTTCTCGCGCGGCGAAGCGTTGTCTCAACAGGTCGTAATCCCCTTGGTCTTTCGCCACATCGGCTTCGGCAAGGGTCTTGCCCAGATCGAAGATCGGGGTCTCCGCATCGGTCTGACGGCCCCCGCCAGACAGAAAGGTGAAACGCCCTTCGGCGTCCATCTCCCAGACCCAATCGGTCGCGCTTTCGGTGAAGTCGCGAAAGCGGGTTTCGCTTTCCACCAGTTCGGTCAGCACGTTCTGCTGATCCGTCACATCTTGGATCGCGGCCAGCAGATGCACATGACGGCCCCGGTCCAAACGGCGAATGCAGGCGCGCGCTTCAATCTGGCGTCCGCTGGCGGCAAGAAACTTGACGTTCTCCACCACATCGCGCGGGCGGCTGCCCGCCATATGCAGGTTGTTGCGGATCGTTGCACGACTGCGCGGCTCCACGAAACTCTGCCTCTGCTGCCACATCTCGCGCAGGTTCTGCGCGTCGCGACCCAAAAGCGCTTCCACCTCGGGCGAGGCATCGACCAGCGCGCCCTGCTGATCCCACTCCAGATAGCCGATCCCCGCCACCTCTGCCGCAAGCGCATGTTTCGCCGCGCTGACCTCTGCCTCATGCACCGCGTCCTGCACGGCGGAGCGGTCCATGATCATGACCAAAACGCCCACCACCTGCCCCCGGTCGG
This sequence comes from Sulfitobacter sp. 1A13496, assembly GCF_043557225.1. NCBI lineage: Bacteria > Pseudomonadati > Pseudomonadota > Alphaproteobacteria > Rhodobacterales > Roseobacteraceae > Sulfitobacter > Sulfitobacter sp. 1A13496. The sequence continues at coordinate 123,496 of NZ_JBIFFP010000001.1, read as the reverse complement.
ACAGCGGCTGATAGACCGCCGCCCCTTGGGTGCGGTCCAGCACGGGGCGCGAGAAATCGAAATGCCATGTGACCTGCCGCCCGGCCAAGGCCTTTTCAAGGTTGTCCGAAATCTCGTCCAGCAGGTCCGGCGGGACGATCTGCGACAGGTGTTTGCCCACGATCTCATCCGCGGGCCTGCCGAAGGACGCGCTATAGGCGTCATTGACAAAAGCATAGGTCATATCGGGCGTGAGAAAGGCCGCTTGCACCGGCAAATGGTCGAGGAAGTCGGGCAATCTGCGCCGTGTCTCATCGGTATTGGCGGTGTTTTGCAGCTTGCGCCGGTTGCGCATCACGCGCCAGACCTGCGCCACCAGCACCGCAAGCGCCGCCACCGCAAAGACCAGTTCGATCGGATCGCTATAGGCGCCGCCGCGCGGGGCCGATGCCAAGACCACGGCGACATAAAGCACCAAGACCGCAACAGCGCCCCCCACGGCGAAACGGTTGATCGCATCGCCGATCTGCTTGGCGATCATCACGCCGGACAAGACGATCCCGCACAGCGTAATCAATGTAAACGCCGCGACCAAGCTCATGCGCACCTCTACTTTCCCTCAAAAGGTCGGCTTTTTCGGCTCCCCTGTCTATTGGGGGAAACCCTGACAAGGGCCGATTAAACCGCCTCCCAAAACGGGTATACGACGGCGCGCCATAAATTCGTGAAAATATCTGCCCCAATTTCAGCAGCTTATTCCCGACTATAGGGGATAACCCTGACCCGGCTGGGGCTTTGCCCAATTGGCGGCGCAATTTCAGGCCGGTAGCTTGTGCTCACCCCACGGAATTGGCCGTGTGATACATGGTCAAAACGCGGATTTTGCAGTGACAGATAGTGAAACCCCACCCTCGAAGCCCTCTGACGCAAAGGCAGAAAGCAAGACGCCCACGCAGGCCGATCTGATGGAGATCCACAGCCTCTACGCTCAGGCCGACGCGATGGCCGAAGCCGCTGAGAAATCGGGCAAATCCGACGGTGAAGAGCAGCCTGCCGCGGCCCCGCCCCCACAAAGCGCCGAACAGGGTGACGAACGAAATGACGCGGGCTAAGCGCCGAGACCGCTCACTTCGTACTGTTGGACACCACATGGTCACTGTCGATCCCGCCCAACGAATGAAACAGTCCCGACGTATTGCTGACCCCGAATTTCTTGAGCAATTTCGCACGATAGACCTTTACCGTCCGGTGCGAGATATCGAGGTTGAGCGCGATTTGCTTGCTGGTCAACCCCTCCGCCAGATGGCTCAGGATCTCGCGCTCGCGCCGGGTCAGCGGCAGATAGGGCCGCTCGGCAGAGAGGTCTGCAAAGCTCCAGACCGCGCGGTCGAGCGGGCGTTCGGGGGTGAAGGAATGGCCGCGCACCCGGCACCAGAACAGGCTGCCGTCGCGCCGTGCCATGATGCGCTCGTCCCAATAGGTATTGGTCTTGCGCAGCTGGTCCACGCCGCGGTCGCGGATGTTTACGAACTCTTCATCCGAGGGGTAGAGAATGGCGAAAAGCTGGTCGCGCAGATCGCCGCGCGCATAGCCGAACATCGCCGCGAAGGCGTTGTTGCAATCACGGATGCAGCGGTTCTCGGTCACCACAAGCCCGACGGGCGCATGAACAAAGGCAAGCTCTTCAAAGCGCCCCTGCGCAAAGCAATCGTCGGTACGTATTTCCACCATCTTGCTCCGTCTAACTCTATTTCCGATGCTGAAACCGCAAGCTAGTCGACGGGAGGAGGCGGCGCAACACGGCGCTGGCCCGTGCAGGGAGGACGCGATGCTAACACGCAAGCGCATGGCGGACGCGCCATGATCGCGCGGGCCGCGGTCGCGCGGGTACGGCTGGCAGGGGGCAAGGGCGCGGGTGGCATCACCCGCGCTATGCCCATGGTGATCCGGAAAGGCACGCGCCAATGACCGCCCCCCAGTTCCACTTTGTGCCCGTGATGGGCCATGAGGTGCATGTCGCCGAATGGGGTGATCGCCAGAAACCTGCAGTGCTAATGCTGCACGGTCTGGCCCGCACCGGGCGCGATTTCGATGAGGCCGCCGCCACCCTGTCGCGGGATTTCCATGTGCTCTGCCCCGACATGATCGGGCGCGGAAGGTCGAGTTGGGCGCGAGACCCTGAGGTGGAGTATTCCGTCGAGCATTACGCGCAGATCGCGACGGGGCTTTTGGATCACTTCCAGATCGACCGCGCCGCGTGGTTCGGCACCTCCTTGGGCGGCATGATCGGGATGCATGTCGCCTCTAGCCCCGAGGCGCAGCGCGTCAGCGCCTTGGTGGTGAATGACATCAGCCCCGAACTGCCCGAGGCGGCGGTGCAGCGGATCCTTTCCTATGTGGGCAGCCTGCCCGCCTTCGACAGTTTCGCCGAAGGAGAAGCCTGGCTGCGCCAGACCTACGCCCCCTTCGGCCCGGCGGCAGATGCCTATTGGCAGCGCATGGCGCGGTCGTCACTGCGGCGCCGTGGGGATGGACGGCTGACCCTGCATTATGATCCGCGCATCACCGTGCAATTCACCGCCTCGGCGCATGAGTTGTCGACATGGGACCGTTGGTCACGGACCCGCACGCCCACCCATCTGCTGCGCGGCGCGCAGTCGGACCTGCTGCAACCCAAGGCCGCACAGCGCATGACGCAAAGCGGCCCCCGGCCCGGAATGACCGAATTCCCCGGCTGCGGCCATGCCCCCAGCATGTCCAACCCCCAAGACATTGCCCTGCTGCGTCGCGTTCTGGTTGAATTGCTGGGACAATCCGCACCCTCATAGGCGCGATTTATGCAAAATTGACGCTACTGCCCCGGCATTTGCATGCATCCGGGTATTTTTCTTGCGTCAACAAAGAACTGTGCGGTCTAATGCCTCCGGGGCGTATCCGGCCCTCAGAAGGCCGGAGCGTGGAGGACAGGGACCACTTTGGGCAAAGCCGGCATGGAAAAGATCAGAAATGCGCTGTCTCAGCGTGCGAAACGGATTGTCGTGCTGGTCGCGCTCTGCGCCGTTGTCCTTGGCTTTGGCCATCGGATCGAGACGCTGTCCTACCAGACCTACATGCAGGATCTGGAGCTCGACACCACCTTGGAGCTGATCGAAGTCCGCGAACGGATCCGCGCGGATATCTTCGAGCAGATCCTGAAACTGCGCGAATTGGCCACCGTCATCAGCGAGAACCCGACGATCACCCAATCCGAATTCAGCGCCCGCGCGGCAGAGTTCATGGCCGAGAACCCGGATGTCATCAACCTCGCCGTGGCCCCCGATCTCGTTGTCACCATCGTCCACCCCTATGAGGCCAATCGCGGCGTGCTGGGGCTGGACTACCGCCAGAACGCGGCGCAATTGCCGAAAGTCGAACAGGCTTTGCAAAGCGGTGAGGGGCTGGTGACCGGCCCGGTCGATCTGGTGCAGGGCGGGCGCGGGCTGATCCTGCGACATCCGATCTTTGATTCAACCGGCACCAATGCCGCGCCGGACACGCCTTGGGGCATCCTCTCGATGGTGGTCGATTACGACGCCCTCGTCCGCCGGTTACAAATCCCCGAACTGACCGAGAAATACGATCTGGCCATCCGCGAGTTGACGCCAGAGGGAGAGGTCGAACAGACCATCATCGGCGACCCCGAACTAACCTTGGTCGACCCGATCAAGCTCGACTTCAGCTTTGCCTTCGGCACTTGGCAGCTGGCCGCCACGGTCAAAGGCGGCTGGCCAGAGCACCGCCCGGACTTCTGGCTGAACTGGCTGTTGCGTCTGCAAGGCGCGCTCGGCGTTACGATTTTTGCGTGGTACATCATGCGTCTGGCCGACAACCGCAAACTTGCCGAAGAACGGCTGCGCACCGGTGTCGAAGCCTTGGACCACGGTTTCGTCATGTATGACGCCAAGGGCACCTTGGTGCTTTGCAACGAAAAATACCGCGAGATTCATGGCTATAGCGACGTGGTGAAGCCCGGCTCGACCTATGAACAGATCGTGCGGGACAGCATTCGCCGCGGCATGGTCCCCGATGCCATCGGCAAGGAAGAAGAATGGATCCGCATCTGGCTGGAAAAGCGAGAAAACGGCGCCTTCGAGACCGAGCAGCGCATGCCCGATGGCCGCATCATCCGCACGTCGGACCGGCGGATGGAAGACGGCAGCGTCGTGGGTCTGCGGATCGACGTGACCGACCTGAAGAAGGCGCTTTTGACCGCCGAGGACGCGAACAAGGCCAAGACCGATTTCATGGGCGTGCTGAGCCATGAGTTGCGCACGCCGCTGACCGTCATTCTGGGCCATGTCCGCCTTGCGCGGCATTTCGACCGGACCCCGGCGGCGCGTGATCTATGCACCGCCATCGAGGCTGATCCCCAGACCCGCGAAACGCTCTCCCCCAAGCTGTCGGCGACGATGTCCAAACTGGGCGACATCATGCAAACGGTCGAGCGGTCGGGCAATCACCTGCTGACCCTGATCAACGAGGTGCTCGACTTTGCCAAGATCGACGCGGGCAGCCTGTCCATCGCGATGGAGCCGGTGCAGATCGACGATATCGTCACCCCGACCGCAGATCAGCTGCGCCCGATGGTCGAAGACAAAGGGCTGGAGTTAAAAGTGAAATCGGCCAGCGGCGTGATGCTGGCGGATGGCAAACGCATTCAGCAGGTGTTGATCAACCTGCTGAGCAATGCGACGAAATTCTCCGACGAAGGGACCATTTCGCTGACCTGCCGCATTCGGGGGGAGGTGGTGGAATTCCGCGTGACGGATTCCGGCATCGGCATCCCCGAAGATGAGCTGGAGCGCGTTTTCGAACCCTTCCATCAGGTCGATTCCACCGCCACCCGGCGCTTTGGCGGCACCGGGCTGGGCCTTGCGATTTCACGCGACATCGCCACCGCCCATGGCGGCAGCCTTGTCGCCACCAGCATCATGGGCAAGGGCAGTAGCTTTTTGCTGACCCTGCCCCTGCGCCCTGCCATTGCCGTCGCCGCCGCCGAAGCGCGGGAGGCCGAGGTGGCCTGAGCGCCGTACCTCGGCTCTTCAACACCGCGGCTCACCGCGCGGGCAGGTGCTCCACCACTTGCTCCTGCTCACCTAGCCCTTGCACACCCAGCCGAACCCGGTCGCCGGGGTTGAGATAGCGTTGCGGTTTCAGCCCCATGCCCACGCCCGGCGGGGTGCCCGTGCAGATCAGGTCGCCCGGCTCCAACTGGATGAATTCGGACATGTAGGAGACAATCGTCGCCACATCGAAGATCATCTTTTCGGTAGAGCCGTCTTGCAGCCGCTCGCCATTGACCTCGGTCCAAAGCGACAGCTTGCCCGGATCGCCCAACTCATCCCCCGTCACGAGCACTGGCCCTGTGGGGCAAAAGTTGGGAAAGCTCTTGCCCTTGACCCATTGCCCGCCCCGCTCGGCCTGCCACGCGCGCTCGGACACGTCGTTGACGACGCAATAGCCCAGCACATAATCCAGCGCCCGATCGCGGCTGACGTTCAAGGTGGTGCGCCCGATCACCACGCCCAACTCGACCTCCCAATCAAGTTTGCTCATCTCTTTAGAATAGAGAAGCGGATCGTTCGGCCCACAATAGGTGCGGCTGGCCTTGTTGAACAGGATCGGCTCGCGCGGCACCTCCATGCCCGACTCCGCCGCATGGTCGGAATAGTTCAACCCGACGCCCCAGATGTTGCGCGGCTGGCTGACCGGTGCGGCGATGCGTTGGCCTTGGGTCTGGGCCAGCGGCAGCCCTTCCAGATCGACGCCCTCCAACACGTCGCGCAACGTCGGGATCGTCTCGGGCGTGAAGTCTGGCACAAGGGCGCTGACATCCCGCGCCTGCCCTGCCGCATCCAGCACCACCGGCGTTTTCGCGCCGTCCCGCGCCCCGTATCGCATCAATCGCATGGTCAAATCTCCCCTCTTCGCAACCCTCGTTGGCCGTACCATAGCTGCTCGATTTACGATGACCACCGCTTTGCAAAGTGGCGCACGCTGTCTCTGCCAATCGGCATCCGTCTGCTTACCGGGGTGAAAAGTCTTGTTCTTGCCCCAATTTAGCCGTTGCGGCATTGGCAGCGGTGCCCGAGGGGGATACCTTGGGTAAACATCTGCCTGTTCGCCAAGACAGATGCAAAGACCACGACAGAGGCAAATATGAACGACTTTTACAACGCTCTGGCGGATTTCGACGATCCGCTGCGGCAACTCTATATGCTTGCTGTCGAACCTGACCTCTCTGTCGAAGACAAGATCGCCAAGCTTTTGCAACTGGGCACAAAGGCGCTTGACCTCGAACTTGGCATCGTCTCCCGCGTGGATCACCCGGTCTATGAATGCGTCTACGTCCATGGGCCCGATTGGGCGCCCGCCCCCGGCAGCACCTTCGACATCAATGGCACCTATTGCCTGCATACGCTTGGCAACGACGATGTGACCTCTTTTCACCACGCGGGCCAGCAAGAGATTTCGGTCCATCCCTGCTATGAGAACTTTGGGCTGGAAAGCTACATTGGGGCACCGCTGAAAATCGGCGATGCGCTCTTTGGGACGTTGAACTTTTCCGGTACCGCCCCGCGCCCTGCCCCGTTCAGCAAGGCGCAGATCCAATTCGTTCAATTCCTCGCCCGCTGGCTGAGCAGCGAGCTCTCGCGGCAATCCGAGCGCCGCGCGCTGCGCGAACAGCGCGGGCTGCTCAAGGCGATGGTCGATGCCGTGCCCGAGGCCATCATCATGGCCGATCCCAACCGCCGCGTGGCCATGGTGAACCCGGCGGTCGAAACACTGTTCGGCTACAGCCCCGACGCGCTTTTGGGGCGGCAAACGGCGGTTCTTTACGAGACCCTCGGCAGCTATGAGCGCGTCGGCGAAGAGCTGTCAAATGCCGGCACCACCAGCAAGGAAAGCGGATTTTCCGTTGCCTGTCGCCGCGCAGATGGCACGACCTTCGAAGGCCAAGTCGCCACCGCCAAGGTCGAGACCGACCGCGGTGAGCATCTGGGCTATCTCGGCGTGGTGCGCGACGTCAGTGAGCAGCGCGAGTTCGAACGCGCCAAGGACCAGCTTATCGCCACCGTCAGCCATGAGATGAAAACCCCGCTGACCGCGCTGACCGGGGCGCTGCGTTTGCTTGAGTTGAACCCTGACGGCCTGCCCCCGCAAAAGCACAAGCTGCTGCAACTTGCGCTGCGCAACGCGCGGGCCATCGATCAGATGGTGGGGGACATTCTGGATGTCGAAACCCTGCGCAGGCCGGATCAATCGGGATTTTCCGAACGCCCCTTGGCACCGCTCTTGGCCCAAGCCTCGGAAACCTTGACCTCCTACGCGAAAGAGCGCGGCGTTGGCTTGGAAATGCCTCCATCCGAGGCCCCTGCCCCGCTGTTGCGGCTGCACGAAGGCCGGCTCACGCGGCTGTTGTCAAACCTGCTGTCCAACGCGATCAAAGCCTCGGACGAAGGCGGCACGGTTCAGCTTGGTCTTTCAGAGGATGGCACCGGGTTCTGGGTCAAAGACCACGGCAGCGGCCTGCCTTTGGAACTGCAACCGGTTCTTTTCGAACGGTTTTCCCGCGGCTCCAGCTACCGGGTCAAAGAGGGGCACGGGCTGGGAATGAGCATCGTCAAAGCCATTGTCGACCAGCACCTTGGGGAAATCCGCTTTGAAACCGCCGAGGGCGAAGGCACGACATTTTTCGTGGATTTCCCCCCGCTCGAAGGGCGGCCGGATGCGATGGCCGCCTCCTGACGGCGCATCGCGGCCCCGGCGGGGGTCAGGTCAGAAAAGCCCGAAGCGCGTGCAGCGTGCGATCGATCCCGGCGGCGGTGGTCAGCACCCCCGGCGACATGCGCAGGGTCTGGCTGCGGTTGTCGACGTAAATCTCCAGCGCCGCCAATTGCGCCACCACATCCGCCGCGTCGATGTGATCGGGCAGAACCACCATAAGACTGCCGCCCCGCTGATCCGGGTCCGCCGGGCTGGCAAGGGTAAGGCCCATCTCCTCAAGCCCCGCCTGTAGCCGCGCGGTCAGCTTGCGGTTATGCGCGGCCAGTGCTTCGGTGTTTTGCCCCATGCGCCATTTCATCGCTGGCAAGCTCGCCACCGCAGGAACGGTCGAAGGCGTGCCACTGTCGAGCCGCCGAATGTCGGGCGCGAATTCGAAAGCGTCGAGATCCCATGAGAACGGATTGCCTTGCGAGAACCAGCCGCGCATCTCGGGCTGGCACTGCGGGATCAAATCGGCATCCATATAGACGATCCCCGCCCCCGGCGTGCCGCACATCCATTTGAGGCTGGTCGACAGGGCGAAATCGACGCGCGGCGCGGTCACGTCATAGGGCAGCAGCCCCACGGCCTGCGTCATATCCACCCCGATGAGCGACCCCATCTTGCGGCCATGCGCCACCAATTGTGGGATGTCCAACCGGTGCGAGGTCGTCGAACTGACCCAAGTGAGCAGGGCCAGCGCCACCTCCTCATCCCAATGGGCGATGATGTCTTCGGCCTCGACCCAATGCCCCCCTTGCCGGATCGGCACAGTGTTCAACGTGAAACCAAAACGCTTCGACAGGCCGGTGAGCAGGAAGTGCAGAGAGGGGAAACCATCCTCAGCCACCAAGACCTTCTTGCCGCGCAGGGTGCCTTCGGGCAGCGCACCGATGACGGCCATCAGCCCGGTGGTGACGCTCTCTGTCGTGGTGACGGTGCCCTTCGGCGCGCCGATCAACTCGGCCCAGAGGTCAATGAACTGCTGGCGTTTGGGCAAGACATCGGCCCATTGATCGCCGTTGGGCGCGGCCCATGCATCGGTGAAATCGGTGAGCCCGGCCAGCATATCTGCATGTTTGCCGGGGTATTGGCCGATGGAGTGATAGAGGAGATAGGCGTCGCCCGTTCCTGTTTCTGTGGACATTGTAATCTCCGTAGGGTGTTGGCCGCGCAGGCGCGCGGGACGGTAATTTTGTGGGGGACGGGGCCGCTTCGGCTCAGCGGTAGCCGCGCTTGTAATGCTGCTCTAGCCAGCCGGTGAAACGGACCATCGGCCAAAGGATCGCGATGTAGATCAGCGCGGCCAGCAGCAGCGGTGTGGGGTTGGCGAAAAGCGCCTGCGCGTCGGTGGCCTGTTTCAGCAAATCATCCATCGCCACGACCGAAGCGAGCGAAGTGTCTTTCATGATCGCCACCGCATAGGAGGCAAGCGGCGGGATCATCATCCGAAACGCCTGCGGCAGGATTACCTTGCGCATGGTGGTAAAGAAAGACAGGCCAAGCGCATCGCAGGCCTCGAACTGCCCGCGCGGCACGGCTTCGATCCCGGCGCGCACGACCTCTGCCGTATAGGCCGCCAGCACCAGCGCCAGCGCAATGGTCGCCCCCACGAATGAGGAAAAGACGATGCCAGCGAAGGGCAGCGCGTAGTAGACAAGGATCAGCACCACCAGCACCGGAATGGCGCGGAAAATATCCGTATACAGAACCGCCAGCAGCCGGAACGGCTTGGCCGCATAAAGCCGCACCAGACAGACCAGCACGCCAAGGATACCACCAAAGAAAATCGCCGAAGCGCCCAGCAGGATGGTGTTGAGCAGCCCGCGCATCAAGATCGGGAAAGCGCGGCGCATCACGTCGAGATTGAAGAAGATGTCGATGATTTCCATTGCGCAGTCCGTCAGTTTGATCGCAGGGGGCGAACTTTGGGCCGTGGGCGGAGCGGCGCCCCGCCTGCGGCCCAAAGGTATCAGTCAGCCGAGGTGGGCACCGGCAGCGGGGTCACCGCAAGGCTGCCCTCGGCAGGGGCCACGCCGAGCCATTTTTCATAGAGGGCCGCCATGGTGCCATCCTCTTTCATCGAAGAGATCGCACCGTTGACCGCCTCCAGATGCTCAGAGCCCTTGGGCATCATGATCGCGAATTTATCGCCCGTCGGAATCTCGACCGCGACCTGCAAGCCTTGCATCGTCGGCTGGGCAAAGGCGTAGCGCAGGCTGACGATATCATTCACCGCCGCATCAATCCGGCCACTGCGCAGATCGGTCAGCATATTGGCGGTGGTGTCATAGCTGGAATAGGATTTATAGCCGAGCTCATCCTCCCGCTCTTTCAACCAATTCTCTGGGAAAGAGGTGGCTATGGAACCGATGCGTTTGCCCTCCAGCCCGTCGAGATCGGCAATCCCGGCGTCGGTCTTGGTCCCGACCCCCAATGCGCCCGAAAAATAGGGCTGCGTGAAAGACTGCGCCTCAAGCCGTTCATCGGTGATGGTGAGCGAGGAAATCACCGCATCGACCCGGCCCGAGGCAGTGGCCACGAAAAGCGCGCGGAAGTCGTAGCCGCTGATTTCGGTCGTCTTGCCAAGCCGGGCGGCGACCTCATTGATGATGTCGACCTCGAACCCCTCGAAGACGCCCGCTTCGTTCTTGAACTCCCATGGCGGGTTCGCCGGGTAAGAGCCGATTTTCAGTACGCCCTGCGCCATGGCAGAGACGCCCGACAGTGTCGTCAGCGCCGCGACGGTGAGGCCAACGATCAGATTATTTTTCAGATTCATGTTTTGCTCCCTGTGAACACCCCCGCGCAGCGCGGCAAGCTTCCCCCTATTGGCTGCCAGTTTTCGTATACGAATTCAATAAAATTTTACAAGTATGCAAACTTATACCTAGCCATAAGCGTATTTCTTGCGCATGCTCGGCCTGCAATCGCATACTTTTCAGAGAGGTCGGAATGCCCCGCTCAGCCAAGCGCCACATGAAAGATCAGATTTACGACATCTTCCTCGGGCGCATTCAGCGGGGCGAGATCAGCCATGGCGACCGCTTTGTCGACACCGCCGTCGCCGAAGAGTTCAACGTCTCGCGAATGCCGGTGCGCGATGCGCTGATGCGCCTGTCGCATGAAGGCTACCTCGACAGCACGACGCGGGGCTTCACCCTGCCCAACCTGTCGATGCGCCAGATTTGCGAGATTTTCGAGTTGCGCCGCCTGCTGGAGCCGCGCGCCGCAGCGCTGGCCACCAACCAGCTGACCGATGAGGACATCGCCACCCTGACCCGCGCGGTGGAACAATCCGAGCGCACGTTGGAAACCGGCGATATCGAAAGCCTCTATGCCGCCTCCGAAGACATCCGCCGCACTTGGATCATGGCCGTGCCTAACATCGAGTTGCGCGACACGATCCTGCGCTACATGGCCCAAATTCAGGCCGTTCGCATGGCCACGCTGCGCGACGCCATCGCGCATGAAACCCTCGTCGATTTGCACCGCGACATGCTGCGCGCCTTTACCGCCCGCGATGCGGCCAAGGTGGAGCTTTTGCTGCTGCGCTACGTTCTGGCCGGAGAGGACAGTTTCCTGCGGCTGAAAGCCCGCGCGCAGGATTAACCCGCCTCGCCCTTGGCCACCGCACAGAGCCAATCGCGCACGATGATCGCCGCGCTCGACACCCCCTGCCGGGGCGAAAGCAGGTAGAAATCCAGCCCGCCTTCCATCACATGCAGCACCGGGCGCAGCAGCCGCCCCGCCTCAAGATCGCGCTGCACCAGAAAGCGGCTTGCCAGCGCCACCCCCTGCCCCGCCAAAGCAGCATCGAGGCTCAGCGTCGTTTGATTGAACCGCAGCGCGCGGGCCGGTTTGACGCTGCCGCCAAAAGCCTCTTCAGCAAAGCGCGGCCAGAGGTCATGGGTATCGTGAAGCAGGGTCATGCGCGCCAGTGTGGCGGCATCGACCGCCCCCTCCCCCGCAAGCAGCGCCGGAGAGCACACCGCCACCACCTCCTGCGTGAAAAGCAAGTTCGCCCTCAGGCTCGCCCCAAAGGGCGGACGCGCCTGCCGCACGGCAAGGTCGATCCCATCGGCATGAAAACTCGCTACCCGCTCTGTCGCCGTGATGCGCAGATCGATGCCGGGATGGGCCTGGGTAAAATCCGAAAGCCGGGGGATCAGCCATTTGGATGCGAAGGTCGGTGTCACGCTGATCGTCACCCGCGCGGGCGCGTGGCGCAGGGCATCCGTCGCCTCCGCCAATTGTTCGAAAGCACGCGATACCGACAGATGATAGGCGCGCCCCTCGTCGGTAAAGGCCAGCCCCCGCGGCTCGCGCAGGAACAGACGCAGCCCCAGATGACCCTCCAGCCCGCGCACCTGCTGGGCGACCGCGCCTTGGGTCACGCCCAACTCATCCGCCGCGGCCCGGAAATTCAGGTGACGCCCCGCGGCGGCAAAGGCACGAAGCCCGTTCAAGGGCGGCAGAGGCATCTCATTCGACACGATAGTTTTCCTACAGTCACACAACAAAGCATCTGGCTGGCTGCACGGGATCACAGCACCTAAATGACGCAGCATATCCCCGCAGCGCAATCGCTGCCTTGTATATGGAGCATACCTGATGACAGCAGAAAAAGTAGCCCTTATCACCGCAGGCGGCAGCGGCATGGGCGCGGGCGCGGCCCGCAAACTGGCGGCAGACGGCTTTAAGGTCGGTGTCCTGTCTTCCTCCGGCAAGGGGGAGGCGCTCGGCACCGAACTGGGCGGCTTTGGCATCACCGGCTCGAACCAATCGCCAGACGCGCTGGCGCAGCTGGTGGATGGCGCGATGGACCGTTGGGACCGCGTCGATGTGCTGGTGAACTCCGCCGGGCATGGGCCGAAGGGCGACATTCTGGAAATGAGCGACGCAGATTGGCACGATGGGATGGATGTCTATCTGATGAACGTGATCCGCCCCACCCGTTTGGTAACGCCGATCATGGCGGCGCAGGGCGGCGGCGCGATCATCAATATCTCGACCTTCGCCACCTTCGAGCCGGACCCGCTCTTTCCGACCTCGGGCGTCTTCCGCGCCGGGCTGGCGGGTTTCGCCAAACTCTATGCCGACCAATATGCGGGCCAGAACATCCGCATGAACAACGTCTTGCCCGGCTTTATCGACAGCCTGCCCGAGACTGAGGACCGGCGCGCGCGCATTCCGATGGGGCGCTACGGCACCGAGGCCGAGGTGTCATCGCTGATCGGCTGGCTCGCCTCCGAGGGCGGGGCCTATGTCACCGGGCAGAACTGGCGCATCGACGGCGGGCTGACCCGTGGCGTCTGAAGTGCTTGCGCCCGGCACGCCGCAGCGGCTGGCCTTTTGGGTCAAATGGATCGCCTCGGTGATCCAGATCCTCGGCTATGCCGCCACAGGTTTCGGCTGGACGCCGTGGAACCTCTACCTCTTCGTGGTGGGGGTTCTGGGCTGGCTGATCGTCGGGCTGCTTTGGAATGACCGGGCGATCACGCTGGTTCACCACGTTGCCATGGGGGCGATGCTGGCGGGGATGGCCAGCCAGTAATGGCGGTGTGTCGAGGGGTGTCGCCTGCGTGACGCCCTCTCGGCCCCCGTATCCGAGTATATCATCCGGCGGGGGAGAACCGTGCCCCCCTCCCCCGCCTACCTTGCACGACGCGGAAGCTGCCCCATATCTCTTTGCAAAGGACAACCGCGAGAGACCAAGATGGGCTATGTGAAGACAGCGATGCTGATGGCGGCGATGACCGCGCTTTTCATGGGGGTCGGCTATCTGATCGGCGGATCGGGCGGTGCGCTGATCGCGCTGGTGGTGGCGGCGGGGATGAACGCCTTCACTTGGTGGAACTCCGACCGCTTGGTGCTCAAGATGCACAATGCGCAGCCCGTCTCGCCGGGGGACCGCGCGGGGCTCTACGCCATGACGGCAGAGCTTGCGCGGAATGCGGGCCTCCCCGAGCCCAAGGTCTATCTGATCGACACGCCCCAGCCCAACGCCTTCGCAACCGGGCGCAACCCGGCCAATGCTGCCGTGGCGGTGACCAAGGGGCTGATGCAAAGCCTCAGCCGCGAGGAACTGGCGGGCGTCATCGCGCATGAGCTGGCCCATATCCGCAACCATGACACGGCGATCATGACCGTGACGGCCACTTTCGCCGGTGCGATTTCGATGCTGGCGAATTTTGCGCTGTTCTTCGGCGGCGCGCGAGAGCGGATGGGGATGATCGGGACGTTGATGATGATGTTCCTCGCCCCCATGGCCGCAGCGCTGGTGCAGATGGCGATCAGCCGGACACGGGAATATGCCGCCGATAAGGCCGGGGCCGAGATCTGCGGCCATCCGCTCTGGCTCGCCTCCGCGCTTGAGAAGATCGCCATGGGGGCTGCGCGGATCGACAATCACGCGGCAGAGCGCAATCCGGCCACGGCGCATATGTTCATCATCAACCCGCTACACGCGCATAAACACGACAATCTTTTCGCCACGCACCCGGCGACGGAGAACCGCATCGCGGCCCTGCGTGCGATGACACCTGACGCCGCGCCAGTGCGAACACAGAGCGCCCGCCCAACCAGCAGCAGCCGCATCCCGAAAACCGGCAGACGCCGCGACGCGGGGCCGTGGCGCTAGGCCGCGCTTAGCCCCGCCGCCAGTAGGCGGTGCAAATCTGGCGGGTTTTATCCATGCCGAGCTGGGTTTTGAAATGCCCGCGCAATTGCTGCGCGTTCTGGAACTCTCCGGCGAAAAATGCATAGCCCAAACCGTCATCCGTCAGCGCCTGCGCATGGCCAAGCACTTCGGCTTCGAAGGTGGCGGGCGGCAGGGCATGGACGCGCAGCTTGGTCTTGGGCAGGTAGTCGCGATACGACACGCCTTGCGGCAGGGCCGCCACCACATCGCCCACCGCATCCTCCGGCAGCCGCGCCAAAAGCTGCGCCACGGCGGGCAGCCCCGTGCCATCGGCGGCGAGGAAATAGGAAGAGGCTTTCGGCAAAGCGCTGATGCCCACCGGCCCCATTGCACCGATCCGCTGCCCGGCATGGGCGTTCTGCGCCCATTGCGAGATCAGGCCAGAGCCGTGGCGGACCACGTCGATATCGACCTCTTCGCGCTCGGGGCGGATGTTCTTGAGTGTGACATAGCGCGCGTGCAACTCATCCGCACCCTTGGGCCAAACCGGCGCCCCATTGGCGCCCATCACCGGCCAGACCGGCGTGCGGCTGGCATCGCGCGGCAGGATCAGGCGCAGATGGATGCCCTGCGGGGCAAGTTCGGCAATATCCGGGTAATGCAGGGTGACGCGCTGCATCCCTTCGAAGAGGATTTCGCTGTTCAGCACCTCCAACAAACGGAAGTTCTGCGGCGTCTCTCCGGCCTCTTGCGCCACACCCTGCCAGCGGATGCGATCGGCCAGCGCGGGGTCAAACTCCGCCACATGATGGACCATGCCCTCTTTCGAGAATTGCATGGCATTCTCGCCGGGGGCTTGCAGGCTGACCTCCAGCCCACGCGGGCAAAGATCGAACTCTACCCGGTAGCCGTCTTGCTCAAACACATGACCCGTCGGCCCCTTGGCGCGAAACGCCATGCCGTGATCATCGACAAGATGCGACAGGATTTGCGAGAGCATCTCCTGCGGGGCATCCATGGGGATGGTGGTCTTGGCTTTGGCGATGGTCATCCGTGGCTCCTCCCGAGGCAAAGAAAAGCGCGGCACACGAGGGGAGTGCCGCGCTCTAGGCTCACCAGCTATGGGCCAGCTTCACGGTGACTTCACGGCCGGGGCTGTAGAAGTCAGCGTAAGAGCCGCCGAAGGAGGTGTGCTTTTCGTCGAACAGGTTGGTGACATTGGCCGACAGGGTAGTCTGCTCGGACAGGTCATAGCTTACCGCGGCATCCACCACGACAAAGCTGCCCGTCTCGCCTGTGGCGTTGCTGTCGCTGTAGTAGTAGCCGCTGTTGAACCGTGCGCCCAAACCGACGGTCAGATCACCGCGGCCAAGGTTTTCCCAAGTCCGGCTGGCCCAGATCGAAGCGACGTTTTCAGGCACCAGACCGGGGCGGTTGCCAACGTTGCCAGAGGTGCCGTTCTCTTTGATCTCGGCATCTAGATAGCTGTAGGCGGCGGTGAAGGTATAGGCACCCATCTCGGCCTTGGCTTCCAGATCGATGCCGCGCACGCCGATCTCACCAATGGTTTCCGGCAGGTTGGTCGCAGGGTTGGTGCGGGTGATGTTGCTTTTCGACAGGTCATAGACCGAGGCCGTCAACAGCGCGTTGGTCCCCATGGGCTGCCATTTGGTGCCCAGTTCGAACTGCTCGCCCTCTTCTGGCTCAATGCCGATGCCCGCAGGCACGACTGATTGCGCGTAGTTACCGAAAACCGAAAGGTTTGGTTTGATCTTGTAGGTCAAACCCACGCGGCCTGTCGTCTCGCTAATTTCACCGTCAGCTTGAGTTGTGATGGTTCCGCCGTTCACATAGTCAACATCTGTCCGCGTTTGGTGGATGTCGATCCAGTCGTGACGCAATCCAAAGGAGGCAAGAAAACGGTCCTGCCAATTGAATTCTTGCTGCAAGTAGATGGCTTTACCTTGAGTATCTTCAATCACTTCCTGATAGAATGGGACACTGTCGGGGCGGCCTGTAGGCGTCGGGTTGTCGAGGTCAACCGAAGGGGCCCCGCCATACAAGCGCAGATCGGTGCTATCGGACCAGGAGAATTCGACGCCCGCCGTGGTGGTGCTGGCCGCCCCGCCGAGGAACCCCTCATAGGTCAGATGCAGATCGGAGATCATGCTCTCGCTCGTGCCATCGCTGGCAAAAAAGGCGCGGTCCACCGTGCTGTCATTCGGGGTTCCATCGCTGACATAGGCATAGCCGAAGTCATCGGCGCTGTCGCTGTAGCGCAGGGTGCCGCCAAAGCTCAGCCCGTTGCCAAAATCATGCGCGCCCAGAACAGAGACGGTCGTCCGCTCGGTGCCGCGGTAGTTGTAGTCAGGCTCGCCATAGAACACATCGCTGCGGTCAAAATCGCCGCCCGCCGGGAAACCGCCGCTGCCGGGCACGGAGTCGCGGTCAAGGTGGTCGACGATCACGGTCAGCTCAGACGCATCGGAGGGGCGCCATGTCAGGCCGCCCATCGCGAAGATCTCATCGTTCTCGGAATAGGGATACTCAAGCTCGCCATTGCGCAGCAGACCGGTGAAACGGTAGCTGAGCGTGCCTTCCTCATCCAGATTGTCGCCGAAATCCACACCGGTTTCCAAGCTGCCATAGGAGTCGACCGAGGTGTAGACACTGCCAAAACGTTCGTCGCGGGGGCGTTTGCTGACATAGTTGACCGAGCCGCCGGGATCGGAGAGGCCGAAGGTCGACGACGACGCGCCGCGGATCACCTCGACGCGCTCATAGGCGAAAGGCTCTTCGCGGACCGATCCGAAGTTCGCGCCCAGCGTCAGCCCGTCGCGGTAGGTATAGGCTTCGAACCCGCGCAGGATGAAATAGTCGAACCGGTCATCCGCGCCATAGCTGTCGGTGCTGGCACCGGCGGTGTAGTTCAACACCTGCTCCACGCTATCCGCGCCGCGGGCTTCGATCTCACGGCTGGTGATGACCGAGACGCTGGCCGGGATGTCGATGATCTCACCCGACAGTTTGCCGCCGCTGCTGATCTCGCTGGCGACAACCGTTTCGGCATCCGCCGCGCCCGAAGTCTGCGCTTCGGCTTCGAGGATCACGTCATCCAACTGGTAAGCTTCTTGCGCGTAAAGCGTGCCCGGCACCAGCGCCGTACAGCACAAAAGCGCCGTCTTGAGAGAGCCGCGCCCCAGTTGCAGGGGGATGAGTTTGGAAGAGGACATGGCGGTCTCCGTAATAACCTAGTGAATCTGTCGGGATTCCCTTACCCCTATGATACGGAGGAGACCAGAGTCAATCTGACCAAATTAGTCAGTTATTTTCAGGCCGCGGCATCTTTGCGTGGCGGCCCGATCTTGTGACGCCCAATCGGCACCATGCAGGGGGTCTGCGAGACCGGATCGTTGACGATACGGCACGACAGGCCAAAGACGGTTTTCACCAATTCCTCGGTCAGGACCTCGGCGGGCGGCCCCTCGGCGCGGATGCCCCCATCGCCCACGGCGATCAGGTGATCGGCATAGCGCGCGGCGAGGTTCAGATCATGCAGCACCATGACGATCGTCGTGCCTTGCGCCATGTTGAGATCGACCAGCAGGTCCAGCACCTCGACCTGATGCGCCACGTCCAGAAAGGTCGTTGGCTCGTCCAGCAGCAGCAGATCGGTCTCCTGCGCCAAGGCCATGGCGATCCATACCCGCTGGCGTTGACCGCCCGACAGGGTGTCGAGATCGCGCTCGGCCAGCTCCTCGGTCCCCGTCGCGGCCAGCGCGCGGGCCACGGCGCGGTCATCCTCTGCCGACCAGCGCGAGAACAGCCCCTGATGCGGATGCCGCCCACGCCCCACAAGATCGGCCACGGCGATCCCCTCAGGCGCGATGGGCGATTGCGGCAGCAGCCCCATGACCTGCGCCAGCTTGCGCGATTTCATTTGGTGCACCGCTTCGCCATCCAGCAGAACCGCGCCGGACTTGGGCTGCAAAATCCGCGCCAGCGTCCGCAAAAGCGTCGACTTGCCCGAGGCGTTCCCACCCACGATGGCCGTGATCTTCCCCGCCGGGACGGTGAGCGTTACCCCCTCCAAAATCACACGCTTTTCATAGCCCGCGCCCAGATCGCGCGTTTCAAGACGGTGGTCGTGGGTCATAGCGTGCCCCCATTTCTATTGGCGCGAACGATGAGATACAAAAGGAAGGGCGCGCCGACCGCGCCGGTGACGACCCCCACGGGCAAGCGGGCGGGCAGCAGGAACTGCCCAACGAAATCGCCCGCGATGACCAACACGGCGCCGACCAGCCCGGCCCCCAGCAACAAACCGGTCGTGCCCGGCAAAAGCCGCGCCGCGATGGGGCCTGAGAGGAAGGCGACAAAGGCAATCGGCCCGGTCGCTGCCGTGGCGATGGCCACAAGGCCGACGGCGGCCAGTGTCACCCGCAGCCGCGTGGCGTCAGCACGCACGCCCAAGGCTTCGGCGGTGTCATCACCAAGGCGCAGCACCTCCAAGTCGCGGGCGGTAACGGCCAAGAGCCCGCCGAAGACCAACAGCGCCCCCGCCACGGGCAGCGCTTGGACCAGTTGCATGCCGTTGAGGCTGCCGGTCAGCCAGCGCATCGCCTCGGCCCGGTCCCATGCGGGCGCTTCAAGCAAGACATAGGCCGTCACACTGTCGAGCATGGCAGAGACGCCGATGCCGATCAGGATCAGCCGCGCCCCGGCGGCACCGCGGCGCGAGGACAGCGCCCAGATCATCGCCGCGACCCCAAGCCCCGCCGCCACCGCGACGAGCGACACCAGCCAACCGTCGAGGGCCAGGATGACGATGGCAAAGACCGCCGCCGCACCTGCGCTGGCGCTGATGCCGATGATATCGGGGCTGGCCAGCGGGTTGCGCAGCATGATCTGAAACGCCACCCCGCCCAAGCCAAAGCTGGCCCCGGCCAGCAACCCCATGAACGCGCGCGGCAGGCGCAAATCGGTCACCACAAATGAGGCATTGGCCCCCGGCGCCCCCGTCAGCGCGGCCCAGACATCGCCCGGCGGTAGGCAACCGCGCCCACAGCTGAGCGTCAGGAGCATAAGCGCGGAAACGAGCGCGGCCAGCGCGACCAGCACCTGAACACGCCGCGTCGCGGCAGGGCGGAAACGGCGGGGTGCGGTAATGGTCACATCGCTCATAGCCCGCGCATCCTGTGATTGCGCACCGTCCAGATAAAGAAGGGCGCGCCGACAAAGGCCGTGACGATGCCCACGTCCAACTCATTCGGGCGGGCGATGACTCGGCCCAGCACGTCCGACAGCCCCAGCATGGAGGCCCCCGCCAAGGCCGAGAGCGGCAGCACCAGCCGGTAATCGACACCCGCGATCATCCGACACAGATGCGGCACCACCAGCCCGACAAAGCCGATCGGCCCGCAAAGCGCGGTCGCCGTGCCGCAGAGGATCACCGCCCCCGCCGCCGCCATAACCCGGCCCAAGGCGACGCTCTGGCCAAGGCCGGTGGCCAGTTCTTCGCCCAAGGCCAATGCGTTAAGAACCCGGGCCGAGGCGAGGCTCAGCGCCAGCCCCACCAGCGCGAAGGGCAAGGCGGGCAAGAGGGTCTCGAAACTCGCGCCGCCGATGCCGCCCACCTGCCAAGATTGCACGGAACCCGCGATGTCATTGCGCGGCAGCACCACCGCGATGATGAAGGCCGAAACCGCGACGGAGGTCGCGGTGCCCGCAAGTGTCAGCTTGAGCGGTGTCGCGCCGCCCTGCCCGGCGGAGCCAATCAGATAGACGAAAACCGCCGTCACCCCGGCCCCAGCGATGCCGAGCCACAGAAAGCTCTGCGCGCCGTTGATGTCGAACCAAGCGATGCCCACCACGACAAAAAGCGCCGCCCCCGCGTTAACGCCCAGAATGCCCGGATCAGCCAAAGGGTTGCGGCTGATGCCCTGCATCACCGCGCCTGCAAGACCAAGCGCCGCGCCCGCCAAGATCGCCAGCGCCGTGCGCGGCATCCGCACCGCGACTGCGGCGGCGCCGATGGTCTCGATCCGGCCGGTCATGCCCGCCCAGATCTCGCCCCACGGCACGACGCGCGCGCCCACGGTCAGCGACAGGCCGGTCATCAGCAGAAGCAGGCCAAGCAAAAGCGCGAGGCCTGCCAGCCGTTGGGGGCGCTGCACCTGCATTATTCGCCGCGCGTGGCGGCGGCGCTCAGCCGCGCGAGGTAATCATCGAGCACATAGTCGATCGACAGCGGTGTCGGGTTCGCGGCGGTGCCCATCGGGTCATTCGCCAAAAGCACGACCGAGCCGCGGGCGACAGCCGGAAAGCGCGCGATCAGCGGGTTTTTGGCCAGTTCATCCAAGCGCGCCTGATCGCCATAGGTCACCACAACATCCACGTCTTCGAACAGGTCGATCCGTTCTGCACTGACACGGCCCGAGTATTTCCCGGCCTCGCTGGCCTCGCGCACCGCCTGCGGCGTCGCCATGCCGAGGTCGGTCAGGAATTGCACCCGCTGGTCAGCGGCGGCGTAGAAACCGATGGTGCTAAGGTCACGCGGGTCAAGGTGGGTCACGAACATACCGGTCTTGCCCGCCAGTTCGGGATGCGCCGCGCGGGCGGTCGCGATCCGCTCTTCGATCTCGGCGACCATCGCCTCGCCCTCTTCGGCCATGCCGAGGCCCGCCGCATTCTGGCGGATCATCTCGCGCCATGTCGTTGTCCATGCCGCTTCGGGATAGGCGACGACCGGGGCGATGCGGCTGAGCGTTTCATAGTCCGACTGCGACAGGCCGGAATAGGCGGCGAGGATCACATCGGGCTGGGTGCTGGCCACGGCCTCGAAATCGATACCGTCGCCCTCATCAAAGAGCGTGGGCACTTCGGCGTCGAGCTCGTCCAGCCGTTCGATCACCCAAGGCAGCAGCCCATCGCCATCGTCGTCCCCCCAAGAGGCACGGGCGAAGCCGACCGGCACGATACCAAGCGCCAAGGGCACTTCGTGATTGGCCCAACCGACCGAGGCGACCCGCTCGGGACGCTCTTCGATGGTTGTCTCGCCGAAGGCGTGTTCAACGGTGACGGGAAAGTCCTGCGCCATGGCGGCGGTCGCGCCGAAGGCCAAGCAAATGAATGACAACGTTCTGAGCACCGCGGCCCCCTTAATCCGATTCTTTTAGTAAACTATTGCCTGTTATGCCCCAGCGGGCGGGGATGCAACAGGGCAGTTCATCGAATCACGGGGTCGGGCGGTGCCGGGGCCACCTGCAAAACGGCCCCGGCCTGTGGCTATTGGATGCTGACCTCGAAGGAGACGAAGCCCTGCGCGCCGGGTTGCAGCGCCCCCGTACAGGACCAGCGCAGCGCCCCGTCATAGCCCGGTGCATTCGCCAATGGCGCGTCCAAAGTGCAGGTCACCCCATCGGCCAGGGTGACCGGGCTGGGCACCGCCGCGGCCAGAGCCGTGTAGGGCGGCGTCTTGTCGTAGACGACGATGTCGCGCGCGGGCACGGTGCCCACGGTTTCGACATAGATGCGGTATTCCAACACATCCCCGGCAGCGGCGCCGTTGCTGACCCCTTCGGGCGTGCCGCGCGTCACGTTGCGGACGGTTTTGGACAGTTTCAACGTGCCCTGCGCCGCCTCAACCACCAACCGGTCGGTGTTGACGTTTCGCTGGGCGAGGCCGCTGGAGCCATAGCTGGTGTCGGCGACCAGATCGAAGGGATAGGTCGATCCCTGCGTTGCCGCGCCCGAGGCGGTGACCCGTGCAAGGACACAGATCAGCCCGCCCGCCTCGGTGGGCAGCGTTCCGGTGATCGCTTGGTCTGGCGTGCCGTCGCAATCCGTATCCTCGTAAAGCGCGGTCGAGAAGGCCCCTTCGGGGGCCGAGGCTTCGGCGGTGACGCTGAAGGTCACGCTTCCGGGGGCCGAGGCGATATACTCATGCCGCAGCGCCAAGACCTGTCCTGCCCGGATCGTCTTGTCCTGCGATTGGTTCAGCCGCGCCGCTTCGATGAGGCCGAAGTCGAGCCCGGCGTAGGCGGTGCCCGCCGCGGGGGTGAAGGTGAAGCGCCCGTCATGGGGATCGCCGTTGACCACGCCGGGCAAGGCCGCGCCGCCCTCGGATACATTGAGCAGACCCGCACCGGGCTCGGCCACCACGGTGACAGCGCCGCTATACCCCTCGGGCAAGGCCGCGCGCCATGTGCCGTCCGCCGCCAGATCGGGCGTGACCAACAAAGCGCCGCCCGCATCCAAGATCTCGACCAAGGCGCGGTCTGTGCCCGCCTCGCCAGTCTGCTGGGCCCCGTCATAGGCGTCGGCCCCCGCGCCGATGTCAAAGAACACCACGCCCGAAAGCACCGGACCGTTGGAGCGTCGGGCCACGCGGGCTGACGCCTCGTCATCATCGGCCAGCCCATCGCCGAGGTCATCCACCAGCGCGCCGGTGCCGGGGTCGCTGTCGGGGTCAGAAAGCGACGCGCCGATGATCTCTGCCTGATTTTCCGTGGCGCCTTCGCTCTGCATCGTGACGCGGATGGTCAGGCTGTGGCTGCTGCCCGAGGGCACGTCGCCAAGCAGCCACAGACCGGTCGAAGCATCATAGCTATCGCCCTGCGCCGCCGCATCGTCCGAGACATAGGCGAAGCCATCGGGGATGAGATCGAGCACCCGCACATCCGAGGGGCTGCCGGGCCCGGTGTTGGTCACGGTCAGCACGAGGTCAAGCGCCTCCCCCACCGTGGCCTCTGTCGCGGGGCTGGCGTCCGCCGCGCGTAGGATGGTTTGGGTCAGGGCCAAATCGGCCTCAGTCGGCAGGGTTTCAAAACCGAAATCAGAACTTACCGGGCTGCCGCTGCCCGCATCAACAGCAAGGCTCGCGATCGGGTTTCCCGTGGTCAGGGTGAGGCCCGCCGGTATCTCAGGGTCGGCCTCATCCACTTCGACCAGATAGGCACGTGCCGGGTCGAGGTTGCTGAAGGAATAGGCCCCCGCCGCATCGGTTTCGGTCACCGCCACCTGCGTATCATCGGCCCGGTCGCCGGGCGTGCCTGCATCGTCGAAAAGCGTCACGGTGATGCCCGCGGGCAGCGTGGCTTCGGCCCCGTCGCGGCTGCCGGAACTGTCGGCGTCCTCATAAAGCGTTCCGCCGATCCGGCCCTGCGGCAACAGATTGACGAGGGTCACGAGGTAATCCTCAACCTCCCCATCGAAGTTCAGACCGCTGAAGGGGTCTTGGGTCAGCGCGCTAGAGGTCGACCAGCGGATGCGGGCATAGGTGGTGCCATTGCCCACATCGACCGGCACGGGAATGTTCAGGCTGATCTGGTTGTTGAACGCGCCATCGGTATCGCCCAAGCCGCCGTCGCGAAAGTTGATGGCCACCTGTTCGGTCGGGTCGAAGACATTGTTCTGGTTGAAGTCGATCCAGAGCTGAAGATTGGTGATGCCTTCGGTCACCGGCAGGCCAAGGGCCAGTTGCACGCTGAGGGTCTCATGGGTCTGAATGGTCAGCGGCACGATGGTGCCCGCCTCAAGCACCGGGAACTCGGCAATGGAATCCTCGTCGTCGATCCCGTCGAGGTCGTCACCATCGGCATTGGCGCTGAACATGCTCTCGGTCTCGGAATCGGGGAGGCCACCGCCAAGATAGATGTCCGGCACGATGATATGGCGCGGCTCACCATAGCTGGCAGGCGCGTCGCCCCGGTCCACCAGATCGGCAGCCGCGATGATGAGGGAGTAGTCTTCAATTTCGCCATCGACGGCAAAGCTCGCCACCGGCAGCCCGGCCTCAGAGGAATAGCGGAACCGCGCGAAGGTGGTGGAGGTGGTGGCATCGCTGGGCACGGTCACGTCGATCTGGATCACGCCGTCGCCTGCCACATCGTCAAAGCCTGTGCCATCGTCACGCAGGTCGCGGGCGATGTTCTCACCAAAAGACCCTTCGAAGACCCCGTCGCCATTAAAGTCGATCCACGCCTGAAGGTAGCCCGCCCCTTTGACCGGAATGTTGAGCGTGCTGATCATCCCTTGGGTCATCACCGGAAAGATCACCGCGTCTTCGTCATCGCTGTCCAACAGGTCGTCCGCCGTGGCCGAGGCATCGGACTGCGCCACCAATTCGATATCGGGCGGCACATCGCCAAGATAGACCTGCGGCGTATCGCTGACCCCATGCGAGGCGGTCAGGTAAGAGATCGGCGCATCGCCAAAGTCGACCCCGAGCCCATCAAAGACCGCGACCGTGACCTGCGCCCGGTCGCATTGCGTGGGGTCAATGCTGTCACAAAGCTCATAGTCGATCAGGTAGGTGCCCGAGGGCACCCCCGGCGGGACGATCACCCGGCCCGCATCGACGCCTTGGGTTTCCAGCACGGGGACCAGATCACCGCTGTTCTGGGGTACGGCTTCGGTCAGCACTGCAAGCGTCGCGGTGGGGAACGCGGCAGGCAGCCCGTTGATCGTGTCGTTGGACATGACCTCTCCCGCCGTGCCGCCAAGCAGGCTGTTGAGCGGCGTCGCGGTATAGTCATCGTCGCCCGCCACCACGCTGGCCGAGGTATTCGCCACCGCGCAAAGCCGGATCGACGAGCCGCGCCGCGCGTTGTTCAGCGAACTGCCGGTATAGCCGTGGATGAACTCCCCCTCGGTGAAGCTGCCGTATTCATAGGTGGCATAGTTGTCGAAACCGGTCTCGTTCGGCTCTTCCGTCCAATTGGTTGGGTCACCCACCTTGGCGGGGTCCATCGTGATCGCCTGCCCCCCGGCGGGAAAACCGGCGAGCGGGGCGGTGTGGAAATAGGAAATGCCATCGGGCGCGAGCAGCGGGCCGACCACATCCGAACTGTCATCCGATGTCCCACGGCTGTCCACATCCGTCTGCTGAACGATCACCCCGTTGATACGGCTTTGCTCGACCGCCCGCCCTTGGGGGTTGGAAGGGGTGGCGCTGCCGTCTTCGACAAGGCGCAGACGGTAGGTGACGAAGCCGTTGTTAGCGGGCGTCATCCGCGCTTCGAGCGAGCCGTCGATATTGACCGCAGTGGCGTTGCTGATCTGGGTCGCTTGGAACACGACATCCAGATCGTTGCCATTGATGTCGGTGGTGACATTATCAAAGACGAAGATGTCCGAGGTCGTCAGCCCCGCCGCGCTGCCCGCCCCTGCCAGCTGCGTGCGCGGCTGCGCGAAAACCGACCGCGGGGTACAGGTTTGCGGGCCGGTGTCGGTGGACAGGACATTGGCGACGATGCTGGCGTTTTGCGGGTTGGACTGCAGGCGCGACACGAAAGGCGTGCCGATCGCGCCGATC
Organism: Sulfitobacter sp. 1A13496; assembly: GCF_043557225.1. Taxonomy (NCBI): domain Bacteria; kingdom Pseudomonadati; phylum Pseudomonadota; class Alphaproteobacteria; order Rhodobacterales; family Roseobacteraceae; genus Sulfitobacter; species Sulfitobacter sp. 1A13496. Next base: position 97,751 of record NZ_JBIFFP010000001.1, on the reverse strand, counting down.
CCCGCCGTGGCCGTACTGTCGACCGCGCCGGACAAGGCATCCGCCGCCGTCACGGTATATTCCGCCGTACAGGTCACCTTGCCGCCCGGGGCCACAGGTGCGGTGATGGCAGGGCAAGTGACCGTGCCGACAAGACTGTCTTCGATCACCACGTCTTGGTTCGGGTTGAAGGGCAGCTCCCCTGTGTTGGTCACCTCATAGATAAAGGTGACCGTCGTGCCCTGAAGCGCGGAGAGCGGGCTGGTAAACCGTGCAAGGCTGATTGTCTGTTCGGTGGTAAAGTTCACATCGGCGAAGATGCCGATCCCCCGCGCCCCCGCATCATAGGGCAGGGTCACTGGATTGTAGTAGCTGCGGACCTCGCCAATACTTTCGTCGTACCAAAGCTCAATCCGTGAGGTCGCATTGGGGTAGCTCAGCCGGATCGACCCATTGGTATCATCGCCCGAGCCAGGGGAGAGGAAGGCGCTGCCGTCGATGAAAAGACATTGCGCCTCGTTCCCGTTCAGCAGGCCGGTGTCGCCGGACCCCGGCCCGGGGCCGACCACGACGGTGGGTGCCGGCCCCAGTGTGGTGATACTTGGGTTGCCGTTATCACCAAAGGCGGTCACGAAATCGCAGCGGTCCCCGGTGCTGTGGTTGTCGGTGGGGTCGATGTCGAGGATGTCGACGGTAAGGTTGTCGACCTGAAACGCGACGCCGCCGGAACTGGCCGAGACGCTGGCGGTGATCCGGTCATCGCCGCGCCGCCCCGCATTCGGCGCGGCATCGCCCACGATGACAAGCGAATCGACACCGCCGCCCAGAACATTCACATCGTCGGGCGTGAAGATCGGATTGCCCTGCGCATCAGTGCTATAGGGGCGCAGATTGCCGGTGATCTCGACCGTCGTGTCGATCTCGAAACCATATTGGTCCGACAGAGTCCGCAACAAAGGCCCGGCAAAACCTGCGGGCCAATCGAAAGTGGACCAATCGATCGAGAAATCCCCGGCATCCGCGGGAGAGGAGGAGACGGCAAGGGCGGCGCAAACGGCGAAGGAGACACCGCGCAGCGCTATTCGGTTTGAGAGACGTTTCACAATTCACCTTTCGGTCCGAACCGGAGAACCCGCGCAACGAGGCCCCCAGCGAGAATACGAACAAATATCTACCGGACATTTATCGCGAATTGTCGTTGCCAATGCGAAGGTGCGTCCGGTCAAAGCAGATGCCGCTGCGGATAGCGCGATATACTTACGGATAGGTGAAACAGCTCTGGCCAGATCGCCAAATGCGCCCCCGGTCTTCCCCCCGAGGGGAGGACGGGGAAAACCGGTGGGGCGCATCGCTGCAAAGCTATCAGGGAGCCGCTCCCTGGGGTAGGGGAACGGGCAGCAGCTCCCGAGAAGGCCCGCGTTGTGAAGCATATTTTCAGGCGAAACGGTCGAAATGAACCGGTTGCCAGCTTGGGACGCGGTCATTGGTCTGGTCAATGACGCCTTCGTGCAGACCCGTCTATCGGCGGGCATAACTAACTATAGGTCGCGCCTCGCATCGTTGCATCTGGGCGGGGGTATAATCGGACTAGTCTTAAGGATAGGTTTCCGCCGCCCCGCCCAAGCAGATTTGTCAGAGGTCAAGCTGCGCCTTCATCGCCGCCAGCGTCGCGTCGCAGGTGGCGGGCAAAGCCTCAGCCAGCGCGCGGGCCTCTTCGTCCTTGTCGGTCTTGCAGGCGGTCTCGATCTCTTTGAGCAGCCCGTGCAGCCGGTCGGCGCCGAGCATGCCGCACATCCCGGCCATGGCATGGGCGCGGGCCTGTAGGTCAGGCAGAGCATCGGCTGCCATCAGGTCGGGCAGATCGGTCGCGACTTGTTGGTCGAGCTTTTCCACCCGCTCGCGCAGTTTCTCCGCGCCCAGCAGGTCAAGCAGATCTGCGATTTGTTGTTCCTTCAACAGGGGCCGTTTCGCGGATTTCGCCTGTACCGATGACTGGGCGCTGGCCAAACGCTCGGGCAGAGCCTGTTCGGGCATTACCGCGCGCCCCGAAAGTTCGCGCAGCTTGGCGCGCAGTACCTTCATATCCAACGGCTTTTGCATGAACCCCGACATCCCGACGGCGCTGAACTCCGCCCGTTCTTTCGGCATCGCATGGGCGGTCACGGCGATGATCGGCGTTTCGCGGTTGGGGCCCTCGCCGGAAAGAATCGCCTTGGTCGCCTGAATGCCGTTCACCTCGGGCATGGAGATATCCATCAGGATCGCATCGAAAGGCGCGTCTTCGGCCAGTTCGATCGCCTCGCGCCCGCCGGTGGCGAGGGTGACGTCATGGCCAATCTTCTCAAGCATCGCCTTGATCAGCTCGCGGTTGATCTCATTGTCGTCCACCAGCAGAAGGTTGAGCCGCTGGGCCGCCGCGGGTTCGGCGCGCTTTTGCGGGTTGGGGGCCGCATCGCTGTCGATCTCGGCCAAATCGGCAAGCTCTACCGGCAGGCGCAGGGTGAAACATGTCCCCTCGCCTACGGTCGACTCGCAGGTGATCTCACCCCCCAGACGTTTGACCAGCCGGCGCACGATCCCGAGCCCCAGACCGGTGCCCCCAGTGCGGCGCTCATAGCGGCTGTCGAGCGAGACGAAATCTTCGAAAATACGGTCGATATCCCCCGCCGGAATGCCGGAGCCGTCATCTTCGACCTGCAGGTGGAACGCTTCCCCCTCGCCCGCGGGTTTGGCGAACCAACCGCGCAGGGTCACATCGCCGCCGGGGCTGAACTTGATCGCGTTGCTTAAAAGGTTGACCAAAATTTGCTGGATCGCCCGCGGGTCCGTGACGATGGCCTTGTCGTCTAGCTGTGTCAGATCAAGATGCAGCCGGGTGCCCCCGGCCTCGGCCAGAGGGTCCATCGTGTTGATGATTCCCGCCATCAGCACGGTCATGTCACAGGTCTGACGCACCTGTTCATAGGTTCCCGCCTCACTGCGTTCAATGGCCAGCACGTCATTGATATGGCCCAACAAAATCTCGCCCGAGGTCATCGCCGCATCGAGATAGCGCTTTTGCTCATCATCAAGCCGGTCATCTTGCAGTAGTTGCAGGGCCGAGATCACACCATTGAGCGGCGTGCGCATTTCGTGGCTCATCATGGCGAAGAAACGCGACTTTTCCTGATAGGCATCAAGCGCTTCATCCCGCGCGGCGATGATCTCGGCCTCGCGGAGGCGCTTTTCGGTGATGTCCCGAATATAGGCGATAAAGAGCGACCCCTGCCCCATGGGCGATTGCGACACGGACATCTCAACCGGGAAAATGCGCCCGGCGTGGTCGATCATCTCAAACTCGCGGCGGCCCTTGTCGGCGACTTCGGTCTTGCCAGTGATGCGGAACCTTTCAAGCCGCTCGCGGTGCATCGTACGGTCAGCCGGGGGGATCAACAGGCTGATATAGTCCCTGCCCTTCGCCGCCTCATGGGTGATGCCAAAGATCTCTTCGGCGGAACCGTTGAAATCTTCGATCTCCCCCCGCTCATTGATGACGACGATCGCGTCGAGCGATGCCTGAAGGGTGGTCGCAAGGCGCAGGTGGTTTTCTTCGACCAGTTGCGATGTGCGGTTCAACCGGCTGGCCTGCCGCGAGAGGCGGTAGACCGCCCCGACCAAGGCAAGGGTGACGATCAAGACGATCGCCGCCATCACCTCGATCAGCCGCACGATCTCATGGCGTTCGTTTTGGGACAGCTCGCTGGCAATGGCGATGGAGGCGAGGGCAATCTCGCGGGGCACGTCTTCGATGCTGCGCAACATGGCGTCGATATCGTCCAATGCCGCGATCAGTTCGGCGTCGGACCCATCAATCGCAGGCAGGAACCCGTCCAGCAGGGCCCGTAACTCACGAATCTTCGGTTTGGCCTTTGCGTTGTTGCGCACCCGTTCGGCCAACAGAACGCGGCTATAGAAGATGTCGAACCTTTTGCGGAACTCGTCCAACGCTTCGGGCGTGGCGGATTTCGCCTGCGCCAAGGCGCGGTCGGTCTTGAGGAATTCGATCTCGATCTGCGTAAAGACCCATTCAGCGTGGTCTTGCTGCGCACTGTCGAGCGCCTGAATCCGGTCCCAGACGTTATAGGCCAGATAGGCGGCGATGCTCATCCCCAGCACGAGGATAAGCATCAGGACCTGTCGGCTTCTTGCGCGCGCGGGCCCGAATTTTCCTGCGTCGTTCATCCAAGCCCTCTGCGCCATTGTCAGTTACTCGACACTAATTCGGTCAAGCTGCCAGATCGACCGGCTGTAGACCAGTTCCGTCTGATAGGCGATGTCGCTGTCATAGGGGTAGACCACCCAAAGCGGCCCCTTGTCCCGGCGCGACATCTCCTCGCCATTGGTATGGTAGGCGATGATCGGCCCGTCTTCGACGGCGTCAGACATGGGGATTTCCACCGCATAGTCATTGATCGCCGTCGCGGTGATGGTGCCTTCTTCGACGTTCAGCGTCTCAAAGAGGTCTTTCAACGACACACCTTCGAATGCCTGCGTGCCATCGGTCCAGATCGTCGTTGTCTCAAAGCTAGAGACAGGCATTGATTTGAGATCTGAGAGGGTGAAGCTATGGGTTTCCTCGGCCAGCGTCACTTCGAGCACGGCCTCTTCGTCTTGGGCGGCAACCGCCGACGCAAGGCCCAGAGAAAGGGCGGCCGCGGTGATGGTCATGCTGAGGTACTGAAAGGTCATGTCAAATTTCCTTATCTGGCGTTGTGACCTGACCATACCCTGCCCGAATGACAGGCGCGAAGGCGCAGAAGCGCATCCCCCCTATACCAAAGGATAGGTGCGCCTGTCCCCGCGCGGCCCGCATTGCCATACCAAAGGATAGCGGCGCATGCCTTTGCCCCCCTTTCCCCTTGGGCTTTCATCTTTCTTTTGAAACGGGCACACTCTACCAATTAGAGAACGCCGGCCATTTTGGCTTCAGGAGATCTATTATGTCTTTGCGTATTTTAATTGCCGATGATCACGACATGGTCCGAGAGACCATCGCCATGTTTCTTGATGCGGATGGGGCCACCGTCACCGAAGCGGCGAGCGATCTGGCCGGAGCGCTGGACAAGATCAAATCAGAGCCGCCCTACGATCTGGTGCTGCTGGATTATACAATGCCCGGCATGAAGGGCTTGCAGGGTCTGCAAACCGTTCTTGATATCAATGAGGGTCGCCCGGTCGGGCTGATCTCCGGCACCGCCACTCGGCTCATTGCCGAACAGGCGCTCGAAATGGGGGCGATCGGCTTTCTGCCCAAGACGCTGCCCGCCAAGTCACTGGTCAACGCGGTGCGTTTCATGGCGGCGGGAGAGACCTATGCCCCGGTCACCTTCATGTCGGGCAAGGACAATCCCGAAGAGACGGATTTCGAGAAATCCCTGTCCGAGCGGGAGCGCCAGGTGCTGCGCGGATTGATGAACGCGCAGTCCAACAAAGAGATCGCCCGCGACCTCGATCTGCAGGAAGTGACGATCAAACTGCATGTCAAAACACTTTGCCGAAAACTGGACGCAAAGAATCGTACCGATGCGGCGATCATTGCGCGCGACGCGGGCTTCGTTTGAGGCCCGTTTCACACCCCTGAACCATCCCCGGCATCGGCCCAGCGCGTGCGCTGTAGCGCCCCCGATTTCCCCCTGAGCGTAAACCATAATCGCCCGCCTCGTGCGGGCGTTTTTGCGTTCGGCCTATAGCGGCCCGCGACGAATCAAAGATTCGGAAGCCCCATTTTTCCCAGCAAAATTAACCATCTGCGGAGCCCGCGCCCGGCCCGATTTCCGCGCCAAATGATAGGCCGCGGCGCGACCTGATAGGGTCACCTATCCTTTCGGCTAAGCGCCTGACCACAGGCTCAGCGAGTTAACCGTTCGCTCAGATGATATCGGTATCCGGTTCCCCGAAGATGAGAACAGGACAACGCAATGAGCGTGTCCGTTCATTGCAATCGCCGGCTCTTCACCGGCCAACAAGGGAACTACTAGATGCGTATCCATATCTCCCAATTGTCCAAGACACTCATCGCGAGCACGGCTTTGTCGCTCGCGGGTTTCGCGGCTGCCGCCGACGCGCTCACGAGCGAATTCTCCTTCCGCGTGGTGGAAACCAATGCCGAGGGCGAAGAAGTCCTCGTTGAGCGTCAGACGGTCCGCCCGGGCGAGGTCATCTCTTATGAGCTGCGTCACCAGAACATGACCGACGGCGCCATGGAAGGTCTCGTCATCGCCGCGCCGGTCCCCGAGGGCGTCTCTATCACATTGGGTGCCGAAGTGACCTCTGTCGCCGCGGTCTTTGAAGTCCAGGCCGAGATGGACCCCGAACAGGAAGGGCTGGAATGGTCCACTGTTCCCGCCATCCGCAAGGTCGTCGATGCCGATGGCAACATGACCGAAGAGCCGCTCCCTGAAGAGGCCGTCGCCGCCGTGCGCGGGACCCTCTCCGAACCGCTCGAAGCAGGCGATTCCGCCTTCAACAGCTACCGCGTGCGCCTGAACTAATCCCGGCGCCTCTCTCTCCACACTCTCTCCAACTACTATAGAACTAGGGAATATTAACGTGAAACACCAAACAACCTTCCTGCGCTCCGTAAGCGCCGTTGCTCTGACCGCCGTGATCGGCACCGTCGCTTTTGCGGCACCCGAAGCGGGCTCTGTCATCGGCAACCAAGCCGTAGCAACCTATACCAACGCTGCGGGCGACACGGTCACTGTGACTTCCAACACCGTTGAGACAGTCGTTCAGCAGGTCGCTGGCGTCACCCTGACATCCGACAACACCGAAACCATCGCCCCCGGCGGTAAAGCCTTCCTCCCGCACATCATCACCAACGATGGTAACGGCCCGGACGCCTTTGCGCTGACCGCAGTGGAAACCGACAGCGGCACGCTCGATACTTCGCAGTTGGTCTTCTACCCCGACGCCAACATGGACGGCGTGGCCGACAGCGCCACACCGCTGACCGAGACCCCTACCCTCGCCCCTGGTGAACAGTTCGGCATCGTGATCGAAGCCTCTGTCGCCTCCACCGCGACCGGTTCCGACACGATCACCATCACGGCAGCCTCCACGCTCGACGGCACGGTACTGAGCACCAACACAGACACGCTGACAATCTCCAACGACGCGATTGTCGAGTTGGTCAAATCGATGACCGCGGACCCGGCTTCGGGGGGCAACCCCAATATCATCGACGCAGGCGATACGGTAACGATCACGCTGACCTACTCCAGCACCGGTCTGGCCGCGGCCAACAACTACTCTGTGCAGGACGTGCTTGATGGCCGCCTGACCTATGTGCCCGGCTCGGCCCGTTGGTCTGACTCCGCCACACCGCTGGACGATAACAACGGCTCCACCGTGGTCGACACGACAAACGGCTCTGGCGAGACCATCGCTTGGGACTATGACGACGCGCAGAACGTCAACTTCCTGATTTCCTCTGTCGGTTCTGGCCGCTCGGGTGAGGTGACCTTCCGTGCCGTGATCGCGGATACCGCCAACGCGGGCATCATTACCAACGTGGCGACCCAGGACGTTGACGGCGTGGCCTTCCCGCCATCGAACACCGCCTCTGTCACCGTGGACAACCAATATGCGGTTGCGGTTGCTGATACGGCGATCAACTCCAACGGCACGGCCAACCCGGCGATTGCCTCGGCCACCGACGATGACGCGGCCAACAACGATGTCGTCACGGAATCCGGCGATGTCTATCAGGGCGGCACAATCCGTCAGGAATTCGTGCTGACCAACCTCTCCAACAGCCCGGACAGCCTGACCCTCGACGTGACCAATGGCGACTTCCCGGCTGGCACCACCTTCCGCTTTGTCGGCGCCGACGGTATCACACCGGTGGTCGGCTCTGTCGGACCCTTGGGTATCGGTGACAGCGCCAAGGTGACCTTGATCGCCACATTGCCAACCGATGTCGCACCGACCGCCACCACCAACTACACCGCCGTCATCACAACGACCTCGGACAACTCCGGCGTCAGCGATGTGTCGACTGCCGAATTCACCGGCGCGGTTCTTGCGGCTTCGGTCGATCTTGAGAACGCCGTGGTCGGCTCCGAAGGCGATGGCGCGGCACCGACGAATGGTGGCAACCCATGGGTCACCCAGTCGACAGACCCGGGCGCACCGGTTGTCTTCGAGATGCTGGTCGAAAACAACGGCCCCACCTCGGACAGCTTCAACCTGTCGCTGGATCAAGCCCTGCCCGCAGGCTGGACGGTTGAGTTCCAACTGCCCGACGGCTCGATCGTGTCGAACACCGGCACCATCCCCGCAGGCGCATCGCAGGCCATCCGCGCCGTGATCACGCCAGCCGATGGCGCTCTGCCGGGTGACACGCTGGTCGACGTCGCGGTCGTCTCTTCCGTCTCGGGTCAAGGTGACCGGATCGTCAACCAAGTTACGGTCAACGAAATCTATGACGTGAAGATCATCGAAGACCAAAGCGCGCAGGCTTCGCCGGGTGGTATCGTGGACATCCTCCACACCATCTCGAACGAAGGGAACGTGGCCATCACCGAAGCGTCGATCACGCAATCGGGTCTGACCAACTTCTCCGGCGCGATCTTCTGGGATCAGAACGGCGACGGTGTGATCGATCCGTCCGAACCGGTGATCGACAACTTCAATGACCTGACCGACGGTGTCTCGCCGGGTGTGAACGGACTTGCCCCGGGCGACAGCATCTCGCTGATCTACCGTGTGCAGACGCCTTCGACAGCCACCCAAGGTGTGTCCGAAGTCGGCACCATCACCATCGACAACACGTTGAACGGTGTCGGGACCGATATCGACCAGACCAACAACGCCGTCGAAGACCGCGTGGTCATCATCTCGGGCGATGTCACACTGAGCAAGTATCAGTACATCGACGCGAGCTGCGATGGCACCGTGGGCACCTTCACCAAGACACGTCTTGATGTCGAGCCCGGCCAGTGCATCCGCTACATGGTCGAAGCCGAGAACACAGGTGCCTCTGCGGCGGACAACGTGATCATCACGGACGCGGCCCCGGCCTATACCGCGATCACGGACTGTGGCGGCGCCTGCCCTGAAAGCCTGTTCCCAGGCACCAGCACGGCCACCGTCACCTCGACCAACGTATCGAGCACGCATGGCAGCATCCTTCCCGGCGGCTTCGCCCGGGTAGAGTTCACCGTGCGGGTCGACGACTAAGCGACCTCTCGGGCGCCCCCGGGCTGAGCGATGCTCTCCCGGGGGCGCCCCCCCTCTCCCCGTTTCCGTCTCCCCCATTTTTCACGCCCTTCCCAGGGATCGCAACAGGAGCAAGCTGATGCGCAGTTTCCTTATGTCTAAAGCCCGCCCGGCTCTGGCCCTGATCAGCGCCTCCGCACTGGGCCTGAGCCTTCTGCCCCAGACCGCCACCGCCGCCCCGGCCCCCGGTGGGTCTTTCATCCGCAACGTGGCAGAAGTCAGCTATTTCAACACCTCCCTTGGCATCATGGAACGCGTCTTCTCAAACCCAGTACGGGCGGAAGTCGCCGCGGTTCCCGGGCTCGAAGTGACCGGCTACTCCGACCTTCTGCTGACCCGTGGTGCCTTTGGCCGCTACCATTTCGACGTCATCAACAGCGGCAACGTGTCGCTTTCCACATCGGTCAGCATCAGCGAGCAAGGCAGCGCCAGAATGATGTCGCGCCAATCGCTTTTCCCTGACCTGAACGGCAACGGCCTGATCGATACCGAAGACCGCGCCTTCGACATGTCCGCGCCCTTCATGCTCGCCGCGGGCGAGCGGATGCAGCTGATCTATGAATTCCGCATCTCAGCCGAGACCCCCGTCAGCACCCAATTCGCCAGCATGCTGACCGCATCTGCCGTGACCGAGGATGGCCAAAGCCTGACCGAAGACGCCATGGGCGTCTCGCGGGTCGAGGAAGGCGGGCTCGAAGTCTCGAAAGAGCAGGTCGTCGCCGAGAGTGACGCGGGCGCGCTCATCACCTACACCCTGCGGCTGCGGAACGACTCCGAGCGGGACGCCTTTGGCTACCCTGAGATTGAGGGCCAGCCGATCGTGATCGACGGCACGCCCCGGACCGGCGTCTTGCTGCGCGATGCGATCCCGCTGAACACCGTGTTCCACGCGGTGCAGGATTCGGGCACCATGACCGCACTGGTTCACATGCGCGGCGCGCCTGACCACCACTACGTCAGCGTCGCCCCCGCCGGGCTTTCCCATGACGTGGATGCGGTGGCCTTCTTTCATGAGGGCGACTACGCCGTCGGCCATGCGACCGATCCCAGCTTTTCGGTGCGGGTGCCTGCCGACCTGGGCAAGGTAGAGGTGCAGAATACCGCCTCGGCCTTTTACAACAACCAAGAAAGCACCCTGCTCTTGGCCTCCAACACCGTGGTCTATGACCGCGATACAGAGACGGTCGGCACCTTGGTCTTTGAACACCCCGAGACCGGCGCGGACCAGCCCTATGGCACGCCGGGCAGCGACACCCGCCTGCGCCTCACCTCGGGCGCCTGCAACATCAGCACCGAAGTCGACAGCACGGCGGTGACCATCCGCAGCATGCTGACCGGCGATGTGGAAACCATCATCGCGACCGAGACCGGGGCCAACACCGGTGTCTTCCTCACCCCCGCACTGCCGATGGCGCAGATGTCACCCGCCGTTGCCGGGGATCAGGTCATGGCCACTGACTTTGGCGATAGCTTCATCGCGACGGCCTCTTGCGACAGTGCGGTGCTTGAGGACGATCTGATGATCAACCCCGGCAACTTCCTGTTCAACTCCGTCACCAACGCCCCGATTGACGGCGTCGCCGTGGCGCTTGTCGATGCCCGTTCGGGCAACGAAATGGCCCGCACCCAGACCGACCAGCGCGGCTTTTTCACCTTCACCGAAATGCCCGAAGGCGACTACCGCTATGCGGTGATGGACGCGCCCGCATGGATCTTCCCCTCCGCGCGTCTGGACTATGCCGGTATGGGCCGCAATGTGATGGATGCCGGTTGGGGCCGCGCGTTCAGACACGCGGGCGGCGCATTGTTCGTCTCCGACATTCCGGTGGATCCGAATTACGGTACGCCTCTGGCGCTGGACAAAGCCGCCGACCTTGACCGCGTGGGCCATGGTGAATTCGTCACCTATACGCTCAGCTTCACCAACAACATGCACCAAGCGCTGATCGGTGGCGAAATCCTTGACCGGCCTGCCTATGGCGTGAACCTCGTGCCCGGCACGGTAACCCTGAATGGTGAGCTGCTGGGCGATCCGCAGGAGATCGGCAACGGCGACCTGCGCTTTGACGTGGGCATGTTGGAGCCGCTTTCCAGCCATGAGCTGTCCTATGTGATGCAATTCTCTGCTGCCGCCCGCGAAGGCCGCAACGAGAACACCGCAATCCTGTCGGGCCGCCAAGCAGGTACCGGGGTACTGCAACAGTCGCAGACCGCCCGCGCCATGGTACGGCTCGACAATTCGGGCGGTGTCTTTGCCCGCCAGGGCACCGTGCTGGGCGCCGTCTTCATGGATTGCAATGGCAACGGTCTGCGCGACCGCGTTGAGGATGAACCCGGCATTCCCGGCGTGCGCATCGTGACCCAGGAAGGGCTCTTCGTGGTGACCGATATCAATGGCGCCTATTCGCTCAACGGCATGCGTCCGGTGACCCATGCCTTCCTCGTGCAGCCCGAAACCCTTCCCGCCGGAACCGCGGTGCAGGTGACCCGCACCAACGATCTGCGCCGGGGTGGCTCGCGCATCGTGCCGCTGAAGAAGGGCGAGTTGCGGACCGAGAACTTCGCCGTGGCCCAATGCACCCCCGAAGCGCTTGAGGAAGTCGGCAAACGCCGCGACCATTTCGCCGGCAAACGTCAGACCCCCGGCATGAATTCAGCCGATCTGCCGATCGACGGCCAGCGCAGCAGCACCCGCTCCGTGCGCGGTGAGGCGGGCATCGCCACCACCACTCAGCTGACCCCCGGCATGATCGCGGCACAAAGCGAAGAGGCCGGGCGTGAACCCTCCTCTGTCGCGCAAGCGGCGCGTGCCTCGGCCCAGCGTCAATCGCTCGACAGCATGATCCAGAACCTCGATAGCGCGCCGGGCTTTGTCGACTTTGCCGAAGACACGTCCGTCACCCGCGCCACACAGAACATCCGGATCAAGGGCAAGGCCGATCTGACGCTGTCGCTTCTGGTGAACGGGCGCGAGCTGGGCGGCGACCGGGTGGGCGAACGCACCAATCTGGCGAAAAACAATGTGCAGGCGCTGGAATATGTGGCCGTGAAACTGGCCTCGGGCGAGAACGTCCTGACACTGGTGGGCCGTGATGGTTTCGGCATCGAACGCGTCCGCAAAGAGCTGCGCCTGACCGCCCCCGGCAAACCCGCCCGGATCGAGATCCTGATGCCGGAAACCGCTTCGGCCAATCCCGCCTCAGTGGTGCCGGTCGTGGTGCGCGTACTTGACGCCGGGGGCCGCCCGGTGCCCGCATCGGGCACCGTGACCCTCGCCGCTCGCCGGTCGCTTTGGGATGTGACCGACATCCGCAGCAGCGCGCCCGGCGTGCAGGCCTATCTCGACAATGGCGAGGCGACCTTCAACCTGATCCCACCGCAGGCCTCCGGCCCCGACTTGATCACCGTGCGCTCCTCCTTTGGCGAGGCCGAGGCGCGGGTGACCTTCACCCCCGACCTGAACGAACGTGTGCTGGTCGGTGTGATCGAAGGCGCGGTTTCGCTGAGCGGCGATGCGGGCAATGTTATCGAAGAAGACCGCGTCAGCGCCTTCGAGGACACCACCACCGGGATCCGGGGTGAGCTTTACCTCAAAGGGGTGATCCGTGGCGACGCCCTGCTGACCCTGCGCTACAGCTCGGACCGGGACACCGAAGACAGCCTGTTCCGCGACATCCGGGGAGAGGAATACTACCCCGTCTACGGCGACAATTCCGAACGCGGGGCCGATGCGCAATCTTCGTCCAACCTCTTCGTGAAGGTAGAGAAAGGCCGCTCCTATGTGCTCTACGGCGATATCGCCATCGCGCCTGAGACCAGCGCGCTGAAACTGGGCGGCCTGCAACGGGTCGCCACCGGCGCCAAGGGCCACTGGGAGAACGACCGCGTGTCGGTCACCGTCTTCGCAGCCCGGACCGCGCAAGAGCAGCAGATTCAGGAAATCCGCGGGCGCGGTGTCTCGGGCCCCTATGACCTTGATCTCAGTGGCTATGTCCAAGGGTCCGAGCGGGTGGAAATCCTCGTGCGGGACGAGGACGGCGGCGATATCCTGTCGGCCACGCCCATGCTGCGCGGCACCGACTACCTGCTCGACTTCTTCCGCAACACCATCACCTTCGACAGCCCCGTGCGCCAGTTCGACCTTGACGGCAACCCCGTGTCGATCCGCGTGACCTATGAGGTCGAAGCCGAAGGTGCCGAGGCCTACTGGCTCTACGGTGGTGAAGTGAACTATGCCCTGTCCGAGCGGACCTCGATCGGCGCCCGCGCGGTCCATGCCGACGCCCCCCTGGGCAACGCGGCCCGCCAGCGGATGCACTCTGCCTACCTCCAGCACGAAGACCGCCAAGGCGGGCTGTGGGAGGCCGAGGTGGCCCGGTCGGAGAACGCCATGGGCGACAAGGACAACGCTGCACGCCTGTCCTATGAGCTGAAGACCGAAACCCGCCACTTCGCTTTCGAGGCGATCCACACGGGCCGCGACTTCTACGCTCAAGGCGGGTTGGCCCGCCCCGGCACCACGCAGGTCCGCCTGAGCTATGGCGAAGAGATCGACCGGCGCAGCGACATCGCCTTCGGCGCGGAATACACCCGCGACCGGATCAACGACAGCACGCGGCTGACCGTGGACGCGATCTATTCCCGGCATCTGAGCAAGACCCTGCGCGGCGAGATCGGCCTTGAGTACAGCCGGGACCGCACCGCCAGCGGCAGCGAGACCGACACCGCCCTGATCCTCGGCGCACACTGGACCCCAGCGGCCCGCCCCGGCACCGTGATCGAGGCCAAGCTGCGCGCCCCGCTCAGCGGTGACGCCCCCACCGAACTGACCCTCGGCCTTTACGACGAGCCCAAGAACGGCTGGCGCGTCTATAACGAGATCGAGCTTCAGTTCGGCAGCGACGCACTGGTCACCCGCGCGGCCTATGGCTTCACCTATACAATGAACGAATGGGTCACCGGCCGGACCGAGATGACCAAGGCCAGCGGCACCAGCGACACCACCATGGTTCAGGGCCTGTCGGTCGATTGGGACATCAACGAAAGCACCAATCTGCGCGCCGATCTTGAGCATTCGCGCAACCTTGAGACCAATGACGGGGAGCTCACCTCCTTCGCCATCGGCACAAGCTGGGAATCGGCGGATGGTGACTGGGTCGGTGATGCCGAGCTGGAAACCACTTGGGAAGAAAGCGGCCAAACCCACTACGCCAGCTTCGGCATCGCGGGCAATGTCACCCCTGACCTGACCGTTCTGGCCCGCAGCCGTGCCGCGCTCGACCGCCGCGAGGGCGAAGACTCCCGCCGCATGCGCACCCGCATCGGCGCGGCCTATCGCCCCAAGGATAACGCGCGCCTCGATGTGCTGGCTTGGTACGAGCACCGGCTGGAAGAAAAACACACCAGCACGGAAACGCATCTGTGGTCGGTTGACGCGAATTACGAGATCGACGCCGACCTGCGGATCAACGGCAAATATGCCGGCCAGTACCAGAAGATCGGCACCAATGCCGGCGCGCGGGCCAACACCACCACGCAGTTGATCCAAGGCGGTCTGAACTACGAATTTGGCGACGACCGTTTCCAACTCGGCCTCAACGCCACGCATCTGTGGGACAGCGAGGGCAATTCTTCCAACGGGATCGGCGCCGAGTTTGGCTTCACCCCGCGCGAAGGGGTCCTGCTGGCGCTCGGCTACAACAAGGCCCGTGGCCGGGTGGCAGGGCAAAGCAGCCTCTATGACGAAGGGTTCTATTTCCGGTTCAACCTGCTGTTGGACAACTCACTCTGGACCCAGTTCGACCAGTTCCTCGGAAGCTGACCGGGAGACTCAGCCCCGAGGGAGAGCCACGTTCCAAGCGCATCTGGAACGTGGCTCATTTTTCTTTCAGAGCGCGGCGTCGCTCCAAAGTCGACCCGGCCTATTCCAAGTGCCGGGCCGACTATCCTTTCGAGACGCTAACTAGCTGTCCGCATTAATGAAATATCGATTTTAGAGGCGCATGATCAGGGACAACGCAAACCTCCAGCCCGATGGGAAACTCCGATGAAAAAGCTCGCTGCCAGCACCGCCTTTTGCCTGATCGCCGCCACCCTCTCCGGCGCGGCAAATGCAAATGATTTCGCCCGTTTCGACAGCCGCAAGATCGCCGTCACCGGCCTGAACTTCGCCCTGTCGCCCTCCGCCTCGGATGCGCGGATCCACCTCAACCGGGCCATGATCCAGACGCCTGTCAAACATGCTCAGGCCCCCCGCAAACTGACCCTGCCCCCGCGCGGCGGCCCATCGGCGGCGGTGCGTCATGTCATCGCCTCGGCAGAGGCGGGCGCGAAAGGCTATGACGCGGTGCAACATGGGGCACGGGTCAAGCCGCCCAAGCGCCCCACAAGCATGACCATCGGCGAAATCTATCGCTGGATCAAGGCCACCCCCGGCCAGCCCCATGCCATCGGGCGCTACCAGTTCATCCCCAACACCTTGAAAACGCTCGTCGCCGAAGCGGGGCTAAGCCAAAGCGACCGGTTTACCCCACAGGTTCAAGACCTGCTGGCCGATCTATTGCTCGAAGATGCGGGATTCACCCCCTTTATGAAAGGCAAGATCAGCCGCCATCGTTTCATGGAAAACCTCGCCCGCATCTGGGCCGGGCTGCCCACTTCGACGGGCCGGTCCTATTATCACGGCCATGCGGGCAACCGGGCTGTCATCACTTGGAACGAGTTCGACAGCCATATGAAAAGCATCTTTGAAAACACGGCACGCGGCACCTCCTGACCGCGCGCCTCACTCTCTTCTCTCTCTCTCTCCGTCTCCCTCCAGGCCAAAGCGCGCGTATTTTCGCCGCTTTGGCCACCCTTTTTATCCGCGGCGCTGCATCTCGCGCGGCATTTCCGAGAAAATCTCAGGCCCATCGGCGCGTAGGATCACGATCTCTTCCAGACGCACGCCGAATTTGCCTTCCAAATAGATGCCCGGCTCGATTGAGAAGACATTGCCTTCGGCCAGAACCGCATCGGAGTTCGCGGCGATATAGGGCGGCTCGTGGATGTCGATGCCAAGGCCATGGCCGGTGCGGTGCAGGAAGTGTGCGCCATAGCCCGCCTGCGTGATCACATCGCGTGCGGCACGGTCAATCTCGCGTGCCGCGACGCCGGGGCGGGCAGCATCAAGCGCGGCCTGTACTGCGCGTTCGACCGTGGCGAAAACCGCTTCGTACTCGGCATCCGGCGTGCCGAAAAAGCCGCTGCGGGTCATGTCGGAGGGGTAGCCGTTCAACCGGCAGCCGGTGTCGATCAGCACGGCCATGCCTTGGGCCAATGCCGTATCGCCGGGGTAGTGATGCGGGAAAGCGCCGGATTCGCCGAAACAGACCGAGCAGAATTCAAGGTGCGCGCCATTGGCTTTGTAGTGGTCCTGAATCAGCGCCACGACCTCACGCTCGGTAATGCCTTCTTTCAGCGCGGCGAAAGCGGCCCGAACGGCGCTGTCGTTCAACAGATGCGCGGCTTTGATCGCGGCATATTCTTCGCTGTCCTTGCTGGCGCGCAGCAGACCGACGGTGTCATCGGTAAAGCGGCGTCGCGGATGATCGAGCGCATCCAGTAGCCGCAGGGCGAAATCGGTGCGCATGGTCTCATCCAGCACCACCGAGAGCCCGGGGGCCGTAGCGCCGCAGGCGTCAAGCAGTTCGGTCAAGGCGGCCTCCGGCCCCTGATCGTCGCTCCATGCGTGGAATGGCAGATCGGTGTCTTTGCGCGCGGCGGCGGCGTTCAGGGCGGGCATCAGAAACCCTGCGTAATCGGCGCTGACCAAGAGCATCACCGGGCGTTCGTCGCCATGGGGATGCACACCAGATAGCCACGCCATATGGCTCGACGGGCCGAGGGCGACAAGATCGGTGCCCGTCTCGGCCATGCGCGCGCGCAGATTGGCAAGGCGGGTATCGAAGGGGGAGGAAGCGGACATGGGCAAAGACCTTGGTATTCAAAAGGGGTATTGGGATGCGCGGGCCGAAAGACGGGCCACCGGCCCGCGCAGAGATCAAGAAAGGGGGATCAGTCCTTTTCCACCAAGCGGTAGAAGACGAAATCCGATGTCGCGCCGTTCACATAGCCGGTCACGTCATCGTCCATCGCGACCTGATAGGCCGCTTGGAACATGATCACGATGGGCGAGTCCTTTTGCACCTTCTGCTGAAGGTCGCGGTACATCTCGAGCCGCTTTTCCGGGTCGGCCTCTGACAGCGCCGCCATGGTCTGCTTGTTCAGCTCTTCCGGCACGGCCCATGCGTTGCGCCATGTGGTGGTCGCGGCATAGGAGTCGTCGGAGTTGTCCGAGTTATAGGCAAAGGCCTTGGCGTTGGAATGCGGGTCCATGAAGTCGGGGCCCCAGTACAGCAACATCGCCTCGTGGCTGCGCTCACGGTACTTGGTGATGACCTGACTGCCGGTGCCCGGCAGGATTTCGAAGTTAATCCCCGCGTCGGCAAAGCTCGCCTGAAGCGACTGCGCCATATCGGTGAACGGCGCCGCGTTGATCACGTCGAGCGAGACGGTGATCGGCGTCTCGATCCCGGCATCGGCGAGGATTTGCTCCGCCTTTTCAGGATCGTAGGCGAAAGGCGTCTCGTCGAACGAGCCGGGGAAGCCCTTGGGCCAGAAGGCCTGATGCACGTCCATCTGACCTTTGATGATCGAATTTGTCATCCCTTCGTAGTCGACCAGATAGCGCGCGGCTTCCCAAACGGCGGGCGGGGTCAGGCTTTCCGTCTTCTGGTTGAACGACAGGAAATGCACCGCCGCCTGCGGGTAAGTTTCGACCTTGATCTCCGCGTTGTCGATCGAGGCAATCTGGTCCGGCGTCAGGTTGCGCGCAAGGTCGATATCGCCCTTCTCAAGCAGCAACTGCTGGGTGGCGGATTCGGCCACATGGCGGATGATCACGCTGTCGATCTCGGGGGCGCCGTTGAAATAGCCCTCATTCGCGCTCATCCGAACCATCTGCGCGGGCGCATAGCGGTCGAGCTTGAAGGGGCCGGAACCGGCGGAGTTTTCGTTCAGCCAAGCATTGCCCATGTCGCCGTCGACTTCATGCTCTTTCACCAGCACGCTGTCGACGATGGAGGCAGGGCGCGCGGCGAGCACGTTCAGCACAAAGGCCGGGGAGAAGTCGCCGTCGTATTTCACGGTGACGGTATTGCCCTCGGCGGTGACCATCTGGTCAATGTTTTCAGCCGTCCAGCCCAGTTGCGTCAGGATGAAGGCCGGGGTGAGGTTCAGCTTGATCACGCGTGCGAAAGAGAACAGCACGTCATCCACAGTCACCGGGTTGCCGGAGGCGAATGTCGCGCCGTCGCGCAGGGTGAAGGTGATCGTCTTGGCCTCGGCATCGGCTTCCCAGTCAGAGGCCAGACCGGGTGCGAGCACCGTGGTGTCTTCGGCGTCATATTGCACCAGACGGTCGTAAAGGTTGGTGACCAGCTCGCCGGAGGTGAACTCATAAGCCTGCGCGGGGTCGAGCGCCACGATGTCGTCGATATTCTGCGCCACGACAAGCACGCCTTCGGGCGTATCGGCCAAGGCCAGCGGCGCGGCCAAGGGCAGCGCCAGCGCGCTCGCCAATAGGGTTGATCTAAGTGTTTTCATGGTTGTCTCCTTGTTGGATCGTTGAAGTTGGAATGTCATTTGCCCAGCGCGCCTAGGCTTTCTTGATCAGTTCAGGCAGCTCGATGGCCCCTGCCCGGTTCAGCACCGTCAAGGTGCCGGTCCAGAGGATGCGCGCAGTCGTGTCGGTTCGGTTTGCCCAAGCATGGGGAAGCTGGCCGCTGTAATGCAGACAGTCGCCCGCGCTCATGCGGAATTTCTGCCCGTCGAGGGTCTGCTCGATCTCCCCCTCAAGGACAAAGACCATCTCTTCGCCCTCATGGCTCACCGTCTCGGATTCGTAGCCGGGCGGGACGTGAAGCAGATAGCTCGACAGTTCTGCGCCGGGGAAAGTGGCGGCAAGGCTTTCATAGGTCAGTGATGAATTGGCCAGTGCGAATTGCGTGCGCTCATTGCCACGGGTCAGCCCGTCCGAGGGTTTGGGCGCGGCGATGAAATACTCCAAAGCCACATCCAACCCATCGGCGATCTGCGCCAACGTGCCGAGCGACGGCGTGGCATTGCCCCGCTCCACCTGGCTGAGATAGCCCATCGACACACCGGATTTGTCGCAGAGCATTTGCAGCGTCATCTGCATTTGCTTGCGCCTTTTGCGGATCGCGGCACCGAGGTTCGGCTCGGGCTTGGCTTTGTCGCGCAGCATCTTGGTCATCTCCCCTGTTCTATGCCGACGTTACAAAAAATTATTTTGTCTGGCAAAAAAATTTTTGCAAATGGCCAAATTTGTTTTATGCACAAAGCATCCAGAACGGTGCCACCGCACCCTGAGGCCGCATGTCGGCGCAGGAAATGGCTTGCTTATCAATGGCATCGGCGAAGGAAGGGAGGGCGTGGCCCGTGAATACGAATATGACAAAAGCCCGCAGGTTGGCGCAGGGGGTCTCCTCTCTCGGCGGTTTTGCGGTGGTGACCCTGCTCACCTTCATCGGGCTGATGGCGATCACATTTTTCATCGGGCGGGTCATTCCGATTGATCCGGTGCTGGCCGTGGTCGGCGACCGTGCGACCCAAGAACAATATGACGCCGCCCGCGTGGCGATGGGGCTAGACCGACCCCTGATCATGCAATTCTTCTCCTATGTCGGCGATGTGTTCCAAGGCGACCTCGGGCATTCCGTCTCGACCAACCGGCCCGTGGCGCAGGACCTTGCCCAGGTCTTTCCCGCCACGCTTGAGATGGCAACGCTGGGCATTCTGATTGGCATCGGCCTTGGCGTGCCCTGCGGTGTCTGGGCCGCCGCGCGGCAGGGCACTTGGGTGGATCAGATCATCCGCGTCTTCGCGCTGCTGGGCTACTCGGTGCCCGCCTTCTGGCTGGGGCTTGTCGGACTTGTCATCTTCTACGCCAATCTGGGTTGGGTCGCGGGGCCGGGCCGTGTCGATATCTTTTACGAAGGCATGGTAGCGCCGCGCAGCGGGCTGATGCTGGTGGATTCGGCCCTTGCTGGTGAATGGGACATCTTTTGGAATGCGCTGGATCACCTGATCCTGCCTGCGGCGATCCTCGGGTTTTTCTCGCTCGCCTATATCGCGCGGATGACGCGCAGCTTCATGTTGGACCAACTAGGCCAAGAGTTCATCACCACCGCGCGGGTCAAGGGCGTGGCGGAATGGCGGGTGCTTTGGGTGCATGGATTCCGCCCGATCCGCGTGCCGTTGATTACCGTGATCGGCCTGTCCTATGCCGCCCTGCTCGAAGGGTCGGTGATGATCGAGACGGTCTTTAGCTGGCCGGGCATCGGCAATTACCTGACCGTGGCGCTGCTCAACGCCGATATGAACGCCGTGTTGGGGGCGACGCTGGTGATCGGCGCGGTCTTCATCCTGATCAACAAACTCTCGGATGTGCTCTACCGCATCCTTGACCCGCGCAGCCGCTAGGAGGCCGTCATGACCACTGCAAGAAACTGGCTTTTGGACGACTCCCCCGCCTCCAAATTGCAGGCGAATATGGGCAACGCCTATCGCATGCTGCTGCAATTGCTGCGCAATCCGCTAGCGGTGGTGGGGGCGGTGATCCTGCTGATGCTGATCCTCGCCGCGCTGTTTGCGCCTTGGATCGCGCCGCAGAATCCGCTGGGGCAGAACCTCGACGCCCGCCTGTTGCCCCCTTCGGCGGCGCATTGGATGGGCACGGATGAGTTGGGCCGCGACATTTTCAGCCGCGTGATCTATGGCGCGCGGATCACCCTGATGATCGTGGCCTTGGTCGCTGTCATCGCCGCCCCGCTGGGGCTGCTGATCGGCGCGATTTCGGGCTATTTCGGCGGCTGGACCGACAGGGTCTTGATGGGGGTGACGGATGTGTTTCTGTCCATGCCCAAGCTGATCCTCGCGCTGGCCTTCGTCGCCGCCCTCGGGCCGGGGATCGAGAATGCCATCATCGCCATCGCCATCACCTCCTGGCCCGCCTATGCGCGTATCGCACGGGCCGAGACGCTGACCTTCCGCAATTCCGAGTTCATCTCCGCCATGCGCCTGCTCGGCGCGTCGCACGGGCGGATTATCACGCGGCACGTGCTGCCGCTGTGCACCTCGTCGATGATCGTGCGGGTGACGCTGGATATGGCGGGGATCATCCTGACCGCCGCGGGCCTTGGCTTCCTCGGCCTTGGCGCGCAGCCGCCGCTACCGGAATGGGGCGCGATGATCTCGCGCGGGCGGGCCTTTATCTTGGATCAATGGTGGGTCGCGACGATGCCCGGCTTTGCGATCATCCTTGTCTCGCTCGGCTTTTGCTTTCTGGGCGACGGGCTGCGCGATGTGCTCGACCCCAAACAAGGAGGCAAATCATGACCGCGCCCCTGCTGGAACTTAAAAACCTCTCCGTCAGCTTTCCCACCCCAAAGGGCCGGGTCGAGGTGGTCAAGGGGCTGTCTTTCACCCTCGGCCGTGAACGGCTTGGCATCGTGGGCGAAAGCGGCTCAGGCAAATCCATGACCGGGCGGGCGATCCTGCGGCTCGTCCGTCACCCGGGGCGGCAGCAGGCCGATGTCATGCGCTTTGACGGGATCGATCTGCAAAGCCAGTCGGAGAGACAGATGCGCCACCTGCGCGGGGCGCGGATTTCGATGATCATGCAGGACCCAAAGTTCTCGCTGAACCCGGTGATGACCGTGGGCGCGCAGATCGCCGAAGCCCTGCTGACCCACGAGCGCCTCGCCCGGCGCGACGTGAAAGCGCGGGTGCTGGAGATGCTGGAATCGGTGCGGATCAACGAGCCTGAGCGGGTGATGGACCTTTACCCGCACGAAGTCTCAGGCGGCATGGGCCAGCGCATCATGATCGCCATGATGCTGATCCCGCGCCCCGATCTGCTGATCGCGGACGAGCCGACCTCGGCGCTGGATGTGAGCGTGCAGGCGCAGGTGCTCGACCTCATCGACGAGCTGGTGCGCGACCA
The DNA here is from genome assembly GCF_043557225.1 of Sulfitobacter sp. 1A13496. Taxonomy (NCBI): domain Bacteria; kingdom Pseudomonadati; phylum Pseudomonadota; class Alphaproteobacteria; order Rhodobacterales; family Roseobacteraceae; genus Sulfitobacter; species Sulfitobacter sp. 1A13496. Next base: position 75,445 of record NZ_JBIFFP010000001.1, on the reverse strand, counting down.
CGGCATGGGGCTGATCCTGATCTCCCATGACCTCAACCTCGTGGCGCGCTATTGCGACCGGATCCTTGTGATGCACGCAGGTCAGGTGGTGGAAAGCTGCGCCGCCGCCGACCTGCACAAGGCCAGCCATCCCTATACCAAGGGCCTTTTGGCGGCGGTTCCGAAAATGGAAGAGACGCGCGATGAACTGCCCGTCCTCGACCGCAGCGCATGGAGCGGCACATGAACGCGATTAGCCTCAAGAACCTCGACATCTCCTATGGGCAAACCAAGGTGGTCACCGGGGTGAACATCGACGTGGCCGAGGGCGAAAGCTTTGCGCTGGTGGGCGAAAGCGGTTCGGGCAAATCCACGGTGCTCAAGGCCATCGCGGGGCTGGCCCCCAATTGGACCGGTGAGATTTCCGTGTTCGGCCAGCCGCGCGGGCACAAGGTGGACCGCGCCTTTGCCGGGCAATGCCAGATGGTGTTCCAAGACCCCTATGCCTCTCTCCATCCGCGCAAGACGGTGGACGGCGTGCTGTCCGAGCCGCTGATGATCCACGGGCTTGACAACCGCAGCGCCCGCGTGGTGGAGATGTTGCAGGCCGTCGGCCTCGACAAACGTTTTCGCTTCCGCTTTCCGCATCAGCTCTCCGGCGGGCAGCGGCAACGGGTGGCCATCGCGCGCGCGCTGATGCTTGAGCCCAAGGTGATGCTGCTGGATGAGCCGACCTCGGCGCTGGATGTCTCGGTTCAGGCGGAGATCCTCAACCTGCTGAAACGGCTGCGCCGCGAACAAGGGCTGACCTATCTCATGGTCACCCACAATCTGCCCGTCGTCAGTTTCATGTGCGACCGCATGGCGGTGATGAACAAAGGCCGGGTGGTCGAGATCGCCCCGTCCAGTGCGCTGCATGACGGCAGCTTTACCGATCCCTATACCCAAGCCCTCTACGCCGCCTCGGGCGGCAATCCAGACCGCAAGGAAGCCCCATGACCGATACCACCGACGCAATGCAACGCTTTCAGACAGCGCTTGAGCAAGCCACCACCGAAACACAGGCCTTCGACGCGCTCCGCGCGCTGACCAAGGCCACCGCGGGGGCCAAACTCTTTACCGTGATGACAGCGGATATGGACGCGATGCTGGCGCGGCGGGTCTATACCGACGACGCCGAGAATTATCCCACCTCCGGCACCAAAGAGATCACCATCGACACTTGGTTCGAACAGGTCCACGGGCGGCAGGAGTGCTTTGTCGCCAACACCTTGGCCGATATCGACGCGGTCTTTCCCGATGCGGAACTGATTGGCCGTTTGGGCTGCGCCTCGGTCGTGAACCTGCCGATCATCATCGGTGGCAAGATGGTTGCCACGGTCAACATCCTGCACGAAGAGGGCTACTACACCCCCACCCGCGTGGAACAGGTCAAAGCACTGCTGACCCTGCCTGCCATCGCCACCATGGCCGTGGTGCGGCAAATGGGCTGACGCCCGGAGCGGACACTGCCGAAAGAAGGCCGTCGCAGAAATGCGGCGGCCTTTTTGACTTGCGGCCCCGGCCAAAGGCCGCCACCATCCCCGCCAAGACGGAACCCATCGGGCAGAGATAAGGTTAACCTTATGAACATGCCCTAGGAGGAATGGCTCATGTGGACTTACGAACTCTTGATCCTGATCATGGCCGCGGTGGCGGCACTGGCATTCATGGCCAAGCAACGCCCCCAGCCTCGGAAGGTCCGCGCAATAGCGCCCCGGCCCCGGGCGAACAAATTGCATAACCGCCGGTATTGAGGCCTCATCGCGGCTAGAAGTGCCCCGTTACGGCCCCCCGCGATTCCGCACTCCGCTTTCGGCCCCCGTCCTTGTCTCCCCGTCGGTTTCCGCCATGATGCTGGCAAAACCGGAGGGAGCCGACCTTGGACATCATTGAATATTTCTATTCCGCCCATTCCGCCTATGCCTATCTGGGGCATCGCAAGCTCTTGGAGATTTGCGCGGCCCGCGGTGCGCGGCTGGTGCATCGCCCCTTTGACCTCAACCCCGTGATCGCCTCAAGCCGTGTGGACCACTTCCGCGGCTTCACGCCCCATTACATCGACTATTTCTTTGGCCGAGAGATCGAGCGTTGGGCGCAGTATCGCGGGCTGGAGGTTCTCAACCACCGCCCGACCCATCACGACAACCCGCTGAACCTTGCAAACGGCTACCTGATCGCCGCCGCTCAGGCAGGGCGGGATGTCGATGCGCTTTCTTTCGCGATTCTTCAGGCCCATTGGCGCGATGATATCGATCTCGCGAATCCCGAGCATCTGCGCCGCGCGACTGAAACGGTCGATCCCGATTGCGACGGGCTGATCGCACGGGCGATGGAAGAGGATGCGCAGGCGATCCACGCGCAGAACACCGAAGAGGCCATCGCCCGCGGCATCTTTGGCTCGCCCAGCTATTTTCTGAATGGTGACATGTATTACGGCCAAGACCATCTGGAACTGATGGACCACGCCTTTGACCAGCCCTACCGCGACACGGGCTTCTACAACCCGCCGCGAGACGGATAAGACGCCCCAAAAGCGCCGTGTTCTTCAATTTTGGGTAGTGGCGGACCGAGGAGGAAGCGGTGTTTCGTCCAATTCCAATAACTTGACGTGTCGAACTATCCCCGAGCCCCCCTTTGTAACTCCAACAAAAAGCACGGCCCTGTCGAACCCGGTTTCCGGTACATCACAGGCCGTCAAATTCATTTTGAAGTGCATCGCGGCTCTTGATGATTATGACATTGAGGAACTGGCCTATGAAATCTCAAATGGAACTGACGATGAGCTTGCTTATAAATTGCGTGAGGAAAGTTGCATCACTCGCGAAGTGTACGGTGGCAGCACGCTCTTTGCCGAAGTGGCGGAGGAGTACCGTCGAAATCGCCCGGCTGATCCGCATCCTGAAATCGAGTGCGATCTTCCTCATTTTGATGATCCCGATTTCCTGACCAAATTGCACACTGATAGCGCACCCCTGCCAGACAGGAAGCGCTTGTTTGTTCGTTTGTGGAATGGCTTCGATCTTGAAGACAAGCGAGCCTTCCTATCGCGAGTAGACCCCAATGGCGTATTTCAACAGGTGGCGGCATGAGCGATTTTGACAATGTTACGCCCATGCGAAGCGATCCGGCCCTATTGAAACCGAAGGCTAAGGAACTGTTGGCAGCGGCAACATGGGCTGGTCATTTTGAGCCATCTTTGGATCGCGACTACCTCGTTAAAGGCTGGCTAGATAAGGGCACTCTCACGGTCGTTTTTGGTCAGTCCAACGTGGGAAAATCCTTCTTTGCTCTAGACCTAGCTCACCACATTTCCAAGGGAGAGACATGGGGCAAACAACGCGTAAATAAAGGCAACGTTCTCTATATCGCGGCAGAGGGTGGCTCATCTTTCCCGAACCGCGTTTCGGCTTTGGATGACCCGGAGTTCTGGGTCATCGCTGCGCCGGTGACCTTTGCGGGCAACGCACCCGATGCGGCCTCAATGGTAGAAATGGTACAGCACTTGGCCTCACAGAACGGCAGGTTTGATCTTATTGTGGTAGATACTTTGTCGCGTGTGATGGGGAGTGGTGACGAAAACACCGCGCCGGATATTGCCGATCTCATCAAGAACCTCGATGTACTGCGGCGTGGCACCGGATCGAATATCATGCTGATTCACCACTCCGGCAAAGACATCGCGCGGGGCGCGCGGGGGCATTCTTCACTGAGGGCAGCGGTTGATACTGAGATCGAACTGACCCGCGATGAGATCGGGGTGATCACCGCTGAGGTTACAAAGCAACGGGATGGGCCGACTGGGTACAAGTTTGCCTATTCGTTGCGACAAATCGAACTGGGGCGCGATCAAGACGGCGATCCCGTCACAACCTGCCTTGTCGAGCCGATCATCGCAGCTGAGGCTGAAAGGCCGCAGGTCAGCGGACCCGCTCTTGCTGCACTCAACACTTTGGATGAACTGATTGCAAAAAGCGGCGAAGTTTTGCGCGATCCCCGCTACCCCGGCACTCCATGCGTGCCTCACAAAGAGTGGATGGAAGCGTGCATTGCGGGCGGGCGGCTTTCTAGTTCGGACAAGCGAGAATCGCATCGACGGATTTTCAATCGTGAAGTCGACACTTTGAAGAACGGTTCTTTGATCTCAGTTCGCGACAACCTTGTCTGGCGATTGCATCGAACCCGTTAAAAAATGATCATGCGAAACATCACCTATTCGTCAGTAATTAACACAGAGGCAACAGCATTTAATACTGCTTGATGGCTAGGGATATAATGTGGCGCGAGGAATTTGAAAACTAAAGCCCAATCTTTATAATTTTGGTCGTCCGGCAATTGATATCGGTCGACTGGAAGCTTTAGAAGCTCAGGTGCATTCTCCTGTATTACTTTATTCAACGCGTAATCTCGACTGCCTTCGTTTCTATAGGAATCAAAAGTGCGGCCTTCTGGCACGTACAGGCGCTCCTCACCCTCTTGTGGTGTTAGGAATGCTCTTGGCAGTGCATCAACGGTGACTAATTCCTCGGCTTCTTGCTTGAAAGCCAAATATATCAAGAGTGAAACGTCTAGCGGACGATCCGCATAACACCGCAACGCAACTTCGACTTTTAAGAGCAACCTCTTGACCTTCCGCATTGAAAACTCGGTTTGCACTGCGAGGTTACTGGCCAGCTTCGCGGCATGTTCTATCGAAAATGCCTGCCCTTCGCCGTAAGGAAACGTGTTGGGAAGGTCTTGTGCTAGAGCAAAGATGGCCTGCTTGAATGTGTCGCCCTGTGGCGATAACGAGAGCCGGATGTCGACGAACTTGTCTAGGTAGCGTTCTTCTTTCGTTGAAGCACCAAACCGATGTTTTGCTAGGCGTTCCAAATATTCAGCGTTGACCATCAAACAAAAGACGAAGCCAGACTGTGAAAAGATGAGTTTCATGGCTTCTAGAAATGCCAACGCATAATCTGGATGACACCGGTCAAGCTCATCGATAACCACAACAACTCGCCCCCCCGGGGCGCCTTGAACCAACGCGGTGTGAAGGGCGTTTAACTGCTGGGGCAGTTCTATCTTTCGCACCTTTTCGGTAGCCATTTGTGCTGCTATAAGCTGGCCTGCGGCCTTCGACATGCCGTCACCAAGTTCATTAACAATATCATCTAGCGCGTCGAAATCACCGAGCGCATCAATAGTACCATCGGATAGCGCATCAATGATTTCGTCTGCGCCAGATCGTAGGATCACTTTTGCCGCTGCACGTGCCCCGATTGCCCCAATCTTTTTTGCAGATTCCAGCGCCTTTTCTGCTTTTCTAACGTCAGTTTTTGGCACAGCTTCAACAAGCGCACCCAACAAAGTAACCACAGGATCACCGGAATGGTCCGATTGTTGCACATCGATTTCCACTACGGTTTCGCCAGCTTGCCGCAGTTGTTCGGACCAAGATTTGCGAAAGAATGTTTTGCCCCTACCAAACCCAGCCTCGATAGAAATGACTTTTGCGGTATCAATGGACTTGATTAGGTTAGTGAACGCGTGTCCAACGCGTTCGTATTCAAGAAGGTCGCCCTCCCAAGCTTCGGTCGCAGTCATGTAAATTTGTAACTCCTAGTGCTTGTGCAATTGTATTATATTTAAGCGCAAGCACCTAAGGAATTGCGCCCCTTTTGCGGCACTTGCGGGCATGAAAAACCCTTTGCGGCGAAGCTACCTTGGCAGCCCGTCGACAAGAATGCCGTCGTAGAAAATGTTAGACTTTCCGGCCGACGTTTTGAACCGCAGACCCCAATCTGGGTTTGATCTTAAATGCTGTGCTACATCATCGAGGGATTTGTAGAAAATTGAATTCACAGATTTGTTGTGTCCATCCCCAGAGGGGTGCAGGCGGTAGCCACCACGTTTTCCGAAGCAATCTGGCTTTAGCCCCCTTGCATTTTCTTCGTACCAGTGCGGCTCGAGGCGAAGCCCACCCACCACAACGGAAATCATTTTGACCATCGTCCGCACCTTCAACCAATTGCATGAACAGCTTTGTTGTAAACCGGGAAAGCAGTGAACTGGAAGTTGTATGTCGCCAACGCCAAACGGAGACAGCTCTCAATGCTTTTGAAGCGAGCGCTTAGAAGGCGGGAAGCGGCCATCCGGCGGCTGGGGGTGCGGAAATGAGTTACAACCCCTCAGCAGCCCCCTAGCGCGCTCTGCGAGCCATGCTGAGCTAAGGACTAGCCGCATGGCAATCGGCCTAGTCGTTTGACACCTGCAAATCTACTTGGCGAGCACGACCTCGACACGGCGTTTTGAGATAGCTGATCCTTTCCGAGGGTAGCCTCGACTTGCAGATTTCGCCTCCCGTTTGCTCGGGACAAGAGAGAAGTCTTAGGGTGTAGAACGGGACAGGGGGGCACCCCCCTACGGGGGGTGTCCCTCCCGGTGTCCCAACCCACTATCACCGGGACAGGTTCGGACAGGGCGGGACAGTTAAGGTTTGTCCCATATACAGCATTGATGAGGTTGAGTGTTGCATCGCGAACGGCTCGCTGCCCATGCGTATCTCTATCTCTTGCTAGGGGACCTTTGCTAGCGTCCCGCCCCATGCCCGCCACATTCGCATAGTGCAAGGTAGGCCAAGCGAGGTACTTAGCCGCTAGGGATACCTCCGACACGATGAAAGCATGTCGCATTGAGGAAGACCCCCTTCTCTTCGGGTCCTTCTGGTGCTCCGAGCTCATGCGGGTAATTCGCACCCCATGCACCCTCTGCGCGTGGGGTAAAATAACACCTTCATATTTGGGTTGTTGTTGTTTATCAGTGTCTTGAGCACTCGGCTCGCGTAGCCATCTCTGTCGGGAAACCGGCAAGCCTCAACTCAGAGGCTAGCGCAGATTTCGGATGAGATTGGGACTAAGGGATTAACTTGGGACCAAGGATTTTCACTAGTCCCAAACTTAACTAATTGTCTTTTATTCATATTTCCCCACACCAGCCCCATTTGGGACTAAGGGATTAACTTTCCGATATAACGTATGGGAAAAACGAAATACGTGTATTCTGATTGCACCTATACAGAGGCCCGAAAAACCAATCCTACTGGCCCCTAAATCCCAATAAAGCTAGCAAGATACTGTTTTTATTTTAAAATCCACCCGGACCACGGCTTCTGCTAGTCCCAAGCAAGTCCCAAATCGGTCCTGTTAGTCCCAACCTTGGGAACAGCGACCATTATAACCCGCGATCTAATCCGGCATCCGGGCACGCTCATTCCCTACTTTTTGTTTCACCCCGCATGATACCGCCGAAGCGAGGCGGCGACTGATCCGAACTAATGGTGCGCAAGCCGGACTCCTGCGCCGCCACCGTTTGCTGGGATGAAAACAACGCCGCCCTCTTCCAGGGCTTGCTTGAGGGCCTCGATGGTTGAAGTGCGCGTGTCGGAGCCATTTTCGATTCGAGAAATCGTGTTGGCAGTGATCCCGGATTTCTCTGCGAGGTCACGCACTGACCACCTGAGCGCAGCCCGTGCCATTCTAAGCTGATCAGCATTCATTGTGTATTTGTCCAAATTTATGTTGACATCACCCCAATACGTGATGATAATTTGGACACTATCACCTTTAAAGGTGTAAAACAACAAACTAAGGAACCTATCATGAAAAGCTACTCTGCAGCTGAATTCACCTCTCCGAGTGAACAGCTCAACGTACTTGTGAACCTAGTTGAGCTCGCATTGTACGCTCCGTCAGAAGAAATGACGCTTGCCGGTCATGCCGCGCTCCAACAGGCCGCAAGGCAGATTGTCGTGCTGTCTCATGAGATTACCGGTGCTGGCACAAGTTCGGCGCGCAGCTGAGCAAGGCTTTAAGTTCTTCTCTCCGCACCCTCTTTCGCGAACAAAATTCGCAAAACACTTGACGCACGAACATTATTCGCTTATTCAACGAATATAGTTCGCAAAAAGGATAAAATTATGAAACTCGGGAAACTCATTGAGCTAGCCGGAGGGACCAAGAACGACTTCGACGGTGCCAAGCGCAGGGAGTTGCTGCCTTTCAAGCCGAAAGTCGGATATTCTGGTGATGCAGCTGGCAAAGTCAGCGATTACGTTCAGCATGGGCCATACACGCTTGCCGATGCTGTTTTGTTCAAAGTGTATCTGGACTTGGTGCGGTCAGGCTTGGCCGGAAAAGATGCTCAGGCATTTGCTCGCGCGGTCGGAAGCTTCGGGCGACTACCTCGCGGCATTTCGCGGGGCCAATATCAAAACCCCAACTTCTTGGATCATGAAGGCGATGACTTGTGGATTGCCCGCGAAGTGTTCACCGCAAACTACTACTCAGACCCAAGGCTGGATTACGAGCCGGGCCAATACTTCGAAGTCAAACATTGGGCGGGCACACGAAGCGACATTGATCAATTCGTGAATGCTCAGAACGCCAACCAAGCTGGGGATGAGCGCCAGACCATGTCGCTGCACCTTTACAACCTTTCGAAGACTGTTCGTGAGGTTCGGAGCAAAGCTGATGTTCTGAGAATGGTGGAAGCCAAAGACACGGGCCCCTATCAGGCACCGGCGGGATTTCTGTGATGGCTCACGAATTGGCCTTCAACGGTGTCGTTGGCATCGACTTTGACGCTGAAACCGTCTCGGATGCTCTGGCCCCGCTTTCTGGCCCTGTCCGCATCCGCCTGAACTCTGGCGGCGGCATCGCATTCGACGGAACTGCAATCCATTCGGTTTTGTCCGACTATCGTGGGCACAAAACGATCATCGTTCAAGGCATCGCGGCGAGCGCGGCATCCGTAATAATGATGGCCGGCGACCGGATCGAGATGTCCACCGGATCGGTTCTGATGATCCACGATCCATCTCAGGACATCACCAGCTATCGCGGAACGAGCGGAGAACACCGGCGGGTTGCGGATAGTCTGGACAAGATTTCCGACGCGGTGGCGCAAATCTATGCGCGGCGCTCTGGCAAGCCGATCAACGAAATCCGGCAGATAATGGCCGCTGAAAGCTGGTTCACGCCTGATGAAGCGGTCGCAGCGGGTTTTGCCGATGTAGCCCCGCTCGATAGCGAGCAATCGGTCCCGGCTGAATTCGATTACCGGGCCTACGCCCACTCCCCCTCAAACCTGATCCAAATGTCATTGCAAAACGATTGGATCAACGATTTTCCAAAGGTAAAAAAAATGGCAAACCAGTCAACAGTTCAGACCGAGGCCTCCGAAACCACAACTACGCCCCCCAGCCTTTCCCCGGTCATGAGTGCGGCGGACCGCAGCGACCCGCGCAAAGAGTTGAAGCGGGTGAAAGACCTTACCTCTTTCGCGACAACTGATTTTGCCCAGCGCGTCGATTCCCTTGCGCGGCTCGACGGTTGGATCAATGAGGGCGTGACACTTGATGCAGCACGCATCTTTGTCACCAACGAAGTTGCCGCCCAAACCAATTACAAAACCAGCCGAATGACCGACGACGCATACTACGGCAGGAACTCGGTCAATCAGTCTTGGGATAATGGCGAGGGGCTCAACAGCAGGATTGTTGACGGCATCTATTCTCGCGTGAACCGCTCGCATCAGCCGACTATGGGCCGCGAATTCGCGGGCGCGTCGCTACCGGAGATTGCAGACATCTGCTTGCAGCAGAACGGCAAAAGCACTGCTATGGCCTCGGTCGCCTCGAGAGTGGAAATGGCGCTCCACGGTACCAGCGATTTCCCGAACATCCTGCGCGATGTGGGCAACATGTCTCTGTCGGCGGCCTATGCGGCTTCGCAATCGGCCATCAAGCAGACTAGCCGGGAAATTGCCGCATCGAACTTCCGGGCGCTGCATTCTGTTAAGGTTTCAGCCGGTCCTGATCTCGAGGAGGTAAATGAGCAAGGCGAATTCAAAGCCGGGACAATTGAGGAAGGCGATGAAACCTTTGCGGTAAAAACCTACGGCAAAATCTTCGGGATCACTCGTCAGGCCATCGTCAATGATGATCTGGACGTGTTCTCTAATATGTTCCCGCTGTTGGGTCAGGGTGCCGCCAACACTGAGGCCAAACTGTTCGCCGGGCTTCTGGAAGAGAACGCCGGTCTCGGACCCAAGCTCTCGGATGGCAAGACGCTTTTCCACGCCGATCACGGCAACCTCGCGCAGGCGTCGGCAACCCTGTCGGTCGCAAGCCTTGGCACCGCTCGGGTCGCAATGCGCCGCCAGACCGGGCTTGCAGGCGAGGCAATCAACGTGGTCCCTGCTTTCCTTGTGGTGCCGCCCGAGCTTGAAACGCTCGCTGAGCAAGTCCTGACTGAAATCGCAGCAAGCGAGGTAGCAAACGCCAATCCGTTTGCTGGCAAGCTGAAACTGCTTGTGGAGCCCCGCCTTGCCAGCGCAAGTGCATGGTACGTGTGCACCGCCCCGGGTGCCTCTGATGGCTTGCAGCACGCCTATCTTGACGGTGTGGCAGGCCCTCAGCTTTTCACGCGCGAAGGCTTCGAGGTGGATGGCATCGAATACAAGGTCCGCATGGATTTCGGCGCAGGCTTCACCGGTCATCGCGACTGGTACATGAGCCCATCTGCCTAAGCAGAGCGCTGGAAGCTTTGTAAATCATGTGGCGGGGTCTTGGTTTCGCCTGACGCCACATGGAATGGGTGCCTGGTTGTTGACGCACCAGCATCCTTGACGGCCCCGGTGAGGTTTTTCCTCTCCCTCATCGGGGCACATTCACTGGAAAATGAAGATGTCAAACAACCCTATCCAATCTAATATTCCCGCGATTTGCGTCAGCAAGTCCAATGCTGCCGCGATGCTCAACCTGTCACCCGGAAAATTCTCTGAATTGGTAGAAGCAGGGGCTATGCCTAAGCCTCGATGCGTGGGATCTCGCCGTTTGTGGCTCGTGGCGGAGCTCTTTACCTGCGCAGCGGCCCTCCCCTCGCAGGATGAAGAAGATACTTGGGGTGATCTTTAATGGCACGCAAGATCAGGCGTGAATTCGCGGGCGTCACTGCATACTTCGATCGGCACCAGAAGCGCCGATATCGCTTCCGCAAGAAAGGCTTTTCAACTGAAATCCACGGTGAGTATGGCTCTCCTGAGTTTCGCCTAAATTATGAGCGAGCCATAAACGGCTACAAATCTCAGGAAGCTGGCGCGCGAGCTACAAAGAAAGGAACGGTCAGCGCGCTCATTGTGTCATACTACAAGAGCCCAGAATTCCTCTCGCTAACCAGCAGCACTAAAGCAACGTACCGGCGTGAAATCGAGCGCCTGCGCAACGAACATGGGCACCGGCTGGTTGCACAGATGAAGCGCCCTCATGTCGTGAAGCTCTTGGAACCCCTGAGTGACCGCCCTTCAGCGCGGAACAATCGCCTCCGAATGTTGCGCATGTTGCTCAACCACTCCATCGAAATCGGTTGGCGTTTGGACAATCCAACGTCAGCGATCAAGAAAATGCGCACTGGGTCCCAAGGTTTTCATACGTGGACTGAGGAGGAGTTGGCCACTTTCTTTTCCCACCACAAAATTGGCTCGACCGCGCATACCGCTGTTACGCTAATGCTCTATACAGGTTGTTCTCGCGCTGATGCAGTCCGGCTTGGATGGCAGAACGTGAAAGATACCCGTGTCCAATACCGGCGACAAAAGACTGAGCGGTTTTCCGAGGTAGTTGTAGACATCCCGATCCACCCAGAGCTGCAGAAGGTGCTGGACGCATTGCCCAAGTCAAAAATGACTTTCCTCGAAACAGCTGGCGGACGCTCCCGATCTGCAAACGGCTTGGGTAACGCAATGCGGAATTGGTGCAATGCCGCGAAGCTCCCCGATTGCACGTCTCACGGCCTGAGAAAAGCATGTGCAACTCGGTTGGCCGAAGCGGGGGCATCAGAGCGCGAGATCATGGCTTGGACGGGTCATGCGTCTCCGCAAATGGTCCAAATTTATGCCGGCAAAGCAAGGCGCGGACTAATGGCAGACCAAGGCTTTGCGAAGCTAATTCAGAACGAAACGGGTTCAGATATTGACGAACCCAATACAAAAGGTTCGACAAAATGAGCAGAATTCATAATGAATTCAACATTCAAAGTTGTGAAGTGGCGGACCGAGGAGGATTCGAACCCCCGACCCCCTGATTCGTAGTCAGGTACTCTATCCAGCTGAGCTATCGGTCCACTGAGCGGGGGTTTAGTCTTAGCCCCGGTGAGTTGCAAGCCCTCGTTTCAAGGAAATGCAATTTTCTTCAAAAATCTACAGGGCGCCGTCCCCCTTGGGGAGTGTTATGTCAAAAACCGTACCTTCCGGCCCGCTGTTGCGCAGCACAAGGCTGCCGCCGTGGCCGCGCACCAGTTCGGAGGCGATCACCAGCCCCAAACCTGAGCCACCCTTGCGCGCCCCGCCCTGAAAGGCGGTGAAGAGATGCTCCCGCGCTTTGGGCGGCAGGCCGGGGCCGGTATCGCTAACGGTGATGCACCATGCCTCGCCCATATCCTCGGCCCGCAGATAAACCTCGCCCGGTTTGCCGGTGGCGGTGATCGCCTGCCGGGCGTTGCGCATGAGATTTGCCAGCACGCGGTACATTTGTTCAGGATCCGCACGCACGGTGAGATTCGCGGGAATATCAGCGGCAAAGCGCACGATGCTTTCGGGATCAGCAAAGCGTTCGCCGTCGATGACCTCTTCCACCAGCTCTTCGAGCGGCATGAGCGTCAGCGTCGGCCCCGGCTCTTCGGCCTTGCCGAAGGCCAGCGTCGATTCGCATAGGTGCACCGCCCGGGTGATCGACCCCACAAGCTTCGGCGCCATGCGTTTCACGGTCGGGTCTTCGGACATTTCGATCCGGTCGGTGAACAGTTGGGCAGAGGTGAGGATGTTGCGCAGATCATGGCTGATCTTGCTAACGGCGCTGCCCAACTGGGCCAAACGCTCTTTCTGTTTAAGTGCCTGCGTGAGGTCGGTTTGCAACTTCTGAAGCGCCTCTTCGGCCTCGCGCAATTCGGTCACGCTCGCGGAAGGCTCAATGATCCGCCGCGCATCCTCGGGTGCGGCGGCATAGCGCTGCATATGCCCCGCCACCCGTTTGATCGGTTTCAGCAGCAAGGCCCGCATGGCAAAGAACAAAAGCACCGCCGTGATGACCGAGATCACCGCCGAAAGGATGAGGATGCGAATCCCGTAGTCGAGCATGGCGACACGCATGGGCGCTGTCTCCATCGTGACCTCAATCAGCAGCCCCGCTTCGCGCACCGGCGCGCCGATCACGCGGACCACCTCATTCCCCGGGCGGAACAGCCGCAGCATCGCATCGCGGATCAAGACCGTCGCCGAGGCATCGCGCAAATCATAGGTCTGCGACACCATGCGCGGCATGGGGGAGGCCAGCACCAATTGCCGCGCCTCGTCCCGGCGCAGCACCACGTTGAACACCTCGGCGTTGCGCAGCAGTTCCTCTTCCAACTCCGGGTCGAGCATGTCGTCGGCCAAAAGCGCCAGCGAGGCGATCTGCGCCCGCTCCAACCGCGTCAGCATATATTCCTCGCGGAACCGCGCGATGGAGGGGACAAAGATTAACACTTCGGCCAGCATCACAAAGATGGTGGTGAGGATCAGCAGGCGGCCAGAAAGCGAGTGGATCATGGGCGATCTCAGGGCAAAAAGCGCTGCACGGCGCGCACCACCGTTTTGACCAGAGCGCTTTCGAACAGGCGCGGGCTGAAATAGGCCCCCGCCGCGCGTTTGTTAATCTCCGAGATCGTGGGGTAAGGGGCAACCATGGCGGCAATCTGGCTCATCTTCATCTTATTGACCAGCGCAAGCGACCACAGGGTGATCAATTCGCCCGCCTGATGGCCGACGATGCTGGCGCCCACCGGGCGGCCCTTGACCACCATCACCTTGATGAACCCTTTGGTCTGACGCTCGGCAATCGCGCGGTCGTTGTGGTTATAGTGGAACCGCACGACCTCCAGCTTGTCGCCATGCTCTTCGCGCGCCTGCGCTTCGGTCAGCCCCACCTGCGCCAGTTCCGGCGCGGCATAGGTGACCCATGGGATATGGTGCAGCTTCGTCTTGCTCGGCAGACCAAAGAGGATCGAGCGGATCACCACCCCGGCATGATAGCCTGCCACATGGGTAAATTGCAGCCCGCCTGCCACATCGCCGATGGCATAGACCCGGCGGTTGCTGCTGCGCAGGCTGTCGTCGACCTTGATGCCTGCCTTGGTGGTCTCCACCCCGGCCTTATCCAGATCGAGCCGGTCGATGTTGCTCTTGCGGCCCACGGCCATCAACAGATGCGAGCCCTTGATCACGCGGCCATCCTTGGTCTCGACCGTGATCGCCCCCGCCGCACCGCTGACCTTGGCCGCATCGCTGCCTTCCTCGAAAACCACCCCCTCGTCCCGCATGGTCTGCAACACCACCTCGGACAGCTCGGGGTCATCCTTGCCAAGCGCGCGACTGCCTTCGATCACGGTGACCTTGCAGCCCATCCGCACATGCGCCTGCGCCATCTCGATGCCGATGGGGCCGCCCCCGATGATGATCAGATGCTCGGGCTTCTCGCGCAGATCAAAGAGGGTCTCGTTCGTCTCATAGGGCACATCCTCCAGCCCCGGAATCGGCGGCACCAGCGGAGAGGAGCCGGTGGCCACGACGATGCGCCGCGCGGTGATGATGGTATCGCCCGCCTGCACCTCTTTATCGGAAATGAAACGCCCGTATTCGCGGATCACCCGCACGCCCAAGCCCTCGAACCGCTCAACCGAATCGACCGGCGCGATTTGCGAGATGACATCGGCCACGTGATCCTTGGCAGCGGCGTAGTCGACCACCCCGGCGGCGGCCTCCACCCCGTATTGCGCGCTGTGTTGCTGGGTATAGGCCGTCTTGCCGGTCTTGATCAGCGCCTTGGAGGGCACGCAGCCATAGTTCAGGCAATCGCCGCCCATCTTGTGCCCTTCCAGCAGGGTCACATCCGCGCCCATCTGCACGGCCCCCGCTGCCACCGACAACCCGCCAGAGCCTGCGCCGATGATCAGAACGTCGGTCTTGATACGGTTGGTCATTTCAGCAGTTCCTTCTTCCCGGTAAATGTCTTGATCGCCACGGGCAGCAACGACAGCACGCAAAGGCCCAGAATGGGCAATAAAATATGCGGCTCGAAAATAATCCCGAGGTCGGGCGACTCACCCCGGGCGAAAACCGCACCTAGCCCTGCGCCAACCGAGGTAAAGACCAAGGCCCCCGGCATGATTCCGAAAAACGTCGAGATCACGAAGCGAAACAGCGGCACACCGAGAAAGGCCGGCAGCAGATTCGCGACAAAGAAAGGCACCACCGGCACCAGCCGGATAAAGAAGAGCATCGACCATTGGTTGTCGTCGATCCCCGCCTTGATCTTGCGCACCATGCCCTCAGAGGCGTCCATCCGGTCTTTCAACCGTGCGCCAAGGCCCCATTGCGCGGCCAGAAAGATCACCACCGCACCCAAGGTCGCAGCACTGACATTATAAAGCACGCCCGGAAACAGCCCGAAGAGGAAACCGCCCGTCAAAGTGGCCACCGTGGCCCCCGGCAGGGAGAAAGCCACGATCACCACATAGGCGGCGACAAAGACCAGCGCGGTCAACAGGTAGTTGCTGTCGCGAAAGGCGATCAGCGCCTCGCGATTGTCGCGCAGCGCGTCAAAACTCAGGTAATCGCGCAGGGTAAAGGCCCCGATGGCCGCGATGACGGCGATCAGCGCAAGGGGCAGATAGCGCATCAGCGCGGGTTTACTTTGGTCATTGCGGCTCATTTTCACACTTCCTTGGGCCTACATCAGACCAATTTCGCTTTCCTCAATGATGGCGTGAAGCGGGGCGCGGGAACAGGCTCCTCACGCGCGCTTGATGGGACTTGTGCGGGAAAGGGCGATTTTGCAAAGTTACGGGGTGAACTGAAACAATTCCGCCCCCGCAAACCGGCATTTTGTTGCAAAGCGCGGTTTTTCCCTATCAGGGGGTTTGACTTGCGCGTCCCGCCGCATTAGAGGACGGGCTTGAATTGACGCTGGCCGCGGTGGAACCTTCAAGTGATTCCGTGCCCAGCCAGCTTTAGATGGAGACGGAGCGATGAAACGCACCTTTCAACCCTCGAACCTCGTGCGCAAGCGGCGCCATGGTTTCCGCGCGCGCATGGCCACCAAAGCCGGCCGTAAGATCATCAATGCACGCCGCGCACAGGGCCGGAAATCGCTGAGCGCATAAGCGCCCTCGATCTTCGGAACCAGAATATGACACCGCCGGAGGCACCCTTGAATGGCACTTACGCCACGAAGGGGAACCCTGCCCCGGCGGTTTCTCTGCGTCTGGAGACCCTGACCAAACGGGCGGATTTCCAACGTGCCAGCCGCGCCAAACGCGTGGCCACCCCCGGCTTCATTCTGCAAATGCGACCCCGCCGGGAGGATGAGCCCAGCGCGACGCCCATTCGCGTGGGATTCACCTGTTCCAAGAAGGTCGGCAATGCCGTGGCCCGCAACCGCGCCAAGCGCCGCCTGCGCGAGATCGCGCGGCTCACCCTGCCGCAGGCAGGGCGCGCGGGCATGGACTATGTCTTTGTCGGGCGGCGCGAGGCGACAGCCACCCTGCCCTTTGATCAATTGCTCGCCGATCTGGCCCGCGCGCTGGATATTCTGCACGGGGTCCGAAAATGACTCCCTTGGCCGCGCTTCTTGCCCTGCCCGTGCGCGGCTATCGGCTGATCTTCAGCCCATGGGTCGGGCATAATTGCCGCTATCAGCCCACCTGCAGCGCCTATGCGCTGGAAGCCTTGCAAAAACACGGCGGGTTGCGGGGCGGATGGCTGGCCGCCCGCCGGATCGCGCGCTGCAACCCTTGGGGGCAAAGCGGGATCGACAACGTTCCCGATTAGCGCCGCGCTTGCGGCAAAGGGGCAAAATGCCCTAGGTGAAGCCAAGCTGATAGTGAGAGACCGACGATGCTGGACGAAACCGACGAGATTCACCCCCTCTTTGCCGGTGCACCGCAAAGCACCGAGTTCAAGAAACTGCGCAAACGCATCGTCCGCATGACCCGCGAGGCGATCGATCAATACGGCATGGTGGAGCCGACCGCCCAAGGTGCGCCCAAGCCGAAATGGCTGGTCTGCCTGTCAGGCGGCAAAGACAGCTATACCCTGCTGGCGGTTTTGCATGAACTGCAATGGCGCGGCCTGCTGCCGGTGGAGCTTTTGGCCTGCAACCTCGATCAGGGGCAGCCAAATTTCCCGGCGACCGTGCTGCCGGAATTTCTTGAAAAGATGGGCGTCCCGCATCGCATCGAATATCAGGACACCTATTCGATCGTGATGGACAAGATCCCCGCCGGGCGCACCTTCTGCGCGCTTTGCTCCCGCCTGCGTCGGGGCAATCTCTACCGGATCGCCCGCGAAGAAGGCTGCTCCGCCGTGGTGCTGGGGCATCACCGCGACGACATCCTCGAAACCTTTTTTATGAACCTTTTCCATGGCGGGCGACTGGCAGCTATGCCGCCCAAATTGGTTAACGAAGAAGGCGATCTGTTCCTCTATCGCCCCCTCGCCCATGTCGCGGAAAGCGATTGCGAGCGTTTTGCCACGGCGATGAACTACCCGATCATTCCCTGCGATCTCTGCGGCTCGCAGGACGGGCTTCAGCGGCAGCAGGTGAAGGCGATTCTCGACGGGTGGGAGGCCAATAGCCCCGGTCGTCGGCAAGTCATGTTCCGCGCACTGATGAACGCCCGCCCCTCGCACCTGCTGGATCCCAAGCTTTTTGACTTCGCCGGGCTCATGCGGAACGTTGAGGGTACGGAGCAAGAACAATTTTAGATAACAATCCGCAAAAAAGCGGGTTCTGTTAACCCACAGCACACCCTAAAGGCGATATCCCTCCCCCGTCAGCGCAGGCATTGCGCGTATTGGGAAGGGATCTCGCGATGGCAATTCACCGGCTTTCCGGGCTCACGCAGCTGCGGCAGTCGTTCGCCGCTTTGCTCAGCGGTCAGGCCGCTTTGGCCTTCCTCCCCGCGATGACGCTGCTGGCCTTTTGGATCGGCGGCGAAATGGCCCTGATCGCCGCCTCCGCCGTGCTGCCCCTTCTTTTTCTTGCGGCACAGCGCTTTGGCGGGAATTCTCAGCCCCCCCAAGACGCGCGCGGCGGCATCCTACAGCGCAGCGCTTTTGAGGAGTTGGCCGAACAAGTTTTTCAAACCGCCCAATCTCGGGGGCGTTTGTCGGCCACATGTTTCATTGCGCTCGAAGGGCTTGACCAAATCGCCGAAAACCACGGTCAGACCGCCGCCGATACGGTCGTGCGGCAAAGCGGCGAACGATTGCAGGGTACCCTGCGCGACGATGATCTGATCGGCAAGATGGGAGAGGCGCGGTTCGCCGTCTGCACGGCCCCGGTACGGCAGCTTGACCTTGAACTCTGCATTCAACTGGCCGGGCGGCTACAATCCGCTTTGGAAGAACCGTTTTTCGTCGATGGGGTTACGATCCACCTCACGGCCTCCGTCGGCTTTTGCCTTAACACCCGCACCCCGGGCGGGGATGCCGCCGCATGGCTTGCCGCCGCTGCCACCGCCCTGCGCAGCGCGCAGCGGCGCGGCCCATCCTCCATTCGCGCCTTTTCCGACCAGATGCGCCGGGAAACCGAAAGCCGCGCCGAACTGCGCGAAGAGGTCGCGCAGGCCTTGGACAGCGGCCAAATACAACCATGGTTTCAGCCGCAAATCTCAACCGACACGGGCCAGATCACCGGTTTTGAAGCCTTGGCGCGCTGGAACCATCCGGTACAGGGCATGATCCCCCCTTCGGATTTCCTGCCCGCCGTCGAAGAGGCCGGCCTGTTGGAGCGTTTGGCCGAAGTCATGATGTACCACTCTTTCGCGGCCCTCAAAGCCTGGGATGGGTCCGGCACCGTGGTGCCGCAGATCGGGGTGAATTTCGCCGGGGGTGAACTTGCCAACCCCCGGCTCATCGACAAAATCACTTGGGAGCTGGACCGGTTCGACCTGTCCCCCGACCGGCTCGCGATCGAAGTGCTGGAAACCGTCGTCGCCTCAACTGCCGATGATGTGATCACCCGCAATATCAACGCCCTGCGCAAACTCGGATGCCGCATCGATCTTGACGACTTCGGCACGGGTCATGCCTCCATCGCATCCATCCGCCGCTTTTCCGTCAGCCGGATCAAGATCGACCGCTCTTTCGTCATGAAAGCAGACCGCGACCCCGACCAGCAGCGCATGATCAGCGCCATTCTCACCATGGCCGAACGACTGGGCATTGAGACCCTCGCCGAAGGGGTGGAAACAGTGGGGGAGCATGTCTTGCTCGCCCAACTCGGCTGCGACCATGTGCAGGGATTCGGCATCGCCCGCCCCATGCCGTTTGAGCAAACACTCGATTGGATCGCCCGCCACAACGCGAAACTGCAAGACGTGCCGCGCATCATGAATGGGCGTGCCACCTAGCGGGCTCTGTGCTTAGCACCGGCCCGGGGCATTAAGCGACGGAGGTCGCGACTGCCGAAGAGGCCCGAGGCAGAGGAGAACACCCCGCGACCCGGAGTACGGTCACACCCTTCGCGCCTCGCCCCGGTCAATGCCGGGGTCACCGCTCCCCCGCAACCGCCCCCGGCGAAACTCCGCAAAACCCATGCCAGATGGACCAAAACCACCCTGCATCCCCCTTCATCCCGCCCGATTCCACTTGACCTTTGGCCCCGCACTCTGTTGAACCCCCGTGATATTCAAAGACATCAGGTGGCGGTCCCCATGGACGAACAGAACAAGAATCTCATCCTTGCCACGGCGCTCAGCTTTGCCGTCATCCTCGTGTGGTTCCTCCTGTTCCCGCCCCCCGAAGCCGACCCAACATTAGAGCCCGGCAGTGAGATCAGCGATACTGTCGAAGGCACTTCGGTTCCCGCCTCCACCGCCGATACCGCTGCCGCGCCCGGCACGGAAGATGGCGAAGGCGCCGTCCCCGAAGGCCGCCGCGCGGCACTGGCAGCAGCGCCCCGCGTGGCAATCGCGACAGACAAGGTCAGCGGCTCCATCTCGCTCATGGGCGGTCGGATCGACGATCTGAAATTGAACGATTACCAAACCACGCTCGACGCGGATGCCGAAATCGTGACCCTGCTCTCCCCCGAAGGGTCGAGCGATGCTTACTATGCGCTGCACGGTTGGGCCGCCGGTTCGGGCCTCGCCCCCGATGCCGTCCCGGGTGTCGACACGCTTTGGACCCTGAGCGAGGGCGAAACGCTGGGCGTCGACAGCCCCGTGACCCTCACTTGGGACAATGGCGCCGGGCAGGTCTTTACCCGCACCATCTCGGTCGATGACCAATATATGTTCGACATCACCCAGAGCGTGACCAACAACGGCGAAGGCGCGGTGAACCTCGCCCCCTTCGGCATGATCGCGCAGCACGGGCTGCCCGAAGACCTGAAAAGCTTCTTCATCCTACATGAGGGCGCCGTGGCCATGGCCAATGGTGAACTTGCCGAAGTCGATTGGGACGATATCGCCGAAGCCGATGTGAACAGCACCTGGGGCCGCCCCGCCGTGGTCACCGAAGGCGTCACCGAGGGCTGGGTCGGCTTTACCGATCACTATTGGCAGGCGGTACTGATCCCCGACGCGGGCGAAACCTTTGAACAGGCGCTCACCTATGATCCGCGCGCGGACACCTACCGCGCCTTCACCCGCCAGCCCACCCGCTCGGTCGCGGCAGGCGAAAGCGTAAGCACCTCCAGCAAGTTTTTCGCCGGTGCCAAGGAGTGGGAAACGCTTCAGGATTACCAATCCTCCGGCGTCGCCAAATTCATCGACAGCATCGACTGGGGCTGGTTCTTCTTCCTGACCAAGCCGATCTTCTGGCTGCTGCATGAGCTGAACAAACTTATCGGCAACATGGGTGTCGCCATCATCGGCCTGACGCTGCTGATCAAGGCGGTCCTCTTCCCGCTGGCGTACAAATCCTACGTCTCCATGGCGCGGATGAAAGAGCTTCAGCCCGAGATGGAAAAGCTGAAGAAAGAAGCGGGCGACGACCGTCAGAAGATGCAACAGGGCATGATGGAGCTCTATAAGAAGAACAAGGTGAACCCTGCTGCGGGCTGCCTGCCGATCCTGCTGCAAATCCCGATCTTCTTCTCGCTCTACAAGGTGATTTTCGTCACGATCGAACTGCGCCACGCGCCCTTCTTTGGCCCGTTCCAAGACCTCAGCGCGCCCGATCCGACCTCAATCATGAACCTCTGGGGCCTCTTGCCCTATGCCGCGCCCGAGCCGGGTTCGATGCTGGCGCTGATCTTCATCGGCATCCTGCCGCTGCTCTTGGGTATCTCCATGTTCTTGCAGCAAAAGCTGAACCCGGCGCCCACCGATCCGACACAGCAAATGATCTTTGCGTGGATGCCGTGGGTGTTCATGTTCATGCTGGGCGGTTTCGCGAGCGGCTTGGTGGTGTACTGGATCGCCAACAACACGATCACCTTTACCCAGCAGTATCTGATCATGCGCAGCCAGGGTTACAAACCTGACCTTTGGGGCAACATCAAAGGGGGCTTCAAACGCACGCCCAAGAGCGCTGCCGCCAATGCGGATGCCAAGCCCAAATCGGGCAAGTCGAAAAAGTGATGCAGGTCAACGCGCTCAACCGGCATCCGCTCAAGGCCCATGGCCGCGAGACGGTTGAGCGTGTGACCCTGCGCGCCGGGCAATCCATGCCCTATGACCGGCTCTGGGCCGTGGCCCATGACGCCTCCAAAGCCGCGCCGGGAGATTGGGCGCGATGTTTAAATTTCACCCGGGGGGCCTCTTCGCCGCAGTTGCAGGCGATCACAGCCAAGCTGGATGAGACCACTGAAATGCTCACCCTGCGCCACCCGACGCGCGGCGGAATCACCTTCCACCCGGATCGCGAACAGGCTGCCTTCCTCGACTGGGTGCGCCCGCTGGTGGCCGAAGGCCGCGCCGCTCCGGTGGATATCCTCCGTCTCGATGGCCGCGGCTATACCGACAGCGCAGAGCCGACGCTCTCGCTCAACAGCCTCACCTCCCATCGCGCCGTCGAAGACTTGGCAGCAGCCCCGCTGCAAACCGCCCGCTGGCGCGGCAACATCTGGTTTGACGGCGCCGCCCCTTGGGCCGAGTTCGACTGGCTGGGGCGCGACTTGAAAATCGGCGAAGCACGGCTGCATGTCTCCAAACGCATCACCCGCTGCCTTGCCACCACCGTCAACACCAACACCGGCGCGCGCGACGTCGACACGCTTGCCGCGCTCGACCAATTGGGTCACCGGGATTTCGGTGTTACCCTGACCGTCACCAAGGGCGGAGAGATCGCCGTGGGCGACGAACTGGAGCTGATCTGATGCAAGTGAACTACACCATCGCCGAAGAGCCGGACGCCCCGAGCGCCGAGAAGGGCCGGATGCTTTTCGCCGGGGAGACGACATTCGTCAAAGGCGTGGTGGCGATGGATGGGTTGCCGCCCCCTGACCGGATGGAGGTCTGCTTTGCCGGGCGCTCCAACGTCGGGAAATCGACGCTGATCAATGCGCTGACAGGGATGAAAGCGCTGGCACGGGCGTCGAACACGCCGGGCCGGACGCAAGAGATTAACTTTTTTACCGCCGGGGAAGAGCACTACCTCGTCGACCTGCCGGGCTATGGCTATGCCAATGCCCCACTACCCGTGGTCGAGAAATGGCAGCGCCTGCTCAAGCAATACCTTTCGGGCCGCCAGACATTGCGCCGCGCCTTCGTGCTGATCGACGCGCGGCATGGGGTCAAAAAGGTCGACAATGAAATTATGTCCCTGCTCGACAGCTCTGCCGTGACCTTCCAAGTGGTGCTAACCAAAGCCGATAAGGTCAAAGAAGCCGAGCGTGAGAAAATCCTAACGCAGGTGAAAGACGCGCTGAGCAAACACCCCGCCGCCTACCCGGAGATTGTCGTGACATCTTCGGAAAAGGGCTGGGGCATCCCTACGCTGCGTGCCATCATCGCCACGCTGGTATAGCACCTCCCGCCGCTATCGGCTTCCCATGGGTCAACAGATGAGAACGCAAGACATGAACCGCGACTGGATCGCCACCGCCCAAACCCTCAGCCAAGCTCTGCCCTTTTTGCAACGCTACGCCGATGCCACCGTGGTCATCAAACTGGGCGGCCATGCGATGGGCAGCGACGAAGCGATGGACGAATTCGCCCGCGATGTCGCGCTGATGCGGCAGGTGGGGGTGAACCCGGTGATCGTCCATGGCGGCGGCCCGATGATCAACGACATGCTGGCGCGGTTGAACATCAAATCCGAATTCGTGAACGGCAAACGGGTGACCGATGCCGCGACCATGGAAGTGGTCGAGATGGTGCTCTCGGGCCTCGTCAACGCGCGGATCGTGCAGGCGATTTCAGAGCAAGGCGGCCGCGCGGTTGGTGTTTCGGGCAAAGACAGCGGGTTGATCGTTTGCGACCCCGAAGACCCCGCCCTAGGCCTCGTGGGCAACCCGACACAGGTCAACCCGCGCATCCTGCGGGACTTTGCCGACAAGGGCATCATTCCCGTCATCGCGCCGCTCGGCATGGGCCACGGGGGGGAGACCTATAACATCAACGGCGACACCGCCGCTGGCGCCATCGCGGGGGCGCTGGAGGCCGACCGCTTGCTGCTGCTGACGGATGTGGCGGGCGTCAAGGACGGCAATGGCGAGGTTGTGACCGACCTGACGGCGAGCCAGATCAACGTGATGATCGCCGATGGTACCATTGCGGGCGGGATGATTCCCAAAGTGCAAACCGCGCTGGACGCGCTCGAAGGCGGTGTGCGGGCGGCGGTCATCCTCGACGGGCGCGCGCCCAATGCCTGCCTGTTGGAGCTTTTCACCGAACACGGCGCAGGCAGCATCATTCGCAAGGGCTAGGCCCAAAGCGCTTGCCCCCTGCCCCTGCTTCGCGCCTATGATGGGTCGAGCAGTGAAAGGAACGACATGCGCCGCCTGATCCTGATGCGACACGCGAAATCGTTCTGGTCCCATGGGACCAGCGATCACGACCGCCCCCTGAATGCCCGCGGGCGCGGGGCGGCCCAAGCCCTTGGCAATTGGCTGCGCGCAGAGGCGCTGCTGCCTGATGCGGTGCTCTGCTCAACGGCGGCCCGCACCCGCGAAACCTGCGCCCGCTTGGCGCTGCCTGAGGGCTGTCAGGTGGAGTACCTTCGCGAACTTTACCTCGCCGAGCCTGATCAGATCATCACCAGCCTGCGCCAGCGCGGCACAGGCAACACCTTGCTGCTGGTGGCGCATAACCCCGGCATCGCCGCTGCCGCCGCAGGGCTGTTGCAGCAGCCGCCCGAACAGGAAGCCTTTGATCGCTATCCCTCGGGCGCGACGACGGTGATGGATTTCGCGGTTGAAAGCTGGGCCGAGGTGGCCCCCGGCAGCGGCCTGCTGCACGCCTTCACCGTCCCCAAACAGCTGGTTTGAAACGCAAACGCCCCGACCAAATGGCCGGGGCGCATGTTTTACCTTGGTCCGATTTGCCCGGTTCAATGCCCGAGAATCTGGCTCAGGAACAGCTGCGTGCGCGGGCTTTGCGGGTTGTTGAAGAAAGCCTCCGGCTCGTTCTGCTCAACAATCTGGCCTTCGTCCATGAATATCACGCGGTTCGCCACCTGACGGGCAAAGCCCATCTCATGGGTCACGCAGAGCATGGTCATGCCCTCTTCGGCAAGCTCGATCATCGTGTCGAGCACCTCTTTGATCATCTCGGGGTCGAGGGCCGATGTCGGCTCATCGAACAGCATGACCCGCGGGCGCATGCAGAGCGAACGGGCAATTGCCACACGCTGCTGCTGACCGCCCGAAAGCTGGCCGGGATACTTATTGGCCTGATCGGGGATTTTCACCTTTTCAAGGAAATGCATCGCCGTTTCTTCGGCTTCCTTCTTGGGCGTCTTGCGGACCCAGATCGGCGCCAGCGTGCAGTTCTCAAGGATCGTCAGATGCGGGAAGAGGTTGAAGTGCTGGAAGCACATGCCGACCTCTGAGCGGATCTTGTCGATGTTCTTGAGGTCCGAGCTTAGCAGCGTGCCGTCGACCTCAATGGTGCCCTTCTGATGCTCTTCCAGCGCATTGATGCAGCGGATCAGCGTCGACTTGCCCGAGCCCGATGGCCCGCAGATCACGATCCGCTCGCCCCGGTGCACGGTCAGGTTGATGTCGCGCAGCACGTGGAAGGCCCCGTACCACTTGTTCATGTTGTCGATGCGGATCGCGACTTCGTCGGATACTTTCATTTGTGCGGTCTCAGCCATGCGAGAACCCTCCCTTAACGATGGTCAGTCGCAAGACGGCGTTCCAGCCACTGCGAGTATTGAGAAATGCCGTAGCAGACGATGAAGAACAGCACGGAAGCAAAGAGGAAAAGCTCCCAGTAGACGCCGTTCCAGTCGGTCGAGGCGAGGATCGGGCCGCGGATCATGCCGATGATGTCGAACAGCGAGATGACCGAGACCAGCGTGGTGTCCTTGAACAGGCCCACCGCGATGTTCACGATGCCCGGGATCGAGATTTTCAGCGCCTGCGGCAGGATGATCAGCCGCATCGCCTGCGGGTAGTCGAGGCCAAGGCTGTCGGCGGCCTCGTACTGGCCCTTCGGCAGCGCGGCGAGGCCACCCCGGATCACCTCGGCGATATAGGCCGAGGAGAACATGGTGATCATGATCACCACGCGGATGAAGAGGTCCACCCCCGAGCCCGGCGGGAAGAAATAGGCCAGCATTACGTTCGCCACGAACAAGAGCGTGATCAGCGGCACGCCGCGAACGAATTCGATGAAGATCACGCAGATGCCTTTAACGATCGGCAGATGCGACTGGCGGCCAAGCGCCAGCGCGATGCCGATGGGCAGCGACAGCGACACGCAGGTGATGCCCAGCATCATGTTGAGCATGAAGCCACCAAGGTCACGGCTCGGGATCGCTTGCAGCAGCGGCGAGGCAGGGCGCAGCGCCTCGCCAATGAAGCCACCAATATACCAGACGATCACCGCAGCGACGACGCCGCCCGCCAGCGCCATGGCAAAGCTTTTCTGCACCAGACGGCTATAGACGACATAGCCCGCCACGACGCCCAAGAGCGCGAAGATCGGCCCCCAGATCGGCCCGCCCCAGATCAGCCAGAAGGCGAGGAACGGGTAGACGCCGGTGAAAAGCAGCAGCTTGCGCGGCAGGTCAATGAAGAGCACGGGGGCCGCGGCAAGGAACAGCAGCACCAGCGCGAGGGTGGGACGCCAGTATTGGTCGCTGGGGTATTTGAAGCCAAAGAGCAGTTGATGCCAACGCTCGCTCAGCACCGAGAAACAGGCCCCGGTCGCGCCGTCCAAAATCTCACGACATTCCGACAGGCTGCTCGCCGACCAGACGCCGTTCAACAGCCACGGCAGAGAGCCCGAGACTAGAAGGTAGAGGAAATAGAGCGCCACAATCGTCAGGATCGCATTCGCCCATGTCGGGAAAAGGTTGTCCTTCACCCATTTCAGCGGGCCGCCGACCTTATCCGGCGGGGCCGCAGGCGGCAGCGAGGTTTCACGCACGAAGGCGATGGATTCAGCATGTGTGTCTGACATGGCTTAACGCTCCTTCAGCTTCGTTGCGTTGTTGTAGACGTTCATCACCATGGAGATGCCCAGCGAGATGACGAGGTAGAAGAGCATCAAAAGAACGACGCATTCAATCGCCCGACCGGTCTGGTTCAGGGTGATCCCGCCCAGCGTCGCGGTGATGTCGGCATAGCCCACGAGGATCGCCAGCGAGGAGTTCTTGGTGATGTTGAGGTAGTTCGAAATAAGCGGCGGGATGATGACGCGCAGCGCCTGCGGCAGCACCACAAGGTTCATGATCCGGCCCGACCGGAGGCCCAAGGCTGCGGCGGCTTCGGACTGGCCCTTGCTGACCGCCTGAATGCCGGCGCGGACGTTCTCGGCAATGAAGGCACCGGTGTAGATCGACAGGGCGAACCACAGCGCGATCAGCGGCGCGCCGATCTGGATGCCGCCTCGGAAGTTGAAGCCCTTCAGCGCGGGATAGTCGAGCCCGATCGGCATGCCCATGATGAAGAACATGATGATCGTCGGCAGCAACAGGATCGCGACCGAAGGCCAGAGCATCGGCAGCAGGCGACCGGTGTCATAAAGCAGCTTGGTCGCATAGCGGCGGTAGGCAAAGACGCCGATCACCGAGGCGACAAAGGTCGCCACCACGATCATCGACCCCGGCCCCCAGACCGGCCCGGGAATATAGACGCCCCGGTTGGTGAAGGCGAAAGAGCCCAGCATCATGGTCGAGGCCGGATCGTCACCGCGGAAGGCCGAAGGCGCGGGCATCGCGGCGGTCATGATGGTGTAGATGATCAGGATCCAGATCAGCACCGGGATGTTGCGGAAAATCTCGACGTAGCCGGCCATCAGCTTGCGCACGAGCCAGTTGTTCGAGAGGCGCAGAACCCCGGCGATGACGCCAAAGATCGTGGCCGTGACACATGCAAGGAAAGACACCAGCAGCGTGTTGATGATCCCGACCCAAGCCGCCTGAAGGTTCGACGATTGGCTGGTATAGGGGATCAGCGTCTGGTTGATGTCATAGCCCGCCGGATTGCCGAGGAACTGGAAAGAGATGTTCAAACCCGCGGCGCGCAGGTTCGCGGCAAGGTTCGATCCCAGATACCAGATCGCCGTGACCAGCAGCGCCAGCGCGATCACCTGAAAGGTGATCGACCGATAGCGGGTGTCGCTCAACAGCATAGATGGCCGGAACGACGCCTTGGGAGGGTCGGAGAATGTCGTCATGTATGTATCCCTGTGTTCCGGCTTGTTTTTTATCGGTGCATTTGGCGCACCATGGCCGAATCATTTTTGGTCGTAGATCGATTTATCTCGATCGTGGGTTTTTATTGTCTCGTTGGGGTTTCGTCAGTCGTTTTTTGACCGTTCTTCTTGTCAGTAGGGAGCTTTTGTTGGCCAGAGGCAGGCAGCCCCACCGGCCAGAGGCGCAAGGGGCGCAGGAATTCCCGCGCCCCTCGCTTCGCTATTTAGCGGAAGGGCGGTGCGTAGAGCAGGCCACCGTCTGTCCACTGGGCGTTCAGCCCGCGTGCCAGACCGATGGGTGTCTCTTCGCCGATGTTCTTGGCAAAGATCTCACCGTAGTTGCCTTCGGCCATGATGGCGCGCTTGGCCCAGTCGGCGTCGAGGCCGATCATCTCACCCAATGTGCCCTCGGTGCCCAAAAGGCGGGCAACTTCGGGGTTGTTGGTGTTGCCGGTCATCTCTTCGATATTGGCCGAGGTGATGCCCAGTTCTTCGGCAGCGATCAGCGCGTTCAGCACCCAGCGGGTGATGTCGCCCCAGTCGTTATCGCCGTGACGGACCAGCGGGCCCAGCGGCTCTTTCGAGATGATCTCGGGCAGCAGCACGTGCTCATCGGGGTTCTCGAAGGTTGCACGTGTCGCGGCAAGGCCCGATGCGTCGGTGGTGTAGGTGTCGCAGGCACCAGCAAGGTACTGCTGCTGGCCTTCGGCGTTGGTTTCAACGGGCACGGGCTCATAGCTGATGTTGTTCTTGCGGAAGAAGTCCGCGAGGTTCAGCTCGGTAGTGGTGCCGGTCTGGATGCAGACGGTCGCGCCGTCCAGATCCTTGGCCGAGGAAACGCCAAGCGCTTTGGGGACCATGAAGCCCTGACCGTCGTAGTAGTTCACGCCGATGAAGTCGAACTTCAGGTCGGTGTCACGGCTGAAGGTCCATGTGGTGTTCCGTGCGAGGAAGTCGATCTCGCCCGAGGCCAGCGCGGTGAAGCGGGTTTTGCCGGTTGTCGGCACGAATTCCACGGCGTTCTTGTCGCCCAGAACGGCGGCGGCAACGGCACGGCAGACGGCCACGTCGAAACCTTCCCATTCGCCGTTGGCGTTCGGCGCGGCAAAGCCAGCAAGGCCGGTGGTCACGCCACAGTTCAGCTTGCCACGGGCTTTGACGTCATCAAGCGTGGCGGCACCAGCAGCACCGGCCGCAAGGCCAGCAACGGTCAGCGCGCCAAAAATTACGGTTTTTTTCATTTTTACCTCTTCCTGATAGTCCGCCACGTTCACTGGCGGTTAATCCGACGCCAGATGACGCCGAAAGCGATCTTGTGCAGGGTTTCCCCTGCTCAATGAAAAGCAGTGTGGGCGGATTCAGGTTTGAAGGTCAAGGGCGCGATGGGCAAAATCAGGGCGGGTTTTCACATCGAGTCGCAAAGCTTTTATCAAGTTAAGCAGCTTTGCAAAGCACTATTATTGCACATGCATGTAAAAACGCCTGCCGCTTGATTTCGGCCTCTTGCTCGGCCACGTCATCGCGGCCCCATTGCTCGGCCTGCCATGTCTCATCCAGCCGCGACAGGGCCCAAATCTCCTCGGGGTCAGAGGCCTGTTCGAGCGCGGCAAAGCCAAGGATCAGCGAGCCGGTGAGGCTCACAAGGTCATGAAAAGCCGCCAGTTCAAAGGGATCGAGCGCTGCCGTACGCTGGTGCAATTGGGCCAGGGCTTCGGGCGCTTGCGGCTCATGCATAATGCCCTCCCGCGTCTCCAACCGCACGCCAAGGGTTTGCGCCGCCCAGTCCAGCATCGGATCCCACTCAGCCGCTTGCCGGGCGACCAAACCTTCGGGGCTGTCGGCGCGGTAGCACAGAAGATCGCTGTCGCCATAGGCCGCGAGCATCTCGACGACCTCGGCTTTTTGCACCGCGACCTTGTCGATCGCGGCATTGGCGGTCTTGGTCACCGGCATGGTACGCGGGTCGATCTTTTTCTCCTGCGCCTGCCATTCGGCGGCCACCGCCTCGGCCATGGCGCGGGTGGGCAGGGTCAGCGGGCGCTTGGCCGGGGTTTTCACCCGGCGGCCGTCCAACTCGACGGTGAAACCATCTTCGACCGCGACCACGGCGGCGTCTTTCCAAAAGCGTTTGGCTTTCCAGTCACTCATGCGGGAATGCTCCAGATTTGTTCCAGCAGGGCGGGCAGCGCCGCGAAATCCTCGACCAGATGCGTGGCGGCGGCCAACCGTTCCGGGCCGTGATAGCCCCATTTGACGCCGATCCCGGTCACCCCGGCAGCGGCGGCCATGTCCATGTCGAAAGAGGTGTCGCCGATCATCACCGTGGCCTCAGGCCCTACCCCGGCATCGGCCATCGCCTGATAGATCATCGACGGATGCGGCTTGGAGGGATGGAAATCCGCCACCTGCTGCGTGATGAAAAGCCCCTCCAGCCCGTGACCGGCGATCAGCTTATCCAACCCGCGTTTCGACTTGCCCGTGGCGACGCCCAACAGCACCTCCGGCTCTGCGTGAAGACGCCGCAACGTCTCAACCGCGCCGGGGTAAAGCGGCGAGGATTGCGCCACCCCCGCCTCGGCCCGCAGCGTCATATAGGCAGCCTTATAGGCTTCAACCATCGCAAGGTGATCCCCCGCCGGGCGCGTGGGGGCCAGCACCGTCATCGCCACATCCAGCGACAGGCCGACGATTGACAGGATCTCGGCCCGCGTCGGTGCGGGCGCCTCCACAGCCGCAAAGGCCGCCGTCATCGCCGCGACGATATCGCCTTGGCTGTCGACCAGCGTGCCGTCGACGTCAAAGATCACCAAACGGAGCGGTTTGCTCATTGCAGCGACTCGAAAGGGTCTTCTTCGGCGAGATCCTCGGTCCAGCCGAAGGTGTCCCAGCTATGCGCCATATGGTCGGGCAGTTCAGCGGTGATCGTCACCACCTTGCGCGTGTGCGGATGTTCGAAACGCATCATCCGCGCGTGCAGATGCAGCTTCTTCGAGATGATCCCGCCCAGTTGCGCGCCCCAGCCGTCGCCGAGGTTCTCCTGCCCCGAACCGCCGTATTTGCCGTCACCGACGATCGGATGCCCGATCTCGGCCATATGCGCCCGCAGCTGGTGGGTGCGGCCCGTGACCGGCTCCATCGCCACCCAAGACGCGCGCGAGCCGACGCGGAACAGCGTTGCATAAAGCGTATGCGCGCGTTTCGCGCCCGGCGTGTCGTCCATATCGCGCGGGTGCACGGCGATCATCTTCTCGCCCTCGCCCTTGCGGCCATGGCCGCCGGCCTTCACCAGACCGTATTTGATCTCGCCCAGATAGGGCGTCGGCACGCCGGCGACGATGGCCCAGTAGATCTTGCGCGTTTCACGGTGGCGCATCGCCGCCGTCAGCGCCTTGGCCGCCGCGCGGGTGCGCGCCAAGAGCAAGACGCCCGAGGTATCGCGGTCGAGCCGGTGCACGAGGCGCGGCTTCTCCTCGGCGTCGAAGATCAGCGCCTCGGACAGCGCGTCGACATGGCGGTCGGCCTGACCGGAGCCGCCCTGCACCGCCAGCCCGGCGGGCTTGTTCAGCGCGATGACATGGTCGTCGCGGTAGATCACGCAGTTGCGGATCATCTTGGCATCCGCCTCAGTGATGCGTGTCCGCTTGGGCGGTGGGGGCGGCGCGGCATCGGGCAGCGGCGGCACGCGCACCTGCTGGCCCGCCTCGAGCCGGGTGTTGGCCTTGACCCGGCCCCCATCGACCCGGATCTCACCCTTGCGGCACATCTTCTCGATGAGGCCCTGATTGATCTGCGGAAACATCCGCTTGAACCAGCGGTCAAGCCGCTGGTCGCCATCGCCCTCGGCGACGGTCACTGTCTGTACGCGGCTCATGCCAATACCTCTCGGGCCAACCAGAGGCCCAGCAAACAGGCGGCCAGCGACAAGATCACCGAGGCCCCCACATATGAAAATGCGACAGCGGCGCGACCTGCCTCAAGCAGACGCAGCGTGTCGAGTGAAAACGCCGAGAAGGTGGTGAAGCCGCCCAGCAGCCCGGTCATCAGGAAGGGCAGCAGCAGCGCCTTGTCGGCGAGCGTGACCCAGACCACCCCGATGGCGAGCGAGCCCGCAACGTTCACCGCAAGCGTGCCCAGCGGGAAGCCCACGGCCAGACCGACAAGGTAGCGCAGACAGGCCCCCAGAGCGCCGCCGAGCGCCACCATGATCAGTGTTTTCATCATCGACCCCCCATCGCGCCTGCGCGGCCCGGAGTCAAGTTTTCCGCTTGGCGCGCAGCCCGGCGAAGTAATCCTGCCGCTTTTTCAACTCCCGCTCGAAACCGCGCTCGACCGGCTCGTAGAGGCTGGGGCGCTCCATCGCGTCGGGGAAGTAGTTCTGGCCTGAGAACCCATCCTCGGCGTCATGGTCATAGGCATAGCCCGAACCGTAGCCCTGATCCTTCATCAGCTTGGTGGGCGCGTTCAGAATATGTTTCGGCGGCGGCTCCGACCCGGTGCTGCGCGCGAGACGCCGCGCGCCCTTGTAGGCCTTGTAGACAGCGTTGGATTTCGGCGCGAGGCAGATGTAGGTCAGCGCCTGCGCGATGGCCAACTCCCCTTCGGGGCTGCCGAGACGCTCGTAGGTCTCCCATGCCTGAAGGCAGAAGGTCTGTGCCTGCGGATCGGCAAGGCCGACGTCCTCCACCGCCATGCGGGTGATGCGCCGCATCAGGTAGCGCGGATCCTCGCCTCCCTCCAGCATCCGGCCCAACCAGTAGAGCGCCGCGTCCGGGTCCGAGCCGCGCATGGATTTATGCAGGGCCGAAATGAGGTTGTAATGCGAATCCCCCGACTTGTCGTATTGCGCCGCGCGGCGCATGAGGCGTTTCGACAGGCCCGCCTTGTCGAGCGGCGCGTCGTCCTTCCACGCGGTTACCTGTTCGATCAGATTGAGCAGCGCGCGCCCATCGCCGTCGGCCATCTCTAGCAGCGCCTCGCGTGCGTCGGGTTGCAGCGGCAGGGGCTTGCCCAGCTCGCGCTCAGCCCGTTGCGCAAGACGCTCCAGATCGTCATGCGGCAGGCGCTCCAGCACCAGCACCTGTGCGCGGCTGAGCACGGCGGCGTTGAGCTCGAAACTTGGGTTCTCCGTGGTGGCGCCGACCAGAAGGATGGTGCCATCCTCCATATGCGGTAGGAAGCCGTCCTGCTGCGCCTTGTTGAACCGGTGGATCTCGTCGACGAAGAGCAGCGTCCCCTGTCCCTGCCGCCGCCGCATCTTGGCGGCATCGAACACCTTGCGCAGTTCCGGCACGCCCGAGAAGATCGCGCTGATCTGCACGAAATGCAGATCGGTCTCATCGGCCAAGAGCCGCGCGATGGTGGTCTTGCCCACCCCCGGCGGCCCCCAGAAGATCAGCGAGGACAGCGCCCCGGCGGACAGCATTACTGAGAGCGGCGCATCGGGGCCAAGCACCTTCTCCTGCCCGATCACCTCGGCAAGCGACTTCGGCCGCAGCCGGTCGGCCAAGGGGCGGTGGCCGCCCTCGTCCGCCTCTTCCGTGTCTCCGAACAGATCCGCCACGCTACCCCCTGAACTGCAGCGCCATGCGCCGGTCGCCCCGTTGTATCACCATCTGGATGCGGCGCACCTGCCCCGAGAGCAGCGCCACGAGGGCGGCCGTATCTTCTACCGCGACGCCGTTGATCGAGAGGATCACGTCGCCGTCCCTGAGCCCCACGCGCGGGCCGAAGCGCCCCGTATCGAGCACCACGACGCCCGCGCTTTCCAAGGGCAGGTTCATCTCGGCAATCACCGCCGGGTTGATCCGCGCGGCCCTGAGGCCCGGCAGCAGGCTGCGCGTGCCCAAGGTGACCTCGGCCCGGTCCGGCACGTCCGGCGCGGCGATCAGGGCCACGGTCACCTCCATCAGGTCGCCGTCGCGCATGACGCCCACGCGCGCGGAATGGCCGAGCCCCGCGACCGACATGCGGTAGATCATCTCGGCGGGCGTGTTCACCGGCTGGTCGTCGACGCTGACGATCACGTCGCCAACCTCCAGCCCCGCTCCGTTGAAGGGGCTGGCGGGATGCAGCCCGGAAACGATGATCCCGCCCGGACGGTCCAGCCCCAAGGGCCCCGCCATGTCGGCATCGACTGGCTGGCCTGAAAGCCCCGCCCAGGGGCGCTGGAAAGCGGTCTCCCCGGCGCGGGCCTGTGCGACGAAGGCGGCGACCAGATCGGCGGGAATGGCGAAACCGATGCCGTTGCTGCCGCCCGAGCGGGTCAGGATCGAGGTGTTCACTCCGATGAGCCTTCCGCCCATGTCGATCAGCGCCCCGCCGGAGTTGCCGGGATTGATCGGCGCGTCGGTCTGGATGAAATAGCCCTGCCCGCCCCCGCCTGCCGCGCCAGAGCGCGCCAGCCCCGAGACGATCCCGCTCGAGACGGTCTGCCCCACACCGAAGGGATTTCCGATGGCCAGCGTCAGCTCGCCCACTTCTACCGCGTCGCTGTCGCGCAACTTAAGAAACGGCAGGCCCTCCGCGCCTTCGAGCTTGAGGATCGCAAGATCGCTGTCGGCATCGCCCAGAAGCACCCGGGCGCTGTACTCGCGCCGGTCGTTCAGCACGACGCGGATGTCGGTGGCGGTGCCGACGACGTGGTAGTTCGACACGACGATCCCGTCAGCAGAGAGGATCACGCCCGAGCCGAGCGAGTTCTGCACCCGGGGCCGCTCGGAGAAGGGATCGCGGAAAAACCGTTCGAAGAACGGGTCAGCCTGCAGCGGCGTGCGGCGGGCCTTGGTGATGGTGCGGGCGTAGATGTTGACCACCGCCGGCGCGGCCTCTTTGACCAGCGGCACGAAGCTCAGCTGCATCTGCGCGGCAGAGCTTGGCACCTGCTGCGCCATCGCGGGCACGGCCAGTAGCATGAGGATCAGGGCAAGGGTTCTCATGCCCCAGATATGCGCAGGGAGTGGGGCCGGTGCAACTGCGTTTTCCGTCACTCTCCCCTGCAAAAGAAAAGCCCCGCCGAGGGCGGGGCTTTCCAAATAACGATGGCGGGGATCTTATTCCGCCGCTTCTTCCTCGGCCAGACGCGCCTTGTCGGCGGCACCCTTGGCGTCGCGGTCGCGGTCGACGAATTCGATGATCGCCATCGGCGCCATGTCACCATAGCGGAAGCCGGCCTTCAGGACGCGGACGTAGCCGCCCTGACGGTCCTTGTAGCGCGGGCCCAGCACGTCGAACAGCTTGGCGACATACTGGTCTTCTTTCAGCTTCGACGCGGCCTGACGGCGGGCGTGCAGGTCGCCGCGCTTGGCGAGGGTGATCATCTTTTCGATGATCGGCTTCAGTTCCTTGGCTTTCGGCAAGGTGGTCTTGATCTGCTCATGCTCGATGAGCGAGCCTGCCATGTTCGAGAACAGCGCCTTGCGGTGTTCATGTGTACGGTTCAGGCGGCGGTATCCACGTGCGTGACGCATTGTCTTACTCCAATCGTGATGCCCTCTACGGGCGGTTTTGCTTTGTCTGGCCCGCGATGCGTGTCACGAGCTCTCCTTGGGGCGTGTGCCCGGTCTTCACGGCACCCGATTTCTTTGAAAGAAATCGGCCCCGGAAACTTTGAAAGTTTCCGGGCACCGTATCTTAAAACGAATCCTCGAACTTCTTGGCGAGGTCTTCGATGTTCTCTGGCGGCCAGTCCTCGACGTCCATGCCCAGGTGCAGACCCATGCCCGACAGCACTTCCTTGATCTCGTTCAAGGACTTGCGGCCGAAGTTCGGCGTGCGCAGCATCTCGGCTTCGGTCTTCTGGATCAGATCGCCGATGTAGACGATGTTGTCGTTCTTCAGGCAGTTCGCCGAACGGACCGAAAGCTCCAGCTCGTCGACCTTCTTCAGCAGCAGCGGGTTGAACTCCAGACCGTCGTCGTCGTCCTGACGCGAGGCGCTTTCCGGCTCGTCGAAGTTGACGAAGATGCCCAGCTGGTCCTGCAGGATGCGCGCGGCGAAGGCCACCGCGTCGTCCGGCGTGATGGAGCCGTCTGTTTCGACCTTCATGGTCAGCTTGTCATAGTCCAGCACCTGGCCCTCACGGGTCGGCTGCACGTCGTAGGAGACCTTCTTGACCGGCGAATAGATCGCGTCGATCGGGATGAGACCGATGGGCGCGTCTTCCGGCTTGTTCTTGTCGGCAGAGACATAGCCCTTGCCGGTGTTGACGGTCAGCTCCATGTAGACGTCCGCACCATCGTCGAGGTGGCAGATCACATGCTCGCGGTTCAGAATCTCGATGCCGGCGGATTCGGAGATGTCACCGGCGGTAACGACGCCCGGACCCTTCGCGGAGATCGACAGGCGCTTCGGCCCTTCGACTTCCATGCGCAGGCTGACGCCCTTGAGGTTCAGGATGATGTCGGTCACGTCTTCGCGCACACCGGCGACGGAGGAAAACTCGTGCAGTACGTTGTCGATCTGCACGGAGGTGATCGCCGCGCCCTGCAGCGAGGACATCAGCACGCGGCGCAGCGCGTTGCCGAGGGTCAGACCGAAGCCCCGCTCCAGCGGTTCGGCCATGACGGTCGCCTGACGTGCGGGGTCGTTGCCCGGCTTGACGTCAAGCTGTTGCGGCTTGATCAATTCAGCCCAATTCTTGTGGATCATGCGTCCCTCCATCCTTGTTTGTGCCTCATGTCCAAATGACACAAACGCTCGAGGTTTCTGAAAAGCGGTATGGGGCCGCACGCAAGGCGCGACCCCATGTAAAACAGTCCCGGATTAAACGCGGCGGCGCTTCGGCGGGCGGCAGCCGTTGTGGGCCATCGGGGTCACATCACGGATCGAGGTGATGTTGAAACCGGCAGCCGCCAGAGCGCGCAGTGCGGATTCACGACCCGAACCGGGGCCCTGCACTTCGACTTCCAGCGTCTTGACGCCGTGATCCTGAGCTTTGCGGCCTGCATCTTCTGCGGCCATCTGTGCGGCGTAAGGTGTCGACTTGCGCGACCCTTTGAAGCCCATGGTGCCAGCAGACGACCAGGAGATCGCGTTGCCCTGCACGTCCGAGATCAGGATCTTGGTGTTGTTGAAGCTCGAGTTCACATGCGCCACGCCTGCGGCGATGTTCTTGGAGACCTTACGCTTGGTGCGTGTCTTATCGCGTGCCATTGATCGGACCCTCCCTTATTTCTTCTTGCCAGCAATGGCCTTCGCGGGGCCTTTGCGTGTGCGTGCGTTGGTATGGGTGCGCTGGCCGCGAACCGGCAGGTTGCGACGGTGGCGCAGGCCACGGTAGCAGCCGAGGTCCATCAGGCGCTTGATGTTCATCTGCGTGTCACGACGCAGGTCGCCTTCGACGGTGTAGTTGGCGTCGATGTGCTCACGCACGGCCAGAACTTCGGCGTCGGACAGCTCGTTGACCCGGCGGGTCTCGTCGATGCCGACAGCTTCGCAGATGGCCTTGGCGGAGGAGCTGCCAATACCGGTGATATAGGTGAGGGCGATGGGAACCCGCTTTGCAGTCGGGATGTTTACGCCGGCAATACGTGCCACGTTAGCTATTCCTTTTCGTTGCGGGTCCGTGATTCCAGACCCTTTTTTCACAACACAAGCCCGAGGCATAGGGCCATCGGGCTAAGGCTGATCAGGTGATCTTGCGGCAGGTGCCCGAAGGCCGATCCGCAAATTGATTCTCATTCGAGATAGGGGTGACTATGAGGTTTTGCGCGGAGCGTCAAGGCCCGCACAAAACCGGAAGATCAAGGTCAGGGCCGCGGCCCCTGCCCGCCCCGACGCGCTCAGGCGTCGAGGATCTCGGCGATGGCGCTGCGGACTTCGTCGATCTTGCCCAGACCATTGACGCCGCTCAGCATATCTTTGGCGTAGTAGTAGCCCACCAGCGGCGAGGTTTGCTTGTAATAGGCCATCAGACGGGTTTTGAGGCTTTCCTCATTGTCGTCTGCGCGGCGCTTGAACTCGGTCCCGCCGCAGTTCGTGCACTTACCATCTTCGGGGATCGGTTTGGTCAGGTCGTTATAAACCTCGCCACAGCTTGCGCAAGTGGACCGCGCGGTGATGCGCGCGACCAGCGCCTCATCGTCGACCTTCATCTCGATCACGGCGTCGAGGGTCTGCCCCTCCTGCGCCATCAGATCGGCCAGCGCATCGGCCTGCGCCAGCGTGCGGGGGAAGCCGTCGAAGATGAAGCCGCCATGCTCGGCCTTGTCGGTCAGCTTTTCGCGGATCAGGCCGATGACGATCTCATCGGTGACAAGCGCGCCGCGGTCCATCACGTCGGCCACGATCTTGCCCATCTCCGTCCCGCTGTCCTTGGCTTCACGCAGCATGTCGCCGGTGGAGAGCTGAACCATGTTGCGGGTTTCAACCAGATGACGTGCTTGGGTGCCTTTGCCTGCGCCCGGAGGCCCGAGTAGGATAATATTCATCGACGTACGGGGCTCCGTTTCTTGCGTGTACCTTTGCCTTTGCCCGCGCCCTTGCCGCGCAGCTGAGACTTCTCAAGCAGACCTTCATACTGATGCGCCAGCAGATGGCTCTGAACCTGTTGGATCGTGTCCATGGTGACCGAGACGACAATCAGCACCGAGGTGCCGCCGAAGTAGAAGGGAATGGCGAACTGGCCGCGCAGAATCTCGGGCAGAACACAGACCGCCGCCAGATAGGCCGAGCCGAGGACGAGGATGCGGTTGACCACATACTCCAGATACTCGGCGGTGCGCTTGCCGGGACGGATGCCGGGGACAAAGCCGTTCTGGTTCTTCAGGTTGTCGGCCACGTCATCGGGTTTGAAGCTGACGTTGAAGGTATAGAAATAGGCGAAGAAGACGATCATGCCCACGAAGAACAGCAGGTAGAGCGGCTGACCGGGGCCGAAG
Organism: Sulfitobacter sp. 1A13496; assembly: GCF_043557225.1. Lineage (NCBI taxonomy): Bacteria > Pseudomonadati > Pseudomonadota > Alphaproteobacteria > Rhodobacterales > Roseobacteraceae > Sulfitobacter > Sulfitobacter sp. 1A13496. The sequence continues at coordinate 36,660 of NZ_JBIFFP010000001.1, read as the reverse complement.
TTCGCCAAGAGCCAAGACATCACCGGGCTGGTGGAATTGCCCGAGAAGGTGCTGACGGTGACTGGCAGCAACAGCAGCGAGGAGGCGAAGATCGCCGGGATCACGCCCGCCGGGTTCACCTTGATCGGCAGGTGGCTGGTGCCGCCATCGTACATTTTCATGCCGACTTGGCGGCGGGGGTATTGAATGTGAATCTTGCGCAGCGCGCGCTCCATAAAGACCACGAACATGATCGTCGCGATCACCATGACCAGCACACCCACGATCACGGCGGGGCTGATCGCGCCCGATCGGCCCGAGGCAAAGAACTGCGCGATGGCGGCGGGAACCTCGGCGATGATGCCGACGAAGATAATCAGCGAAATGCCGTTGCCGATGCCGCGTGCGGTGATCTGCTCACCCAGCCACATCAGGAACATGGTGCCGCCGACGAGGGTAATCATACAGGCTGCGATGAAGCTAAAACCCATCTGGCCATCGGCGACGATGTCACCGGCCTGAAGGCTCACGGCAAGGCCATAGGACTGCAAAGTCGCCAGCGCCACGGTCCCGTAGCGTGTATACTGGTTGATCTTCTTGCGCCCCTGCTCGCCCTCTTTCTTGAGCTGTTCTAGCGCAGGAACCATGGAGGTCAGCAGCTGAACGATGATCGAGGCCGAGATATAGGGCATGATGCCTAGAGCGAAGATACCCATCCGGCCAAGCGCGCCGCCGGTGAACATCGACACCATGCCGCCGATGCCTTGGCCTGCGCTCTCCATAAAGTCACGCAGCGCGCCACCGTCGATGCCGGGAACCGGAATGAAGGTGCCAAGGCGGTAAACGATAAGCAGCCCGAGCGTGAACAGAATCCGGTTGCGCAGGTCTGTTGCCTTGCCCAATGCGGACCAGCTCGTGTTCGCGGCCATGTTTTCGACGGCAGATACCATGAGGGGTCTCTTCTCTTGTTGCGAAAACGCCGCCCGGGCCGTTTTCCGGCGGGCGGCGTTCGGGAAAACTTGAGGCTATGTAAGCGGCTGGCGCGCCGCTCACAAGCCTTAAGGCCGCTTTACTCGGATACCTCGGCCGCCTTGGGGGCGGTCACGGTCACCTTGCCGCCTGCCTTCTCGACCGCCTCGATGGCGGACTTGGAAGCGCCAGCGACGTTCAGGTCGATCTTGGAGGTGATGTCACCCTTGGCCAGAACGCGGATACCGTCCAGCTCACGACGGACCAGACCGGAAGCGACCAGCGCTGCGGCGTCGATGGTGTTGCCGGCGTCGAGTTTCTTCGCGTCGATGAATTTCTGGATCAGGCCCAGGTTAACGACAGCGAAGGATTTGCGGTTCGGCTTGTTGAAGCCACGCTTGGGCAGACGCTGGTAGATGGGCATCTGGCCGCCTTCGTAGCCGTTGATGCTCACACCCGAGCGGGACTTCTGACCCTTGATACCGCGGCCACCCATTTTACCCTTGCCAGAGCCGGGACCACGGCCAACGCGCATACGCTTCTTGGCTGCGCCTTCGTTGTCGGAAAGTTCGTGCAGTTTCATGTCGCTTCTCCTTATGCCGGAAATGGCCCCCAGCGACGGGAGTGGCCAAACGCGGCGTTGCGATTCCATTGCGACCCAACGCGGGCCACCGGGGGCGTATAGGGGATGGCGGGCGGCGTGACAAGGGGGGCATGGCGCCTAGGGTTTTTTGCGCAGCCACGAGGGCCAGCGCCTGCCCGTGGGGTGGCGATCTTAACGGCTATCCGACCCACTTCATGGCGCCGCGATAGTGTACTCTATCAAGGTCGTGCCCAGCCCCACCAAATCGCCAGCCTTCCGGTGCGGGCAGCAGATGGCCCGCCGCCTTCGGATTGATTCCGAGCTTGCTGTCCCACGGAACGACGCCCCTGCCCCACAACGCAAAACGCCCCGCAGTTCCCTGCGAGGCGCTTTCGTAGGATGGTCCCCCACCCTACCGCTGAACCCTAAGTTCAGCCTTTCTCCTCAACGATCTCGACCATATGCGAGACCTTGTTGATCATGCCGCGCACGGAAGGAGTATCTTCCAGCTCACGGGTGCGACCCATTTTGTTGAGGCCGAGGCCGACCAGCGTTGCGCGCTGTTTGGCGGGGCGGCGGATCGGCGAACCGACCTGCTTGATTACGAGTGTCTTGGCCATGCTTATGCCTCCTCAGCCACTTGAGCGGAGGACTCTACGTTGTCTTCACGCTTGGGCAGAATGTCAGCCACTTTCTTGCCGCGACGTTGCGCGACGGAACGGGGCGATTGCTCTTTCTTCAGACCGTCCAAAGTGGCGCGGATCATGTTGTAGGGGTTCTGCGAACCGACCGATTTGGACACAACGTCTTTCACACCCAACATCTCGAACACGGCACGCATCGGACCACCGGCGATGATACCGGTACCTTCAGGTGCTGTGCGCATGATGACGCGGCCTGCGCCGTGACGACCATGCATGTCGTGGTGCAGAGTGCGGCCTTCGCGCAGTTGAACGCGGATCATCTGACGCTTGGCTTGCTCGGTCGCCTTGCGGATGGCCTCGGGCACTTCTTTCGCTTTACCCTTGCCAAAGCCGACGCGGCCTTTCTGATCGCCCACGACCACGAGTGCGGCGAAGCCGAAACGCTTACCACCCTTAACGGTCTTGGACACGCGGTTGATCGCGACCAGACGGTCAGCGAATTCCGGGGTCTCGTCGCGTTGGTTGCGGCGGTTGCCCCCACGGTTGTCATCTCTTGCCATCTGGCATCTTCCTTTTTCTGTGGCCTTGCCGGCCCTTAGGATCAATCCTGGTGAGCCCATGGCTCCCGGATCATCGAGAGGGCCTTCCCAGCCCTCTTCGCAGGAGAGCTATGCGCGAGGCATAGCCTTCGTATGAGAGCGGGTGCGTGGTTGCCCACGCACCGCACAATCAGATCTTCAAACCGCCTTCACGCGCGGCTTCGGCAAGAGCCTTCACCTTGCCGTGGAAGAGGAAGCCGCCACGGTCGAAGTATGCTTCTTCGACGCCGGCTTTCTTGGCACGTTCGGCAATCGCGGCACCGACTTTGGTCGCTGCTTCGATGTTGTTTTTGCCAACCACGCCCAGATCCTTCTCCATGGAGGAGGCGGAGGCCAGTGTCACGCCGTTCACATCGTCGATCAGCTGGGCCGAGATGTTCTTGGACGAACGGTGTACCGACAGGCGAAGACGCCCGGCGTTGACTTTGCGGAGTTTGTTCCGAACGCGCATGCGGCGCTTCAGGAACAGCTGTCGTTTGGTATTTGCCATCAATCCGTTCCTTACTTCTTCTTGCCTTCTTTGCGGAAGATGAACTCGCCCTTATAGCGGATGCCTTTGCCCTTATAGGGCTCGGGCTTGCGCCATGCGCGGATGTTCGCGGCAACCTGACCAACGAGCTGTTCGTCGATGCCTTCCACAACGATTTCGGTCTGCTTGGGTGCCGTCACGGTCACGCCCTCGGGCGCAACGTAGTCGACATCGTGGCTGAGGCCGAGGTTCAGTTTCAGCGTGTTGCCGTTCATGGCCGCACGATAACCAACACCTTGGATTTCAAGCTCTTTCTTGAAGCCCGTCGTGACGCCGGTCACCAGGTTTTCGATCATGGTGCGGGACATGCCCCACTGCTGACGGGCGCGCTTGGACTTGCCGCGCGGTGTCACAGTGATTGCGTTGTCTTCGACCGCGAGGCTCACGTCATCAGTGGCACGGAAGCTGCGGGTGCCCTTGGGGCCCTTCACTTCGATGATCTGACCGCTCACCTCTGCCGAGACACCCGAAGGCATAGCGACTGGTTTCTTACCGATACGAGACATTGTCTTCTCCTTAGAATACGGTGCAGAGCACTTCGCCGCCAACATTGGCAGACCGTGCAGATGCGTCCGACATCACACCTTTGGAGGTGGAGACAATCGACACGCCGAGGCCCTGACGGACGACGGGGATGTCATTGACGGCCATGTAGACGCGGCGACCGGGCTTGGAAACCCGCTTCAGCTCGCGAATAACAGGTTCGCCTTCGTAGTACTTGAGGCTGATCTCAATGGCGGGGTGGCCATCGGCGCCCGTGACTTTTTCATAGCCGCGGATGTAGCCTTCGTCGGCCAGCACGTCCAGAACCCATGCACGCAGCTTGGAAGCCGGTGTCATGACGGTGGATTTGCCGCGCAGCGAAGAGTTACGGATGCGTGTCAGCATATCTGCGATAGGATCGTTCATCTGATGCGCTCCTTACCAGCTCGACTTGACCATGCCGGGAATCTGGCCGGAAGAGCCAAGGTCCCGCAGCGCGATCCGCGAAATTTTCAGTTTACGATAGTAGGCGTGCGGGCGGCCCGTCAGCTGGCAACGGTTGTGCAGACGCACAGCAGAGCTGTTGCGCGGCAGTTTCGCCAGCTTCAGGGAAGCGCGGAAACGCTCTTCCATCGGTTTGCTTTCGTCGCTCACGATCTCTTTCAGAGCCGCGCGCTTGTCAGCGTACTTCTTAACCAGTGCTTCGCGCTTCTTCTCGCGCTCAATCATGGATTTCTTAGCCATTTCTAATCCTTCCCGCGCTTATGAATTGAAGGGCATGTTGAATGCTTTCAACAGCGCCTTGGCTTCAGCGTCGGTTTTCGCCGTGGTGGCGATCACGATGTCCATACCCCAAGTCTCGTCAACTTTGTCGAAGTCGATTTCGGGGAACACGATATGCTCTTTCAAGCCCATGGCGTAGTTGCCACGGCCGTCGAAGCTTTTGCCCGAGATGCCGCGGAAGTCGCGGATACGGGGCATTGCGATCGTGATCAGACGATCAAGGAATTCGTACATACGGTCGCCACGCAGGGTGACTTTCGCACCCAAAGGCATGTCCTCACGCACGCGAAAACCAGCGATGGATTTCTTGGCCACGGTTGTCAGAGCCTTCTGGCCTGCAATCGCGGTCAGGTCTTCCTGAGCCGACTTGGCTTTCTTGCTGTCGCGTACGGCTTCGGCACCGCAGCCGATGTTCAGAACGATCTTGTCCAGCTTGGGGATCATCATGTCGTTCTTGTAGCCGAATTCCTCTTTCAGGGCGGCGCGGATCTTCTCGCGGTATTCGGCCTGAAGGCGGGGTGTGTAGGTTGCGGTATCAAGCATCGATCACGTCCCCCGTGGTCTTGGCAAAGCGCACTTTCTTGTCGCCTTCGATTTTGAAACCCACGCGGGTGGCTTTGCCATTGGCATCCACCAGTGCGAGGTTGCTCAGGTCGATCGGCATCGCCTTGGGGATGCGGCCGCCTTGAGATGTCTGTGTCTGGCGCGTGGCGCGGATGGCGATTTTCACGCCGTCAACGATGGCCTTGTTCGACTTGGGGTCAACGGACGAGATGGTACCCGTCTTGCCTTTGTCCTTGCCGGACAGGACGATGACCTTGTCACCTTTGCGAAGTTTAGCAGCCATGATTACAGCACCTCCGGAGCGAGCGAGATGATTTTCATGAAGTTCTTCGCGCGCAGCTCACGAACGACCGGCCCGAAGATACGGGTGCCGACGGGTTCGTTGTTGTTATTCAAAATAACAGCAGCGTTGCGGTCAAAGCGGATGGCGGTGCCATCTTCACGACGAACTTCTTTGGCGGTGCGAACGACGACGGCCTTACGGACGTCGCCCTTTTTCACACGACCACGCGGGATGGCTTCCTTGACCGACACGACGATGATGTCGCCGACGGACGCGTATTTACGCTTGGAACCACCCAGGACCTTGATGCACTGAACACGGCGCGCGCCGCTGTTGTCAGCAACATCCAGGTTGGTCTGCATCTGGATCATTTGGTTTCTCCCGACCTTCTGGGGGGCGATGCGGCCCTCATCCCAGGGTTTCGTTTAAGGGGCTCAGGCCTCGGCTTTGTCCGAAGTCAGAACTTCCCAACGTTTGGTTTTCGACTTGGGGGCACATTCGATGATGCGCACAGTGTCGCCCACCTTGAACGTGTTGTTCTCATCGTGAGCCCGGTACTTTTTGGACTTACGGATGGTCTTTTTCAGAACCGGATGCGTAAAGCGGCGCTCTACGGAAACGGAAACTGTTTGTGCGTTGGCGTCCGATGTCACGGTGCCTGTAAGGATACGCTTGGGCATGTTTCAGGCTCCTATTATTCGGCTGCCGCAGCAGCGGCTTTCTGGTTCAGCACGGTGTGGACACGGGCCACGTCACGCTTAACAGTCTTCAGACGTGCGGAATTCTCAAGCTGGCCGGTGGCCTGCTGGAAACGCAAGTTGAAGGATTCTTTTTTCAGGTTCACAAGTTCGTCGCGGAGCTGGTCCGGCGTCTTGTCGTGCAGTTCGCTGGCTTTCACGGCCTCTTCCTTTCAACATCACCAGTAGGCCCCTGTCAGGGTGACCATGATTCTGGTGGAGTTCATGATGAAAGGTGCCAATACGCGTTGAGGTCGCACATGGCAACCCCCGTTGGCCCGCATCTGCGCTTTTGGCGCAAATAGGCTGGCGATAGGGGTATGTTCGGCGTAAGGAGGTTCCATGTCAAACATCAAATCGCTTTTCGCCACCCGCCTCTATCACGCCGCCCTGTCGGACCATGGCAAGCCCATCGACACCGATGAACTGGCCGCATCCTGCTTCTCGATAGCCGAGGATGACGAGGCCGGTCAGGACTGGTGCGAAGAGAACGGCTATGCGGGCTACACCTCCTATGCCTCGCTGGATGACCTGCCCTACCGGTTCCCGATCTTCGCGGATCTGAAGAAGGTGCTGGACGCACATGTTGCGGCCTTTGTCGAAGATCTGCAGTTCGATCTGGGTGACCGCAAGCTGGTGCTCGACTCGCTTTGGCTGAACATCCTGCCCGAGGGCGGCATCCACACCTCGCATATCCACCCGCATTCGGTGATTTCAGGCACGACCTATGTGACCATGCCCGAGGGCGCCAGCGCGATCCGTTTCGAAGACCCGCGCCTGCCGATGATGATGGCTGCGCCGGGCCGGATGAAGGACGCGCGCGAGGAACTGCGGCCTTTCATCTATGTGGCCCCCGAAGCGGGCGACGTGCTGCTGTGGGAAAGCTGGCTGCGGCACGAGGTGCCGATGAACATGATCGAGGAAGATCGGGTTTCGGTGAGTTTTAACTACAACTGGGCGTAAAAGACTGAGGGCCATCGCCTGCCCGCGGGTCGGCGATCCGTGGCTGCCCCGGCCACTTTATATCTTGACTGCGATGTGCGCCCTCGATGTCGCGCCCAGCCTCACCAAATCGCCTACCCGGTCGCACCAAAGGTGCGCCTCGTATATTCTGGCACGCTTCTGGCGTGACGGGCGGGCAGGCGATGGCCCGGCGCCTGCGGCGCGGATCGGGCCGGGGTGGCAGTGACAGGCTTCTTGCCCTGATGGAAAACTTGACCGACAGTTGATCGCATTTAAAAGGTCATTCGCGTCGCCATGTTTCTCCGCATCCTTCTCCTCGCCTCAGCCGCCGCCACGGCTGCTGCATTCATAAACCCTGCATTCCGCGACCTGCTGCTCATCGCCCTGCCCTGCGCCTTCGCCAGCGCGATCCTCCTCCTGCGGTCGCTCCGCTGGGGGCGCCAAGACTGGGTTATCGTTGACGGCTCCAACGTCATGTTCTGGAAAACCGGAGCACCTGACATCCGCGCCGTGCGCGAGGTGGTGGACGAACTCCGCGCGCGCGGACAATCCCCTTGCGTGGTTTTCGACGCAAATGCCGGCTATCGCCTAATCGGCCGGTACCAACACGACAAGGCGTTGAGCAGCCAGCTTGACCTGCCCGCAAGCCGCGTGATGGTCGTCCCGAAAGGCACGCCCGCCGATCCCTACATTTTGAAAGCGGCTCGCGATCACCGCGGCCGGATCGTCAGCCGGGACCAGTTCCGGGATTGGAGCGAGGCCCACCCCGAGATCAGCACCCCGGGCCATCTGGTGAAGGGCGGCTACCGGGGCGGGAAACTCTGGCTCGCACTGGACCGCGAAGACTGACAATGCAAAACCCCCGCCGATCGCTCGACGGGGGTCTTTTCTCTCAACACCCCTTGCGGGGCTACGGGCTTACCAGTCCTCGCGGACCACAACCCGGGTCTTGATCGGCAGCTTCATGGCTGCCAGACGCAGGGCTTCGCGCGCCACGTCTTCACCGACACCGTCGATCTCGAACATGATGCGGCCCGGCTTGACCTTGGCGGCCCAGAAGTCGACGGAACCTTTACCTTTACCCATACGAACTTCGACGGGCTTGGAGGTTACCGGAACATCCGGGAAAATGCGGATCCAGACACGGCCCTGACGCTTCATGTGACGCGTCATGGCGCGGCGTGCCGCTTCGATTTGACGGGCTGTAACCCGCTCCGGCTGCAGCGCCTTCAGGCCATAGGTGCCGAAGTTCAGGTCAGACCCGCCCTTCGCCAGACCCTTGATCGAGCCTTTGAACTGCTTGCGGAATTTAGTACGCTTTGGTTGAAGCATTTCTCATTCCCCCTTAGCGACGACCGCCGGCACCGCGAGGTGCTGGGCCGTCTTGGAGTTCCTGTGCCTTGCGGTCACGCGCGGCGGGGTCGTGTTCCATGATCTCGCCTTTGAAGATCCAGGTTTTGATCCCGATGATGCCGTAGGCGGTGGACGCCTCGACATGCGCGTAATCGATGTCGGCACGCAATGTGTGCAGCGGCACGCGACCTTCGCGGTACCATTCGGTACGCGCGATCTCGGCACCACCCAGACGACCCGCGAGGTTCACGCGGATGCCCAGTGCGCCCATGCGCATGGCGTTCTGCACGGCACGTTTCATGGCGCGGCGGAAAGACACCCGGCGCTCCAGCTGCTGTGCAATGCTCTCACCAACCAGATGTGCGTCCAGCTCGGGCTTGCGGACCTCAACGATGTTGAGGTGCAGTTCCGAGTTGGTCATCTTGGCAATCTTCTGGCGCAGCATCTCGATGTCCGCGCCTTTCTTGCCGATGATGACGCCGGGGCGTGCTGTGTGGATCGTGACGCGGCACTTCTTGTGCGGACGCTCGATAATCACACGGGCAACACCGGCCTGGTGGCACTCTTTCTTGATGAAGTCGCGGATTGCGAGGTCTTCGAGCAGAAGATCACCGTAATCCTTGGTGTCGGCGTACCAGCGGCTGTCCCAGGTGCGGTTCACCTGAAGGCGCATACCGATCGGATTGACTTTGTTACCCATCAGGCTTGCTCCTCAACTTGACGCACTTTGATCGTGATCTCGGCAAACGGCTTGATGATCTTGCCGAACCGGCCACGGGCCCGCGGGCGACCGCGCTTCATGGTCAGGTTCTTGCCGACATAGGCCTCGGCCACGATCAGCTCATCGACGTCCAGGTTGTGGTTGTTTTCCGCGTTGGCGATGGCGGACTGAAGGCATTTCTTCACGTCCTGCGCGACCCGCTTCTTGGAGAAGGTCAGGTCGGTCAGCGCCTTGTCCACGGACTTGCCACGGATGAGGGCAGCAACCAGGTTCAGTTTCTGCGGGCTCGTACGAAGCATGCGCAGCTTTGCCATTGCTTCGTTGTCTGCCACGCGGCGGGGATTCTTATCCTTGCTCATGGCTTATTTCCGCTTCGCTTTTTTGTCGGCGGCATGACCGTAGTAGGTCCGAGTCGGAGAGTATTCACCGAACTTCTGACCGATCATTTCTTCGCTGACGTTGACAGGAATGTGCTTGTGACCGTTGTAAACGCCGAACGTCAGACCCACGAACTGGGGCAGGATCGTGCTGCGGCGCGACCAGATCTTGATCACTTCGTTACGGCCGCCCTCACGGGAAGCCTCTGCCTTTTTGAGGACATAAGAGTCGACAAAAGGACCTTTCCATACTGAACGAGCCATTGATTAACGCCCCTTCTTCTTGGCGTGACGCGAGCGGATGATAAGCTTGCTGGACGCTTTGTTCTTGTTGCGGGTCTTGGCACCCTTCGTCGGCTTACCCCAAGGAGTAACCGGGTGACGACCACCAGAGGTCCGGCCTTCACCACCGCCGTGCGGGTGGTCGATCGGGTTCATCACCACACCACGAACAGAAGGACGGATGCCCTTGTGACGCATGCGGCCCGCTTTACCGTAGTTCTGGTTGGAGTTGTCGGGGTTGCTGACGGCACCGACGGTGGCCATGCATTCCTGACGCACGAGACGCAGCTCGCCGGAGCTCAGACGGATCTGAGCGTAGCCACCGTCACGACCCACGAACTGGGCGTAGGTGCCGGCGGCACGGGCGATCTGACCGCCTTTGCCGGGCTTCATCTCGATGTTGTGGACGATCGTACCGATCGGCATGCCCGAGAAAGGCATCGCGTTGCCGGGCTTGATGTCCACTTTGGCGCCGGCGATGATCTTGTCGCCGATGGCCAAACGCTGCGGGGCCAGGATGTAGGCCTGCTCGCCGTCTTCGTACTGGATCAGTGCGATGAAGGCTGTGCGGTTGGGGTCATATTCGATCCGCGCGACAACAGCGGACATGTCCAGCTTGTTACGCTTGAAATCAACGATACGGTAGAGGCGCTTTGCACCACCACCTGTACGACGCATTGTGATTCGTCCGGTGTTGTTCCGGCCACCGGATTTGGTCAGACCCTGAGTAAGGGCTTTGACCGGGCGGCCTTTCCACAGCTCCGAACGGTCGATCAGTACCAGTCCACGCTGGCCTGGCGTCGTCGGTTTGTACGACTTGAGTGCCATGTTCTCTGTCTTCCGTTTGCTAGGCACGCTCGCACCGAGGTGAAAGCGCGTTGGTTATAGGGCCCCGAAGGTCCCCTGTGGGAGTGGTGGATGGGTTTAAATCTCTTGCGAGGCAGGCATCCCAACCACCGGGATCGTTCAAATAGCCAAACCCCGGACGAATCCGGGGTCTGAGCCGATGTGGCGACGTAACAGGTTCGCAACAGCCCGTCCAGTGGGCATGGCGAAAATCCTCTCCCCTGCCCGCACAAAAGAAAAGAAGGCGCCGAAGCGCCTACTTCTATTGGTTTAGCGACTACCCAAGGTGGGTATTAGTCAAGGCCAATGCTCTCGGCCAGACGCATACCGGGGTCGAGGATTTCAACTTCGGCTTCGTTGAATTCCGGCATGCTTTCCAGACGCTCCTCGGTCACGCCGGGGACGATGACTTCGTCTTCGCGCATGATCAGCTTCTCAACCGGAATGGCGACTTCGTTTTCGCCCATACCAAGGAAACCGCCAACGCCGATGATCGCTACAACGGTGTCACCACGGACGCCAATGAAGTCGATTTCGCCAACATCTTCACCGGTCTCGGTGGCAACGCTGCGGCCAGTCAGTTCTTCGGCGGTCAGGTTGAAGATCGGCAGACGCTGCACGTTCTCCTGATAGCGGGCGCGGTCTTCTTCGGCCATATTGCCCTGCTCGTCCGCGTTGAAGTCTTCCATCAGCACGCGCGCTTGCTCTTGCTCGACGTCGATCTCGGCGCCTTCGGCACCTTCAACGTTAACCTGCGGCGCTTCGGCTTCTTCGACGACGACATTCGCGTCTTCGCCCTGCTGCACGTTCACGTTGGCTTCTTGCTGCTCAACGTCGACGCGGGCTTCTTCGGATTCAGCCACGTTTACATCGGCTTCGGCCTGCTCAACGGTCACGCGCGGCTCGGCTTCTTCGATGGTTACTTTCGGCTCGGGGCGCACGAACTTCACGACGGGTTCGGGCTGCTCGAGGTCAACGATCGGCTCGCCGGTGTCGACATCAACCTGTGGCTTAGGCACCTGCACGGTCACGACGGGCTCGGGGATGCGCACGGTAACCTGCGGCTGGGCCTGCTCAACGGTGATGATGGGAGCCTGCTGCTGCACGCGAACGGTCGGCTCGGGAACGGCGACGTTCACTTCGGGCTGGCCCTGCTCAACGGTCACAACGGGCGCGTCCTGCGAGACGTTCACATCGGGCTCGGGAACGGTCACGTCAACTTCGGCGTCTTCCTGCTCGACAACCACTTGGCCGCCAGCAACATTCGCGGTCGCGGCTGCGCCACCTTCGACTTCGGCTTCCATCTCGGCTTCGACTTCGGCATTGCGCTCGATGGTCTCTTCGACGTTCTCTGTCGCATCCTGCGCCAGAACCGGAGCGGCCGCGAAAAGGGCAACGGCGGATACGCCAGCCATGAGTGTTTTGGTATAGATCATTAGGTCTCTCCCGTGTTCGTTTACGTTAAATGAGGCGCGCAGCACCCCGTCTTCCACGGTGAGACAACCGGCAGCTTTCTGCTCTGTTCCAAGAAAATTGATGGCTTTTTTTCGGAACTTTTAAGGGGTCGCCGCATGATTGAACCCGGCGGCAGCTGGATCGCGTATGAGTAATACCATGACCTCAAAACGCAAAAACCCCCGCCAAGGCGGGGGCTTCTTTCATCAGTAGCGAGGGCTTCAAGCGGCGCGACGTGCCTGCGCGAAGGACAGCAGACGTTTGCTTTTCTCATCCCAAAGGTGCAGCCGCGCGTTGGCGAGGCTTTCGCGAATGGTCATGCGATTACCTTCGGCCAAGGCCACATGATCCCGCAGCACCTCTGGCAGACGATAGAAGGGAATGCGGCTGTAAAGATGGTGCACATGGTGAATGCCGATATTCGCGCTCAGCCATTGCAGCGGACGGGGCAGGATATAGTGCGACGAGCCGTGAAAAGCCGCATCATGCAGGTCCCAAGCGTCGTTCTCCTCCCAATGGGTCGTCTCGAACTGGTGCTGCACATAGAACAACCACATGCCCGCCGTGGCCGCCAGAAGGGTGCTGGGCACGAAGATCAGCAGAATGGGCATGATCCCCCCGAAGTAGAAGATCACCGCAAGTGCTACGAGGATCGTCAGGTTGGTGCCCATCGCGCTCAGCCAATAGCGTGTCTGCGCCATCAGCCCCAGCGGGACGCGGTTCTGCACGAAAAACAGATAGCTCGGCCCAAGACCGAAGAGCACGATCGGATTGCGGTAGAGGCGATAGTGCAAACGCCCGAACAGCCCGAGCTCGCGATACTCCGCCACGGTGAGTGTATGGATGTCGCCGATTCCGCGACGGCCAAGGTTCCCGGCCGAGGAATGGTGGATCGAATGGGTCCGTCGCCAGACATCATAGGGCGTCAGCGTCAGCACCCCCAACACGCGGCCCACCCAATCGCTTGTGCGACGGCTGCTGAAAAAGGCCGCATGGCCGCAATCATGCTGGATCGCAAAGAGCCGCAGCAAGAAGCCCGCGTTCACCAGCGAGATGGCAAGCGTCAGCCAGCCGCTGATTGAGAGCGCCCACCAAGCGAGCGTCCATAAGAGGATGAAGGGGCCAAGCGTGATCGCCAGTTCAAAACTGCTGCGCCATGTGCTCGGCTCGCGGTAACGGGCCAGCACGCGCACCCAGTCGCGCGCGTTCGACACGTCTGCAGACGCGCCAGAGGTAGATTTTTCGTGGGACATGGACCTGCTTTTTGTCGTTATCCGAGGTCTTGTAGAGGAAAGCACGCCGCAAGCAACGCCCACGTCACCCTTTGCCGTTACGTCGCGGCATTTAGGCTGGAAACAGCCTGCTTTGGGGGAGGGTTGACCCTGTGGCTAGTCCATGGCCGGGGTGGCATTCATGGTCCGAGGGCCAGCGCCTGCCCGCGGGTCGGCGATCTGACGGACCTTGGTGCCACTTTATGGTTCAACCGAGATGTGCTTTTGCGAGGTCACGTCCAGCCTCACCAAATCGCCTACCCGTTCGGGCGGGCAGGCGATGGCCCGGCGCCTGCGGCTTGTCCCGGGCCCCGGCGCATCCCCGAAACGAAAAAGGCCCCCGCAAAGCGGAGGCCTTTCCCAAATTCCAAACCGAGGGCTTACAGCCCGGTGGAAACGTCGATTGTGTTGCCCTCTTCGAGCGTCACATAGGCCTTTTTCACGTCTTTACGGCGGCCCATCTGGCCCCGGAAACGCTTGACCTTGCCTTTGGTGATGGTCGTGTTCACGGCCTTCACCTTGACGTTGAAGAGCGCCTCGACGGCCTCTTTGATCATCGGCTTGTTACTGTCGATCGCGACTTCAAAGACGACGGCGTTCTGTTCGGACGCCATGGTTGCCTTCTCGGTGATGACCGGCTTGCGGATCACGTCGTAGTGTTGATGCTTGGCGCTCATTTCAGGCGTGCCTCCAATGCTTCGATCCCCGCTTTGGTGATCACCAGGGTGTCACGCTTGAGGATGTCATAGACGTTTGCGCCCATCGACGGCAGGATGTCCAACCCATCGATGTTGCGCGCGGCCTGTGCGAAGTTCTCGTTGACCGAAGCGCCATCGATGACCAGCGCGCGTTTCCAGCCCAGGTTCGAGACCTGCTTGGCCAGAGCGGCGGTTTTGCCCTCGGAAGTTGCTTCGTCGATGATGACCAGCGAACCGGCTTTTGCTTTGGCGGACAGCGCGTGGCGCAGGCCCAGCTTGCGGAACTTCTTGGTCAGCTCGTGGCCGTGGCTGCGCGGGGTCGGACCCTTGTAGATACCACCCTTGCGGAAAATCGGCGCGTTGCGGTCACCGTGGCGTGCGCCGCCGGTGCCCTTCTGGCGATAGATCTTCTTGGTCGAGTAGCTGGTCTCGGACCGGGTCTTGACCTTGTGCGTACCCTGCTGCGCGTTGTTACGCTGCCAGCGCACGACGCGGTGCAGGATGTCGGCACGCGGCTCCAGGCCGAACAGGGCTTCGTCCAGGTCTACCGACCCGGCTTTGCCACCGTCGAGTTTGATGACATCGAGTTTCATGCGTCACCTTCTTTCTTGTCAGCGTCGGCATCGGAATTGTCGGCATCCGAACCTTCAGCTGCGATTTCGGCTTCTGCGGCTTTCAGCGCTTCAGCTTCCTGTGCGGCTTGCTCTTCGGCCAAACGCTTGGCTTCGGCTTCTGCCTCTGCGGCGGCTGCGGCGGCGGCCTCTTCGGCGGCTTTCGCGGCTTCGTCAGCGGCAGATTTCAGAGCGGCGGGCAGAATCGCGTCTTCGGGGAACGGCTTTTTGACCGCATCCTTGACGGTGACCCAGCCACCTTTGGAGCCGGGAACGGCGCCTTTGACCATGATCAGGCCACGCGCGCTGTCGGTCTTGACGACTTCGAGGTTCTGCGTAGTGACACGGGCAGCACCCATGTGACCGGCCATTTTCTTACCTTTGAAAACCTTGCCGGGATCCTGACACTGGCCTGTGGAGCCGTGCGAACGGTGGCTGATGGAGACACCGTGTGTCGCCCGCAGACCGCCGAAGTTGTGACGCTTCATCGCACCGGCAAAACCTTTACCGATCGAAGTGCCTGCAACGTCAACATACTGACCGGCGAAGTAATGGTCAGCGGTGATTTCCTCACCGACGTTGATCATCGCATCCGCGTCGACGCGGAATTCGGCCAGCTTGCGCTTTGGTTCCACTTTCGCCGCGGCGAAGTGGCCACGCATCGCTTGGCTTGTACGTTTGGCTTTCGCCGAACCGGCACCGAGCTGAACGGCGGTGTAGCCGTCACGGTCCGCGGTGCGCTGTGCGACAACCTGAAGCTTGTCCAACTGAAGAACGGTCACAGGGATCTGCTTGCCGTCTTCCATGAACAGCCGGGTCATGCCGACTTTTTTTGCAATAACGCCTGAGCGCAACATATGATTACCCTCCCGGCTTTACGATTGCAGCTTGATCTCGACGTCCACGCCAGCGGCGAGGTCGAGCTTCATCAGCGCGTCCACGGTCTGGGGGGTCGGATCGATGATATCCAGCAGACGCTTGTGCGTGCGGATTTCAAACTGGTCACGGGATTTCTTGTCGACGTGGGGACCACGAAGAACGGTGAATTTCTCGATCTTGTTCGGCAGCGGAATGGGACCGCGAACCGAAGCGCCTGTGCGCTTGGCGGTGCTGACGATTTCCTGAGTGGAGGCATCGAGCACCCGGTAGTCAAACGCCTTCAGGCGAATGCGGATGTTCTGGCTTTGAACGGCCATATGCATATCCCTTGTTTTGGGATTCTAACGGATTGGAGGAAGCAGGCTCATCCGGCCCCCTCTTCGCGCCTTGGTAATAAATCAAACGGGGCGCGTCTAACGCACCCCGGTTCGATGCGCGTCCTATAGGGGGAATCAAAGCAAGTGGCAAGAGGGTTCTAAAAACCCCCGTGTTTTTAGAACCAGCGCGCAAAGTCACGCCGCCCCGGCGTGACCGCGCACCCCGTCCGCGTTCAATCACAATCAATAAATGCGGCGTCTCCCCCAGTATCACGCGCACGCCAAAGGCCCCTCTCCCGCCAAAGCAAAAGGCCGCAGCAAACGCTGCGGCCTTTCGAATATCTGAACCGTGGTCCCCGGTCAGGCCAGGGGGTGGGCTCTCATCGCTCCTGCGGAGCGACAGCCGCCCACCGGGTCCGTTTCAAAATCACTCAGTGATTTTGGAAACGACGCCCGCGCCAACAGTCCGGCCACCTTCGCGGATCGCGAAGCGCAGGCCGTTTTCCATGGCGATCGGTGCGATCAGCTCAACGCCGAAGGACACGTTGTCGCCGGGCATGACCATCTCGGTGCCTTCTGCCAGCTGAACGGTGCCGGTCACGTCAGTTGTACGGAAGTAGAACTGCGGACGGTAGTTCGCGAAGAACGGCGTGTGACGGCCACCTTCCTCTTTGGTGAGGATGTAGGCTTCGGCTTCGAACTTGGTGTGCGGTGTCACGGAGCCGGGCTTGCAGAGAACCTGACCACGCTCAACGCCGTCACGCTCAACGCCGCGCAGCAGGGCGCCGATGTTGTCGCCAGCTTCACCACGGTCCAGCAGCTTGCGGAACATTTCCACACCGGTGCAGGTGGTTTTCTTGGTGTCGCGGATGCCGACGATTTCGATTTCGTCGCCAACGTTGATCACGCCACGCTCGACACGGCCAGTCACAACGGTACCACGGCCAGAGATCGAGAAGACGTCTTCGACCGGCATCAGGAAGGGCTGGTCCACGGCACGCTCAGGTGTCGGGATGTAGGCGTCAACTTCGGCCATCAGCTTCTTGATGGACTCTTCGCCGATCTCGGGCTTGTTGCCTTCCATCGCCGCCAGAGCGGAACCTGCAACAACGGGGATGTCGTCGCCGGGGTAGTCGTAGGAGGACAGCAGTTCGCGGATTTCCATCTCGACGAGCTCGAGCAGCTCTTCGTCGTCAACCTGGTCAACTTTGTTCATGAAGACGACCATGGCGGGGATGCCAACCTGACGGCCGAGCAGGATGTGCTCGCGGGTCTGGGGCATCGGGCCGTCGGCCGCGTTCACAACCAGGATCGCGCCGTCCATCTGCGCCGCACCGGTGATCATGTTTTTCACATAGTCAGCGTGGCCAGGGCAGTCGACGTGGGCGTAGTGACGGTTCTCGGTCTCATACTCGACGTGCGCGGTCGAGATGGTGATGCCGCGGGCCTTCTCTTCGGGCGCGCCGTCGATCTGGTCATACGCCTGGAAGTCACCGAAATACTTGGTGATCGCCGCGGTCAGCGTGGTTTTACCGTGGTCAACGTGGCCGATCGTGCCGATGTTGACGTGCGGTTTGGTGCGTTCAAACTTTGCCTTTGCCATGGTGTTGGCTCCTTTTGGTCTTTCTCAATGGTGTATGCGCAGCACACACCCAACGATTTGGGTCGGCGCGCAGTTTCCCACGCGCCGATTTCCTTAAGCGAACTTGGCCTGAATCTCGTCCGAGATGTTCTGCGGCACGGGTTCGTAGTGGTCGAACTGCATGGTGAAGTTCGCACGACCCGACGACATCGAACGCAGGGTGTTGATGTAGCCGAACATGTTGGCCAGCGGCACGAAGGCGTCGATCGCGATGGCATTGCCGCGCGTATCTTGACCCTGCACCTGGCCCCGACGAGATGTCAGGTCACCGATGATGCCACCGGTGTATTCTTCCGGGGTTACAACTTCGACCTTCATGATCGGTTCCAGCAGCTTGGCGCCAGCTTTCTTCATGCCTTCACGCATCGCCATACGGGCGGCGATTTCGAAGGCCAGAACGCTGGAGTCAACGTCGTGGAACTTACCGTCGATCAGGGCCACTTTGAAGTCGATGACCGGGAAGCCCGCCAGCGGACCGGAGTCCAGAACCGACTTGATACCCTTTTCCACGCCCGGGATGTATTCCTTGGGAATGGCACCACCGACGATGCGGCTCTCGAAGGAGTAACCTTCGCCCGGCTCGGTCGGCGTCAGGATCATCTTGACCTCACCGAACTGACCCGAACCACCCGACTGCTTCTTGTGGGTGTAGGTGATTTCGGCCTCTTTCGAGATCGTCTCACGATAGGCCACCTGCGGCGCACCGATGTTCGCCTCGACCTTGAATTCGCGCTTCAGACGGTCGACGAGGATGTCGAGGTGAAGTTCGCCCATGCCCTTCATGATGGTCTGACCGGATTCCAGATCGGTCTCGACGCGGAAGGAAGGGTCTTCGGCGGCCAGACGGGCCAGACCTGCGGACATCTTTTCCTGGTCGGCCTTGGTCTTCGGCTCGACCGCGATCTCGATCACCGGATCGGGGAAGGTCATGGTTTCGAGGACGACCGGATCGTTCTGCGCGCAGAGCGTGTCACCGGTGGTGGTGTCCTTGAGACCCGCCAGCGCGATGATGTCGCCCGCGAAGGCCTCTTCGATTTCCTCGCGGTTGTTGGAGTGCATCATCATCATACGACCGACGCGCTCTTTCTTACCCTTGGTGGAGTTCAGAAGCGTGTCGCCCTTGCGCAGAACGCCCGAGTAGATACGGGTGAAGGTCAGCGAGCCAACGAAGGGGTCGTTCATGATTTTGAACGCAAGGCCCGAGAACGCCATGTCGTCATCCGCGCGGCGCGGGATGTTGCGGGTCTCGGTCTCGTCGCCCGGCTTGAAGCCCATGTAGTCGACAACGTCCAGCGGGCTGGGGAGATAGTCGATCACGGCGTTCAAGAGGGGCTGAACACCTTTGTTCTTAAAGGCGGAACCACAGAGAACGGGGATGAATTTGATGGCCAAAGTACCCTTGCGGATCAGGTCGCGCAGGGTGTCGACGTCGGGCTCGGCGCCGTCCATCAGGTAGTTTTCCATCGCCTCGTCGTCCATCTCGACCGCGGTCTCGATGAGCTTGGCACGCCATTCGTCGGCGGTCGCTTTCAGGCTGTCACGGATTTCGCGCTGTTCCCAGGCGGCACCGAGGTCTTCACCGGCCCAGACCCATTCTTTCATGGTCACGAGGTCGACGATGCCTTCCAGCTCGTTCTCGGCACCGATCGGGATCTGGATCGGAGCAGGCGTGGCGCCTGTGCGGTCCTTGATCATGTGCACGCAGTTGAAGAAGTCCGCGCCGATCTTGTCCATCTTGTTGACGAAAACGATGCGCGGCACCTTGTAGCGGTCAGCCTGACGCCAGACGGTTTCGGTCTGCGGCTCAACACCGGCGTTGGCGTCGAGAACGGCAACCGCGCCGTCGAGAACGGCCAGCGAACGCTCAACTTCGATGGTGAAGTCAACGTGGCCGGGGGTGTCGATGATGTTCATCCGGAACTTGGTGTCGGATGTCGCATCGGCTGTGGGCTCTTCCTGACGCTGCCAGAAAGTGGTGGTCGCGGCGGAGGTAATGGTGATGCCGCGCTCTTGTTCCTGCTCCATCCAGTCCATGGTTGCGGCGCCGTCATGCACCTCACCAATGTTGTGGCTTTTGCCGGTGTAGAACAGGATGCGTTCGGAACAAGTGGTTTTACCGGCATCGATGTGAGCCATGATGCCGAAGTTGCGGTAGCGTTGGAGCGGATAGTCGCGTGCCATGGGGCTGCTTCCTCGAAAATATCAGTACGAACGGATCGCGCCCGAAACCGGGCGCGACGTTGAAATTACCAGCGGTAGTGGCTGAACGCTTTGTTCGCGTCGGCCATCTTGTGCGTATCTTCGCGCTTTTTAACAGCGGTACCACGGGACTGCACAGCGTCCAGCAGCTCGCCGGCAAGGCGTTCTTCCATGGTGTTTTCGTTACGCGCACGGGCGGCTTTGATCAACCAGCGGATCGCCAGCGCCTGACGACGCTCGGGGCGCACTTCGACCGGCACCTGATAGGTGGCACCGCCGACGCGGCGCGAGCGCACTTCGACGGAAGGCTGGATGTTTTCCAGCGCTTCGTGGAACACTTCGATCGGCGCGCGCTTGATCTTGTCTTCGACGCGGGTCATCGCGTTGTAGACGATACGCTCGGCGACAGATTTCTTGCCGTCGATCATCAGGTTGTTCATGAATTTGGTGAGAACCAGATCGCCGTATTTGGCGTCTGGCAGGACTTCGCGTTTTTCAGCGGCGTGGCGGCGTGACATGTCAGTGTCTTCCTCTTGGCGGGTGGTGGGGCGCTGCCCCACCGAACATCGGGTGGATCGGCGGGGGCGGGCCCCACCGGTGCGAGATTACTTCGGACGCTTCGCGCCGTACTTCGAACGACGCTGCTTACGGTCTTTCACGCCCTGCGTATCAAGAACACCGCGCAGGATGTGGTAACGCACACCCGGAAGGTCTTTTACACGACCGCCGCGGATCAGAACCACGGAGTGTTCCTGAAGGTTGTGGCTCTCACCCGGGATGTAGGAGATCACTTCGAACCCGTTGGTCAGGCGCACCTTGGCAACCTTACGCATCGCCGAGTTCGGCTTCTTCGGTGTGGTGGTGTACACGCGTGTGCAGACGCCGCGCTTTTGCGGGCACTCCTGCAGGTGCATGGATTTCGAACGTTTGACTTTCGGCTGCCGCGGCTTGCGGATCAGCTGTTGGATCGTTGGCATTCCGGTTATATCCCCGTATCGCTCAGATTGTGTACACGGGGGATCCCCCATGCGGCTAAATTCGGCTACTTCGTGCGTCCACAAAGCAAAATGACCGCAACGTTCCCGTACCGAGGAAAACGACGCGGTGGGTTAACAGAGGATCGGGCCAGTAGTAGGCCGGATCGTGACCACTTCAGTTATGAATTCGGACTGGCAGAGCGGCCTCCACCTCCGAGATAGCGGGCGTATAGAGCGTTGCGCGGGGCCTGTCAACAGGTGGGCCCCGGTGGGGTCGCGGAGGTTTGCCGGGTGATGGCCCGGCGCCTGCGGCTTGGTTCCGGGCCCGGGTGGCACATTCCACCCTTGCCACGCCCCTGCCCCGCTCGCCATAGTCCGGCGAAGGACAGAAGGAAATCTCCATGCAAGCGATCGGCCTTTGCCGCTTTTCCTACCCGGCCTTGGGTGGCTTTCAGGTCGGCCACGAGACCACCGAGGAACGCATCGCCTATCTCTATGACGCGGCCCGGCTCGAAGAACGTTTCCGCCTGCTCGAAACCGTCGCCCTGCCCTGCCTCAAGGCGCAAACCGACCCGGATTTCTCCATGGTCTTCGTGATCGGAGACCAGTTTCCCACCGAACACGCCCGACGCCTCGAATCGCTGCTGGCCGACCTGCCGCAGGCGGTTATTCACCGTGAGCCGCCGCGCAATCATCGGGAGGTGATGAAGGAGGTGCTCAACGCCGCGCGGATCAACCCGGCCGAACCCTGCCTGCAATTCCGCTACGACGACGATGACGCGGTCTCGGTCGACTTCATCGCCCGGCTGCGCCAGACGGTCGCGCAAAGCGCGGGTCTGCTGAAAGGCCAGCGCTCCGTCGCCTTTGACTGGCCCAAGGGCTACATCGCGGAATTCGGCCCGCAGGGGATCCGCGCCGCCGAAGTGTACCGCCCGCTGAACGTCGCGGCGCTGGCGATGTATGTGAAGGGCGGCAGCCCGGTCACCATTATGAACTTCGCCCATGAGAAACTGCCCCGCTTCATGCCCTGCGTCAGCCTGCCCGATGCGGCGATGTTCGTGCGCAGCCACAACGGCTCGAACGATTCGCGGCAGGGGCTCGCGCGGCATGTGGAAGTGGCCCCGCTGGATGCCGAAGGCGACGCGCTGTTTCAGGAGCGTTTCGCCATCGACCAAGCTCAGGTGCGGCGCGTCTTCTCGGCCTGAACCTTCAACTTCCGCTCGCGGTAGAGGGTGAAGACCCCCGTGGCCACCACGATCCCCGCGCCGATGAGGGTCAAGGCCCCCGGCCAGTCACCAAAGACGACCCAGCCCAGCAAAAGCGCCCAGAGCAGGCCGGTATAGCGAAACGGCGCGATAAAGCCGATATCGCCCACCCGCATCACTTGGATCGAGAAGAAATAGCCGCCTAGCACAAAGACCCCTGAGCCGCCGATCAGCGCCGCGACCGAGGGCGCTACCGGCGCCCAAGGCGCGCTCAGCGACGCCAAACCCGCCGCCGTCATCACTGACAGGGCGGTCACCAAGGTCACGGTCATCGAGGGCACCGCCGGTGACAAGGCACGGGTCGACAGGTCACGGACCGTCACGCAGAGCACGGCGATCAAAACGTAGATCGACCAGATATTGAACCCTTCCGCCCCCGGTTTGACGATTAACAGCACGCCGCAGAAACCAATGCCGATGGCGACCAAACGCCGCCAGCCCACGGCCTGCCGGAAAACCAGCGCTGCCGCGAGCGTCACCGAAAGCGGCACGACCTGGAGGATGGCGGTGACATTCGCCAAGGGCATGTTGAACAACGCGGTGAGAAAGAAATAAGCCGCCGCGATCTCGGCCACCGAGCGCAGGCCGATGACCTGCCAGTCCCGTGCTTGAAGCCGGAAATCGATCCGACCAAGCTGCCGACTGAGGGCCAAGATCAGCACCGAGGTTGTCACCCCGCGCAGGAACAACAGCTGAAACAGGGGCAGCGCCCCGTCGGTCATTTTGAGCAGCGTGTCGTTAAACGTGAAACAGGCCATCGAGGCGATCATCAGCAGCGCGCCGATGGTATTGGGGGACATGAAAGCGCTCCGGGAAAAATGGTGCGGCTTATTTCACTGCCGCCCCCGAATGACTGGCAGCGGCTACGGGGGCTGTCAAGAACGGCGGCCCGCCCCCCCCAGATTGGCGCGCTCTACTGGTTCGAAGCCTGCGCCACCGGCTGCTGCTGGCTGGCCAGCAGATTGCGCACCGTGCTTCGCAGCAACCCCGGCTCGACCGGCTTTTGCATCACCGTGGCCGCCAGATCGCGGAAGGCGTCATAGACCTCAAGATCGCGGGTGCGCCCGCTGAGAAATATGATCGGCGTCCCGGCGATGGCCGGATTCTCGCCAAACCGATGGGCCAGTTCCAACCCGCCCATATCCGGCATGGAAATATCGCTGATGATCAGGTCAGGCTTGAGATCATCGACCACCGCCAGCGCATCGCGGGCGTTCAGACAGGAGACAAAGCTCAGCGACCTGTCGTCGGAAAAGATCATCTTGACCAGTTCCAGAACGATCGGGTCGTCGTCGATATGTAGAATGCGGGACGTCATCAAAGCACCTTACGACGGTTAAGCTTTTGCAAACCTATTCGGACTATGTGGCGGATATAAGGCTTTGGCCTCAGAAACCAGCCCCCCCCGGGGCAGAGTCTGGCCGCGGCATTTGCCCACCCCATAAAAAAGCCCCCGCAGCGTCACTGCGGGGGCTTTTGTTTTTCAATAAGGTGCTGCGATCAATCGCGGCTCTCGTCGTCACCGACCGGCGTGTTGAACACATCGCCACCGACGATGTCGTCCTCCACAGAGGCTTCCGGCGCGGCCAGACGGGCAGCGGCTTCGGCCTCTTCGCGGCGTGCTTCGATCACGACGTTGTCGCGGTCTGTCGCCACTTTGCGCATCGCCTGCGTCGCGCCACCGGTCCCGGCGGGGATCAGACGGCCCACGATGACGTTCTCTTTCAGACCGACCAGCTTGTCCCGCTTGCCCTGAACCGAGGCTTCGGTCAGCACGCGCGTGGTTTCCTGGAAGGAGGCGGCCGAGATGAAGCTGCGGGTTTGCAGCGACGCCTTGGTGATGCCCAAGAGGATCGGTTCGCCCTTGGCGGGGCGGCCTCCTTTCTTGAGCGCCTTCTCGTTGGCCTGATCGAACTCCTGCTTGTCGACGTGTTCACCCTTGAGCAGCGTGGTGTCGCCGCTTTCTTGGATTTCCCACTTCTGCAGCATCTGACGGACGATGACTTCGATGTGTTTGTCGTTAATCTTCACACCCTGCAGGCGGTAAACGTCCTGCACCTCGTCAATCATATACTCGGCCAAGGCTTCGACGCCCATGATCGCGAGGATGTCGTGCGGCGCGGGGTTGCCATCCATGATGTAGTCGCCCTTCTGCACGAAGTCGCCTTCGGCCACGGGGATGTGTTTCCCCTTGGGCACCATGTATTCAACCTTCACGTCCGGATCATCCGAGCTTTCAATCGCGATGCGGCGCTTGTTCTTGTAGTCCTTGCCAAAGCGGACATAGCCGTCGATTTCCGCGATGATGGCGTGGTCTTTGGGGCGACGTGCCTCAAAGAGTTCGGCCACACGCGGCAGACCACCGGTAATGTCCTTGGTCTTGGCACCTTCACGCGGGATACGCGCGATGATGTCACCGGCCTGAACCTGCGTCTGGTCTTCGACAGAGAGAACCGCATCGACCGACATCGGATAGGTCACCGGGTTGCCCGCATCGTTGCGGACCGGTTCGCCATCTTCACCGACCAAGATGATCTCGGGCTTAAGCTCGTTGCCCTTGGGGGCCGCGCGCCAGTCGATCACGATCTTCTGGGTCATGCCGGTTGCTTCGTCGGTGTCTTCCTTGACCGCGATGCCCGAGACCAGGTCGACGTATTTGGTCGTACCGGGTTTCTCGGCGATGATCGGCAGGGTGTAAGGGTCCCATTCGAAGAGCTTGTCACCGCGTGCAACGTCGTCGCCTTCTTTGACGTGCAGCTTGGTGCCGTAGCCGATCTTGTGGCTGGCCCGCTCCTCGCCATTCTCATCGACGATCAACAGCTTCATGTTCCGCCCCATGACGAGCACTTCACCGGCGCTGTTTTCAAGCGTCTGTGCGTTCTCGAAAGCGACCTTGCCCGACTGGCTGGCCTCAAGGAAGGACTGCTGACCACCCTGCGCAACACCGCCGATGTGGAAGGTCCGCATCGTCAGCTGGGTACCGGGTTCACCAATCGACTGAGCCGCGATGATGCCGACGGCCTCACCTTGGTTGACCAGCGTGCCGCGTGCGAGGTCACGGCCATAGCACATGGCGCAGACGCCCTCTTCGGCATCACAGGTCAGCGGGCTGCGGATCCGTGCGGACTGCACCCCGGCCTCGTCGATGGCATCCGACATGCGCTCGTCGATCAGCGTGCCTGCGGGCACCAGAACATCCTCGGTGCCGGGCACCAGAATGTCGTCCGCCGCAACACGGCCCAGCAGACGCTCGGCCAGCGAGGAGACAACCTCACCATCGTTGACAGCCGCTTCGGCGGTGATCGCGGTTTCGGTGCCGCAGTCATGCTCGCGCACGATGCAGTCCTGCGCCACGTCCACCAGACGGCGTGTCAGGTAACCGGAGTTCGCTGTTTTCAGAGCGGTATCCGACAGACCTTTCCGCGCACCGTGGGTCGAGTTGAAGTACTCGAGAACGGTCAGACCTTCTTTAAAGTTCGAGATAATCGGCGTCTCGATGATGTCGCCATTCGGCTTCGCCATCAGGCCGCGCATCCCGCCCAGCTGTTTCATCTGCGTGACCGAGCCACGAGCACCGGAGTGAGCCATCATGTAGACCGAGTTCGGCTCTTTCTCGGAACCGTTCTCATGGTGAGCCACGGCGGAGATGGAGCCCATCATCGCTTCGGTCACCTTGTCGTTACACTTCGACCATGCATCGACGACTTTGTTGTACTTTTCGCCCTGAGTGATCAGGCCGTCCATATACTGCTGTTCAAAGTCCTTCACCTGCTCGCGGGTTTCTTCAACCAGCGGCCATTTGGTGTCGGGGATCAGCATGTCGTCTTTGCCGAAGGAGATGCCCGCTTTGAAAGCTTCGCGGAAACCCATGGTCATGATCTGGTCACAGAAGATGACCGATTCTTTCTGACCGCAGTAACGGTAGACGGTGTCGATGACCTGCTGCACTTCTTTCTTGCGCAGCAGACGGTTGACCAGATCAAACGGCGCTTTGGCGTTCAGCGGCAGAAGCGCACCAAGACGGATACGACCGGGGGTCGTGTCAAAGCGCATCATCACTTCGTTGCCTTCGGCGTCGATCTGTTTGATCCGCGCCTTGATTTTCGAGTGCAGGTGAACCGCACCGGCGTCGAGGGCGTGTTGCACCTCGTCGACGGAGCCGAAGACCATGCCTTCGCCAACCATGCCTTCACGCTCAAGGGTCGTGTAGTAGAGACCCAAGATCATATCCTGCGACGGCACAATGATCGGCGCGCCGTTTGCAGGCGACAGAACGTTGTTCGTGGACATCATCAGAACACGCGCTTCCAACTGGGCTTCCAGCGAGAGCGGGACGTGAACGGCCATCTGGTCACCGTCGAAGTCGGCGTTAAAGGCCGAGCATACCAGCGGATGCAGCTGGATCGCCTTGCCTTCGATCAGGACGGGTTCGAACGCCTGAATGCCCAGACGGTGCAGCGTCGGCGCGCGGTTGAGCATGACGGGGTGCTCACGGATCACCTCATCAAGAATATCCCAAACCTCAGGGCGCTCTTTCTCGACCAGCTTCTTGGCCTGTTTCACGGTAGAGGACAGACCTTTGGCCTCGAGCCGCGAGTAGATGAACGGCTTGAACAGTTCGAGCGCCATCTTCTTGGGCAGACCACATTGGTGCAGCTTCAACTCCGGGCCGGTCACAATGACCGAACGGCCCGAAAAGTCGACACGCTTACCCAAAAGGTTCTGACGGAAGCGGCCCTGTTTGCCTTTCAGCATGTCCGACAGCGACTTCAACGGGCGCTTGTTGGCACCGGTGATGACGCGGCCACGGCGGCCGTTGTCGAAGAGTGCGTCGACCGATTCCTGCAGCATCCGCTTTTCGTTGCGCACGATGATGTCAGGCGCGCGCAGTTCGATCAGACGCTTCAAGCGGTTGTTCCGGTTGATCACGCGGCGGTACAGGTCGTTGAGGTCGGAGGTCGCGAAGCGGCCACCGTCCAGCGGCACCAGCGGGCGCAGCTCGGGCGGGATGACCGGGATCACGGTCATGACCATCCACTCCGGACGGTTGCCGGACTCAAGGAAGCTCTCGACCACTTTCAGACGCTTGATGATCTTCTTGGGCTTCAGCTCGCCTGTCGCCTCTTTCAGATCGGCGCGCAGGTTTTCGGCTTCAGCTTCAAGGTCGATCGCCGCCAGCATCTCGCGGATCGCTTCGGCGCCGATGTTGGCGGTGAAAGCGTCCATGCCATAGGCGTCTTGCGCGTCCATATATTCTTCTTCGGTCATCATCTGACCGTATTGAAGATCGGTGAGACCCGGCTCGATCACCACGTAGTTTTCGAAGTAGAGCACGCGCTCCAGATCACGCAGAGTCATGTCCAGCATCAGGCCGATGCGCGAGGGCAGCGATTTGAGGAACCAGATGTGGGCCACCGGCGAGGCGAGCTCGATGTGGCCCATGCGCTCACGGCGGACCTTTTGCAGCGTGACTTCGACGCCGCATTTCTCGCAGACGACGCCGCGATACTTCATGCGCTTATATTTGCCGCAGAGGCATTCGTAGTCTTTGATCGGGCCAAATATACGCGCGCAGAACAGGCCGTCACGCTCGGGCTTGAACGTGCGGTAGTTGATGGTTTCCGGCTTCTTGATCTCACCGAAGGACCAGCTCAGGATCCGCTCGGGCGAGGCCAAAGAGACCTTAATTTCGTCAAACGCTTTTTGCGGCGTCAGCGGGTTGAACGGGTTATTTGTCAGTTCCTGGTTCATTTTCAAATCCTTGAAAGGGGTGCGTTGGGAGTGAGGGGTGCCGTTTTCTTTGAAAGAAAACGGCCCGGAATTTTTGAAAAATTCCGTCTATGCCTCACTCATCCTCCTCCGCATCCAGGAGTTCCATATTCAGGCCGAGGCCGCGCACTTCCTTGACGAGAACGTTAAAGCTCTCCGGAATGCCCGCTTCGAAGTTATCCTCGCCCTTGACGATGCTTTCGTAGACCTTGGTCCGGCCCGCGACGTCGTCCGACTTGACGGTCAGCATTTCCTGCAGGGTGTAGGCGGCGCCATAGGCTTCCAGAGCCCAGACCTCCATCTCACCGAAGCGCTGGCCACCGAACTGCGCCTTACCACCCAGCGGCTGCTGTGTGACGAGGGAGTACGGCCCGGTCGAACGCGCGTGGATCTTGTCGTCTACCAGGTGGTGCAGCTTCAGCAGGTACTTCACGCCGACGGTCACCGGACGCGCGAACTGCTCGCCTGTCCGACCATCGAAGAGCACCGACTGACCGGAGGTGTCGAACCCGGCCCGCTTGAGGCTGTCGTTCACGTCCGCTTCCTTGGCGCCATCGAAGACCGGCGTGGCGATCGGCACGCCGCGGCGGACGTTGTCGGCCGCTTCCAGCAGCGTATCCTCGTCCATGCCGGTGATGCCCTCTTCGTAGACATCCTCGCCATAGGCCAGCTGCATCGCTTCGCGCACCGGCGTCAGGTCGCCCGAGCGGCGGTATTCCTGCAGCGCCTCGTCGACGTTCAGGCCCAGACCGCGTGCGGCCCAACCCATATGCGTCTCAAGGATCTGACCGACGTTCATCCGCGACGGCACGCCGAGCGGGTTGAGGCAGAAGTCGACCGGGGTACCATCGGCGAGGAACGGCATGTCCTCCATCGGCACCACTTTCGAGATCACACCCTTGTTCCCGTGACGACCGGCCATCTTGTCGCCCGGCTGCAGCTTACGCTTCACCGCCACGAAGACCTTGACCATCTTCATCACGCCCGGGGGCAGGTCGTCGCCACGGCGGACCTTCTCGACCTTGTCCTCGAAACGCGCATCCAAGGTCCGTTTCTGGATCTCGTATTGCTCGTTCAGGGCCTCGACGATCTTCGCGTCATCCTCGTCCTCGAGGGCCAGCTGCCACCACTGACCGCGGGTCAGGGTTTCCAGCAGTTCCTCGGTGATCTGGCTGTTCGCCTTCACGCCTTTCGGGCCTTTCACGGCGACCTTGCCGAGGATCATGTCCTTGAGACGCGCGTAGATGTTGCGGTCGAGGATCGCCAGCTCGTCGTCCCGGTCACGGGCCAGACGTTCGACTTCCTCACGCTCAATCTGCAGCGCACGCTCGTCTTTCTCAACGCCGTGACGGTTGAAGACGCGCACCTCAACGACGGTGCCGAAGTCGCCCGGCTTTACCCGCAGCGAGGTGTCGCGCACGTCCGAGGCTTTCTCACCAAAGATGGCGCGCAGAAGCTTCTCTTCCGGCGTCATCGGGCTTTCGCCCTTCGGAGTGATCTTGCCGACGAGGATATCGCCCGGCTCCACGTCCGCACCGATGTAAACGATACCGGCTTCGTCGAGGTTGCGCAGAGCTTCCTCGCCGACGTTCGGGATGTCACGGGTGATCTCTTCCGGCCCAAGCTTCGTGTCACGCGCGGCGACTTCGAATTCCTCGATGTGGATCGAGGTGAAGACGTCGTCGCGGGAAATCCGCTCGGAGATCAGGATGGAGTCTTCGTAGTTGTAACCATTCCACGGCATGAAGGCGACGACGACGTTCTTGCCGAGCGCCAGTTCCCCCATGTCGGTGGAGGGACCATCCGCGATGACCTGACCCTTTGTGACCTTCTCGCCCACTTTCACCAGCGGACGCTGGTTGATGCAGGTGTTCTGGTTCGAACGCTGGAACTTGCGCATGCGGTAGATGTCCACACCCGCGTCGCCCAACTCGAGGTCTTCTGTGGCCCGGATCACGATACGGGAGGCATCGACTTGGTCGATGATACCCGCGCGGCGTGCCGTGTAGGCAGCGCCAGAGTCGCGTGCCACGACTTCTTCGATGCCGGTACCGACGAGCGGCGCCTCGGCTTGCAGAAGCGGAACCGCCTGACGTTGCATGTTCGAGCCCATAAGAGCGCGGTTGGCGTCGTCGTTTTCGAGGAACGGGATCAACGATGCGGCGACCGAGACCAACTGCTTCGGGCTCACGTCGATCAGGTCCACGTTCTCGGTCGGCGCCAGCGTGTAGTCACCGGACTGACGGGTCGAGACCATCTCGTTCACGAACTTCATGTCGTCGTCGAGGTTGGCGTTGGCCTGCGCCACGGTGTGACGCATTTCCTCGGTCGCGGACATATAGTGCACCTCATCGGTGACCTTGCTGTCCTTCACAACGCGGTAAGGCGTTTCGATGAAGCCGTATTTGTTCACGCGGGCAAAGGTGGCCAGCGAGTTGATCAGACCAATGTTCGGACCTTCCGGCGTCTCAATCGGGCACATCCGGCCATAGTGGGTCGGGTGCACGTCGCGCACTTCAAAGCCCGCACGCTCACGTGTCAAACCGCCCGGCCCAAGCGCCGAGAGACGACGCTTGTGCGTCACTTCCGACAGCGGGTTGGTCTGGTCCATGAACTGTGACAGCTGCGAGGAGCCGAAGAATTCACGCACCGCAGCCGCGGCGGGCTTGGCGTTGATCAGGTCCTGCGGCATCACGGTGTCGATCTCGACCGAGGACATACGCTCCTTGATCGCGCGCTCCATGCGCAGCAGGCCGACGCGGTACTGGTTTTCCATCAGCTCGCCGACCGAGCGCACACGGCGGTTGCCGAGGTGGTCGATGTCGTCGATGTCGCCACGGCCATCGCGCAGGTCCACCAGCGCCTTGATGCAGGCGACGATGTCGTCACGGTCCAGCGTGCGCTGCGTGTCGGGCTTGTCGAGCGCCAGACGCATGTTCATCTTCACGCGGCCCACGGCCGAGAGGTCGTAACGCTCGCTATCGAAGAACAGCGTGTCGAAGAGCGCCGAGGCGGCCTCGACGGTGGGCGGCTCGCCCGGACGCATGACGCGGTAGATGTCCATGAGCGCGGTGTCGCGGTTCATGTTCTTGTCCATCGCCATGGTGTTGCGCATGTAGGGACCGACGTTGACGTTGTCGATGTCCAGCAGCGGAATCTCGGTGATGCCCGCGTCGATCAGCTCCTTCGCGGTGCCGCCGATCAGCGTACCGTCCTTGTCGTATTCCAGCGTCAGCTCGTCACCGGCCTCGACGTAGATCGCGCCGGTTTCTTCGTTGATGATGTCACGCGCGACGAACTTGCCAACGATGTGGTCGAAGGGCAGGAGCAGTTCCTTGACCTTGCCTTCGTCCAAGAGCTTCTTGACGGCACGGGGGGTAACCTTCTTGCCGGCCTCGAAAAGGATCTCGCCGGTGTTGGCGTCGATCAGATCGTAGGTCGGACGGGTGCCGCGCACGCGGTCGGGGAAGAAGGGCGCAACCCAACCCTTGTTCTTCTCCAGCTTGAAGGTGACGGTGTTGTAATAGGCATTCATGATGCCTTCTTGGTCCAGCCCCAGGGCATAGAGCAGGGTCGTCACCGGCAGCTTGCGGCGACGGTCGATGCGGGCATAGACGATGTCCTTGGCGTCGAACTCGAAGTCCAGCCAGGAGCCGCGGTAGGGAATAATGCGGCAGGCGAAGAGCAGCTTGCCCGAGGAGTGGGTCTTGCCCTTGTCGTGGTCAAAGAACACGCCCGGGGAGCGGTGCATCTGGGAGACGATCACACGCTCGGTGCCGTTGACGACGAAGGTGCCGTTCGGGGTCATCAGGGGCATGTCGCCCATGAAGACGTCTTGTTCCTTGATGTCCTTGACGGACTTGGCACCAGTGTCCTCGTCCACATCGAACACGATGAGGCGCAGGGTCACTTTCAGCGGCGCGCTATAGGTCATGTCGCGCTGCTGGCATTCTTCAACGTCGTACTTGGGCTTTTCTAGCTCGTACTTGACGTATTCGAGTACCGAAGTCTCGTTAAAGTCCTTGATCGGGAAGACCGACTGGAAAACGCCCGTGATCCCCTCACCATCGGTGGGGGTCTCGGCGTCGCCGGAATTCAGGAACAGATCATAGGAGGATTTCTGAACCTCGATGAGGTTCGGCATCTCCAGCACTTCGCGGATCTTGCCGTAATATTTACGCAGACGTTTCTGGCCAAGGAAGGATTGTGCCATGTGTCGTGTCACCTTTCGTGTCTCTCGCCGAGCGCATCAACCACCGGGGCCGTGGTGCGCGCCCATAAGAGCGGAAAATCCGGGTCAATTCTTGGAATGCGTCCCACTGCACCCCTTCCGACCTTGGACCTCTCCAGAGAAATGCTCCCGCGGGGAACATTCGTCAAAACAGGTCAGGCTGGACAGGAAAATTCCCGTCCAGCCCTCGTTCATGCGTAGTGCGTGAGAACACGCACCTCTGGCTTAGGCCAGCTCGACTTCGGCGCCAGCTGCTTCCAGCTTGCCTTTGATGTCTTCGGCTTCGGCTTTGTCGACGCCTTCTTTGATCTTGCCACCGGCTTCGACCAGGTCTTTGGCTTCTTTCAGGCCGAGACCTGTGATGCCGCGGACTTCCTTGATCACGTTGATCTTGGATGCGCCGGCGTTCTTCAGAACGACGTCGAATTCGGTCTTTTCTTCTTCGGCAGCGCCACCTTCAGCAGGGCCGGCCATCATCACTGCGCCGCCAGCGGCGGGCTCGATGCCGTACTCGTCTTTCAGGATGGTTTTCAGTTCTTGTGCTTCAAGCAGAGTCAGACCAACGATGTCTTCTGCCAGTTTTTTCAGATCAGCCATGTTTAGCTCTTTCCGTTACGATATGTGTGTTCCAACGCGCGTGTTCAACCCGTGCGCCAGTTTGACGATTTGCCTTACGCAGCCGCCTTGTCCTCGATGGTGGACAAGATGGATGCGATGTTGCTTGCAGGTGCGCCAATGGCCCCGGCGATGTTCGAAGCAGGTGCGCCGAGCATGCCCGCGATGGAGGAGATAAGCTCCTCGCGCGAAGGCATTTTCGACACGGCTTCGACACCGGCGGCGTCCAACGCGTTCTCACCCATTGCGCCGCCGAGGATAACAAGCTTGCTGTTTTCCTTGGCGAACTCCTGAGCAACCTTGGCCGCGGCCACAGGATCCTCAGAGTAGGTCAGAACGGTCATACCCGTCAGAAGGTCAGCAATGCTTTCGCATGGCTTGCCCTCAAGGGCGATCTTGGCGAGCCTGTTTTTGGCAACACGCACGGCCCCACCGGCTGCGCGTGCGCGCGCCCGAAGGTCCTGCATTTCGGCAACTGTCAAACCGACGTAGTGGCTAACCACAACGACGCCAGAGCTTTCAAAGATTTGGCCGAGTTCGTCGACCAACTGTTCTTTTTGTGCTCTATCCACAGTTTCACTCCAAATTTGGGGGTTGCCCCCCGGCTCAGTTCAGGATGCGGTCTTCTGCACCCCATTCGGGTCCAATGTCAGGGTCCCGGCCAAAACCGCCCGAAGGCAGGAATTTCCGGTTTCCCATCTCAGGAAGGAATTATTCAGGCCGTGGCCCAAACCCTCCGTCTCGGACAGACGCGCGGACCGATGTTCTGGTCCTTGCGTATCTGGCGACCGAAGCCGCCAAATCTCGGGTCGTAAGGTGGGAGGCTCGCCCCCACCCCACGGGATCACTCGGCAGTCGCGTTCTCGACAGCGACCGACACGCCCGGGCCCATTGTGGAGCTCAGGTTGATCTTTTTCATGTAGGTGCCCTTGGCACCGGCCGGCTTGGCTTTGGACACGGCGCCGACGAAGGCACGGATGTTCTCAACCAGCTTGGCTTCGTCGAAGGACAGTTTGCCAACGCCTGCGTGGACGACACCGCCCTTTTCGGCTTTGAACTGCACTTCGCCACCCTTGGCCGCTTTCACGGCGTCGGCGACGTCCATGGTCACGGTGCCAACCTTGGGGTTCGGCATCAGGTTGCGCGGACCAAGCACTTTACCCAGACGGCCAACGATCGGCATCATGTCGGGTGTCGCGATGCAACGATCGAAGTCGATCTTGCCGGACTGCACGGTCTCCATCAGGTCTTCTGCGCCAACGATATCTGCGCCAGCCTTCTCGGCTTCTTCAGCCTTCGCGCCACGGGCGAAGACAGCAACGCGCATGGTTTTGCCGGTGCCGTTGGGCAGACCGACAACGCCGCGGACCATCTGGTCTGCGTGACGCGGGTCAACACCGAGGTTCATCGCGATCTCGATGGTTTCGTCGAACTTCGCGGTGGCGTTCGCTTTGATGAGGCTTACCGCTTCTTCAACGGTGATCTCTTCTTTGCCAGCAAAAGCTTCACGGGCGGCGCGGGTGCGTTTTCCAAGTTTTGCCATCTTACTTCACCTCGATGCCCATGGACCGGGCGGAGCCCAGGATGATTTTCATCGCCGCTTCCACGTCGTTCGCGGACAGGTCGGCGGCTTTTGCTTCTGCGATCTCTCGCAGCTGCTTGGTGGTCACGGTGCCGACGGTTTCACGCGAGGGCGTTTTCGCGCCGGAGTTTACCTTGGCAGCTTTCTTCAGGTAGTAGGACGCCGGGGGCGTCTTGATGTCCATGGTGAAGGACTTGTCCTGATAGTAGCTGATCACGGTGGGGCACGGTGCGCCCGGCTCCATATCTGCGGTCTTGGCGTTGAACGCCTTGCAGAATTCCATGATGTTGATGCCGCGTTGACCGAGGGCGGGACCCACGGGCGGGGACGGGTTTGCTTGACCCGCTTTAACTTGCAACTTCATCGTACCGACGAGTTTCTTGGCCATTGGCCTTCTCCTTTCAACACCCTTGGGGCGCGCCCCGCGGGTTCTTCGTTGCGTGGTCCGGGCCTAGGCGCCGCGGCGCCCCTTCCCTCCCACAATGACCGGCTCCCTCGGGTGCCGGGATGGCGAGGCAAACCCCGCCGCACACTCAGACCTGTTTGTTGACCTGAGTGAATTCCAATTCGACCGGGGTCTCCCGGCCAAAGATCGAGACCGAGACCTTGAGACGCTGGTTCTCGTCGTCGACCTCTTCGATCATGCCGTCGAAATCCTCGAAAGGACCATCGGCGACTTTGACTTTCTCACCGACCTCGAAGTGGATCAGCGTGCGCGGCGCTTCTTCGCCTTCCTGCACGCGACCCAGGATCGCCTGAACCTCGGCATCGCGCATCGGCATCGGGCGGCCCTGCGGGCCAAGGAACCCGGTGACGCGGTTGATCGAGTTGATCAGGTGATAGCCTGCGTCGGACATTTCCATATGCACCAGCACATAGCCGGGCATGAAGCGACGCTCGGTTGTCACCTTCTTGCCGCGCCGGACCTCGATCACCTCTTCGGTGGGCACCAGCACTTCGTCGATCTGGTCTTCAAGTTCCTGCTCGGCCACGGACGCGCGGATCTGCTCGGCGATCTTCTTTTCGAAGTTCGACAGGACACTGACCGAATACCACCGTTTTGCCATCTGAACTCTGGTCCCTGTCTTGCCATGCGGGCTGCCCCGGCATGAAATTCGTCAATCAACACGGGGGCAAAGCCCCCGCAACATCTGAACAAAAAATCGGCGCGCAACTCGAATCGCCGCACGCCCTTTTCAGGTCAGGTCTGCGCAATAGCCCGCGCAGACGCAGGTTTCAAGGGTGTAAAGATAAAATCACCCATGCGGGCGGTGCTCAGCCGAACATCCCAAGGATCTGCTGCAAGCCGCCGCGGATCAGGATATCGACAATTGCAAAGAAAACAGCTGTCAGCGCGGCGAGGATAAAGACCATCACCGTGGTCAGCATCACTTCGCGCTTTGTCGGCCAAACAACCTTTGCAACTTCGGTGCGAACCTGCTGGATGAACTGAAGCGGATTGGTGGTGGCCATGACATCTTTCCCTGTTGCCCGATTGGGCGGATGTAACGGGTCCGCCCCCTAGTTTCAAGACGTCTTCGCGCGCGCCTCAGGCTTCCGGGTCGCGCAGACGATCGAACCGGCGGTCAAGCGCCGCGTCGTGCCGCGCTTCAGCCGCTGCCATCTCGCCAAAGTCAGGAAGATACAGCCCGTCGACGGTGCCTTCGGGGAAACGGTCAAGCACGGCGTCCCATTTTATCGCGAAAGCATCCAACCGCGCATGAAGCGCCGCCGCACGCTCCGGCCGCCGCGCTGCATACCAGCGCCCAAGCGCCATCGCCCGCTGCCAAAATCCGTCATAACCGAGGGCGAGGAAGACCCCCAACACGATAAACACGGTGATGAATAGCACGCCGAACACCAACCAAGGGCGCAGAACCACCGCCAGTGCCAGAAGGCTGAGGATCACTGCCCGGGCCGGAGGACGTTTCGCGGCACGCTTACGGCGCGATGGCTTCCTGATATCAACTTCTACGGCTTCCGGTTCCGGCAAGTCCGGAAAAGCCACGCGCCCCGGCCGCCGAGGGGCCACCGGGGGCTCTGCCGTGCCCGAACCGGCGCGTGGGTCCGGAACACTCTCCGTATCTGCCATGAGATTCCGAATCGCAGACATCGCGGCGGGGTCCAGCTCGGACGAAGAAGGGGCAGCCTTATCAATGGGGGGCGTCATATCAGTCTCTCTACGCAGTTGCGAAAGAGTTACTGATTCATTGCGCCAAGTGAAGGGCGGAAAATAGACAGTTATTGGGCATCACTTCCCCCCCCAAACGCAAAACCGCCGCAGCTTTGAGCTGCGGCGGTTTTGTTATTCTGATCATCGTAGAGAGATACTATAGTCTAGGAACTTATTAGGTTTGGCGATGACCTACTCTCCCACGTCTTAAGACGCAGTACCATCGGCGCTACGGCACTTAACGGCTGGGTTCGGGATGGGACCAGGTGTTTTGCTCGCGC
>NZ_JBIFFP010000019.1:0-4953 GCF_043557225.1 Sulfitobacter sp. 1A13496 | reverse complement strand
GGCTTTCCTTGATCGTGATATAGTTGGAGGGGATGGGGAGGTCGAGGAAGCAACGGGGCTTCAGGGCCTACCTCAGGTCAGGCAGAACGGTGACCACCCTGTGCAATGGTGGAACCCAAACCTAAACGCTGCTGAGATTGTTCAAGGGGACGGGCTGGGAAGTATGCCGACAAGTAGACAGCCACCCCATCCAAGAGTTCGCGCCCCTTGGCAGTCAGTGCATAGCGCAGGCGGTCTGCTCTAGGAGCGCGGCTCCCTTCAGGTGCCTTGGGTACAGCCTCAGGGTCCTTATAGCTGTAGATCAGGCCCCTGCCATCCCAAGGCTTTCGCTTCCTGGGAGGTGCGATACCGTCCCCCAAGACCCGAGTGACCCTTGAGATCGACGATTGATCGACCTCCAAGACTTCTTGCAGATAACGCGACGTGCATCCTTCCTGTCGCGCGATTTCCAAAAGCACCAACGCCTCCAGCCCAGAGCCTCTGGTGCGGTATTCCACGAGCAGGTGGAAAACCTTGGTGATAGCGTCGATTTCACTGGGCATGTCCATGTGGTGTGTCATGTGTATTTTCCTCGATGAGTTCATGTGAACACAGAAGTTTCTCTGTGCCATGGTGGAACCCAATCAGGGAAAACGTCGTTTTAACGTTTCAAGTCATATACTTACGCTAAGCCCTGTAGAGGTCCCGCTGCATGTCGAGAAAGGCCCTGCGGACGCCATCAATTCCACCCAGTACAGCCTTCCCTTCACCGACACTGCCATAGCGGGCGGTCAGGTAATGCGTCAGCTTGCCAGTGGCTAGTTCGTCTTCACCGCCCTCTTCATATGCGCTTAAGATGCCCAACAGCAGCGGGCGCAGATCGTCCGTCACGCCATCCATGGCTTTGCTGCGGACAGCCTCGGCCCGATCATAGCGGGTCTTCGGATCGTGCGTGTACAGAATATAGGACAGCACATCGAAGAGGTCGCTGTCGGGTGCGTCCACCAGTTGCCGGATGTCGTTCAACTTGTCGCGGTCATAACCACGGTCTGCGATCTGGGACAGGAAGCGTTCGCGGTTGTCAGGATCGCTCCACGTTTTCCGCAGTTGGTCTTCGTCGGCGACAAGATCGGACAGGTCACCGAAGAGGCGTTCAAGAAACTCGGCAGATGAAACCACCTTACCGTCGATCCAGTAGGTCGTTGACGCGATGTACCTGATCTTGCGGGCCTTCCCGTCTGCCAGCTTGATCACCAGCTTTGGCTTGGGGTCTTCTCCCTCACCTTCATCGTCTGGCAAGTCGGGTTGCTCAGGCGGGTCTGTAGGCGTCTCTGACGTACGCTGAGGCGGTTCAATCGGGTCCTCTGGTTCACCATCCCATTCAGGGTCCTTGAAGTTCTCGTGTGCTTTCACGAAGTCCCAGATGGTGAAGAAATCCTTGCCTTCATAGACCCGCGTTCCCCGGCCAATGATCTGCTTGAACTCGATCATCGACTTGATCGGGCGCATCAGCACGATGTTTCGAACATTGCGGGCATCGACCCCTGTGGACAGCTTGTGCGATGTCGTCAGGATCGTCGGAATGGTCTTGTCGTTGTCCTGAAAGTCACGCAGGTGCTGGTCCCCGATGGCCCCGTCATTCGCAGTGACGCGGTGGCAGTAGTTGGGGTTGGTGCTGCCCTTCACTTCGTTGATCAGGTCCCGCACCAAGGCGGCGTGGTCTTGGGTTGCACAGAACACCAGCGTTTTGTGCCGTTGGTCGATCTGGTCCATGAACTCGACAACACGGCTGCGCTCACGGTCTGGGATGACGATCCGGGTGTTGAAGTCATCCTCCGAAAAGCTGTCGCCAATCTGCGCTTCGCCCTGAACCACCTTGTCGTCAGGATCAAACACGTACTCGTCAATAGTGCTGGCCATCTGGCGCACCTTAAACGGCGTGAGGAAGCCATCCTCGATCCCGTCTCTTAGTGCGTACACATACGCAGGCTCTCCGAAATACGCGTAGGTATCGGCGTTGTGCTTGCGCTTCGGCGTGGCGGTCAGTCCAAGCTGAACGGCTGGCTCGAAATATTCCAGCAGCCTGCGCCACTCGCTTTCGTCATTGGCACCGCCCCGGTGACATTCGTCGATCACAATGAAATCGAAGAAGTCGGGCGGATACTGCTTGTACGTCGGCTCGTTGTCGCCGGTCATGAAAGTTTGGAAGATCGTGAAGAAGACGCTGGCGTTCCTGGGCGGCTTGCCGTGGTTCTTGCGGATTGTGCTGGGGTCGATCCGAGTAACCGCGTCGGATGGGAAGGCAGAGAAGCTGTTGTAGGCCTGATCGGCAAGGATGTTACGGTCAGCAAGGAAAAGGATGCGCGGGCGCCGCACAGGTTCGCCTTCAAGGCTCCATTTGGCATGGAAGAGCTTCCAAGCGATCTGGAAAGCAATAGAGGTCTTGCCCGTCCCTGTGGCAAGTGTCAGCAGGATGCGACGGTCACCCTTGGCTACAGCCTCAAGGGCTGCGTTGATAGCGTTGTGCTGGTAGTAGCGCAGCTCCCACTTGCCGCCATCAGTCTCGAACGGGACAGCGCCGAACCGCAGACGCCATGCGTTCTCATCACCAAAGGCCCGGTCCCACAGCTCGTCTG
Organism: Sulfitobacter sp. 1A13496; assembly: GCF_043557225.1. Taxonomy (NCBI): domain Bacteria; kingdom Pseudomonadati; phylum Pseudomonadota; class Alphaproteobacteria; order Rhodobacterales; family Roseobacteraceae; genus Sulfitobacter; species Sulfitobacter sp. 1A13496. The sequence goes on along the minus strand of NZ_JBIFFP010000019.1, from coordinate 2,338 downwards.
GCGTCGGGAACGGCAGGCTCAAGTCGCCTTCGACCCCGGTGTGCATGTCAATCTGGTGCCAGTCGATACCGTTGGAGGCATAAGCGAACCGCGCTTCAAGACGGTGTGCATAGTCCTTGGCTTGACCGATGCCGTCTCGATGGCTGATCCCGGCCCGCTTGGCCTCCAGCACGGCCAGCTTTTGTCCCCGGTACTGCAGGACATAGTCGCAGGAAAGGCCTCGCCCACGCGTACCACCCGACTGGATGCGGCCCGGACAGATCAGCTCTTCCCGTAGCCGGGACCCTTCGACCACACCCCATCCTGCGGCTTGAAGAACCGGCAGAATACGGTTCGTCCGTGTTTCCGCTTCGGTTTCGTCATGAAGGTTCATGTGGCTGTCTTGAATTTTTCGATCACCGGGCCTGCTCTCAGCAGTTGATCTTTGATTTCGTAAATGTCGCGGACGACACGACAGACGGTGACGGCGGCTTCGGGGGTGTCTGCGTACCTATTGGCATGTGCGAGGTCGTTACGCAAATCTTGGATAGCATTGAACCTAGCTTCGTGTGCCGTTCGGGTCCCTTCAACGAGACCGCCTTTATGCAGCAAAGTGGACTTGTCTCCGAACTGAGTGAATGCGATCTCGCTCACAAAGCCATCTCTTTGCTTTGCGATTTTTATCTGATCTTTCAGCTTCCCGCGACGGTTTTCGGTAAGGAGTTCCATCCACTCCTCTGCGTTCGGCCACCTGCTCTCAATCACCATCGCCATCGCCATTTCCAAGCTCGTTACCAACGCAAACAAAGCGGCACGGACAGGCAGTTGCTGGACGTCAGAAAGGCTGACTAGGCCTGCCACACCATCCCCTGAGACGACCAGCTTGGTGGACACCTCATCTGCGCTGCGGATGAAATCAAATATGCTGGCATCGGCCCCAATGACGATGTCTTCGGAAAGAGGCAGGTAATCGCTTTCGACCGGATGGTTTGGAGCGTCATCGCCGAACCACCTTTCGGCGTTGTAAAGGCCGACCACTCTTTTCTTTTGATCTACCACAGGGATGTAACTGAAGTTGAGCTTGTTGGCCTTCTTGACCTTGGCAGCAGTTTCAGATGGCCCGCAGGTCAAGAAATCCGTTCGCGGCACCATGATCAGGCCCACCATCAAGCTTCCCTGAACCTGTTGCAGTTTTTCGAGGCTAGCGTCGTGGTTCGTGGCCCAGCTCATGTCAACTCGCCCGTGAACGCCTTGTTGAGGAGGGACTGGCGGAGTTCGTCAAGGTCGTTTCGGCTGCCCTTATATGATTTAACCAGCTCTTCTATTCTCGACCATAGCTCGGCTGCCTTCAGTACGATCTCTGCGCGGGTATCTTCTTTGGGATACGTAACTGGGATGCGATTGAGCGCCGCTTGGTTCAGTTTGGGCTGAGCCATTCCGCTCACGTAAGGCTTAAGAGAGATCGCGTTCAGGTACAGACGAACATACTCTTGGCTATCTAAGTCGTCGAACCTCAAGACGTGGGCGTGATTGTTCACCCATGACTTTCCTGAGATCGAAAAGGCAATCGGGTAGGTTCGTGCGAGCAAGTTCGCGCCATCTTCGGAAATCAGTAGCAGGTCTTCATCAAAGATGAAGTCAGCCACGTAGTCGACCACGCCAGACGCTCCGTAATAGGGAACGTCCCCCGCCATGCGATCTTTCTTGGTGATTGGTACTCGCTTACGGTCGAGGTTTTCAGCGATCTCGCTCAAAAACTTGTTCGGCCAAGCCTGTTTTCCATTCTCGAATGTAGACCTGAGGAAGCTATCAAACAGCTCCTGAGCATTCTGCAGGCTAACCTCGGCGTTCTCTCGGGCGCGGTCCAGACCCTCGAAGGCTTCGTCCAGTATCGCAATGATCTTGTGTTGTTCCTCGGGGGGCGGGATAGCTACAACCTGTTCCTTCAGGTGTCGATAATGTCGCGCATACCCAAGTGATGGGACACGGTGGGCCAATAGGAAGTAATAAAAATACTTAGGCTCAATGAAATCTTTAGGTTGAAGGATTTTTACCCCGTCCGCCCCAACTACGAAATCGAAGTCTACGTATTTCACAACCTGTGTGTGATCACCGTAGATGACCAAGGGTTTGTCGATTTTGCAAACGTCATCACTCTCTGCCCAATAACCGTTTATGAAATCAGACTCTTGAGAGATGATAGGGAACGGACCACGGTCGGCGAACTTCTTTCGTGGGGGGAGTGTGCGTAATTTTGTGCCCTGGCGCCTTTAGTTACGCCATGGGAAAGCGTTCTTCGAACATAATGGCGAGTTGGCTTTTAACGCGGTGCCATTCACGCACAGATCGCTTCCACTCG
>NZ_JBIFFP010000018.1:0-6427 GCF_043557225.1 Sulfitobacter sp. 1A13496 | reverse complement strand
AGACCTGCCTACTGAGGGTGATTGCTTTCACCAGGCGTCGGATGTGAAGCACAGGCACATCGTAGAGCTGTGCTACATGTGTGAGAGAACGTGCGTGATGCATTTCCGAGTATGGACGGGCGGGGCAGGGGCGTCGCAGGCCATCACAGCAGTCGCAGCGCTCTTCAAGGTGGAACACTCCGGCTTTGTCGAATTTGCCCGCAGGGTGTGAGAGGCGCTCTTTGCGCCGAAAGGCTTCATGCGCAGCCGACAATTCAGTCGCTGAGTAGCCTCGCTCAGCGGCGATGGTTTCAATTATACTTTCTGGCATTGGTATCTCCTGTTCCTCGCTGAAGGAGGGCAGGGGCCCTTTTTGCGAAGCTCTACAGAGCAGATAGGCACCGCTGGGGCGGCGCCAAAACCTCGGATAAGTTTTCTTTTCACAGGGAGGGGGGAAGCCCTGACAAACCCTCCGAAACTGCCCGGCACGGGCTCTTTCATGGGTTTCCTAATTCTCTTGATTCAAAGCCGCGTATATTTTGGTTTGAGTACAGCGACTTATGGGATTTGTGACGCAAAACCCCCGCGTTTTGACGCAATTTACCGGTGGTTTGACGCAAAATCCCCCCGTTTTGACGCAATTTCCCCCCATCGTGGCGCAATTCCCCGGGTGATATTTTGCGCGAAAAGCAAGACGAGGCAGAGGCGTCCCCAGCCCCAGCCGGTGAATGTTGATAGGTTTCTTTTGGATGAATGCGTCGGACTGAGAACCAAAGGTTCTGCTTCTATTCGCTAAAACCCAAAAGCCAAGAGATCAATGGCAGCAACGATCTCGTCGCGCCAAACTGACGCGTCTCCAATGATAGAGCCGATTTGTGCACCTGGAATAGCAACCAATTGCGACATGGCTATGATGTGCGGAACGCCATCCAGATGAATTGGCACATGCAGTTTTGGAATGAGTGCGCCCCAGGCGGCGCGAGGGAAGACCGGGGCACAAAGAATATAGGGCGTCTCAATGCCGAGGTCTGTCTGAACACGACACACGATTTCCTCGCCATCGCGCATGCGGTGGATGTTTCCTTGGGTCGGCACCTGAATGTGCGGAGGGGGGTAACACCGGTGTCTCGCAACCCGGCCCTAAGTGGCGAAGTAGCCGGCAATCTGCTTGGCGCGCCGCGACGGAACTCCGGCGGCGTCTGCGTGTCGCGGCCAGTCGGCGATGGCGGCGCGAACCGGATCAATGAGCGCGGCGATCGCTGCGGGTTTCATCCCGAGCGCCTGACCGACTGCCTCTACATGCTTCCTGCCGGGCTGGCGCCCCTCTCCGGCGATGGCGAGATGGTGCTCGCCGCCGGGCCCGTCGGAGAAGCTGACGTCGTAGGCCGGTGACAAGCGCCAACCGCCCCCTGCGTCCATTAGGAAGGCGTGGTTCTTCAGGTGATCATCCCGATTGTGGGCGAGGACGTTGAAGGCCATCCTGCGGAACATTTCGTCCTGATCTCCAGCATGCCGGGTGGTCCAACGCACCAGCTTATGCAGGTTCTCGTAATCGGTGGACGGCTGGCGGAAATCGACGTCGAGCATGCCGGCGGCGGTATGCATATGCACCCGTCCGGCGCCTCTGCGGTCAAAGCGCTCAACGGCAAAGAAAGCATCGCCGCGCCCAGAGCGCAGCACCATCGTCCAGGGCATGGCGATACCGGCCGCCCGCGCCATCCTCGCGTAGGCCTCTTCTTCTTCGATCGCGGTCGGGCTGTCGGTTGTCGCCCGGTGCTTGATCAGCACTTGCCGTTCGCCGCGCTCCGGGGTTCGCCGATGGTCGCGCACGCGGCCGGTCTCCACATCGAGCAGGGCCACGAGTTTCGGCCGGGCGCCGGCAGAGCCGCCGGCCGCCGCGCGGGCCTTGCGGAGGTCCTCCACGGAAGCGTCTTCAGCCATGCTGGTCGCGAGATCGGCGAACCACTCGAGGTCGATGCTGTTCGGGCCGACCACTCGCTCTTCTGGACGATAGATGAGGGCGCCCATGCCGTGGGTGCCGACGATCGCCAGACGGTCAACCGGGGTGATGGCGGTGCGACCGCTGCCGCGGCGCTCGAGTTCGCGGTCGATGAGCAACCGTCCCCAGCCGTCAGGGAGCGAGTCGCCGAAGACTCCGGGCAGGCCTTCGAAGGCGGCCGTATTGCCGGTGCGATAGAGCCCGGCCAGGGTCTTGATGTGGTAGGGCGAGATCGGGAGCGGGGCTGCGACGAAAGAGGGGTCCCATTCGACCGCAGCGGAGCGGCGGGCGGAATCCCAAGCGATCTGTCCCACGGGGCGGACATCGTCCGAGTCGAAGGCGATATCGACGCGAAGACGGCGGGCCATGGTTACGAACTCCTGCGGGTGCGAGCGCGCTGTCGCGTCGTTGGCTTGTTGAGATCATCGAGACGAGTCGCCTCGACAGCCGGGAACAGGGTGCCGAAGCCAGCGATGGCGTCGAGCGCGTCGGCGAGGGCGAGCAGGCCGGTGAGGCTGATCTTCCCCTTCTGCTCGAAGACTTTTAAGGTCGCCAGAGGAACTCCGGACCGCGTGGCCAGGTCGCTCTGAGTTAGCCCAAGTGCGAGCCGGCGGTCGCGAGCAGCCGCGCGAACCCGATCCTGCATCTCGGACGGCGTGTCGAGGTTAAGCTTAAGGGTTATTATGATGTCCTTTATTCGGCTTTTTTGCCATTATGGATAATATATTGGTCGTTACCTTGGGGCAAGAAGGAAGTAGACCTGGTGCCCCGCACGCGATGACGCATTCCGTTCTTTGGGATCGCAGCAATGCGTGCTCTGTATATCCCACGGAACGGAATGCGTCAGCATAACGGCCTACATAGGCCGTATTCCTTCGAGCGGCGGACTTGCTTGCCGACCGCCCTGTAGGAGGACGCGCATCTGGTCAACCGCTGGGATCGGACGCCAGATTGTTGTCGATTTCTCTCGTGCAACGCCGGCTCTCGTGTCCCATTGCTTGACCACTTCCCGAACGGGCTCACGGTGGTTCCACCGCCAGACAATCTCGTCGAGGTATCGCTGAAGGTGCTGCCTGCCAAGATTATGGTAGACCCCGACCAGGGCACGTTGCACCTGGGAGATCAATGCCTCGGCCGTGTTCACGTGCGCACCGGTCTGTGGATTGGCGTATTCTTTCTGGCTATGGATCACAGACTGATGGTCGGCCATGGTCTTTCCGAGTCCGATGTAGCTCTTGCTGCCATCGGTCATTAGACTGGTCGTTGCCGGATTGACCCATTCCAGAAGAACCGGCTCGAGCGTGGTCCGTTTGTCATCAGAAACGACCCTGGCCCGCGCCTGTCCGTCGCGAGAGGTCGCGACGATGTCCTCCAGAGGCAGCAGCTCACCATTCCGGTCGTCCATCATCTCTCGGATCGCATGCCCCATTTTCCAGGCGGTCTTCTGGTTCACGCCACGTAGCCGCGCGATCACGACCGAAGAGATCCTCTTGCCCGATGTCAGCACCAGGAACATCGCGGAAATCCAGACACGCAAGTCGAGCTTGGTGCTATGCGTCGGGGTCAGTGTGGTGACCGTGAACTGGAGACGGCAATCACGACACTGGTAGAGCCCAGGGCGGCATGTCTTGCCTCGTAGCGGCGACGAGGCCACCGACTCGCAGTGCGGACAGTGCCTGCCAGTTGCACCATATGATATTCTCCAGGAAGCGTCGCGCGTGCATCTCGCTCGGCATTCTCTTCCAGATGTCCGGGATCGACTTCAGTTCGGTGAGCATCAATGCTCTCCGTTCGTTCCGCCAGACAAGCAATGTTGGCTCGTAGGCTGTTTGACGAAGAAAAAACCGGGAGAATCGCGCAAAATACAGCAAAAGCGCGGAAAACCTAAGTTACACCAATACCTTGCAATATTCGCTACTTTTTATTGTGGATAAGCGGTTATTTTTATTACTTAAACCTGTCTAAACCGAGCCAGGCTGGGCCCGTTCTGTTCCAGATGACGGGCCTCATCGACAATGCCCTCTTTCGCTGATGCGATCCAGGCGGCGCGCTCGCGTTCAGTTCTGGTTTTTGCGATGCCAGCGTCGATCCAGTCTCGAACAACCTCAGCAATAGATTTGCCTGTGACTTTCGATTCCAATTCGAGGGCAGCTTTGCGATCCTGACCGATGTCGCGAATATTCAGTGGCGACGGCATGACAAACTCACTTGCATGTAGGCGCTGTACATACTGATACACATATAGCAACACGTTGTGTGGCGCTAGTCCGTTGATCGCGAAGCCCTCGGAAATATCGTCAAGCGGCTTGCTCGCACTTGAGCAGCGGAAAATCGATTGAGCGCCCCACCTACTGCAGGAGGTTTGGAGGACCCTTAGGGGCCTTGCTGATTTCCGGGGATGGCGGGCCTATGGTGCCTGCTCAGGACCCCGGGACGATTATGCCGGGATGTTGACCGTGCAATGCCGCGCCTGTTTCAAAACCGCTGCTGATTGTTGCGAGTGGCTGCGCATATTCTCAGTGCATGCAGGTCTTTTTGACAAGGCGGGTGTGACAGCCTTCGCTGTCGGACGTGTATTGGGGCCGGCGAAAAATTCTTTGCAGAAATGTCATTTTTCTATCTCCCCGGATTACCGCCCCCAAAACTTCGATCCGATGTTCCTGTCATGGGCACTTTCAACCCCGCCCATTTAAGGAGAACAAAATGTCTAAAGAAGTACCTCTCACCCAAGCGCTTGACGTCATTCCCCTCACCCTAAAGCCGTCTTCGTTTCCGCAACATGTCGTGGAAAAGTGGCGCCTGCTTGTAGACGCGTATCTTGGGAGTCCGTTAGAGGCGGACGAAGGTGACCTTTTGGGGATCGACATCGGGCACGTGCTTGTTAGCGCATCCGGATATCCTGCCTCGGAAGCTCAGGCCTTCTTTTTTCTTGAAGGGGGCGTCTGTGACGCGCGCGTCATGAACTTTCCGACCCGTAGTGCCGGAAACTGCGTTCTTGTCGAACGTGCTGTCGAGCGTAGCGTAGATATCGGTTCTATGTTCATGTTGTTTTGCCAGGTGGATTTCTCCAGCAGGCAGCTGAATACTCTTGTCTTCCGCGACTTCACTCTGATTTACGATGGTCTTACGGTGCAGGTGCAGGGTGCGCGCGACGTTTCTTCGAAGATGAAGCTGATCATCCATGAGGAAACAAACGGAAGAACTCCTGCGCAACTCAAGCAGGATATCGAACTGGGCCTCAATGGATTTGCGAGGGCCCGCGACGGACTTAGTCGTGTTAGGTTCACTGTAGATCTTGAGGCCTGACCACCCGGTGCCTAAGCCACTGCTATGATGCCGAAGTCTCGCCCCTTCTTCCGCAGGTTTTGCCGGGGAAGACGGGGGAGAGGCGACCTCAAAGGGGGATGGGCGGAGCTCCTGACAAGGCTTCGGCCGCCCCTCGAGAATGGGAAGCAGCGACACCTGCTGCGCAAAACGGAAGCAAGGGCAGGGGTCCTTTTTTCGGATTTTTGCAGTGCTGTCGGGCCCAAAAGTTGTCCCCTAAGGGGGCGAATGAGATTTTCATCCGGAGACTTCAAGCGGCTCATAGTACTCCGTTTTGCGCTCTTTCGGATGTTTCTGATTATCTCGCATAGAGCTTCGAAAATATTTTCGGCCTAAGGTCGGCGTCCATTTTTGGAACGGGTTTGCTGGGGTCTATGTCCTTGGCATGAAGCAGGATACACCACTTTCGAAAGATGATCTGGTCAAGTTTTTTGGCCTGAAGCCGGTGAAGAACGACGACTACAGAGCGTTATCACGCGTTTTGAAGGCGCTCGGGATCCGTTTAGTTGGCGGCACAACACGGTGGTCTGTTGTGTGGAAAGCGCTTGGGCTTGCAGAGGCACAAATGCCGGAACGGGCAGTAGAGCTTCGGCAACCGTTGCTTGATGCCCGCGCGACAGCGGCACTACTCGGTGTTGATCCTTCAACCCTTTATCGCTGGTCGAAGGGGCAGGTGCCCATCGGTATGCCACCTTTTCCGAAAGCAATTGATCTATCGAATGGGGGGGCAAACACCCGAAGTCAGCGCTGGCGTCGAGCTGAGGTTCTGGCTTGGCACTGCCATCAGGAACTTCCGAACTATGTACGGCGGTCGCCGGTCTTTGGCGCGCTTACTCCGACAGCATGAGTATTATCGCCTGAGTGGGGGCTGCAAAAATGGTGCGCAACTTTCCCATACAAGACACCCGGACCATATGGCCCGGGTGTCTCTTGTCGTCTCAGTATAATGAAGTGACTGGTGGTTTAGGGTCTGATCTTGCCGCTGACGTCAGGATTGACGGTGATCTATGCCACCGCGTTCTCCGGGCCTACGGTTGCAAGGAAGATTCTGTTTCCGACGGTTTGGAAGGGTAATTCGCCCGACCCGGTGGCAAGCTCACAGATGACTTGAGCCCCGAGCAGAAA
>NZ_JBIFFP010000017.1:0-8471 GCF_043557225.1 Sulfitobacter sp. 1A13496 | reverse complement strand
GTCGGTCTTTGAGCAACCTCAGACTACGAAGAAACGCGGTGGCCGCCAGCCCGGCCGCGCGCTGCGCTAAGCCAATGGCTTCGCGCGCGGCCTCCTACACCACGGGGTGGGGCACTACCATGTTTCTGCCCACATCTGGGACAGACCAAAGTGGCATCCACCCAGCTTTCACCATCCGCTTGGTAAAAACCATGGCCTAGTATCCAACAAATAGGGCGAAGCAGCCAGCTCTTTGCCCCTCGCGTGCGATCAGCTTCTTTCCAAGTTAGCCGGGCCACAATCTTCTCCCAAAATCAATCCAGCCTCGACACACTGAGAGCGCAGCACCAAATCGTCACGGGCTTACCCCCTCATTCAACGCCAACCTTCGCCCGATCTGCAAGCGCTCGGATCACAAGTGCTGCATCAGACATAATGCATCCAGCCAGACGGGGAGTGGATGAGATGTCCCTTATCCCCATCTGCTCAAGGCACTCTAGCACTTCTGATAGCATTTCGGGGTCCAATGGGGCTTCCCCAAGGGTCATCTCTTTATATTTTGGCACCTTGTCGTTCCTAGATGCTTTGGAATCAATACTGCGGGCCCAAAGAGGAACAGGTCACAAGCCTCTGCGGGCATAGTCCCAGATGGGCTTCAGTTCCCCCTTGGCTCGCTAAAAATTAAACTTGTATATTAGAGCCAGACAAAAAGTACTCGAACAACCCGTCAAAGAAGTGAACAAATGAAGTATATTGCTCTTGCGGCCATACTCCTAATTTCCGCCTGCACTCCCTATAAAAAAGGAGAGCTTCCAATGATGTATGATCCAGAAACCGATGAGATGCGGCCTTGCGGCCACATCGGGATGCTCGGTGACTGCAAACACTACATGTGATGCCAAAAGCGCCAGATCAGATGGGCCGTCCTTCAAACTGCCCATTTCCGGTGCACACAATGATGTTGCCATTCTTCAAGGCCCGGACAAAAGCGCCCTGAACTTGGATGTACTTGCTAACTAAAATTGTTCGAACCATGGGAACCCCCTCCAAGGTAAAGGAGTTCAACCTATAGCCCCCGGTCCGATTTCAGTAAAGCCATTCCGCCTGCCAAAGCCGTGCGCTTAGAGGCCTAAACCAGCCTCCAAGCACACCTCTCTATCTCGTTTAGGCAAACCAATTAGAGCCAAAGTTAACCCTTTGCCCCCTGCCCGCGCGCATAAACATCTTCGTAACGAATGATGTCATCCTCCCCCAGATAGCTGCCGGTTTGTACCTCGATCAAAACCATCGGGACCTTGCCAGGGTTCTCCATACGGTGCGTTGCGCCCAACGGAATGTAGACAGACTCGTTTTCGCTTACGAGCTTCACCTCATCTCCAATGGTCACCCTTGCCGTACCCTCCACGACGATCCAGTGTTCCGAGCGATGATGATGGCTTTGCAAGCTCAAGGCCGCACCCGGGTGCACTGAAATCTTTTTAACTTGGAAGCGGCCGCCCACAACAAGGCTCTGGAACCAGCCCCAAGGCCGATAATCGCGCGGCAGCGTTTCCGCCTGCGCCACCCCTTTGGCCTTCAATGCAGCCACCGCTTTCTTAACGTCCTGAGCCCGATCTTTATGCGCGACCAGCACCGCGTCAGGCATCGCCACCGCAATGATGTCCTTCAGGCCAATACCAACCAGTTGTTGTTGTGGGTCCTCCGCGCGCAACAGGGTATCGTGACAATCAATCGCCGTCGCCGACGATGTTGTCACCACACCCGTTTCATCCGGTCCAGCCTCACGCCAAACAGCGTCCCAGCCGCCCAAATCAGACCAAGCGCCGCTGTAAGGAACCACGGTCAGGTTCTCAGCTTTTTCCATGATCGCATAGTCAATTGAATCATCGGCAACTTGTGCCCAAGCCTCCGGTGCCAGTCGCGTAAAGCCAAGATCCTGCTCAGACTGCTCCACTGAGAGACGCACTTGCGCGAGCATTTCAGGGGCATGGGCCTCAAAAGCAGCGATGATCGCTTTGACCGAAAATAGGAAAATACCTGCATTCCACAGATACTGTCCCCCCTTAAACATGACTTCCGCCGTCGCGAGATCAGGCTTTTCGACAAAACCCTTAAGCGGCTGCGGCACGGCATCAAAATCTGCGCTTGGTTGGCTCATCTCAAGCCACCCATAGCCCGTCTCTGGGCGGTCCGGGCGGATACCGAATGTAACAAGCTGACCGTCCTGCGCGGCAGAAGTCGCAGCCTGCACCGCCGCTCGGAAGGCTGCCGCGTCGGGGATCACATGATCTGACGGCGCAACCAACATCAGTGCCTCGGGAGCCCTGGCCTCCAGACTTAAAGCCGCGGCCAAGATTGCTGGCGCCGTATTGCGCCCCTCAGGCTCAATCAGAATGCCCGCAGGCGCAATCTCAACAGCCGCCAGTTGTTCGGTAACAACAAAACGAAAGTCAGCCCCCGTCAGGATCACCGGGGGCGCAAACCCCTCTCCGCTCAGCCGCTGCGCAGACGCTTGGAACAGGCTGCTGTCCCCCATCAACTTTGCGAACTGCTTTGGATAGCTCTTGCGCGATAGCGGCCAAAGCCGCGTCCCCGAGCCGCCAGCCAAAAGGATCGGGTGAACAACATGAGGCATAAAAATATCCTTGTGGGTCAAAAATGGACGGCATTCTGGTGTGCTCTTACCAGACCATAGATCTGGCACCCCAACACTTCCAGTGCGATCCAAATCATCGTGGGAATCTTAATGGGTCGCGACAGAGGCACCGGGAATACCACCCCAGTGGCGCAGCGTGAAGATACGCCCAACTTCATCGTTGATGCATCGGTGTTGGCTTCCGGTCGCCGAAAGCTTGCGGGGCAGGGCTACAGACAATTTTCAGGCGCCAGTAGGCACGTGCAAGCTGGCCGACCTCAAACGTCAAATTTCTCTGCCAACCCGATGGCGCACTCGGCACAGAAATTAGGGGAGCTTTGGCAGACCTGCATCTTTGAGAATGCTGTTGGCCGTGTGTTTGCTGAGCATATTTCGCGGCACCGTCAAAGTAGGCCGGCTCTTATGCTTCCATTTTTCGTGGGATCCTTTCCCACCTTTTTTCATTTTATAGCCAGCAGATGCAAGCAACTCAACAACGTCGTTATAAAAGCCCTTGACCATTACGCAGCGGCAAACGAACCGTGACTTGGCGGCTGAAAGATAATGGACGATACCATATCAATCAGCGACTTCTTGGCTAAGTCTTGCTTGGTAACATGGTTATCCAACACCATCTGCGGCGCTAAATCTTCCATCAGTTCAATGAACTCGGCAATCGTAGCGGCCTCAATGTGGAGGCCTACGATGTCCGATTCAGAGTAGAACACCTTCGCGTCTTCATCCCACAAAGCTTTGACATAAAAGCGCATTTACAGTTCCTCGTCATAAGCTTTAGCCTTCTGCGCAGGCTGATCCAGAGCCAACATTACCTTTGACTCCTCGTTATGATATGGCGTGATGCAATCACTTAGACAAGACTTCACTAAAAAATGTGAACACCAATCATTCTACTGCCCATGAACCCAGGCACACATTCGTTTGGCCACAGCGCCCGAATAAACTGGCCTTTGTCCTGCCCCGCGGCTCTAATCCCCTCGCCCCGTCCATAACACAATGACCGCGCAGATGAGCACCCCTACTGTACTTTCTGTGCCCCAAAGCGCGCAACGCAGGACTGATGGAGTAGCCGCCCCCCGACCATAAATCTGGTCCCCAACACTTCCAGTGCGATCCAAATCATCGTGGGAATCTCAAGGAAAGATTAAACAGTCCGCGGCACTCAACAGCGGCCTTGGAGGGCTGTTTTTGTCCACGACGGGCGCTCAGAATCCAACTTTCCTTCCCAGAGCGGGGCTGGACGCATAGCAGGCACAAGCGCAAATGGATCACGACAATAACGCGCTATGAAACGCTGTATATCTTCGTCCGCCCCTGCAGCGACATGCTCCCACGCCACCTCGCCAGAGAAGACGTTACCGCCAAACTTTGCGTAAGACCTCTCCAAGCGCAGCAAAGCGGAGGCTCCAACATCCTCAAAAACCAACAACCGCGGGATATAGCCTGAGGCGTAGCTTTCAGAGGCCGCAAGCAAAGTATCCTTCCACCTCCAGCTCTTGATAAACGCTTCCGTTGCAGAGCTCCTAAACTGATAAACGTAAGGCCTTCGCAGACCCGACAGCATAGGCTCATCTTGCTCTCTTCTTGGAAGAGGTGCCGCGACGGGCAAAGCGTCACACCCCAGTGCGATCATCGCAATAGTCGCCTGCAGCCTTTGTATCTCGCTTCGCATCTGCTCTTTGAAATTCTCAGGTGAGAGTAGCCCATCCTTACCTGCACCCAACCATAGATTCAGTGCAGCTGCTTGGGATTTGAACTCTCGCACGGCATGCAAACAAAAGAGCAGCTCATCATAGCTTTCAATCTCGCAGCGCGCTTCTGCAGCCAAAGCGCGCCAGTCCACCCCGGCTAAAGGTTTCGAGAACCAGTTTGGTGGGATATCCCTCAGAGCCTGCTCAGGACGCGCTTGTTCGGGCAGATGCCGCAACTGCTTTGGCGCCAAAAACTCCGCCTCCATCACAGCGACCAGATGTATCAATGTGTGATTAGCCCTATCGCGCATTGCTTTCGCATCTGCTGTCTCAGCACCGCGGTGCGCACGATAGTTCTCCATAGCAACTTCCTTTGCTCGCTCAGCCGATCAACAAGGGGGCACACTTTTAGAACGATACACCCAAACGGTTAGGTGGCCGCAACCCGTACTGAACACTCGTAGCAATGGTTTATTGCTTGGCACTCTGGCAGGGGTTTATGGGGCGCGCATCGACCAATCAGCAGTTTTAGCGGAGAACTTTCCCTGGAATTAAGACGCCGTAAAAGAGGAGCTTCTTCTGGCCAAGATATCTGCCCGACCGACTGGCTTTCTCCAATCCACCGAACCGAAGGAGCTTTTTGCTTTATTAAACCGAAACATACCAAGCTGCGCTCTGCGCGCGGGTGATGGGAAGCTACATTCGGCAGCCGAAACATATTCGCAACTTGAAGCGCACTGACATCAGGTGTATATCGTTAGTGCATAATGATGCTGGAGGCCTCATGAGCAATCTGACAATAAGACTGCACCCTGATGAAAAAGCACAACTAAAAGCGTGGGCAGCTGCCCGAGGCACAAGCACGACCGATTATATCAAAACCCTTGTTGCCGCGGATATGGCGGCTGGAAGCCCTCAAAAGCGCGCTGCTGCATGGTTCCGCGAGAATGAAGTTGCGATTGCCGATGAAGCAGAGCAGATCAAAAGCAGCGGCGTCCCAGGCGCTCATTTGGCCCTAAACCACCCAGGGCCCGATGCAGAAATTTGACATCTTCGAAATCGCTGGTGATCTCTACCTGGTTGTTCAAGCCGATCATTTACTAGATCTAAACACAGTCGTCCTTTTGCCGGTCTTGCCAAACGACGAGCTTCCGCCACTGTCGAAGCTCACCGTTGATACAAAAATTGCGAGTAGCGCTTTTCGCATTCGAACCCACATGCCACTCACCGTCGAGGCCAATCGAATACGCCACCTTGACCCAGTCCATCAGCTTTCTGCGGAAGAGGGACACAAGGTGATGGATGGTCTCTATGCGATTCTTTGGGGGCTATAAATAACCCCTTCGCATTCAGGCGGCGCCGAAAATGCGCGCCGTTTCGGTTTGATGGTCCGTGTCAAGTGCAAGGCGCAGGCCGCCTCCGAATGACCGCGATTTGAGCAAGCTTGCTAATAGGTAGCCTTCCGCACGCCCTCTTCATCGAGCGGATAGGCGGCTGTCGAGCGGTATGGCCGCGAACGTCCGCAGTCCGCTGTTTCTTTGACGCACGTTGCGGATAAGTCGCCCATTTCATAATGTGATCTTATGCAAAAAGGTACCTGGCCCAGTGTTTAAAAAGATCGCGAATTTCTACTCTCAAAGTCTTAGGATCGATCTGGTTCCTGCCAGTCTCCTTGCTGAGCTCAGCCCTGACAATGAAACCTACCGCTTTGCGGCAGAAAGAGGCGACTTCGTGGTCTGCGTTGCACAAGGGGAACCTCAAGAAAGCGTATATATTGCACTTGCAGAACAAATCTTTTCTCAGCTTTCTGAAGCACAAGACTTATTTGAACGCTTACACGCCGCACATCCCGCGGCCGCATTCTTTGACTTCGTTGCCGACCCTGCTGGAGGTGAGGCTTTTAAAAAATATCAATAAGCTTTAAGGTCTTAATTTCCCCACATTCCCCTATTAAGCGAGCGGCCGGGAGCGAGGGAATGAACATATTTTCGAACAAGCGCGCGTCGGGTGGGCGGCCCCTCCGCGCGATCATCACAGGCGCATTTATGGCCTCGATGACATTTACCATAGGGCACCACTTGGCAGCATTAGATAAAGCCTATGCTGTACAAACTACTGCCGCTCCAGTGACTGTGGCGCAAGCTGACACCCAGGATATGCCCGCGGCCGTCACACCCCCGGTACGCCTCGCCAGCCTCAGCTGCTCAGGATCGCATTTCCCCTTTTAAACATATGCATACTCGCCATCCCTCCCGGCCATGCGGAGCCATGCTTTTGCGCTGACCCTCTAATTCAGCCAAGAGGCATCCGGCGGCGCACAGCTATATAAAAATGCCCCCTGCGCGGTCATCACGTAGAAATTGTATTCTTTTTTAGGCGCAATGCGCTTATGCTGGTCAATATTAAACGTTGAGATTTTACGAGTGAATTTCCAAACCCAGTCCGTGCCCCTGACGCCTGTTCAAGAGGCTATGGTGGCCGCATCTTCAAAGCGGCCATGGTTATATCTTGAACAAATTGTCTGCCACCTTGCTCAAGAATGCTTGAACCCCGACATCCTTGTGGCGGCGTTTCAAAGTCTCGTTGAACAGTCTCCCGTCCTCCGGCTGGCGATACATTCACGGGGAGCAGCACCTCCAGCACAGCATATAGCGACGCCTCAAGATGTGGCCGTCGAAACGCTCGATTGGGCTCCTGTCTCACCGGATGATATACGCCAACAGCTTCAAACATTTCTGGAAACTGACCGCGCCAAAGGCTGCCCGCTCGACGCAGCCCCCTGCTTTCGGCTCACCCTAATACGGACCGGGCCGACCTCCAGTATCTTAGTTTGGTCTTTCCCGCACGCTTTGCTCGACGGGCGCAGCTTCGCTCCTCTATTGGCTCAGGCCTTTACCAACTATGAGGCCATAGAGGTCGGGCGTCCTTCGCCTATTGCGCCTGAGGTTTCAAACGACGCCTTCTTGCATCACTGCGCTATATCGGAAGCTTTGGATCATGCCGCGGGAGAAGCTTATTTTGCCCGAACCCTTGATGACTGGGAGGGTGACACGGGCCTCATTGATTTTCGCCAAGAGCCAGGTCGTAAAGAGACACTGATCCAGCAGTTAACTACGCACGAAACAAAAGCTCTGGTTTCCTTGGCAAAAGCCACGGGTGTGACCCTCAGCACAGTGGTTTGCGCAGCTTGGGGCATTGTGCTTGCGCGATTTACAGGCCGCGCGGATGCTGTCTTTGGCATGACTCTCAGCGGAAGACACCTGCTTGAGAACACCAAAACTGCCCTTGGGTGCTTCATCGTTACGGTCCCTTTTCGCGTTAAGCTGGACCAAGACCTATCCATCGGCACGCTCTTGCGTAGCGTCCGCAAAGGTCAGCTTGAGATACGCCCCTTTGAACATACACCGCTCGCAGGTTTGCGGCGTCTTACGAATGTTCCACCAGGCAAACCATTGCTTGAATCTTCGCTAATGTTCGAGACAGCCTCTCTTGATGTGCGCATGCAAGACTATGGCGACGCATGGCAACACCGCCGCGTGGAGCTGCATGAAGAGGATGACCTTCCCCTTACTGTCGCGGCCTATCAAGATGAGGCGTTGCGGCTCGAGGTGGAGTATGACGGCAAACAGGTGCCCCAAGCCCCTCGCCTGGCCCGCTACTTAAAGAACCTGCTCTGCGAGCTGGCGCATGCCCCCCCGACAACACAGTTGGCCCAGCTCTCCATGCTCGATGAAGGCGAGAGGCAGCGTCTCGAATTCCTCGCCAGCGCAACAGATACAAGAGTATCTGAGCCCTGTTGCATCACCGCCTTTGAACGACAAGCAACTCACTGGCCTGACCGCATGGCTTTAGAGCGGATTGGGGGCGGCAAACTAACCTACGGCGAGCTTGATGCAGCAGCCAATGCGCTCGCCCAACGTCTTATAGATCGGGGGATCGCTCACGGCGATGTGGTTGGCATCTGCGCCACACGCAGCCCGGCCTTCGTGGTGGCCATTCTCGCGATTTGGAAAGCAGGCGCGGCCTTGGGACTGTCCTGAATTTTGTGCTCTGGCGTGGTAACTGCTCTATAAGGAGACCCACGTATGAGCATCGACAAAAAGCTATTAGACCAACTGATGGAAGGCCGGTCCTCTGGCGACCTATTC
>NZ_JBIFFP010000016.1:0-9586 GCF_043557225.1 Sulfitobacter sp. 1A13496 | reverse complement strand
CGAGTGGAAGCGATCTGTGCGTGAATGGCACCGCGTTAAAAGCCAACTCGCCATTATGTTCGAAGAACGCTTTCCCATGGCGTAACTAAAGGCGCCAGGGCACAAAATTACGCACACTCCCGCGGCCTTTGTGCCGATGGACCCTACCTATCCGAAGACAACTCTCGACATCATGGCAAAAGACAGCGGCGCCAAAATCATTCTAACAGATCCCGACGCTCCGCTGTTCAATTTGGTGACGCTGGCATTAAGCTACGAACAAATGCAAGAGCGCCAAGCGTCCGCCCCAGATCGCGGCCATATGAGCGAGCACCGGAACGCCTATATTCTATTTACGTCCGGCACCACAGGGCGCCCTAAAGGTGTTGTGGTATCCCAGGCATCTCTCGCCGCTCACGCCGCAGCCGTCACTAAGCTGTTCGATCTATCTCCTGAAGATCGGGTCTTGCAGTTTGCAAGCCTCAGCTTCGACGTCGCAATCGAAGAGATCATTCCGACGCTTCTTTCTGGGGCCGCTTTGCTGCTCCGCAGCCCTGAAATGTCCCAATCTATCTCAGCATTTCTGCAAGCCTGCGAGACACATCGCATAACTTTGCTCAACCTACCAACGGGCTTCTGGGTGGAGCTTACCCTTTTCTTAAAAACCCATGATAGCCTTGTGCCGCCTCATCTGCGCATGGTCATCGTAGGAGGTGAGCGCGTCCCCCTATCGATCTTGCGCAGGTGGCGCGATATCGCGCCTAAGGTCAGATGGATCAACGGATATGGCCCTACAGAAACCACCATCACGTGCACGGCTTATGAAGTAACGGATGATCGCCCTTTGCGGCATTCTGTTCCGATCGGTCGCCCGCTTGCACACGCCTGCGCATGGGTTCTGGCCGCCGATGGGTCTTTCGCTCCAATGGGGGCTCAAGGCGAGCTTTGCATTTCCGGCCCCGCTGTCGCCGAAGGCTATGTGATTGATGAGGATGCGAGGCGCACAGGTTTCCAAACCCATAAGGGCACTTTAGCGGGACGCAGTTACCGCACCGGGGATCGGGTGTACTGGCAAGACGGGCTTTTGAACTTTGTTGGGCGGATGGATCGTCAGCTCAAAGTTCGGGGCTTCCGGATCGATCCCAATCAAATCGAAAGCCTGTTAGAAGAGCGGCGCGACGTGGCACGTGCTTATGTTGCTGTACCAGATGACAAGACTGGAAGACTGGTGGCTTGGTACTCTGCGGCCCGTGCAACGGCCCCACCCTCAGAACAAGACATCCAAGCCGATCTCTCTCAAAAACTTCCTCCCCACATGTTGCCAGACCTCTCTTACGTAGAAACTTGGCCGCGCACCCCAGGGGGCAAGATTGATGTGGCAGCCCTCCCGATCCCCCAAGACGCGGTTCAGAGCCCAGAGACACAACTCAAGACCGACAGCCCCCATACCCGCCGGATAGCAGAACTTTTTGAAGCTGTACTGGAAACCAGCCCCGTTGCCGCAGACAGCTCATTTTTTGATCTCGGTGGCAATTCTCTTTCAATTCTGCGCCTCAACACCCTTCTGGAGAAGACCTTTGACACGCCCGTTGACCCAAGCTTGCTCTATCAAGATCCAAGCCCGGCTGGCATCGCAAAGCTGATCACAACCCAAGCCGAGGATCGATCCTGCGTCATCCCCTTACAACCTAAAGGAGGGCGCACGCCGCTTTACGCGATACATGCATTGGGAGAGAACAATTCCTTTTTCCTACCTTTGGCGAACGCACTGAACCCCAACCAACCCTTGTTCGGCATTACAATTGGGATACGCAAAGAAGGGCTGCCATCAACGGTTGAAGCCTTAGCCGCATTCTACGTAGAGCAGATCAACCAGCATCGGCCCAAAGGGCCAGTCTCCCTTGTGGCGGTATCGGTCAGCAGCTTCATTACATTTGAAGTGGCTCAGCAACTCCTCGCCGCAGGCCGCGATGTGCAGGCCCTAATATTCCTTGATGCCAGCGGACCTGATGGGCGCATCCGGAAAGGCCGCCTCGGGCATAGATGGGTGCATTTCAAAAACCTTCTCAAACAAGGCAAACCCTATTTCGACAAGCTTAAGCAAGAACGGCGCGGCGAAAGGCTTCATGCTGAAGAGATGGCCAGGCTAAAAGAAGCCGGCCCGGAAGGACCTCCTGCCTACGATGAAGCGCGCTCTGTTGCCCAGTTTGTCGCATTAAGCGAACTGGCCATTTCAAACTATGTACCAGCCCCTTACCCGCGCAAGCTCACCATCTTCAAAGCCGACGACCCTTTTGATGCCAAGGCCGTCTTCGCAAATGGACTTGGCTGGAAAAGCGTTGCAAAAGCCGGCTTTGATATAATCCAGGTCAAGGGCGGCCACATTACGATGCTGTACCCCCCTCACGTCGAAGAGTTGGCGCAACACATCACAAAAGCGCTTTGCGCCCCGGCGGCAAACAACGGGTTGGTGCTAAAAGTAGGATCGTGACAGAATGTGGCGGTGCAACTTTGGCTGAGGCTTAGGAACAGCTTTAATTCATATGCCTCTCTTAGTATTGCCTGGACGACAAACGACCAAGGCCCTTCATGCAACCCATAGACTCCAATAGCACCCTATTCTTACTACTTGATATCACTCGCATATTGCGACTGGAGTTTGAGCGAAAAATACAGAAAGCCGCACTCGGCATCACCCCAAGTGAAGCACGAACATTGGCAAATATCGCCCGCTTCGGCCCCTTGAACCAAAATAAACTAAGCGATCTAACGGGCTTTGGGGCAATGAGCGCCGCGCGCGTTTTGAAAAATCTTGAGGCCGCAGGCCTGGTGTCCCGCAGCGCTGACCCGAATGACCGTCGCGCCAAAATAGTTCAGGTCACCCAGAAAGCAGCCCCGCTCCTGACGGCTCTAAAAGACGTAGGGGAAGAGGTAGACGCTGTCACACGCGGTGACATGTCTCTCGAAGATTGGACGTCTTTGCAAAGCATGTTGCAGAAGGTACGCCAAACACAGCTAACCGCATATCGCAGCAGGCGCACAGCCGAAGACACGCCGGAATGAACTTGAGCGCGCTTTAAGTGCGACAATGCCCTGAAGAGCATTTACGGCTTCCAGTACTAAAAACGCAAAGAGTGCCGCCTAAAAAAACCCGCAAGCATAGCTCAACGCCAAGGGCTGTTGCATCTATCAAAGAGCGCGTAAAAACGCAGATAAGGTCGATTATAGTAACGGGTATATGATGCAGATAGAAGAAACGTCCCTGCCTGGCGTATTGATCCTGACCCCAACCCGCCACGGGGACGCACGCGGCTTTTTTAGCGAAAGCTGGAATGCTCAAACATTGGCCGCCGCCGGGATCAATCATCACTTTGTGCAAGACAACCACTCGTTATCGATGGCGCCCAACACCTTACGCGGCCTGCATTTCCAAACCCCTCCCCATGCCCAAACAAAGCTGGTGCGCTGTGGGAGAGGAGCGCTTTACGATGTGGCAGTAGATATCCGACATGGCTCACCAAATTTTGGGAAGTGGGTTGGCGTTGAGCTCAGCTTTGAGAATGGCCGCCAACTATTGATCCCGGCTGGCTTCATGCATGGGTTCATCACCCGCGCGCCGATGACTGAAATCATCTACAAATGCACCGATACCTATGCTCCAGAGTGCGATGCGGCCGTCCGCTGGGACGATCCTGCGCTCAACATTGATTGGGGCCTTGAAGGGGGCGCGCCGGTCCTGTCCGATAAAGACGCAACAGCGCCTCTTCTCGCAGAGCACGCCGCGCATTTTACCTGGGAGCGCCCCTCATGAAGTTGCTGGTCACCGGGGGAGCCGGTTTTATCGGGTCTGCCGTGGTGCGGCTTGCGTTGACCAGAGGGCATGCGGTGGTGAACGTAGACGCGCTAACCTATGCCGCCTGCCTCGATAACCTGAATAATGTCGCAGGTATGCCTGAATATGCCTTCGAACATGCTGACATCCGAGATGGCAAGGCATTGGCGCAGATCTTTACCAATCACCAGCCCGATGCGGTGCTGCACCTTGCGGCCGAAAGCCATGTCGATCGTTCCATTGATGGGCCTGGGGCATTTATCGATACAAATGTAACTGGCACATATTCCTTGCTGCAAGCCGCGCGGGCGTACTGGGAGGCGCATGGCCGCCAAACCAGTTTCCGGTTTCACCACGTCTCGACTGACGAGGTATACGGAAGTCTCGGCACCGAAGGATACTTTACCGAAGAGACCCCCTATGCCCCCAATAGCCCCTATTCAGCTTCAAAGGCAGCCTCCGACCATCTCGTGCGTGCCTGGAGCGAAACTTACGGCTTACCGGTTCTGATCACCAATTGCTCCAACAATTATGGCCATCATCACTTCCCCGAAAAACTAATCCCCGTGGTGATCCTCAACGCTTTGGCGGGCAAGCCAATCCCGGTGTATGGTACGGGCGAGAATGTGCGCGATTGGCTCTACGTCGATGATCACGCCGACGCTCTGCTGACAGTTCTCACAAAAGGCGCTCCCGGGCGGACTTATAATATTGGTGGCAATGCCGAAGCCCGCAACATTGATCTGGTGCGTCAGATTTGTACGCTGTTGGATGAGCTGCATCCAGCGGACCACCCCTATGCCGATCTCATCACCTTCGTCGAGGATCGCCCCGGTCACGATGCACGGTATGCGATTGACGCCAGTCGCATCCGAGAAGAACTCGGCTGGCGACCCTCCGTGACCCTTGAGGAGGGCTTGCGCCGTACGGTGACGTGGTACCTCAACAATCCCGAATGGTGGCAAGCGCTGCAACAGCGTGACGGGGTCGGCAATCGGCTGGGTCGAGCATGAGCCTGCTGGTTTTCGGCTCAACAGGGCAACTCGCCGCTGCGCTGCGCTCAAGCGCGCCAGATGCACTATTCCTCAATCGAGAAGCTGCCGATCTGACAAAACCCGATACATGTGCAGCAGCAATACATGCCGCACAGCCCTCAGCGGTGATTAACGCTGCAGCTTACACGGCGGTTGATCGCGCCGAGGAAGAAGAAGCGCTGGCCACTACCATAAACGCAACAGCTCCCGGGGCCATGGCGCGTGCCTGCGCTGACGCCTCTATCCCGTTCTTACATGTTTCAACAGATTACGTGTTTGAGGGCAGCGGGCAACGTCCCTGGCGCCCCGAAGACCCGGTTTCCCCTCTAAACGCCTATGGGCGCAGCAAGGCCGCGGGAGAAGCCGCGGTCCGCGCTGCAGGAGGAGCGCATGCAATCTTGCGCACTTCTTGGGTATTCTCCGCCACGGGCCGGAATTTTGTGACTGCCATGCTTGAGCTTGCACAAAAGCGCGACCAGTTGAATGTGGTGGATGACCAGATCGGTGGGCCGACCCCTGCGTGCGCTATTGCACAGGCCTTACTCAAAATGGCTGAAGCAATGATCGCGGGCCAAGGCGGCGGCACCTATCACTTCGCCGGAGCGCCCTTCGTAAGCTGGGCAGGCTTCGCGCGCGAAATATTTGCCTGCTCAGGGCAAAATGTGGCTGTCTCCGGCATACCCGCCTCCGCGTATCCCACAACAGCGCAGAGACCTTTGAACTCTCGGCTGGACTGCACCTCCTTGGAAGCAGACTTTGGCATTCAGCCGCCAGATTGGCGCGCTAAACTGGCTGAAGTCGTGGAAGAATTAGTCTAACGCAACTGCTGTAACCGAGGCAAAGTTTTGAAGCGTTTGAAGCCAAGCACCCTATAGAGTTGACCCGCCCCCACTCGTTCCCCATTCTAGCCGCCTCCGCCTACAGAATGGCACTCGACCACCCGATCGACTGAAGCTCTAATAGAAATAGGCCCCTGCATCGCGCGCATAGGCTTTAGAGGATATTTTCCATGGAATACAAACTCCTAGGCCCGAAGTGGGGCCCCGCGGAACTTGGCGAAGCTGGGGGAGTGGTGTACTGGAGCTTCGCCACTTCTCAAGGTGATATCATCAACTTTAGCGAAAGCATTACAGGTGCAGAGCAAAGAGATGTCATACGCCAAGCATTTCAGATGTGGGAAGACGTTGCAGACATTGATTTTATCGAAGTGTCTGACGATCGAGACGTCAATATCCGCCTCGGATATGAAGACATTGACGGTCCGGGCGGGACCCTTGGCCTTGCATATTATCGATATAGCAACACGAGCTTTATAGAAGCCGAAATCGGTTTTGACAGGGCCGAAATCGGGCGGCAAACAATAGAACAGTTCTTTGAAACCGCCATACATGAGGTGGGGCACGCGATAGGCCTTGACCACTCTGACGCCCCTAATTCGATTATGCTCCCCAGAGGCTATACTGGACCTGTTCTTAGCAGCGGAGACATTGCAGGCATTCAGGAAATATATGGCCCAAAGCCGAGCACAGGACCAGAAGACAACATATCGGTCAAAATCGGGACCCCAGCGGATGATTTGATGATCGCGACTTCTGAGATCGACACTTATAGCGGTCTAGAAGGAATCGATACCGTTAGGTTTGAAGGGCTCTCGGACTCCTTTCAGATAACCGATGGCGCCAATGCAAACACATTCACCGTTCGCAACCTCACAGATGACAGCCTGGATAGCTTGTTGAGCATCGAACGGTTACAGTTTGATGATGGGTTTATTGCTTTCGACGAGTTCGGCAATGCCGGGAAAGCTTACCGGTTGTACCAAGCCGCATTTGATCGAAAACCCGATCCACAAGGCCTCGGGTTTTGGATCGACAACTACGACCAAGGTAACGTCAACCTCGTTCAAATGGCTGAATACTTCATGCAATCTGAAGAGTTTTCAGGTGCCTATGGAAATCCGGCATCCCTCTCCGATCAGGCATTCTTAACACTACTCTACAATAACGTGCTGGACCGCGACCCAGACCAAGCAGGGTATGATTTTTGGACCGCGGAACAGGAAAAAGGGATCAGCCGCGCCGAAACAATGCAGTACTTCTCTGAGAGCACCGAGAATATATCCAAGACCACAGCGGCAATTGATGATGGTATCTGGTACGTTTAACAGCGTTGCCAAATTGCTGATGCGCTAGCTTCCACCACAGACCGATTAGCTCCCCCCACCCCAAAAAAAAGGGGGTGTCCGCAAACCGTGTTGGTCCGCAATGCGGACGGAGCGGACGTTTGACGGTGCTGCCTTTCAACTTGCTGCCGTGCTACTGGCTGACAATTGCAATGAAGATAGAGGGCTTTCCTATATGCCAGCTCAAGTAATCAATTGTCAGGTGCCACTTCCTAGGACCAGACCAGTTGTCGCGACAATTGCAGCAGTGTTCAAGCAGGGCCATGTTTTGTTGGTAAGACGAGCGAACCCGCCTGATGCTGGTAGATGGGGCTTTCCAGGCGGAAAAGTAGACCTCGGAGAGTCACTTGAGGAAGCAGCAGTTCGTGAACTGGCGGAAGAGACTGGAATACAGGCAACGGCGGAGCAGGTTTTTACAGCGGTCGATGCTTTCGACCATGACGAAAGTGGTGCCTTGCGCTACCACTACGTTCTCGTAGCTGTCCTTTGTTCTTGGGTTTCAGGGAAACCACTTGCCGGCGACGATGCCCTCGAAGCACGCTGGTTCCCGATAGAGAAACTGGGAGCTGCGGATCTTGCCCTTAGTCTTGATGTCGAAAAAGTTGCCAAGCTAGGCGCGCAAATTCAATCCAATCGTGCATTTGATCTTGGTTTCTGACCGTCCGTATAGGGCTCAAAACTGCCATCCACCGAGCTCGCAAGCAGGGCTGACGCCGAGCCTCAGGACGGACGGCAGCAGCGCGGAAGTCCCTGCCGTAGCGAGATCATAGCAGATGCCTGGCCCCACATCGGTAGAACCAAGCCAGAGCTATCTGATGCGAATATTGCGTGACAACCGCAACGCAACCGCCAAAGCCGCCATTCATGCTCAGTCCAGCAGCACGCTCACGTTCAATTTAGATCGGCGGGACTGCCGATGCGGTAAGCGAAAAAAGCCGTCGTCAGCGCCACGGCCAGAACCAGCAACGGGGCGATGGCATGGCTGAATTCGCCATGCGAGAGAACCGTGCCCGCGGCTCCAAGCATCACCAGGCTGGCGAGGCCTGCGCCCCAGAGCCGGGTCGGACGCCAAGCTATCAGCGCCGCCGCAGTCAATTCCAGCACGCCAGTGACATAGTGGAACCAGCCCGGATAGCCCCATCTTGCGTAATCGGCGAGGATGGTTTCGGAGGCGAAGATATTGCCGATCCCGCCCACGACAAAGAACGCGGCCAACAGCCAGGCAAGGACCGATTTCCAAGGAAGATTACGCATGTCGAGTATTGTCTCCGGGCAAGACGCCATGAAGGAAAGTAAATACCGTCTCGCGCACATGATGCGCGCGTTCGGCAGGAGAAAGCGGAGCAGTATGACCGGTCAGCGCGCGCAGTTGCGGGCCGGCCGTCAGCAGCAAGACGAACTGTTCGGCGCGCATTTCGGGCGACGGGCGGTGGCGTAATCCGGGCCGCCTACCAAGCCATTCAGCCAGGATTGCCGTGCCGGCCTCATGTCCCGACCGCAGGATGGCCTGCGCCAGGCCGGGGAAACGCTGACCTTCGGCGATCATCAGGCGATGCAGGGCCAGCGTGCGCGGCTGCAAGACGATCTCAAGCAGCCTTTCGCCAAACATCATCAGGGTCGGGCCGATCTCGCCCTCACCGATATCAAGATCCCGCAAGGGCTGGGCCTGTTCATCACACAACCGAGTGACGACATCGATGAACAGCCCCTGCTTTCCACCGAAACGACCGTAGACATTGCGCCGTGAGCCACCCACCCGGCCGATGAGTTCGTCGATTGACACACCTTCGTAGCCGCGTTCGAGGAACAGCTCTGCGGCCGTATCGGACAGCGCCTGAATGCGTGCCGCGCCATGCGCAGTTCGGTGAGTAACGGATTGCATGCCGGCCTGTCTGTTGGAAATCATATGGTAACATACCGTACCATATAGTTTAGGCAACCTTTATCAAATCATGTCGCACATGAGCAGGCGGAACGGCGGCTTTCGGGCCGCGCCTTCCGCGGCACTCGCGAACAGCTAGCCTTCCAGTTGCCTGGCTGAATGTCTCGGATGGGCTCGAAGCAGACCTCTGGGCGCATCCTGGATTACGATATGCGGACAATCCCCGCCGGGCGCACGCCCGCCAGCCGCACCTCCAGCCAGCGGATGTAGCCGCTGAGGTTCTTCGTGGCCGGTCCGCAGAAGGGCTTGATAAACTCTTTGTAGCGGGCGTGGAGCGAGTTTACGTTCTGGATGTGATAGCAGCGCGAAGCCACACGCGTGCCAGGCTTGCTGCCCACCAAGAAGTGCTCGTGACCGCCTGCTGCTGCGACGTTCTTGTAGCCGCTGGCCGTCGGAACAGAGCACGGCATCGCTCGGAACCAGCGGCTTCATGGCGCGCTCGAGCGTCACACTCTGGCGGTTCTGCAGGCGTTGGAAGAGGCGCGCGCCGCTGCGGTGGTAGTGCCCCACCCCGTGGTGTAGGAGGCCGCGCGCGAAGCCATTGGCTTAGCGCAGCGCGCGGCCGGGCTGGCGGCCACCGCGTTTCTTCGTAGTCTGAGGTTGCTCAAAGACCGACG
>NZ_JBIFFP010000015.1:0-20569 GCF_043557225.1 Sulfitobacter sp. 1A13496 | reverse complement strand
GCGCAAACTCGATGGACAGAACCGTCTGCCCGAGATCATCCAAGGGGTTGAGTTCCGCGATGGGATCCGCCAGCTTCAAACTGCCGCCTGATCAGGCATCACCAACTTTTGCCCATATCTCAGAGTCCCATGCGCGGTCTCTCAAGCGTCTCGATGAGCTGCGCGCCTTTCCTGAACTTCTGCCTCATTTGCCAGCGGAGCCCATTAACTTCGTGCCTGAGCGCCGGGCGCCGGCGTACAAAGAGATCCCGCAAGACTGGGAAGTACAGTTCATCTCCTGGATCGAGAGTGTCACGAATAATTCCTGGGATCCGGTCGCAAAGGAGTTCACCGATCGGCATGAGCCGCATGCGCATGTGATGAAGTCTGCTCTTCGCACAGCTTTACGGGCGGGATTGGATATCGGCATGGTTAGCCGTGAAGAAGGCGATCTCAAAGCCATCTTGGCCTGTGATGAAACGCTCTATGCCATCGCTGGTGAGCTGTTTCGCCGCCAGCATGAACCGAAGTCAAAGGGGCACCTCGAGCCGCGCAGCGCCCGCAAATATCTCAAAGTCCTCAACCAGCTGCGCGCGCATCTCGGCCTGGACTGCAGCGGTATGATCCAGGTTCTTGCGAACAACAAGACAGCGCGCGCAGGCCGTAGGGCCGAAAAATCCATGACCAGGACCAATCGCAAATTTTGCGAACGGCTGGTGGAAAAGAAGCACCTGCGGCGCCGTTTCCTCACGTCCTTTTTGGCGCTGCGCGCTGCCGCCGAAAAGATTCTGGCGCAGGCTAAGGCCGAGGGTCGCAAACTCACAGCGCTTGAGATCTCCCAAGTCCGCATGCTCGGGGTTTGTGCATGTTTTGCAGCTATTGAAATCGGAGGGGCCCCGTTGCGGCGCCGCAATGTCATGGCGCTGACATGCGTCGGTGAAGACGCGCAGTTCCGCATCCCCAAGAAGGGTAAAAAGCCCTTCAAGGTATTCTTGCCTGCGGCGGTGACGAAGAACAATGCCGTGATCGAGTTCCCGATCGCGCGCAACAAATACGGCGCATATGACACGATTTGCTGGTATCTTGAGGTAATCCGCCCGCTTTTTGCGCATGCAGACACAAGCCCCTTTCTTTTTCCTGCGGTACGCAAGCCGGGGCGCTCTCTCAACGCGGACTTCTTTGCCGCGCACTTCTCGCAAGTCATGCGTGCGGTTGTTGGCTTGCCGATGACCCCGCACCAAATGCGCCATGGTCAAACGTCGCTTTTGCTCGATCGCTATCCGAACGAGATCGAAGTGATTGCCAAGCGTATCGACGATACCGCGGCCACTTTGCGCCAGTTCTACGGCTGGCTTAACGCGCTCAAGCTCGTTGAGCGGGGTCAGGACATGATGATCGGATTGATGGATGACTAAGACTTACGATACCCGCAGCCGTGCAGAGATTCTATCTGCGGCGCATTTTGGTCCCTACCGCGCAGCCCCCAGGCTTGATGAGATTGGCTTACGTGAGCTGCGCACCTTGGATAAGTTCTTTAGGTTTGCGCAAGCACGCGCGATTGCTGTGCCGACGGTTTCGGATTTCCTTGCGTTTGCAGAAGGGGATGCTTCACCGCGGCAATTGGAGAACCTGCGTACCGCGTTTGACCGGTTGGTGCCGGCGGGGACCCCGGTTTGTTGCACGATACGTGACGCGATCCGTGAAAAGAAAGGCACCGGCCGTAGCTGTGACCGTCGAGACAGGCAGGCGCTTGCGGCTGACCCTTTGATGGCGCCTTACTGCAACCTGAAGGGGTTCGAGGAAGTAGCGCTTGAGGACCTGCGCGTTTTTGCACGGTTTCTCGCGTTCACAGCCGCGCGTGGGATCACGGTGCCAACTGTCGATGACTACCTCGCTTTTGGGGCAGACGTGGCGTCGAGCCGCCGCTTGCGCTCTCTCAAAGCCGCCATCGATGCTTTGATGCCGGGTAGTCCTGCCGCACATGTGATCCTATCTGAGGCGATCGCCCGCAAAGAGCCCCCGAAACCTGCCAAAGCGGGGTCCGTGCTGCGCCCCGCAGCGCAGCGGCGTGTCGCTCTTGATGCGCTGCCGCCCGCTTGGCGTGCCAAATTGTCGGCTTGGCGCACGGGGTTTGTGGCGCTGCATGAAGCAGTGCCGGCCCCCTCCGTGATCGACAACACCGAAGATATCTTGCGTGAATATGCAAAAGTGCAGATCGATGCAGGTGCTCCAGTCGCTATTACCATTGAAGGGGTTCGGCGGATGGAGGCATCGCGCACGGCGCATGCCAAGGCGCGTCAGGCCCCCGCCTATACATCTCAAGGGGATCGGCCCGCTACACGACATACCGCTGTCATGCGGCTGCGCCAGTTTGGAGACGCCCTTGGGATTGATAGGCTGACGCTGGAGGCGATCCGGGCACATGAGAACGCGCTACGAGCTGACTTGCAGTCTGTCGTGCCACTGAAGTTCGGTCGCTATGAACAGCTGCTTGATTTGAAGGAAACCTGGCAGCTGGCCCATGCACTTCTTGAGCAGAGCGCTGAGGTCAAGCGGCGGCCTACCAAGATACGACTGCTTAACGAGGCGTTCTGTATCGCCTTTTGGACGCTGATCCCGCTGCGATTGGGTGACGGCCAGCTCATTTGGGGAAAGGATATATGGTATGATGGGGACTGCTACCGCATCGATATCACGACAACGAAAGAAGATGAGCCGCTACGCGGCAGACTACATAAACGATTGGAGCCCTTTGTGGATGCTGTGCTTTTGCGCGGAATGAATGTGGATCATCTGGCCCATCTCCACCCGCTTTCCCAGACGGAACAAGTTCCGGTACTGCGCGACGTATCTGGCAAAGGACTTGCCGACGGCTATCCTTCCAGCGCTTGGCGCAGGCATATGGGGACCGGGGCGCATATTGCGCGTACTCGGATACATACAGAGCTTGGACAATTGGGGCCGGAAGGGGTGGAAATGGCGCTGGCTCTTACGGCTCAGCGCGATGCGCGATCGCAATTCGCCTACCAAGCGGCGCAATTTGAACGGGCGCAGCGGGCCAAGGGTCAAAGCATGATTGACGGGCTGCTGGCGGAGGTGTTCGACGCATAAAGTCCGGCAACGCTTCGTAGGCGGAGGTCGTCGCCCTTATTCTCCGCGTTTGCTGCGGTGTTTGTGATTGTCCTGCGGAGTTTGCGTCGTATAATCTCCGCAAAGAATGCGTAAAATATGACTTACATCCACGAACTTCATGACTGGCCGCAGTTTATCTGGGATAAGGCCAAGCTGTCGTCACAACTTGTTGCGGTCCGTCACCGCCAAGGAGACGATCTGGGCGAGCGACAAGAAGAAAAGCCATGTCGCACTCTCTGAGGCGGCGATCAGAAAAATTGCAAAGGTCGCGCTTGGGGGCCTCAACATTGTGAGTGCCCCCTCCAGCCGTTTCGAGCCTCTTTTGCAGAGAGCTTTGACCGTGGCCTGCATGCCTTGCCACAGTTCGCATGAAAAGCTTTCCATTTTGAAAGTGTTAGAGACTGAGCTGCACATCTGACATGCGCCAGAACCGTTCATATCAAGGCGGTCACATATCACATACTTCTTGTGATCTGTGGATGGCTGGGTGTCACAGGCGCGGGACGCCCCCTTTTTTATGGGAGCCGGATCATGGTATTTCCTCGCCTTGCCATGTGTCCGCCATCCCTGAACGGTCATGGGGCACCTTTGCGCCAAATTGAGGCCAGCGCCGGGCCGTCCGGTCACCGGGCCGACCGCAGGATGGCGGTTCTCGCGCATACCACATGCACGCTGAAGGTTTTCTGACCCCGGCCCCTCCGTGAAGGTCATCGAGGGCCCAGAAACTAAGGCCCGGCGATCCGCCTTTGAGGGCGAGGTCGCAGCTCTGCGGTTCGTTCCTCTCTGGAGGGCGGGGGTGGAATGGGCTTTTCCAGGGTCGGCCACATGTCTCCTGTGCGCTCTTTGGCGCATACCTGTGAGTCCCCTTGTCTCTTCGAGGCGATGGACGGAAGGCAGCTCGGAATAGGCCGTTGCTACGATCCCACGAGGGGCTGCCCCTTCGATCCGTGCCTTCATGTTTCCCCTCCGCACCGCGGTAGCGGGGGATGAGATAGGCAATCTCGACCTTTTCAAGATCCCGTCGTTCCCCGGGGGAGGGCCTCTCCCTGAGCACTCGCGCGCCCATGGGCGCGCGCAGGCCCATAGGGGCGAGATTCAAGGCCAGAAAGACAAAAAATATTAAGTCTAAACAATGTCTTGTCTCCGAAAAGGACGGCGTTGGCACAGAAAGTTGCTCAAGGCGTTTCCGTCGCCATTTGGATGATCCGACTTTTTGATCAGGAAGGCTGCAGTGGCCTTCACTCGATTAGGAAAGGATACGTTCATGACGAACGATGATGCGGCACCTTTGGATGTAGTTGTTCTCGTGGCTCTGCTGGCGAAAAACCGTTTGCCCCCGGCCGGGATAGTTTGGCTGAAAGGTCGCCTACGCGGGGAGGAGACAATCGATTTTTCACTCGAGAAACACCGTGAGGGTTGGGTTTGGGGGCTGTCTTTCCGAGTGCCAGAAAAAGACCGGCACCTCTTTGGATCGAGGGTGGACCATCCGCGCCCAAAACCGTTGCCCACAAAGCGGCGCGCCTTTCTCGCTGGCGCAGCAGCGCTCTGTGACTTTTACACCTACTCTAAAGAGTTGCCGTTTATCGCAACGGATACTCAACTGATCGTCACAGGCATTGGCGACGGCGGGTGCTCGGGGAATTCCACCGTGAGATGGATGGGGCCTTGGGTCGACGGCGAGCCCGTTGCTGCCACCTCGTAAGCCCCCGCATGTGTGTGGGGGCTCTGCGCCCCCCCAAGCCATGCAATTTTGCCTCCATAGACCTTTCTGAAAGAACAAAATGACACAAGAGACCACTTACCTGAGCCGGATGCTGGCTGAAAGAGATGCAGCTGAAGAAAAGCTGGCCGCTACCCGTGCAGCGCTTGCCGCCGACCTGCGCCGCGCGGGTGTCACCGAGGCACTCGTATACTACGAAGGCTACAGCGATTCCGGTAACGTCGAAGGATACCGCCTCACGCCTTCGGATATCTCCCTTTGCGATGATCTGTATGACCGCCTGGAGAATTTCTGCTGGGATTTTGCCTATTCCTATAACCCCGGCTTCGAGATCGACTGCGGCGGTGGTGGCACATTGGAATGGGACCTGCAGCGGGACAAGATCAATCTAAGCTACTGTGACTACGGTTACGAAGAAGCTGAACCTGAACTCCATAAGGATCAATAATATGGCGCATCCTCTTCATCATGCATTGAGTTCAGCGCGCCGCTTTGGTGGTGAGGCGGCGGACTACCAAGCGGTTCACGATTGGTTTGATGCCTCAAAAGAGCATATGGCGTATTTTACGCATCGTGCCTTGCGCCATCACACCCAAGGGATCTTTGAAGCAGAGCGGATATTTGGCCGCTCGTTGACCAACAGCGCGGGCCGGGTCATCCCGGTTCGCTGGATCGGTGAGCAGCATGTAAAGGAAGATTGCCGCGGTAAAATCCCATCGCTCTATGACTGGCTGGGGCGCATCCAGCAGGAGAGCTGGATGGCAAATGGCCACATCGACGACGATCTGACGCATACCGGTAGCGATCCACTTGCAGATTGGATGCAGGCTGTCAGTTCCCAACAAACCATCCTCGGCTTTGAAGAGTGGCTTGAGAAAGCCCGCATGGAGCGCTTGGTTGCGGCCGCCGTGTGAAGACCTCCTTTTGTCGTCTTCGCCAAAATCTTGCTGATTATCTCAACGGATACCCATTTGTTCGCGCCGAGCTTTGTCGAGGGCGGGGTTTCTGAGGATTTCACCCTGAAATGTCTGGGCCACTGCCTCGATGGCGAGCCCGACACTTCTACGATTGGTAAAGGCGCAAGTCAGTTAAATAATACTGAAACACGCTTTAGATGGTCACTGCGTGGAACCGCTGTATCTTCTTACTGGGCCCGGTTCTGCCGCCGAATAGGCGGCTTAGAAACACCGGTGGCAGAGCTTGCTCATGCTGCCTTTACGCCGGGCCCAGCTTTCTCCGCCGCATAGGCGGCTGCAGATGGGGTTGCTACGATCAGATGATCGAGCCCCATCTTTTTACCAAAGCCCCCCGCGGAGGCCTCTGACAGTAAATGCTTATGGCTTGTTCCCTGTCAGGATACGGAGTTCAGTTCGGGGTGTTTTACTGTGAGAGAATGCCTTGGCGTGGTATTATTTCTACGCTGATAAGGCCTATCAGTTCGCTGCCAGTAGTAAGTCGATTTTGTCTGGCCGACGCAGTGCTGCTGCTGCGTCTCACCATCGGTGATTTCGACAATGTGATCGACGGTGCCGAGGAGGCCGCGTTCGAAGAGCGGATGCCAGACGAAACGCATCAGGTTTTTGGGGTCAATGCCGCAAGGTGAGCCCGTGCCCCTGCTGTGATACTGGAAGCCTCTCCGACCGGTTCCCACTGGTCAGGGGGCAAGGACGAGCGCCGTTCCACCTCCGCTTCGAGGGCGGCCCTTCCAGGCTAACGCTCCGCCTTTGCCAATTGTCCTGAAACGCCAGCACTTATGTCGATTGCTGCTCCCTTGGAGCTCCAGCAGACTACCGATTAGATGGGCATTGGCGATGTTGATCGGGCCCATGCGATGTTGGTTCGCCGGTAGGACCATTTATCGGCTGGGGCGAAGTTGTGTTTGCGGCTCTGGGTTTCTGTACACTGCGCGTTTTTTATTCGATGTTTGGATAAGCGGCCCATGTACCGGCTCCAAGGTTAAGCCAGGAAGAGATGACAAATTTCATAATCGACAAGCCGCGTATTGTTTTCATCCACCTGCCCAAAACCGGCGGCACATCGGTGCGCGACGCGCTTGGGAAGCTTGAAGGACGGTACTTTGGTCATGTGCCGGAGCGCTTCCGAGACCGATCTAGCCTGACGGTTGTTCGCGAGCCTAAAGCTCGATTTCTTTCTGCTTTCCGGATGTTCAAGTTCGGCAATCAGTTGGAGGGGGACTATTACGCCGAGCCGCGATGGCCTGATCTGTCCATCTCGCAAGCGCTCGACGTGTTGGAAGACCCGTGGGTTGGCCATGACCGTAGTCATCGGGACATCCCTTGGAACTTCAAACATCATATCATTCCCCAGACCCATCCGTTTAACTGTTTGTTTTATGCAGACACGGTTCTTCGGTTCGAAACCCTCGAAGAGGATTTTGGGGCGTTTTGTGCGAACTTCGGGATCGCAGCAGAACTGCCGCGACTTCGCGCGTCTCGGAGCGGGCAAAAACACGAGGAGCGGTGGCGGCCGGAGGAAGAAGAGCGCTTCATGCGCCTGTTTGCGGATGACTATCGCTTTTTGGGGTATGCGTCCGGTCGCCCTGAAGCCGCAAAAAAAAGATACAACTTCGAACCTTTGAGGCCTAAGGACAGGACGGTCTACGATCTTTGGCCCGCTTATTTCTCGGACGAAAAGATCTTTCTGAAAGATGCTGCGCAAGCGCTGCCTGATGAGAGCTCTGTGCTTGAGCCTTTCGCCGATGAGATTATCCCGGGCTCTCCAACGGGGGCTTGGGCGGGGCGGTCAAAAGATCTGTTAGCTCATTTTCAGAAGCTTCAGCCGGAGTTTTCTGGGGCCTCTCGTCTCGCGCACCTGCTGGCCTGTACGATCGTCGTGCTGCGCAGGGATCCGAGCTGCGAGAGTGCCCTTAGGCTCTTTTGGCGGATCTTGGATGAACAGTTTGAGGTGATCCGGTCAGAGCTTTCCCTACGCTGGTTGGTGTCGATCGCTGATACGGTCGCCGATTTGGGCCGAAGTTCCGGAGAACGTGCTGTTGGAATGAGTGCCAGTATCTACGCAAATACGGCGAAGCTGCATGAGAGCGAGCTTAAACTGTTCTACCCAAAGCGTCCGTGGCCCCCGCGCAGACGCTTTTCATCGGGAGGGGCATTGTTTGATGGCATGCTTACCTACTGGTTGGAGAAGGGGGATATGATCGACAATATGTTTGCGCGTTCGGCGAAGGTGGCAGCATCGGAGCCGACGGCCGGAAAGGTCCTGATGGAGGTGATTGAACGCCTAAAGCTTGGCCCAAGCGTCTACCGGCGGTTCAAGCGTATATCGGGGGTGAAGGCCGCGCCTCTGGTAGACGATAAAATCAAAGAGCGGCTACAGCGGATTATGAAGAATAATGTTTGAGCCGGTGGTGAGCCTGGCAGGCAGGACGTGATATGAACAAAGGTCGCAAACCCGATATCCTGTGTATCGGCGCGCAGAAGGCAGGCACATCTTGGTTACATGTCACTTTGGCAACCCGACGGGACATTTGGGTGCCGCCGTTCAAGGAACTGCATTTTTTTGACCATAAGTTCATTGCTGAATGCCGGCGGTGGGCGCCGTGGCATGTCAAACAGGGACTTCAGGGGGCGCGCGCGCGCCATCTTGCAAGCGCCTCACCCCCAGATGAGGCCTATCTGGCATATCTTGATCGTCTTCAGACCGCGCCCATTTTGAACGGCACGTGGTATAAGTACATTTTTTCCCGAGCGCCGGAGGATCAAAAATGCCTCGATGTCACGCCGGAGTACTCATGTATTCCGGATGAGGGCGTGGACTTTTTCAAGCGCTTTCTGCCGCAGAGTAAACTGATCTACCTCATCCGTAACCCCTTGGACCGGTTGAAGTCTCAACTGCGCATGAATGCGCACCGCGGAAAAAAACTGCCTGCATCGCCAAAAGAGTGGGAGGCGCTCTTAGACATGCCTGCGCTTCGTACGCGCGGAGATTATCTGAACAATGTGCCGCGGTGGAGCGCACGTTTTACAGACGATCAATTGCTGTACTTACCCTACGGACAAATCGGCAAAGAACCGTTGAGCCTTCTGCGCAAGATTGAGCATCATTGTGGCTTGGCTTCCTCTGAGTACCCTCAAGCTGCTGAAAGGGTCCATCAAACGGCACCGCTGCAGTTGCCTGACTATGTCATTGAGCGTTTGGAGGAGCTGGCCGCGCCCCAGGCGGCGTTTCTTCGAAGCCATTTTGGCGAAAGCTTCTATCAAGACAGCTAAAAAAGAGCATGGAACGTGGGCTGACGTGGCGCGGGGCGAACTTGGCCTCACCCGCTACGCAAAGTGACCTTCGACATGGCGTCAATCCTGATCAGGTCGAGCTCATACTGGGCATCCATGCGTGTCTGTAGCTCTTCGTCGATTTGAACAATTTTGCTGAGAAGCTTTGCGCTTTTAAGGTGATGACAGGCCTCTTGCGACACGGCTTTGCGAGTTTGAGGATCAATAAGCTCAACATCTATATCAAGCAGGGCTGCTAAAAACGGTAGCCTGACCTGATGGGGCTGCTCAAAATTCCAGACTGTTAGGGTGGCTCTGGGGCAGGCAGTCGTGATGCGAGACACCAAGTCGGCCCAAGAATGAACTGGCACGGCGCGGTCAGAAGGACCGGGGGAGATGTCATCATCCGCCAGCAGATATGTCCAGCATTCTGCTTGAGGGGCGATTGCTAAATGCAGATGCAGCTGGCGGTCGGAAAAAGCATTGTCGAGGTTTTGAGCTCTACGCTTGGCTTTAGGGAACATTGTCTTTTTGGTCAGCATATCGCTTACCGGTCCGAGAAGGGCGTGTTCGCTGATGACGATGTGCTTAAAGGCATCGAGAGCTTTTTTGTTTCTTAGAACAGGCTCAACAGCCCCCTGTAGAAGGCCCAGCTTGTCTGAGGCGGTCATGGTCGCTCTAAAGTGCTCAACGTACTCGTGGCGCGTGATGGCTTTGGTCGACGTACTTAGTAAAACCTTCCCCAAGTGGTTTGATATGCATTCTATAAAGCCAGTCGCGATACGGTTTGCCCCAAAGTGGACAGTCGCCGTTCTTTGCTCAGGCATCATCCAGCTCCGGAAACCCGTGCTGAGAAATTGTCTCATGGCCTTGGGCGATGCCTTTAGCGGCCTGCGCCAGCTCACCAGCCTGGTGCAAAAGAATTTTGTACTTTAGCTCGAGCGCCGCGAGGCTTGGCTCTAACCGCGTGAGCTCTGCATCTGTGAGACGGTTTGCGGCTTCATCAGAAGATAGAATTTCTTCGAGAAGCTCTGCGACTTCTGCCAACCGGGCTTGGATCAGCGCGCGACCTTTTGTGTCAAAGCCGCTGACTTTGAGAGAAAGGGCCTCTTCCTCGGCGTCAATCGTTAGCTTGAAGCTCATGGCCTATTCCCCGTAAATCCACTGTATCATTGAATATTTCTTAGCATGAGTTGGCCGGCCTCTACCATGGAATTTGTTATCTGCCCCGGGATGGTTTGGGCATTCGGTTGAATGGAAGGCCCCGCATGGGTTCAGGATTGCAATATGGCCGGCGATGCTACCAAGCTACCCAGGATCACGGTGAAGGTGGCGGCTTTTGAACTCTGCGAAGTTATGGTCGATCAAACGCCGTTCCATCAGAAAGGACGACACTGTCCATTGGGATATCCCATGGCATTGGAAAAATTGTTGGCATGAGGCAATGGGAAAATCCGACGCCGATAACCTTTGGTAGAGGATTAAGTTGCGCCAGGGTTCGGTCGTAATATCCCCCGCCATTGCCAAGTCGAAAACAGGTTTGATCCACCCCCAACAAGGGCGAGATCACGAGGTCCGGCACCGCTTCCGCGCCGTTTGCGGGTACCGGAATGTTCCAGACACCGCGGCGCATTGCGCAGCCTGGCTGCCAGCTGCGAAAGCTCAAGGGGGCGTGTTGTTCTGTAACGATCGGCAATAGGATAGCGGCACCGGCGGTGTGCGCCTTTGCCATCCAAGCGCGCAGGTCCGGCTCTGCGCGAATTGGCCAGTAGACAGCGATCCGCATGCCTTGCTGCGGAGAGACCCGTGTCTCTAGCATAGCGGTTAACTTTGCGGACGCCGCGGCATGTTCCGCTACGGATAGTTTCTGCCGCGCCTTCATCAAACGGGCGCGTTCTGCTGTCCGAAACCTTGCCACATCCCGCAGTGTTTCAGGGTCGACAGGGTGCCCGTCGACCAAAAGATGAGCCAGGCAGGGCTCGGCGCCGCCGATGTCGTCATCTTCCATTATTCAGCCCTTCTGTAACACAGCCTGCGCCGCGCAAAGACCCCAATCAAGTGGCATTGCGCGGCGCAGACTGTAGGGGCATGCGGCCCCGAAGGCGAAGGCACCCCGCGAGGTCGTGAGGCTGCCTATAGGTGAATAGCCCTTATGAGGGGCCAATCACTTCGATCACTCTGCATTTTTGGCCGTCTAAAGCTGAGATCGCGTTCCTCACGGAAATCTCAGATTTTTTTCTGTTCCAAGCTTCCGCTTTTTCGCAGTTTCGACGCGCTTTAAGCTTTGCGACATCAGCGGATTTGGCATTAGTGTCGTAGCCTAAGGCGCGGCTGCCGATCGCAAAGGCGGCATATCTGCCTGATTTTTGGCGCTTCACCTCTGGGAGGAACTCACTTTTGTAGTCCTCTTCTTTGTACTTATTAAATCCAAAGGCATTCCTTGTGCCGGGGGGCACAGTTGCCGGCAAGACGGCAGCCACCAGCCTGCAGGGCCGGCCTCTTGCGTTACCTTCACAAATTTTGACGGCGGCTTGCTCTGCGAGATCTTGCGAGAAGAAGCCGGTCGTATATCCCCAGGCTCCGTTTTCCGTGTTCACCGCAAACCCGCCGAAATACTCGATGTCTCTGCTGAATTTCTTCAGCTTGCTCTGTTGTGTCTCCGTCAGAGCGAGATCTTGATACCTTACGATTTGCTTGCCGGCCCCTAGGAAATTGATTTCGGGGCTCTGTGCGTGGGCGCCGGTGGCCAGCATGGTGGCCAGGCAGGAGGCGAGCGTCAAAAATCTGAACGGCTTCATAAATCTTAATGTCTTTCTTTAGTGGTATATGACGTCTTGAGTGGCATCTCGTCGCTGGGGATTCAACTATAAAGGGAGGCGCTCAGGCGTGACCCTGCAGTGCGCAAGGGGTTTGGTGATGTTTGTCGAAGTCCCTGCTGTTTACCACGACCCGCTGACATTCGTTTTAAGGCTGTTTTGCTTAGGGCGACTGAGAGATGCCTTGCGCGGCTTGCAAGATTTGGAAGCGGGCAATCTGCAAGGAGGGATTGGCTCTTTAGGCGTCTTGTCGAAGGCAAAGCCCATCCTTTGAGCCTATAGGGTAACAATCGACCCAAAACGGGCATGGGGGTGGAACTTAGTTTCAAAATTCCATTTTTTTCTCGACATATCGCACTCTTCAAGATAGCAAGTCGACAAAGCGGATACATCCGCATGGCATTCGGGCCTCATGTCGCACTTCTCAGTGCGCGTGGGGCTTTTTTTGTTTTTGGGGTAAAAGTGAAGCGAAGCGTTGATCTTGGCGTGCTCTATTCAAGTTCGGGCACCTATGCGGCTATATCGCAGGCGGTTCTGCGCGGGACGCTCGCTGGGGTTGAGGAGATCAACGCCGATCCCTCCAATCCCATCCGTTTCCAGCCTATTGTTCGAGACCCAAAGGGTCAGTTGGAGCGCTATGCACCGCTTTGTGCTGAGATTCTGGAAAGTTCGAAAGCGCGTCACATTTTTGGCTGTGTGACCTCATCTTCGCGCAAAGAGGTAATCCCCACGCTCGACCGGACCAATGCGATGCTTTGGTACAATCTTCCCTTCGAGGGATTCGAAACGTCAAACAGGGTGATCTACAATCATGCCTGCGCGAACCAGCATCTGTTGCCTTTGCTGAGCTGGTGTTTCGGCAACTTCGGCACCATGCCGTATCTGATCGGCTCGAACTATATCTGGGGCTGGGAAACCTGCCGTGTGGCGCGGATGAGAGTTGAACACGCCGGCGGGCAGGTTCTGGGCGAACGCTATCTGCCCTTGGGCGAGGAAGACGTCGCGACGTTGATCGCTGAGATCGAAAGCCTGCGGCCCCGGTTCATCCTGAACTCATTGGTGGGTGCCAGCTCCTATGCCTTTTTGCGCGCCTATGCCGACCTAGGTCGGCGCGATCCGCATTTCCGTGCAGAGCAATGCCCGGTGGTGTCGTGCAACTTGACAGAGGCAGAGCTCCCGCTCTTGGGGGATGCGGCTGAAGGGCTGGTGTCAGTGGGGCCGCACTTTTGTGCCTCTCAAAGCAAGGGGGGACGGGATTCCTCATTTGAGAATATCTCGCGCCAATCTGTGCATACCTTGGCGGCGATGCTCGTGGCCCAAGGCGAACAACCCTTTGAAAGCTTTATCGCCGAACAGGGCGATCTTTTTGGAATAGATCCCGCAACCCATCACAGCACGCTTGAGGTTGATGTGGCACAGGTGCGCGATGGGGTTTTCAAAGTGTTGCACCATTGGTCGGACGTGGCGCCTGATCCCTATCTGACCCGGCCCGTGCGCCACCCGCGTATTGACCGGCCTCGCCTGAGCGTCGTGTCCTGATGGCGGGTCTTCTTGGTATCCCCAATCTCTATCAGGCCTGCGCCTTAGTCGTGCATCCCGTGCCCGATCATGCTGCGGCTCTAATGCGCCAACTTAGGGCGATCGGTCTGAGGGTTATCCATGCCTGGCCAGACCTTCCAGCTTGGGCCATTACGGCGGATTTTGTCTTTTACGATACAGACATGGGCTATGACGCGCAGTTTCCTTGGGAGCCGGGCCAAGCCCCGATGCCAATGATCGCCCTCGTCGGGTCCGAAGCGCCCGGGCGGATTGAATGGGCCGCGCGCATGGGCGCAGATGCATTGCTGCTCAAACCGGTGGGATCAAGTGGTGCCTTCTCAGCGCTGCTGATGGCGCATCATTCGTTTGAACTGCGCCAAAGCTTGAATGCTGAGATCAAGCAACTGCGCCATCGCGTATCCGCGCGCCAAACCGTGGTGCAGGCGGTGGCATTGCTGTCAGCGCATGGCAAATCCCAAGACGCCGCTTATGACCAGCTGCGACAAATGGCGATGGCTTGGCGCATCAATGTTGAGGATGCTGCGTTGCGCATCGTCGAAAATGCTAAAGACGAAGGAAATTTGCGTGACTGCAATTGAACCTGCCACCCTGCGCAGTGCTGCGCCCTCGGTATGGACCCGTCTGCGCCGCCGTAAACTGGCGCTCGTTGGCCTTGCGTTGATTGCGCTGACGTTTTTTGGGGCGATCTTTGCGCCATGGCTCACACCCTATGAGCCCAATGACCAGATGTTCGACGGGCTGACGCTACAGGGGGCGCCGATGCCGCCGGGAGCACAGTTTCCGCTGGGGACGGACCTGTTGGGACGCGATCTGTTGACCCGCATTCTATACGGGGCGCGCACATCTCTGATTATCGGGCTGGTGGCGAATGGGGTGGCCCTGGTGATCGGGACCCTGATCGGCATCACAGCAGGTTATTTCCGCGGCTTCATTGGGAGTGCGCTGATGCGGCTTACGGACCTGATGATGGCCTTTCCGGCGCTGTTGCTGGCGATCTGCCTTGCGGCGATCTTCCAGCCGTCGTTGTGGATCGTGGCGTTGGTGATTGCCACGGTGAACTGGGTGCAGACCGCGCGGGTAATTTATACCGAGACGTCATCCTTGTCGCAGCGTGAGTTCATTGCCGCGGAAAAGACTTTGGGCGCGGGGCATCTGCGCATTTTGTTTCGCCATATTCTGCCGCATCTGGTGCCGATGATCATTGTCTGGGGCACGCTTGGCATCTCCACCACTGTGCTGTTGGAGGCGACGCTTAGCTATCTCGGGGTCGGTGTGCAGCCGCCCACACCGAGCTGGGGCAACATCATTTTTGAGAACCAGACCTATTTCCAGGCCGCGCCTTGGCTCGTGTTCTTTCCAGGTTTGGCCATCGTGATTTTGGCGCTGGCCTTCAACCTTGTGGGTGATGCGCTCCGCGATGTGCTCGACCCCACACAAAGAGGGCAGGACCAATGATTAATTTCCTCGGCCGCCGTTTGCTGCAATCCGCCATGATCCTGCTGGGAGTATCTTTCATCACCTTCGCGTTGCTCTACCTGCTGCCTTCCGACCCGGTGCGCCAGATCGCCGGGCGGTCAGCGACCGCACAGACTGTCGCGAACATCCGTGAGCAATTAGGCCTCGATCAGCCCTTCATCGTGCAATACTGGCGCTACCTGATGGACCTTCTACAGTTCGATCTTGGCCGGTCTTACCTGCAGAAAACCGAAGTGAGCGCGCTGATTGCAGCGCGTTTGCCTGCAACGCTTTTGTTGATGGTCGGCGCGATTTCAGCGGAATTGGTGCTGGGCTTAGGCATGGGCATTATCGCAGCCCTGCGCCGCGGTACCACCACCGACAACACGTTGATGATTGCGTCCTTTATTGGCGTGAGCGCGCCGCAGTTCGTCGTAGGGCTTTTGCTGCTTTATGTTTTTGCGGTCCAGCTGGGTTGGTTCCCTATCGGCGGCTACGGCACTTTCGGGCATCTGGTGTTGCCCGCGCTGACCTTGGGTATCCTCGGCTCGGGTTGGTATAGTCGCATGATGCGGTCTTCGATGATCGACGTATTGCGCCAAGACTTCATCCGAACGGCCCATGCAAAAGGTCTGTCGCGGGCGCGGGTGCTGCTGCGCCATGCGCTGCCCAATGCGATCTTGCCCGTCATTGCGATGATCGGCATCGATATCGGCATCTTTATGGGCGGCATCGTGATCGTTGAATCTGTCTTTGGTTGGCCCGGCATCGGTCAGCTTGCATGGCAAGCGATCCAGCGTGTCGACATTCCAATCATCATGGGCGTCACGCTGGTTTCGGCCTGCGCCATCGTGCTTGGCAATCTCGTGGCCGACATTGCCACGCTATTTGCCGACCCGCGGATCAAGGTCCGCTAAATCTCAAATCAAAAAACGATCCAACAAGGAGAGACGAAAATGAAGAAGTTCCTGACCTCTACGGCGCTGGTCGCAGCGCTTGCCTTGCCCGCCACAGCCTTTGCGGACGGCCATTCCGACATGGACCCGAACGCCAAGTCGGGCGGCAATATCACCATTACCTACAAGGATGATGTGGCCACGCTCGACCCGGCCATTGGCTATGACTGGCAGAACTGGTCGATGATCAAATCGCTTTACGACGGGTTGATGGATTATGCCCCCGGCACCACCGACCTGCGCCCTGGTCTGGCGGAAAGCTACGAGATTTCCGAAGACGGTAAGGTCTTTACCTTCAAGCTGCGCGAGGGCGTGAAATTCCACAATGGTCGGGAGATGACCGCTGAGGATGTCAAATATTCGCTCGACCGCGTCACCAACCCCAAGACCCAAAGCCCTGGTGCGGGTTTCTTTGCCTCTATCGCAGGCTTTGATGCGATTTCCAACGGTGAGACGGAGACCCTTGAGGGCGTCAAAGTCATCGATCCGCTGACTGTAGAGATTACCCTGTCGCGCCCCGATGCGACCTTCCTGCATGTCATGGGCCTGAACTTTGCCGCGGTGGTGGCGAAAGAAGCGGTCGAAGAAGCGGGCGCTGATTTCGGCAAGACCGCGATGGGCACCGGCGCGTTTAAGCTGGGGGAGTGGACCATTGGCCAACGCCTCGTATTTGAAAAAAACGAAGATTACTGGCGCGAGGGGCTGCCCTATCTCGACAGCGTGACCTTTGAAGTGGGTCAAGAGCCGATCGTGGCGCTTCTGCGTCTTCAGAACGGCGAAGTGGACGTGCCCGGCGACGGTATCCCGCCAGCCAAATTCCAAGAGGTCATGAATGATCCAGAGCAGGCGGCTCGCGTGGTTGAAGGAGGCCAGCTGCATACCGGCTATATTACCCTCAACACAAAAATGCCGCCCTTTGACAACGCGGATGTGCGCCGCGCGGTGAACATGGCGATCAACAAAGAGCGGATCACGCAAGTGATTAACGGTCGCGCCGTGCCGGCGACCCAACCGCTGCCCCCTTCGATGCCCGGCTATACCGAAGGTTATGAAGGCTACGCCTATGACCCGGAAAAAGCCAAAGACATGTTGGCCGAGGCGGGCTTCGCCGATGGGTTCGAGACAGAGCTCTACGTGATGAACACGGACCCCAATCCGCGTATCGCACAGGCGATCCAGCAGGACCTGAGCAAGATCGGCATCGACGCCTCGATCCAATCTCTGGCGCAGGCAAGTGTCATTGCTGCGGGCGGTGAAGAAGACCAAGCGC
Source organism: Sulfitobacter sp. 1A13496 (assembly GCF_043557225.1). Classification (NCBI taxonomy): domain Bacteria; kingdom Pseudomonadati; phylum Pseudomonadota; class Alphaproteobacteria; order Rhodobacterales; family Roseobacteraceae; genus Sulfitobacter; species Sulfitobacter sp. 1A13496. Next base: position 3,434 of record NZ_JBIFFP010000015.1, on the reverse strand, counting down.
CAATGATCTGGTCGGGCGGAATGGCATGGATTGCCGACTTCCCCGATGCATCGAACTTCTATGGCCCAATTCTGGGCTGTGCTGGTGCAGTTCAGGGCGGTTGGAACTGGTCGTGGTACTGCAACGAAGAGGTCGATGCGATGGCCACCGAGGCCGATAGCATGACCGACCCCGATGCCGCGGAGGCGCGGCTGCAAAAATGGTCCGACGTCTACATGAAGATCATGGAAGACGCGCCTTGGGTGCCGGTGTTCAACGAACAGCGCTACACCATGAAGTCCGAGCGGATGGGCGGCGCTGATGCGCTCTACGTCGATCCCGTCTCGATCCCCGTCAACTATGACTATGTGTATGTAAACGATGTGCAATAAATGTCCTGACTATACGATCCACGGACGCCATCATCATTTTGGCTGGGACAACGCGCTTGTCCCAGCCGAGACGGTGGCCCCTGGGTCCACGCTCGAATTCCACTGCCATGACAGCTCTGCCGGTCAATTGACCAAAGACAGCACGGTCAAAGACGTGGAGACGTTGGATTTTGGCAAGATCAATCCGGTTTCGGGTCCGATCTATGTCGAAGGCGCGGAGCCGGGCGATGCGCTGAAGATTACCATCGAGGGGTTCACCCCCTCGGGGTTTGGCTGGACCGCCAATATCCCGGGCTTTGGTCTCTTAGCCGATCAGTTCACTGACCCCGCGCTGACGATCTGGGACTATGACCCGGATACGCTGGCGCCGGCGCTTTTTGGCAAACATGGGCGCGTACCGCTCAAACCCTTCGCGGGCACCATTGGCTGTGCGCTGGCCGAAGACGGCTTGCACTCCATCGTGCCGCCGCGGCGTGTGGGCGGTAATCTCGATATTCGCGATCTGGCAGCAGGCACTACGCTCTATCTACCGGTTGAGGTGGCGGGCGCATTGTTCTCCATTGGCGATACCCATGCGGCACAGGGCGACGGCGAGGTCTGCGGCACCGCCATTGAGAGCCCAATGAACGCCACGGTGACACTTGATCTGGTCAAAGATGCACAACTTAAGATGCCGCGGTTCACGACACCGGGGCCGGTGACCAACCACCTTGATGCCAAAGGCTATGAGGTCACCACCGGGATCGGGCCCGATCTGATGACGGGGGCGCGGGATGCGGTAAGCCAAATGGTCGACCTGCTCTGCGCCACGCAAGGTTTGGCGCCGGAGGATGCCTATATGCTGGTTTCCACCTGTGGCGATCTGCGCATCTCGGAAATCGTGGACATGCCAAACTGGATTGTGTCCTTCTATTTCCCGCGCTGTGTCTTCGAATGATGGTGGCGATGCAAACTTCCCCCGCGGCGGAACCCGCGGGGGCCAAGCCGGTCCTCACGGTGGACGGCCTGTCGATCTCGGTCCGGACCGAGCAGGGCATGCTGCCACTTGTGCAGGATCTGTCCTTCACCTTGCATAAGGGCCGGACCTTGGCGATTGCGGGTGAAAGCGGATCGGGTAAATCACTGACCTCCCTTGCGATCATGGGTCTGCTGCCGCCTCCTGCTGTACGGGTCACAGGCGGTGCGATCAATTTCGATGGGCAAGACCTGACCAAGCTCGCTGAAGGCAAGCTGAAACAGCTGCGCGGCAATCGCATAGCGATGATCTTCCAAGAGCCAATGACCGCTCTCAACCCGGTCATGCGTATTGGTGCGCAGCTGATCGAGGCGATCCGCGCGCATGAAGACGTATCAAAGGCTGAGGCTCGCAAACGCGCACTTGAAGCCGTGCGCGCCGTGCGTCTAACCGAACCAGAGCGCCGCTTGCAGCAATATCCTCATGAGCTTTCGGGCGGTATGCGGCAGCGGGTCGTGATCGCCATGGCCATTGCCCTGCGCCCGGATATTTTGATTGCAGATGAACCGACGACCGCGCTCGATGTGACGGTCCAGCGCGAGGTGCTCGACCTTCTGCGTGATCTGGCGCGGGATATGAACACAGCGCTGATCTTGATTACCCACGATATGGGTGTGGTGGCCGAGATGGCCGATGATGTGTTGGTGATGCAGCGCGGTCGGATGGTGGAGCACGCATCCGTGCGCAAGCTCTTCTCAAACCCCGATCAGCCCTATACCCGTCAGTTGCTGGCAGCCGTTCCGCGTATGGGGCAGGGGCATGGGGCGCATCCCGATAAGGATGCTGAGCCTTTGGTTAGCTTGCGCGAGGCGCGGGTGGCCTATGATCTGCACGGTGGGCTATTGGGCCGCGTGGTGCAGCGGGTGCATGCGGTTGAAGCTGTGTCCTTTGATATCTATCCGGGCGAAACCTTTGCTCTTGTGGGCGAAAGCGGATGTGGAAAGTCGACCATCGCGCGGGCCTTGGCCGGTCTGGTGCCGCATAGTGGCGAGATCAGGTTTCAAGGTAAGCCACTGGGCAATGATGCCGCAACGCGCAAACAGATCAGCCGTGAGCTGCAAATGGTGTTCCAAGATCCGATGGCCGCTCTGAATGGCCGTATGACCGCGGGTGATTTGGTGCGCGAGCCGCTGGTGATTCATGGCGTGGGCACAGCAGCAAGCCGCCGCGAGAAGGCCGCCGCGCTGTTTGCACGTGTGGGCTTGGGCGAGGATGCGCTTGATCGCTATCCACATGAGTTCTCGGGAGGACAGCGTCAGCGTATCTGTATCGCGCGCGCGCTCGCACTGGATCCGAAACTGATTATCGCAGACGAAAGCGTCTCGGCGCTTGATGTTTCGGTTCAAGCTACAGTGCTGGACCTGCTGGCCGAGTTGAAACGCGAGATGGGCATGTCCTATCTCTTCATCAGCCATGACATGGCCGTGGTCGAGAATATCGCAGATCGAGTAGCGGTGATGTACCTGGGCCAGATCGTAGAGATGGGGACAGGTGCGCAGGTTTTCGGTGACCCGCGCCATTCCTATACGCAGCGATTGATCGAAGCTGTGCCTCATGCTGATCCTGACCGCGTGCTGCCTGCGCGGGTGCTCGCCGCAAGCGATCCGCCAAGTCCGGTTCGTGCCGTTGGGGATCCGCCTAATATTGTTACGTTGGATGATGTGGGCGGGGGCCACTTGGTGGCGCGTTCGTAGTGGAGGCAGAACTGCGATTGCTTGCTCCACCGATCGCTAATGGCGCTTGGCGCTCGCGCTCCAGGTAGTATCCCGGGATGTGGTGTAGGAACTGGCATCCACCTGCTTCTTCATAGCTGGTGTCGCTCGTTCACTGAGCGGCGATCATTGCCATCTCCTCATCATGGTTGCACACGGCGGCTAGCTTTTCTACCGGCATGTAGCGGCGAGAGACGGCCCACTCATCATTTTGTTCCAGCATGAGCGCCCCGACGAGCCGAATGACGGCCTCTCGATTGGGGAAGATGCCGACGACGTTGGTGCGCCGCTTGATCTCCTTGTTAACGCGCTCCAAGGGGTTGGTGCTGTGCAACT
>NZ_JBIFFP010000014.1:0-24269 GCF_043557225.1 Sulfitobacter sp. 1A13496 | reverse complement strand
GCGCGGTGCATCTGCTTCGACAACTCCTCAGCACATGTAGGGGCTAAGCGGCGAAACAGCAGTAGCGCGGAAATCTGAGGGCCGGGAATATTTGTCTTATTGGTCATATGAAGCTCTTTCTAAGAAGGGTGAGTGGCACGCAGCCCGCCTCCTTCTCGATGTAGGAGAGGCTGAACGACCTGCGCGTCCACAAAAAGACGCGCAGGGCGATCAGCCCCCAAACGACATCAACCATTTAAAATATTTCAGTATTTTCAACGTGCAGGGGCGTGGGTCTGCGCGCCGGCCAAATTAATTTGCCCAAAATGCACTGTTCGACAACCGTCCCCCGAAAAACGTTCCGATATTCCTTCTAAGCCCTGCAAGGCACCGCCCTGCCCCCGCCTACAAAGGAGACCGAAAGACTAAGCCACCCCAAAAGCCATATTCAGCGCGCCGAAAAAGATTACCGCGCGCGTTTCCGCCCCAAAGAAAGCGATCCCAAATTTTCAATACAGCGCTTTCGCTGTACATCCCGAACCGCAAGCCCAAAAGGAGATACCCCATGGCTGCTACCTCTTCGCTCAACACGCTGGACCTCAATGCCACCGGCGAACGCATCATGCTCGACTATATCTTAAACGCCCTCAAAACGGCGAACCGAGGCATCTATAATATCCCCCAGCCGTTCCTTCCCCCGCACATGAATGCTCAAAACCTCGCTGACTTCCGGCTTCAGAAGATGAACGGCGGGTGGGTCGCAGATATCTATTTCCAAAACGTTCCAACTGGACAACCAGATGCAATAGGGACCCGCGATGCGCATCCCTACAAGACAAAGCAAGAAGCCTTCCTCGCAGGTGCCGAAATGCTGTGCACCTTGATTACTGGAACACCAGAACTGCCGTTCACCGCCCTCGGCGACCAGATCATAGGCGCACCAAGCTAAAGCACGAAGCCTCACGTGCAGTATCAATATGCGAGGGTTAGTCCTCTCGCTCTCGCATACATTCGCGCCAATATGAGACACAAACCATCGATCCGAAACACTCAAACTCAATCACGTAGCTCAGGCGTCGAGCGCGCCTAACGAGACCGTATTGAGGATGCATGAAACCGATTGAACTGCACCAAAGGTGTCCGGTCCAGATGGTCAAGCAGCCAGCAACATATGCCAACGACCGCCAGAATACTCTCTCCTGCACCACCTGAGTATAGAGTAAAAACGGGTCAAGAACCGGTCAAGACAACAGTTCTATGTAGCTGAAAAAGACTATAAACTCTTTATCAACAGGGGATATCGGCCAGAACTTCTACGAACTTCCTGAGGTATCCTAGCTAGTCAAAGTGCAGCCCCTCACCGCAAAATTATCCTAAAATTCCACGTATTTAAAACTACTTACATGTACTTTTCCTCTCCATAAGGCCAAAGAGGAGCTTCGATTAGACCATAAAGCTCCCGTCCGCCAAAGCATAAGATCAGCGCGCGAGGGCCCCAACAGACCCTATCAGAAAGGATTCGTGACCGCACAGGAATAGCGAGAAAAGAGTACCATTTCTTCTACTAAATCGGCAAAACGCGAAGACAACATTCGAAGCTATCCTTTCAGTTCTGAAGAGGCACCGAGATCATGGTATTTCGCATCCGAGTATCCTCTATATCGGAAAATATAAGTTATCCACATAAAATTATTGAACAAATTTACTGCTAATCGCGTTGGATAATTCCAAACTATTATTATTATGAAGGAGAACGATATGGGAAACGACCTACGCATTAAGGGACTTCTATTCGACGAAGCCGACTTCTCACTCCCGCCAAACTATACGGCAGAAGCGCTGTTTGAGGTGGTCGAAGACCACTGCTTCCAGGAGTTCGATTACGGGTATGACGACCCCGACGCTAATCCGACCTTCGAGCTATTCGGTATGGTATCGGAAAGCTTTGAGAAAGCCACCGACGGAATCGACCACCACTCAATCTGGGTCAAGCCTGGAGTTGGATTCCAGGATATTTTCCTTAAGATAGCTTGCCGTCTAGACGTTCCGGAAATGGTGGCTCTTGAGGCAATCACCACCGGTCAGACAGATGCTCTCGAGGAGGTTCTAAGCCGCAAAATCCGCGCCCATCTTGACGCTTCACAACACTATTCGGCGCAAGAGCTAACAGCTTACCTTGCTGATCTCAAATCCACAGCCCTTCTGGGAGCAAGACATGAAAATCATTTTGATACACGCGGCGACGAAATGATTACAGATTTTCGGAGTAGAAACTACGGTCCAGGACGACGAATCCTTGTCGAAATAGCATACAACTGGGGGCAATGATTGATCGAGCGTTCTTTGGGGCCGTAATTTTGCGGCCCCAAAATTCTATCCTTCACATTTAATAAGTGGCCGATAGAGCCTTGGAAGGTTTTATCCGTCTCATAGACGCCGGGCTGATCTGGCGCCTATGAGACGGATAAAATAAGAGCGGAAAGTGAGTGGCGGGCTCTGGAACCCGGTTAGCTCATGGTCGCCCCGGCGGTCAATACAAGCCGGCTGGTTTCGGTGAATTTCAAGCTAGCGCAGCGCCCGTTCTATGTCTTGCGCCACAAGGAACGAACTCGCTTCGATTGAGAAAAAGCTTGCCGGGCTCAATCTTGATATGGGGGATGTCATCAAAATGCAGGCTTATCTTGTTGCCCCCGAGGGTAGCGACGGGATGGATTTCCAAGGATTTATGGAGGGTTACACTCAATACTTTGGTACCGAAGAACAGCCTGAGCTTCCAACTCGGTCGGTCTTTGAGGTTGCAGGCTTAGCAAACCCCGCATGGCTGGTAGAGATTGAGGTAGTGGCGGTAAGACAGGGTTCTTGAATACCAGTTGTACCTTCTAAGGAAGGAAAAGCGGTGGCCCATATCGGCCACCGCTTATTTTTTTGACCTGTCGCTAGTAGCTGACCCTCAATTATCCTCCAAGACAGCAGATAGCTTCTGGCGCGCGTCCTCGTTGAGCCAGTCACGCCAAACATCCTTATTATTCAATAAAAAATGCACAGCGGCTTCTTCCGTAGACGCGTTGTTCTCGTCCTTCCAGGCCAACAGCGCGCTCATGTCGGAAGTCTCAAAGCTAATATTGCTCATCAACTTAGCGACTTCCGGGTACTCATCGATAAAGTCCGTAGTCGCAACAGTGTACACCAAACTGGGAGGATAGGCGCTTGGCTTGGGGTCGACGACATCAGCGTTCAAGTTGGCCTTGTGTGCATCGAGGTCTACACCCCCGATATCAACCATGGTCATGTCAAACCGCCCCATGAGCGCCGTAGGCTCCCAATAATACCCAAACCATGGCTCTTTGGCCTCATATGCTGAGGCAAGGGAGGCGGCAAAAGTTTCTCCGCCCCCGTGATCAAACACTTCAATGCCGGCTTCTTCAAAGCCATATGCGCGCGCAATATTGCGGTTAATCGTGCTACAGACCCACCCCCCTGTAGGACAGTTGTTGAAGCGGTTCCCTACAAGATCAGGATTATCCAAGATGCCTTGGATCGTTTTGAGTTCTGGATGCTCTTCTGCAAGATAGCTGGGGATCCACCAAGCCTCGAGGCCGCCTGGCTGCAGCACCTGTGTCATGTCTTGGATCACGTCATCCTGCTTGAGCTTTTCGTAAGCGCTGCCTGCAGAGTTGACCCAAAGTTCGGTGACAATATCCGGTTCATTGTTTTCAGCAAGTGATGTAAGGGCGGGAATTGTATCAGAAGGTACCCGGGTGACGGTGCAACCATAGCCCTGCTCCATCAGGAATGTTGCAATCTCTGTTGTGATAATTGCAGAAGAAAACGTCATCTCGGTGATGCTGACCTCTCCGCATTCGGCGGCCGCGATATTGGGCGCGGTGGTCGCGATCGCTGCGGCTGAAAGCCAGAGCTTCAGATTTTTCATTTTAGTGTTCTCCCGTTTGTCTACACGTTCCTGGCAGGTGGCACGCAAACCCTCGACAGGTCGCTCTCTGACCATTTTCGATTTGTCGCATGGTTGGGTTTAAGCATAATTTCATTGATCTTTCAAAGAAATGCTACCCGACCCGAACGGTGGTGTAACTTCAGGTCTGGAAATTCATTTGACGCTGTTGCCCTGAGCTTCTGCCGGGGCGCGCCCCGGCAGAAGCTGCCCATTTTGGTATTTCATGGAAGTGCAAACTTATCATGGAGACGGACAAATGGACGAGAAACAGGATACAACGGTTGAGGCCTTCATGGAACATCTGATCGAGCACGGCCCCAACGACATGGCGACAGTATTCGCGCGAGCTTTCGAATTGGCGATGCAGATTGTGAACGGCGGAGCAATACTCGGCCACGGTAGCGACGGGCATTGTTGCAGAAAGGCGGCTTGAGGCATGACTTCCCCTTTCCCCTTCCGGTTCAGGCCACGCGGACGATCTCGGCGGTGCCGAGGGCATTGAAGCGGTTGATGACTGCGACGCGGATGTGGATTTCGGCGGTTTGGCGGTCTGGGTCTCTTGCGGCGATCCGCTCGCCGAAGGCCTTGAGGCAGCGCATCTTGGCCTCAGCGCGGCTGCGGGCGTGGTATCCGGTCCACCGCTTCCAGAACGCCCGGCCGTAGTGCCGTGTGGCGCGCAAGGTTTCGTTGCGGGCCCGAGCGGCTGGGCAATCATCCCTCCACGGTCGGCCATTCTTGCGGATCGAGATGATCGCCGTGCCACCGCGTGCGATGATAGCACTGTGGCAACGGCGGGTGTCGTAGGCAAGGCGATCCCGTCGCTCAACAAGATGATGGTGCTGGAGCTGGCGCGCTGCGAATGGATCGAACGCAAGGAGAATGTGATCGCGCTCGGTCCCTCCGGCACCGGCAAGACCCATGTCGCCCTCGGGCTGGGACTGGCTGCCTGCCAGAAAGGATTGCCTGTCGCCTTCGTTACCGCCGCAGCCCTCGTGCACGAGATGATGGAGGCCCGCGACGAAAAACACCTCCTGCAACTCCAGCGCAAACTCGCCAAGGTCAAACTGCTGATCATCGACGAGCTGGGATTCGTCCCCTTGAGCAAAACCGGCGCCGAGCTTCTGTTCGAGCTGATCTCACAGCGCTACGAGCGAGGGTGGACCCTGATCACAAGCAACCTGCCCTTCGAGGAGTGGACCGAAACCTTCGGCACCGAACGCCTGACCGGCGCGCTGCTGGACCGGCTGACACACCACGTCAACATCCTCGAGATGAACGGCGAAAGCTACCGCCTCAATCAAAGCCGCGCCCGCCTCGCCGCCGCTAACTAATGAACCTCACAGAATTGGCCTGACGGCCAATGCGCCTTGGACCGGGCTTGCTATATGAGGACCGCACGCTCCAAGGCGCTCGCCCCAAACTGGCCGACTTTTGCTCCGCCACAATGGCCGAATTTTACTCCGCCGTTGACAAGCGTCTACCTTATCGGTTTTCACGTGCGCGTGGGCGATGGCTTTCACCTGAAGCGGGTTGGCGATCACCACCCGCTTCACATGGGGCGTCAGCACGCGCGACACCGCCATGCAGTTCCCGGTCGCCTCGATCACGACCTCCCCAAAGGTGCGGTGGATGTCGATTCCAATTACGCGTCGCATGTGCGCCTCCATTGCCAGTGCCAAAAAAGCGGGAGCGGCGGGCGACACGACAACTACGGATTCGCGCTCTCGGCGCAACCGGGCGAGTCGCAGAGGCGGCCAGCTACTAACTCGAGCTCTCGGCTCATGCTATAGGAACGGCCTGCCCGCACATTCGTGCTCCCGGTGCCTCTGTCCCGGATGGTCACACCATACACCCTGATCCGAAAATCGGGGCCGAACATTCGCACCAAAATCTTCATACCGGTTACCAACGCAATTGAAAGCTTGAACCGTGTAATCCGCAAATCGATCAAGACGCGGGGATCGTTCCCGACCGAAGACGCCGCAACGAAGCTGACCTACTTGGCGATCCGAAACTTTGAGAAAGGCGGCCGGAATGTTCGAGAATGGTTTGCGGCTCGCAATCATTTCGCCATAATGTTTGAGGATCGCTTCAATGCGTGATTGTATCTAAAACCCGCATGGGCCAGGCCAGATACACAAAGTTCATGACACTCCCTGTTGCGCGACTATTGGCGCGAGTCCCGCCCCGAGGGGTGGTTGTTCCCCGGCAAGCGAAAGATCAGCCCGCTGTCATCCCGACAACTGAACCGTGCATTCACCTTGGCTAAGCACATGGCGGGTATCCAGAAGGCCGCCGAGCTGCACACCTTGTGGCACAGCTTCGCCACACACCTACTGGACGCCAACACGGACGTGCGGGTGATCCAGGTGTTGCTTGGCCACTCCAAGCTGACGACTACTGCCCGGTATGCCCATGTGGCAACAAAGACTATCCGCAGCACAGTCAGTTTTTTTGAGCAGATGAAGCTGTTGCAACACGCAGCCAAGATCATGGGCGCCACGGCGCGCATGCTGCTGGCCGATAAGGATCTGTTGGCCCGGGCAAAACAGGATCTCCGCCGCCGTATGGAGATCGAGCCCTACGTCTGCCAGATCCCCGAGGATCTGACACCGCCGCTGGTCAAACGCCCCGCCGCCTGAGGCAGGCCCGCTGACGGCGATCAGGGTTTCCCGCGGCACCGTTAGCAACGGGAAAAGGCCAGCCGCTAACCTGCTGTGAACCGCCGCTTTGTGCTCGACAGCAGGACATCGAGCGTCATATCCAGACGGACCATCACCAGAGGCCCAACCTGTGCCAGATCATATCTCGCCCCTGATTCTGTTCCGCAACCAGACGTTCCGCTCACTCTGGATAGCGGCACTGGCGTCGAACTTCGGCGGATTGGTCCAAGCGGTTGGCGCGGCTTGGCTAATGACCTCGCTGTCAGACTCGCAGAACATGGTGGCCTTGGTGCAAGGCTCTGTAGCGCTGCCGATCATGATCTTTTCGCTCCTTGCGGGCGTTTTTGCTGATAACTTTGACCGCCGCCGGGTGATGCTGATTGCGCAGAGCTTCATGTTCTGCGTGTCAATCTTGCTGACGTTCATGGCGTTCGAAGGTTGGCTGACGCCTTGGCTGTTGCTGGCGTTCACCTTCTCGATCGGCTGCGGCACCGCGCTGCACAACCCGTCTTGGCAGGCCACAATGGGCGACATTGTTACCCGCGAAGAATTGCCTTCGGCGGTATCGCTCAATTCCATGGGGTTCAATCTGATGCGCAGCATCGGCCCTGCGGCGGGAGGGGCGATTGTGGCGCTCGCGGGGGCGGCGGCGGCCTTTGCGGTCAATGCACTCAGCTATGTTGCGATTATTCTCGCCCTTTTGCGTTGGAAAGCCCCAGTGCGGGACATGCGGCTGCCGCGCGAGCCGATGGGAAACGCCTTTTCCGCCGGGCTGCGCTATGTAGCGATGTCACCCAATCTGATGCGAGTGATCTTGCGCGGGTTCTGGTTTGGGCTCTCGGCCATCGCGTTACTGGCTCTGCTGCCGGTGATCGTTCGAGAAATCCTGCAAGGCTCGGCATTTGTCTATGGCGTGATGCTGGGCTGTTTTGGAATGGGCGCAGTCATGGGCGCGCTGTTGAATGCGCGTCTCAGAGCGCGCTTTGCTAATGAGATGATCGCCCGAGGCGGTTTCACCGGGTTTGCGTTTAGTTGCGCCGGATTAGCGTTTAGCACTCAGCCCATTTTGTCCGGCATCGCGCTGATGCTGGCCGGGGCCTGTTGGGTGCTGTCCCTTTCGATGTTCAATGTGACAATTCAGCTGTCCACTCCCCGTTGGGTCGTGGGGCGGGTGATCGCGCTGTATCAAACTGGTACGTTCGGGGGCATGGCAGCAGGCAGTCTGATCTGGGGGATGATCGCGGATCGGGGCGGGCCAGAGACGGCTTTGCTCTGTGCGTCAGTCATGCTGGTGATCGGGGCGCTTGTCGGACGCGTCCTGCCGCTGCCGGAATTCAGCGGCTTGAATCTCGACCCCTTGGGACGCTTTAAGGAACCCGACACGCGGTTTGACCTCAGCTATCGCAGCGGCCCGGTGATGGTCATGGTAGATTACGAAATTGCGCAGGAAGACGTGGCAGATTTCCTTGCGGCAATGGCGCTGCGGCGGCGGGTGCGGATCCGCGACGGCGCCCAGCAATGGGCGCTGCTGCGCGACTTGCACCGCCCAGAACATTGGAGCGAAAGCTACCACGTGCCGACGTGGGGCGAATATGTGCGGCACAATGAACGCCGCACCCAGTCGGACGCGGAATTATCCGACCGGATCAGGCGTTTGCATCGGGGGGAGGGACGACCGGAGGTACATAGGATGATCGAGCATCAGACCGTACCGCTGCGCGATATCATGTTGCAGAAGAACGTTTGAAACACTCCCATCTCGCAACTAAATCGCCGAGGATTAACCGCAAGCCAGGGCCGGCCGGCGAACGGCCAAGGCGTCAACTGTGTACTTCGCTCGGCAAGCATGTCTTGTACGCCCCGGTACGACAGTGGATAACGCCACTACCAGCGCACCGCCAGCAGGAAGACCTCGCGCAGAAACCTGTTTCCCTTGAACGGGTTATGTCGGATCATCGCTGCCTCCTCAGCTTGGAGTAACGATGTCTTTAATAATGCAGCGGACGGTCTTCCCGAAAGGTAGCAATGGGTACGGGTTTAGCCACAAAAACACGGAAGCTGTTTAAATAAGGGGATGTCCGCAAACCGTGTTGGTCGCCCAATCACTTCGTCAGGTGGTGCCGTCGATCCGCTTGCGAGCCTGCGGCATCAGGTCCAGCGAAGCCGATATTCTTTTGTGCCAGGCTGGTCCGCGGCCGATCGCATCCTCGTATGCCTCCGCAAGTTCGCCAGGCCTTTCCTCGCTCAGGACTTCGATGAGCAGACCGGCCTGCGCTCGATCTTTCCGGGCCTTCAATCTGCTCGGATCGCTCCTGCGTCGATCGGCGACGATCAGCTTGTGAATGGCGAAGCGCTCCGGCCGCGGGATCTGCACGAGCGCCCCAGAGCGGTAGAGGAGCGGCACCTGGATCGGGTCGGATATCAGAAAATTGAGATGGTGCAGGCTCTGTGCGCTGACGCCGAGAGCAGGGAGGTCTCGAATACCTTCGTTTTCCTCGAAGGACGGCGTGAGGAATTCGACCAGCGTGTTTCGATCCGTCTGCTGCCACCGCCAGATCTTGTTCTTCTCGAGCGAGGGGACGGGGGCAAACTTCAACTGAGAGAAGACCTTCGACAGCGGCTCTTCTACGGTATCCTCGAGGGCGATCGATAGCCGTTCGAAACTCGCTATGTCGATATCGTCTGTAGCGGCTGAGCTGCCGAATCCAATTCGGAACCCGAGCTCACCTTCGTAGAGCCGGAAGGCCTGCGTCCCGACCAGCGTTCCACCGAGGCGGAAGACACCCGCGCGTTCCATTGCCGAGACCACTTGTCCGGTCTGCGCGTCGGCCATCAAGTATCCTTCTGCCCGAAGCACCCGCATGAGTCGGGATCGCTCTCGCTCGTTCTCCTTCCGCTTCAGGGCCAGCTCTTTCAGGCGAGCGAGCCGATCACGGAGATTCTTGCTGTCTTCGCCGATGTAGCGATTTACGACCTCGGTCCCGATCCGATATTGATCATACCAGTATCTCTTCTTCCCTATCGTCTTCAGCTTCGGCGAACCTCGGAGTTCGGAGATCTGAGCATCCTGCAACATGCGCAGGAGGTCGGTCCAGGCGGCAGTGCCGATGTGGCTGTGATGTCTGATCATGACTATTGGCCTTACCCTACTAAGTTTTATTTGTAGGGTAAGATAGGCTAAAAAGCTATCCTACGAAATGGCTTTTGTAGGGTAAGCAGTTCCAACACGATTTGCGGACACGTCATTAAATAAATGATATGCGAACGGTTTGCATTTGAGAGATGTCTGTTAGTGCAATTTAGGGTGTTGGATGGCATTGCCAACTTGCCGTCGCCTGCGGTGGAGTTTAGGCGGCCGTCATGAGGATACCAGCTGAGATGCCCCGCCTGAAAGGTTTCAGGTTCCCCCGCGAAGTCGTCGCTTACGCCGTGTGGGTCTACCACCGGTTCGCGGTGAGCACGGCTGATGTAGAGGATCTGCTCGCCGAGCGAGGCATAATCGTCAGCCGGGAGACCGTTCGTAAATGGGTGAACCGGTTTGGCCGCCATTTCGCAGATTGCATCAAGCGCGACCGGCACGCTGCAACAGATAAGTGGCACCTCGATGAAGTTGTCGTGCCAATCAATGGCGCAAAGATATGGTTGTGGCGGGCTGTGGATGGGAGCGGGGATGTGCTCGATATTCTGGTGCAGCCAAGGCGAAACGCCAAAGCGGCCAGGCGCTTCTTGCGGCGACTGATCGCCCGTTTTGGCCAACCCCGCGTTATCATCACGGACAAGTTGCGCAGCTATATCAAACCGATCCGTCAGCTGGCGCCGGACGCCGACCACCGCGCCCACAAAGGGATCAATAACAGGATCGAGGGCTCGCACCGACCAACCCGGAAGCGAGAGAAGCTCATGGGCCGGTTCAAATCGCCCCGGCAGGCACAGAGATTTTTGGCTGCCCATGATCAAATCAACACCGTCTTTCGACCCCGCCGTTATCAACTCTCCGCAATCTCATACCGCCACGCCAGGACCGACGCTTTCGGCCTCTGGGAAGACTATGCTGCCGAAATGACCGCTTGACCGGCAAGGATCTCACTCCTCTCAATCAGGTGAAAATAAGTTGGCAATCCCATCGGCACGCTTCACGCCTGCGGCCAGCAGCGGGACCAGATGAGGCCAGCCAAGGGACTGCGCGAGCGCGGCATCGGCCAGCACCAGCGCCGGCGTCGTCGCGCGCGGAGCATCGGACAGCACCGCCTCCAGCACCATCGCCGCGCGGGTCACCGGCGGTCCGCGTCCCGCGTCGAGCCATGTGGCGATCTGGCCCGGCGCGGCGCCCCGCAGCGCGCGGGCCAGCGCCTTGACCGAGAGGGGCCGCTCCGCAGCCCGCCGCCATTCCAGACAGGTTTCGCCTGCCGGTCCGGGCAGGTCGCCCGGACGCAGTAGATGCACCACGTCGCGCAGCTCTGCCGTCCGCTCGGGACGCCCGGAAAACGCGACACAAGCCTCTGCCGCACGCAGCGCCAAGCGGTCCCGCGTCAAGGCGTGAGGCACGTCCTCGCATCCCAAAACAAGATGCAGGTGGTTCAGCGCCGCGCCCGACAAAAACGCAACATCTTCAAGGGTTTCAGCGCGTGCAGAGGTGACCCAGACGGGCATCCGGGGTAAGGTGTCGAGGTCTCTGGTGTGATCCGGCCGGGCAAATGTCATGCCCAAAGACTACACTTGCGCGGCGCTTTTCGCCAGAAAATAAACTATAACCCGCCCCACTCTGCGGCGCTCCACTATGTCCAATAAGTTTACATTATCAGACATATGTAGATATGTTGCCAAACAGTTCAACTTCAGCATCGGATTCTGTCGGATGACCGGAATTGATGAGATTCAAGCACTTCCCTGAAAAACGAGTCGGGGTTCATGAGATTCTGTACCGGTATTTATGAGACTGGATGAGTCGGTATTTGTGAGACTGGCGCTGTCGCGCGGCTTTTTCGGCAGACTGGCGTGCCCTCTCGTCGCGCTCAGCGCGCCAGAACCGGGCCGAGATGCTTCGCCTCAACGAGAGAGGCCATGGGCTAATCGCCTGCCGGACCCTTCCCTGCCCCTCCGCATCACTCTCGAGCATGACTGAGATCGCCCATTTGACCGGATCCTCAATGATCCGCCCGACGCCGACCGTCAGCGCGAAACATTGCAAGAGCGAGCCCTGCGCCAGAGCGTGAAGACCGGGCCGCACCGGCTTGGCAAGCACTGGCGCCACCTGATCGTATTCGGGGACAACGACCGTCAGCGCCTGTCGGAGGATCGGCGTGGTCAGAAAATCATGATAGTCCCGCCGGTCTTCCAGAGACATTCGTGGCTGCTCGCCGACGTTCGGCGGCGAGGCGCGGCGATGCCGTGCCGTCAGAACCTGGAGCACGTCGGGCGCTTCGAGATCACCCTGCTCCGCGCCGCGCGCCCAGGCATCGAGATGCGCGGCACCGGCCTCGGCATGCCCTTCAAGTTTCTTGAAGCAATCTGTACCGAAGCGGTCGGACAGGGTCTCGCCGGTGGCGTCCCGAAATTCCACGCCATGCACCGGGCAGCGGAATCGCCACGGCAGCGCTGTGGGTTTGCGTTGCGGTTCTTCGGGACAGTGCGGGCAGTAATACCGGTTCTTCCGCGCGATCATCATGCGCGCCGCAGCCCCCAACTCCAGGAAAGTCATGGCCTGCACCGCCTCGAGCGCGAGACCGGTGCGGGCCGCAATCAGGGCCCCCTGCCCTTCCGAAAGACGCCATTCCAGGTCGAACACGTCGTGCCCCTTTAGACCAAGTGCGGCGACGAATTCCGAAACCGTCATGGCGTAGAACGGGGCCATGCGCGCGGCCCAGGAAGACAGCCGTTCGTCCGCCTCGGGGAGGTAGACAACCGGCAGGCGCCCGCGCGCCGTCACACCGGCTCTCCCAGGACCGCCTGCAGCCGGTCGCCGCCGAGAATGTCACGCGAGAGGATACGTTCCTCGCCGCTTTCGATGGCGGCGATCGCCAGCTGCGACAAGATCGAAAAGATGCCCGAGGTGATGCCGCCGGTCACCTTGATCATCCGCGTCAGCGCCTTCTCGTCGATCTGGCTTTCGCGTCGAAGCGGCAGCGTGCGCGTGAGCGTGCTCATCAGCCCGTTCAGATCCTCGCCCTCCCGCCATGGCGGCAGGGCAAAGGCCTCGAAGCGACGCACCAGCTGATCATCGGTGCGCAGCGCGTTGCGAGCCTGCGCTGTACCGACACAGACCAGCGGGATGCGCAGCTCGTTGCCCAGAAAGCGCAGCATGTTCAGGAATCGCGCCTGTTCGCGGATCGTCCCCGCCTGCAGGCTGTGGATCTCGTCGATGACCAGCATTCCTGGGCGCAATTCGGCGAGCAGTCGCAAGGCCAGACTTTCAAGTACAGACAGTGTCGCCCGCGGCGGCTCCGGGGCACCAATCGCCGCCAGGATCCGGCGGTAGAAGCGCGATTCATCTGGCCCAGACACCATCTGCACGGCGACGACCGGCATATGCAGCCGTCCGCTGGTCTCGTCGAAGCTCGATGCGTGATCGCGGGTGAACTTCTCGATGATCATCGTCTTGCCCATGCCGCTGTCGCCGACAATGAGCAGGTTCGGCATGCGGGCGCGCTCGGGAAACGACATCAGCGTTTCCAGCTTCTCCAAGGCAGCCTCGGCCCTGGGATAGGAAATCCAGCGGTCGGCGCGAATCCGGTGAATGCGCTCTTCGGCGCTGAGCGCGGCGATCTTGCACGCTCCCGGATAGAGATGCGGGAACTCAGTCATCGTCGTACCACTCCTCGACCTTGAAGCCGGGGTGGCTGAGGAACGGGCTCCCCTTCCCTTCCGGCGCAGGCAGGGCATCTCGCGCGGCGGCATCCGGTGTCACATCGATCATCGGCAAAGGGGCCAGATGCGCCCGCCGCGCCTGGTGGCGCCGTATGGCCTTAGTCTGCCGCTCGGCGCTGTCGACGAGGTCGCGCTGCACCTCGATCGTCCTGAAAATCAGCTCCTCATCTACCGACCGGCGCCCGGCCTCGCGCAAAGCGCGTCGCGCCGCGCGGTGCTCCCAGAGCGTGATCGCAGGCCGTGTCAGATCCGCCGGTCGGGCTTCGATGATCCCGTTCTCTGTCAGCACGAAGATGCGCGAAAGATCGCGCGGATCGTATTTGAGCGTGAACTTGCGGCTTTCCCGGCCCATCAGCCAGCGCAACTCGTCCGCCCAGTAGCGGATGTGGAAGAGGTGCAGGCCGTCGCGCTGCAAAACTCGCTGCTCGGAGGGCAGGAAATCGACCAGGAACTGCCTGAGATCGGCCGGGATTTGGATCCGGACCTCGTTCGTCCGCGCCGCCCAAGCCGCTGCAGGTGTCGTTTCCAGCGCGCTGTGGACCCGCGCATGGTAGGAGCCAGTGATCTCGAGAGCGAGCCAGGTTTCCAGCTCTCTGAGCGTCATCACCGCCTCGGCTTCCGCGTCGAGATCACCGCGCTCGAAAATATTCGAGAAATGCGAGCCCGGCAGCAGGTGAATCGCGCCCATCATCGTGCCGATCAGGCGCTCTATATGGCCGCCATAGCGCGGCGTGCCGGGCGGACGGTACTGCAGGTCGATCTGGTATTCGGAACAGGCAAGCTGAAAAGCCCGGGCATGGAACTCCGCGCCATTGTCCACGTAAATCGCGTTCGGGATGCCCCGCGTTGGCCAGTCTGTGTTGATCCCACGCGCTGCCAGCCAGTGCGATTTCTCCATCACCGCATGGGTCAGACACATTGCGGCGGCCAGCAGCGATGGCGGCTCCAGCGACAGATGAAACCCCAAAACCATGCGGGTGTTCACATCGATTGCCACAGTCAGCGTCGGACGACCGAGCGGGCGACGCGTCACCGGGTCGACCACTGTCACGTCGGCCTTGGTGTGGTCGATCTGGACGATATCGAGAGGGCTGTCTGCAGTAAGGCCTCCCGGCGTGGCCAGATGGCGTCGCTCGGCCTTGTCCTTGCCTTCACGCCGGGCCATCAGCTTTGCCTGATCGTGCCCCTCCAGCCAGCGACCCAAACGCCGGATCGAAGGAGGGGCCAACCCCTGCGCTCGGCAGTCGGCTGCAACCTCGCGCCAGAACCGGGTCTTGGTCGGTTTGCGGCGGGTGGCATAGAAGCCTTTGAAATGGTGGGTCACGATCGCTTCCACCGCCGGGTCCAGGGGCTGCATGCCCGGTTTGGGCCCTCGGGTATCCCGTAGCAGTGCACTGATCCGCCCGTCTTCGCGGAACTGCTTCACCATACGAAAGAGCGTGGATCGGCTGACATTCAACTGACGCATGGCCCAGTCGACATTGCTCAGAGTGAGCTGGGCCGGCAGTTCCTCGATCACTCGGGCGCGGTACTCGGCCTCTTCCCAATCCTTGTCAACTGGAAAATTATCGGACATAACTTACTCAGTGCATGGATGCCGGATAGTCCCACCAATGGTGACTCAAATCGGCGTCCAGTCTCACATACCCTGAATCGGTTTCAGAAATGCGACACAGGCAAGCTATTGAAAACAAATGGAACGCAGTCTCAGAAATTCCGGCAGACCGACAAAATGCCCTCAGAGATCGAAAAATCGAGATCAGCGCCCTCCGATAAGTTGAATGACGCTCAGAACGGCGACAGCGATCAAGACAAAAGCGACAGCATCTCGCTTCCCGCACATGTCGCCGGTTCCGGCAATCTCGGTCGCTTGGTCGACACCGCTCGCGACTACGCGCGCGCCGCGGCCTCCGACAATACGCTGAAGGCCTATGCAAAGGACTGGGCGCATTTCACCCGCTGGTGCCGGATGAAGGGCACGGAGCCTCTGCCCCCGTCGCCTGAGATGATGGGGCTTTATCTCGCAGATCTGGCGTCCGGATCGGGACCCTCCCCTGCCCTATCGGTCTCGACCATCGACCGCCGCCTGTCCGGGCTTGTCTGGAACTATGCGCAACGCGGGTTCACCTTCGATCGCAAGAACCGTCACATCGCCACGGTGCTAGCGGGGATCAAGCGCCGGCATGCGCGTCCGCCGGTGCAGAAGGAAGCGATCCTGGCCGAGGGCATCCTCGCGATGGTCGCCACCCTGCCCTTTGAGCTGCGCGGGCTCAGAGATCGGGCGATGCTGCTGCTGGGCTATGCCGGGGGCCTTCGACGCTCCGAAATCGTCAGCCTCGACGTTCACAAGGACGACACGCCGGACTCGGGTGGCTGGATCGAGATCTTCGAGAAGGGTGCCCTGCTCACCCTCAATGCCAAGACTGGCTGGCGTGAGGTCGAGATCGGCCGCGGCTCCAAGGAGCAAACCTGCCCGGTGCATGCGCTGGAGCAATGGTTGCACTTCGCCAGGATCGACTTCGGGCCTGTGTTCGTGCGCACCTCACGCGACGGTAAGAAAGCGCTGGAAGCGCGTCTCAACGACAAGCATGTCGCGCGCTTGATCAAGCGCACCGTCTTGGAGGCGGGCATTCGATCCGAGCTGCCCGAGAAAGACCGCCTCGCCCTCTTCTCTGGCCATAGCTTGCGCGCCGGTCTCGGCAGTTCGGCAGAAGTTGATGAACGCTATGTCCAGAAGCAGCTCGGCCATACAAGCGCCGAAATGACCCGTCGTTACCAGCGCCGCCGAGACAGGTTCCGCGTGAACCTGACCAAGGCTGCCGGTCTTTGACACTCTGCCCTTCTCGACTATGCTCCGCAGAGAGACGTCCAGAGATGCCACTCCGCCTTCGCTGTACTTCTGGCAACGGGGGACTAAAGGGAGCCGCAATCGCTCACTTGCCTAAGCGGCCATGCGCCACGCGTCACGCCTATGATTGACAACACCGCGCGATAGCGCAGCTGCCCTGCCCAACTGATCACCGCGACAGGCTGGTTCGGCATGTCATTAACGTGAGGGGGGAAAGTCGCCTCCGTAGTTGAACGGCTTAACCAGAACGCAATAAGCTTCGCCCGTGGCGTTGCGGGAGGTGAAGGCCGCTTAGAATGCTCTTCTGCATCAGCGAAATCATGTCATCACCGGCCACGCCATCGACATGGATCGCTGCGCCAGTCCAGATCTCCGCGCCGACCAGATCGCGTAGTTCAACCGCCGCGGATGGGCCCCGTCAAACTGTTCGATACCAACATCAAAGCGCACCCGATCCCAACGGAACCCCGCCGGAAAAGCGATAGGTACCCAGTGACGGTATTCCGCGGATGGGTGCATTTTGACCCCCAGCATTAGATCAGCCCCTTGACGCTTGTAGCCCTGGTTCTCGTCGCCAACACCCAGCTATGCGGATTGGATACCTCAAGCCAGGAGAAAGGGCGGGCAAGATGACCGCGTCCCCGCTTTTCAGCACCACCGCCAGATCGGCAGCAGAAGCGACCATCTCCCCGCGGGTCATCCAATAAAGGTCTGCCGTGTCACTTGGCGTCATGTCGAACCTGCCGCAGATAGGGCCGGTTAATCCGTTGTGGTGCTCTTAGAGGGTATCGAGAATGGGCGTTGCGGCCTCGTTTTAGAACTAAGAAATTCAGCTTCTCAGGTACGAATTAACAACACCCTAAAGGAGGGTCCGTTTCGGGTTGGGTGAGGTTTCGCGTGCGAAACCCAGCTGATCTGAGGTAGGCGTCGAGGGAGGTTTCGCGCGCGAAACCTCCCTCGACGCATCAAGCTTCTTCAAGAAAATATTTGATCCGGTCCATGACCAGCTCAATCATTTCCTCGCTCACGTGCGCGCCACGAATGCAAATGGCATAACCGTCTTCGGTGCGCACACGCTCCATCGTGAGATCATTGGCTAAGCTTATCTGCCTAGACCGTTCCGCGTTTTTTCGAGGCCGCCCCCCGCGTTTGGGATCGGTGCCGACACCCTCGACTGCTTCGATCAAAGGCTCCAAGACCCCCCATTCATCCTCCGCAGTAGCCACGGCATGGGACTCCAGTGCCTCCCGCATCGCCTCGCTTTGCCCCGCGCGTAGGCCAGTCGCAATACGAAGACACTGGCGTTCGCTCAGTTCGGGTCCGAAACGGAGCATGTCACCAAGCTCCTCATGAACCAAAGCAAAGGATCGAATCTTCGACCGCTTAGCCTTACTGGCCGACGAGAACAGCATCGCGACGGCCTCATCAACAGTGGCAAAAACCCCATCATGCACTGTGATCGCGGCTGCCCGCCCGCGCTCATACTGGCTGAGCCCAGTCCTGACCTCGTTCTCCTCGATCATCGCAACGATCGCATCGGCGAGCGTATCCGGTTTGCGCACGAAAGCCGGGATCGTCTGATGCCGCTCACCCCCCGAAAGCGCATTCAATTCGCGCATGGCGGCAAGGCGCCTGAAGCCTGAAATCAGAGCATATTTCCCCGCGGCGTCAGGATTGGCCGGCTCAAAAACCTCGATCGGCAAGCGAAGCCCATGGTCAGCGATTGACCGTCGGAGTTCGGCAAGGTCTTCTTCGTCCATCTTCAAACGATCACGGCTTAGCGCATCGGCGGTGATCTCATGCAGCGGCACTTCAGTTAGAACAAGGCCCTTTTCCCGCGCCAGTCGAAGCGCCTTTGCGTCTGCTTTGTCCCGCGCATTTTCTTCACGCAGATGTTGGGGCAGGGGGTCTTTATGCCGGGCCGCATCCGCTGCGACATCGGCGATCGGCGCACGAGTACCAATTCGGGAGGTTTCGCGCGCGAAACCCTCTTCGATCTCTTTGAGTGCCTCCGCCGAGGGGACTTCAAGCTGTCTGCGTTTCGCCATTCTCGGCCTCCTTCCGCTCCTGATCATCGCGCCACCATGCGCCCAGCAAAATCTCTTTGAACTCGGCATAGGTTCGGTCAAAGGTTTCCCGACCGCGGGTATAGGTCTCACGGTTAAAATCCCGGTAATCGGCCTCGTAAATCCCGTTCACACTTTCTCCGGCCTGCCCGACCATTGCCGTGAACTCCTGCCGGTAAGTGTTTGTCATGTCACCAAAATATGCTTGGATCACGTTTGCCAGATCAGTTTGCTGGCTGGCGTCAAAGCGCGTGATGATCGCGCGCACGACGTCCCATTCAAACTTCATTTCCGGTAAGCCCTCACGTCGCCGTGCTGCGTTCTCACCTTCCTCAATCGAGGCGAAGGTGGAATAGAGCATGTCAAAGAAACGACCGGTGGAATCGAACTCCAAGAACGAGGCGCCCAAGGGAACCATGATAATATCTGCCACAGCCAAAGCATTGATCGTCAGATAGCCGAGCGCAGGGGGCGTATCGAGCAGGATGATGTCATATGCATCCATCGCCCCTCCCGAATTAAGCGCAGAGGACAGCGCATCCCAAAGGGCCCAATGCCGCAATGCCATCCGCCAAACAGGGATTTGAAATTCCGCCCAATATAGATTGAGCTGGGCTCCAATGAGATCGATGTTGGGCCAGTGGGTTTTTTGAACGACATCTTCAAGCGAGATCGTCAATGCCTCGCTCAAGGTTTCGTCCATCGGAATTTCGGGTTCCGCAGCCGCGGCACGAACGCGGTTTTCGGCCTGCACGTGCATCGCGTAATCGCGGGCGAGGAGAGGGAAGATGGTCTGCCATTCATCCTGAACCTGACCGCCCATGATGGAGGTCATCGAGCCTTGAGAGTCGAGGTCGACGACAAGCACTTTGTAGCCGTCCAAAGCCGCAGACATGGCCAAATGCGCCGCCGTTGAGGTCTTGCCAACACCGCCTTTAAAATTCGCAACGGCAACCACTTTAGCGGGCAGCCCTCTGGGACGATAGGGGCGGTATTCCTTGGTGCTGACACCTTCTTCAGCGAAGTGATTTCGCAGCGTTAGGATTTCCTCGAGGCTGAACCGTTTTGCGTTACCGGCTCCCTCGCCTTGTGGAAGCTCAGGGTGTTTGTTCAGCACCCTACGCAGGTGGGCGGGGGCTACAGGGATGAGGTAGCGGCAAATCTCCCATGTCGAAAATTTTCGGAGCTTCTTCTGGCCATCTGGGGCATAACCACGTTTAGCGAGATCTGCCCTTCCGCGCCCAGCGAAAGCAGCGGCTTTGGCGAATCGGGCAGTGTCTACCGGATCGCTAAGTTTCGCTGCTGCGGTTTCAGGGTCGAGATTGAAATAGGGGGGCAGGGGGGTGCCCGACTTCTTGTCCATGTTGCAATGCCTCGGTCAGATCATCATTATTCGATGTTATCACCCATATTGTCGCACATCCTTTTGGAAATGGGAACCAATAAGGCGTGCTGTACATGTTGGGAGCGTCTTGCTGGTTTCGCATGCGAAACCAGCCTCTTGAAATCGGAATCCACACTAAGAGAGGCTCACATAGTTTGCTAATGTTTATTAGATTTAGAATCTTTAGGCCTAGGTACTTCTTTCTTATCAACGCACTATGATGAGATAGGTACCACTCTGCAGGTCTATGGGTACCTGCTTACAGGTTCGCCAGTATCTGTAAGCGGTAGAACGGGTTCCGATTCGCGGGGGGAGCGGAACCGATCGTCGGGAGGGCCGTTTTGGAACGTTTTTCGGGCTTCCAAGCCCGCGTTTTCTTCGGTCGGCGCACGCGAGTAAGACAAATATCCTGTAAGGGACCCGTTTCCGGGATGGCTCTGCCCTGTAAACGGGTCCCCCTTGATTGATTGAGGTTGGGAACCTTTTGCGCAATAATGGGGTGAGGTCACCCAAGAGCGCGAAGCGTCGGGGCGGTGGCGGCAGAGCAGAGGCCGAGATGAGCAGCATCCCCCATGACAAATTGACCGGCGCACTCCGTCGCCAATCGGTGAAGAAGAACGTGGCGGCGATCCACGTTTCGGGTAAGCTGACGCTACTACAGCGGAAGCTAAGCAACGTTCTTCTGCTCAATGCCTATGACACGCTTGTGACGCGTAACAAACATCAGATTGATGCGCGGACCCTGTGCATGATGGTGGGCTATAACTCTAACGACATGGACACGTTGAAACAGTCCCTCCGCAGTTTGGCCGAGACCACGGCGGAATGGGATATGTTGGACGCCAACGGGCGGCAAGAATGGGGCGTCTCGGCGCTTTTGTCCTATGCGAAACTGTCGGCGGGGGTCTGTGAGTATGCCTATTCCCCAGCTTTGGCGGAAAAACTACATGATCCGAAGGTCTTTGCGCTCATTAATCTGAATATCCAGCGGCGGTTCACCTCCGGCCATGCGCTGGCGCTCTATGAAAACTGCTATCGGTTTCTGCGCACCGGATCGACGGGGTGGTGGCCGATTGATCTGTTTCGCCGGCTTATGGGGGTCGATGGGAGTGCTTATTACGAAAGTTTTAAGCACCTGAATGCCAAGATCATCAAGCCAGCCGTGGCGGAGGTGAACAAAACCTCGAACATCCTGATCACGCCCGAGTTGCACAAGATGGGGCGGCAGGTCAGTGAGATTCGGTTTCTCATTAAAGAGAACCCGCAGCTTGCCATGCTCGACATTGACGATGGGGAAGGGCTGCGGCAGGGGGGCGTCTATACCGCGCTCATGCATTTGGGCGTCTCAGACCGGTTGGCGCGACAATGGATTTCCGAACATGGTGAGGACTATGTTTCGGAAAAGATTACCTATATAAAGGGTAGGGGGGGCGTCGACAGCCCGGTGGGATATCTAAGGGCGGCGCTTCAGAACGACTATAAGTCAAAGAAACCCGCAGCCCCTTCGCCCAAGGCCAAAGCCGCGGCGGTGGTGCGTAAAGCGCAAACGGCGCAGACCGATGCTGCGGAAGAAGAACGCGCGCAAGTGGTTGAAGAAGAACGCAAAGCGCGGGCGGCGATCATGGCGCGGGTGCAGAAAATCGTCGAATCCCGCTCTCCCACACAGCGCGATGCGGACCGAAAACTGTTCTTGGCTTGGCTGAGCGATGAGCTTCTGAAATCAGAGTTCTCTCGGCTCGGTTGGAAGGCGGCGCTCTGCGCGTCGGAGATGCGGGCTTTCTGGGAAGATCTGATCCCGGATGCTTTCGCGGATGAGGCGCCCTTCGGCGTTTAAGACTTCCTTAACCTGCCTCCGTAATATTTTAGCCAATTTTTTTGCACGAAGGTGCCGTTTGGCTGGTTGTAGCCCACTTTCTCGGCAGCGCTTCTTGCAGCAACCGTCTCCGCTTTGGCGAGGGTTGGGATGCAGCCGCTATGAAACACCAGGTCATCCATAGCCGGGGCGCGGTCTTTCCCACCGGGCCGGTCTGCAACCCCTTATGCGCGATGGGGCAAGCGGGCCTTCGACATCGCGCTTGCTATGGTTTTGTTGCCTGTTCTCCTGCCGGTGATCTTTGCCCTCGCGGGGGTGGTCGCGCTCGATGATGGTGCGCCGTTCTTTGGGCATCGGCGGGTGGGAAAAGGGGGGGGCGTTTCGCTGCTGCAAGATCTGTACCAGGGCGGCCGACGCCCAAGAGCACCTTGCCCAGTATCTCGCCAAAACCCCCGCCGCTGCCAAGGAATGGGCATTGAAACATAAGCTCGATCATGATCCCCAGATCATCAAACTGGGCCGCTTTCTGCGGTGGAGCAGTTTGGATGAGCTGCCTCACATCCTGAATGTGCTGCGCGGAGAAATGAGTTTTGTCGGCCCTCGCCCCGTAGAGCCTGAGGAGCTGCGACGCTACAGGCTGAGCGCTGGCATCTACAAAAGCCTTCGGCCCGGCATCACGGGGAAACGGCGAGTCTCTGGCCGCAGCAAGGTGGTTTATGACAAGCGCGTTGCTTTGGCTGCGGCCTATGCCAAGAAGATGACTTGGCGGGGAGATATTGTCATTCTTTTCAAAATCTTGGCGACAGTCGCGGCCTGGTCCGGGCGGTAATCCTACGGGCTGTTTTGCATGCAAATGGATGAAATTTTCGCTCTATGCACATGTCGCGCGCAATTTGAGATAGGATTCATCTGGTCTCGGTCCCCACGGCTTCCGACGAAGCGGTCCCACTCGATTCCAAGGGGCTATTCGCGATCATCTGGCGGGGGAAAGGGCTGGTTGCCGCGGGAGACTTACCGCGCTGCTGATCGGCGCTTTCTACGCTTATATCCTAGCCACGCGCCTTTATCATGCGACCGCGGTACTTCGGTTGTTGCCCGAGCAAGAGCAGATCATCGACTTTCCGAAAGGTGCGGGGCGGTTGTCCGGCGACAGGGCGGAATTGAATTCCGAAGTCGAAGTGTTGCGGGGCCGGGTGCTGCTGGCGCAGGTGGTCGAACGGCTTAATCTTACCTCAGTCGTGGAATTCAGCGCGCGCTTTCGACGGGAAGAAGCGCAGCGGGTACAGGGTGCGGTGATCTCGAAATTACTCAAAGCAGTCACCCTCCGAAACATTCCGCAAAGCCGGGTGCTTCATGTCACGGTCGAAAGTGAAGATGCCCGCAAAGCCGCGCTGATCGCAGAGACCATCGTCGAACTCTACGTCTCTCGTCAAATCGAAGAGCAGGCAAAGGCGCGTGGTGGCACAAAGACGGCGCGACTGTGGACCTATGTGCGCGATGATCGACCGTGGGATGGGGGTGCGCCACCTGCCGCACTCTTTCACTTCTCAACAGATCGCCGGAAAGAACACCCGACAGGGCATCTGGCCGAGTGGCACGGTGTTCTTCAGTCGGACGTGTATGGCGGCTACAATGATCTGTATCTTACAGATCGTAGCCCGGGCCCGGTCCGTAGTGCGCTGTGTTGGAGCCACGCAAGACGCAAGTTCTTTGAACTGGCCGACATCAAGGCCATAGCCCGCAAGGGTAAAAAGGTAGCAAAAGAAATCTCGCCAATCGCACTGGACGCTGTGACACGGATCGATGCGATCTTTGCGGCCGAGCGTGACATCACCGGCCTGTCAGATGTAGCGCGTCATGAAGCTCGCCAGCAGTGGGTAGCGCCGATGGTCAATGATCTGCATGATTGGATGCTGGCCGAGCGGGCTCGGATGTCAAAGCACAACCCTGTTGCCAAGGCGATCAACTACATGCTCGAGGGCACAGGTCGCTGGGAGGCCTTCACCGCATTCCTTGATGACGGGCGCCTCTGCCTCACGAACAATGCCGCCGAACGGGCGCTTAGAGGGATCGCATTGGGCAGAAAGTCATGGCTTTTTGCCGGGTCTGAACGCGGTGGCGACAGGGCAGCCTTCATGTATACCCTCATCGTCACGGCAAAAATGAACGACATTGACCCGCAGGCATGGATGGCAGACGTATTGGCACGGCTGCCCGAAATGCCTGTGTCACGCTTGCCAGAGCTGCTGCCCTGGAATTGGAAGGCTGCCATGGAATTGAAGAGGATTGCTGCATGACGCTGGTCGCGCGCATCAAGGTCACATTGTCCGATGTCGAGCCTCAGGTGCTTCGACGCTTTGATGTGCCCCTTAAGATCAAGCTGAACCGCCTGCATGATGCGATCCAGGCTGCCATGGGATGGACCGACAGTCACCTGTATGAGTTCAGGGCCGGCGGCAGCGGCTGGGGCGTGCCAGATCCAGATGGTTTTTACGATGGCCCGATGCCCGCCAGCAAGACCAGCCTACTTGATGTGCTCGAGGATGTAGGGACCAAGACCATCCATTACATCTACGACTGGGAGTGTGCGTAATTTTGTGCCCTGGCGCCTTTAGTTACGCCATGGGAAAGCGTTCTTCGAACATAATGGCGAGTTGGCTTTTAACGCGGTGCCATTCACGCACAGATCGCTTCCACTCG
>NZ_JBIFFP010000013.1:0-45453 GCF_043557225.1 Sulfitobacter sp. 1A13496 | reverse complement strand
CTAACCGCCGTGTGCAACCATGATGAGGAGACGGCAATGATCGCCGCTCAGTGAACGAGCGACACCAGCTATGAAGAAGCAGGTGGATGCCAGTTCCTACACCACATCCCGGGACACTACCGAAACATCTCGGTAAGGAGGCCCCTGTGCGAGTATACCTCGCCTCTCTTCAGCAGTGTATAGGTGCCGCAAACTGGCCTGCTGCTCTGTGTCTTGCTCTTACTCTCCCCGAAATGGCCAGCGCGATTGAAACCCCTGAGATCGAGGCGCGGCATAGGTACGCCAAGTGGTTTGATCGATGGGTGGGTGAGAAGTACCGGACAGGTCTTTTGTCGGGGGCGCGTAGGTTTCTGTCGGGCTCTGATTGCTACGCCCTAAAACGTGCCGTGCTCTATCAGGATGTAGATGCTGGGTCGGCGCATGGCCGCACCTATATTCTGGATCGGTATTGCTTTACATCGAAGTCAGAGGACCATTGCACCCATAAGGGCGGGGTTCTTCAACTGGCGATATGTCACTTCTGCGAGGATGTCGTGGCGGGCTGTGCAGCGTGGTTAAGTGCTGCGGAGAATGACCCGCGTAAAGCGGCGCGGCTAAAAGCAGGGCTTGGACTTACAGGCGTGAGCTGAGGCCCACATAACTTAAAAGCTATGGTGGTAGCGGATCGCTAGGGTTTCTGATCCGGGGTTCGGACTTTTAAGGCGGGCATTGGATTTGTGGTCGAGTGCCAATGATACGCGGCTGGTATCATTGAGCTTATACCCCAATCCGATCAGTGTCCGGAACTGCACTTTCCCATTGAGGGGCGTCCCATCGGTGCCTTTGGTGTAAAAACCTGGCATGAAGCTGCCCTCAATGAACCAGGGACTGTCGCTCAATTGCCATTGGGCAGATAGGCCTGCGCCGATGAAGATGTCCCGATCGTTGTCGATCTGTGCCGCGATTGCATAAGAATAAGCGGCTTGGCGTCCTTCAATGAAGGGGGAGGCATGATACTCTGCGACAATAGCAGGGGCTGAAGTGTTGGTATGCTCCAGTACGTCATCCAGGCCCAAGCCAAGTACCACTTCGCCGCTATATGCAGCAGAGGTCGAAAGCATAAGGAATAGGGCGGTGGTCAAATGCTGCATGAAGGAGGCCTAGGTTCGAAGAGGTGCAAGACCACAGCTACGGGTAAGTCGCTGGACGATATAGATAAACTTATCCGCTTCTTACAAAGGCCTGGCTATAGTTGTTTGTATGCGACACTGTATGTCCCCGCGGCTGTGACAGAGAGCTGACTGTCGTTGCGGCACAGAGGCACTGATCCACGCATCGACGGTGAGCTTCTCGGCTTTAGCGGGCTATGCTTCTCTTCGCTTAACTTCCTCGCAAGCCTTGAGCGCTAAGATCTGAACTTATTTAGTGAGATCGCCTGCAATCTTAAGGCTGCGCCCTGCCGCCTCGGCAAGGTAGGCGTCGTGAATGGTTTGGGCAATCATCGGATCGATGGCCCCGTACTCTGCCATCAGTTCTTGTATGTCGTCATATGATAAATCAGAAAATCGGTGAGCATTCAGTCGATTATAGCCCTCGACAAAATCACTTAAGCAATATTCGGCCATCTTCTCCCTCCCACAGGTTTAAAGCAGCATAGGGGAGTTTGCTGCAAAGCATAAGTCATGCAAACGTGCGAGGTCTTGAGCCCCAGTGGCAGAGCGCGAAGTGTTCAGGTTTGCAACGAGCGCAGAAACTGCCACCGCATAGTCTTGGCTTTTAGGAAAGATGCGGCGAGCCGATCCCTAAGTAATTTTAGCGTGGCTCTAAAAGCGCTTCTTCGGCCGCTGGTGGGGCGTTATCATTGTGGTGTATGGCCATGCCTAGCAAGTGCGCGACCAGCTCCAATACGAGCGGCTCGTTGTTGCTGTTCATTGTTACACCCGGATCGCTACAGACAGCAGATACTTTCATCACAACTCCAAGTTCATCGAAGCTTTACGGTTTGATCTCGTTGTCCTTCAAAATTGGGGTCGCATGGAGGCGGTCTTGTGAATTATTCCTCTATAATCAGGCGTTTTTGCCTCTGTGCCGTCACATTTATATCTTCGAGCTGAAGCTGCTGTGATGTCTCGATGAGGTGGGGGTGTCCTGTCCAGCCCGTCTTGAAGTCACCTCTTTTAGGGCGGTGAAGGTTAAGCTCACTTATCCGCGGATGCGGGAGCAGCTTGCTGTTATGGCTTGGCTTTGCATCGATGGCTGAGCGATCGTCAAACCCTTCTGCTCAAAGCGGCTCATGTCGCCTATGGTCAAACATCAGGCGCAAAATTGAGACACTGCTCCTGCAGATATTGGTATCTCTAAGTAGGCCTTGAAGTAACAGCTTCTTCGCATAAGGTGTTGTTTGTAGAGAGCCTTTTAATGAGGCGCTCCCGGTCAGCCTCGGAGACTTCACTGTATGTCGTTGAATGCCAAGAAAGACGTCACTCCGATTGCTGACGGATTTTCACGGCCCAATCAGACAGCGCCCACCGATTGGAGTGCTTATTCATCGGCTTATGATCTTCTTTCGATGCACAACCCTGCCTATCAAGCGCTTATGCAGGATTTCTCTGCATTTTTTGCAACGATAGAGGTGCCGCAACGGATTTATGATGTCGGCGGGGGGACTGGTAACTACACGGAAATTGCAGCCCGCGCCTATCCTGGCAGTGAAATATACCTCATCGAGCCTGATACATCAATGATCCGGTCCGCGCGGTCTAAGCTGGCTGCATATGACAATATACGCTTTCACAATCTCGCGCTCGAAGACGTCAAAGGAACAGACGCTTGCGACCTCGTCATCTGCGTTCACGCTCTTTATGCGATGCCAGAGCAAATGCAGCGGCTTGGCGATCTCCATCGTTTACTAAAGCCGGGCGGTTACCTTTATCTCATCGACCTTGGTCGGCGGATGAACGTGGCAGATTGGCGCAAGTATCTGTTTTCAGAACTTAGGCGAAGGCATGGCTTGATCGGAGCTCTGCGAATTTTCTGGCAAGGGCGTGAGGTGGCCAAGCAGAACAAGGCGATCTGCGAAGCGCAGGAGAGCGGTACTTATTGGATGCACAGCGCAGCAGAACTTGTATCGGCAGTCCGCAACGCCGGTTTCGAGATTATCAGTCAAAAAACCGTATATCGTGGCTACAGCGACCTTCTTGTATGCCGCGCAAAATAATGAGCCATGAGCAGGGGCCCTGAGATGGATGAGCAAATTGTTACTGCGCTAAAACAGGTCCGCTATCGGGTTATGACGGATAGTTCTGATCTCGAAGCAATATACCGTCTGCGCTACACATGCTATCGGGCTCAGGACACGATAGCGCAAAACGAGTTTTGTCGCATGACGGACCCGTTTGATGAGACGGCCAACTGTGTCCATGTCGCCGTTCAAATGGACGGTGAGGTTTTAGCCGCTCTTCGACTTCATCTGGTCTCAAAATTATCCTATGTTTCTCCTACCTTAGAAGTTTTTCCTGAGATTTTGGACCGTGTAGAGGACGGGCAGACGGTGCTTGATCCAACACGTTTCGTGATTTCTCCCGATGTTCGTAAAAGTCGTGTGCCATTGCACTTTCTGGCCTTAAGAATTCCGTTCCTCGCGGCAATATTTTACGATATCGATTGGGCATTGGCGCCTGTGCGCGACGAGCATAGTGCGTTTTATCGGCGCTATCTTGGCTACAAACCAGAGTTGAAGGCGCGTTTTTACCCAGGTTTAAGCAAACCCGTGCAGCTTTTGGTCGCGAACTTTCGTGAGCAGCGCGAGGCGGTTTTGGCGCGCGCGCCGATTTTTGGTCCGGTGGGCGAGTTCCCGAACGCCAACATCTCTTTTCCTGATCTTTCAGAAGTCTATGCACCTTCCCCACGGGGGCGTTTTAAGGTGGCTTGATTGCCCGTTTTGGGCGTGCTCTGAGCCTTTCGGGGGAGACCGGCAACATCTGCATCGGGAAGGTTTTGCCGATGTATGCCTATGCGCTTTCTTGTGCTAAACATTTGCTATTAAGTGACAAAATTTAAACATATTAATGGCGTAGCGCTAAGCGTCAGCAATATGGCCCGAGGTTAGCGTGAAGTCCCCGAGTGTGTTCCGCGTGTTCCGTATCGACTGGTTCAAGCCGGATGGACGTGAACAAAACATCAAAGATTACATAGCGCTTGCCAACCAACTTGTCTGGCAACGGCAGGGTAGCTTTTTTGCGGCAGCTGTTTTGGCTGCGATTTATTTTGATGCACTAACAATATTTGCTTTCTACGCGGTTGTCGTTGTCACTGAGGTGCTCGATGTGCTTCTTGGGCGTCAATCTAAGACGTGGGATGGCAAAGACCCGGTGAGGGGCCGGCGGATTTTTATACGCATCGCCATTAATACCGTTCTAAGTGCATTGGCGATCTCTGCGTTCATCATCAGCATCGCACATCAGGAAACCTCAACCGGACACTTTACGTCTCTGTTTTTCCTGTTCTCTGCATCCGTCTTTGCGTCAATGTACAATAGCCAGATGCTGTTCATCTTGGTGTTGCGTCTGTCGATCTATGGCTGCGCCTTTTTGTACATCGCCCTTTTGGATGTGGTGAGATACCTGCCGCCATTGAGTTCTCCCATTTGGCTGCAGTTCTGGACGATTATATTCGTACTCTACTTCATCGCTGATATTTCTTTGAAGTTCTACCTCAGCTACCAAAGACAGCAGAAGCATATGAGCTTGATCGAGGAAGAGAACGAGGACACCAAAGCTGCTTTAGAGGTAAAGTCGAGGTTCTTGGCTATCGTAAGCCATGAACTGCGCACGCCCCTGACTTCGATTGTCGGCTCCCTTGAGATCTTGAGGAGCGAGAAATTCGGCGCTCTCCCTGATAACTTAAAGCCAGTTCTCAACATCGCTGCCAGAAACAGCGCGCGGCTCACATCCTTGGTCGAAGATCTGCTCGACCTACAGAAGCTAGAGGCTGGGGAGATGAAGCTTTACTTCAATACCATAGATGCAAATGATTTAGCGCAAGAGGCGGTCGAAGCCGTTTCGGGCTATGCGAGCAAGGTGGGAGTTGAGGTTACATCTTCGTTTTGTGATGAGGGCTGCGATATCTCCGGCGATCGCGGCCGCCTGATACAGGTCCTGAACAACTTACTGTCGAATGCACTTAAGTTCTCTGAAGACGGCGGCGCGGTACATGTGCATGTGGAAAAGCTGGGAGAGAAGATCCGTATTTCGGTGCAAGACGAAGGTATAGGTATACCGCAGGGCTCTGAGGAGGCTGTGTTTGGTAAGTTTAGCCAAGTGGATGCTTCAGACATCCGTAAGGTTGGCGGCACGGGGCTTGGCCTTAATATTAGTAAGCAGATCATTGAGCGGCATGGAGCGCGCATCGATTACGTCAGTAAGCTTGGTGTGGGGTCAGTCTTCTTTGTCGAGTTTGACCGGGTAACGGGCAAGGATGGTTCCGACGCGGCTAGGCAGGCGGCCTGAAATTGTAACTCGCTTGCGTTGGTCTGTAGCTAAGCCATCATACTAAAGCCTACGTGCGGTGGTTTTTGAGGCTGTTGTGGGCCTGTGGTTGCATCGGAGCCGGCGCGCAGCTCAATCGACGTAGAGCTCTGATTTTGCCCCCCAATGCTTGCGCATTTTGTTTAAAAGGGTGACGTGTCTCGCATCCGGCCGAGCGCTTAAGGCTTACGCAGCTTGTTCCAACCTAAGATTCCTATCGCTGGATGCTTTCCAAATAGATCAGTAACCCCGCGAGTTCACGTGGAGTGGGTGTAAGGATACCATTGATCTCAACCGGTACCGTATCATGTGCCATAGCCCCGCCGAATTGCGGCATATCGCGCGCCAATTCGCGTTGCTCGGGGTGGCCATAGACATAGCTCAGAGCCCGCGCGCGCGGGAAGCTGCCCCCATTCTTGCGGGCAAGAAGTGTCAAATCCGTTGGCGCGGTATCGAGCGTTGATGCCAGGGGACCATTGCCTTTTGCGGACATGCCATGACACGCAACGCAGTTTTCCACATAGAATTTGGCCCCATCTGGCGCTTCGGGCATTGAAGGCGCTGTGCAGGCCGCCACCACAATGCCAAGTGCTGCCACTGAGAATAGGGGAAGTTTAAGGGGTGGCATATCGGTTCCTCTCGGTGTCGGTGCAAGTCAAGCGCTTCAACCGTAACTGCTACGCTGCGCGTTGAACATAGCGGCATAGAGACCTTCTTGCT
This sequence comes from Sulfitobacter sp. 1A13496, assembly GCF_043557225.1. NCBI lineage: Bacteria > Pseudomonadati > Pseudomonadota > Alphaproteobacteria > Rhodobacterales > Roseobacteraceae > Sulfitobacter > Sulfitobacter sp. 1A13496. The sequence goes on along the minus strand of NZ_JBIFFP010000013.1, from coordinate 39,229 downwards.
CCATGAGTTGTGCGTGCGTGCCTTCTTCGACCACGGTTCCTTCATCCAGCACATAGATATGATCTGCATGGGTTACGGTAGAAAGGCGGTGAGCGACCATGATCGTGGTTTTGTCTTTTGAAAGCTCTTGGATCGCGCCGCGGACCCTTTCCTCGGTCCGCTGATCAAGCGCGGAGGTGGCTTCATCAAGCAATAGGATAGGTGCGGAGCGCAAAAACGCGCGAGCGATGGCAATGCGTTGTTTCTGGCCACCTGAAAGCTGAGAGCCCTTAGGCCCTAAGGGGGCATCACCCCGGTCGCGCATGAGTTGATCGATGCCCACAAGCTCCGCAGCGCGCCAGATCTCATCCTCCGGGGCGTCGGGGCGCACGTACTTAATGTTTTCGTAGATCGAACTGTTAAAGATAACGATGTCTTGGGCGACGACAGAAAACGACTGCCGCAGCTTGTCGATGCGCAAATCTTTGACCGCAGTGCCGCCAATGGTCACCACACCGTCACTTACATCGTATAGACGGGCAATCAGGCTTAGAACCGATGTTTTGCCTGAGCCTGTCGCTCCGACAATAGCTGTCACCTTCCCGCCTTCGAACGTCATGTTCACATTGCGGAACAACGGGTGCTTTTCGGAATACTGGAACGTTACATCGTCAAGGACGATGTCTCCTGTGGGATCAAAGACCTCTTTAGCCTCGGGCGCATTGGTGATTGTCGGCAGCTCGCGGTAGAGCGAGCGCAGGCTGTCTAGAATAATCAAGCTGGCTTGCATGCTAACGAAGAACGCGGTGAGGCGGCGCGCTGGATCAAAGATCAGCGCCATGCCGATCATAAAGCCAATGATGCCGGCGCCATCCATCTCAAAGGAGGGGCTCAAGGCCATGTATCCGCCTACGCCGATGATTAAGACGTAGATGATGGCCGCGAGAATATCGACTGTGGGGCTCATCATCGCCTGTAGCTTCTGCAGACGGATGGTGAGATCTTTGATCTCACCGGTGGCTTTATTGAGCCGTGCTTTCTCTACCGGCTCTTGGTTCGATATTTTGACCGTGCGCATGCCATTGGTCATCTCTTCGATGCCCGACATGTAGTTGCCCATGGCATTTTCCGCGGTGGCTTGTGTGCCTTTAATGCCCTGAGAAATGCGCCGAACCACAATTGTGATGGTGGGCATCACAATGATGACCAGTGCAAAAAGAGCCGGGTTCTTCCAGATCAGGTACCCTGAGACGGCAATGATCGTGACCGTATCCCGGACGGCGTTGACTGTGGTCTGGCCGATAAAGCCTGAGAGGTCCTGGGCCTGATTGACGAGTTTCAAAATGATGTCGCCCGACTTCGTCCGCTCAAAAAACGCCAAGTCTAATGTCATCAGGTGATCAATGAGATCTCGGCGCATTTTGAACACCGCATCACTGGCCAACCATGCAGAAAGCCGGGGCACCCAGTATGACATTACGGCGCGTATGGAGAAGATCGCCAGTACCATACCGCACACTTTGATTAGGCCTGAAACACGACCGTCATCGAAGATCACCCGCAGACCACTCTCCGTCAGCGAGATAAACTGTTGATAGGCAAACCCTTGAATAAGGATCATCACCATGACGAGCCCTAACCAGGGGGCGCGCTGCTTTAGGTACTTCGTCCAGAACCAAGAGATGTTGTCTTTGTCTTGATCATTAAAAAGCGGCACACGCTCTTTGCGTTTCCGCAAAGCAGCTTTAGTCGTATCTGCCGGGGCAGAAGCGGTATGATCTTCTTCTGACATGATGGACCTTATGCGCCTGTATTAGGCGGGGATACCGTAGCAATCACATCTGCTGCGACGTCTTTCCAAGTGCGCAAGGAAGCGTGACTTTGCTGTATCTTTGCCTTTAGCGCGGCATGGGCGACGGGATCGCTGTGCATTTTGTCGATCAAAGCAGCCAAAGCGGTGTGGTCTGAAGGGTCAAAATATTCCGCGAGTTCTCCTCCCACTTCTCGCAACGCAGGAACATCTGCGGCAAGCCCCGGTGTTCCCAACCACAGCGCCTCGCCAAGCGGCAAACCAAAGCCTTCCATATGGCTGGGGATCACCAAGGCAAGCGCTTTGCTGTAAAGCATTCTCAAGCTGGCTTGGTTCGGGTCGAGTATGATCTGAACCTTGTCTTTGATTGGTGCAAGCTCGGGGCTGTCTAGGTATGTGACAGTTCGCTTTCTATGAGCACCAGCTAAAACGAAGGTGGGGACAGGACGACCAGTGTTATGCAAGTGTAACATGGCCTGTAAAACGCACTCGAGATTCTTGCGGCCGGTCATCACCCCAACCCCCAAAATGTAGGGGGTTTGGGGCGGGCTGACTTCCACGTCTTCGTTTGTTTCGCGCAGTTCATGCGGCAAAAGCACCGGCTCTAAGGGCGGTAGGGCAGGTAGGTGCCCTGAGGCGGCAAAGTGCTCAAGCTCGGATTTGGTGAAAACGGAGTTGGTCATCACCTTTTCAGCGTGACGGATGACAATCCCATTGTCGTGAGCGAAGTTGCGCGCAAACATGCTTTGCCGAGGATGTGCGAACTCATGCAAAGGTATCATGTCGTGAACGAGAGGGAAAAACCGTGGACGTATATTCTGCCGATCCATCGCCACCAGATAATCGCCCATCATTTTAGGCCGTCCTAACGAGACCAGGATTTGATCTGACAAATCGACCTCACGCAGGCTTCCTGGGGGAACCGCACGGTTCCATTTCTTAAGGCAAATGCGCTTTACGATGGTGCGAAACAGTGGATAAAGCGCATCTCGTACCGGATGAGGCTGGGGGAAACTATAGCGCAAACGTAATGGCTTAGCCTCATGGGAGATGTCAGGGTCACAAGCTCCTGTTGGAGATTGGGCCCCGATACGTGGGGTGACCTCAAAGAAGCGATCATGGGCTGGCGAGAATATGACAAAGCGCACATCCGCTGACGAGCAAGCGAGCTCATAGCCCACTTCCATGACCGTGCGCGCGATGCCGTAGTACCGAAATTTTATGCCAGAAGAGAGAAACTGTTCTGAAAGGTCATAGTATATGGGGCTCATACGTCCTCTTAACATCGTGACTGGGGTTGAGGAACATGGAAATGTTCGTCAATGAGCATGGATAACGCGCAGCTTTAGCCTTTTTGGGGCTTGCGGGACAGGGCCGAAGAAGAGCTTGAACATGTACTATTTCGACGTGACTGATATTCTTCTCTACATAGAGAAGGAAACCACTGTCTCAGGCATTCAAAGGGTTTCTTTTGAAGTGATACGCCGCATGGTGGCACGTTTGGGTGCGGATAATGTCCGGCTAAGCTACTGGGATCGACGGCGTCGCGCGTATGTTGCCGTAGAATCCAGCTTTATCAGTGGGATGGAAGAGTTCTCCGCAGATGACTTGGGGGAGGTCTTCTTTGGCAAGAGAGCGCGTCGACAAAGTGATGCTGCTCCGACCTTGGTCCGGTATCGCAACAAACCTGTGAAATACTGGCTGCACTATATGGTGCGCGCCTATCATGCGGCCCGTGGTCATGAGCGATACTTCGCTCGAAAAGGGTCGAGCCTTGAAGCATGGAATGCGTTCAAAGAGCGCTCAATCCCTGTGCAGGCCAAAGCAAATCAGGAAATCGAACCATCCAATCTGAGCCAGACGGTCAAGGCGGGCGATCAACTCGTCATTTTGGGCGCGATTTGGGATATAGATGGGCTGGAGCAGGCTCTTCAAGGTTTGAAAGATGACCACGGTATAGCCATCCACCAATTGGTCCACGACCTGATCCCTCTGATCGCCAAGGAACATATCGCTGCGGATTTTTCAGGGGCATTCTTTCACTGGCTCGAAGCCTCTATCAGGTATTGCGACCGGTTTATTGCAAACTCTCAGAACACCGCACAGGATCTTCAGCGCTTTATGGATGAGGTCGGGCGCCAGCGGCCCATTGACGTTGTCCCCTTGGCCCAAAAGTTTAGTGTGGTGCATTCCAACCGGGTAAGCGATCCTGCAAAGCCTATTCAATCTCGGCTGAGCAGCTTGGACGGGGTGCGGCACTCCGTGTTGAACCTAACGAAGATGCCATATGTGTTGGTCGTTGGCACAATGGAATCCCGTAAGAACCTTTGGTCCCTTGCGCAAGCTTGGCAGCGTTTGGCTCAGACCCCTGAACTCAATGTTCCGCGCCTCATCTTTGCGGGCAAGCGAGGGTGGTACAACGATGACTTCGAAGCGCTAATGGAGGCAACTGGTAACTTAGGAGGCTGGGTTCAGTTCGCCGAAGGCCCCAGTGATACAGAACTCGGCTTCCTGTATGAAAACTGTCTTTTTACAGCGACTGTGAGCTTCTACGAGGGGTGGGGCTTGCCGATCGGCGAAAGCTTATCATTTGGTAAAACAGCGGTTGTGGCCCAAAATTCGTCGATGCCTGAGGTGGGAGGCGATATGGTCGCCTACTGTGATGCGCATTCCATTAGCAGCATTTATGATGCCTGTTATAAGTTGATCGCAGATCCCAACTATCGTCGTGAGTTGGAGCAAAAGATCAGCGCCACGTCTCTTAGGACATGGGATGATGTCGCTCAGGATGTCGAGGCAGTTCTAAACAAAGGCCCCAGTTGAGATTCCCGCGTGGCTGTCACGCTGCGATCTATAGAAGCCTATCGTAGCAGGGTCGCTATACATACTGAAAATCGGGCGCGCCGATCGGCATGCTCACCAACTTCGGTATCGATCGCAGCATTTTGTTTACTGACGCATGTATCGAAAACCCTGATCGTCAGGCCCTTGGCCTCACCTTCAGGGATGCGTTCGGAGAGCTGTGACGGACTTTAGGCGAGACGCGCATTATGCCTTCTTCTCAAACCCGCGACCCGAAGGCTATCCGCGCAAAAGGAATGATGCCGTGTAATGCCCCTGCTCTGGCGCAGTGCGCACAGAGGTTTCTCGCATAGCAAAAGCACCTCTAATGTGTCATGTATCTCAAAAATACCCGCATCACACCCAAGGCGATTACTCCCCATAGGTGGTACTGCGCAAAACTTGTGTTTGTAACGTTCCTGACCCTTGGTGAACAAAAAGAGCTCTACTGACTGACGTCCCAGCTGCTCGTGAAATCGATGGTGCACATATAAAATGAGGCAAACAATGAACCTAACGCATTTCAGCAGGTCCCTGCGCGGTGTCGTCGTTGCGATCCCGTTTGCCTTTGCGGTGTTTTTACCGCGACAGGCCTTAGCGGAAACGTTAGCAGATGCTTTGGTTGGGGCATATGAGACCTCGGGGCTTTTAGATCAAAACCGTGCATTATTGCGCGCCGCTGATGAAGATGTGGCCAGTGCCAAAGCAGCCCTAAAACCGGTATTGAGATGGGCAGGGGGGCTCACGCAAAACTTTGGCTCTACGCGCGCGTCGAGCTTGGCTCCTGCGCAATCGACAGACAGTCTTACGGCTTCGATTAACCTGATTGGGGAGCTTTTGCTCTACGATTTTGGCGCAAGCCAGTACCGGGTCGAGGCGACCAAAGAAGCCGTTTTGGCGACCCGTCAGACGTTGCTTGATATTGAGCAGCGCGTGCTTCTTCGCGCGGTTGCAGCCTACATGGGCGTCATTGAAGCTTCCGATGCTGTGGCTTTACGTAACAATAACCTGCGCCTTCTAACTCAAGAGCTTCAGGCCGCGCGGGACCGTTTTGATGTAGGCGAGGTGACGAGCACCGATATTGCAATTGCCCAAGCTCAATTGGCCGAAGCCCGTAGCGGACTTGCTGGTGCCGAAGGGGCATTGATGCAGGCTGTAGAGGAATATCGCAATGTTGTCGGTCGAAAGCCCGGCAACCTCGTTCCTCCGCCTCAGTTGCCGAATATTGACGGCAATTTGGATGCGGCCAAAGCTCTTGCTGTACGCCAGCATCCTACCGTTCTCGCCGCACAACATCAGGTCGCGGCTGCACGATTGGATAGTGTCCCAAGGAATGGTGTAACTTTGTTCTTCGGCCATGGCTTGGCCGCAGTTACAGGACGGCGATTGTCGCCGGGTCCATGGGGGTAGTGTCGCAAATGGCGGCGACGGTTTCCAGTGTCATGTAGCGCCGCGTGATCGCCCACTCATCATTTTGCTCCAGCATCAGGGCTCCGACCAGTCGTGTGACTGCGGCCTCGTTTGGAAAGATGCCGACAACGTTGGTCCGGCGCTTAATCTCCTTGTTGAGGCGTTCAAGTGGGTTTGTGCTGTGGATCTTGACCCAATGCTCGCGGGGAAAGCTCTTGTAGGCCAACACGTCATCCTCAGCCCGGCGCATCAACTCCGCGAGCTTTGGATGGCGCGTCTCAAACGCGTCGATCAGCTTGGCCCAGTGCTCTTTTGACGCGGCCAGCGTGTCCTGGTCGAAGGCGGTTCTGAGCGCCGCGGTGACGATTGGCTTGTCCTTCTTGCCGACGCAAGCAAGTGCGTTGCGCATGAAGTGGACGCGGCAGCGCTGGACTGTCGCACCGAGCACCTTTGCCGCGGCGGCCTTCAGCCCCTTATGATCGTCGGCGATGATCAGGCGGGTGCCGCGCAGCCCGCGATCGGCCAGAGAACTATGGCGCGTCAATCTGAGTGAGACGCCAGCGACAATCAGGATGAGATTCTATGTCGCGGCATCGGTGACGTTATCATCGTGATTGCCGCTGGCAAGATTTTCTTCGGCTGCTGTTTGTCGCTCCGCGTCAATCAGCGGTGTATTGTTGATTGTCGCGTAAGCGGCAGGCCTGCCTCTCTTCCGTTTCGCCTCCATCGCCGTCCGCCGTCTGTAGCTTTCCACGTTCATCTCGAAGATGGTCGCATGGTGGACGAGCCTGTCGACGGCCGCGAGCGTCATTGCCGGATCGGGGAAGACCTTGTTCCATTCGCCGAAGGGCTGATTGGCGGTGATCATGATGGACCGCCTCTCGTACCGCGCCGAGATCAGCTCGAAGAGAACGCTGGTTTCGGCCTGATCCTTGGTGACATAGGCGAGATCATCGAGGATGATCAGGTCGAACTTGTCCAGTTTCGCAATCGCGGCCTCGAGCTGCAGTTCCCTGCGGGCCACCTGCAGCTTCTGGACAAGATCGGTGGTTCTCGTGAAGAGCACCCGCCAGCCGTTCTCGATCAGTGTCAGACCAATGGCGGCCGCGAGATGACTCTTGCCGCCGCCGGGCGGGCCGAACATCAGGACATTGGCGCCCTTGGCCAGCCAGCTGTCTCCCGCCGCCATGGCCATGACCTGTGCTTTTGAGATCATTGGAACGGCGTTGAAGTCGAAGCTGTCCATCGTCTTGCCGGGCGGCAGGTGCGCTTCGGCAAGATGGCGGGCGATCCTGCGGTGGGCGCGTTCGGCCAGTTCGTGCTCTGCAATAGCGGCCAGGAAGCGGGCGGCAGGCCAGCCCTCCCGGTCAGCCTGTTCGGCGAATTGCGGCCAGAGGATCTTGATGGTCGGCAGCCGCAGGTCGTTCAGCATGATGCTGAGGCGGGCCTCATCGACGGTATGGGAGCGCGTCATGCCGGTACTCCTGCTGCATCCGCCGTTTTGACGAGGGCTTCATAGCTGTCCAGGGACACGGATTGCACGGTGACGGCCGGCAGACAGGCCGGGTCCGGGGCGAAGTGCCTTCGAAGGACAGCAATGTTGGGGAGACCGCCGGCCTCGAGCACCTTGGCCAGTTCCGCCGCCAGCGCCCTCTCGCAGCTGCGCTCATGCGCCAGGGCAAGCAGCTCGACTGTGATCTTGCAGGCCTGCCGTTCGGGCAGCCGGTCGATGAGCGCCTCGAAGGCACGCCGGTACTCCTGGCGCGGGAAGAGCTTGTCGCGGTAAACGAGATGCAGAAGGGCCATGGGCTTTCTGCGCAGCGAATGGATGACATGGTGATAGTTCACGACCTGGTCATGCTTGCCGTTCGCCTTGGCCCGCCCCCTGGGCAGGGTCAGCAGGCGGGTGCCGCCGGTGAAGACATCCAGCCTGTCGTCAAACAAGCGCACGCGCAGCCTGTGCCCGATCAGGCGGGAGGGCACGGTGTAGAAGACCTTGCGCAAAGTGAAGCCGCCGGTGCTGGAAACGGTGACGATCACCTCCTCGAAATCCGTGGTGCGGCGTGCGGGCAGCCCCTGCAGATATGGCCGTTCGGCCGCGATACGCTTGCCGCGGGCCGCATTGCGGCGCCCCACGATCTCGTCGATGAAGGCGCGGTAGCCATCGAGGTCGCCGAAGTCGGCACTGCCCCGCATCAGCAGCGCATCCCGGATCGCGCTCTTGAGATGGCCGTGGGCGCTTTCGATCGAGCCGTTCTCATGCGCCACCCCCTTGTTGTTCCGCGTCGGCGTCATCCGGTAATGGGCGCATAGGGCATCATAGCGCGTCGTGAGATCCGCCCGCGCGTCGGCATCGAGGTTGCGGAAGGCTGCAGACAAACTGTCGCTGCGATGAGACGCCGGCGCCCCGCCCACCGACCAGAGCGCATTTTGAAGCCCTTCGGCCAGGGCGACAAAACTCTCCCCGCCGAGGATAACATGGGCGTGCTCAAAACCAGACCACGGCAAGCGAAAATGGTAGAGCAGATGCTCCAGCGGCTGGCCTGCGATAGTCACCGCCGCTGCCCCCAGGTCGGTGAAGTCCGACAAACCGAGCCGGCCCGGCTCGTGAACCTGCCGGAAGATGACCTCCTGATCTTCGCCATGCACTGCCCGCCAGGCCCGGATCCGCCGCTCCAGTGTCCGGCGGATGCCCGGGGACAGTTCGGGGTGGCGGCGCAGCATCTCCTCAAAAATTGCGACCGGGCGAAGGCCTGGGGCTGATTGCAAAAGAGGGACAACTTCCGCGTCGAAAATGTGCTCAAGCGGGTCTGGGCGCCGCCGGCCCCGCGTCTGGGGCTTCTGCGACGGCAGCTTGGGGTTCTGTGAAATGCGGTATCCGGTCGCCCGGCTCATCCCGGCCTTGGCCGCGGCGACTTCGATGGGGTGGTCTTGTCTCAGCTTCATGAAAAGTCTCGTCTGTTGATCGGTTACATGGCGCCCCGGCACAAAGGTGGTTCTCCATTCCTGAAAACCACCAGCGTAGCGGGCCGGCCGCGATCACAGACCCCAAAAACGGGCGAAGCGGCGGGCGTGTGCCTCCGGTCGGGCTACGCCCTCCCTCCGGCACACGCCCGCCGCAACGTCTCATCCTGATTGTCGCGGAATCTCATCCAGTTTGTCGCGCAGCACAGAGAACGCAGAAATTCGTCCCAGAAGACCTCGGCTTCACTGGGCTGGACAGCGATGCCCAGAACCTCGCGGCGTCCATCCAGGTTGACCGCCACTGCCACTATAGCAGCGACGCTGACGATCCGACCGCCACGGCGGACCTTGATGTAAGTCGCGTCAAGCCAGAGATAGGGCCATTCGCCTTCCAGCGGGCGGTTCAGGAATGCATCGACGCGTTCATCAATCTCGCCGCAGAGCCGCGAGACTTGGCTCTTCGATACGCCAGTCATTCCCATAGCCTTGACCAGATCATCCACGGAGCGCGTCGACAGGCCCTGAACATAGGCCTCTTGAATGACAGCCGTCATGGCTTTCTCCGCCGCCCGGCGGGGCTCAAGGAACTCGGGCAGGTAGCTGCCCTTGCGCAGCTTCGGGATCTTCACGTCGACCCTTCCTGCACGCGTTTCCCAAGCTCGGGACCGGTATCCGTTGCGATGGTTCATGCGGTCGCTGCTTCGCTCGTGCGCACTGGCACCGCAGAGCTGGTCGACATCCAGCGCCATGAGGCGGTCGGCGACGAAACCGAGCATCTCGGCAAGCAGGTTGCTGTCAGATGTCTCTGACAAAAGCGCACGCAGCGCGGCAGTATCTGATAGACTGTTCTTGGTCATGGTCGTTCTCCTCGGTCAAAGTTAGGTCCGCAAACCAAACCTTAGCCGAAGAACAACCATGGCCGCCAAGGGACCCGCACGGGCCTCGCTTCGCTATGCGAAGGCTCCGCTCAGCCCGCGCTACCAGTGGGAGTTACACCAACTGTTGGGACACTGCTCACGATTGGCGGTCAGATCGAACGAAGCCTCGATGTCCCCGCGCGTCACACTGCAAGGCAGTTATGGCATATCTGAAACCTTTGATAGCAAGCGCTACAGCAGAAGCGGCAGCATTGGCGTGGAGGCCGGTCAAACAATCTATCAAGGTGGGGCGCTCTCTTCTGCGGTTCGCCGCGCTATGGCGCAGGAGGATGCACAGCGTGCCAATCTTCATGTGGTCAGTAGAGAAGTCGTTCAAGAAGTCGGAAACGCCTATGCGTCTTTGGCCTCGGCCCGTGCCCAGCTTGAAGCGTCTGACCGTCAGATACGTGCGGCGCGCGCGGCCTTTGAAGGTGTGCGCGAAGAGGCAAAGCTGGGCGCACGTACCACGATTGATGTCTTGGATGCGGAGCAGGTGTTGCTGGATGCGCAATCCACCCGTGTTACAGCCCGCGCGAACCTCTATATCGCAGCCTATGCCGTGCTCGCATCAACAGGACGTCTGACCGCAGCTGACCTACGCTTGCCTGTACAGCTTTATGACGCGGCCGCTTATTATAAACTCGTCAAAGACAGTCCTGCAAAATACTCCAAGCAAGGCCAGGCACTGGATCGTGTTCTGCGTGCTTTGCAAAAGGACTGAAAAACTCGATTATGATTGACGCAGGGGCGTGCAGCTTCCAGTGCACCCCCGGCCTTTCCAGGCGGTGTATAAGAGCATCAAGAGTATCGATTTCTCTTCATATGGAAGTGAAACCGAGCAGGCATGCCGCGTATAGAAAGCTGCCATTATCTTAATGCTATGCATTAAGATAATAGTTTAAGCTTTTGTTATTTATAAATTTATCATCTGAGCATTTGTGCAGGGCTATAGTTTGTCTCAATCTTCGTGGGGCACCTCTAGCGCCCCTTTCTCGGACACCACCCCCAAGCGGCTCAAGATGGGAAGACGGTTGTTTTGAAAGTGCTCAAATTGCTTTTTGAGTTCTTCCAAGTTCGCTTCTGCTGATTGCAGCACTTCCCCATTTTTCCGAAGCAATTGCCCCTGCGCTTGGAGCACTTGCCACAGATGTGCGACGGGATCGCCGAGTTCGTGCGATAGGCAGTGGATAAAAACCTGCTCAAAACGAGAAACCGCAACGCCTGTACCCAAAACAGGTGAGGCCAGGTAACCCACCCTATCATCTAAGGCAGCGTCTCGGCATAGTTTGGCATTCAGACGTTGCGCCCCGGACCTGGCTGCATCAATCGCATCCGGAGAGCTTATGGCGGCAATTACCTCCAAGTCCGCCAACACCCGCACAGCTTGTTCAAGCTGAGCCAGATTAAGAGTTCTGCACGCGGGATCAGTCAGGATACCCTTAAGTGATCTGATGTAGCCTTTCTGTTCAGAAAACGTCCCCAGGATCCGAGCATATAGGTCCTGATCCAAGTTCGCCGTTCCACGCGCGCCCTTTATTGTTTTGGGCAGGTCTTTGGCCTGTTTCCGGAGGATGAACTCTTGCTGCAAGAGTAGTCTTTGCCTGCCCACTTCGGTGTGGGTTCTGAGCCCTTTAACGAAAATATCGCGGCGAAATCTCTGCGCGACGAAGATATCTCGCAGGTCACCCGCCGTCGCTTTGTCAGAAGCATTGTCTAAAAGCGTTTTGGCCTTGGGCGTAAGATGAATGCTTGGCAGCCCATCCAACAGGGTGCTGGAGCCTAAGTAGTCAAGCTTAGCAGGGGCCAGCTCCTTGCAGACATCTGAGAAGCGCATTGGATTCCAAGTTTCGTTGAAGAACTCATGCGCAAGGTAGATCGGATCCTTCTTCTTCATGTCGTTGAGTTGCGCTTTGGCGAGCGGGTTTTGCACAAAGAACTTGGCGTCCGAATCCAAGACATCTTCGGCAAAAGCGATTGCTGCCTTCACGCGCTCTACGACTGTCCCCTTCACATGGGCGCGGTAATGTTGCGCGAGCAGATCACGGAGAGGACCAATACCTTCCCAGCCTGCTTTTACATTGTAGCTGACATAGAAGAGCCCACCGGGTTTGAGGTGATCACAGGCAATCTGCACAACGGCTTCGCGCGCCTTTTGCGGCACCCAGGACCAAATCCCGTGCAGAACGATCATGTCAAAATAGGGCAGGGCGTGACGGTGCAGAAGCTCTTCAAAAGACGCATCGAACAGGTTCAGGTTTCCTGCTCCAAATGCTGCATACTCTTGAGCTGTCGCTGTCTGTGTGGGGCTAAAATCTGCGCCCCAGAACGCCCCTGGGTTGCTCGCAGCATGCATATTCAAGGAAAGACCTTGCCCAAAACCAAGCTCCAAGTAGGTGGGTACTTCGGGGACGGTGTGTTTGCCGCCCTCTAACAAGGCGGCAAGCTTTAGACTGTTTGGCGACAGGAAAGGAAAGTGGCTAAACGTATAGTCTACCTCAGATACGTACCCTGAATTCCACATATGCATTTCCTATATACCGCCAAAAATTTGTAGGGGGCATAGGCGCAGATGGCCAGAAGCTTCTGTCAAAGCCTTAGGATTAAAGGTCTTCCCGCTTATCCACAATAAAAAGTAGCGAATATTGCAAGGTGCTGGTGTAAATTAGGTTTTCCGCGCTTTTGCCGTATTTCGCGCGATTATCCCGGTTTTTTCTTCGTCAAACAGCCTACGAGCCAACATTGCTCGCCTGGCGGAACGAGCGGAGAGCAACGTGCCCTGGTCGGGGTCTACCACAATCTTGGAAGGCAGCACCTTCAGCGATACCTCGACGAGATTGTCTGGCGGTGGAACCACCGTGCGCCCGTTCGGGAAGTGGTCAAGCAATGGACCACGAGAGCCGGCGTTGCACGAGAGAAATCTGGCGTCCGATCCCACTGGTTGACCAGATGTGCGTCCTCCTACAGGACGCGGTCGGCAAGCAAGTCCGCTGCTCGAAGGAATACGGCCTATGCAGGCCGTTATGCTGACGCATTCCGTTCCGTGGGATATACAGAGCATGCATTGCTGCAATCCCAAAGAAGGGAATGCATCATCGTGTGCGGGGCACCAGGTCTACTTCCTTCTTGCTCCAATATAACGATCAATATAGTATCCATAATGGCAAAAAAGCCATATAAAGGATATCATAGTGATCCTTAAGCTTAATCTCGACACGCCGTCCGAGATGCAGGATCGGGTTCGCGCGGCTGCTCGCGACCGCCGGCTCGCACTTGGGCTAACTCAGAGCGACCTGGCCACGCGGTCCGGAGTTCCTCTGGCGACCCTAAAAGTCTTCGAGCAGAAGGGGAAGATCAGCCTCACCGGCCTGCTCGCCCTCGCCGACGCGCTCGACGCCATCGCTGGCTTCGGCACCCTGTTCCCGGCTGTCGAGGCGACTCGTCTCGATGATCTCGACAAGCCAACGATGCGACAGCGCGCTCGCACCCGCAGGAGTTCGTAACTATGGCCCGCCGTCTTCGCGTCGATATCGCCTTCGACTCGGACGATGTCCGCCCCGTGGGACAGATCGCTTGGGATTCCGCCCGCCGCTCCGCGGCGGTCGAATGGGACCCCTCTTTCGTCGCAGCCCCGCTCCCGATCTCGCCCTACCACATCAAGACGCTGGCCGGGCTCTATCGCACCGGCAATACGGCCGCCTTCGAAGGCCTGCCCGGAGTCTTCGGCGACTCGCTCCCTGACGGCTGGGGACGGTTGCTCATCGACCGCGAACTTGAGCGCCGCGGCAGCGGTCGCACCGCCGTCACCCCGGTTGACCGTCTGGCGATCGTCGGCACCCACGGCATGGGCGCCCTCATCTATCGTCCAGAAGAGCGAGTGGTCGGCCCGAACAGCGTCGACCTCGAGTGGTTCGCCGATCTCGCGACCAGCATGGCCGAAGACGCTTCCGTGGAGGACCTCCGCAAGGCCCGCGCGGCAGCCGGCGGCTCTGCCGGCGCCCGGCCGAAACTCGTGGCCCTGCTCGATGTGGAGACCGGCCGCGTACGCGACCATCGGCGAACCCCGGAGCGCGGCGAACGGCAGGTGCTGATCAAGCACCGGGCGACAACCGACAGCCCGACCGCGATCGAAGAGGAAGAGGCCTACGCGAGGATGGCGCGGGCGGCCGGTATCGCCATGCCCTGGACGATGGTGCTGCGCTCTGGGCGCGGCGATGCTTTCTTTGCCGTAGAGCGCTTTGACCGCAGAGGCGCCGGACGGGTGCATATGCATACCGCCGCCGGCATGCTCGACGTCGACTTCCGCCAGCCGTCCACCGATTACGAGAACCTGCATAAGCTGGTGCGTTGGACCACCCGGCATGCTGGAGATCAGGACGAAATGTTCCGCAGGATGGCCTTCAACGTCCTCGCCCACAATCGGGATGATCACCTGAAGAACCACGCCTTCCTAATGGACGCAGGGGGCGGTTGGCGCTTGGCGCCGGCCTACGACGTCAGCTTCTCCGACGGGCCCGGCGGCGAGCACCATCTCGCCATCGCCGGAGAGGGGCGCCAGCCCGGCAGGAAGCATGTAGAGGCGGTCGGGCAGGCGCTCGGGATGAAACCCGCAGCGATCGCCGCGCTCATTGATCCGGTTCGCGCCGCCATCGCCGACTGGCCGAGACACGCAGACGCCGCCGGAGTTCCGTCGCGGCGCGCCAAGCAGATCGCCGGCTACTTCGCCACGTAAGGCCGGGTTGCGAGACACCGGTGTTACCCCCCTCCGCACATTCAGGTGCCGACCGGGCGTTTCCGTCGCACGGGACTTGTGGCAAATGCTTTGGGTCCTACACTCCCCGTGCCCGTGCCCGTGCCCGTGCCCGTGCCCGTGTCACCGTTGTCAGGTGGGCGCCATTGCGCTGCTGGACGGGAATCGTCTTCCGAGAAGCTTTGCTCGGATGGACCCGGTTCTGGGCTGCCTGAAAAGCAAACCGCCAACTCGCCTTGGGACGCTTGTCATGGATGGCGTGCCCCGCTGAACGGAATGTGTCATTGTGATGCTGCCGCTTTCTTTGGTGGATAAGCGGGTAGGTCTTCTTAAACCGGATGAGCAATCAGGGTATCACCCGCGAAGTTTGGTTTTGACAAATACCTGCTGATCTTTCGATCAGCAGGGCAAATTATCGCGACCTGAGCTGTATATCAGCGCCACTGGCTGGAAGCTCAGCGGAAGTTATTGTTGGGGTTCGACTTTAGCCAGTTCTGCTTGCAATGCGCGGGCATAGGCATTGCGCGCGGTTTGCGCAATCGCTTTGCGTTGTTCAAGGCGCTGTAGCTCCATATCGACAACTCGAAGGTTCCCAAGTTGTGCTTTGGCCTCATCAGACAGCGCATCCGCCATGTAGTCTTTACCATCAATCGAAATTGTTTGGCCGTCAGCCATTTCATACTCCTAGAGAATTTGGGGGGATCAGATGTGGGAAAACCGGCCCCGAGGGGCCGGTTTTAAAAATAGCTCAGCGTCTAGATTAGACGATGAAGAACTGGTCGGTGCCGGTTTCGACGAGGTTGGTCACATCGGTGACACCTGTCAGTTTCACCATTGCGTCATCGGTGATGTCGCTGGTGGCCCCGCCTTGAACGAAGACGTACGAGTCGCCGATGTATTCGAACAGGACAGCTTCGCCTGCCGCGTCAGCAAAGGCGTCAGCGATCATGGCTGCATCGTCAAGCGACTGAGGACCTGCACCATCAAAGGTGAGAACACCGTTTGCCAACGTTGCACCAGTTCCAGTGTTGGCGTCTGCCACACTAGCAGGAGCGAAAGCCGACAGGTCGATCAGGTCGGAGTCTGCAATTGCAGCGGCTTGAGCCGTTGCATTTGTTCCGACTGCTGCCGCATCCGCTTTTTCAAACCCAACAAGGCTTTCGGTATTTGCACCATCTTGGTCAGCTTCGGAGCTTGCACCAACAAGGATTGTGTCTTTGCCAGAGCCCAGCGAGACAGAACCACCATCGGCAAGGTCTTCCATGTCGAAGATCAAACCGCCGGTGCTGGCCGAAGCATCAACCGAAGCCAGTTTGGACGTGCCGGTGATGAAATCCAGGTCCAGCATTTGGTCACCTGTGACAGTCACGGAGGTGAGGGCATTTGCTTGAACGGTCAGATCGTTCATCGCGACATCACCGCCCGAGTTCACCGACAGGCTTGTCGCTTTGTCAGCGGTCAGGTTGAGTTCAGCAACGTTGTCGCCTGTACCTGTAGCCGCATCCACGAAGCTGCTATCGAACACAGCTTCAACCGATGTTGCGTTTGTTGCTGTTACGCTGCCCGAAACATCACCAGGGGCGGTAGTCGCCGCCGCGGCTTCATCGATGTCATGGGTGACAGTCAAAGAACCAGCGGTTTTCTGAGTGATCGACAGGGCGTTGCCGTCCATGTCGCCGGTGACCCGGACGCCAGCACCAGCTGCAACATTTGTCAGAGCTGCACCGGCGTTTACGTTACCAGATGCAACGAATTCAGTGACAGTGTTGTTCGACGCCAGGATGTCGGTGTCCAGAGTTGTGCCAAGGCCCACAGCATCGAAGATTTCGAAGTTTGTGAAGGCACCAATGTTGGCAGAACCGATATCTTTCAGCTGAACAGTGTCAGTGCCCGCACCCCCGTCGATGGTGTCGCCTTTGGAGACAGTGCCACCGTTGACCAAGAAGGCGTCGTCGCCTTCGCCAAGGTTGACGCTCAGTTTGCCGGAACCGTCACCAAGCAGAGTTACGGTGTCGTTACCTGCACCTGCATCAACAGTGGTGGTGCCTGTGCCGCTGGTTGCAATAGCAACTGTGTCGTCGCCTTCACCAGTTTCCACCATCGCAGCTACTTTAGAACCTGCGGTATTGGATGTCATTGTTGCGATGCGAACGGTATCGTCACCGGCGCCGGTTTCGATGTTTGCAATCGCAGAACCAGCCGAAGTGTAGGTGATGTCGCCAGCGCTTGCCGATGCGTCAACCGAAGTTACCGCTTTGGTGCCAGTGTTCGCAACGCTTACCAGCGTTGCATCTACGGCAGAGGAAACTTCCACGGACTGGACATCTTTGCCTGCTGTGACATTCAGGTTGATGTCTGCAACAGTCATGTCGCTGTTGGAGTCAGCTACTGTACCGGAGATGGTTGCCTCTGTCAGTGCGTCGCCAGACAGGTTGAAGGTGCTGGCTTCAGCCGCGTTGTCCAGAGCAACAGCAGCAGATGCAACGCCAGTGGCTGCAGCTACACCAAAGGTGTTCGCGGTGGTCTGACGGAAGCCCGCTGTGGTCGAAGCTTCCAGGTTCTGAATATTGTTGCCGTTGGCAACTTGCCAGATCTGAGTAGCACCGTCGAAGTCAGCCGCATCTACATTGCCAAAGCCACCAGCTGTCGCGTTGCTGATGTTGACAATCTCCACGTTTTCTACCGAAGCAGACGTCGGGAAACCGCCGCCATTGAACGAACCGTTAGTAAAGATGTTCAGCGTGTCCGTACCGGCACCACCGTCGATGTCGTCGAAGGCAGAGAAGGTGGACGCGTCGCCACCTGCAGCATTCACGGGCAGAGCGTTGATTGTGTCGTTGCCGGCGGTGCCTGCGACAACATCAGCGCCTGTGGTGAGGGTGAATTTGTCGCCGGGGTTGGCCGCGGCACCCAAGAACGCGTCTGTTTCGGCTTTGGCGGCATCAACAGTTGCATCGTCGCTGGTCACACCGTCGATGACGTCGATGGCAGCGGATTTAGCTGCATCGTCGAATACGAAACCAGTTGTGTTTGCAGCGTCTGCAGCAAAGTCACGGCCGACTTCGATTTTGTTTTCGAGGGTGCTGGCGTCAAAGGTGGGCGGGGTTGCGTTGGGAGCATCCACGGCGCCGTTGATGATCGCTTCGATCATGTCGGCCACGGAAACCGAACCTTCGTTCAGCACGTTGGTCCAGAACTGCAGACCTTCGGCGTCGGGCGCGCGGTTGAACAGGTTCTGGTAGACATTGGTGATGAAGGTCGAAGGCGACGCAACATCAGGTGTTGTCAGATAGGGGTACAGCG
Source organism: Sulfitobacter sp. 1A13496 (assembly GCF_043557225.1). Lineage (NCBI taxonomy): Bacteria > Pseudomonadati > Pseudomonadota > Alphaproteobacteria > Rhodobacterales > Roseobacteraceae > Sulfitobacter > Sulfitobacter sp. 1A13496. The sequence goes on along the minus strand of NZ_JBIFFP010000013.1, from coordinate 21,258 downwards.
CAGTTGCTTCAGGGGAAGCTGCGAAGTCTGCGGCGATTGTATTGAATTCGCGGCCACCATCGATCTGGTCGATCCAGAACTGGAGACCTGCCGGATCGGGCGCGCGGTTGAAATAACCTGCGTACAGGGCGACGATTGCGTCGACTTGTGCTGTTGTTGCCATGTTTTTTGCTTTCCTGCTTAATAAGCTTGCACGATGATCTTCTCTAGCGATCGCGAGGCAAATGCCATCCGAGGGTGACGGCATCGCCAGAACGCGGAGTGATCGCTATGATGGGGGTAGCAAATCGCTGGCCACCGAGCAAGCTTTATGTCCAGTAAAAAGTATACCACTACTCTTCATATAGTGTTATAAGGGGTTCAGAGGCGCATATCGCTAAGCATAATATCGGCAGTCCTGTCCTCTAGCTGCATATAAGTTTGAGTAAGCCTTGGATGGCTTGGGCTGCATTTCGAATCTTGGAAGCACCATAGTATGGCAAATCAAAAAACCACGTCTGCGGCCTCTCGGAGCAATGAGCCGCGTGCCGAGTTGGGCAACTGGTTGAGAGCTTTGCGCGAAGCACAAGGGCTTTCGCAACGCCAACTCGCAGAGGCGCTCGACCTCGATTATTATACATTCATCTCCCAGTTGGAGACCGGGCGCGGTAAAATTCCGAGCGCGCGCTATCGCGATTGGGCCGCGGTTCTAGAACAAGACCCGAAGTTCTTCATGAAAACGCTTCTAAGCTATTATGAACCAGAAGCTTTCGCGATGCTCTTTGAAGAGAGTGACGGAAACTAAGCTTAGCGCCTTTGCGGTGTTCAGAGCGCCTCTAAGCGCTTTTGCAGCTCTGGATGCATCTTTCGCTTGCGCAATTGCTCTTGCCGAAGCTGCACTGCTAAATCCTGACTTGCGGTTAAGGCGATGTCATCGGCAAACCTGACCAGTTCTTTTGCGTAGATGTTTGGCGCATGGTTGGCCTCAAAGTAAGCCCGTCCAGCCAAGCCTAATGTTTTGCCCGCATCACGCTCTACACTAAGCTTTTTAAAAAGCGCCTGTAGCTGGGCGACTTCTTTGTCTTGGTCGATGAAGCAAACGACATTCTCCGGCAGGCTGGCATACCATCCCTCCCGCGTTACTGCAGCAGGGGCACCTGCATTCCAAATGCGGAGTTGGCTGCCAGAAGCTTCGCCCATACTGGGGTGACGAAGATTTAAGACCAGATGGGCCTGGCGCAGCGCATCATCCAAAACGGGCTCGGCCACGAAGCCGTGAAGAAAAACCCGCTGGCTCAACCCCAACTGCGAGATCTTATTGTAGATAAGATCAGGGTTCCAAAGCTTACCCATTACATCGAAGCGATAGTCAAAGTCTGGTGGCATCTGCGCCAGGGCTTCGAGGACTTGCTCTAACCGTCTATTGGGGCCGATCCATCCAAATTGCAGAAGCCTTAATGGGCCGGTGGAAATGCCTTTCCTGTAAGGTTCGCGGCCAATCGGGAAAGGCAGGGGTAAGACTTTGGAGGCAAGGCGTGGGCGCTTTTGTTGCACTGCCTCATGCGCAAACTGGGTATGGGTGAGTACCGCTAGCGCGTTTTCGAGAACCAGTTCAAAACCAGGCATCGCACCCGATATGTTGGAGGCCTGCTCCCTACCATCGAGACAGGCGCGAGCCTGCTCAAGACCGGCAGCGCCATACCACTTTTCCATTCCCGCAAAATAAGTTCCAGCGTCCCATTCACTGGCCCTGATTGCCTCCACCATAAGCTCTTGGATCGCAAGATCATGAAGCACCACCACAGTGGGCATGCGCTGCGCCAATCTTAAGAAGCCTGCATGATAAACCCAAGAGTTCCCGATGTGGAGAAACAGCACTTCAGTCCCATCCCCGGTTCGGGCGGCCGTAAAGTCTCGCGGACACACTGTATCTGGATCAAAAGATTTGACGGTACAGTATTTCTCAAGTGAGAGGTCCCATTCCCTTTCATCAGTCCAAAGGATGACCTCAGCCTTAGCGCTTAGCTCAGGCAAGATGCGTGAGGTATAGTGGGCAATATCGGTTTCAGCCGGTGGCAGGGGGCTGATCCAATGAATGGTGGGGCGCGGCGTCTGAGCGGTCATCACAAAGCCTGTTGGGCCAAAGCAAGGAAGGTGTCTTCAGAGCAGGGCAGCTCAAGCATATTAGCCCGACCTGTGCCTGTGAACGCCCCCACGCCAGTTTGGAAGAGCTGCAAACGCAATATGCCTTTGGAAGAAATCATCTCCTCGGGGCTGCGGCGGAAACTAAAGGTTGTTTTGCCTTCAGGAGCGACAGCCTCATTAAGGGGGAGAATGACATTTGTGTGGACCAAGTAGCCGTTCTCATTGATCCATTCGGCCAGAAGCGCCGTCGATTGAGCACCCGAGGACGGCCACCAGCCTGAGGAAGTATTATGCGCTGTAATTTGCGTAAGGCCTGTATCGGCTTCTTGCTTTGAAAGGGTGAGCTCCCCCGAAAGCCGGGCTGGGTCTCCATGATAGAGCCCTGGTGGCGGGGCAGTGGGCGGACCTGCTTTGCGCCCAACAAAAACAATATTCTCTCCGCGCAAGTTCAAGTCATCCTCACGGGCAATCATAAGTACCGCAGTCGCAGGATCGACGTGATCTTCGTAAACGTCGGCTGTTCCCAAATAGTGGGTTTCAAAGCCTGCGCCATGGGCGAGAGCCTCGACTTCGCTCGGTGTATATTCGCGGTTATGGCGGCCATAAACGCCCCCCGTGGGGACAAACAGGCCAAAAGAATAGGGCGATTGCCCGTTAAGCATCTTCTGGACGCCGCGATGACTTCCAACGTTTGGCGTCGTCAAAATGATATGCCCCCCGGGACGCAACACGCGTGCGGCCTGAGACAAGAAAAAATGCGGGTCTAAAGCGAGGTGCTCGAAAATTTCCATTCCCAACACCATGTCGAACTCAGCATCGCCGTAAGGCATAGCATCGCGTTCAATGTTGGCAGGTCGCAGTTCAATATCAAAATCAGGATAGGCACCGTTGAGGCTTTTGACGGACTGTGCGTAAGGGTGGGGGCCTTCCCAAATACCACTTAGCTTCGCATCAGGCAGGGCGTTGACGACCATGGCTTCAAAGGCCAGCGGGGGGAATACCCCAACGTCCAAAATGTCGCGCGGGGCCGCCTCGATCACATGATGCAATGTGGTCAGATAGCGCGTCCAATGTGTGCCCAAGTATTGCGCCAACCCAGGCTCTACCGGAGCAGGGCCGCTCCCGTCTTTCGCAGGCATGGTGTCAAAGTCATAGGCGTTCAAAACCTCTGTGATCGATGCAAAAGGTAAGCTGGGAGCGGAAGGGGGCGCGACAGCGGCCTGTACTCGCGCGACCGCTTCTTCGGCTGGCGTGGCCGCAGCTTTCGCCTCAAGGGCCGCGATCTGTGCAGGGCCTGGCGCGGGTTGAGCGGTTTGCCCAGTTAGGGTTTCGACGACATGCTCCCAAGAAATATTCATCTTTTGGTAACGTGCGCGGCCAGCTTCACCCAAAGTCTCGGCCAAAGCGGCATCTTCGTAAAGGCTGCTGAACGCTTGAGCCAATGCTTCCGCGTCGGGTGCTGCAATCAACCCTTCTTGCTTTTGAGAGATAAACTCCAAAGGACCACCTGCGTCAGTGGTGGTAATAACGGGCTTACCTGACAGCATTGCTTCCAGCGTGATATACCCCAAGTCTTCGTCTTGGGGTGTGAACACGACAGCTCGGGCTTGAGCATAGTAGCGGACCATTGTGGCGTCATCGATACCGCCGAGCCATTCTACGCGCCCCGATACGCCTAAAGCGGTGGCCAAACTGCGCAACTCATCCAAATAGGCAGGGTTCTCGGCGACGCCTGCAATAATCAAACGCAGGGGCGTTGGCGCCTTGGCAAGCGCGCGTAGCATCAGATCGACTCGTTTGGATGGGTTCAGCCGCCCCGGAGCAAACAGATAGTCGCCAAAGTTTCCTTGGGTAAGCAGTTCTGCGTTCGGTGGCGGATGGTACAAAGGCGTAGATGACAGCCCGAGGTATTTCTTGAGCCGCCCGGCCACGTTCTGAGAATTTGCGTATATTGGCTTTGTACTGCGCGCAAAAGCATCGCGATCCTCCGCGCGTATCATATCGCGCGCCATCATTCCTTTGGGGGCATCCAACAGATCCGAAGTGCCCGCATCCCACATGTCATAGGCTTGCCGGTGCTGATGGATCAGCCAAAAAACGGGGTTTGGGTGGCGCGCCAGATAGGCCGGAAACTTAAGCCCGATCATCAGATCAATGGGCACACCTTCAGATTCTGAAAGATCCGTAAGCCGCGCCGCGAGAATACTGTCGGTCAAAGTCTCAACAGGGTACCACTTGAAGGGCAGGGCGATCTCACAAGCTTCATGACCATATGCGCGCAAAGCAGAAACCAGACCTGCGGCATGACGCTCCGCGCCGCCAGTCACAAAGGGGACTTGCGTCCGAACCACACCAACCCGCATCTCAAGCCTCCTGAAGAGGTTTGTGGCCAAGAATGGCGAGGTCTTGTGCGCCGAACATCAGGTTCGCCAGTTCTGGATCAAACCCTGGTTTGGCCATGAACTCAGCGAGCTTTTCATGAGGGTGCAGATGACGTGTCTCAATAGGGTGAAACCCCACTGTTTCGAACAAGACGGTCAGTACCGGATCGGTCATCGGATGAAGGTGGGTGGGGTCATTATGAAAGGAGGTCGCCCCCACCAACACATTACGTACATTCGGCGTCTCAAACAGCAAAACCCCGCCTGGGGCCAATACGCGCATGGCCTCTCGTGTGATCCATAGAACCTCTTCAAAAGGAAGATGCTCGATGAGATGATGAGCCGTGATGCAGGCCATGGAGTTGTCCTCGGCGTCCGTGAGGGCGCTGCGCGCATTCCCCTGCCGAGCGTCCAGCCCTTTCTCTTGCACATCAGCGATCTGCACTGGATTTGTATCAATACCGAGCGCTGTAATGCCTGTGTCGTTTAAAAGGCTAAGCCATTCGCCTCTGCCACAACCAATGTCCATCACAGGTTTGCCGCCTGTTCGAATGACCGCGCTCTCTACGTCGGGAAGGTAGATACGCAGCCTGTTGCGGATATCGGATGTTGTGCCGCGATACTTGTTCTCGAGCCTGTGGTAGAAACTATCCATCACCGCTCCAATGCCGCTTTCATCCTTATCGGACGGATCAGCGGGCGTAGAAATCGGCTGCTCCCCCGCGGGGGGGCGTAGGATCTGATCCAAACGCCGAGAGAGCTCAGTAAAGTTGCGTGCAAGCTCTGCGTTGCGGGCCATCAAAGCTTGTGTTTCGCCTTGAACCATTTGTTTAACACCGTTGCGCAACTGGCGCTCACGCGTTTCCCAACCGGCAAAGCGGTCTTCAATGGTCTGCATGTTGCGATATGTTTCCTTGGCCATACGCTCTGTACGACCAAGCTTGAAGATTGCAGCTATATAGTTGCCAACACGTTTGAGCTTGCTCACATCGCCCCCCATTAGATTTTTTGCCTTTCTAAGAGCAAAGCTCGCTATGCCAGCTTACTCTTCGCGCAAGCTCTTAAAGATCGCCTCCGACAGCGGATCCAGCATATACTGCAATACACTACGCTCGCCTGTTAGAATAACCACGTCAGCTGGCATGCCGGCGGTCAGACCGTCCCGGATCTCATCTGTAAGATTCTCATCCGGCACTTTAATGCGTGCCAAATAATAGGGTGCCTCATTGGGATCTTTTGTGGTCACAACATCCGTAGAAATGGAGAGCACTTCGCCGAGGACCAACTTGGCCAGACGGGATTTGAATGCTGAAAAGCGCACTTCGGTTTCAAGGCCGGGACGCACGTTGTCTACGTCTACAGGTGCGACCTTCGCATCAATGAGAAGCGTCTCATCACTGGGAACAATCTCCATGAGGATCTCACCAGAGCGGATCACGGAGCCTCGGGTGGTAACGGCCAAGCTTTGAACTTTACCTGTGGTCGGCGCTGAGATCGTGGTACGCCGCATCCGATCCTCAGCCACGGTGAGTTTTTCGTTGATCTCGGAAAGCTCTGAGCGCGCGGTCTTAAGCTCACTATTAGCGCGCTCGCTATACTCCTGTTTCAGCTTAAGAATATTGAGGCGCGCCTCGCCTGCGGCTGCTTTGACTTGAGCGATTTCAGACATAGCAGTGCCAATGCTGGCTTCAATCTGGATTACTTCATCTTCCATGTTTGAAAGACGATTGCTTTCAACCACACCGCGCTCTTCCCCCGTACGCATGCGCTCGAAAAGCTCACTGCGAAGTGCATGACGCCTCTTCAAGGCTTCGAGCTGAACTTCATATCCTTCTGCTTGCCCGTTCAGTTGCTCTGCGCGAAAGTTCAGGATCTCAGCTTGGGACAGGTAGATAGAGCGCCGGTCTTCGAAAATATTACGCTGCGCTTCCACGGCGCTTTTAACCTGAGGGTCTTCCGTGTTCAGAAGCTCTTCGGGAAAAGAAATCTCTTCAGCAAAGGTTTGCTCTGCGGTTAATCTGGCGATCAAGGCCTCTGACGTCGCCCGGCGCTGCTCAAGAACTGCGATTTCAGAATTGACCTGAATGTTGTCCAAGACAAGCAGTGGATCGCCTTGCTCTACAAGGTCAGCTTCACGAACCATAATCTCTTGGACGATGCCGCCTTCAAGGTGCTGCACAACCTTGCGATCGCTCTCAAGTGCGACCACCCCAGGAGCTACAACCGCGCTCGCAATGATGGCAAAATAGGCCCAGATGCCCATTACGCCGAAGGTAATGAGCAGGAGGATGTAGCCTGCCCAAGAATACTTCCGCGGGTTTGCCATCTTTGTAAGTTGGCTTGCAACCAACGTTGATTCTGCTGATGCCACGACTGGGTCCTAAATGCTTTAGAGGCTTACTGTATGGATGCCGGTGCTTTGCCACTTTCAGAGAGAGCGGACCAGCGCTTGCGGCGCATTCGGTGCGATCTCGCCAAGTTTTACAGCTTTGCAGTCGACAGCGAAACAGTTTGGGGGGGCTGCTGAGGTTTCTGTTGCGGCTGCTGTTGCTGAGGTTGCAAGAGTTCTTTGGTGGCGACAAAGCGCTGCACCGCGCCATCCCTCAAGATCAGTGTATAGTCCGTCGCACTCAGAATATTGGCTTTATGCGTCACGAGAACGATAGACTTACCTTCGCTCTTGAGGTGGGCAAGGCATTTAGCCAGCGCTTCTTCACCTTCGCTGTCCAGATTGGAGTTGGGCTCATCCAACACAATCAAACATGGGTTCCCAAACAAGGCGCGCGCCAAGCCCACACGTTGGCGTTGACCGCCCGATAGCCGGCTTCCTCCGCTTCCGATTTGAGTGGCATAGCCATCGTTCAGCCCGGAAATCATCTCGTGGGCGCCGGCAAGCTTAGCGGCTGCGATGATCTCCTCGTCTGTGGCGCCCTCTGCAAAGCGAGAGATGTTTTCCGCCACTGACCCAGAGAACAATTTCACATCTTGAGGAAGGTAGCCGATGGCTTGGCCCAACTGATTGCGGTCCCAATGGGCAAGCTCTACTTTATCCAGCCGAATGGCACCGTTGATCGGGTCGCCGACGCCAACCAAATGACGTGCCAATGTCGACTTACCCGACCCGCTTGGCCCAATAAGAGCAAGTGTTTGGCCCGCAGGTAGATCGAAGCTTACAGAGCGCAAAATTGTATCGCGGGTGCCGGGCACCACAGTGGTAATGCCTTCGACTTGCAGATGTCCTTTGGGCTGAGGTTGTTGGAGCCGTGTAGGTTCTTCTGCAACAGCTTCAAAAAGCTTTTTGAGACGGGCATGTGATTGGCGTGCAGCCACGAACTCTTTCCATTGTCCGACGGCTTGTTCTACCGGGGCCAGGGCGCGGCCCATCACGATCGAGGCTGCAATCATGACCCCCGCAGAGACTTCGCCCCGCATGGCGAGATAAGCCCCCGTGCCAAGAATAGCGACTTGGAGCCCCATACGGACAAATTTTGAGCTCGACATCACGGCGCCCGCCCAGTCACTGGCCTGGGCCTGTGAGATCAGCATTCCGTTGCGTTTCACCTTCCAACGTTCAGCCAAAGCGTCTTGCATGCCCATAGCTCGAATAACTTCGGCATTTTGCATCGTGGCGCCCGCAAACTCAGAGGCTTGCTGACCTTCAACATTCGCTGACTGTAGCGCGTTTCGTGTAAGATATTCATTGAGCAACGCCAGTGTGAAAATCACGAGGGTACCGCCTGTGGCCACCCAACCAAGCCAAGGATGGAACGCAAAACACAAAGCCAAAAAGATGGGCGTCCAGGGGACGTCAAAGAAGGCCAGAACACCTTGCCCGGTGATGAAGCTGCGAACCTTGTCGGCATCCCCCAAAGCCGTACGGGCGCCACTGGTGGGATTAATCAGTTGGATGCGCGCCACACGATCAAACAAGGGCCGCGAGAGAATGCTGTCAAACTGCAGCCCGGCCCGCACCAACATGCGTGAACGCACAAACTCCAAGACGCCATAGGTGATCAAAAGTGCCACAGCGATGGCCGTGATCATCAAAAGCGTCATTTCATTGCGGCTGGCCAGTACCCGATCATAGATCTGGAGCATGTAAAGCGGGCCCACAAACATGAGCAAGTTAACAAAAAAGCTAAATAGAATAGTCGCCCCAAAAATGGCGCGAAACTTCTTGTAGGCCTGCTGGAGCGGATTACTGGCACTCATGGGGTAAAAACATCTTTCGCTACCAAATATAGTCGTCTTGCTATAAACACTTTTTCGTCAAAGGTCACGTGCCGTATCAAGGGCAGATAGGCCTTTGGTTTATGGCCAGAAAGCATATTTTGAGCATAGTAGCGAGCCGGTACCCCAAAGGGGCGTCCTCAGACTTTGACGGTGCTGCCGCAGCACAAGCGGCCGGTCATGTTTTGCAGGGCAATACGCTGCCTAGAGAAGGGGTGCCTTTGTGAAGCTCGACAGCGCGGGAGGTGCGGGGCTTTTTAAAAGTCTGAGTCGGGCTCTTCATACCAATGGGGGAAACAATAGGCGCGCGGTTGCTTCGCCCGTCTTCGTAAACCAACACCCTTTGCATCCACCCGAAAACCTTTGGGGAGGTGGGTGAGCCCGTGCTAAGTCCAGAGCGCCATAACATCTTGGCCTTTGCTTCAAGACTGATATGGTGGCGCAAAGGATTTACTTGATGTCTGATGTTATTCGTTTTCCACGGCTTGCTCGGTCGAGCGCTTTAACGGCTTCTGGGCTGACTGAGACAGATGACGCCTGCAGCCGCCTCGACATGGCAGAGCTTTATGGTCCGATGGATGCAGGGGATGGCGTTGATGACGGCCCTCAGACTTTTGAAGCAAACGTCTCCTTCCTTCAGCAATCCCATAGCCTTTGCACGCAACCAGTAGGTTGGACCAATCAAGAACTGGCGGATCTTTACCGGACGCAAAGAATACTCGCCCTCGCAGGCGTCACGACCCAAGTAGATCATGGCGTCACAGATGAAGGAGACCCTTGGTTTGTCTTTATGGACAGCCAAAACGAGGTTCTGGTGCATTTTAGCCGCTTTGACGGATGCTATTTGGTAACCAGCCAAATGCAGGAAACCCCTATTAAGGGAGACAGCCTGCACGATCTGGTGGCAGAGTTCTCGCGACGCGTGCAGCCAGTGGCACAGGCCGGGCAGAATGTTGTGTCGCTCACAAAACGCAACCGGGATGTCGTATTCATACATCCCGCGGCGGCGCTCGCGGCTCTGGTGTGGTCTGTATATCTGATGTCGGATGAACTGATCGCGGCAACTCCCGCCACTACGGCAAGCATGCCAAAAGAAATGGGGGGTTCATCTCATGAAGATGCAGCTGGCAAAGAACCAGTAGGACATGATGGCGACCAGGAGGTGTTGTCGAGCGCTGTTCAGAAAGCGTCTGCGCCGCAAGATATCGTGAAGGCTACGTCCAGTTCATCGTCTAGCCGCGAAGGCTTGGCCTTAGGGCTTTCAGGGCATGGTGCGAAAGCCGCTGGGGTAAGCTTAAGCTTGGTGGCCCTGGCCGTTGGCTTGCCTTTACCGGCTGGAAGCATTCTGGATATTACGACCGATGACAGCTTTACTCAAAAGCTAAGCTTAGAAAGCCTTTCCGCCGCACTTGAGCACGTTAAGTCGAAAGAAGCCGCCCTTCTAATGGCATCTGAAACGATAAAGCTCCAGCAGCGTGACCTTGGTTTAGCCGAAGTGGAGAGCGAAGAAACTGCACCGGAAGCGCCAAATATTGATCCCGAAGCCGAAGTCGCGCTCGTAACCAAAGGTCCTTCGAGCACCCGCATAAAAGAGACTGAAGAGCTCTCTTACGCTGAGCCCGCACAGCCGGTGGCCATGATGTCTAAACGACCGCCGAGCGATCAAGATGAAAAAGCTGCGGAAGCTTCCAATGAGCAGCCGGTTCAAACTCCAAGCGCGATATCTTCCGATAGCAACGTGGAAGAGGTTAGCTTTCTACAGAGCTTTGACGCGGCCTTCGAGAGCTTTGAAATCACAAGCCTCGACAAGATTGATCACAGTGAGCTCGTCCAATTGCTGAACACGGAGGAGACAAAGTCGCCGTCTACCCCGGTAGGCTTGGCTGAAAAACTGCCTGGCTATGAAAGCTTCGACCTGGAAGCGCGCGAGTTTTTAGATTTCTTGCTCCATACCTACAGCAACATTAAAGTCGTCAACTTGAACACAGAAATCATCTTCATCCATATGGACGCGTTCGAAGGGGGCAGCAATGCTCCGGAAATCTACGCGAAAAGCTGGTCGTACGATGATGGTGGCGTTGTATCTACTATTGGATTGAAGAGCGACATGGCGCAGTTTGATCTGATTGCTTAAGAGCTTTTCGAGGGCGGGGCGGCAGGCCGCTTCACCGCTCCAACTGAAGCACGCCATGCGAAGCATAGCGCGATCAAGAAGCCTCCGAAATAAAGCAGACCTTCTGGGTTAAAGCGAGCTTAACTAGGCGGGTGAAGAGGTGATATGAATAAGGTATTGGTAACCGGCGGGGCAGGCTATATTGGCTCGCACGCTTGCAAAGCGCTGAAGTCGGCTGGGTTCATCCCAGTGACTTTCGATAACCTCATCACCGGATGGCGCGATGCAGTAAAGTTTGGCCCCTTCGAGGAGGGTGATCTGCTAGATCGCACACGGCTAGATGAGGTTTTTGCGGAACATCAACCCGTCGCGGTTATGCATTTTGCGGCTCTCAGCCAAGTGGGTGAGAGCATGGCAAAGCCGGGTCTCTACTGGCGCAATAACGTCAACGGATCCCTTACGCTGATTGAGGCAGCGGTTGCGGCCGGCTGCAAACGGTTTGTCTTTTCATCTACCTGTGCGACCTATGGGGATCAGGACAACGTCATTCTTGATGAAAATAGCGCACAGTATCCGATTAACGCTTATGGCGCCTCAAAACGCGCGATTGAGGACATTCTGCGTGATTTTGAAGCCGCCCATGGGCTGCAGCATGTTATCTTCCGCTATTTTAACGTAGCCGGGGCAGATCCCGAGGGCGAAGTGGGCGAGTTTCACCAGCCGGAGACGCATTTGATTCCGCTCATGCTTGATGCGATCTCTGGGAACAGGGCTGCGCTGACGGTCTTCGGAGATGACTATGACACGCCCGATGGCACCTGCATTCGTGACTATGTGCATGTCTGCGATCTAGTTGATGCCCATGTTCTGGGCTTGAAGTGGCTTCAACAGGATAGGGGCAGCCGAGTATTTAACCTCGGCACTGGTAGCGGCTTCTCAGTGCGCGAGGTGCTCGATCATAGCCGTGCCGTAACCAATCAAACGGTGCCTCATAAAATCGGTGCGCGACGCCCAGGAGATTGCACCAAGCTCGTGTCAGGCTCTTCTCGAGCGATCAATGAGCTTGGCTGGACACCTAAACGTTCCACCTTGAACAACATGATTGCTGATGCTTGGAGATGGCACCAAACTGGCCACTACGAACAATAGCCCCAAAGACACTAAAATTGCATCCTTAAGCCCAGCCTAGGGCAATTTATCGCCGCATTCGTGGTCAACAATGGTGCCTGTAGAGCAGCATTGGAGCAAAACATGACACAGCCTGCAAAGTCAGACTTCCTGCACATGATCGGATATAGCCTCATCACTGCAGTCTTCGTTTTCGTGGCGCTACTTTAAGAGGGGTTAAAGAGCGCCGCGCGCCGGCCGGCATGGCCCGCGCATTTAACTCGGGATAAGGTAGAAAGCCACAAATACGCGCTTTCCAAGCGGCGCCTGTATTAGGTGCACCACCCGACGTATCTATCATCTATGTGGGTGGAGCAGTTGCTGTAAGACAGCTGCCCCACCCAGGTCTTTCTAAACAAAGACGCCGTCGGTGTAAGTCGCGCCCACCAGTTGCGCAAACTCTTCAGATTGCATCATGTAAGCAAGAGCTTCGTCGACTGAATCGGAAATACCGTTCGCATCGAGATACTCTTTCCAGAAGTTCAGCCCAGCGTCATCTGCTTCGCGGTCAAAAAGATTTTGGTAGATAGACCGCACCAAAGCTTCAGCATCATTTAATGCCTCTGCATACTGCTGAGAAAAAGCTTCAGTTTGCGTAAAGGCGTTTGTCAGGGCAAACGTATCGATGGTTCCCCCTTCGTAGAGATCGAGCCAGAAGTCGAAACCTTCCGCATCCGGCTGAGCATTCCCAAGCAAGGCTTCGTAAGCGGCTTTAACCAATCCAGCACCATCTTGAACATCCAAGAACAGCGTGCCGTCGGTAAACTCTAGCCGATCGAGGCCTACGAGTTTCTGCGGCTCGCCCCCGGGAAGGGTCACCGTAACCCCATCCTCTTCGATAGCGATCGTCGTCCCGCTGAACGGCAACTGGAAGGTTTGAATGTCGTTTCCGTTTTGGTCCTGCGTCACGTCGGGGCCGCCAGGAGTTACCGATCCAAACCCTTCGACGTCGCTGAGAAGCATAGAATCTGGCAAGCCCTCAATGGCGCTGCGCAACTCTTCAATTCCTGCGGATACAAGGATGGGATTTGCTTCAATGGCGGACAAGGATGCGTCCAGTTCAGGAGTAATCGGAACGCCCAGGCTGGTTATGATGTCGCGCAACTGTGAGGCGAGCCCCTCAGCATCATTCAAAAGTGGGTTATTCGCGATCATCGCCAAGAAGGGGCGAACATCGCCGACCGTCAGTTCATCCATGCAAATTCTCCTAAAAAAGTAACAGCAAGCGACCGACAGCACAAAATTTGCCCGGAATCGCCGCTTAAAAAGGATAATAAGCTGAATCTTACATGGCTATAAAAATGTTAAAACTATGGCGCGCGGACATCTACCTGAAGTAGAAATCTCACGATAACTATCGGAACATTATAGGAATTTTTGAGCTTTAATTTTCTGCAGTACAATCACTGAAGCGCGCCCTATGCCCCGAAATGGATTAAATACCTTCTGGCGCTTCGGCCCCCGTCGCGGACGAGGGCCTTGTCGTTATATAGGTTCAAATGCGCATGGCGTCAGGCTCAACGCCTGCTGCGATCTGAGCGCGGTACCAGTTTGGTTGGCGCCCTTTACCTGTCCACGTCTGCGTTTTGTCCTCTGGGTTCGCAAAAGCGGGCTTTGAGGGCTTTTTGGGGGCCTTTTTTGCTTTCGTCTTCTTTTGGACTGTGCCGTCGGCTTCGGAGATTTCACCAAGAGAGAAGCCGAATTCCGCAGCGGCTTTGGCAGCGGCCTTCTTTGCCTCTCGTTGATCTCTCGCTTTCGCAGAGGCAAGCGCTTTACTTACACTGTTTAGAAGCTTCTCAAGCTCCTTTCGGGACATCGCTTTCAGTTCGTCTTTAGAGATCATAGACTTTCTTTCACCTGCAAATAGGATTGGATTTCCTGCTTCTTAGGCGCATCAAGCTATCTGTTCAAGATAGCCTCGCAATTTTAAGCACTTAACTGCAACGCATCGCAAAATTGTGCCTCTCAGGGCGCGCGCTTCACTTACCAAGCTGGAAGGGCAAAAGATCAATTTTTGAGCAAAGGAGCTTGGGATATATATTGACTTGAAAGCACAAAATCCTGACCATCATTCGATGTGATCCTTTATAGAAAGAGCTTATTGGCATGTTTTTCCGGAAAACTTGGTTGGTTGGACTGCTCATCGCAGCTCTTCCAGTCGGCGCAGCAGCAGACCCTCTTCCCTATGGCGCTAAAACGCCAGCCCCTCGTCAAATTATTGCAGCATACGTTGGAAAGACAGAAACTTGGGAAGCAGATTGCCAAGGTGGAATTTACTTTGGCGCAAACAGCCAAGCACGCGCGTGGTGTGCGCAGAGCAGCGATAGCTTAGGCGCTGGCGAGTGGACCGTAGATAGCTATGGGCGTATGTGTCACAATCTTACATGGTATTGGCCCAATAACGGTCGTGCAGGTAGCTCGCCGGGTGAGAAAAGTTGCATATTGCATGTCGTCGATCGTTTTGACCGGGTTTGGCGCAGCTACCCGGGGCAAACGGAATGGTGGCCTATCAAGGGTGATAAAGCCCTTACACGGGGCTATACCTATCAGCGCGAAGTGCTGGCTCTCAAAAAGAAACTCGGCATATAAACGTCGGGATATTTCCGGACATAGCCTTTAAGGCAAAAACGGCTACAGCCGAAACTGTAGCCGCTACTGGGATGACCGTGTGCTGTGGGGGACACGATCATCTTCCATTTTTTCTACGTACGGAAATATGTCAATGATTCGATCCACGCCAAACTTAGACGACATATCTTAGGAAAGAAGAGAGCGAATCATAAGCCTACAGAAAGATCCATTTATTCTTTAGGTTCAACAGTTTGAGTTTATTCGCACAAGGCATTCGAAAAGCGAAACAATGACACACTCTTAAGTTGCAAATTGGGCGGAAAGTGGGCAAACGCGTGACACACTCCTGCCGCTATCTATACTCGCTTTCTGTATAGATTTGTAACAATGCGAGCACTGCTTTTCTGCCAGCAACAGCTCGCCGACCACGTTTGAGCATCCTCACGGTACGTTGAAAGCGGCTACTTCTTTTTAACGCTCCCGGTCTCTTGGCTTTCAAATGGTTGGCGACGTTCGCGTGGGCATAATATTCGGGTGGCCTCACACTGCGCTTCTATACAGCAAGCTATAGATGCGAATACTCGATGTGGAACGCGAAGCGACAAGAGAATAAGGCAAAGGGGCGCATGAATGCGCACCGCGGGTACCATGAACCACGTGCAACTCGTGGTTTGTCTGATCGTGTCTTTTTTGACCCAAGTCGGCGGCGGAAAGCGCGTGTTATTTTTTCAGCTGGCACGCTTATCAGTGGCGTCATCGCTTGGCTTTTATTTTTTGCGATTACAGTAGGATTGGATGGAGGGCTTGAAGCAGCTCTACCAGAACCTATCAGCACCCTGAAAGGGCACACAGCCTCTGTCAGAAACAGCCTCTTGGTAGAAGGAGAGCATGGCTCTGATATGCCAGCGATCGACCTTTACGCTCAACAAGAGCTTCAAAAGTATCAGTGCTTGAACAGAACGGGGCAGGGCGCAGCGCCATCCCAAACATTAAAGGTATATGCGGTTGTATCTGCGGAACTTCCTTGGGCTACGCATTCATTCAGTGAGAGCTGCAATACCATCCATGTGGCTATGCCTACTTGGTTTCACTTCACTGAGTTAGACGGCGATGTCCAAGTCGGGGAAGTGAGCCTTGAGACCCGCCAGCCTTTGCTTAAGCAGCGCACCGAAGTTGGCACCTTTGACATCATGCCGATCCTGCAGTGGGATACGGCTGCGTTGGGGCTATTGCGGACCCCCACCGGCCCCGCGAAGGTATCCGCTGCACTAAGTAACTTTTTGGATCAGCCTTCACAAACGGCTAATGTGAAAGGCTACTGCATAGACGCAAGCTCGCTTGCTCTTATAGAGGGTCAAACCTTCAGTATTCTAAGCCGCCGACTTACAAGTCAGTTTAAAAGCAGGGAATTGGAAACATGCGTTAGGCTCCCAAGCAGTGCTTCCGCTAGCCTTTTAGTCATTGCCAACCGGTTCTTCGATACCGTTGTGATCAAAGGTTACCAAGAGCATTGGATCGGGTCCGCCCCGCAACCGCTTGCAGACAAGCGTTGGTTTGAAGAGCGTATTAAAGCCTTTCAGGAGCATGTGGCGCCTAGCAAACTTGTGGTTGAGTTGGGAACCCACTCGTTGGATTGGGTTTCTGGTAGCCCGCGTCCGGAAGTACTGCCCTTTGCAAAAGCCATGACGGCGCTTGCTCAACACGATGCTTTTGCCACGCTGGCTCCGGGCTCAGGGAACACTCGGGCAAGCTATCTAGATGCAAGAGGCCTACAGCATCAGCTATGGCTCCTTGACGCCATAACAGCTCAAAATCAGATACTTACCCTGAAAAGATACGGGATACAGGCTCTGAGCTTAAGCGGCTTAGGCTATGAAGACCCCGGGATTTGGGCAGTCTTAGATCAGACCACCCGCGGCATGACCTTGCCTTCCGCAGCCTTAGAAAGCGTTCTTTTGTCAAATTATGTAGCCCTCACGGGCCGCGGGCCCTTTGTTGCACCTCGCTCCATGCCTCAGATGGGCAAACGCACCATCAAAATTAGTCCAGAAACAGGCGAGGTTACCTCCGCGGTCTATGATGAGATGCCTCAGGCGGCAGCTGGAAAGCTTTACGGGGAAGGCGAGCCGAACAAGGTTGTTCTTACCTTTGACGATGGTCCCCACCCCCAACATACGCCGGCTGCACTAGATATTTTGCGCCAGACCCAGACACCCGCTTCTTTCTTCGTTTTAGGTAGTAACGCATTAGCTTCACCAGACCTGATAAGGCGCATTCTAGCGGAGGGGCACGAGCTGGGCTCTCATACTTACTCGCACCCCAATATGGCTGAGATCTCCGCCTCCCGTGCTAAGGTCGAAGCCAACTCCACACAGCTTTTGATAAACGGCATAACAGGCAAAAACATGCGCCTTTATCGTGAGCCTTACATGCGAAGCGGAGGGCCCATTACCTCCAAGGAGGTTGCCTCCTTGCTCCCTCTCGAGGAGGCTGGATATGTCATTGCAGGCATGAATATTGTCCCACGAGACTGGGTTGAGCAAACGTCCGATGCGCTTGCAGATGAGATCATTAAGCAAGTGGAGCTAAATGGGGGAGGCGTTGTGTTGCTTCATGACGGGGGAGGTGATCAGCACCAAACCGTCGCTGCTTTGCCACGTGTGATCTCTGAGCTGCGAGACAAAGGCTATACCTTCACAACCCTTGCAGACCTATTGGGCGTTCCCCCCGATATTCTTTTGCCAGACGGAGACCCGATGACCGCAACGCTCGGCAATGTCTCATTCTTTGCAATGGGAAGCAGCTGGACTGTTCTTCAAGTGGCGTTCTGGACTGTCTTCGCAGTTGGTGCCCTTCGCTCAGCAAGCTTGCTTCTTCTGGCGGGGCGCCGCCAACGCCATACCCCCACACCCTCAGGTCATGAGCCTTCAGTTACAATCGTGATCCCCGCTTACAACGAAGAGCAGGTCATCGAGCAATGCATTCAAAAAGCTTTGTTATCTGAGTACCCAGATTTTGATATTATCGTCGTCGACGATGGGTCAACAGATGATACCTATCTAAGAGCAGCAAGTTTCTCGTACCACCCCTTGGTGACCGTTCTAAAGCAGCCCAACCGCGGCAAAGCTGCAGCGCTTAACGCAGCCCTTGATGAAGCCCAAAGTGACATTTTGATCTGTATCGATGCAGATTCTCAAATAGCGCCCGATGCAGTCCGCTTGTTAGCCGCGCATTTTGAGAACCCAAACGTCGGGGCCGTGGCGGGCAAAGTTGTTGTTGGCAATCGACGCAATCTGCTCACCCGGCTACAGGCCCTAGAGTACATTACATCCCAAGCCATAGAACGGCGGGCAAAAGAACACCTTAATGCGATAACCGTTGTTCCGGGCGCGATTGGCGCATGGCGGACAACAGCATTGATGGAAGCCGGTATCTTCT
This sequence comes from Sulfitobacter sp. 1A13496, assembly GCF_043557225.1. Classification (NCBI taxonomy): domain Bacteria; kingdom Pseudomonadati; phylum Pseudomonadota; class Alphaproteobacteria; order Rhodobacterales; family Roseobacteraceae; genus Sulfitobacter; species Sulfitobacter sp. 1A13496. Next base: position 3,234 of record NZ_JBIFFP010000013.1, on the reverse strand, counting down.
CGACAGAAACCCTTACGGAAGATGCAGATATGACAATGGCCGTCATCCGGTCAAAGTACAAAGCGCTCTATGAGGACCGCGCTATCGCAAGAACAGAAGTTCCCGCTTCGCTCAGAGGGCTGATGACACAGCGACTACGCTGGTCACTGGGCATGATGCAGGCTGGCTGGAAACATTTGGGCGCCACGATAGAAGGGCGGGCACTGGGGTTGGTCGCGCTTCCAGATCTCGCAGTTTTTGGCTACCTTATGCCTCTCCTTGCGCCTTTGGCGGACCTGTTCTTAGTGATCCTTATTGTAGAGTTTGTCGCGGACTTCGGAACGGCAGACGAACATGCGAAGGTTATAGCCAGCCCATTGCTTATTGCTTACCTGATGCTTCCAACACTGGAGGTGCTGAGCGCCAATAGGGCATTCCGCTTAGATCCTCTGGAGGATCGATGGCTCCTACTATTGCTTCCCCTTCAGCGACTCTTTTATCGTCCGATCTTATATATATCCGTGATCCGGGCGCTATGGCGGGCGGCTACGGGCTCCTTGGCCAACTGGGGGCGCATGACCCGCGTAGGTTTCCAGGTTGACACGGCAAACAGAGCGTCATGAAGCGTCGAACCTTTCTTAAATGGGGGACCGCAGCCCCGCTGCTTCTTTCTGGAGCCACCGCTGCAGAGAGCACTACGGTCACACCTCAAAATACCCTTGTGGTCCTTGATGGCTTAGACAGCAGAACATCCCCCCCGCGAACCGCCATCGTGTTAGATACTTTCGCCCGCAATGGCTTACCTATCACCTGCTTGCTTGACCCCAGCCAAAGTCAGTTGGGGCCAAACAGCGCGCTTTCTCGCACCTTGACACAACGCGCGGAAAAAACGCCGGGACTGGTGCAGGTCGTGCCTTGGGTGAAACAGTTAGGCAGTATGACCCCTTATTTCCAAGCACGGGCCGCCTACGAAGCCCGCCGTGCCTTGGAGGCCATTTTATGGGGAAATGACGCTCCGCAATCCCTGCACATGGCTGTAAGCCAAACCATCGCCTGTGACATGCAACCCATAGCAATGGCTCCATCGGGGCTTCGCGCGTCCGGCATCCGGAATGTTTTAATGCGCCCCGACGTCAGCACTCAGGTGCGACCAGAAGCTTGGGACAATGGTGTAGTCAGAATAATAGGTGGTCAGAGGGTTCAACTGCAGCTCCCTCCAACAGCCTATAGCTTGCCAAAAACTCAATCCGTAGAGAGGGTTTATTACCTATCGGCGCATGACCTCTCAAACCTGCCTCTGGCGCGCCTGCAAGCAGCGGCTACTGCTTTTGCTCAGCAAGTGCTGCTTCCCGACGAGGGGCCTTGGGTAAGCGCCATTCTCGCTTCTGATATTCAGTTCCGGGATGCCTATGACTATCAGCGCTATGTGGGGGTTCATTTTACTCTACGGTCAGACGCGACAGACAAAGAGCGAGAAGCTCTAATGCGCTTTCGGCAGGAGCTTGCTCTTGAAGGCTTATCATCTAGCTTTGGTGACAAGACCTCAGCAGAAAGTGCCTTTCAGTACTGGGCCAATCTAAAAGAAAGCCACCCTCTGGATGAGCCTTTGGCACCACTGGGGGCCCTGGGACAGGGGCCGTCCTCCTCTGCACACCCATCAACACCAAAAAGCTACGGCATTGCGATTGAGCTTAGCCAGAAGCGCGAAGGGGGCTTAGGAGCTGACAACACATTACGAATACCCTCCGTACGCGTACAGAACGTCAGGACAGTAAGCGATACGCTACAAACCTCTATGGGGGCGGCCGACTCTGTTCTCTCAATCCCTGCAGAGATGTTGCGGAGCAAAGCCCATCAGAGGATGCTTAAAGATGCCCTGCAAGCGGTTAAAAATGATGGGCTTTCCCAGGTCGTCTCGCTCTCGGACTATGTAGGGCGCCTCGTACCAACCGACTCCTACACCACACATTTTCGCAGGACAGAGGCTTATTATCCTTACATATCGCAGCGGCCCCAGATCCCAAATGTAACAGAGCGGGAAGGGCTGATGAATGACGCTAAAGTTGCATGGTCTTACTTTGAGAAATGGACCAACCCCAAAACCGGGCTCTGCCCTGCTACAGCGAATTTTTCAAAAACCAACCCAAGGCTACATGAAGCCGTGACGATGTGGGATGTGGGGAGCCATATCTTCGCATTGCTAGCAGCCGTCGACTTAAAACTTATTTCTGACCAGCACTTCCGCCACGCCATCGAAAAAATCTTACCCAACATCGCAGGCCGCAGGTCCCAAGGTCGGCTTCTGCCGCAGGGGTGGATTGCAACAAACAAGTTCAAATGGGGAAATCGAAACTTCGACGGCTGCGATGCAGGTCGCCTTCTAGCAGCCTTATACAGCTTAGACACCCATCCCTTATCCAAAGGCCTTGCTACAAGCACTGTCGCGTCTTGGGACCTGAAGAATGTCGTGGACGATGGAATTGTCCATTCAGTCGAAGAGGGAACATTGGTTTCTACCTTTCGATCTCATTGCGCACATTACGCAGCTTGGGCCTTTCGAATATGGGGCATAGAAGCCAAGTCGCCCTACGAAGTGCTCGGTGGGAAAAGCGCTTCAGATGGTCAAATGTCCCTGCTAGAAGTGTGCGGGCATATAGGCCCTATGGGCGCCGAACCCCTCCTAATGGAGGCGCTAGAGTTCGGTATGTCGCCGGAAGCAGCATATCTCGCCGATGTTCTCTTTGCCGCTCAGCTTGAAGAATACGATGAAACAGGACGGTTGATCTGCGTCTCCGAGGGGCCGATCAACAGCAGACCTTGGTTCTTGTACCAAGGTTTGCAATTTGACGCCCCAGGACGCCTATGGGCGATCGACACCGTCGGCGGCTTAGAAGAGCATCGCACCAAAGCGTTCCGAGAGGAGCATCTCGCGATCAGCTCAAAAGCTGCATACCTATGGTCAGCATGCAAGGACCACGCGTGGAGTGCGAAACTTCTGTCGTTCGTAAGAGAAAGAGCTCAAACCCCTTATGGCTTTGCTTCAAGTATCAATGAACAAACTGGGACCCCAAGCAGCACTTACAGCGACATCAACACGAACGCCGTCATCTTGCAGTCGATCGCTGCCAGGCTGAGAGAAACGTGCGAAAGTTGGTGATGCCCTGAGGGGCGGCATATCATGGCGGTGTTCAGACGCCGTCGATTCTCTGCTGAGAAAAGGATATGCCACATGTCAGAGTCTACCATCACCCAACT
>NZ_JBIFFP010000012.1:0-65286 GCF_043557225.1 Sulfitobacter sp. 1A13496 | reverse complement strand
GGTGACAATAGTGGGTTCCCATTCTTCATACTCCATGCAACTCTCTGTATTCGTACAGAATTTGCACTTCGTTTGTGAATCCACCCGGCTACAGTCAAAAGCCTCGTAATCATGGTTATGTAAATAAAGTACGCCACCCCAGCTCCACCAGCCACACCCGCTTGCCGGTCTTCTTCCAGCATGGTGCGGCAAGGTCTCATATGGTTTCGAAGGCGGAGTGTTCTAACAGATTGCCGGGATCCGTGCAGTGATCGTGGAGCCGGGGTCGATTAAGCAGGCGCATAAACCCAATGAGTTTGTCGAGGTCGAACAGCTCGAGAAATGCGTTCAGTTTCTAGGCGACATCATCGGCTTTCTCGCGACGGAATCACCGCTTCGCGCAGTGACCTTTGCCTGCTTGTCGCGATAATCACGCGGCGAGCAATTTCATTTCGGCGAATGTGCTCACTCCATCTGCGACAGCAAAAGCACCTCGAAGGTCACGCAGACCCGGTTAGCACGCGCTGTGAGTTCCCCCCTCACCGGCGGCCCCTCAAGCCCTACGGAAATCGCGCAACGGCCATTTTCCCCGAACAAAAGTACTTCGGTTGCAATATCCATCAATGCTGGCTGCCCCTGCAGTTGCGTGCCGACGAAACTCCCCAGCCCTTTCACCACGCTGACCGACGAGCCAGAAACCGCCGCGCATTTCTCTATGCCGTCTTCGATCACTTCGTTGGGCCGGATCGCTCCAAGCACAGCGTTCGGGTTGTCCACCGGCCCTGTAGCAACGGGCCGAAACAGGGTGAACTCCGTCTCGGCATCCGGCTCGGTTTCGAGCATGGCCCCTTCGAGCAGCCAAACATCCACGGTATGATCCGCAGATAGGACCGCCTTCTCCGCCAAGAGATGCCCCGCATGACAGGCTCCGTCCTCCGCCCGCCACATCCCGTGAATATGCGCGAATGCCGCACCATCCCGCCGCCCCAGATGCGCACCAGCCCGTTCGATTACGGCATCTCGCAACTCGCTCTCCGCGCTGTACCACGCCACATGCCGATCATCCGGCGAGGGTGCGGGGCGCACGAAGGTGAGCTTTTCGACAGGCAGATCAGTCAGGTCGAACCACGCGCCCGCGCCATCCGCTGCTTCCGTCATCGCCTCAAAAAGCGTCGCCCCCGCAGGCAATGTCACCCGGCGATGCACCGCCCGGCAGGGCAGCGCACTGACACGCGCAGCCTCTGTCGGACCGGGGTGTTGCACCATTCGTGTCTCAGACATCCGCAAGCGCGCCACGTTCGGCCAGTTCGGCGCGGATTAACTTCTTGGTGATCTTGCCATAGCCCGATTTCGGCATCTCATCCCAGAAGACCACAGTTTTAGGCATTTTGTAGCGCGGCACCTTATCCCCCAGCCACGCCAGCAACGCATCGGCCTCAGGCGCGGCACCCTCGGCGACGCAAACCGCGATCCCGACCTCGCCCCATGTCGGGTCCGGCATCCCCAGCACGGCGCATTCGCTGATGGCCGGGTGTTGCAAAATCTTCTCCTCAATCTCGCGCGGGTAGATGTTGGACCCGCCTGAGATATACATGTCCGAAGCCCGGTCGGTGAGATAGAGAAACCCTTCGGCGTCCATATGCCCAAGATCACCGGTCAGGAACCAGCCGTCGCGAAAGGCTTTGGCATTGGCCTCGGGGTTGCTGTGGTAACCCGCAAATACCGCCGGACCGATCACGGCAACCTCACCAGTCTCACCTGCCGCGACCTCTTTCCCCTCGGCATCCTGCACCTGAACCTGCATCCCCGTCCGGGCAAAGCCGCAAGTACCGATCCGCATCACGGCATCATCGACAGAGTGCTGCGCGGGCGGCAACACGGTGATATTTCCCGTCACCTCGCCCAAGCCGAAATACTGCACCAGAACAGGGCCCAGAACCTCGATCGCACGGATTTGGTCGGCGCGGTACATCGGCGCCCCGGCATAGATCATGTAGCGCAGGCTGGAGTGGTCGTGTTCGTGAACCGAAGGATGTTCGACCAGCATCTTCACAATCGTCGGCACGGTAAAGGCATTCGTCACGCGCCATTTGGCCACCAAGCGCCAAACCTCGGCGGGGTCGAACTTTGCCCCACCGGGGAGAATAGTTTTCACCCCATGGGACACCTGCGCCAATTGATGAATACCCGCACCATGCGACAGCGGCGCGACCACGATGGATGCATCGTCAGGCCCGGTGCCCGGCATCAGGTCGCACAGATGGTTGGTGATCACGAAAGCCAACTGGCCATGCGTGAGCACCGCCGCCTTCGGCTTACCGGTCGTGCCCGAGGTAAAGAAAAACCACGCAGGATCGTCGCGATCCACCGCGGTCACGGCAACCGGCACCTTCGCGAACTCCACCACAAGTGTGTCGTAATCGTCCTCTCCCGCCCCGCCGATCGTGACGGTGAAATCGACACCCTCGCAGGATGCGATATGGGCGGCGAACTCGGCCCCCGCCAACAAACCTTTGGCCCCCGAAGACATGGCGAGCCAGGCGACCTCTTCCGGCGTTTGGCGAAAATTGGCGGGCACCCAAACGCAGCCGAGCTTCCAGCAGGCAAAGGCCGCTTCAAACATCTGGTTGCAGTTCGCAGATTGCACCAGCAACCGGTCGCCCTTGCGCATGCCGTAACGATCGCGCAGGGCGGCGGCAAAAGCGGTGGCGCGGGCTTCCAACTCGGACCAAGCCCAAGTGTCTTCACCCCAGACCAGCCCGATCTCCTCAGGCTGACGCCGCGCGGAGTCTGCCAAAAACTGCGAGAGGTTCATGACGCGGGTGGAGATAGGCTGCATCACGCCACCCGCTCAAGGATCGAGGCATAAGAGGCAACCGCCGCCCCGCCCATGTTAAACACCCCGGCAAGCTCGGCATCGGGGATCTGCATGCCGCCCGCCTCGCCCATCAACTGCATCGCCGCCATGACGTGCATCGACACGCCCGTGGCCCCAATCGGATGGCCCTTCGACTTCAACCCGCCCGAGGGGTTCACCGGCAGACGCCCGTCCTTGGCGGTCCAGCCCTCGCGAATGGCGCGGCTGCCTTGACCCGGTTCCGTCAAACCCATCGCCTCGTATTCCAACAGTTCCGCCACGGTGAAACAGTCGTGGGTTTCCACAAGGCTCAGGTCATCTAGCGTCAGGCCACTCGCCTCGAATGCCTGCTCCCACGCCCGCCGCGCGCCATCAAAGCGGGTGATGTCCCTCCGCGACAGTGCCAACGGTTCGTTGGTATGGCTGCGCGCGCGGAAACGGATGGCGCGCTGCAACTGGGCCGCCACTTCGGGCGCAGCCACAACCATCGCCGCCGCCCCGTCAGACACCAGCGAACAATCCGTGCGCCGCAGGGGGCCAGCCACGAGGGGGTTCTTCTCGGACACAGTGTTGCAAAAGGCCACATCGAAATCCCGCTGCATATGGGCAAAGGGATTTTGCATTCCGTTGTAGTGGTTCTTCGCGGCGATCATCGCCAGCGCTTCGGATTGGTCACCATAGCGCTGGAAATAGCTGCCCGCGATCTGCCCAAAAAGCCCGGCAAAACCACCGCCAACGCCCGCTTCCTCCGCCCGGTAAGAGGCACCGAGCAAGATGTCCCCCACCTCCGCCCCCGGCGTTGCGGTCATCTTTTCGGCCCCAACGACCAAGGCAATCTTGCCACGACCACTGGCGATGAAATCCATCGCCCCATGCAATGCGGCGGAGCCGGTCGCGCAGGCATTCTCATATCGCGTGGCGGGGACGCGGGCCAAAGCCTGATTCCCCATGCCGACGAGCGCCCCCTGAAAATCTTGATCCGAGAAACCATTGTTGAAGACCCCGACAAAGATACCGTCGACATCCTCTGCTGGCACGCCGGCATGGGCCAAGGCCGGTCCCGTGACCTCAGCCATCAGCGCTTCGGTATCGAGCGCGTCGCTTTTGCTAAAGGCGCTATGGGCCCAGCCGACGATATAGGGGTCCGTCATCATTCATCCTCCTCCAGTACCGGCTGCGGCATCCTGCGCGCCAACCGGATTTCAATTTCCCGCGCTTCGCGCTTCAACAATTCCGCCAACTCACCATCACGCGGCGGCAGCATTCGGCTTTCGATCGCGGCGATCGACATGGCGCCCGCGACGGAACCGTCAGGGCGACAAAGGGCCACGCCGATGCCCCAACTGCCCGGCACGATTCGCCCGGGGTTCAAGGCAAACCCCCGCTCGCGGGTCCGCGCCACATCGCTGCGCAAAAGGTCGGCGTCGTAATCCGGGTAATCGCTGGCCATCCGCTCTGCGTTGTCTTTGAGCACCATTTCGACCTCCGCATCCGGCAGCGCACTCAGCATCGCCAGCGAGCCTGCGCCAATGCCCAAAGGGTGCTGCGCGCCGGTCTCAAGCGCATGGGTCCGGATCGGGAAAGCCCCGTCTTCGCGGTGCAGGCAAACCGCAGCCGAGCCGCGCCGCATGTTGACGAAGGCCGTGTCGCCGCTCGCCTGCGCTAGCCGGACAGCCGCATCCGCTGCAATCTCCAACAGCCCATGGCGCGGGGTCGCGAGGGTGCCGAGAACATAGCTTTCCTCCCCCAGAAAATAGAGCCGCGTGGCACTGTCCTGCTCCACAAGACCGCGCCGAATTAGCGCAAGCATCAACCGGCGGACCGTGGGCTTGCCCAGCCCCGAAGCCTCAATCAACCCGGACAAAGACACACCCCGCCCGGCCCCGCGCCCGGTGATCTGCAAAAGCCCCAGGGCACGGTCTACCGCTTGGCTGCCGCTGGCGGGGGTCGCCTGACCTCCGACGTTCATAATGTGGACCTCTTGCGTCTGGGTTCCGGGGTTTCGACACAAAGAACTGCGCATTCCCGCATTGAATGCAAGAAATATCTTGCCCGAACCGCCGAACTCTGTTCCACATTATGGCTCAATGAGGGAGGAACTATTATGAAAATGATTTCAAAGGCGGGTTTCGCCGCAATTTTTGCAACCGCCGTCTTTTCCAGCGCGGCCAGTGCCGACACGCTGCGTTTGTCGCATAACACCGGCGACACCACGACTTGGCACAAAGGGGCAGAGAAATTCGGCGAACTTCTGTCCGAGAAAACCGATGGCGCCTATGACGTGCGCGTCTTCCCCAATGCGCAGCTCTCTGGCGGCGACCAGATGAAACAGGCCGAGATGGTGGGCCGCGGGGCGCTTGACCTCGTCGTCACCTCGGCGATCAACGTGACCCCCTTGGTGCCCGAGATGGCCGTGTTCTCGCTCCCCTATCTCTATGCCAACTACGATCAGGTAGACGCGACCACCCAAGGCGAACCGGCGAAACTGCTCGAAGACATCCTGCGCGAAAAGGGCATCGAAGTGCTGGCTTGGGGTGAGAACGGCTTTCGCGAAGTCACCAACAACGTCCGCCCGATTAAGACCCCCGAAGACATGAAGGGTCTCAACATGCGCGTCGCCGGACCGATGTATATCGACGTGATGAACGCGCTCGGCGCTAACCCCCAGCAGATGCAATGGGGTGAGACGATGACCGCACTTCAGCAGGGCGTCGTTGATGGGCAGGAAAACCCGATTGGGGCCGTGATCATTCCCCAGCAGGTTTTCGAGGTGCAAAAACATCTGACCGCTTGGCACTACTCCTATGACCCAATCTTCCTTGGTGTCTCGACCGAAGTCTGGGGTGATCTGGACGAGGCGGCCCAAGAGCAGATGCGCGCCGCCGCGACCGAAGCCATGGAATATCAGCGCAAAATCACCCGTGAAGGCACCGCTGAAGGCGTCGCCTTCCTGCGTGACAAAGGGATGGAGGTTTACGAGCCGTCCGAAGAGGAACTGGCCGCCTTCCGCGAAGCGACAAAACCCGCCTTCGACACTTGGGCCGCCAAAGTGGGCACCGACATCGTCGGTAGCTTCCAAGACGCCATTGCCGCGACACCCGCGAACTAAAGCCTAGGCGCGGCCCCGCACTGGGGCCGCGCCGATCCGGGAGGGTCGGAGCCATGCGATTTCTGCTGAACGAGTTTGAAAAGATTGTCTGCGCCGTGCTGTTTCTTGGCATGACGCTGATCGGTTTCATCAATGTCGTGGTCCGCTATGCCACGCATTATTCTTTCGCCGCCTCGGAAGAGCTGCTGACCAACGGCTTTCTCCTGCTGACCGTCTTTGGCGCCGCGATCGCCGCACGGCAGGGGCAGCATTTGGCCGTCACGATCGTTCAGGATTTCCTGCCCCGCCCTGCGGCCCGCGCCGTATTTATGCTCTCGGTGATCCTTTCGGTTCTGCTTCTGGCAGCTTCCGCATGGTTTTCTTGGGCCACATTGATGAACCAGATCGGCAGCGGCATCCGCAGCTATGCGCTCGGTGTGCCTGCGTGGTGGTATCAGACCGGCCTGCCCTTCGGTTTTGCCCTGATCATCATCCGCTACCTGCAACATGCCGCAGAAATGTGGCGCGCGACGCGCCAAGAACCGCGAGCGCGAACCAGTGTTTGATATCTCCAGCATAGGTGCCGGCACCCAGATGATCGTCGCCTTTTTCCTGCTGATGGCGCTGCGCGTGCCCGTGGCCTTCGCGCTCGGCCTCTCGGCCATGTACGCCATGTGGCAAATCGGCTTCGGCTTTGACCTCGCAGGCGATCTCATCGCCACCGGCATCGCGAAATACGCCCTGCTCGCCATCCCCTTCTTCATCCTCGCCGGGACGTTGATGGGCACCCTGGGCATCGCCGAGCGGATGATCCGCTTTTTCCGTATCCTCATCGGCAACCTGCCCGGCGGCATGGGTGTCGTCGGCACCGTGGTCTGCCTGTTCTGGGGCGCGGTGTCAGGCTCGGGCCCGGCTTCCGTCGCGGCCATCGGTCCGATGATCATCAAAGGCATGCAAGAAGACGGCTACCCCCGTGCTGCCGCCGCCGCTTTGGTCTGCACGGGCGCGGCCTTCTCCATCGTCATCCCCCCCTCCATCGGCCTCGTAATCTATGGCGTCATTGCCGAGACATCAATCTCCGCACTGTTTATCGCAGCGATCATCCCGGGCCTCTTCATGGGCGTGCTGATGCTGGTCATTCTGCCCTTCATTAAATCGTCTGACCGCGCGGAGTTGGACAAGCTTTCACCCGCACCGCCCAGCCAAGGCTACTGGCGCGATCTCGGGCAGAGCTTTCGCGAGTCCTTCTGGGGACTGATGACCCCAGTCGTCATCCTCGGCGGCATCTACTCCGGCATCTTCACCCCCACCGAAGCCGCCCTTGTCGCCACCGTCTATGCCATCGCCGTGGGCGCTTTTGCCTATCGCACGCTCACCATCCGCGCCCTCTATGACGCCCTGACCGAGGCCGCCTCTTCCTCCGCCGTCGTCATGTTGGTGGTCGCCTATGCCAGCCTGTTCGGGTGGGTTGTGACGGTCGAAGACCTCGTCGGCCAATACTCCGACCAACTGCTCGGCCTGTCGGACAATGGCGGGGTGATCTTGATGGTCATCATGCTGATCCTCCTGATCGCAGGCATGTTCATGGACCCGGTGACAGTGATGTTCATCTCTCTCCCGATCTTCCTGCCGGTCGTGCGCGAACTTGGCTGGGATCCAGTTTGGTTCGGCGTCCTGGTGATGGTGAACCTCGCCATCGGCCTCATCACCCCGCCCGTCGGGATCAACCTCTACGTCGCCGCGAACATCACCCGCCAACCTTTGGAACATATTGCCCGCGCCGCCTTGCCGTTTCTCGCGATCAGTGTAATCGGCCTTGCCATCGTGGCGGCGGTCCCTGCCCTCTCCCTCTTCCTGCCCGAGGTTCTGAAATGAACGATACCGTTGCCCTGATCACCGGTGCCGCGCGCGGCATCGGCCTCGCCACCGCCGCGCTTTTCCACGCAGAAGGCCGCCGCGTCGTACTATTAGACCGCGATGCGGAAGAACTTGCGGAAGCCGCGGCCACCCTCTCCGGCGCACTTGCCATCACTTGCGACGTTTCAATCCCACAACAAGTCGCGCAAGCCGTCGCGGAGATGGAGCAAACCTTCGGGCGCCTCGACATTCTGGTCAACAATGCAGGCGTCGCCGATTTCGGCCCCTTGGCCGAGACTGATTTTGCCCGCTGGCGACGCGTGATGGAGACCAATCTCGACGGCGTGTTTCTGATGTCCCAAGCCTGCCTTCCACTCCTCAATGCGCGCGGTGGTGCCATCATCAACATTGCCTCGATCTCCGGCCTACGCGCCTCGACGCTGCGGATCGCCTATGGCACGTCCAAGGCCGCGGTGATACATCTGACCAAACAGCAAGCGGCAGAGCTTGGCGAAGTTGGGATCCGCGCGAACTGCGTCTGCCCGGGACCAGTAGACACGAAACTCGCGCTTGCCGTCCACTCGCCGGAGATACGCGCAGCCTATCACGACGCAATCCCCCTCAACCGCTACGGCTCCGAGCGCGAAATCGCGGACGTCATATGTTTCCTTGCAAGCGACCGGGCAAGCTATGTGACTGGGCAGGTCGTTGCATCCGACGGCGGGTTCGACGCCACGGGCGTGGGTTTGCCTGCGCTGCGGGGCTAACTGGGAACTGTTGCGTTAGCAGATGCTACTTGGCGACGATTATGGTTGTATCATCTGACAAGAACTATGGTGCTTGCTAGAAAACAACGAGAAGTCGTCAAGGGGAACGCTATTGTGGAAGTTATCCAAACCGGCTTGCTAGAAGTTCCCTTTTTAAAGCCCGCAAAATTCGGGGCTGCACGAGGGTTCTTTTCAGACAGCTGGAACCGCAAGATACTGGCGGAACATGGAATCGCTTTAGATTTCGTGCAGGACAATCATTCCCTGTCTGCCGCCATGGGAGCAGTACGTGGGTTGCATTCTCAGGCCCCGCGTCCCGGGGCAGAGCGAAAAGCCCTCAACATTATCGCCGACCAGATTGTCCGCCCCACCGGCGCTGCCGAGATTGCGACGGCCTGTGATACCATTGTGCGGCAGTCGATAGACTATCCGGCCAAAAAGCAGTACCGATCATTTCTCCGGCGCACCGGATGTCAGCTGGGCCGATTTCGCTCGAGAAATTTTCGGGGAGGCGGGGTTGGATTGCATGGAAACGTGAATTCTCGCTTCCGATCACTCGACCCCGCCCAATGGTCGCTAAAGTCTCGTCCGGATTGTTGCGCCACACAGCCCGTTTTCGGCATCCCACGCTCGGACCGGCGTGAGCCGCCTACAGATATACTTAAAGACCTTGGAGGCCGATCATGAGCAAACGCAAAGGTATCATTCTCGCTGGAGGGTCTGGTACAAGGCTCTACCCGATCACTATGGGAATTTCGAAGCAACTCCTGCCGATCTACGACAAGCCGATGATTTACTACCCGCTGTCGGTTCTCATGCTCGGGGGCATCCGTGACATCGCCATGATCACTACGCCGCAGGATCAAGAGCAATTCATCCGAACGCTCGGCGATGGCAGCCAGTGGGGGATCAATCTGACCTACATTGTGCAGGAGAGCCCCGACGGTTTAGCGCAAGCCTATCTGCTGGCTGAAGACTTTCTGGCCGGTGCGCCTTCTGCAATGGTGCTCGGCGATAACATCTTTTTCGGTCACGGGCTGCCTGACATGCTGGCCTCTGCAGATGCGCGCATCGGAGGAGGCACTGTGTTTGGCTATCACGTCTCTGACCCAAAACGTTACGGGGTCGTTGGCTTTGACGCTAATGGCATAGCCCGAGAGATCATCGAAAAACCCGATGTGCCGCCCTCGAAGTACGCTGTGACGGGTCTCTATTTCCTTGACGGCGATGCCCCGAAACATGCAGCAGAGGTTCAGCCATCGGCGCGCGGCGAATTGGAGATCACTTCGCTGCTTGAGATGTATCTACAGGCGGGCAAACTGCAGGTCGAACGCATGGGGCGCGGCTATGCTTGGCTGGATACCGGCACCCATGGCAGCCTGTTGGACGCGGGAAATTTTGTCCGTACGTTGACCGAGCGACAGGGTTTGCAAACCGGTTGTCTGGAAGAGATCGCCTTTAAAAAAGGTTGGATCAGCGAAGAAGCCCTCGCAGAGCGCGCCGAGATGTTCACTAAGAATGACTATGGCAGCTATCTTGCCACGTTGAAGTAAGCCTGCGCTCCTCAATCGCGTGGCGCGGTTGATTTGCAGGTGCGTTTCTTCGATGGTCCGCTTCGGTCAACATGACGGATTGAAGTACAGACCGGGTCCTACCTGGGTGAGGATGACATCATTCGCCACGAGGACGTTTACGCGCGCAAGTAGTGAGGTCTTGACGGCGGCGTGTCTAGCGCGATGGCGTACCGCTGCGCGCGCTAGACACGCCCCTTTTGATGCGAACAGGCCTCGGGAGGGCACCCTTGATATAGCGACCATTGTGACCCAAGCACTTTTTGGCGCTTTGATCTCGTTGATTGATCCCGATCAAATCCCTTTGATCGCGCCGCCGTCAATGCGAATGCGCGACCCGGTGACGTAGCCTGCCCGCGCCGAGGCGAGGAAGGTGACTACATCGGCAAATTCTTCCGGTTTGCCGTAGCGGCCCGCCGGGATCGTGGCGCGGGACCTGGCGGCCACCGTGGCCACGTCGCTATCGGTGCGTTTGGCCGCGGCGGCGTCCAGCTCGTCCACCCGCTGCGTGTGGATGCGCCCCGGCATCACCACGTTGACGGTGATGCCATCACCCGCGACCTCGTTTGTGAACTGGCCCCCATTTCGACCGGACACCTTGGACTGACCAAGGAGGCTTAAGGATAGCCTTAAGCACGTGTTTATGTCTGAGATGGAAATCATTACTGATGGCGGGCGGCGTCGACGCTGGTCTGCGGCAGAAAAGCTGCGGATCGTTGAAGAGACCCTCTATGACGGGGACAGCGTTTCCGCTGTTGCTCGCCGTAATGGCGTGGCCCCAAATCTGTTGTATCGTTGGCGTAGATTGATGCTCGAGGGAGGGAGTATCGCCGTGACAGGGGATGATAGCGTGACCAGTAATAAGGCTGTCCGAGAGATGGAAGCCCGCGTGAGGGAGCTCGAGCGCCAGCTGGGACGCAAAACGTTGGAAGTGGAGATCTTGAAGGAAGCGCTCGACAAGTCCCGCTCAAAAAAACCGACCTTGCTTGTGCAGTCGCTCAAACCGGGCGGTTCCCGGTGAAGGCGGTGGCACAAACGTTAGGCGTATCCCGTTCGAACTTGCATGAACGACAGAAAGGAACCACGGAGCCGCGTCGGAGCTATTATAAAGCTCAGGACGCGGCGCTCTTGCCACGTATCGAGCGTTTGGTGGCGGAGCGCCCAACCTATGGCTACCGCCGGATTTGTGCAGTGCTGAACCGGGAACTCAAGGCAGAAGGCCTTGCCCCGGCAAATCATAAACGCGTCTATCGCATTATGAAGGCCAATCACCTGCTGCTGGAGCGATCCGGCTTCAACCGGCCCGAACGCGCCCATGACGGCAAGGTCATCATGATGCGGTCGAACTTACGCTGGTGCTCTGACGGGCTGGAGTTCACCTGTTGGAATGGCGACATTATCCGCGCGGCGTTCCTGCTCGATGCTCATGATCGTGAAGTCATCGCCTGGCGGGCCGTCGCCAATGCCGGGATTAGCGGCTCGGACGTCCGTGACATGCTTTTGGAGGCTGTCGAAAAACGCTTCGGCAACTATCACGCGCCAGAGGTGGTCGAGGTCTTATCCGACAATGGAAGCGCTTATACAGCAAAGGAAACCCGCATCTTCGCTCGCCAGCTCGGCCTGAAGTCATGCTTCACCCCAGTCGCCAGCCCGCAATCCAACGGCATGTCCGAAGCCTTCGTAAAGACGCTCAAACGCGATTACGTGCGCGTCAATCCACTACCCAATGCCGAAACCGTTTTGAATTTGATAGGAGAATGGATCGAGGACTATAACAACAACCACCCCCACAGCGGCCTAAGATGGCGCTCGCCTCGCGAGT
Source organism: Sulfitobacter sp. 1A13496 (assembly GCF_043557225.1). Taxonomy (NCBI): domain Bacteria; kingdom Pseudomonadati; phylum Pseudomonadota; class Alphaproteobacteria; order Rhodobacterales; family Roseobacteraceae; genus Sulfitobacter; species Sulfitobacter sp. 1A13496. Next base: position 53,345 of record NZ_JBIFFP010000012.1, on the reverse strand, counting down.
TCATCAAGGCTACAACCGAAACCGCTTAGGTGTCCGGTGAAACGGGGGCCAGTCCAGTTTGCCAATGTCTTCGACCAACCCACCACCGCCGAGCGGATGCCGTTGCTGAGCGCGAGGTTCGGAATGGGCTGCTCCACGCCCGAGGAGGTGATCGAGATGATCCGGCCCCAGCCACGTGCCTTCATCTCAGGCAGGAGCCGCGTGTTGAGGTGAAAGAGGTTCGCCGCCATCGCCTCGAAATGCGCAAGCCACTGGCCACGCTCGGCCGCCTGAGCCGTGCCCGGGGGCGGGCCGCCGCCGTTGTTGACGATGATGTCCGCGCCGCCGTCCGATAGCAGCTGATCGGCCAGCGCGTCGACCTGGGCGAGGTCCGACAGGTCGCATTCAACGGGGTGAACGTTCTCCATGCCTTCCGCCCAATCGGCGATCTTGTCGCGGCTGCGCGCGGCGGCAAAGACGGTCGCGCCCTCGGCGGCCAAAGACTTGGCAATCGCCATGCCAAGGCCCCGGCTGGCCCCCAGCACGAGCGCACGTTTGCCGTTCAGTTCGAGATCCATCAGTTCAGTTCCTTCAGTCGTTTTTCCTGTCGCGCGATCAGCCGGTCGACCTCGGCGCGGGTGGCTTCGCTCAGCGCGGCACCGGGGCGGCGCTGCGCGTCGTGGGCTATAATGCCGCGTTTCGCGAGCGTGTACTTGCGGATCGCCAGACCTAGCCCCGGCTGTTGCTCGAAGCGCGCCAGCGGCAGGTAGGCGTCGAAGATGTCCTGCGCGCGGATCAGCTCGCCGCGGCTGCACAAATCGACCACCTGCACCATCATTTCAGGATAGGCGAAGCCGGTCATCGCACCATCGGCGCCGCGGCCCATCTCCTCGGGCAGGAACAGGCCGCCGTTGCCGCAAAGGATCGACAGCGGGCGCTCCAACATGCCCTCGGCGCGCAGGGTGGAGATCTTCTCCAGCCCCGGCCAGTCCTCGTGTTTGAGGCAGACGCAGGTCGGCAGTGCATTGACGATCCGCGCGATCACCTTGGGCGCGATCTGCACGCCGGTGACGAGCGGGAAGTCCTGCAGTACGAAGGGCACATCGCCCAACACTTCGGCCACCTGTCGGTAATAGTTCACGATCTGGTCGTCGGTACGCAGGCTCCCGGGCGGGGCCACCATGACACCGGCGGCGCCCAACTCCATCACCGCGCGGGTGAGCGTGTCGATCTGCGCGAAGCCGGGGGCGGATACGCCCACGACCACCGGCACCCGGCCCTCGACGCGTTTCAGGATGCGGGCGACGACCTCTTGCGATTCTTCGACCGTGAGCTTCGGGGCCTCGCCCATCATCCCCAAGACCGTCAGGCCCGTGGCGCCCACCTCGAGATAGAAGTCGACCATGCGGTCGCAGCTTTCCATGTCGATGCGGCCATCGGGGTGGAAGGGGGTCACGGCGATGACAAAGACGCCTTTCGCCTCTGCTGTGAGTGCGGACATGTTCTCTCCTATCTTGTCTGTTGCAGGGCGACCCGGCCGATCGCCATGGCGGTGGCCGCCTGACAGGGCTCGATGACGGGCACGCCGAGGGTTGTTTCAAGCTCACCGCGAAAGGCGGTCATCCCGGCGCAGCCGAGGATCAGCACATCCGCCCCCGCGCCATCGCGCAGCGAGGTGCCGACGGTCTTCAGCCGCTCAAAGGTGCGGGTCTCGTCGGCCAGTTCCAGCACGCCGAGCTCCAGCGGTTCGTCGCCCGCGAGCCGGTCCATCACCCCCATGGCGCCGAGGTAGCGCATGTGCCGCGAGATCGAGCGGCGCAGGATCGAGATGATGCCGAAGCGCTGGCCCAGCGTCATCGCGGTCAGCACCGCCGCCTCCGCGATGCCCAAGACGGGCCGCTGCGATTGTTCGCGCAGGGCGGCCATACCGGGGTCCGAGAAACAGGCGACGACAAAGGCGCTGGCCTGATCCTCAAGCGCCGCGCAATGCGACAGCATCGGGCCGACGACACCGTCGACATGGGCCTGCGTCTCGATCCCCGGGGGGCCTTCGGCCAGTGTCCGCGCGACGATCGGCACCGGGGAGGCCGCGCGCATCGGGTCGACCGCGCGGTCGATGCCGTCGGTCACATGCTGGCTGCTGTTGGGATTGACGATGTAAATGGTCATGGCTGGCCTTCCGTGCCGTGGGGACTGCTGCCCCAGAAATTCGCGGGCAGGTCGAGATCCGGCGCACCGCCGAGGCGGTCGATCATCAACTCGGCCTGCGTGGCCGCTTCGCGCAGCGCCGCGCTCTCGTCGAGCCGTGTCGCACGGGCGTCGCGCAGCACCATCTCGCCGCCCACCATAACGTTGCTCACGTCGTTGCCGTTGGCAAAGCAGACCAGCCGGTGCACCGCCATGTTGCCGGGCTGCAGATGCGGGCGGGAAAGGTCCATGGTCACGATGTCGGCCTGTTTGCCGACCTCCAGCGAGCCGATGCGGTCTTCCATCCCGAGCGCGCGAGCGCCGTCGATGGTGCACATCGCCAGAACCTTGCCGATCGGCAGCACGTCGGCGTCACGGAAATGGCGGCGGTGGTAATGCATCGCTTGCTGCATGTGCCGGAACATGTCGCCCGAGCGGTCCGGCGCGGTGGCGTCCGACCCGAGGCCGACGCAGACACCCATGTCCATCATCTCCACCGCCGGGCAACGGCCCGAGATCGAGGCATTGGCCGAGGGGTTATGCGCGATCTTGGTACCTGTTTCGGCCACCGCGATCATTTCGTCGTCGTGCAGGTCGATGCAATGCGACAGCAGCGCGTTCGGCCCCAATGTCCCCAGTTCCTTGGCCCGCCGGATCGAGCCGCGCCAGTGCCCGTCCTGGGTAAACACCAGTCCCTTGTCGCGGGCATGGGCCTGCACCGCTTGGGTCTGCGCGCAGGCGGCGGCGTAATCTTCCGGGGCCATGTCGCGTTCGTGTTCGTCGCGCAGGACGGGGTAGAGCATGGCGATGTTGATCCGGCCCGCGTGGGTGTTGTGACAGTCTTCGGCCACGGCTTTCGCGGTGTCGAACTGCTGCTCGAAGCTCACCGGATAGGGGCACCGCTCGCCGGTCTCCCAATCGGCGTAAGTCAGCGGGTGTGGTGCGCGGGTGGGGCCGATGGCCACGACGCTGCGGGTGCCGATCTCCAGTACGCCTTCGCAATGCGCCGCGGCATAGGCCGGATCGTCGCTGCGCATGATCGTGTCTCCGCCGCCCAAGAGCGACACGCCGGTGGTCACGCCGAAGCGCAGCCGCTCAAGGGCCGCCAGCCGCGCTTCCGCGCGCCAGAAATCGGGGGGGGAGATCTGTGTATAGACCTCGCCGCAGATCGCCTCCCAACGATCGCCTGCGTGCATGCCCATGGTCTTGATCAGACCATGGCCGGCGTGGGCATGCACATCCACGAGCCCCGGAAAGATGACATGGCCGGTGCAGTCGATCACCTCCGTGGCTTCGAGCTGTTCGGTCAGCTCCGAAGCGCTGCCGATGGCCACGATCTTGCCGCCTTGGACCGCCACGGCCCCTGCCTCGATCACCCGGCGGGCGGGGTCCATGGTGATGACGGTGCCGCCAGTGAGGAGCCTGTCAGCCTGCATGGGCCACCTCCGGAAGATGCGGCAGCTGCGTCACGTCGATCACCCCATCGGCGGGCATGGTGAAATCGGGATGCTCCCCCGCGATTCCGATCACCCGCAGCGGGTTGTAAAGCGTGAGCCACGCCGGGTCCTCTTGCAGCAGGCCGTAGGCCTCCTGCCAGACCTGCGATCGGGCGGCGCGGTCGGGCATGACACGCCCGCGGTCGATCAGCGCCTCGATCTGCGGGTTGGCATAGCCCTGCCACCAAGAGCCGGCCACGCGGCTGTCGATCTTCTCGTAGAGCACGCGGTAGGTGCTCATCGGGCTTGAATCGAAGACGCAGAGGTCGCGGATTTCCTTGCGGCGTACCATGTGCGCATAGTCTTCGCGCTCGGGGTGGATGTGCACGTTGAGCGTGATTCCCACCTCCTTGAGCTGCTCGCCAAGCGCGGCGGTCAGCCGCTCGGCCTCGTCCGGCAGGCGCGTCGGGCAATCGACGTCGAGCGTCAGACCATCGCCGTGCCCGGCTTCGGCCAGCAGGGCGCGGGCGGTGTTGCGGTCCATCTGCGCGCCCTGCCCCGTACCGGCCCCGAAATGGTTCGGGCTGACGAAGCCGCGCAGCGGGCGGGCAGCGCCCTGCATCACGGTCTCGACAATGGCCTCGCGGTCGACGGCGAGGCTCAGCGCCCGGCGCACACGGGCATCCGCCAGCGGGCCGCGCGCAGCATTCAGCAGGTAGATGATCGCGACGGGCGAGAGGAACTCGTGCCGCATCGCGCCGAGGCTGCGCGAGGCTGCGAAGTCGAGGCCATTGGCGACCTGGACCTTACCATCCGCCAGCATCGCCTGACGTTTGGCCGCGCCGGGTTCCAGCAGCCATGTGACCGTCTCATTGGCCGGGGTGCCTGAAAAATGCCCCGCCACCCGCGCGGCACTGATTTGCTCTGGCGTGATCTCGGTGATCCGATAGGGCCCGCTGCCGATCTGCGCGCTGTGGTCGCCCGCGTCGAGCGCCGGGAAAGCCGAGGGTGCCACGATGAAGCCTTGCTCCAGCACGTCTAGGAGATCCGCCATCGGCGCGGTCAGCGTGACGCGCAGCCGCGTCGGCGCCAGAACCTCCAGCCCTGCCCCGCCCAGAAACTGCCGCCATACCGCTGGCGCGCCCAGGGTATAGCCCTTGTCCTCCCGCGCCATGCGGGTGAGCGAGGCGGCGACGGCCTCCGCGTCACAGGGGGTGCCGTCGTGGAAGGTCACGCCCGGCTGCAGGTCAAAGGTCCAGACGGCTGCGTCCTCCGACACCTCCCAGTCCCGCGCCAGCGCGCGGGCAAACCCCTGCCCGTCGCGTTTCACCAGCGTGTCGTAGATGGCGTGCAGCACCGTTAGCTCATCATTGGCATCGGTGCAGTCATGCGGGTCGTGAAGGCCCAGCCGGGCCTGTGCGATCAGAGTCATACGACATCCCTTTCCGGCTCGTCGATCAGGTGGCAGGCGACGCTTTGGCCGTCGCCGACATCGCGCAAGGCTGGCCGTTCGGCGGCGCAGCGGTCCCAGGCGAAGGGGCAGCGGGTGCGGAAACAGCAGCCCGAGGGCAGCGAGAGCGCCGAGGGCACCTCGCCCGTAAGCTCGATTTCCTCTTTATCCCGCTTTTCCTTGATGCTGGGTGCAGCCGAGAGAAGGGCGCGTGTGTAGGGATGACGTGGGCGCGAGAACAGCACGTCGCGCGGGGCGTTCTCGACCATGAAACCGAGGTACATCACGCCGATCTTGTCGGCGATGTGATGCACGACCGAGAGGTCGTGGCTGATGAAAAGATAGGCGAGGCCAAACTCGTCGCGCAGGTCCTTCATCAGGTTTAGGATCTGCGCCTGAATCGACACATCCAGCGCCGAGACTGGCTCATCCGCGACGATCAGCCCCGGGGTGACCGAAAGCGCCCGCGCGATCCCGATGCGCTGACGCTGGCCGCCGGAGAACTGGTGTGGGTAGCGCCCGGCGTGTTCGGCGTTGAGGCCGACCTTCGCCAGAAGCGCTTCGATCTTTTCGGGCACCTCGCGCCGTTCGGCGGCGGTCTTGGTCTGCTGCAGCAACGGCTCCGCCACGATATCGCGCACCTTCTGGCGCGGGTTAAGCGAGGCATAGGGGTCCTGGAAGATCATCTGCATCTTTGCGCGGACGGGCAACATCTGCGCAAAGTCATGCTTGGCCACGTCCTCACCATCAATGCGCAATTCGCCGCCCGTGGGTTTGTAGATGCGCGCGATGGTCTTGGCGACGGTGGACTTGCCGCAGCCGCTTTCGCCCACCAGCGCCATGATTTCACCGCGTTCAATGCTGAAGTTCACCCCGTTGACCGCGCGGACAACAGGCTTGTCAATCCGAGGGCCCTTCTTGCCAAAGCGCAGTCGGTCGAGGACAGAACCGCCCAAGGAGAAATGCATCTCAAGGTCGCGCACGTCGAGCATCGGTGCAGGGGCGTCGGTCATGCGGTATCTCCGGGGCTGAGAGGAAAGTGACAGGCCGCCGATAACGAGCCGCGCTGTGGCTTCAGATCGGGTTCGATCTCCGCACAAAGGGCCTGCGCGCGCGGGCAGCGGTCGCGGAAGTTGCAGCCCTGGGGCAGGTTGCGAATATCCGGCACGGTGCCGGGGATCTGCTTCAGCCGTTCGTGACGGTTGCCGAGGTCCGGGATGCTGTCGATCAGTCCGCGGGTGTAGGGATGCGCCGGGGCCTCAATCAGCTCGCGGGTGCGACCGCGCTCCACCACGTTGCCGCAATAGAGCACGGTGATATGGTCGGCCATCTCGGAGACCACGGCCAGGTCATGGGTGACGAGAATCATCGAGGCGCCCTTCTCAGCGATCTGGCGGCGCATCAGTTTCAGGATCTGGCTTTGAATTGTCACGTCGAGCGCGGTTGTCGGCTCATCCGCGATGATCAGACGGGGCCGCGCCAGAAGGGCGATGGCGATCACCACGCGCTGGCGCATCCCGCCCGAGAACTGGTGCGGATAGGCCTTGAGCCGCTCCGCCGCGCGGCTGATGCCGACGCTTTCCAGCATCTCGACGCAGGCCGTGTGACGCGCCTCGGCGTCCAAATCGCTGTGCAGACGCAGGACCTCGTCCATCTGCCGGCCCACCGTGTGCAGCGGGTTGAGCGAGGTCATTGGGTCTTGGAACACCATCGAAATGTCACGCCCCCGGATCTCGCGCAGCCGCGCTTCCCCGGCTTTCACGAGATCCTCGCCGTCGAGCAGGATCTCCCCGCCTTCGATCTTGCCGGGGCTGTCAATCAACCCAAGGATCGAGAAGCCGACGACTGATTTGCCGCCGCCGCTCTCACCCACGAGGCCCATGACCTCGCCCGCCGCAATGTCGAAGCTGACGCCGTTCACGGCTTTCACCGTGCCCGCGAAAGTGTGAAAATGGGTCCGCAGATCGCGCACTTCGAGCAGTTTATCTGGTGCCGTTTCGCTCATCACTTCAGCCTCGGGTTCAGTTCGTCGCGCAGGAAATCACCAAAAAGGTTGATGCCAAAGACCAGCATCATGATCGCCACGCCGGGAAAGACGCTGGTCCACCACAGGCCGGAGAACAGCACGTCGAAACCGTTCTTGATCAACAGTCCCAGCGACGGCTGGGTGATCGGCACGCCGACCCCGAGGAATGACAGTGACGCCTCGATCAGCACGAAGGTACCCACCTGGATCGTCGCGATGACGATAAGGGGCGTCAGCACGTTGGGGAGTACATGTTTTCGGATGATTTTGTGGTTCGGCAGGCCCGCGACCTTTGCGGCTTGCACGTATTCCTTTTCGATCTCCGAGAGGGTCGAGCCGCGCACGGTACGGGCATAGACCACCCACCCGACGGCCGTCAGCGCGATCAGCACCTTGTCGATACCGGTGCCCACGGCGGACATCAAGAATAGCGCGATCAGGATCGACGGGAAGGAAAGCTGGATGTCGGCCATGCGCATGATGACGCTGTCGACGATGCCGCCGTAGAACCCCGCGATCAGCCCCAGCAGCGTGCCGATGAAGCAAGACGCCACCATGGCCACCAGACCGATGAACAGCGAGATCCGCGCGCCATAAAGGATCGAGGCCCAGACGTCGCGCCCCTGCCCGTCGGTGCCGAGCCAGAACTGCGGATCACCTCCTTCGAGCCAGAAGGGCGGCTTGTAGCTGTCCATCAAGTTCAGCGCCGCGATGTCATAAGGATCCTGTGCCACGAGGAAGGGGCCAAGCAGCACCGCGAGGGCAAAGAACGCCATCAGCGCGCTGCCGATCATCGCCGAGGAGCTGCGGCGGTAGTTGTAGAAAAATTCAGATTGGAAGAATGCCGTCATCTATCCGCCCTCATTTCAACGTGATGCGCGGGTCGATCAGCGTGTAGACGATGTCGACGAGGAAATTAATGATGACGAAGATCAGCGCCACCAGCATCAGGTAGACGACGATCACCGGGCGGTCGGCGCGGTAGATGCTGTCGATCAAAAGCTTGCCCATGCCGGGCCAGGAAAAGATCGTTTCGGTGATCGTGGCAAAGGCGATGAGATCGCCCAGTTGCAGGCCGAATATGGTTATGACCGGAATGAGCGCGTTCTTCAGCCCGTGTTTGTAGAGCACGTCGCGGCGCATCGCACCCTTAGCGCGGGCGAACTTCATGAAGTCCTGCCGCCCCACTTCCATCATCCCCGCGCGGGTCATACGCAAAAGGATCGCCATGGTGGCGAGCGAGAGCGTCACCGCCGGAAGAATGATGTGATGCCAGCCGTCGGCGGTCAGCAGGCTAATGCGCAGCCCGAAAAGCTCGGCCGTGTCGCCCCGGCCCGAAGAGGGGAAGATCCCCCAATGCACAGCAAAGAGGAAGATCAGCACCATGCCGACCCAAAAACCGGGCAATGAGATGCCCAGAAGAGAGCCTGCCATGATCGTGCGGCTGATGCGGCTGTTGGGATTGGCCCCGGCGTAGACGCCAAGCGGGATGGCCACCGCGAGCGCCAGCGCCATGGCGACCAACACCATCTCGACGGTGGCGGGGAGACGCTCCAAGATCAACGTCATCGCGGGCTGGCGGAAAACGTAGGAATTGCCGAAATCGCCCTGCACGAGGCTCGTGATGAAGCGGCCATATTGCACCAGCAGCGACTGATCGAGCCCGAGGAGCCGGCGCGCCTGCGCGATCTCGGCATCGGTGGCGTCGATCGGCACGACCATGAACACCGGATCGCCGGTGAAACTCATCATCAAAAAGACGATCACGGAGACGATCCAGAGGACAAGCGTCATCTGGATCAGACGTTTGAGCAGATATCCGAACATCGGCGGCTACAGTCTTTCGGCAGGGAGAAGAAAGACCCCGGCAACGCAGGCCGCCGGGGTCGGAGGCTGCGGATTACTCGGCCACGTCCATGTCATAGGCCCAGATGAACTTGTCCACGCGCGGCTCGAGCATCACGCCGTCACGCTTGGCGTAGATGTCCTGCTCGTAATGCACGGGGATCATCGGGATGTCGTTCAACAAGAGCTTGGAGGCTTCCTGCAGGTACTGGTCACGCTCCTCGATGCTGGGGGTGGCGTCGGCCTTGTCGACCAGCGCATCGAGCTCGGGGTTGGAGTAGGAACCGCGGTTGACCTGCCCGTAGCCTTCCTTTTTGTCGCGTGTGTAGAACAGCGCGCCATACATGGAGCCCGCATCGCCCGCCGGCACATCCCAGCCCGACATGATGAAGCTGGAGTTTTCCGTGGGCACGCGGATGTAGCCCCAGAAGTTCGACTTGGGCATGATGTTCAGCTGCAGGTCGATGTTGATCTTGGCCAGCATCGAGGCCAGCGCCTGTGCGATCTGCGCATCGTTGACGTAGCGGTTATTGGTGGCGTCGAGCGTCATGGTGAAGCCGTCCGGATAGCCCGCTTCGGCCATGAGCTCTTTCGCCTTCTCGATATCCACGGGGTACATCTCGCGGAAGCTCATGCCGTCGGCATAGCCGATGTGGCTTTCGGGGACATACTGGTCGCTCGGCGTGGCCAGACCGTTCATGACGATCTTGTTGATCGCATCGGTGTCGATGGCCCGCGCGATGGCCTCGCGCACGCGGCGGTCGGTCATCGGGTTATCGCCTTCGATAGTCGGGGATTTCTCCCGAGTATCCACGGCCAGCACGACGTTCAGAAGGCTCGGGCGGGTGACGACCTCAAAACCTTCTTCGCGTTTGACCCGGTCCACGTCGCGCACGGCGAGGTCTTGGATCACATCCACCTCGCCGGTCAGCAGCGCCGCTGTGCGGGTCGCGGGGTTGGTGATCGGACGGAAGGTGACCGTGTCGATCTTGGGCTCGCCGGCCCAATAGTCGTCATTGGCCGAAAGAGTCAGTTTTTCTTCCTTGATCCAGCTCTCCAGCTTGTAAGGACCGGTGCCCATCGGCTCGAGGTCCATCTTCTCGTCGCCAGTAGCTTTGGTGTATTCACTGTCGAGGATCAGCAATTCAGCCAGATCATTGGGCAGCACCGCATAGGGTTTGGGCGTCTTGATCTCGACCATGTGGTCATCGACGGCAGTGATCGAGGCAATGTTCGCCACGAGGTCCGGGCGGATCGACTCACGCGTCTTCTCGATCGTGTAAACGACGTCTTCCGCAGTGAAATCGTTGCCATTGTGGAATTTTACACCTTCGCGCAACTTGAAGCGCCATGTGGTGTCGTCGACATTCTCCCAGCTTTCCGCGAGGCCGGGGCCGAAGGACAGATCGGCGCTGCGCTTCACCAGCGGATCGTAGAGGTGGTAGTACATGATGTTAGACGACAATTCCTCGCCCGCCAGCGGGTAGAGGTGGCTTGGGTCCGCGGTAAGGCCAATAGTGACCGATTTCTCGGCCAATGCCGCGCCCGCCGTCGTGGCCATCAAGGCCAGACCGAGGGCACTGGCACGCAGCGCGGTTTCACTGAGATATTTCATGGGTAGCTTCTCCACTGTTGGATGGGTGACGGGGCCACTTGGCGGGCCCTCATTCATTATGGTGACGGATCGGCGTCAGTGGCCCGGGCGGGCAGTCTGCACCTCGATCTGATAGCCCTCGGGGTCGTTCATAGCGAAGGCGCGGATGCCCAGCTCATCACTGTCGAACATCTTGGTTAGCCCGGCGACCTTGTTGGCCTCAGCCCATGCATACCAAGCATCGACATCCGGCACGCGCAGGCAAAGTTGAACAGTTTTCTTCTCTTGCCATTTCTGCATACCCCGGGTCTCGTCCACGAGACCGACATGGGCCTGGCCGTCAATCCGGTAGATCTTGGACCAGCCCTGATCGATGGCGAGGGTCAGACCCAGTACGTCCTCATAAAAGCGCATCGCCGTCGGCAAATCGCGGTAATACTGAAATGTGATCGCGAGAACGATACCGCCCTCGGGTCGTTGCACCTGCATGGAATCCCCACTGCGTTCCCAATTAGTATCCATACGGTATACACCGGGAATGCTGAGTCAACCACCTTTCCGTCGACGCTGCCTCACGAGGGATCAGAATGGGTGATAAATGTGCGAAATGATCGATTCTCGAACATTGCTGAGATGCAACTTCATTGCAGCGCTGGCAGCTTCCGGCTCCCCGGCGATGACCGCGTCGATCAAAGCGATATGTTCCTCGCAACCCGGCACCAGACGATCGGGGATCGAACCTTGATCATACATACCGGTTTTGACCTTAAGGCTTTCGATCAACTCGAGCAAAAGATTGGAGCCTGCCATCTCGGCAAGGATGAAATGCAGCCGCATATCCAGAGCCGAATGCTCTGCCGCTGTGGGGCGCGGTCCGTTTATAAACCCTTGCATTTTATTACGAATATCATTCAGTTCGGCAGTGGATCTACCCGAGGACGCGGCTTTGCGCGCCGCCTCACATTCCAGCAGGCTACGCACATGCAGGATCTCCATGATCTCATTCAGGGACACGCTTGAGACCACCGGCGCGCTACCTGCGCTGCGCTTTGCAAGACCTTCGCTGACCAGCTGACCGATTGCCTCTCGCACTGGTGTCCGCGATACGCCCAAATGGTCGGCGAACTTCTTTTCGCTCAGCCGCGTGCCCGGCTCAAGCGTGCCGTCCAAGATCATCGCCTTCAGCCGTTTGAAGGTGGCATCCCCGAGCGTTTCGATTTTATCGGTCATGTTACCTCCTCTCGGGGCCAGGAGCCCGCCTCCGCCGCGATATATCTTTTATCGGTATACCATATGGTATACGCATGGTATGATTATTTTCACCACCCCAGATACTGCATATCGTCGAGGTTGCCATGCAAAGCAAACAGATTGACACCGTCATTCGTGGCGGGACCGTTGTAACGCCCATAGGCGCTGCGGTTCAGGACATCGCCATCGCGGAGGGTAAAATTAGTGAGTTGAGCAATACCATCACATCCTCTGCCCCGACAGAAATCGACGCGCGCGGCCTGCTGGTATTGCCCGGTGGTGTAGATACCCATTGCCATATCGAACAGATGTCCGGCGCAGGGTTGATGAATGCCGATACGTTCCGCACCGCCACACGCTCTGCCGCGATGGGCGGGACGACGACCACCGTCTCATTCGCCGCGCAGCACGCGGGCCAAAAGATGTGTGAGGTCGTGGGCGACTATGCCGCGCTTGCCAAGGAGGGCGCGGTGATCGACCACGCCTTTCACATGATCGTCGCCGACACGGGCAATGGCAATCTTGCCGAAGACATCCCGGCGCTTATCGCCGAAGGACACCGTTCGATCAAGATTTTCACCACCTACGCCAAGGTTCGTCAGGACGACAAATCCATTCTCGATATCCTTGCCCTGGCGCGGGATGCGGGCGCGCTCGTCTGTTTTCACGCCGAGAATGACGGGATGATCGGCCATATGACCGAAAAGCTGCTGGCCGAGGGCAAGACCGCCCCGAAATACCACGCCGCCTCCCACCCACGCGAGGCAGAGATCGAGGCGATCGACCGGATGTGCCGTTTCGCCGAATTCATCGGGGCGCGGGTGATGATCTTTCACGTCTCAACCGGTGAAGGGGCCGAGATCATCCGGCAGGCCCGCGCGCGTGGGGTGAAGGTGCAGGCCGAGACCTGTCCGCACTACCTTTTCATGACCGAGGATATTCTGGACAGCGAGAATCCGGCCCGCTTTATGTGCTCCCCTCCGCAGCGCAGTACTGAGGATCAGGCCGCTCTTTGGGAGGCAATGGCCGATGGCACGATTGAGCTGATCACCTCAGACCATGCGCCCTACCGGATGGACGCAAGCGGCAAGTTCGCCCATGGGGAAAACGCGCCATTCAATCAAATCGCCAATGGGATGCCGGGGCTGGAGACGCGCTTGCCGCTGATGTTCAGCGCGATGGTGAGCGAGGGACGCATGGATGTCGAAGCATTCGCCAAAGTGACCGCCACCGCGCCTGCGCGAGCCTTTGGTCTGGATGGCAAAGGCGCAATTGCCGAAGGCTTCGATGCTGATCTGGCGATTTGGGATCCTGAGGCTTCTTACACCTACGGCGCCGATGATCTGCATGACAACACCGGTTACAATCCCTTCGAAGGCACTACCGTCAAAGGCATGCCGCGCCATGTGCTCTCTCGGGGTGAGCTATTGGTCAGGGACCGGGCGCTGGTCACCGAAGCGCCGCGCGGTCGCTGGTTGCCAATGCGGGCGGGCTAAGGGGCGCCATTGCGGCGCCCCTACCCTTCTACGCACTAAAGCTTAGTTCATGCCGTAGTTTGCACGGTCCAGCTTGTCATAAATCTCGCTTTTTGCCAGCGCTGCCAGCGCATTGGTGTCGGTGTGATCTACATCGGCGAGCAGTTCGGCCCAGCGGTCCACGATGCGCTTATAGTCTTCCAGCAGAGACTCGGGGTTCTCGATCCCACGGCTTTTGGCGTTTTCGATCAGCACGGCTTCGTCCGCTTTGACGAATTCCGCCAGCGCGTCTTTAAGGGCCTGGTCGGGCTCGAAAACTTCCATACCGCCTTCTGTCGCAGCAGAGACCGCTTTGTCGACGTCCTTGTCGAACTCAACCCGGTGCTGCGCCAAATAATAGGCCATCTGGTCAAACAAGACGTCGCGCGACTCTTGCGACAGACCCTGCCAGAACGTCGGGTTATAGCCCCATTCAAAGCCGGCGTAGTAGTTACCGACGGCCAGCATGTTCAGATGGGTCACCACATCGGAAAGAGAGAAGGAATCGAGCGCATCGGCTGCCGCAACGGCGCAGTCGAGCGAGCCTGTGTCGAGGCCAGTGTACATCTCGCTCGAGGGGATCGACACGGGCACGGCGCCCACATGTTCGGCAAAACGCGACCAGGCGCCCCCGGCCATGCGTAGGCGTTTACCTTGGATATCTTCATAGGTGGCGACGGGCGTGTTGCACATCATGTAATATTCCGAGGTCGAGTAGCCGCCACCGAAGACCACGCCATTCTCTTTCCACTCGGCCAAGGCGGCTTCGTTGGTGAGGCCAAACTCGGTCGAGGCGAAGGCCATGACCATAGGGTCGGTGTTGTAGAAGGCGAAGTTGCCGATGAGGTTCGCGACAGGCAGCTCGGACGGCGTGTAGGTGCCCGCGTGATAGGTCACTTGAGCCACACCATCGCGCACGCCTTGCAATGAAGCGGCCGGCGGCAGCAGGGAGCCACCGGCGAAGACGGTGAAATTCACCTCCCCATTGGTTTCTTCGGCCACACGTTCGGCAAATTCCACGTAAGGACCGCGCACCATCGAATGGCGTTCCGCGAAGAAGTGGTTCGCGTTCTGGGCTGCGGCGGCGGTGCCGAGGCCACAGACCGCGAGGGCCAGTATGGATGTGTTGAGTTTCATGTTGTCGTCTCCTCCGGTTAAAAAAGCGTTACTGCGCCATGAGCGAGGGCAGGAACAGGCTGATCGCGGGAAAGGCGATCAGGATAAAAAGCGTCACGATGTCCATGGCGATGAACCATGTCGTGCCCGAGATGATGTCGCGCAGCTTTACCTCGCCAGAGAGCGCGCTGTGCAGGACATAGAGGTTCAGGCCGACCGGCGGTGTGACCAGCCCGATCTCCAAAAGCTTGATGCAGATGATGCCGAACCAAATGAGGTTTATGTCTGCGGCCTCGAGCACCGGTAGCAGGATCGGTAGCGTCAGCAGGATCAGACCGATGGAGTCGATCACCATGCCCAAGATGACGAAGAGCGCGGCAATCATCAGGATGATCACAATTTGATTGTCCGAGACCGACAGCATCATATCCGTCAGGGCGCGGGGCACGCCCGACAGGCCCATGAAACGGGTGAACATCACTGCGCCGATGGAGAGAAAGAAGATCGAAGAAGTCGCCAGCGTCGTCTGGCGGATCGCCTCGGCCAGCGCTTTGCGGGTCAGCGAGCGGCGCAGCAAAGCAACCGTCGCGGCAAGGAATGCACCCACGGCGCCGGCCTCAGTCGGGGTGAAGAAACCGCCAAAAATGCCACCTAAGACGCCGAGCACCAGCACAGGAAATGGCCAAACGGACCATAGCAGGCCCAGCACTTGGGCCCGGTCAATCCGTTCGACCACGGGCGGAGCCAGCTGGGGTGTGACCGTGGCGCGAACGGTGATCATCGCCATATACACGAAGGCAGAGAGCACACCGGGAATGACGCCCGCGATGAAGAGCTGGCCGATCGATTGCTCGGTGAAAATACCGTAGAGCACCATGAGGATTGACGGCGGGATGAGGGAGCCAAGCGTGCCTGAAGCCGCGACGACACCGGTGGCCAGCGAAGGGTGATATTTCGCCTTCAGCATCTCCGGCACGGCGATCTTCGACATGGCGGCGGTGGTCGCGATGGAAGAGCCGGAAGCAGCCGCGAAAAGCCCGCAAGCGCCGACACTGGCCGAGGCCAGACCGCCAGGCACCCGCGCCAGCAGCACCCGCAAAAGGTCAAACGCGCCTGCGGTAAGTCCGGTATTGGCGGCGATGAACCCCATGAAGAGGAACATCGGGATTGCCGTCAGCGACCAGTCTCCGATCAAATTGAATGGCATGGCGCTGACGATGCCAAAAGCGGCTTGCAGGTTGAACATCACCGTGATGCACACAAAGGACACCGCCATAAGAGCCGTCCCGATGGACATCCGAAAGGCCAGCAGCCCGAACAGCGTGCCCACACCGATCCAGCCGATAACGAGATTACTCATGACATGCCCCCATCGAGGTCGGACTGGGTGACAGGCTGCCCGCGCAGCACCAGCAGACCCCGCAGCAACGCGGCGAGACTGGCAAGGCCGAAGCCAAGCGGCAGAACCATACGCGAAGGCCAGACTATGACCTCACGCCCGCCCATCACAACTTCGCCCACACGCAGGGCGCGCATGGCGTCCAGCCCGGTGCGCCATGTCATCACAGCCAAGATGGCGGCAGCGGCGAGGCAGCTAAAGAGCAACGCAAGTTTCTGAAGCCATGCGGGGAAGTGATTGAACAACAGATCGACCGAGATTTGCTGGTCCTGCATCTCGACAAAGGCCATCGGCAGCATGACCAGCGCTACCATATAGTAGTAGGACGACATCTCGACCGTGCCTTGGATCGGCGCGTTCCACACCAGTTTAGCGACGACATCCGCCACGATGTTCAGCATCATCGCGATGACGCCAAAGCCGCCGATAAACATCAGCCAAGAGCATAATCTGTTGAACAGCGTCAGCATCGGGCCTCCTCCCCATACCAAGACGGGAACCGGGCCCGTAATTCCGATTCAACCTCACCGCTGAAGGGTTAGTTGACAAATAGCGATGGTTGATCGAGTGATAACGAAACGCGATCAACACGGAAGCATCAATGAACGACGGCAGGAAACCCACAAGGCTCGACCTCCGACATCTGCGATACGCTTTGGCCGTGGCCGATGCCCAGGGCTTCCGCGCCGCAGCCGAGATGCTCAATATCGCGCAGCCGGCCATTTCAAAAGCCGTGAAAGACACTGAGGTGGATTTGGGGTTTCGGATATTCGATCGCAGCGGGCCGCGCGTGATCCCCACACCGGAAGGCGTCGTTTTCCTCGACGATGCGCGTCAAACGGTCGCGCAGTTCGAGCGGACAATCCGCGCTTCACGCCAGAATGCGGCCGGGGCCCGAGGGCATATCATCGTGGGCTATTCCGCTCTCGCCACCTCACGGCAAATCTCGGAAGCGCTGGATGCCTTCCACCGCAGCGTCCCCGGCGTGCAGGTCGAGATGCATGTCATGTCCACGGATAACATGCTGAAAAACCTAAAATCCGGTGCGATCGACCTTGGATTTTTGCTCTCTCATCCAACCGTTGGCGCACCGGGGATCGACCAAATGCCCGTCTGGAGTTCGCGTATCGGTGTGGTCGCCCCCGCAGGCGAAGCCCCCGCGCAAGTGGATGATCTGGCTGAGATGCCCTTCGTCATGGGGCTGCGAGAAAACTGGCGATCATGGCGCGCGCTTCTCGACAGCGCATGCGATCGCGCGGGCCTTACCCCCGTGGTGGTGGATGAGGCTTGGGACGTGCAGGTGATCTTACAGCGCGTAGCCGAACGCCGCGGCGTGACGCTTTTCCCCATGAGCATGGCCGAGAGCCTGCCCGCCGCGCTGAAGATGGTGCCGATAGCAGGGCTGGATGCAGAGGCGACGATCTCGATGGCATGGAGCATCAAGGCAGATACCGGGCTGCTGCGTCAGTTCCGCAACCACTTCCCACCGCTTGGTTGATCGCGTTCGGTTATCGCACGATACCACAAGTCTATTTGCGTAACGCGGCGATAGCGCGATCTTATGCGCCTATGAAACAGACCCCGATCGCCCCCTTCGACCTGCCCGAAGCGCAGCCTTTTCTTCTCGAAGGCAGCGACACCGGATTTCTCTTTTTCCACGGCTTCACCAGCACGCCGCAGAGCGTGCGCGAAGTCGCAGAAAAAGTACATGAGATCAGCGGCGCGACGGTATATTGCCCGCGTCTTGCGGGACATGGCGAAACCCCTGCAGCCTTGGCTAAAACCGGTCAAGCGGATTGGGTCGCCTCTGCTGAGGATGCCCTCGCCAAACTATCGACATGCTGTGCCCGGGTGATCGTCGGCGGGCTATCCCTGGGCGCGACGCTAACGCTCAACCTCGCCGCCAGAATGCCCGATAAGATACAGGGCGTGGTCAGCATCAACGGCTCAACCGGCTTCTACCGCCCCGAGGTTGTGGCGCCGCTTTACGAGGCAGACGGGCCGGCGTTCATCGCCGGCATCGGCTCCGACATCGCCGAACCGGGGAG
This sequence comes from Sulfitobacter sp. 1A13496, assembly GCF_043557225.1. Classification (NCBI taxonomy): domain Bacteria; kingdom Pseudomonadati; phylum Pseudomonadota; class Alphaproteobacteria; order Rhodobacterales; family Roseobacteraceae; genus Sulfitobacter; species Sulfitobacter sp. 1A13496. Next base: position 35,500 of record NZ_JBIFFP010000012.1, on the reverse strand, counting down.
GACCGAAATCTGCTATGATCAGATTCCACGCGATACACTCAAGGAACGCTTCCTGCTGACGAATGCGACCGGCGCCTTGCTGCCGCTGATACGGCAGCCGATCCAGATTATGCAATCGCGATGCGACAATGTCGTCGACCCACAAAACGCGCTGCGGATCGCGACCTCAGTGGGGTCGAACGAGATACGATTGGATTGGCTGGAGCGATCGTATCATGTGGCGACGCTGGACTATGACCGAGGCGAGATTGCGCGGCGGATTGCTGGGTTCTTAGCTAATCGGATCCGATAGCGTGCCATGAAATGAGCTGGTCAAATTGGCCTGTTCAAAACCCCGAAAAGACCATGTCGAGCGCACCGCGGATTTCATAGTCTGATGCGGAAAGGTCCGCGATGGGAGGACCTTTGAGCAACGCAGATGGGATCGCCGCCATTTCTGCAGTATGCAGAGCATAGGCATCGCCGTTAATTTCGAATACCGGCTCCAGACGTCCTATGACCCCCGGCCCGCCTGCAATTGGGATCAAAGGAGCGACGACGCGGGAACCTGTGTCGATGAGATCCGTCTGAAGGTCGAAGACAAGCCGCCCGCCAGATACTCGGTAGACTTGGAACTGCGCCATCAGCCGAGCCGCAACACCTGTACGTCCGCCAGCGGCATCCCATTGGTCTCAATCCAAGCACGCCGCTCTGAAATCGCCGCCGCGTTATCTGATGCCCAAGCCGCAGCCCGCGCCGCACGCACCGCTTCTCCGACAGCAGCATCGCTGATCGCCGAGACATTCAAGCTTAATTCCCGGGCGGCAGAGAGATTTTCTGCCGTAAGGGTAATGTTTGTGCGCTGCTTTTCGGCTGTGGTCTGCATGTCATACTCCTAAATCACATAATAAATACACATGATTGGTGTGTGTTGCAATGGGTCACAGATCACTTCCCTAGTCGCGCGAATGCCCGGGCGGGTTGCAGGAGGCGCGTTTTTTACCCATCTCTGAGCCTCGTCAGGCGGATCGGCCCGCGCGCCGCTGATGTTGCGCGTTATCGCGCATTCGGAGGGGAGGGGGGGCGGCAAACCAAAATCTTAATTTAACCCCATGCACAGTAGAAATTGCCCCTCGCTTTGGCTTGAATAAAGCGCAGGATCTAAGCATGGATTAATGAATCCTCGAAGCCGAAGCAGAACGGCTCCCGATTGCCGGTGGGGGAAATTCTTTTGGCGCGCGCAGCGTTAGACGCCTTTGACCAGCAGATAGAAACCCGCAAGTTGCATGAGATTGTTGAGCTCCTATGGCTTCCGGAAAGTTTGAGCGAGGAGGAAATGTCCGCGCGCATCCTCCGAGCTCTGGACCTTTACGAGGATCTGAAACCAGTTGGCAGTGCAGAGAGCATGTTGGCGGCGCAAATGGTAGGCACCCATTCAGCGGCATTGGATTGCCTCAGGCGCGCAGCAAACGAAAATCAAACAACCGTGGGCCGCGATATGGCGCTCAAGCATGCTCATAAACTAATGACCATCTACACCCAGCAGCTGGCCGCTCTTGATAAGCATCGCGGCAAAGGTCAGCAAAAAGTCGCTGTCGAACATGTACATGTGCATCCCGGCGGACAGGCAGTGGTCGGCAATGTTGAGACGGGGCGGCGCGGTGATAAAGATTTGAACGACGCGGAACCCATTGACCATATGAAGGATGTGTCCACACCCATCAAAGCGGCGAAAAAGAGGGCGCCCTAACGTAGCCGGTCCGAGTAAATAACAATGACACACCCGCGAAACACAGCGCCGATGCGCCAGAGCCCGAGATGCGGCGCCAAAACCCGCAAGGGGACCCGATGTCAGGCCCCTGCCCTCTCAGGCAAAACCCGCTGCCGAATGCATGGCGGCGCGACAGGCTCGGGCGCCCCGCGCGGCAATCAAAACGCGCTGAAACATGGCCTCTATACGAAAGAAGCGTTGGCGCAGCGAAAGCATGTGCGCGACCTGCTGCGGAAGGGCAAAGAGCTCATCGAGAAGATGTAGCCGCGCGAGCACTCTAGCGCAGCCTAAGGAAAATAGAGCTGTCGAACGCTAGTGCCGTGCGCGGCGCTGAACATCGTTTGCCCGGTTGCCCGCAAGCTTCAAGAATTTCATTTTATGGAAGGAAGAAAGCGTTTCCTCACAGGTAGTAAAACCTACGCTTCGATAAGCAGCAGAATGCCGGGTCAGGAGCCTATAGCGCGAGACGCAGTACGTGTTCGGCATCCGCAGTGTAGGAGGAGGCCAAGCGTCGCACCCACGCCAATGCCCAGCACATCGGCGATAAGGTCTGCGACCTCACCTTGGCGGCCAACATAAGGTTGGATAACCTCGATTGATGCCCCAAAAACAGCCGCCGCGAGCGCCACCCGAAGCAGCGCCTTCGGATAGAGGGCGGCGCAGGGCAGAGATAAGGCCGCAAACGCCAGCAAGTGATGGGTTTTATCGGTCCCGGGGGCGTTAGTGGGGACGTTTATAGGAATGAGGGTCAATATTGCGATGCTGACCATCAAGCTAATTGTCAGCCAGATCACAACTGAACGTCGACGTTTTGCGGCAAAGGCAGCCACTCGAAAGCTGGACATGTAAAATTATCCCAATGCTTTAGGCGCGCGGATGCGGATGCCGGGGCCGTCATCCGGCGTGCCAATGAATTCGATGCCAGCGGCTTCAAGAGCCGCCTTTACTGCGGCGATGTTCGGCGCGTTACTATTAGGTACGCCGTTATCTGTTTCCATTCTTTTAATGGTACGGACACTCACATCACTCAATTCTGAAAGCTTTTCGACGCTTACTTTTAAAGCATGCCGAGCAGATCTGATCTGGGCGCCTGTAGTCATTGACAAACCCTCTACAAAGTAGCCATATGCCATATTTAGACCCCTCCTATCTTAACCACACAGTCCATGACTGGCGTGCCGAATTCAAGCGCCTTGATGGAGCCTATGCGGCGTCTACCATGCGGGCCTATCATGCCGACATCGAAACTTACACCCAGTGGTGCGCGCTGAGCGAGCGGACGCCATTTCCCGGAAGCGTCGATACCGTCTGCGCGTTCTTGCTAGATCGGGTCCGCTTCGCCCCATCGAAGGTACGCAGGCGGGTGTATGCCATCCGTAACCAAGCCATTGGCACCGCGGTTTATGCGGCCTGACTGCTTGCTTCTGGGTTTGACGCCTTCCAGTTCCACGGCAGCAGCTCATCCAGCTTGTTGATCTTGTGGTCGTGGATACGGTCGAGAACGTCCGCGAGATAGGCCTGTGGATCGAGGCCGTTTAGCTTGGCTGTTTCGATGATGGTCATGGCGCGGGCCAAGGTTTCCGCACCTGTGTCGGCCCCTGCAAAGAGCCAGTTCTTTCGCCCAATACCGATGGGGCGCAGAGCTCGCTCTGCTGGGTTGTTGTCGATGGCTACGCGACCATCGGATTGGAACAGGCTGAAGGCATCCCTTCGACTGAGGCCATAGCGGAAGGCCTTGGCCAGATCGCTCTTGCCAGGAATGCGCTGGAGTTGCTGTTCGGACCACTCGAAGAAGGCCTCCACCCTTGGTCGGCTCAGCCTTTGACGGGCCGCAAGGCGAGCCTCTGCGGACTGGCCGTTAATGTCACGCTCAATATCATAGAACTCACCGATCCGGTCGAGCGCCTCGCGCGCGATCTCGGACTTGGTTGAGGTCCAAAAGTCGTGGAAGTCTCGCCGCAGGTGCGCCCAACAGGCCGCCTCGCGCAAACGTGGTGGGCTGTTGGATTGGGGCTCGTAGAGCTTGGCATAGCCCTTGTAGCCGTCTGCTTGCAGAATGCCGCGGGCATCGGCCAGATGGCTTAGCACGTGCTCTTCTTTCCAGTTGGGCGCAAACCGGTAGACAGCGCCAGGTGGCGCGGCTCCCGCCCACGGGCGCTGGTCACGCACGTAGGCCCAGACCCGGCCTTGTTTCACGCCTTTCCCCAACCCTTTGTCTCTTCTGGAGCGGTCCAATACCCGGATCGGGGTATCGTCCGCATGCAGAAGGTCGCTGCTCAGAATGTCCGCATCGATCCGCTCGATCAGCGGCGATAGTGTCTTCATGGCGCGGCCGCACCAGCCCACAAGTGTGCTTTCGGGGATGTCGGCCCCCATACGCTCGAAGATTTCATGCTGACGGTAAAGAGGAAGATGGTCGTCAAACTTCGAGACCAACACATGCGCCAGGAGGTTCGGCCCGGCCATGCTGCCCGGGATCGGATGGCTGGGCGCAGATTCTTGCACTATCCGCTCGCAGCGCCGACAGGATTTCTTGATCCGAGCGATCTGGATCACCTTCATCTGGGCGGCGATCATGTCGAGCAGTTCGCTGACATCCTCGCCCACCACACGCAGATCGCCCCCACAGTCTGGACAACACGCACCTGGGTCAAGCTCGCGGCGTTCCCGCGGTGTCGCATCCGAGACACGGGGGCGGCGGCGCAAAACAGGAGCTGACGCCTCCTCTGGAGCCGGCTCGTCCAACCCTTCGTCGATAGGACTTTCATCCTTCTCAGCCACTGCAACCAGCAGGTCTTCCAAAGCCAGTTCCAGTTGCTCGATCTCGCGCTCGACCTTCTCCGAGGATTTACCAAACGCCAGCTTTTGCAATTTGGCGATCCGCAGGCGGAGCGCTTGAACCAATTGATCATGGGCCCGCAGCGTGGCTGACATCTTGGCGTTCTCCGCCGCGATCTGAGCATTTTCGGCCTGCAATGCCGCAATCATCGCCTTCAGTTCGGCGGGATCATTTGGCAGTTTTTTGGCTGAGTGCGACATGCGCCTGACTACCAAAATTCAGGTGCAAACACCATATAAATATAGCAGATCAGAAGCTCTAATCACCCCACGCGCGCAGGCGGAGCGCCCCAAGCGGGGCGTCGCCAGTCAATGCCTTCCCAGAGCATTGCAAGCTGCGCAGAGGTCAACCGCAAGACTCCGTCTTCCGCGCTCGGCCAAGGAAAGCGGCCGCGTTCGAGAACTTTATAATAGAGGCAAAACCCCTGACCGTCCCAGTACAGAAGCTTCACCCGGTCCCCGCGCCGACCCCGAAAGGCAAACACAGCACCGCCCGTGGGCTTCTGGCGCAATACATCTTGAGCCATAGCGGACAAACCTGCGATCCCTTTGCGCATGTCCGTCACGCCGCACGCCAAATACACACGAACGCCAGTTCCGGGCCCGATCATGCTGCTTCTACCGCTCTGATCAATCGTGTTAGCGCGGCCCCGTCGATGGAGCTATCAAACCGCAAACTCCGACCACCTTGCAAGCAAAGCTTAAGCGGCACATCAAGAGCAGGCTTCGGCTCAGGAGACGCGACTTCCGGAGCCCGGAAATCGACAGACAGAAAAGCAGCGCCCGCCTCCAGCGGCCACAGACCTTTCGCCTTCAACTCGTGCCGCCATCTGTAAATCTGCTGTCGGCTTACATCGCAGCGCTGAGCTACCTGCGTGACCGTAGCTCCATCTATCCCAACAGACGATACGATCGATAACTTCTCATCATCACTCCATCGCCGCCGCCGCTCGAAACCGAGAACCTCGCACCGCATGATACCCTCCCCATAAGACACGTCACTGACGACGTCGCTATGGACGTGTCTTAAGTCATCGCGCGGAAATCAGGCAGGCGGCATCAATCGAGCGGTTACTGCCATCCGAAAGGTGCACCAGCTTCTACGACTGCCCGATCCAACTTTAGACGAAGACATCAACCTTACCTTCCGACGCATTCGCCGCAGCAAAACTTCGCGGCCGCGACAGGCGAAAGGTATGACGAAAGACTATCTGGAAAAATTTCTTGCCATCCAACCTGATGACCCTTGGGGCTTGCGCAACAGAGCCATGCTCTCGTTGGGCTATGACCTCTTGACGCGGCGGCCTGAGTTGGTTGCAATCACGGTGAATGAGGTTGAATTTCGCTCGGATGGAACGCTCCACGTCCTGATCCGACGCGGCAAGGCAGACCCTGCGGGCTACGGCCGCATTGCCTTCACGTCGAGGCGAACGGGGAAGCTTGTAGCCGAATGGCTCGACTGGCGTGGCTATGAGTTTAAGCCGCTATTCTGCCCAATCTATCAGGGTCATGCTCAGAACCGGCATCTGAGCGACACGACCGTTAAACACTTGATCAAGTCAGCGGCAACGAATGCGAAGCTCAATCTGAGCGAGGTCGATGGTTTCAGCGGGCATTCGATGCGCGTCGGCGCCGCTCAAGACCTGCTGAAGGCAGGTCACGATACTGCTGCGATCATGCGCGCCGGCGGGTGGAAGTCGATTAACGTTCTCACGCGATACTTGGAAAATGCCGAGTGCAATGTATGGCTTTAGCTTGCCGCGGATGCAACTGTTGACCTGCAGCAATCTCGCTTCGCCGCGTAACGGCGCGCTCACCTAACGACACCTCCAAGCCCTGGTCCAAAGCCTTCAAAAAATTGAACAGAGGCCGTACATACCCACCCCCCACAGACCGCTGGTAGACGGACCTGGTTTGCCGCAAAAGTTCTGCGGCCACTGTGGGCGGGCATATGGGTTCGAATGCACGACTACCGGCGTTCACATCAGCTCCGTGCGCACCGGCGCCCATTTGCGGACGCCTGTGGCAGCATTGCGACGGTATAGAGGGCTAATAAGAGATCGACCTCAGGGCCGCGTAGAAAATTCGCACCAAATTCTGGTCGTCAAACACCAGCAACACACCAAGGAATGCTCGGGCCAGACATCATCCGGCAACACAGTCGAGAATAATAGCCAGAAAAATACATTTACCGCCATCTTACTCGGTTGGGGGGGCGCTCAATTTGGCTTAAAGAGAGGTTTCGACATTATCGAGACCTCTTAAGTGCTTCAGACCATTATCATCAGCGATTATGTACACGTTCAATGTACGCTTGTGCGCGCTTTGGACAGCGGCGAGATCGTTGTTTGCACCGGGAGCGGCCGATTTGTTGGCACGCCCGTTAGTACAATGAGCACGCAAGAAACTAGAACAAACGCCGCCGTTAATACCGAGAGTGCGGCAGCTTAACGCTTTCTATTGCGGCTTTCTGGGGCGACACTTATGCCGTTTGTCCCATAGTTAGCGGACTGCAGAAAACTGGGATTGGCGTCTTGCCAATCTTCAACCGGCAGTAGACCAGCCCGTCGCTTTCCGAGCGCAGCAGCGTGTCGGCGCAGTCGATCGCGGTGGCGCCATTCGAGCAGACATTGCCTGCGTCGTCCGGCCCGCTCTCGAGCCAGACCGCATCCCAACCGCCGAGGACAGACCATCCCGAGTTGAACGGCATGACTGCGAGGTTGTCGGCCTTTTCCATGATAGCATAGTCGATCGAGATGTCTTCCGCCCTATCCCAAGGCGCAGGCGCGAGGCGGGTGAAGCCGAGGTCGGATTGGGCATCCTTCAGCGCGGCGGAGACCGTCTTGAGCATAGCTGGGGCAAGGACGCGGAAGGCGTCGATTATGGTCCGAGCGCTGAACAGGAAGATGCCGGCGTTCCATAGAAAGGTACCTGCGGCCAGCATCTCGGCGGCGCGGGTGGCGTTGGGTTTCTCGACAAAGCGGTCTCGGGCTGGGTTGGCTTGATGCCGAAGGTCACCAGATCGCCGCTGTCCGCGCGCTCGGCTGCGGCCTCGACCGTGACGCGGAAAGCGGGTGCGTCAGGGATAACGTGATCTGAGGGCGCCACAAGCAACAGCGCATCATGGTCGCTCTACGCCATGAAGGGCGCTGCGACCCGCACCGCGAGCGCGGTATTGCGGCCCTCGGGTTCGATCAGGATGCCGGCGGGGGCGAGCTCCGAGGCGGCCAATTGCTCGGTCACGATGAAGCGGAACGGATCGCCCGTCACCACTACGGGGGCGGCAAAGCCCGGTCCCGACAGCCGCTGCGCCGATGCCTGAAACAGGCTCTCCTCCCCCATGAGCCGCGCGAATTGCTTGGGGTAGGATTTGCGCGACAGCGGCCACAACCGTGTGCCCGATCCGCCGCAGAGAAGAATGGGATGAATCATATAGTCTAACCTTGCTGTAGATTGCGGGCACAGGCCCGGATGCTTTCCCGTACAATTGACCAAGCGAGTCTCTTACACCCAGGTCTCAAGCGCTATCCTGGCCTGCCAGCTCAAACCGCACAGCGTGCACTCGGCCAGAAGCTGGGCAAAAGGTCTTCCCGTGCGGATCGCTCGCCGAAAATTGTCCGCAACGGATGCAATGGGTATGGAGTTACTCTCCCCCATACAGGAACTCCGGGCTGTAAATTACTCGGTCGACGCCGAGTTGGGCCTAGATCGCGGGCATAGCCGGGTGGCACGACAGATGTTATTACGATCACGGTCGGGGAGCCCACGCCACCCCGACGGACCGGGTCACTGCCTAAGCGGTTGGTGTATTAAATGAAAGTTTGGAATCGGATTGCATTTGGCCAGCCCTGCTGCGACTGCGAAATCTGCGCTTGCTGACCCTGACCAAGCGAGTTGATTTTCGCTTCAGCTCATTCACATTTGTTATCATTTTCTACAAGCTGCTCGTAAAGTTCGAGAAAGCGAGCGCTCATAACATCGCGAGAAAATTCTCGTTCAAAACGGGCTCGCGCGAGTTTTCCCAACCGCGCCGCTTCTCCTGGATGTGCCAGCAGGTTATCCAATGCTTCCGCAAGTGCTTGCGGATTACCCACCGGTACATTTATTCCCGTAGAATTGACCCAAGGCACACCACTACCGGGAATATCAGTGGCAACCAAAGCGCGGCCCGCACGCATCGCTTCCAAGAGCACGACGCCGAAAGCTTCCAGCCGGTTGATTGATGGCAGGCAGAATACCGCAGCGCCCGCCAGCAGGTTTTGTAGTCGGTGCTCTTCCACACGTCCCATAAACATTACACGATCTTCTATCCCGAGCCGAAGAGCTTTCTCCCTTAGCCAAGATTCCTGAGGACCTATTCCAATAATGCGGAACTCTGCGTCGCTTTGCACCGATGCTATGGCATCCAATAGCACTCCCAGTCCTTTATAGGGCACCAAACGTCCGATGAAGATCACATAGGGTGGCGAGACCGTTTCGAACTTTGGCTTAGTATCTACATCGGCGATCCCAATGGGGATTACCCTTACGCGATCAGAGAAAGGAGCAAGCACCTCAGAAGCCTCAGCGTAGGCTTCCGTAGTGGCCACAACCACGTTGGCGCGGCGAAGCATGGCGCGCTCAATTGGGCGGACCATTTGGCCTATGACCCCTTTATCTTCGATATCGGCGTGCCAGTGGATCACGATCCGGGCGAAGCGTGGGAGGAGCAGGACGGCTAGCGCAGCCAGCATGTTGGGTGTATGGACGTGCACTACGTCGGCCATCCGCGCAGCTCGGACACAAATCCTTAGGTAACTTGCGGCCAGAGGTTGCGAGGCCCTTTCAGTTTGCACCTTCACCCGTCTAAGCGTAAGCCGTCCTTGTTCGTCCTCGCTAGATGCGCCGCGTGTAAAACAAACCACTTCTACGTTATGGCCAGCGGCAGCATGATCTTCAGCCAAGGCTTCGGTAACACTTTCTATGCCGCCGTATTCTGGAGGATAGAACTTGGCAAAATGCACAATCTTCACGAAAAACGATCTCCTAGCAATATTAGCACACCCGTACAGGCGGTGGAGACCAGAGCTGTCAACCACAAGCGGCCGAAACGGTATCCCAGCCGCCACGAGGTCACGCATTGTACCGCGTAGAAACCCGCCATCAGGCAAAAATGCCCGAGTATGAAACCATGCAGCAAATCGCCGGTCTCCAACACTGGCGCCCTGCTCCAGGTCCACAGACTGAGAGCCCCCAGGCCCGACAGCAGATAGGGCCCCGTAACCATCGCCACGCGACCAGCAATCTGTAGCCGCGAATTAATCAGATCGTTGAGCGCAATGGCCGACCACAGGATAGTCTGCACCAAGAGGGTCAGCCCCACCCCGCGATGGGCTGAATAAATTTCGGCAAAGCGCGGACCTAGCAGCCAGCCTAGATAAGGCTCCAGCATCCAGAAAGTCATCACCAACGCACTGACCCCGAGAACGATCACTGCAGCTCGCGAGCGCAGAACCTCATCCGACCAGGAAAAGATCTGCCGGAAAAGCCCGATTATTAGAATCTGGTGGCCTACTAACGGCAAGGTGGTCGAACGGTAGAGTACGGCATATAGCCCGACCGCCTCCAATCCTGAAGTCTGCCCCAGCACCAACCGCCCCGATGAACTGATGACCACGGTCAGCACGCTGGTGAACATCAGCGGCAATCCCAGTGCGAGGTTGCGGCGCAAGTCAGACAGGCCAAAGGCGACTGCGCGACTCCGATTGAATTGTGTAAGCGTCAGCGTCATCAGCGCTGCAGCATAGACTAGCAGCGCCGCGGTAATGGTGCCTTCTGGCAGCCGCCCGCGCATCAACACAATCAGCACTGCCCCAGCCACGGCCATTGTCCAGAAGCCGGCTTCTACAAACACCGCGCTGGTCGACCTCCCTTCGGATTTTAGTAAGGTGGACCAAAAACCCTGAAGCATCAGCACGCCAATGAACAGCAGCACTAGCACCGGTAGGGAATATAGTGTGCCAAGCCCTAGGGCCGCCATCAGTGCCAGCAGAATACAGCTTCCGCCTAGTCCGACAATTAGCAGCAGGAGCGTGTCCCAACGGCCCTCGATTTCGTCACGCAGCCGGATCAGCGGCACGGTCGCGGGCAGGCCTGCCCCTAACACCAGCGCGCCAATGGCGGCATAGGATTGTGCCAACTCGAACTGACCGTAGTGATCCAGTGGCAGCAGGTTCGCCAGAGCGATTGGTGCAAAAAAGAGTGTGGCTCGGGCGAAACCGAAGCCAACCGTGAAACGCAGCGCCTTAAGGACTGGCATCGTGTTTCCTGTAAACAGTTTCGATTAACTCGGGCGCGGTGACCCGCTCCATGTCGGAACGGCTTTCGGGATCGACGGGTTTTGGCAGCATGCGTAGCTCGCCCGAAACGTAAAAACCGGGTTCGGTCAGGTGCTTGGTGACGCAGGAGCCAACGCCCACACTAACTCCATTGCAGATCAATACGCCGCCGGTCACTATGACACTTGAGCCCAGATAGACGTTGTTGCCAATTATGACGCGGCCATCAACTCGATATCTTTTTGGCGCTTCATCCTCGTGGACATAGCCGTGGGTCCAGATCTGAGAGTTCTTGCCAGCAAGTGTTGCGTAGTTCCCCAACTGTATCGACTGCGTACAGTCCAGCGTATGACCAGCGGTGATCTTGGCTCCCTGCCCCAGCCAGAGCTGCGCCGAACCGAATGTCACGCCTCGCGGGGCCCGGGAAACAGTATTGCGATTTCCCAAGTCAGCCCCTCTACCTAACCGCAGGCTGACCGGACCTCTGCAGAAATTCATGTGCCCCAGCCGGGCTTCGGATTTCAGCAGAAGGCGTTTCACTTGGATCAGATTGAAATGACCAACTCTGGTATTTTCGGCCATCACCAGCCGGTCACAGGCTAGCCAAGACAGTCCGATGCGGACACCAGGGGCTAGAACGTGACCCATTGCATTAGCCAGCGGTCTTACCAAGCGCGTTGGCAGTAGCATCAAGGCCAGCCCTAAAGCGAATTGGCCAGATCGGGTCCGGCCGATTTTTGAAAGGGTCCTTAGTTTTCTGGGCATGATAGCAGTGTCTTTCTCGTTCTTATATAAGGACTGCGCGGGCAGTTCTGCGCGTTGCGATCCAAAACAGGGCAAAGGCGTTGATGACGTACATGCCCTGCGCCGAGATGGCAAAATTCACCACCGGCATGAAAAAGAGGATGACACAGAAATAGGTGTAGAGCGGAAAGGCCCCGAGATCGCCGTCCCGGGCATCGCGCCCGATCATCCGGGCCATGAAGCCGAAAACGAACATCGCAATGAGGGAGAGCCAGCCGAAATCCACCCAGAGTGGCCCCCAAAAGCTAGTAAAGATGCCGACCCGGGGGAACAGTTCGAACAGGTCCGGTTCAGAGGCCAGGCCGAACATCGCAAGCAGTTTCACATAAGGGCCGAGATGCAGCGCCCCATTGGAAAAATTCTGTGTGTCGTTCATGCTCCAGAGGATTTGGAATTCGGGGATCGAATGGAGATAGTACTGCGCGATGGGCAGTAGGCTCGAGACGAGCTCGCCGATAGCACCTCCACCGTTAATCAACCATTCCATTGCGGCGTTAGGTGCGACCGTATAGGCATAGCCCGACATGAAGACTGAATCCGAGACGTCAAAGGACATCTGGTCGAGCCGCCACAGGAAGATCAGCACCGAGATGGTCAGCACGGCGCCAACCCCGGCCACCGCCGGTAGCAGCAGCTGGCGCGGCAGGGCGCGGCCCCGAAACAAGGTGAGCGAGGTGCCGAAGTAGACCATCGCCAAGCTCACCAGCATAAAGCTGCGCGAAAACAGAACGAGCGAATCCAGCGCGGGGATTAGGAAAATAAAGCTCGCCAGAGCCAATTTCCAGCGGTGGCGCGGCAGCATGGCGGACCCCAGCAAAACGAATATAGGCAAGTAGCCAAAGGGGTAAAGCACCCCACCGATTAACGACAGATTTGTAGAGCTAGTCTCCAAAAGCGTTTCTCGCGCCTCGATGCCGGTCAGGTTGCCCACTCCACGCAGAACGTATTTATCTTGCAGCCGCAATAAGTTGCCTGCCAGTCCGAGCCAGAACGTGGCCCAAAACAGCCGGTTTTCTTTCCGCAGCCGCCGTGCCGCGGACGTTGGTCGGGCGGTACCACCTAGCCGAAAGAAGTCCGCCGATCGGCTGCCCACCACCAGTGCCGCCACGGTCAGCGCGATGAAGGCTAGGGCGCCGATTTCCATCGGCACTAGCACCTCCAGCGGGCTGAGCAGGTAGATAAGCACGTAGACTCCAACCCCCATGAAGAGGACGTTTTCCGGGCGATAGATCACGCAAGGCTCCGCATATGCCCGCGCGGAACAGCTGTCCGTGCGAGCGGGTTTCCTACTTCAGGTACAGACGGTTAATCCAGGGGTCATAGGAGGCCCGGGCGGGCATGTCCATCACCGGCACCTTGGGTGCATAGGGAAGCGGGGTCATCGTGTAAACGACCTGAAACAGTAGACGATGCCCAAGTTGCACCGGCTGGCCCTTGTGGATTCCATAAGTGTTCTCCAGGAACCCTTCACCTGCCTTCGACGTCATGGTACGGATATTCTCCTTCCCAAAGGCTGCGGCAACCTCATCGTCATTGAAACGCCGAACCTGCGTGAGCTTGGGCTGGGCCGAAGAATGCAGAACATACTTGTGTGGGCCGTTCTCCATGTCCACCTGCGTCAAATAAACAAACAGTTTGACAAAGCGCCAGTCGTCCACGTCACGATGGAAATTCTCGGCCTGCTGGGGCCCAACTTCGGTAGCGTAGCTCCACCAGGTAGCCATGTAGCCAATGGTCGGTTTGCAGCCGAGAAACTCGCCCACGACATCGAGAATGCGCGGATCGTTGGCTATTTCCAGCAAGTAGGGGGCATTCAAGATGTCCCGTGCCTCGTGATGGGCGATATGCGCCTCGGTCGGGCGGGCATTAGAGAGCGGTAGGAAGTGCGGCACCGTAGAGCGGTATGGGTCGCGGACCTGCTTTTGCTCGAAGTAGGTGACCAGCTCTCCGGCCTGTTTAGTGCTCAGCAACTGGCCAAGCTCGTGCAGTCCTGAACTGTTCAGATCGCGCTCGCCTGCCTTTGCCCGTGTTTGATCCACGGGGGTGTAGCTTGGCTTGAAGGAGCTCAGACGGCGCGCCAGCGCGGCCCTGCGCGTGGGGTTGCTAACCCGCCGCTGAAGGTAGAAGCTCCACCAGCGCGGGTCTTTCGCGATTTGCGCAATGCGCTCCATTTTCCCCATGTCTCTACTCCTTGGGTTTTTTCGATCTGATTGAGCGGGCCGGTATTCCAGCGACGGTCGTCCCCGGAGGCACGGACCGTGACACCACGGATCCGGCGGCGATCACGGCATTCTCGCCAAGGGTTACACCGCCTAAGACGATAGCCCGCGCGCCGATCCAGACGCCCTTTTCAATGGTTACGGGTTTGGAAATATGTTTGTAGGGTGGCCGCCCGGTGGAATAATTCAGCCCTGCCGTTTCAATGATCACGTCGCGCGAAATGCGCACGTCATCGCCCATGGTGATGGGACTGTGGGCACCCAGTGACACGTTCGATCCAATGATAACGCGGTCGCCGAGGTGAATATTCTGGGGGTATTTCAAATCAACGTCGGGGGCGCAGACGCAGCTGATGCCGCGCTGTTTCACCAGTGCGCCAAAGCGCACCCGCCCCCAGAGCCAGCAGAGGCGGAAGCCAAAGGTTATCATTGTGCCCACGGCCAGCCGTATGGGGGCCATGCGTAGCAGGTTGTATTCCAGTCGGAGGAGGCACTGTTTCATATCGGGATCAAACCTTTTCTAGCACATCCCAGGTTGTTGGCGTATTCGCCTTTACCGCGCGGGTGACACGCATACCGACCACGGCATCAGCGTGTTTCGGAGCCAATCCGAAACCGGGCCGGACCGAGCGTATCGCACCTTCGGTAACCACCTCGCCCCTTGCTAGGTCTTTGACGAAATACAGCGACCGGCGAAAGGTAACATTTCCCAACTCGCTGGACTTGCGCCCATAATCAACGCGGCCGATTGCCTCCCATGCGGTGCGCGCGCCAGTGCACAGCTCAGTGAACTCCTTAGGTTCCAGCGAGAAGCTGTCGTCAGGCCCACCGGCGGAACGATCGAGGGTGAAGTGTTTTTCGATGACCGAGGCTCCCAGTGCGATGCTGGCGATTGCTGTGGTATTGTCCAAGGTGTGGTCCGACAAGCCCACCGGGACGCCCCAGCGTCGTGCCATGTTAGGAATAGTTGCAAGGTTGTAATCCCCAGCCGGTGCCGGGTAGCCCGATACGCAGTGAAGCAATGCGAACTGCGTACAGCCGCCATCACGCGCGGCCTGTACGGCCTCGTCAATCTCCTCGTCGTCGGCCATACCGGTGGAAATAATCATCGGCTTACCCGTGGATGCCACGTAGCGAATCAGTGGTAGATCAATCACCTCGAAAGAAGCAATTTTGAAAGCAGGTGTGTTAAGGTCCATCAGTAGGTCCACCGCCGTGGTATCGAAAGGCGAGGAGAACATAGTGATGCCACGCTGCCTGGCGTGGTCGAAAAGAGGCTCGTGCCACTCCCACGGCGTATGGGCTTCATCGTACAGGTCGTAAAGGGTGCGGCCATCCCATAGTCCGCCTTTGACAACGAAATCCTCGGTCTTCGCGTCTAGGGTGATCGTATCTGGCCGGTAAGTTTGGATTTTGATAGCGTCTGCACCCACAGTCTTCGCTATGTCGATAATCCGGAGTGCCTGCTCGAAGTTCCCATTATGATTGGCAGATAGTTCGGCGATGACGTAAGGGGCATGATCGGAGCCGATCGGACGTCCTGCGATTTCCATTTCAGGTTTCCCGTTTCTTAAGTGCGAGTTCGTAGGTTTTTCCGTGCAGCTCGAAAAAAGCCGGAAAACGCTCTGGATCAGCGACGCGGATCTGCGCAAAGAGCTCAGCTAACGATCGGCTAGGATCTAGGCGGCTGTCTGCTGGAGTGCGTCGTCGATGGTAGCTTACGCCTTCAGTGGACTGCAAAACAGGGGCTTCACCTGCCTCGACCATCTCAATGCCGCGGTCCATCAGTTCCAGCTCTGCTTGGAACACCAGCGCATTTATCTCGTCGTGCAACGCGTGGCGGGGCACGATAAAGCGCTGCTTAGCCCAAATCGCGCCGGTATCGACGCTGTCTTCCGCGGTAAGTAGAGAGACAGTCAACTCCTCCTTGCCGGCAAGGATATCCCAAACATGCGGACTCCATCCGCGGCCCTTTGGCAAGTCGCTAGCGTGCAACACCATTACATTAGCGTAACGTGCGCGATCCGCGCGGGTGATTAACTGGCAACACGACACGAGGTATAGAATATCGCCCTCTGCAAGGTCCGATTTGTCGTAAACGAGGCGCAGAGCGTGGGTTTCGGAGTGAGCGGCGATCCAACCCCGTAGGCTTGGCACCACAGGGTGCGCAGGGTCGGAACAAAGAATGTCAATACGCATGGGTCGATGTCCTCTCAAGCAGAGTCCGAGCCAGTTCTGGAGCGCCGTCACCATGGGTAAGCGAAGATGCTGTGCGGGCCATGGCCCAGTATGCGTGGGGTTCAGCTAAGTTGGCTAGCCCCGCCTCTAACGCCGCCGCAAAGTCCGGGGAAGTCGGAGAGGGCAATGAGAGCGACACTCCGTTTTCGGCCATGCTTTGAGCTGTTTCTGCTTGATTGTCGGCGAGTACTACCTGAAGCGTTGGTAGCCCTAGTGCACAGCGCTCCCAGGCCGTGGACCCTGCGGCACCTACGCATAGATCTGACTGCATCATTCGTTGTGCTATGTTCGCAACGTTTACGGCCACCTCGACGGGCATCGGCATTACCGCCGCTTGCGCCTGAACCTCTGCCAAAGCGGGGGCATTGCGGCCCAAAACAACGCAGACCCGCAGCCCAGCTGCAGTTGGTGCCTCCGCTAACGCTTCGAGGACCGCGCCTGTTGCATTATCGCGGTCCACGCCGCCTAGCGTAATCAACAGCCGTTCTGGGCGTTGCAAGGCCTTGCGTCGCGCCAGTGCTCGCGGGCGTAGCAGAGCGAATTCAGGGCGCAGCAGCGCGTGCTTCGGTCCAATTAATCGGGAGCAGTTCGGCGGCACCAATCCGTTGTAGTCATCGACCAGCCGCCCTGCGTTCTGGTCCAACAAAATGTCAGCCACATGCGGCCGATCTGCGAGATCATCGAGCACCAGCAGCTGTACTCCGGGCGGCAATGCTGCGTCCTGCCAGTAGCTGTCTAACGCGTAGTGATCCATCACTAGCCAGCTTGCGCCTGTCTCTTCCAAAACCCTATAGGTTGCCTCGGCATCGCTACGCCAGTCCGCAGCCAGCCAGCCAGCATGCGCAGGCGGAGCGGGATGTGGGCCATAGCCTTCAATGGTATTATCAGGGAGGGGCACGACACGGTGGCCCCGGTCTATGATGGCGGGGATGAGGTGGCCGCGATGCGCGCGCGTTACAAAGACCACCTCCGCATTAGCTCCGCTCAAGCAATTCGCAAGCGTCAGGCAACGCATCACATGGCCAGTACCGATGTCCAGCCCAGCATCGGCGCGGAACACGACGCGTCCAGCTTTCATTCTTCCCCCTCCGGGCTCTCGACCATAACCATCATCTAATTCAACCTGTTGAATCCGGTGTGACAGATCGGCCCGTCCAGCAGCGCGTCCAGCGATTGCTTTCCAGCCTGACAATCCACGACAAGCGCAAACACCTCGTCCAGCGCGGCAAAGGTCAGGTCCAGCACCTCGGGCGTATGTGCCAGCGAGGCATAAAAGGCCGGCGGAGCGAGGAACCCTCGTTTTAGCATTTCCTGGGTGATTAGTGTTTTGTAGCCCGCCGGGTTGTCCCCGGCCACCGACCAGGTGGTCAGAGACGGTAACCCGCCGATCACCACGTCCACCCCGTGGGTGCCTGCAACCTCGTTCAGGCGTGCGCGGTAATCCAGTCCTGCAGCGGTGATACGCGTCCAGCTTTGCTCGCGTTCCATGATCTCTAGCGTCTTCAATGCCGCGGCCGAGCCAATACGCTCTGTCCAAAAAGTTGAGGAAATGAAGGTTGATTGCGCCGCCTCCATAACCGACCGCCGCCCCACTACGGCAGTAGCGGCATAGCCGTTGCCAAGTGTTTTGCCGAAGACCGCCATGTCCGGTTCCACGTTATATTTCTTGTGAAGCCCACCAAAGGTTTCTCGGAAGCCCGAAGTGCATTCGTCAAACACCAGCACAATATTGTTAGCATCGGCCAACGCGCGCACCTTGTGCAAGAATCTATCTGTCGGTTCGACGTTGCGCACGACTTCCATCTTGATGACGCCAATCTTGTCGGTGGCGACCAGCTTTTCCAGCGCGGCAAAATCGTTGTACATAAACGGGAAGGTGCTAGCCGCTAGGCTGCGAGGCACGCCGCGTGGACTGAGACCGGGCAAGAGGTGGCCGTCAAGGTTGGCATCATCGGCCAGGTTAGCTGACAGATACCAGTCGTGCCAGCCGTGGTAACCGCAGATCGCCACTCCGTCGCGCCCCGAAGCTGCCCTGGCGATGCGGATCGCGATGGCATTGGCCTCGCCGCCAGACCGCGCAAAACGCACCATCTCGGCCCAAGGTGCGTTGATTTCAACTAAGCGTTCCGCCAGCAGCACTTCCTCGGGGGCGTTGAGTGTGGACATGTTGCCCTTAGTTACGACCCTCCGCACGACCTCGTCGACCTCCGGGTGGCTGTAGCCGAGCGTGTTGGTCCCGATCGCCATGAAACCGACATCAATCAGTTCGCGGCCGTCCATGTCCCAGACGCGGCAACCCTCAGTTCGCTCGAAATAGGCTGGCCACTGCTCGGGCAGATGCATTTCCGCGCGCTTTGACAGCAGCATGTTGCCGCCTGGGATTACCCGTTTGGCCCGTTTCCACAGTTTTTGCCCCTTGCCCATGCTGGCTCCCTCATTTCGTAGGATGGCGCTGTTCGCCTTGAATAAGTCCGGCCTGCTGTCATACAGGGCGATCAGTGTTTCAAGCTCAAAATCCCGATCCGGGGCGAGCGCGTTCAACACGCCCTCGAGGACCTCCAAATCGTCGGGCTCGTCCACCGTCAGCCGCAGCGCCGAAAGATCACGCCCGGCACGAATGGTGTCGCGGCGGATGTCGTCCGCGCGCCGGAGGAAGGGTGTGACATGTTCGCGGTCAAAGCTGTCGCGCGCCTCGTGTAGTGCCCGCATGAGGCTAGTAGCGCTGAAGACCTCAAGGTCAAGCCCGTCCGGGAAGGTTGGCGGATCGATGTTAGATAAGTAATCGATGCCGCCCTCACGGGCGTGAAAGGCGCAGACCGCCGCATCTACCAGCGCAGGCATGACAAAGGGACAATCACCGGTGATACGGATCACAGTAGTGGCCCCGCTTTCTTCGGCAGCCTTGGCGTAGCGCGACAGGACGTCGTCTTCGCTGCCGCGCACTACGCGCAGGCCCTGCGCTTTGACATGGGAGGCCAGCGGGTCGTCCACCGGCAGCGTGGTGGTCGCAAGCACAATCTCATCAACCTGTTCCGCCTGCCGCAGGCGGCGAATTAAAAGGTCGATGACTCGCTGGCCGGCCACGGTCTTCATGACCTTGCCCGGCAGGCGGCTGGAGCCCATCCGGGCTTGAACGATGGCGACTGTCTTCATGCGACGGCTTTCAGTGGCAAGGTGTCCAGCACCTGTCCAAAGGCCGCTGTCACGCGGGCGAGGTTGGCGGGCGACAGGCAATTCGGATCATAGGTGGGTTCGTTAATCGTGCCCTCAAAGCTGTCGGACACCAGCTGCGCCAACAGGTCTGCACCGCGCGCGGGGCTGCCGCGACCAGCCTGAGGGTCGGTCAGCAGCCGGGCAACTGCGTCTTCGGGAGAATGTGCGTGGAACTCGGGCAGGTGGTATTCTAGAACGGGATGTCGCAGCGATAGGCAGCGCCCGCGTCCGAACACGGCTTCAAAGCCAACAGTCCCAGACACGGTCACCACGCCAGTACTGACGGCCTGCGCGTCGTTCATGGAACGGTTCAGCGGCAATAGAATTACGCGGTCCGTCTCACGCGCCAAGGCCAATATCTCGGGCGAAACCTCATACTTCGATTTCGGGTTAGCCTTGATTGCTATGCGGCCATTCTGGGGGAGCGCGGCCAACAACTGGCGCACCAGCGCCACTTGATTGCTGTAGGGACGGCCCCAAACGTCGATGTTGGCTTCCGGCTGCATCTGCAGTGGATACAGGATTATCGGCCCCGCGCCGTCGGGCATACGCGCCAGTGCGGTCCAGGCTGCAAGGTTTTCCTTCAGCGCGCGTTGCAGTGTGATCTTCCGTGCAGGCGATGGCGTGTTAAACCGGTCGCCACGCAGCCACCCCAGCGTGGTGCGCGCCTGCGCCTCGACCCGACGAAGTTGGCGCATCCTCGCGGCCATGGCCGGGGGTTTCGCCATGTAGCTGGGCAGGCTACGCGCCTCGGAGATCGCGCTCGCCAAGTCTGACAGCCGCGCGGCTGGCCAAGTGTCATCACTGCCTGCGACCGGGATTTGCGTGTCGCCATCAAGGATATTGAATCGGCCGCCGGGATAGCGCGTCATTGCCGGATGCAAGTAGGGGATGCTCCGCTTGCGGCATTCCGCTATAGTCAGTAGCTCATGCATCAGCGTGGGCTCGCCGATCACCGCATCGGGACGGAGGCTGTCCAGCGCATCGGCGATCCGCCCGCGGTAGAAGGTATAATGCCGCGATCCGGCACCGAAATATTGCCGACCCCGGTCGGTGGACACCGCTTCAGGGATCGGCGCAGCGACCAAGTCCGCGGCCTTCGGGAAACCAAGGTCAAAGACGTCGCCGGGTGCGCCATTGGGCCTATAGGTCGGGTTTTGCACAATCCAGCCGACACCGTGCCCATCTGCTGCAAGATGTTGGGCAACCGCGCTCCAAAAAACCGTCTTGCCCCGGTTCTCTACGAATACCAACCGCATAACTTCAGGCCCTTTCCGGAAAGAACTTGGGGTTAAAGCAACTGACCACAACACGATCCTGAGGTTCGCCGTTGATCAGATGATGGCCCTTCATAGTGGCCTCAATCACCCAACCGGCCCCAGTATAAGCCTTGATCGATCCGATGTTACCGCTGGCAATTCCGCCCGAAACTTTGCGCATGCCATGCACGTCAAATGCCACGCGGTTGCCTAGTCGAATCGCTTCTTTTGCCAGCCCCTTGCCCCAGAACTCGCGGGCACCGATGACGCAGACCAAATCAGATACGAGGTGGTTCCACTGGATCGGGCCGATCTTAATGTTGCCAATGTGTCGACAGCTGTCCGCATCAAAGATGCCGTACATATAGTGGGTCCGCTGGGCCGCACCGCTTTCGATGTACTCGATTACCGCTTCACGGGTCAGGCGACGTGAGTCGAGGAACTCTGTCACGGTTTCGTCCTGAAACCAGTCGAGATAGTCCTGACTGACGTCCGCGGCTGACAGGCGACGTAGATAGATGCGGCCGCCATCCTCGTACTTCGTACCCAAATTCAGGACGGTATTCTGTCCAGTACATTGCTTTGAGGGGGCCTGATTGGCGCTCATGGTGCAGTCCTCCACCGTCTTGGGTCTGTCAGGTTCTTAGTGACTCCGGAAAAGGGACTAAAGGTCGGGACGGCCCGGCCTGAAAGTGCCTGTGCTGCCTGCAGAATGTCGTCCAGCTGCGCCGGACTGTCCGCTCCTACCGCCACCTGTGCAATAGACGGGCTAGCCAGCAGCGGCGCCAGCGCCGCCTGGACGGGAGTCAGTCCCTGTTCTGCGGCCTCGACGCGGAACTGCTCGAGGGTGGCGCTCCACGGGGCCAAATGTGATGGAAGTTTGGATGGGTTGCTTAACAAAAAGCCTTGCAGAAAGGCCGATCGGACATGCACCTCCAACGTGGCGGGAAGCTCCACACTCTCGTACCAGGAATCTAGGACGTTGGCGGGCAGTTGCACCAATGTCAACGGAAAGCGGTTACACAGAACGCGCACATCCTCGGCATCGTAGCCGGACACGCCGATACGCGCGACACGGCCGGCATCGCGCAGCTCACAGAGCGTTTCCCAAACGCCGGAACGTGTGAGATCCTCGGCGTTGTGCAGCAAATAGCCGTACAGCCGCGAAACCCCGAGCGTCGCACAACTCGTTTCAAAGGCGGTTCGGAGAGCAGCGACCGGGTCTGACGATTGGGCCAGATCAGGGCATTTACTCACGATGTCGAACCGCTCCGCGGCACCGGTACGCGCAAGAACGGCCTCTGCATCGCCATAAGCGCGCGCCGTGTCCAGCATCTTCACCCCAGCGACCGCCGCTTGGTTGAGCATAACAGAAGCCATGTCCAGCGGCACTTTCCCGGCAGGGTTGAAGGTGCCGTAACGTATGCCGAACTGGACGGTGCCGAGCATCAATTTCATGACAAAGCTTTCTTCAGCGCCGCAACCACCGCGTGCTGGTTTGCTTCGTTCAATGTTGCATGCAGCGGGATACTGATCACGCGGCTATAATAGTCTTCGGCCGCAGGGAAATCCCCTTCGCGAAACCCGAAATCACGGTAATATGGCTGCAAATGAACCGGAATGTAGTGCAGGTTCACACCAATTCCCTCGGCCCGCAGACTTTCAAACACGCTGCTGCGGCGCGCGGCGTCATGTAGCCGGATGACGTAGAGATGAAACGCCGAGTGCGCGCCCTGCAGCCGGCCTGGCAGATCCAGCGGCAGGTTGGCCAGTAACTGGTCATAGCGATCGGCTAATACGTTGCGAACGTGGACATATTCCGCAAGTCGTTCCTGCTGACTAAGGCCAAGCGCCGCCTGCATTTCGGTCATGCGGTAGTTCCAGCCAAGCTCTACCTGCTGGTAATACCACGGGCCGTCGGGGTCATGCGTCATTCGGGCTGGGTCCCGGGTAATACCATGGCTGCGCAGCGATTCCATGCGTGCCGCCAGTTCAGAATTGTTCGTCAGCGCCATGCCGCCTTCGGCGGTAGTGATGATCTTGACCGGATGGAAGCTGAACACTGTGATGTCAGAGAATTGGCAGGATCCGACCGGCTGGCCCAGGTAGCTACCACCCACCGCGTGGCTGGCGTCCTCGACGATGCGGATTCCGTAGGGACGCACCAATTCCGCGATCTCACGGGTAGCGGTGGATTGGCCGCACATGTGTACGGGCACAATCACCTTGGGCAGGCGGCCTGCGGCCTTTGCCTGCGCCAGCTTGGCGGCTAACGCCTTCGGACACATATTGAAGGTGTCAGGGTCGATGTCGACAAAATCGACATCGGCACCCACATAGCGCCCGCAATTGGCTGAAGCCACAAAGGTGATTGGCGTGGTCCACATTAGATCGCCCTGGCCCAGTCCCAATGCGGCCACCGCAACGTGCAAAGCCGAAGTTGCGGAGTTCATCGCAACCGCGTGGGCCGCGCCGGATTTTTCGGCGAGGGCTGCTTCGAACTGCGGCACCACGGGGCCTTGAGTGATGAAATCGGACTGTAAGACCTCGATGACCGCATCGAGATCCTGCTGCCGGATGTCCTGGCGACCATAGGGGATCATCAAATCTTACCGATCTTTACTTCGTTGTCATCAATCCAGCGCTGCAATTCCGCGTCGCTCATCCACTCGGTGTTGGTACCGCTGGAATAGACAAAACCTTCGGGCACGCGCTTTCCGTCCTTAATCCGCTCGGGGCTCGTAGACCATTCGTTGATCTGTGGTAGAATCTTGAAATGTTCAGCGTATTCATAGGTAAAGTAGGCGTCCTCTTCGCCGATCATCTGTTCGTGAATCTTTTCGCCCGGACGGATGCCAACGACCTTCTGTCTAGCTTCAGGTGCCAGGACCCGTGCCAAATCTGTAACCTTCATCGAAGGAATTTTTTTCACGTAGATTTCCCCACCCACCATGTCGTCAACAGCATGCCAGACCAGCTCTACGCCTTGCTCGAGAGAGATCATGAAGCGGGTCATTCGTGTATCGGTAATGGGAAGTTCGCCTTGATCACGGATCGAGATGAAAAACGGAATGACTGACCCGCGTGACCCCATAACGTTGCCGTAGCGCACCACAGAGAACCGCGTCCCATGTTCGCCGGAATAAGCGTTGCCCGACACGAAGAGCTTGTCCGAGGCTAGCTTAGTCGCGCCATAAAGATTAATTGGGCTCGAAGCCTTGTCCGTGGACAACGCCACGACCCCCTTCACACCTTTGTCAATTGCCGCGTCTATAACGTTCATTGCGCCATTGATGTTAGTCTTGATGCACTCGAAGGGGTTGTATTCGGCTGTGGGCACGATCTTGGTTGCCGCGGCGTGGATGACATAGTCGACCCCGTCAAAGGCCCGATATAGCCTTTCGCGATCGCGCACATCTCCGATGAAGAAACGAACTCGCGGATCATCGCCGTAGAGCTTGGCCATTTCCCACTGTTTCATCTCATCCCGTGAAAGGATTATGATTTTTTTGGGGTTATACCGCGCCAGAGTCATCGGCACGAAAGCATGCCCAAATGATCCGGTGCCGCCGGTTATAAGAATTGTCGAATTTTCTAGCATAGTAATTGCCTAATCTTCTAGGTTAATCTTGATATTGGTCGCTGCATGTTGTCCGTAAATTCGAGAGCGCATTTTGCAGCTTTGACCCGGAAACCCCTCAGTCCTGCTGCTTCTCAGAAGTTCCGAAAACTTAGGCAGATTAGACCTGCTCTAATGCAAACCGCAGATAACGCAAACTATCGGATGTCTTCAGGAAGCCCTTGTGCGGTCACTTCAGGGTTGATCTCTCGCTGCAGCGCCTCGATTTCCGCAATCAACGCCTCATGTTCAGCCACGCGGCGCTTCAAGAAGGCCTTAGTCAACTTTGCCTTCGCTAAAACCCCGCGCGGCGTTAGGACATATGTATACCGCAGCTTATTCCCAGACGCCCGGAAGTTTCCAACCTTCACTTGCCCCTTGTCGATTAAACCCTTCAGGCAATAGTTAATCACCCCAAGGCTAATGCCCAGAGATTTGGCTAAATCTCGCTGCGAGAGCTTCGGATCAGCTTCAAGCTCCCGCATCACGCGGAACCGGATATCTTCACTAACTGGTTTCGCCATAGCTTTCTATAGACACAGCTACCGCACCAGAGGTTCGCTGGGGCAGCCTCCGGGAGTTGAACGTCACTGCGTTCACGAATGAACATCTAACCCTGATGGCGAGCTAGGGAAAGATAGAATTCAAACTTACATCAAATTTATTGCGATCAGCTTTCGGTCTGAAGAAAAATGCAGCCGCCTGTTGAGATACGGGCTGCGGTCATCCGGCCTGTTTTATATGCGCCGGTGTCTAGAGACACCCGGCTCGCAGATATGCTCGCATTCTCCACGATCGTATGGCCATGAACGACAAACACCCCGTCTTCGCGGGGCTCACTAAAGAACTTTGGATGTCCCCACAAAAGCGCCTGCTCGCGCTGCGCATTGGGGTGACGCTTCGGGGACATCGCCGCATGGACACAATGCATATTACCACTTGACCATTGGAGCGGCAGACTACGTAGCCACTCCTGCATGCCGGTCGGCAGCGCTGCCTCCAGTGCATTTGCGAGTTCAATTGATCCGGCACTGTCCAGCCCGCGCTTATTGGCAAAGAGACCGAAACTTTGCAGGGTCTCCAAACCACCAAATCTCAACCATTCCAAACCTGCCCCCGCAGGATCATCAATGAAGTCGAGCATCATGCGCTCGTGATTGCCCATCAGGCACACTACTTTTTCAGGGTAGCTCTGGCAAAGATCAAAAAGCCGTGTCAGAACGCCCCGCCCGTCTGGACCTCGATCAATATAGTCGCCCAGGAAGACGCATACCTCTTCACCGGTTGCGACCGCCCCTAGTTTTTCCAGCAAATCCTCAAGGAGCCCCGCACAACCGTGGATGTCACCGACCGCGAAAAAAGGCATCTCGGGTGCGAAGTGGTCAGGCGCGCCCTCGGCTTCAGCCTCGCTGCGCTTTATCCAGCCCTTTAACCATGACGTGATCTCCGCGCGCATTCCGCCCCCCTGAGTACTGTCTTGTTCCAGTCATCTTGCGAACCCTTCGATTAACGCGACTGCGACCGATAGGCCACATCAAACTACCGAAGGCCGGTGAATGCCTAAGAGACCTGCACAGAGATTGCCCTGCCGCGGCTGAACAAGTATCCCTTCTGCCAAGGAACGGAGAGACATATGACTCACAAGCCTCGCCCAAAGCCTGCATCCCGCCGCCGGACCCCGCGCGCGATGGTGGGGGTCGGTCTGCTCTTGCTGCCTGCCGCAGCGCAGACGGAAGGCTATTCCTACTCGACCTATGGCACCGTCGGGTTGGTCGACATGCCAACGGCGCAAAGCGCGGAAGATGCTGAGCTGACGGCAACATATAGTCAGTTCGCCAATACTGCCCGCACTACGCTGAGCTTTCAGATCACCCCGCGGCTTTCTGGCAGTTTTCGCTACAGCAAAATCGACGACTACTTTTCCGTGGGCACAACTCATTTCGACCGCTCCTTCGACCTGCGATATCGCTTTGTGGATGAAACCAGCAGCCGACCTGCGATCGCAGTTGGTTTGCAGGACTTTATCGGCACGGGCATCTACACGGCGGAATATATTGTCGCCACGAAAAGCGTCACCCCCCGCCTGACCTTTACAGGTGGTATCGGTTGGGGCCGGCTTGGCAGCTACAACGGCTTCTCCAACCCGCTTGGCGTCATCAACGACCGCTTCGACACCAGACCTGCCCGAGACTTTGGCCGCGGCGGGGAGATCGAAGCCGCAGGCTGGTTCCGCGGGGATGCCGCGCTCTTTGGCGGCGTCGCTTGGCAGGCGACGGACAAGCTGACGCTGAAGGCCGAGTATTCCTCCGACGACTATGCAATTGAAACCGGATCCGGGTCGTTCAAACATAAGTCGCCGTTCAACTTCGGCCTCGACTATGAGATCCGCGACAACATTCACCTACAGGCGCATTACCTTAACGGCTCGACATTCGGCTTCTCGCTGAACCTCCGGAACAACCCCAGACACCCCCTCGTAAACGGTGGCAAGGGTCCGGCACCCTTGCCAGTGAAACGGCGCGCGCCGGGGGCGGCGTCCGACCTTGGTTGGACACAGGCCGTTGGCGTCAGCTCCAGCTTGCGCGAGCAAACTGGCACGCTGCTTGCCAGCGACGGTATGGCGCTGGAGGCAATGAAAATCAGCCCGAATGCCGTGACGGTCCACATTCGCAACGAGCGTTATCTTGCCCGCCCCGAAGCCATCGGGCGCACGGCGCGCATCCTTACACAGGTCATGCCGGCATCGGTGGAAAGCTTTACCGTGGTCCCGCTGGAGAACGGCATTCCGCTCTCCGCCACCACATTGCGCCGGTCGGACATCGAGGATTTGGAGCATGAGGCAGATGGGTCATGGCAAACCTACGCTCGCGCGGATATTGAGGATGCCGCTGGTAGCCTCGATGGTGCGACCTATCATCGCGACCAATACCCCAAACTGACCTGGTCTGTCGGCCCCTATCTCAACGCCAGTTACTTCGATCCGGATGAGCCGGTACGCCTCGACACCGGCCTGCGGCTGCAAGGGCGCTACGACATTGCGCCGGGCTGGTTCATTTCGGGCAGCATCGAACAGCGGCTGGCGGGGAATATCGGTGACGCGGCCCGCGGGTCGAATTCCGTGCTGCCGCGGGTTCGGTCCGAATCCTCAATCTACGCGCGTGAGGGGGAAACCGCCCTAGAGCATCTGACACTCGCGCATTACTTCCGACCCGGCAAAGATCTCTACGCCCGGGTCACCGCGGGCTACCTCGAATCGCAATTCGGGGGTGTTTCGAGCGAACTGCTGTGGAAACCCGTCGCCAGCCGCTTGGCTCTGGGCGCCGAGGTGAATTATGCCGTCCAGCGCGATTTCGATCAAAGGTTCGGCTTCCGGGACTACGAAATCGCGACAGGCCACCTTTCGGCTTATTACGACTTTGGCGACGGCTACCTTGGCCAAGTGGACGCGGGCCGCTATCTGGCGGGCGACTACGGCGCGACTTTCACCCTCGACCGCGTCTTCGCAAATGGCTGGAGCATCGGCGCCTACGCCACCTTCACCGATGTCTCATTTGACGATTTCGGCGAAGGGTCCTTCGACAAAGGTTTGCGCTTTACCGTCCCGCTGTCGCATGTATTGGGCGAGCCTTCGGACAAAACCTATAAGGCCGTAATCCAACCGCTGACACGCGACGGGGGTGCAAGGCTGAAGGTCAGAAACCGTCTCTACGAAAGCGTGCGCGGCTACCATACACCCGAATTGAAAGACAGCTGGGGCAGGTTCTGGAGATGAAACATAAATCTATCGCCGTCTTGTCCCTTTTGGGGTTGCTGGCCGCCTGCGGGCAGGGCCAATCACAGCAAGGTATATTTGGTCCGATCGGTCAGGCCCTTCTCGGCTTTACGCAGTCCGCCTCGAAACCCTCCAGCATGGCAGACATTCGGCGGCAGGTGACCCCGGAGGTGCGTCAACGGTTTCAGCACACGTCTTTGATGATCGCTCAGCTTGAGCAGAATGAACGGGCCTCGATCCTTGTGCGTAAGGGGGTTAATCGCAATGTCGAAACCTATTTCACCCCCGACAACATCTCACTGAGCCTCAAAGAGGGAGTGCTTGTCGGCACCCGCGGCCTTGGCTTTGACTTGATGAGCGGCGATGTCGCCGAAGTGCTCGCAGGTTTGCGCCATGGCGGCCAAGCCGTCCGCGTTCATCGCTATCTTGATGGCGAAGATCAGATTGTGATCAAGAGCTACATCTGCAACTATAGCGGAAATGCGCAGATCACAGAAACCTGCTATGGCAAAGATCACAGCTTTAAGAACAGCTATCAAATGTCTGGGGGCAAAGTCGTCGCGTCCCGGCAATGGATTGGCCCGGATCTTGGTTACATCCGGTTGGAGGATGTTTGATGCCGTGCAAACAGGTCCATGCCAATTAGCGACTTTTAGTTCCTAGGCCCTTCTTGCGTTCACACGCTGCCGTTCGTTTTTATTCCGAGGTTCCTTAATGTTTAAACGTCTTATCGCTGCTTCTACTCTGATACTCCTCAGCGGTTGCGGGGTCGCCTATGTCTCTCCGAAAGTCACCGATGCTGGCAGCAAGGTCCGTATCGTACCTTTGACCTCGGAAACTGTTCTGGCTGCGAATAGATCAACCTATGAACCGAAGCAGCTTCCGGCTGTGTTCTTCCAGACCGCCGGCGGCGCGGGCGGCTTGCGCGGTGCAGGGCCGACGCCCTCGCCTGTTTCCCAAATTCAGACGAAGCCCGGCAACCTCGCGCTTCGCGTCCCCAACACCCCGCCGAACACGACCTATCATATCGGCGTTGGGGATGTGCTTTTGCTGGCGACACGCAGCGGCAGCAGCACGGTCGAAGAACTGAGTGGCCTGCTCGCCGCACAAAATCGGCGCCAAGGCTACACCGTTCAAGATGATGGGGCGATCGCCATTCCCGATGTCGGCCGCGTCAAAGTCTCAGATCTGACATTGGAAGAAGCCGAAGCGGCACTCTTCCAGCGCTTGCTTGAAGCGCAGATCGACCCCTCGTTCAGCCTTGAGATCGCAGAGTTTAACTCCAAACGCGTTTCTGTCGGCGGTGCTGTCGGCAACCCCACTGTGATCCCGATCACTTTGACACAGCTTACGTTGGACCAAGCCGTGGCGGGCGCAGGCGGTATCCAAACCCCTGATCTCGAATACGCTTCGATTCGCCTGTACCGGGACGGTGACCTCTATCAAATCCCGCTTGAACAGTACCTGCGTCGGCCCGACCTTCAGAAAACCCGCCTCGTTGCTGGCGACAGCGTGTTTGTCGACACCGAGTACCAGCTTGATCGGGCGCAGGCATATTTCGCCGAGCAGATCACCCTCCAGCAATTCCGCCAACAAGCGCGCGCCCAGGCCTTGGCAGAACTCACAGCAGTCGTCGATCTGCGCCGTGCCTCTCTCCAAGAAGGCCGGGCGAACTTCGAAGCTCAGCTCGCCAATGACGCCGTAGAGCGGGACTACGCCTATCTCGCCGGAGAAGTGTCCAAGTCCGGTCGCTTCACTCTGCCCTTCGGCCGGAAATCCACCCTCGCGGATGCGCTTTACTCCGAAGGCGGAATCGACACGATGACCGGTAACCCCTCGCAAATCTACGTTTTGCGCGGCTCGAATGACCCACGTGAATTCGGCGCAGTGACCGCATGGAACCTCGACGCCCGAAATGCAACCAATCTGATTCTGGCTACGCGGATGGAGCTGCGTCCAAATGACATCATCTTCGTGGCCGAACAGCCAGTCACGCGCTGGAACCGGGTCATCACGCAGATCACCCCCTCTCTTATTTCCAGTGTGGCCAGCTCAGTTAACTAAGCTGTTGGCGGGCTTGGCCTGCCACCTTCTGTGCCTCCTTCCAACAGTTTGCGCGCGCCTTTGGCGCGCGCTTTCAATTGTCAGCGCAATAAAAGACCAGAGAGCTATAGATGTCCGATACTATTAGATCAGGATGGTTCGTCGCCCAACTGCGCCCGCATGGCCTCGCCCAAGCACGGGTTCATCTCAAGCGACAGGGATTTGAAACTTTCTCGCCCGTCCTTTTGCAAAGCCCTCATGACCGACCAAACAAGGGCAGCGCCGAGCGCCCGCTTTTCCCTGGGTATCTCTTCGTGAACTTTGATCCCAGCCAAACTGGCTGGACGGCCATCAATAGCACCCGAGGTGTCTCACGCCTCATTCTGAACGACCCCCGACGCCCCCGGCCCCTTTCAGAAGAACTGATCCGCGCCCTACAGGACCGCTGCGATACCGAAGAGGCCTACAAGGGTGAAGATGACCTAGAAGTCGGCGATCGCGTGCGCGTTCTCACCGGACCTTTTGCCGAACTCGTGACAAAGATCGAAGCCCTGCCAAGCGCAGAGCGTGTCGGCGTGCTGATCGATCTAATGGGCAGGGAAGTCCGATCCTCCCTGCCCCGCGCTCATGTGGCGAAAGTCACAGAATGACCTTCCACTAACCTCTTACGCTGCTTGGGCGCTTTCCGCGTCCCGCAAAAAATGCTCGTAAGCGATGACGTCGTTGCGGAACCTTCCATAGAGAATCAGCGCCCCCGTGCCCGCCGCCTTCGCTTGCAAAGTCCAATAGACAGTCGGACTGTCGCGGTAGATCAACACGTCAAAGTTCTCACCATCCCGCGTATAAGTCCCCGACAGCGGTGAGGTCTGCCGCCCCTTGATCTTACGGCTCAGCGGCAGCGGCACGAAGCGGCGCGGCTGCCGGAAACGATGCGACGTGAAATACTTCATAGCAACGACATAGCCGAGCGCGAAGAGGGAGATATAAAGCGCAAGCGCGAAACTCGCCGCGATAGGTTGATCCCAGAGCAGGACCCCTGTGAGGATTGGCACACAGAGAAACGGCAGCAAAAGAAGGCTCGCCAAAGGATTGTCAAACTGGCCACGCCGGCTGCGCTTCCGCAGCAAAG
Organism: Sulfitobacter sp. 1A13496; assembly: GCF_043557225.1. Taxonomy (NCBI): domain Bacteria; kingdom Pseudomonadati; phylum Pseudomonadota; class Alphaproteobacteria; order Rhodobacterales; family Roseobacteraceae; genus Sulfitobacter; species Sulfitobacter sp. 1A13496. Next base: position 4,299 of record NZ_JBIFFP010000012.1, on the reverse strand, counting down.
GCAAGGCGCGCACGGCGAGGTGGTGGAAATGCAGCCGGTCCGGCTGATCGGTCGCCTTGCGCGTCATACGACGCCGCAGAATCGAGAAGAGTGTATCACAGACCGGCCAGAACAGCAAAAGCAGAACCGCCATCCCCGCCACCGAAGGGTTTCGGGCGACCAATACAATGCCCAGCCACGCCACAACATGGCCGATCCCATAGGCCCCTGCATCACCAAGAAAGATGCGCCCGAAAGGCCAGTTCAATACGAAGAAGCCGAACATCGCAGCAAACAGCAAACCCGCCACGATCTGCACATCCACATCACCGGTAAAACCGGCAATCGCGAAAAACCCGACTGACGCGCTCATGGTATAGAGAGATGAGAGACCGTTAAGGCCATCGATCAGATTGAGCGCGTGGCAAGTGCCGGCTGACCACAGCAAAGTGATGGCGATGGCGGGGACAACAAAGTAAGCCAGCGAATTGTCCACCAGTCCCAAGTCTGGAACGACAGTACGCGTGAGCGCAATCGCCAGCGCGGCGGCGGCAAAAGCCGCCAAAAGACGCGCACGCGGGCTTACGTTCCGATGGATATCCTCACGCAAACCAACAAAAAAGACGATCAGCCCCGCCGCCAGCGACAAAAGCAGATCACTGCGCAACTGATCTGCATAGTAAAAACACCCGAAAACAAGCGCGACGATGATACCGATGCCGCCCACCCGAGGCGTGGGACGCGTATGCGTCGCCTGCCGCGCACCCAGATCACGCTCCATATGCTCCTGGCTCATCAACAAGCCGGGCCAGGCAATGAAAAGCAGACCAATGGCCAGACTGGTCAGGAAGGTCGCCAACAAAATCCACGGTTCGAACAAAACTAGGATACCTCAAAAAACTAACGTGAGCGCAATCGCAAAACGCCCTCTTTTAACGCCCCAGAAAAATCATCGGGACATTACTCGAAACGCGGCAAATTTGCCAATATGGCTGAGCGTTCGTTACGAAATCTTAACCTTCACACCCAGGTCGACCCTATAGCCGCGCAGATCTCAAAAATTTATGTAGACCCCCCAGAACCACGTTCTCCAAGCTTAGCCGGTCGGGCTTGTGTGCAGCATGGCCCTATCGGTTCAGCAATTTAGAAAACGCCATAAAGATGGCACAGTTCGCGAAAAATGCAAGGCAAAAGGCTTCAAAATCGGCGTCTCTAAATCAACTGCATAACTCTTATACCCGGCTGTTACCGCCGCAAGAGGAAATAACTCACCCCAATGAAATTGGCTGAAAGATAGCAAAACGCCACGAGCAACCGATCACGACCAAGTTTTTTGCCGATCCTTCATAGCATTGCCAAAGCTACCGGTGTAGGAAGCAATTAACCAAGCGATCCACGTGGGAACAGGCATTTCATGACGCAGCGACAAGTATTTTCCGAAAGCACCCTTCAAGATCGCGACAATGATGACGAAATTGACCTTTCCAGCCTATTCCGCACGCTTTGGCGGGGTAAACTATGGATTGCGCTCTGTGGTTTGCTGGCGCTGCTGCTCGGCGGCTACTACGCTTATGGTCTGGCCGTGCCAGTCTACACCGCCAAGGCCGCAATCGCGTTAGAAAGCCGACAAGAACAGGTGATGGACATCGAAAGCGTTGTCACCGGCCTTGGCGGCGATCAATCCACGATCAATACCGAGGTTGAAGTGCTTCGCTCGCGCGGTCTTATCGAAGATTTGGTCATGGACATGAACCTTCTTGAAGATCCGGAGTTCAACACAAGACTGCAACCCGCCCCGAGCTTTTCCATTGGCCAAGCCGTCGGTTTTATACGCGGCCTTATCTCCGAACCGGAAGAAACGCAGCCTGCCACCGAGCGGGCTATTCTTGATTCTACGATCAACACTGTCCTTAGTTCGATTTCGGCCTCAAACCTGCGTCAAAGCTTTGTCTTTGAAATTACTGTGACCACCGAAGATCCGGATAAATCCGCAGCAATGGCCAACAGACTTGCCGAACTCTACATCCAAGACCAAATTTCCGTTAAGTTCGAAAAAACAGAACAGGCGACGAGCTGGCTAAGCGAACGTGTAAGCGGTCTTCAGATTGAACTAGAAACCGCGCAGGCCGAACTGAAAGACTTCTCTACCAACACGGAGCTCGTGAACGCCGAGACCTTGGCCGCACTTAACCGCCAATTGAAAGACCTGCGGGATCGCCGCGCGACGCTGGTCACACAAGCCGAGGCCACGGAAAGCCGGTTGCTGGTATTGGAAGACGCGCGCGAAGCCGGTCCTGCGGCTTTTGTTGAGATTGCAAATGACGCCGCCCTTAACCAAGTTTACGGGCTTCTCGAAGATGGGAGCGTCGGCGCCGAGACGGCGTTCGAAACTCGCGCGGACGCGCTGATAACCCGTGCAGAACTCGAAGCAACACGCGCCATGTCTCAGCTGAGCGCGATCGAAGCATCAATCACCGAGGTCAGCAACCGGATCGACAATCAGTCCGAAGAACTGGTCATCCTTGAACAGCTTCAACGAGAAGTCGAGGCAAGCCGCTTGCTCTACGAAGCGTTCCTCAGCCGCCTGAAAGAAACCAGCATCCAACAAGGGATCCAACAAGCCGACAGCCGGATCCTCAGCCGGGCCGTGGTGCCATCAACCCCCTCCGCCCCCCGCAAATCCCGAATCTTGGCCCTATCGCTAATTTTGGGTCTTATGGCAGGCTCCGGCGCCGTATTGCTCCGGGAAATGGCTCAGAACACGTTCCGCACGGCAGAGGACCTTGAAACGAAGACAGGCCATTCCGTCATCGGACAGATTCCAAAAATTCCTGCGAAGCATCGCCGGAATGTTCTGGAGTATATCTCTCAAAAGCCCAATTCAGTTGCTGCCGAATCGGTTCGAAACCTCCGTACATCGCTTCTATTGGCGAACCTCGACACCAAGCCGAAGATCATCATGTCGACCTCCTCAGTTCCTGGAGAGGGCAAGACCACGCAATCCATTACCCTTGCGCAAAACTTTGCTGGTCTTGGAGCTAAGGTTCTTTTGATTGAAGGCGACATAAGGCGCCGCGTGCTCGATGAATATTTCGGACATGATCAAAAGCACGGCTTCCTATCCGTCATCTCAGGCGAAGTTCCTCTGGAAAAGGCTATTGTACATGATGAGACCCTGAAAGCCGACATCCTCTACGGTGAGCAATCTACCATCAACGCCGCCGATTTGTTTTCGTCGAACACCTTCTCAGATTTTATCAAGGGACTTCGCGAACACTACGACCATATCATCATCGACACGCCGCCCGTCCTCGCCGTGCCGGACGCCCGCGTCATCGGCCAGTTGGTCGATGCCGTAATTTACACCGTTCAATGGGATTCCACCCCTCATCGTCAGGTTTTGGACGGGCTAAAATCGCTGCAGAGCGTCAACGTTCGGGTGAGTGGTTTGGTGTTGAGCCAGTTCGATGGCAACAAAATGAAGCGCTACGGCTATTCCGATAGTTACGGAGACTATTCAAGTTACTATCAGAAATAGGAACTGTTCTGAATAGCCTGACCTCTTTAGCAGAAAGGTTGCAGGCGCAAGCTACCGTGCTTAAACGACTCGGCGCTTGCTAGGGAGAGTAGCTTACCCGTTTCCGACAAAGGTGGCCCGAGAGCATTCACCCTGCGCGGGCCTGATTGAACACGGTGCAGTGATGCTCTCGTTAGAATTTCGGAATGCCTGCATTGCTTCCTCAATCTTCCTGCGGCGAGTCCGGTCAGACTGAACTATTAGAAGGATTGCGTCGTCCTGTTCCGCAACGATACGTGCTGTCGGTGCAAGAAGGATCGTAAGCATTCGGCAAAGGCCGCGGGCGTTCGCTTTTGATCAGATCCGTTTGGTAGAAGCTTTTGGTTTACGCGACTTCGGTGCCCATTTTTTGGCAAGGCGCTCGAAGCTATCGAGGATGCGGCCGATCTCTGCCTCATCCGGGTCGAACTGTCCCCCATACCATTCCAGCATCTGGCCGTGTTCTTCGTGCTTAGGATCCGCCATGGCTTCGAGGAAGTCAGCGTAGCCGGAGAAGCCACCCACATCCTCCGGAGGGCAAGCACCGATAGCCCTGACAAGGCGTGGATATGCGGCGCCCGCGATAGAGCCATCGATTTTCTCGATCTTGATCACGTGGTGCCAGTTGTCACCAAAGTCGTAGGGGACTGTCCTGAATTTTGTGCTCTGGCGTGGTAACTGCTCTATAAGGAGACCCACGTATGAGCATCGACAAAAAGCTATTAGACCAACTGATGGAAGGCCGGTCCTCTGGCGACCTATTC
>NZ_JBIFFP010000011.1:0-73074 GCF_043557225.1 Sulfitobacter sp. 1A13496 | reverse complement strand
TCACGCGGAAGCGGTCGCGGCGGCGTTGGTAGCGGCGGGTCATCTGTGCCGAAGCGTGGCCAAGGTGCTTCTGCACATACCGCTCGTCCACCTCGGCCGAACTGGCGAGACCTGCGCGCAGAGAATGGCCAGAGAACAGTGCCAGGCGTTCCTTTTCGGGCAGTTCGGATCGGATGCCGGCGTCCAGGACCGTTCGCTTGATCAGCCGCGCGACATGCTTGTCGTTCAGCCTTGTCTCCAGGGCCTTCTTTCCACCCCGAGTGGTGCCGACAAAGACCGGCCCGAAGTCGATCCTGGCGAAGTGCAACCACTGCTCGAGCGCATGCACAGGGCAGCTGGAGTTAGACGATCCCAGACCGATCTCGACCTCGCGCCAGCCGGTCTTGGCGTTGAGCGTCAGCACGGCGCCGTCGTCGAGGATCTCGATCCAGCCGCCTGAATCGGGCGTGTCGTCCTTTCCGACATCCAGGCTGACGATCTCGGAGCGGCGGAGCCCGCCGGCGTACCCGAGGAGCAGGATGGCGCGGTCCCTGAGCCCGCGCAGGTCGTAGGGCAGGGTGGCGACCATCGCGAGGATGTCCTCGGCCAGGATCGCTTCCTTCTGCACCGGCGGACGGGCGTGTTTGCGTTTGATCCCGGCCAGCACTGTTGCGATGTGGCGGTTCTTACGATCGAGGACAAAGCCGCGTTGCGCATAGTTCCAGGCAAGGCCGGAGAGGCGACGTTCGATGGTACTGACCGATAGGGCAGGGGAGGGGCCCGCTCCGGACGCCAGGTCTGCGAGATAAAGCCCGATCATTTCAGGCGACGGGGGCAGAGGCTCCGCGCCCTTCATCCGACACCACCGCGCGAAATGCGCCCAATCCTTGGCATAGGCTTTCAGCGTATTGTCAGAAGCTGCGGCGCGCGCATAATCTCGGGCGGCGTCGACCAGGCGATCAAGGCTGCCGGATCCCGCGACGTGGGCGGGTAGGGAGATGTCGTCGCTTTTTTCTTGATCGCTGTCGCCGTTCTGAGCGATACAAAACGCACCAGAGTTTGATGATGTCGACTTCTCGTCCTCTGAGGGCATTTTCCAGTGAATCCGGTGGTGAAATTAAACTGCGTCCTAGCATATCTCTTGATGTCCGATAATGTAAACTTATTGGACATAGCGCGATCTTGCAGGCTGCGGCGGTTCTAACGCTATTTTCTGGTGAAAAGCGCCGCGATGACGTAGGCTCCAAGCATGACATATGCTCGGCTCGATCACACCAGCGACCTCGACACATTACCCCGGATGCCCGCCTGGGTCACCTCAGCGCGGGCTGAAAGCCTTGAAGATGTTGCGTTTTTGTCGGGCGCAGCGCTGAGCCACCTGCATGTTGTGCTGGAGCGCGAGGAGGTGCCCCAAGCCTTGTTGCGGGATCGGCTCGCGCTGCGCGCAGCGGAGGCCTGTGTCGCGTTTTCGGGGCGCCTGGAGAGAGCAGGGGATCTGCGCGACGCGGTGCATTTGTTGCGTTCTGGCGATCTGCCGGGACCGGCTGGCGAGACCTGCCTCGCCTGGCGGCGCGCGGTGGAGCGGCCGGTGTCGACCAAGGCTCTGGATCGAGCCTTGCCGGCCTTCGAGTCGGGCAAGATCGCGATGTGGCTCAATGCAGGGAAGGGGGCGCCGGTGACTCGGGCCGCGATGGTGCTGGAGGCGGTGCTGACGGAGGCGCCACGCGCTGACGTAGCTTCGCTGGTCCTCGCGGATGCGGCTCTCGCCCAAACATTCGGTTGGGATCATCTCGTGCCGTTGTTGGCCGCGGGTCTGAAACGTGCCGACCTGCGCAAGCAGGGCGACGATTTGCGTCTCGTCTGTCATCGGGCACTCATCTTATCGGCGGTCGAGGCTGTGCGTCTCTCCGCCGACCTCGCGCGTCGGGCGGCACACCTAAAGGCCGTTGCGCCAAAGCTTCGCGCCAAGGGAGCGGATGCCGCTGTCGAGATGTTCCTCACCCGCGATGCCGTGGCACCTTTGGCCTTGCCCTTGTCGGATCGCGCCGCGCGGCGGCTTTGCGACCGACTGGTCGATCTCGGCGCGGTGCGCGAGCTGACAGGGCGAGACACGTTTCGGCTCTACGGGGTGTAGCGATGGCGAAGGATCGTTCAGAGCCGGACCTGGACCGTGAGTTGGCCGACCTGCCGCCTGAGCTGCGCTGGCGGGAATGGATGCGCCGGATCGAGGCGGTGCTGTTTGCCTCGGCCTCGCCGGTGCCGCGCGAAGACCTGGCGCGCGTGGTGGGGCAGGGGGTCTCGGTGGATCTGTTGGTCGAGGATCTCGTCGCCGATCTGGAAGGGCGGGCCTTCGAGATCGCCCAGGTCTCTGGCGGCTGGATGTTTCGGACGCGGGCGGCCTACGCTCCCGCGATCCGGGTCGCCGCGGATGTCGAGGATCAGCTACTCGACCTGAGTGAATTCGACGTCGCGGTCTTGGCCGCCATCGCCTATCACCAGCCGATCACGCGCGACGGGCTCAAGGACATCTTCGGCAAGGAGATCAGCCGCGACCTGATCGGTCGGCTGCATGCGCGCGACTTGATCGGGACCGGGCCACGATCGCCGCGCCGCGGTGCGCCATACACATTTGTGACGACCGAGCAGTTCCTTGTTGCATTTGATCTGGAGACTCTCGCGGATCTGCCAGAGCGGGAGCAGTTGGAGGACGCAGGTCTGGATGGCGGGTCATAGGAATGGTTGCGGGCTGGCGATCCCCGTATTGGCCAAACGGTGAGGCATGTCGTGGACATTTCGTGACGCTCTCAGTTGTGACTTGTTGAGAGAACTCAGGCTTCGATCCTGAGCCCTCTGAACAGAGCTTCCCAAGGGTCCCCATCCTCGGTCATCGCGCCCGGTTCCAGGTTTGCTATGTTCTCGTCGATGACTGCGTTGTGGTAGTTCTTGAGCCAGCTGTATTTGCGCCGCACCGTCGCGTTGGGACTGTCGGCGAGACCGCTCTCCACCAACGTTTTGTGCCTACCCAGAAACTCGATCCAGCCGGCGTATTCGCCGTCGAGCTCGCTCAGACTGGCGCGAAGATAGTCGATGTAGTGGAGGCCTGACTCGTCCTGGCGCAGGAGGTTGTTCAGGTGACGCTCTTCATCCTCATAGGAATGTCCTTCCCGCCAAAGCGTTTGGTCCTGTCGGTGGCGTTCGATGACATCTTCATGGATCGCAATGCGCGGGAAGATGACCTCGCCTTCTTCCATGAAATAAGCCTGAACGAGGGCAGGCCCAAACACCGGACCACTGAAGTCGATGCCGAGATGCATAGGGCCGATGGTCATCGCGCCGCGCACCATTATGCCGTTCGCCACGCATTCGATCTGGATGTGCAGCAGATCGATGAGTTCCCAGACCAAAGGGCCAGCCTGGTACTGAGTTTCAATGGTTCTGGTTCTTACGATCGCGTCAGACACGATCTCTGCATGGACTTCGCTGATCATCCGCATCTCGTCGGAGCGGGTGGGCGGCGTGGCATCCCCTTCGGACACCCTGCGAAACATCGAAAGCAAGTGCCTGATCTCTGCACCGCTTCGCGTGTGCAGGAGGTTCCTGAAACCGAGGACATCAAAAAAGGTCACAAGGCATTCTTCGTAGTCGGGGTCGTTCTCGAAATCAGTCATCTCTGGTCCATCTTCAGCCGAGGAGCTTCTCCAACTCTTCCCCTTGGGCGGCATGCTTCTTGGGGTTTTCTGCTTTCAGCTTGTTCACGTTGATGAGCTTCCATCGGACCGCTGGAAGCTCGGCCGCTTGAGGGCGGTCGATCGCGTCGAAGTCTGGATCGCCGTCATGCAGGGTTCTCAGAAACCTCTTCGCGCCCTCATCCAAGCGGGATTGGATATCACCGATCAGGCGGTCGCGCGTTGAGACCAATTCCGTTAGGTCGACTGCTTCCTTCGTCATGCCCTCGAATTCCCGCGCGTAGGGCTGATCTAGATCGATCAGGTTTGGATTCAGCAGTTCGTGCGGCGGGCGTGGTGAACTCGCGAGGTAGATCAGAAACGTGCGGAACAACTCGTCGGTAAACCCTTCGTTCTCGTAGAGCAGTTTAACGTCGTAGAGGTCTCGCGGGTGCTGGCGATCTAGGGCCGCATGTAGCTTGCCGCCGAACAAATCCTCGAAGGAGACGATGTTCATCGTCGCATATCCGAACGCCTCCTCGACGGCTTCGGAGACTTCGCGTTGTTCCGGATCATGCACGACGCCCCGGGTAACGGGGGAGGTTTCGATTTTGATTTCGGCTGTGCCGAGGCGGGCGAGCGCACGCGTGGCGCCGCCGCCACCGCCGGCAATTCGCTGCGCTTTGGCGCCGGCGATGCCGCCTTCGATGGCGGCGGTAATCCGGTCCATCGCGTCGTTGATCTCGACGAGGCTGTCGGCGCGGTCCTTGACAGGCAGATAGGTCAGATCGATATCGACCGAGAGGCGCGGAAGGTCGCGATAGAAGAGGTTGATGGCCGTCCCGCCCTTGAGCGCAAATATCTCCTCCTTCGCCACATATGGAAGTACCCGTACGAGCAGGGCCACTTGGGCGGCATAGTCTTCACGCGCCATCACCACGTTCCTTTCTTACAAACTCTTCGGGCACCATGATCCTGTAGCGTGGATGTATCTTGCCGCCTTTGACCAATGCGCGATCCCCGCTGCCGAGGTCGAAGTCTTCCGGATCGAGACGCTTGCGCCAGGCATGGTCGTGGCGGTCGGCGAACACGAAGAACAGGCGTTTGACCTTGATCTTCTTGCAACTTCTGAGCAGTGCCGAGAGGGTTCTTGGGCGCAACGTCGTCAGGCTTTCGAACACCATGTCGAGGTTGTGAAAGCTCTCCTGATCCGGCAACTCGTCAAGCGCTTCGAGGATGGCGCGTTCCGGCGAGGACATCACCAGTTTCCAGTCCCATGGCAGGGACGATGCTGTCTCGTTGAGATTATTTCGCGCGTCATTGACACCCAACTCTGGATCGGAGAACAGCGATACGCTGCGTGTGCGGAGTTCGGTGTTGAGCGGCAGTTTTTCGAGCCAGTTGGGGATTTTTGAGCCGTAGAGCCAGACTGTGCTCTTGTCGCCGAGTGAGAGGTAGTGCGCATAGCCTTGCAGGCCCAATGCCGTCGCCCCCCCGATATGGACAGGGTAGTGCATGATGTGCTGGAGCGAGAGCAGGCTGGTCTTCCAGTCGAGCGTATTCGTGGTGGCGCTGCTTGGTGCGGGACGGCGGAACACTCCGCGTCCTAGGCGTTCTAGCCAGCCGCGTTGCACATAGCCGTAGGACGAACGCCGACCTATCCCGTGGTGCTCCAGCCAGGCGGAGTCCACGAGGAACCCCGTGGGGACAGCCTCAAGAAGACTCTTTAGTTTTTCGTGTTCTTGTCCACTCATGGGCGACATAATGATGTATTTTTAAAGATGCCGCCACTTGTTTCTGTGATAACCTGTGAGATAGTCCGTCAAGGATCGACAAATTCTGGAATTTTCAAAGAGACTGGTGGTTGTCAGCTCTGAAGCTCACCAGCAAAGCAGGGCGTGGATGCCCTCGGAGGGCTGAGAAGACATCCGGCCATTCGGATCGAACAGTCGAAGCTATGTGCCCCTGTCGAAGCCGCTGCGCCAAACCAGAGTCAGGTTTCACTTTCGATTGTGGCGTTCTTTTGCCCATACAAACATCGCACCGACGGCAGCATTGGCTTGCTGCACGCTGAACACTTCCGGTTCGAACGCGCCCGCCCATTGCTTTGTATCGCGATGTTCCGGGTGGTGTTTGTCGGTCAGCGCGTCGAGAAACTCTTCGTAAGAGTAGGGTCCTCCACAGTCCTCTGGCGGGCAGGCTCGCTCTCCGTCAACACAGGCGGGAAAGTCCAGATCTGGTCTTCCGGTTGGTTTGCTAAACTTCTCAACGGTGACGAGATGCCGCCAGCCATCGCCGAAATCATAAGTGTATGTGAACTGACTGCCTTTCTTGACCAGCTTTCCAAGAGTAAACCTCTTCTCGTCCTTCCGCCCATCGGTAGGGTCCCAGCTGTCGTCACTTTCGTCGCGGGCCTCGAACCTGTCTTCGCCAATCTCGAACTCATGCAAATGATAGTCTTGCCAAGGCATAGCGCCCTGGAGAACGGAATGCAGGATGTCCAAGCTGATGTCATTCGGCACGACGATACGGCGCCAGATGGGTGGTTTGATGCCAACCAGTTCGATTTTCAGCTCAATCAAAGTGTGTTCCGCCTGTCTCAATGGCCCTGCCGTTGAAGTAACTTTTGATTCTTAAGTTGAAGCATTCAAGGGGAACATTGGCCCCTCCCGCCCTTTGGCCAGGACCGCGCCCTACTCGGTCGGCTGCGCGCAGCCGCCCTCCCCGAGCTGAAACGCCGCCTCTCCCTGCGACGTGCCGCTGGCCCGGCCGTCTCCTCCGGAGCCAGCCCGACCAGCCGTCGCATGGTCGTGGCAACGCTTCATCTCGGCCGTTCCGGTTACGGTCACTGGGGCAGGGGTGTGCCCGCAACGGTGCGAACAGATGTATGTGGCCATCGGCCCAATCAAGCATAAAGCATGGGAAGTGCTTCAACCATGACGTTAGTCGTTGCAAAGATGGCTGTGCAAAATAGTGTGGTTCGGAGAGGGTTCCGATAATGTCTTCAATAATCAAGTTTTTCCGAATTACATTCTTTCTCGTCCTGTATTTTTTCTTATGTATGGTCGTGGTGACCACAATGCTTCAGGGTTGGCCGATTGGCGGCCAGATGTTGTTTGCATTTGGTGTTCCCGTCATTCTGGTCTGGTGGCAAGAAAAACGGAGATCGCGGAAAGTCGCTGCAAAGGCGCAAGCTGAGGGGAGTTCCGAAAATCTACCCCCCCGACCTGAGCCGGTGCCGCGCCCAAGTGCCTACGACAAGCGTATCGAGCGTGAGCGCGAACGAACTCGCGAAGCCAACGCGTCCAAACAGCCGGCTGCCGTGCAGGCTTACTCCCCACCAAAGCAGGACTACGCTGAAATCGTTCGGGCTGGAAAGTCTGCGGCGCCGGCACTTGCCGCGGCCGCTGAACGAAATCAGCCCTCGCGAGTGGCATCGAGCGCATCGGTCCGATCATCGAAAAGCGGGTGGGTCCCGTCTTATGAAACAGCTAGCGTCGCCGGCCGCAACATCGGCGGGATGGTCTATGTCGGCACGGCTCCCTTGCTGAACACCTACGGGTATCGTGACAAGTGCCGAGCCTATATCGATCCGTCTCTGTCTGTCGCGCGCTCTGGAGCCGACAAAGCTGGTGAAGGTATGCCTTACTGGCCCGGATACGCGGATATCTCACCTCAGTGCCGGGCGACCTACCTCGACTGGTTGGCCAGCGGGCGCAACGACGCCTCCTACAACCCCGGATACATGTTCCTGTACTTCTACGGGCTGGAGCGTCGCTTCTTCGTCGATCAGTCCAACGAAGATGCCAAGGATATCGTCCAGGAAGTTCGGCGGCTGCATTCACTTTACCCTGACAACCACTCCGTCAGGCGCTATTTGGGTGAGTTCCTCGACATTGCGATGCTTGCCGAAACCGACCTCGACGCTATCGAACCGATTTTCGAGAAGCAGGGCTGGGAACTTCCGTTCTCACTCAAATACGCAATCGGAGCTCGGATCGACAAAGGCGAGAACCTGACGGCTGACTGGTTGCTGAGTTGGTTCATCTGCCATCCGGAAACAAATCTGAGAACTCCCGCGACGCGGTGCCGTGACGAGTTCGTCGCTCTTTTCCGTATGCGGTTTGATCGGCGTTTTCCTGATGGGCTCAAAGTGACAAAACCCCGGAAATCACTCACGGCATCCTATCGCGCCGCCTCCAGCGAGTTTCAGGGGTCAGTCAATCCGACCGTGGATGGCAAACCCGTGCCCGACATCTCCGGCTTGCGCAAGCCGGTCGAGATTGCGCAAGAGCTGGCTGACGAGGTGATGAACGACCTCGACAAGCTCAGTCGCTTCCTGGGCCGAAACCCTGACGGCCGCGGAAGTGTGGAAGCGCATGCCTTGCTACCCTCTGAACTTTGGGATGCTTTCCCATCAGAGGAAATGGACCGCTTGAAATCTTGGGCAAGCGATATCGTCGATCGCGGGGGATTGGTGCCGCTTGAGGAGGTGATCGGACGACTGGAGGGAGAAACGAACGAGAAGATCGGAAAACGGCAAATGACAGGAGCCGCCGACGCGCTCGCGCGCCTCGGTTTCGGTCTGGCGCCCGACCCTCGGTTTGCGCTCCGGTCGCCCAAGACGGAGGAGCCTGTTGTGCTGTTTCGTCTGGGCGAACCCATCGAAAGACTGGAGGACGTTTCCGACAGCTATCGAAGCGCCTTGATCGAATTGGCACTTGGGTCGTTAGTCGCCCATGCTGATGGTCGCATCGCGGAGCCTGAACGCAGGGCGTTGGAAGATCAGGTTTCTGCCACGGCCCTCAGCGATCAGGAACGCCGCAGGCTGCGTGCAAACCTTGAATGGTTCCTGGCCGTGCCACCGGACATGACGCTTCTGCGGCGCAAACTGAAGGAGGTGGGCCAAGACAGCCAAGCCGCTATGCGGGCAGCGCTGGTCGGTGCAGCACATGCCGATGGCATTATTCACTCCGACGAAGTCGCAAGCATCGAGAAAATCTACAAGGCTTTGGGACTTGATCCTGCGCTTGCCTACACCGACCTGCATGCTGGCGAAGTTGCGGATGGTCCACGCACTGTTCGCGCGTCGCAACCGGGTCGCCCGGGCGAAGCGATACCCGCGCTCGAAAAAGCCAGCGGACCGAAACTCGACGCTTCACGGATCGCAGCAATTCGTTCGGACACAGAGCGCGTGTCGTCCGTCCTCGGTCAGATTTTCGATGTCAAAGAGGAAGAAAGTGGTGCCTCCGCGCCTGCCAGCCAAAGCCAGCTGGTAGGGCTTGACCCGAAACACGGCGCCCTTGTCCTCGAACTGGTCACTCGAGAGCATTGGTCTGAAACCGAGTTCGAGACGATCTGCGCCTCGCATGGGTTGATGGCATCCGGGGCTTTGGAAGTCGTGAATGAATGGGCTTTTGAGACCTACAACGAAGCACTGCTCGACGAGTATGATGGATATGACGTGTCTCTGGAAATTGCGGAGGCGGTAAAAGAAAAGATGAGTGCGGAGGGCAGGGATGTCTAAGTTGAAACCACGTGAACGCGATGCAATCGTACAGGCGCTTCGGGCCGGGGTCGTGCCCAAACTCGGTTTGCGCCATATTCAGGTTGGCCGCGTCCGAGAGATTGAAGAGCTCGTCAAGGACATGGACCGGATATCCGATGGCGGATCGGCGATCCGGTTCATCATCGGGGAGTACGGATCGGGCAAGACGTTCTTCATGAACCTGATCCGCCTCGTGGCTCTGGAGAAAGGCCTGGTCGTGATGTTCGCGGATTTAGCGCCAGATCGGCGCATTCACGCGACCGGCGGACAAGCTCGCGGGCTGTATGCCGAGATGGCCCGAAACCTCTCGACGCGGACCAAGCCCGATGGCGGGGCATTGGCCAGCGTGGTGGAGCGATTTGTCAGCCAGGCTCACCGAGATGCTGAAGAACGGGATTTGCCCACGGGGACCGTCATTCGTGAACGCCTTGGCCACTTTGAAGAACTTACCGGAGGGTTTGAGTTCGCCGAAGTCATCCGTCGATATTGGGAAGGCCATGAGACCGGCGACGACGAGTTGAAATCCGCAGCCCTGAGATGGCTGCGCGGCGAGTTCGCGACACGCACCGACGCGCGCAAAGCACTTGGTGTGCGAACGATCATCGACGACGCCAGTGTCTATGACCATCTGAAGCTGATGTCGGCATTCGTGTGCGAGGCCGGGTATAAAGGATTGCTGGTCGGCCTCGACGAGATGGTGAACCTCTACAAGCTCACTTCGTCGCAGGCCCGCAATGCAAACTACGAACAGATCCTCCGGATCCTGAACGATGTGCTGCAGGGTAGCGCCGAGAACCTCGGATTCCTTATGGGTGGAACCCCGGAGTTTCTGATGAACACCCGTCGAGGGCTCTATAGCTACGAAGCCCTTCAATCGCGTTTGGCCGAGAACACCTTCGCGCGGGACGGATTGGTCGACCTTTCAGGACCGGTTGTCCGGCTGGCCAGCCTGACCCCTGAAGATCTCTTCGTTCTTCTGGCCAATGTGCGGCGGATCATGCAGGACGATGCCGGTGCTCTGCCGGACGACGCGCTCGAGGCCTTCATGGCGCATTGTTCGGACCGGATCGGTGAAGCTTACTTCCGCACCCCGCGCAATACGGTGACGGCATTCGTGAACCTGCTTTCCGTGCTTGAGCAAAACCCCGGTGTCGAGTGGAGCGATCTGATCGAAAAGATCGAGGTCTCCGAAGACCTCGGCGAAGACATGAACGAGGTAGACGAGTCGACTGGTGCCCAAGACCCCGGTGACGATGATCTGATCAGCTTCAAGCTCTGACGCCGATGAGCAGTGCGTTCGACAAACTGGCGAGGCCTGTGCAGAAATGGATACGCCAGAAAGGTTGGCGCGAACTTCGCGACATCCAGGCGCGATCCATCCGGACGATCTGCGAATCCAATGCCGATTTAATCGTTGCAGCTTCTACGGCGGGCGGAAAGACCGAGGCGGCGTTCCTGCCGTTGATTTCACAGGTGCTTGACGAGCCGTCGGGCGGCACCGGCTTCGACCTGCTCTACATCGGTCCGCTGAAAGCCCTGATCACGGACCAGGCCATGCGGCTGGAGGGCATCTGCCAGGAAGCAGAGCTTCCGGTTGTTCCCTGGCACGGAGATGTCTCGCAATCCATCAAGACGCGCGCGTTGATATCTCCAAAAGGGATCCTTCTGATAACCCCAGAGTCCCTTGAGGCGCTTTTCATTCGTCGCGGTTTGGAAATTGCCCGCCTGTTTGGGGCGACACGGGCGGTCGTGATCGACGAGCTGCACACAGTTCTGGACAGCGAACGCGGTGTCCAGCTTCGTTCACTGCTCACACGGCTCGAGCTCGCGATAAAGCGCCCAATCCGTCGGATAGGTCTGTCAGCTACGCTAGGCGACATGGACCTCGCTAAGGCCTATCTTCGCCCTGACGCCGCAAACGCTGTCCAGCTGATCGAAGCAGATGGCGGCGAGGCTGAATTGAAGCTTCAGCTTCGCGGTTACCTTTCCGGCGATGAAGATGAAAACAGCCCATCCGCAACGGACGCGATCGCAGCACATCTTTTCAAACACCTTCGAGGCAGCGACAACCTGGTCTTCGCCGGAGCGCGTCAACGGGTCGAGATTTACGCAGATCGGTTGCGGGAGCTTTGCGAACGGGAGCACCTGCCACAGGAATTCTATCCCCACCACGCGAGCCTCTCCCGAGAACACCGTGACTTCGTTGAGCGGCGCTTGAAGGACCCTGCGAAACCGACGACAGCCGTTTGCACATCGACGCTCGAGCTTGGAATCGACATCGGTGACGTGACCTGCGTGGCTCAAATCGGTGCGCCATTCAGCGTCGCCGCGTTGCGACAACGGCTTGGCCGATCAGGCCGGCGTGAAGGACAGCCGGCCATTCTCAGGCAGTATGCTGTCGAAGCCAAGTTGACGCCGGAGAGCAGTTTCGTGGATCGTCTTCGCCTCGGCCTGATCAGGTCCATCGCGATGATAGACTTGCTGCTGGAAGGCTGGTGCGAACCTCCAAAACCTCAGGCGCTTCATCTCTCGACGCTCGTCCACCAGATACTGTCAGTCATAGCGCAGCGCGGCGGTGCGTCTGCAAGCGTGGTCTACAATGTGCTCTGCCGCGAAGGCCCCTTTCGGAAGGTCACAACCGAAGTCTTCGCAGATGTGTTGCGTGCAATCGGCCACCCAGAAACCGGCTTGATCGAACAGGTCGGCAGCGGGCTGTTGCTTTTGGGACCCGCGGGCGAAAAACTGGTTGAGCATTACAGCTTCTATGCGGTGTTTCAGACGCCTGAGGAATTCCGGTTGGTCGCAGAGGGGCGGGACCTTGGAACCCTGCCGATCGATAATGTTCTTGCCCCTGGGATGCTATTAATATTCTCTGGGCGACGTTGGGTTGTTCAAGAAATCCATGATCGTGAAAAGGTCATCGTCGTCAAACCCGCGAAGGCTGGTGTGCCGCCCGTCTTCGGCGGCGATGCGGGGGACATTCATGACAAAGTGATCGACCGAATGTTCGCCGTGCTCGAGGGGGATTCCAGCCCAGCTTACATGGATACAGTCTCTTTGATGATGCTCGAGGAAGCGCGTGCTCACTATGAACAGCTGGGGTTTAGGGCCAATAACCTACACACCATTGGCGAGCATACATCAGTCATTGCGACGCGGGTCGGTACTGTGAAGACATCAACCCTCGCGCTAGCACTGAGAAGTGAGGGGTTTTCGGTCGAACTGCATGACGGGTTTCTGATGGTGGAGGCCGGGGACGAAACCCCCGATCTTCAAACGGTACTAGCGCACATTCGATCTGGCGAACCTGTCGATCTGTTCGCTGGAGCTGGGAATTTAATGTCGGAGAAGTTTCATCCTTACCTGTCGCAGCCCCTCTTGGAGTTGGATGCAATTTCTTCCAAGCTTGCGCCCGATACTCTTACCGCGATGGTCGGTAGAATCGTCCCAGCATAATATGTGCGGCAATACTCGTTGACTGTTTTCATCGCTCCTAGGGCTAGTGATTGCTTTGTCTCCGCCAAGAAAGGACGGCATCTTCCGTTCCCGCAACTGGTGCCGCGTCACTCCAACGATCCCAGAAATTGACTGTCGCGCTATTGGGCTTGAAGCGCGGCTCGGACACCACAACTCGCGTCGGAAGCAAGCTCGCATCGCCGACCACCAATGCCTCACCGATGTCGAGGACCGGTAGAAGATCACCAAACCCGCCGAGGCTGTCAGGCAGCAACCGTTTGATCACGGATTGATCGTCGCCGTTGGTCAGCCGCATCGCAATGACATTGTTGCACTGGCTCAGAACGGTGCGGTTCACTTCGGATGGTCTTTGGCTGATAACCACTAGTCCAACACCGTATTTCCTGCCTTCTTTGGCGATCCTCTCGAAAATCCCGACAGAGATCTCATCGGCTGACTCTGACGATGCACGCTCCGGGATATACAGATGTGCCTCATCGCAGAACAATGCGATGGGATGACGGTTGTCTGGTGGCGTCCACTGGCTGACTGTGAATATCAGCCGAGCAATCAAGCTGACCATGAGCGGCAGGATGTCGGACGGCACTTCCGAGAAATTGATGATCTTGATCCCACCCTTGCCATCAGCTTGCGATCCGCGCCCGCCTATCAGGAAATGCGTTACCTCCGACAGCCAGGCCATATCCATACAGGCTGCTGGCGGCTGAAATATGAACCCAAGCCTGCGATCATTTCGTTTGGCTTCAAATCGCGCGATTAAGCGGCTGAGCTTGTCGAAGTATGGTCCTTGCTTATCCTTGTTGTTAGCGCCCGGAACCATTTGTTCGTTCAAGTCAGATAGTTGCTTGTGGACACTGTCGATATCGAAAGGCACGGGGCTATCGATAGTGAAATTTGCAAGAATGTCGGCGTGTTTTCCCGGATCAAGCATTGCGCGCTTCGCATCGGTGATACAGCGCGTCATGAGCATGGCTTGGTTCGGAGCGTTCTGATCGGACCGATCTACAAACAAAGCGACCAATGCCTCATAGCCGAGAAGCCAGAACGGTAGATGTAGAACACCGTCGGCCAGTCGGCGATCGTGTCCAATGTCCCCCGGCCCAGCGATGCGTAGATGCCGAAACTCGTCGCTATCGAGGGTCTGGTACTCACCATGGATATCGAACAAGATTACGTTGGCTTGTGGAAGACCGGCAATCTGGTCTAGGAGCCGCGCAGTTGTGTACGATTTGCCGCTGCCAGTGCTACCGACCACGATGGCATGACGTTGGAACAGACGGTTGCCGTTCAAGAAGGCCCGCGCGTCCTCGTCCAAAGCATAGCGACCAAGATCAAGCTGCGGGCCGTCGCCGGAAACCTGCGAAATGACCTGCATGAAGTCTGTCAGGCGCTGACCTTCCAAGGAAAAGCAATCCGCATCGATTTCGGGCACAGTCTCTAGGGTGCGCTTAAAGACGTTCTCTTTCAGCCCCTCCTTGTCTACGAGTGTTCCAATCAGAGCGACCCGAACGAGGTTGTTTTCGGGGAGCGCGGCTTCCGGATCCTCCTCAGACCCGTCTATTGCAGTTTCGTCACCTGCTTTGCGTGTGATGCGCGAAACTATCCCGATTAAGTGCTGCCCGGCTTTCGAGCTTCTGATCGCGGTCAACCGATTGACCTGAATCCGTTTGAGGCGTTCAAGTTCATCGACTCGCACCGTCACAGTGGCAGTATCGACGGCAATAATTTTGCCGAGACTTTCATCATCGTTGAAATCAAGTATGCCCAACTCTTCCTCCTAAAACCCAATCAATTCGTTCAATGCAGGCAACTCCCAATATTTGCCCCCGATAACAACAATACCGTCTGGGCTGTCACGGTTGTAAACCATCGTCCCCTCATCGTGGTTCTCGAGCGCGAGGTAGTGACGCCCGGCGTTGTTCTTGAGAAAATCCTTGGCTTCGGGCGTTAAGGTGCGCGCTGCGACAAGGATGGGAACGTCATGCACACGACAACGCGTCATCAGCTTCGGATGGATATGGCCGTCGCGGAACCCGTATCCTATGCAAATGAATGCGGTCGCGGCACTCAACACACGATCGGCGCCCTGTATCGCGCTCCGAAAGGGCTCGTCGTGCGTCCGCTGATATTTGCTTACACCTGGCGTGACGATCAACGGAACCAAACCATCGGGCAACTCGCTCGTCATCGGTAGCGACATCACACCCCCATGCGGGTCTGAAAACCAATCAAGAGACCCGTGGACTTTCCAGACTGTGACCGTCCGCGCCAAATTGGCCCCTTGTTTGAAAATCAGATTCTCCGCCCCATCGGCCCGTCGCAGATAGCCCGGAAGGAAACCCGTGTTGTGGATGTAGCCGCCTGAATCGGCTGCATACTCTGCAACGCGGTCGTAGTTTGTTGTTACGACATGGATATTGCGGTTTGTACTTCGGAATAAACCTGTGAATAGGGTGCGGAGCGGAAAAATGGTCTCGGTCTTTATAGCTGATTTGAGCAGGCTATAATCGCCCTGAGCGATGAAGTCCCAGGTACTTCGGACAATCTTGACAACCAAGGAGTCGGGTAGAGGCTTGTTTTCTAGTGCTGCTTCTAAATGATCTCCAGCGGCCAAGGCTGTTCTAACAAGTGTCCAGGCATCGACTTCCGGTCCATCGTCGGCCTGTACATTATCGCGGAGCCAAACGGCCAAATCCCCCATGCCACGAATGCCATGCGGTATCGAGGCCCCGCTGCCCAAGACTATCACTGGGCTATGCTGTGCACAGTTTTGGCACTGCTTTGCGAGTTCTTCTAGTTCCAAAGCTATTTTGCCTCACTTCTTGTACTTCGGCTTAGTTTGTCTGTGCCCGAAAACGATTTGGTCCAAAATTTCGCTCTTACGATACCCCCGGTAGCACTTCTTTGTCACAGCAAGTTTTCGCTGTCGTCGCAAGGTGGGTGCGTCGGGAATCTGGCAAGTGACATGGATCCGAAAATGCCTGCTCCAGCTATGATCCATGCATCAACATGCGCCCTCTGGCATCTTTGACGGCTGTTCACCATCCTTCCTTAGCGGCCAACGCACTTCTCCCTTTGTCTGAGTTGCATGACATGCTGGTCGCAGCTGTCGTCCCGTCCACAAAGGTTGCCGCCGATCTTTTTCCCCTGACCCTGCGGGTCATTCCTCGCGGAGCAAAAAGACCGGCACCTGCCCCTCTCCGCTACGCTTCGCCTTCGGTGTGCCCGGGCCTTGGCCAGCTGCAAGGTGACCATCATTGCAACGCAAACAAGGAGAAGAGCAATGACCACGAACTGCATCAAATTCACCAGCGCCGACATCGAGACCGCCAAGGGCACAGGCTCCATCTCGACCCTGACCTTCGACCTCGACATCACGGTCGAGCCCGTCGCGAGCACGAACCCGATGGCCCCCACGCACCGCGTCCTCGGCCGCTCCCCGCGCGGCAAGCTGGTCGAGTGCGGCGGCATCTGGAAGAAGCAGAACAAGGAGACCGGTGCCGACTACTACACGCTGACCATCCGCGACCACGGCTTCAACGCCAACCTCGGCAAGGCCGCGAACCAGGACGATCTGTCCCTGCAGGCCGTCATCCCCTGGGGCCCGAAAGACGCCGCCTAAGCCAAGGGCCAGACCGCTCCGGCGGTCTGGCTATTTCTCGTTATGAGGAATGGCAGCGGTTCGGGTCCGAAACCCGTGTCAGAAGGATGCGGCATATTTCGGACGCTGACACCGAGGCGGATAGTCTGACTGGATCGATCGCAGAAGCAGCTTTGATCGTTCTGTTGAGGGACAGAGTGGATCGCGCGAACCCGAGGGTGAGCCGAAAGTCAGCAGGGGAAAAATGGGAGCCCACTGTGCGAGGTAAGCGCACCCCTTCTCTCAGTCGAGCAACCCGCGCTTGGGTCGTGTTGGCGAGGCTGCCAGGGTGCCGAACTCACCCTTTGCCGCGAGGGTGTAAACCGCAGATCAACGTCATGCGTCCGGGGGGCGACGTCTCACGTCAGGGCCACCGTCGCGCGCCTTTCCGTCGACCTGTTGGCCTCTCAGATCGCTAGCCCGGGGTCGAGCGGCCGGCAACGCTGGGGGCAGGTTTCTGGACGGCTGCGCCTTGAGCGCTGCGGTGCACCGCTCACAACAAACCTGCCCCCGGCGTGCTCCATTTCATTCCGCCCCGTGCCGGGTGCAGCCCGCTCTCATGCCCCCGGTCTTTTCCACGATCCGTCCAACGACGATCAACGGAAAGGATCACACCATGACACTCGAACAATCCATCGACCTCGCCGAACTGCAAGCCGACATGGCCTTTGATGCCTACCTCGCCGCGTTTGATGAAGACGCCCATCCCGAGACACTCGACAGCCTCGAGACCGAGGCGCTGATCGCCCGCAGCCGCTACGACGACCTGCGCTCTCAGGGACTGGGTCACTGACCCAGACACCCCTGCGGGTCTACTGATCCGCAGGGGTTTGACACCGTCTCTCAGAAGCTTCGTGACGCCCTCGAATGGTGGGGCCCGCGCTATCTCGCGCGGGCCGTTTTCGTGTTCTTCGCGCCCGATCCGTTACCGGCTCGGGCGCTCGGTTTGCCTGACATCGCGTGCTGCTCCAGCGCAAGTTTAGGCAGATTAATTCGACCAGATTGCCGCGCATCGATGAGGACGGCGGCGTTCCATGTCGCGCTGCGGAGCAGTCTTGACTGCACCCTATTGCCAGCAAAAAGACACAGCATGCAAAACGTTATATTGCGCAATGTGATGTATTGAAGTATAAGCAAAGGAGAGAAGGAAGACGTTGGCAGGATATGGCCAATGTTTGCACATTTTGTCCGAGGGGTCTGTCATGGGCGTTTCCCGCAAAGCTGAATGCTCCGCCGCACGCGAAAGCGATTGCGAGCAATCGCTGCCTCGCGCGCGTCTGCGCATGCAATCTTTTTCTGGCAGCGGGAGAACGCCCTAGTGCCGAGGCCAGCGAAAAACCTGAAGCTTGAAGAGCGCATCGAAGTGGCGCGGCGCTTCACGGCGGGCGAGAGCGCGAAGGAGCTGGCGGCGGCGTTCGGTATCTCTCCGCGCCACGTGAACCGGCTCGCGAAAGAGGAGGCGGGCGAGGGGATCGCAGCGCGCGATCCGAGCGAGACAGTGGCTTTCCGGGCTAGTCAGTCTGAGCTTGCAGCGTTCGATGCCGAGTGGCGCGAACGGGGTTTTTCCAACCGGTCACAGGCGCTCAATGCGGTGCTGCGCGGACGGTGCGGTTTCCTCGATGTGCCCCGTGATCTGGTCGCCGAATTTTGCGCCGCATGGCGACAGGCGAAGGATGTGAGCGACGCTGGCATGGTGCTCGCCAAGGCGGTCCATCGCGGTCGGCTGGAGGTCTCGGCGGCGGATCGCGCAGTGCTGATCGAACTGCTCGATCTTGCGCAGTCGATGAGCCGTGAGATGGGCCGGATGAAGGATGCGGCGCAAGCGCTGCGTCATCAGGAGTGGCCGCAAAGGGAAGAAGGGCAGGGGGCGGATGGCGCGGTTCTGGAGGGCACCCCGCGCGAGACCGTGACAGGTTTGAGGCTCGTCAGGAATGGCTGATCCGCTCGCCCTCTATGCCTCGGTCATGGGCCGGCTCTGGGAGGATGAGCGTATCCGGGGTCAGGCCGCGGCGCGGATCGACGCGCGGCTGGCGGGGCGTCGGCAGGGGCGAAGTTTCTCGCGCGTCGGATCCATGTCGGCGCGCAACGCGCTGAAAGTGGCTTCAGGGCAGAGCCGGGCTGCGGTGTTCAAACGGATCCGGGCAGGAGGCTGCAAGACGAGGTGTAGCCTCGGGGCGCAGATTTCCTACATCAACGACAAGGCGGTATACACCTATTCGACGATGACCAACGCGCTGACCGATGCGGCGGTGCTTTCTGAGGAGCAGAAAGAAGACATCATCGAGGATTGGGCCGGGACCTGGCGCGGCTCGACCAAGCTCGGGTTCACCTCGCACATGCTGCTCTCGTTCCCGACCGACGTGACGGTCGATCAGGTGTGCGACATCGCCATGGACTGGACGGAGCATTTCTTCGAGAGCGGGGAATATGGCGATCAGTGGGACTATGTCCTCGCGGTCCATGACGACCGGGCGCACAAGCATGCCCATATCATCCTGAACAATCGCGGCGTCGAAAACGGCACCTGGTTCTCTTGCTGGGCCGAGGGCGTGATGTCGCCGCAGCTGATGCGCGAGAAGCAGGCCGAGATCGCTGAAGGCTACGGCGTGACGCTCGACGCCACCACCCGGCTCGAGCGCGGCATTTTCGAGAAGCCCGCCGGGATTGAGGAGATCTACCGCGCCAAGGAAGAGGCCCGCCTTCCGCGCGAGATCGTCATGACGGCCCAGGAATCCGCCATGGCGCAGGCGCAGGTGGTGGGCTTCGCCAAGGACTACAAGTACCTCGCCGACCTGCTGGACCGGATGGACCAGCGTCACATGGCGCGCGCCGTGCGCGGCATGGCAGACGGTCTCGGCTCCGGCACGCCCTGGAACTTCACCGAAGGAGAGATAGACATGAAGGACATCAAGACCGTCGGTGATGCGATCGACTATTCCGAGCGCACGATCGAGGCGCTGAGGCTCAAGGCCGAGGAATTGGACCCGGCCGAGCGCGCCGCCTTCGAGGCCAAGGCCGCGCCGATCATCGCGGACCTCTCGCAGATGGTGCCTGACCCGGAGCTGCGCGCACGGTTTGGAAAGCAGCTCGAAGAACCCTATCCGCCGGGGGCGGGCAGCGAAGTGCTGATTGCGGCGCTGCAATCCGGCAATGACGAGGGGCTGCGCTACGTGCTCGAGCGCGCCGAGGAGGTGGGCATGGACAGCGAGGAGCTGGTAGCCCGGATCACTGCCGGCGGCACGCGCAACTACGGCATGGCGCAAGACTGGGTCGAGCGCGACATGAACGCGGTGCTGGCCAAGGACGGTCTCAGCGTGGAGACCGCGAGTGACGACCAGCTCGATGCCGCGCTCGAAAAGGTCGACGGCGTGATGGACGCACTGATGGAGCGGGCGAAGGAACTGGGCGTCGAGATCGGCCGAACCCTCGCGGACGAAGAGGAGGCGACACTGCCCCTCATCGACGAAGACGACCGGACGCCCAATCCCTACCTGCAGGACCTGGCCGACATGCTTCGGGACGGCAAGCTCACCGAGGAACAGGAAGAGGTGGTTGAGCGGACCCTGCAATCCGAGCTCTTCAAGGAGTTGGGTGAGGAGGGTTTGGCTGCACTTCGCCGCGGCAACTACGAGGTGCTGGACGCGGCCCTTCCGAGCAAGCTCGACCAGATCACCGTCACGCAGGAATTCCTCGAGATGACGTTTGAGGAGACCGGCGACCAAGTCTTCACCGACCGCGCCGCCGGGTTGCAGCAGGACAAGGCGACGGAGGTGGCGCGGATGCGCGGCCAGCAAGAGGCGCAGGAAATGGGGCGTGAACTTGCCCGAAACAAAACACTAGATCGTGGTCTCGATGACGAGATGGAATTCTAAGGGGGAGATGACAACCATGACCAAGACACTCCCCCTTTGGGCCGCGCTCCTCTTCGGGGTGATCTGCGGCGCCGTCATCGGCACCATCGTCGCCGCCTTCTACCTGACCCTGGCCCTGAAAACCGGGTTTGGTAGTTTTGACATGCTGGCGCTCTGGAAAGCCAGCGCGGGCACCCGAGCGGCGCATCCCGAAGCGTTCAAGGTGGGGTTTGGCGCCGTAGGCTTCGGGGCGATTGGCCTCGGCGCCCTGGCGCTTGCCTGGACCTGGAAGAAGGAGCGGGACGACTATGGCTCGGCCCACTGGCAGACCAAGGCGGAGCTGAAGAAGAACGACATGCTTCAGGCACCCGGCAAGGGCTTTGTCTGCGGCAAGCTCGGCTCCCCGACGTCCAAGGCCGAGTTCATCTCCTCGACCACCATCCCTCATGTGATGATGGTGGCCCCGACCCGCGCGGGTAAGGGGGTGGGTTTCGTGATCCCGAACCTTCTGAGCTTTGCGGGCTCGGTCGTCGTGCTCGACGTGAAGGGCGAGAACTTCGAAAAGACCGCGCGGCTCCGGGCGCTGAACGGTGACGAGGTCTATCGCTTCAGCCCGTTTGATTGGGCCAATGCCACGCATCGCTACAACCCGCTTGCGCGGATTGCCAAGGCCCCGACATTCGCGCAGCGCTTCACCGAGGTCTCGATCCTGGCAGACCTCTTCCTCGACAAGGACAACAAGACGCTCGACACCTTCTCCGAGGCCGGCAAGTCGATCTTTGTCGCGGCCTGCCTGCTGGCGATCCAGCGCGGCACGCCGAACCTTGGAGAGGTGAACAAGATCGTCGCCGGGGGCGAATACAAGAACGCCCAGTATAAGACCTACGCCGACGAAGCTGAGGAAGACATCCTGCGCGAGCTGTGGACCAACGCCGCGTCGGCCTCGTCGCGGCTTCTGACCTCGAACATCCAGGCACTGATGACGGCGGGTCTCAAACAATGGGACAACCCGGCGGTGCGCTCGGCCACCGAAGCGAGTGACTTCGATTTCTCGACCTTCCGGAAGACCCCTCAGTCGCTTTACATCGCGGTGTCCGAGGATCACATCGCGACGCTGGCGCCGCTCTTGCGCCTGATGTTCGCCGATCTCATCGCCTCGATCCGGCTGAACGAGCCCGGCCCGGACGAGCCCTGGCCGGTCATGATGATGATCGACGAATTCCAGCAGATGGGGGCGATGCCCTATCTCGAGCGGGCGATCCATTCGCTGGCAAGCTATGGCGGCCGCGTCGCGATGATCGCGCAGTCGCTGGCTTCGCTTGATCGGATTTACGGGCCCGAGGGCCGTGAAAGTCTCGAGAACGGGGCAGGGCTGAAGCTCTACATCACCCCGCGGGACCAGCGCACGGTGAAAGAGGTCTCCGCCGCGGTCGGCAGCACCACCCGCGAGGCGGTGACCCGGATGTACGGTCGCAACAAGGGCTTCCTTGGCGCGACCTCGACCTCGGCGCGTCTGGAAGAGCGGCCGCTACTTTCCGAGACGGAAGCGCGCCTCATGGATCCCGACGAGGTCATAATCCTCGCTTCGCCCCAGCACCCTATCAAGGCTAGCCGGATCAAGTATTACGACGATCCGTTCTTCAAGGACATGCTGGCCCGCCAGGACGGCAAGCCGTTCCCCTATCCGCCGAGTGTGCAGGGCGTGGGGCCCTGGGGCGGTGACTTTGAGGTCGGCGCAGACGACCAGGCGAAACTAGCCGAACGTGCGCCTGTCCGGGATCGATCGCAGCGGCGCGAAGCGCGCGCGATGAGCGTGATGCCGATTGAGGCCGGACGCGGGCAGCCCGAGCCCGAGACGCTCGAAAGGGAAGCCGCCGTGCCGAAGGATTGGAAGGCGGCGCTCGACCGGCAGGAGGACTTCATCGAGGAATTGTTGGGAGGGTGAGCGCCGTCGACTAGTCCCCTATTCGTCGTAGTAGAATTTCAAGTCGCGTCGCTCTTTCAATTGGGCAGGTCGGTAGGGTTTGACCTCGCCACACTGGGCGACGGCCTTGGCTCGCATGCGCTCTTCGACTGAAGGATGGAGCGGGAAGTCGTCGCCAACTGCGCGAATTCCCTTCTTCCAGCGGATGCGGAGGGGGCCAAATGCTACCATCGCGTCTTCGCGGTGCTGCAAACCCAGAGGGTCAGGGGCGCGGTTCAAGACGTTCTCGTTGATCTGGATCGACGGCACGCAGTCTTTCAATTCGTCGACCATCCAATCGAGGGCGATATCGCTCAGGCGGGACTCTGCCTCAGGATAGCTTCCACCGATGTCGCTATGACAGCCCGGGAACCAGACCTGCTTCAACCACTTCGGCTCTCGATCTTTGGTCTCAATCGCGGCCGCCTTCGATGCCCATCCAACCCTTGGAAAGTCAGCACGGTCTTCGTCGATCGCCATGGCGTGACGGGCGTGTTGGACATCGGGATCCAGCCACTTGTCGTAGTTGCGCTTGTTCCAAGCCGCGAAATGACCCGTCTTGAGAATCTGCGGCCAATCGGTTGGGCGCCAGAGCTTCAGTTTGCGCTCGGGATCGTCCGAGAAATACTTGAAGTTGTCGAGCAACAGGGAACCTAGCTGCCAAAGAAGCGCGACTAGAAGTACGCCAAGCGGAACAACCAAAAGCCAAGACCATCCGAGTGCAACGCCTGCGGCCAAAGCCGCCCCGACCCCGAACGTGACGCCCCAGACCAAGGTGCGGACAACTGCCGTTCGCAGTGATGCCACCGTGTCGAAGACCCCGATGAATGTTGGCTGAACGTTTCCCTGATTTTCTTCGCCTACGAGCGGAAAGCTCGAATACTTCTTGCGAAATCGCTTGCCGAGTTCTTCACGGTTCTTGAAGTAAGGATCTTGTCCGCGCGGTTTTCCAGCACCGTGATTATACACGAATTTTACAGCGTCCTTGGCGATCTTGCGCAATCCGGGGCCGTAACGCGGGACCGGCGAACCATCTGGCATCTGCGTCGGGACACCGCAGAGGTTCATAACGTTTGCAAGTGCTCTTACTGTGTAGGCCCCGCGCGAGAACCCAAACAGCAACACACGGTCGCCGGGCTCGTAATGGGCGATGATCTGCTCGTAGCAATCGATTATGTTGTGGTCGATGCCAGTTCCGACGGCGCTTTCCAGGATGGGCTTGATCCGACCGAAAAACCCACCGCGTTCTCCTGTTCCCAAGCCCGGGTCGTAAAAAGCCACTTGGTCCTTAGGGCTAATTGGTGAATCTGGGCCGGGACGCATGGCTCGATACATCTTGTAAACATTCGACAGCCGTTGGTCTGGCCTGGCGCCACCCATCTGGCCGGTTCCGTCCGAGAATATGCAGATGTTCTTTACCATTTGTCGCCCTATTCAAGAACACGAAGTACAGTCAAAATCCTAAACCTGCAGCAGTTCTGCCAAGCTAGGAGAGAGTGCAGCGGAAATGTTTCGCCCGAGTCGGGAAAAATTAGAACATAGTGGAAACACATATGTCTACCTGATATTGTGACACATGAGAAGGGATTGCCCAATATGTTGGATACGATGCAGCAAATGGAAGTGTTCCCGACGACAGTCGATCTCAAGCGGGTCGACCTGTCTATCAACATGCGGCGCTTCTATAGAATGAGTGTTCAACCAGACCTGTTTGGCGGCGCATGCCTCGTGCGGGAATGGGGCCGTATCGGGTTTCGAGGGCAGATGATGATCGAATTTCATGATGACGAGGGCAAGGCTGTCACGGCGCTCATGAAGCTCCATGCTAGCAAAAAGCAGCGAGGGTATAGGGCAGCCGTGGCGCAGAACTAAGATTGAATTTTAGAGAAGAAGATTTCGCATAGCATGTATTTCGCGTTTGTTTTCGGCAACCGGATCCTCCACCTTTCGGCGGTCCAGAATCCGTAGGCAGCTTAAGACCAACCGGGCACCAGTCATGGCTGGATCAGAGCCCAGTGGCAGGTCACCGCACACCAGGAAGAGCATAAACTCGAATACGAGCCAATTAATGAGCGATAGCCGATGGCAGCTCTGTGTTGATGATCAGTAACACGCTCGAAAGGAGAATTTTTCTGTCGTTCCATCGACGCGGTTGACCCAGAAGCAGCGCGTTCCGTAATCCGCCGTTCTTACACTGAAGCTTTCAATTCCCGGGCCGATCTTTTCGGCGGCTTCGGGATGCATATGCATGAGATGCGTTAGTATTTCGGCGTCTTCATTGGTTACCTTGTCACCCAGTTCATATTTGTACAGCATATCCCTAAAAAAGTCGTTTGCGTCTCCTTTCCTCGCGAATGAGAGCGATCCGATCTCTACTGGCTTTGCGGGCATAATCGCTTCCTCTCTACTCTATTCGCTGAATTCGTGGCCCGCTTCCGGATCATCAAGGCCCGATACCTGCAGCGTTTCCCTGACGATAAGGTTAGGCAGGTCCATCCCGGCGAAATTCGGGCCATGCTGATTAATCCAGGCCAGGCAACCTTCCTTGTCCAGATCGTCGCGCGCAATCTTCTCATACAAGGCCACCGCAGACATGCGGGAAAGCCCTAGTTCCATTAATGAGAGAAGCGTGATGCTGGAGACGCCAAACTCAAGCGCTATCCCGATGTCAAAGTCTTCATCAATCAGGTCCTCGCGCTCGGCTTCAGTCAAGAACAGGCGGAGGACATCCATATAGGCGGAAATATACTTCGGTGCCTTGAATCTTGCTGTCTCTTCCACCATGCTCATCGTTTCGCGAATGAGCACTGGAAGCTTGAACGATCTGTTGTTTCGTTGCTGATACTCTATACGCTTCCTGATAATTGCAGCCAAAGACAATCCTTTCAGCCACTCGACAACCACGAGCGCGTGCAGGGGAATGAGACTGTCTGGCAGGAAGACAGGATACAAATTTGCGTTAATCCGTCGCATGACGGTGACGTACCTGTCGTACGCATCGACGCTTTCCGAAGGCGCGAGCAGCAGATTTTCGATATTGCCTTCGTACTTTCGAAAAGCTTCCAGCAAACGCTGCAGGCCCACCGCGCTGACGCCTGGATGTCTTACTAGAACATCCTGCGTAATATTGATCAGCGCCGAAATACCTTCGAGGCTTCTATCGAGTTTCCGGAGCGCATCTGGAGAATGCCGTTTCGCAAATGCGGCATCGGAAAGCGTACCAAGACGAATATATGTATTGAGGAGGTAAGCCCCGACCTGTTCGAATTCTTCGCCTTGCGCAAGATCGGCCAAAGAGTCGATGTTTCTGTTCTCAAGATACGCAGCCAGTTCATCGGTGGAAGATATAACGACGTCAGTTTCTCTCTTGATCGGGTAGCGTGAGCGCTTCGGCACGCCGACGGGCCATGCTTTTTCATCCTTTGGATCGATACAGATAATATTGCCTTGGAATTCGTTTCCCCAGCGACCGGCCCGTCCCGCGAGGTTCCAGAAGTCGTGCGGCTCCATCGGGTTCCCACGGCCCTTCCGGGGACCGCGCACAACGATGGTCCTGCAAGAGAGATTTACTCCTTCAATCAGCGTCGAGGTGCAGGCAAGAAATCTTATCTTGCCGTCGCGGAACAGCCTCTCAACCTCGGTGCGGATGAGAGAGGGCATGTTTCCATAGTGAAAAGCGACACCACGTTCGACCAGCGGCGCGAGCTGATAATTACGGTGGACCCCTTTGCGGGCCAGATCAGCCAGGTCCAGCAATTCCTGATCATCTGTCTTCTCCGAGCCTTCCAACTGGCTGATAAGGAGCGCGACGTCCTCCGCTTCAGCCGCGCCGTTGCAGTAAACCAGTGTGCCGCCGCGACCGCCTGCCGCCGCTGCGATAAACGCCAGCCTTTTTTTCAGGCCCGCAGGCTTGTTTGACAGTTTAAGCGTGCCCAGTGGTATGGGTGAATCGCCCCAGACAAGGTCCAGCGACCACTCCTTGGGCTTCCGAGGCACTTGCTCGGCTAGGATCACGTTCTGCAGAACGGTTGGCATATCGGTATTGACCGACGTTTTCGGCATATCGTTCGGCGCATCCTCAAGCAGTTCTCCGGGATTTTGTGTCGAAGGACTTACAAACACGACCTTCATCATCGGGTTCTGCCGAGACACCCGCTCGATTGCATCCTGCAGTATTACACCACGCTGATTGTCTCCGATCTTGTGCGCTTCATCAACAATGAGAAGGTCTACACTGAAGTCCTCCCCGAGAAGATTGACAAGCAGGTGCAAACGCTCCTGCGTGAATACGAAGACGGCTTTCTTGTCTCCCGTCGTAGATGAGAAATAAACTTCCGTCAGCGGTAGCGACGTGATCTCGATGCCGGTGTCCGACTGACATAGCTCCTTCAGACTGAGTTCAATCTCACTCACCAAAGCC
Source organism: Sulfitobacter sp. 1A13496 (assembly GCF_043557225.1). NCBI lineage: Bacteria > Pseudomonadati > Pseudomonadota > Alphaproteobacteria > Rhodobacterales > Roseobacteraceae > Sulfitobacter > Sulfitobacter sp. 1A13496. Next base: position 46,531 of record NZ_JBIFFP010000011.1, on the reverse strand, counting down.
CGGGTTGGGGCAAGGTAAACGGCGATCTTTGTCTTGCTCGTGCGAACGTGATCGAGCAGCCACTGCAAAACGAGGTAAGTTTTTCCGGACGCGGTTGGCGCGGACGCTGAAAGCCAGCCGGCGCCGGAAGAGGCGCCCGCCCATAGTTCTTTCTGAAAATCGTTGACGCCTATCCATTTTCCGCTCGATTCAAGGAGTATCGAGTCCTCGAAACGTCTTCTGTTGGCTTCAAGGCGCATCGACACGCCCAGTCTGCCCTCAAGATCGGGAGCGATCCGGTTTCGCAGTATTGCCAGCTCGACGGACCTGCGATTGGACAGCTTTTCGAGGAGGACAGCCCCCGCATCCCGCACTTCCGGCGAAGTTTCGAGTGTGACGGCAGCGGTTGCGATCCGCAGCGCCGCCTCCTGATGCGTTCGTTCGGTTGATCTGGCCAAAAGGCTTCCGGCCAAAAGAAGCTGCTGCCAGTCAAAGCTCTTCTTTGGGTCAGCGGATTCATGGATTGCGTCCAGATTTGTTATCTCAGTCGCCACTGTGATCTGAGTCAACCTGATAATATCATCACGAAGCGCCTCACCCGACAGCCAATCAAAGAGTTCGGTATCTTTCATTTCTTAATACCCAGCGCCTTAAGGAACGATGCGCGAAACCCATCCGCCGAAGGCACTGGCACACAGAAAAACTGAATGTCGAATTTGTCGAGTTTCTCCACCGATAGTCTGTTCTTTACATTCTTCACCCATTTTTCCATTTCGTCATTCGCCGCCTTCAGGATGTCCTCCCCGATGCCTTTTGCATCATCTTTCGGATAGAAATCCGCATCGAAGGCGATAAGCGCGATCCCGCAATATTCGACCCTGTTCGATAGCGGTGAGGTTCGGTCGAAATATTTCCGGAATGCGGCCGTAAGTTCCGGATCACTGAGATCGGCTTTGTCGCTGAGGAGCACGAGATCCCGCTCGCGATCAGCGCCTTCGTGGTCCGTCTCCACGAGGAAAGGGGCAAGTGATGAAAGGCAATCTCTTATGGCCGCTGTAGGGTCGCCATACACCTTTGACTCGCCCCAGAAAAGTTTGAGAAGGCCGTTTTCGTTTACGGAAGCATAGACGCCGTCCGCACCATGATAGTGCATGTGAGAGTCGGTCTTAAGGTCCATCTTACAGAGCACCTGAGGAACCTTGAGAAAGCGCTCTGCGAGTAGGAAGAGCAGCATCTCGCCGCCTTCGCCAGTATTGGCAAGGTCCGTAAAAGTGCCGATTGCCTCGTGGTGCAGGGCTGCAACCGCGCTTCCGGACTTGAATCTGGCGTCCCGCGCCCGCGCATCATCCAACCGCGATTTCGGGACGGCATAATCGATAATTGAGTTGCGCATAAATTCCGCAAGACGCTCCGGCTTGACGCGTCCGTTCCCATCCACAGTCAGGCAATGACAGTGGAGACGGGCCACGCAATCTTTCAAGAGCACGTCCCGTTTAACAAGCTGGAGATGAACACCCAACTCTTCTGGATCGCCCGAAACTATATTAACCAAATCTTCTGGAAGTACTTGAGTCAGTGGTCGCCTCCTTTCGTTTTAGGGTGGTTGTGCCGACCCCGCTGCTGCTCGCATAGAGAGTATCATACGTAATTCAAATAGTTAGGTTTTTCTTCGCGCTGCGGTCAAAGAAATTGTGCGATACTCCTTCAACGCCCCAAGGTCCGGAGTGTCACCGCTGCCCGTTGATAATACGTCAGCTGTCTCCTTTTGGCGTGAACGCTACACTTCGCCTTGCGGAAGTTCAGTTCAGCGTTGCAAACGGCTGCATCGCGCCGTCTATGTCGGTAGTTTTCTCGACCCCGGCAGATAGAACTCCGTAATCCCCCGCTTCCCCTCGGCCCGCCCGAGCTGGACGATCACATCGATGGATTTCCGGATGTATTCCCGAACCTCGGCAAAGGTCAGTGGTGTGCCGGCCTGCAGCACCATGATCGCCAGTCGATCGATTGCGAGTTCTGCGGTTTCCGCGTGGATGGTGGAAACCGACCCGCCATGGCCGGTGTTGATGGCCTCGAGGTAGGTCAGGGCCTCGGCACCGCGCAGCTCGCCGACGATGATCCGGTCAGGTCGCATACGGAGGGAGGCTTGAAGGAGAGCGTTGGCGCTGCGTTGCGAACCGGCACCGCGGTCGGCAAGGAGGGCGACGGTGTTGGGCTGGCCGGGGAAGAGCTCAAAAGCGTCTTCGATGGTGATCAGCCGCTCGTGCTCGCTCACATGGGTCAGGAGGTGGCGGGCGAACGTGGTCTTCCCGGTCGAGGTGCCGCCGCTGATCAGGACGTTGAGCCGCGCCTCGACCAGAGTCTGCAGCGCGGCCTCAAGGTTCTCCTCCGCTAGACTGGCGATGTTTTTCATCTTCTCCGCGCGGAGGGCGTCGAGCGAGACGGCCTTGCCGAAGAGATAAGCCGGGGCGTAGTCCCTAATGCTGCCAGAGGCGAAGAGGCGAATGGTGATCGAGGCACCGCGATCGATGGCGGGCGGCACGGCGACCTGGACCCGAAGCGGGCGGCCCGCATATTCCACCTTGCCGGAGACGAGGGGGTTCTTTTCAGAGACGCGGGCCTTGGCATCGCCGACGATGGTCTGGGCCATGTTGAGGGCTGTGGTCCGATCCACGGTCTGACCTTCGTGGCGCATGCTGGCATCCCCCGCGACCTCGAGCCAGACCTTGCCGTCGGGGTTGATCGCGATCTCGACCACGTCGTCACGCCGCAGGAGATCGCGGAACGGGTCGAGATAACGCTCGAGGTATGAGGCTGGCGAGGCCTGATCCATCAATTCGGTGATTCCGGTAATATTGAACCTGGTTTCGCTGCCTCTCGCCTGCGGCTCGAACGCGAAACCTGATGCTTCTTTTTCATTGTGAACCGGAACCCCCGTAGATCACCACATCCCGGTCCACGAGCACGGTGACCGAGGCGCCCTGATCGACATAGATCGTCGGCGCGATCGAGACCTGATCGGCGATGACCGACCCGACAGCGTCCTGCAGGTCGCTGCTGACATCGCCCAGGACAATGCTTGTCGTCTCGTTGTTGGCACTCTCCGCCGCCACGGCAGGCGCCGCCCCGATCACGGAAATCAGCGCCGCCCCGCCGAAGCGCTCGGCAAACTTGGTGTCGACGAGACCAGTGAGGCCCGAGCGGCCAAGCTGGTCGCCGCCCACAGCGGCGATTTCCATCGAGGTGCCGTCCGGGGTCAGGACGCGGGTCCAAAGGATCAGGATGCGCTTCTGGTGCATTTCGATCCCGGAGCGGTATTGGCCAAAAAGGCGGGAGCCCCGGGGGATCAGGATCCGGTCTCCGGAAAACGCCAGCACCGGCTCGGAGACCACCGCGACAACGGAGCCGGGCAGATCGCTGTTAATAGCGGTTTGCAGCGCCGCCTGGATGACGGATCCTTGGGTCAGCGTGCGTTCGGGATGGATGAGGCGGGCGGCCTCCTGCACCTCGAGCGGTCGCGCACTCTGCAAGAACTGCTCGTTGCCCGAGAGGGCCGGTCCACTTGCGCCAGCGGCGGCAGGATCGGCCACCGCCGCGCCACTCGCACCACCACGTGGACCGTCCGCATAGACCACGGCGGGGGATTTGATCTGGGCAGTCAGAAGCTCCTCGGCGATGCGTTCGGCCTCGCGCAGACGCTGCTCCTCTTCCTGACGCCGGCGTTGTTCGAGAAGGCGCTGATCGGCGATCACCCCTTCGCGATCGAGCTCGGCCTCAAGCCCCTCGCGCTGCGCCCGTTCGGCATCGAGCATGGCCTGCAGCCCCTCGATGCGAGTCTCGGTCTGGCGTTGGAGGTTTGCCAGCTCGGTTTCCTTTGCGGCGAGCGTTGCTTCGAGCGCGGCCTTTTGCTCGTCGAAGGCCTCGCGCAGGTCCGCGACAGCGGATTGGATTTCCGAGTTGCGGGCAGCCTGGCTGGCGGCGAGGGCTTCGCGGAGCTTGGCGATTTCGGCCAGCACCTCGGCGCTCGGTTCCGGGGCAGGGGCGGCGGGCACGTCGAGCGCTTCCTCGACGGCGATCAGTGCGTCATTGACCCGTTGCTCGGTCTCGTCGGGCGGAAACTTCAGCCGCCCGCCGGAGCCGGGGCGGCGGTCCTGAAAGGTCTCGACATCGGAGGTCTCAAGCGCACTGTCACCTTCCTGCAGACCGGTGGCCAGAAAATACGCGACCCCGGCCCCGCCAAGGGCGAGGGCGGCCGCGAGCGCGCCGACCCCGAGGCTGTTTCCGCGGGGCTTGGACTTGCCGCGCTGGCTGAACTGGTCGAGACGGTCCTGAAGGTCGGGAGGGGTTTGTTCGGCCATGGTCAGTTGCTCACGTAGATGGCGCTCTCGTCGCGCCAGGCGCAGATCGCCTCATCGCCGATACGCAGCGACCAGTAGGTGTTCACCCCAAGCACCCGGACCGTGTTGCCTTGCTGGGTCCAGTTGACCGTGCGCTCACGGCCCTGGTCATCGGCCTTGAAGAGGGCGGGCTGGCGACCGTTTTCCGGGATGACGAAGTAGGTATAGCGCCCGTCGTCATAGATATGGCTGGGGCGGAAATCACCTTCGCCCGAGACGCGGTAGTTGTAGTTGCGGGGCGCCTCAAAGCCTTTGGGCTGGGTAGCCGCCGTCGCTCGACGTTCCTCATCGGGGTAGCGGAAGCGGACTTCGAAGAACATGCCGGTGCGGTTCGGGATCGAGCCTTCGCGCAGGTGGAAGGAATAGGTGCGTCGGTTGGTGATCACCGTCATGTTGGTGGAGGCATTGGCCACATGCGGTTTGATGGTCAGCACATTGCCAAGCTCTGGGATCGGATCGACCTGGAAGCTTTCGGTGTCGCCGACGATCACGGCCTCGAAGCGCTCGCCCGCCCCGAAATGGATCGTGGTCGAATGCCTCAGATCGGTTTCGATCCGATAGACCTGGTTTTCACTATAGACGGCGGTGCGGATGCGGATGTCGAGCGGGCCGCCTTGCGGCGTGGCCTCGGCGTTTGCGGCAACAGGAAGGGCAAGCGCCAGGAAAAGCGCGGGCAGAGATTTCATCTTGGTCAGTTCTCCAGAGTCTCGGCGTCGACGCGGTAGGAGGTCACCACGAAGCCCAAGGGGTTGGCCCAGACGTCCTGAAGGCGCTGGCGGGTTTCAGGTTGGAAGTCATAACCAACGGTAGCGACATAGGACCGGGTGACGGTGCGGGTGTCGCGGGGACGGCGCAGCGTGCGGGTGAAGCGGACCTGGGCCACGCCGCGCTCGATCTGGTTCACGGACTTGATCACCACCTCGATCTTGGCGTCGCGGCCATAGACGGTGATCGGGTAGTCTTCGTTGGTCGAGGACCAGAGATCGCGCAGCGTGCGGGCGGCATCGCCATCGGAACGGTTGAGCACCGAGTTGATACGCTGCTCGCCATCGGTCAGGTCATAGGTTTCCCGATCATCGACATAGGCCACGAGATTGGCCTGGATGATGGCGTCGCTCTCGGAAAGCGTCAGCGCCTGTACGGCGGCGACCCGGTCCATCTCTCCGGTTTCCTTGTCGACCACGACGACGAAGGTCTCGGTCGATTTGAGTGGAAAGAGGCTCGCGCCCGCGACCATGCCGGCAACACCAACCAGCACGCCTGCCGCCGCAACGAACCAGGCGAAACGCTCACGCCGTCTTGGCCCGTAGATGAAATCCGCCTCGAAAGCGTCGCGGTCAGGCGCGGAGGAACTGGTCACAAGCTTCTTCAAAGTCGTCGTCTTTCACATCAGGGTTTGCGGAAGGCCTTGGCGGCGGAGAGAAGCGCGCCGGGGCTTTGCCGGATCAGCTCGCCGGTCTTCACCACACCCGCATTGGCCATCTGGTTCAGCTCATGCGGGGACTTGCCGGTGACGAGGCGCGAGGTTGCGCCCGCGCCATACTCCCGTGTGTTCACGAACCCCTGGCGCGCAAGGCCCGTGAGACCGACGGCATTGGACGCGATGCCGACGACACCGGTGAGATTGGAGGCGATGTAGGGCACCGAGGCCATGATCCCGGCGCTGAGGATCAGAATGACGAGGAAGGGCAGGATCAGGCTGACGGTTTCGACATCGCCCGGATCGGCGGAGGCGTCCCCGATCGCTTCGGCGATGGCGACGATGATGCCCGCGGCGCCTGCTGCGGCGACCGGCATGAGCGCGTAGCCAATGGTGGCGCGGGTCCAGGCCTCGAAGAGGGACTGGGTCGGTTTGAACAGCGAGGTCACGATCATGAAGGGGGCGATGACGATCATCAGCGCGAAGACGATGCGGGCGAAGGCGATGATCCCTGCGGTGACGGCGGCGAAGACGGCGGAGAGGACGAAGAAGATGGCACCCAGAACCGCGCCGAAGACCCAGCCCGCGCGGTCGCCGATCGTATCGCCATAGGCGGTGATGCGGGCGACCATATTGTCGAGGCTCTCATAGACCCCTGCCTCGTCGCCCGAGCCGGTAAGCGCCAGGATCGAGGCGCCCACGGAGTCGGGCACGCGCGTGACGATGTCATAGATGACGCTGAAATTATCCCAACTCTGCGCGAAGATCCCGACCAGGGCCACTTTCATCCCGAAGGCAAACCCGGTTCCGAAGGGCAGGGGGCGGAGCTGCATGACCGCGTTGATCCCGAGGAGCACGACAAGGAGCGTCGCGCCCGCCGAGATGACATTACCGACCGAGGCCGCCGAGGAGATAAAGCCGTCCTGCGCCACGGTGTTCACCGCGGCGTCGACTTGGCCAAGGATGTCGCGAATGACCCCCATTTACTCCGCACAGGCCTCCACAACTTGCGCCTCGAGCGCGTCCGCCTTGGCGTAGAGCTCGAGCACGTTGAAGGGCAGGCGCGGGTTGTCCGAGGTCTGGAACCGGGGCAGGGCGGCAAGCGCCTGATCCCAGGCGAACTGATCCAGCAGGCAGGTGCAGGTTTCCGAAGCGAGCGCCTCTTCGGCAATCAGGATGCGCAAGATCGCGCGGTAGCCATTGCGCAGATAGGCGGTTTCGGCCAGATCGGTAGGGGGTTTCGGAACACGACATTCATCCGTTTGATCCCGCGCGATGGCCATCGAGTTGAAGGGCGTGTCGCCGGAAGGGTTCGTGCTCGGGGTCTGGGCCGACGCAGCATTGTGCAGGATGCTCAAGACAAGGGCGGCGAGACCGAGCGCCCGGCCTGGAGCCAAGCTGCGGGTCATGGTTTGCCTCATGGATCCACCGCCATCGAGCGGAACTTGCGCTCATCCGCGAGGGTCGCGGCATCGACAACGCCAAGCTGGCCGGCACTCACGCCTTGCGCCGCTTCCAGCCGCCAAATCTGGGTCAGGATGATGCCAAGCTCGGCGGTGACGCGGGTGTTGAGATCGACGGCAGCCTTCAGCCCGTCCTGATCGTCGATGAGCCCGACCATGGTCTCGAGCCGCTCAAGGCTTTGGCCCGCTTCTTCGTGGCTTTCCTGTGCCGCGACGGAGAGCATGGCGCTGGCCCCGGCGGAAGCGGCGATGCGGTTATCGGCGGGCTCATCCGAGCCAGAAAGCGTGCTCAGGCGTTCCGAAGTAAACCCGCTGCCCGAAAGCACCCGTTCGACCGAGGCCGAGAGTTCTGCACCCGGATTGAAGCCGCTGAGAAAATCGCCGCTTGCCAGCGATTGTGCGGTATTGAGGGGCGCCACCAGCTTGCCGCGCAGCGCTCGGAATTCTTCGACCGTGGCGAAGAGTTCTCCGAGCCCGCTGCCTTCAATGAGCGAGGTCAGTTGCGCCTCGAGGTTCGTGAGCTGCGAGAGCTGGGTTTCCAGTTCCAGCCGCATTGTGGCGAGCTGCTGCATCTGGACATTCAGGTCCTCGGCCATGTGTTCGAGCTGCGCCACGAGTTGACCAAGCTGCGAGCCATCAAAGGTTGGGACGCCCTGGGCCGTTGCGGGCGAGGTAAACCCGAGTGTGGCGACCGCGGCCACGGTCAGGAGAAGCTGTCTCATTCGGGAACTCCCATCTGCATGAAGTCGCGCTCCGCCAACCGGTCTGCGACGAGGTGCTGCGCATAGACCGCCTCGCGCTGCTGGTTGGCGGCCATCAGCCGGACGCGAAGGTTGAGGATGCGGCCAATCTCGGCCTTGGCGTAGGTGTTGAGTTCCCAGGCCGCCTTGGCATTGGGTTGCGCATCGATCTGCAGGATGATCGCGCGGAGGCGGTTGATCACTTGCTCGGTCGTTGCCGAACTGTCGGCGGCGTAATAGACGCCCGCCTCGGAGATGCTGGCATATTCGGCGAGCGCAAAATCCGAGGGCGAGAGCGTGCCAAGCGCGTCGGCACCGCCCACCACAGCGAGGTATTCGTTGTAGAATTTCGAGATGTTGCGCACATAGCCTTGGGTCTCGGCAAAGGGCGGCACGCCCCCGTATTCGATGACCCGACCCGGCCCCGCGTTATAGGCCGCGAGCGCATGGGGTATGTTGCCGAAGCGGTTGAGCTGGGTGGTGATATAGCGCGCGCCGCCGCGGAGGTTGTCTTTCACGTCATAGCGGTCGACGCCGAGATCGGAGGCGGTGCCAGGCATGAGCTGGGTCAGGCCATAAGCCCCGACCGGGCTTTCAGCGGCGACGTTGAAGCGACTCTCCTGTTTAATCAGAGCCTGGAAGAGGCAGCGCCACTGGGTGGCCGAGAGACCGGCGCGGGCCACACCGGGCGCGCCTGCGAACTCGCCGGCGACCTCGACGATCATCATCTCGACCGTCTCGCGGCCCTCGCCGAAGAGGCGGCTGTTCATCGGGCTTGGATCGGTATTGGGATAGACCGCCGCCACCCCGAAATCCGCATTGCCCTCGAGCGCACGGATGTCGAAGCCAGGCCCGGTAATGGCAGCGGTCATTTCCTCGAGGACGCGCAGCTGGTCGGCCTGCACATCCGCCAGCGTGGACTCGGTCCGATCCTTGTCCTGCTGGACGCTTAGATCCTCGGCCAATGCCCTCACCCGGGCGATGGCGCGACCGATCGCGGAATTGTCCTGTGTCGGCACGCCCTGGGCATGCGCAGGCAGGGCGCTGAGGCCGAGGCAGAGCCCGGCGGATATGATCGCGGCGCGGCTCATTCCGAACGGGGCAGGGGCTCGAAGGTGCAGTCAGGCTTGGCCGTCTCCTGCACCGGTGCGCCCATGGTCGAGAAGGACAGGGCGGACCGCGTCACTTGCGGCTCGCCATTGCGTCCGAAACAGGGCGAGGTTTTCTCGGTGTATTTCTCGCAAGCGGAAAGAAGGCTCGCGGCGGCGCAAAGCGCGAGGAGGGGTTTCGAACTCATATCACATGTCTCCAGAAATCGGGATTGGCGCGCCAATCGGCAGGCACGCGGGCCTCGCCAGTGGCGCCGCCGCCAAGGATGGGAAGGAGGTCGCCAAGTGCGGAGAGATCGGCATCGACGAAGACGCTGTCGCCCGCCGAGCGGATAAGCGCGATGCGCTGGCCGATGGTCGGCTGCACGAGAAGGGCAGCCTCCTTGGCGTTGACGCGGAGAAAATCGTAATCGGAGACGGTGGCGCGATCGTTCGGGAAGAGGATCTGCGTCGGCACCGTCTCGACGATGGTTTTGCCGACGCGGCTGTCGCGCAACTGGCTCGGATACTGCGTCATCATGATGACGACGCAGTTCATCTTGCGAAGCGTCACCAGCCAGTTTTCCAGCCGCGCCCCGAAATACGGATCGTCCAAGAGCTTCCACGCTTCGTCGAGCACGATGATGGTGGGACGGCGGTCTTCGACCACGCGTTCGATCTGGCGGAAGATGTAGGAGAGTACCGCCATGCGCTCGGTCGTCATGTCGAGGATCTCGGTCATATCAAACCCGACGATGTCGCCCGTGAGCTTGAGGCCCGCGCCGCGCTCGGGCTCGTCGAACACCCAGCCATAGCGCCCGCCGGGGGCCCATTCGGCAACGCGGGATTGCAGCTCGCCATCATCATCGAGTGACTGGAACAGGGTCTCGAAACTGGCGAAACGCTGCAGCGCCGCCCCCGCATCGGCGTTCTGGCCGACCGCGCTTTGGATATGGCGGGATTGCTCGCCCGAGAGCGTGCCATTCCGTGTGAGAAGTGTCGCAAGCCAGTCCGAGAGCCAGGCGCGGCCGCGCTCGTCGGTTTCGGTGGCGAGCGGGTTCAGACCTGTCGGCACGCCAGCCCGGATTTCGTTATAGCGCCCGCCGAGGGCGCGCACGGCCATCTCCAGGCCGCGATCCTTGTCGAAGAAGAAAAGCCGTGCGCCGACCCGCTGCGCCTGCGCTGCGAGAAAGGCAGTGGTGAGCGTCTTGCCGGTCCCGGTGCGCCCCAGAACCAGCGTATGGCCAACGGTCGGTTCCTTGCCTGGGGCTCCCGCCTCGTGGAAATTGAAGCGATAACCAGAGGTGCCGACCGTGGGCAGGACCGAAATGGTCTGACCCCAGGGCGACTGATCAGGACCGCGTCCTTCGACGCTACCATGCAGAGCTGCGAAGTCGGCGAAATTGATGGAGGAAATCGGCGTCTTGCGAGCGCGGTAGCCGAAATTGCCGGGGGATTGTGCGAAGTAGGTGGCTTTCAGCGCCATGTTCTCGCGCACGATGACGGACATGATCTCCTGACCCACGCGTTTGATCTGGGCGGCGGCCCGTTCGAGCGTGTCGCGGTCCGGCGCGTAGACCGCGATGGAGAGGTGATGGTCCCCGAAGGCGATGCGTCCTGCCTCCTGGTCGTCGGCAGCCTGGCCCAATTGTTCGCGCAGGGAGACGGCCGCATCGTCGGAGGCCTGCATCTGGCGGATGATGCGCTGGATGCGTTCGGCCATGATGTTGTTCGGGATCGGGCTGAAGGAGTTCGTGAGCACGATGTCGAGCGGCAGGTCGAGCGCGTCGAGCAGCGTCACATCGGTCAATGCCGGGTAGGTCTTCATCGAAAAGAGCGCGCCGTATTTGACCCGCCCAGTCACGGCGTCGGTCAGGGTGACGACGTCGCCGTCGAAGGTCGCGCGGCAATTGCTCAAAATATGTGAAAGAGGCAGAGCGCTTTGTCCGAAGGCTATGGGGGAGAAGCTGCCCGCGTTCAGCGTGTTTAGATAGCCCAGCCATTCACCACCCGTGCGGGTCAGGCGCACAGGGTTGGCCGAAGACAGAGCCACCTCGAAAAAGCCCATGACCTCGTTCAGCTCCTGCAGGCGCGTCGCGCGGTCCTTGACCCAGGCTTTGCGGGCCAGCGTCCGAAGGAATGGAATGCGCGCGGAGATATCGGGGCGCCGGATCACGCTGAGATAGAGTTGGCGCTTGGCCGGGCGCAGGTCTTTCACATGGGCCTGCCAGCGGGCATCTATCGCGGCGGCGAAGCTGTCGCCCTCGATGGGGCGCATCCCCAGATCCTGTGGCACGGAGATGCGGTGGATGTAAAAGCCGAAGGCATTGCCGGTCTGGGCGACGATGGCGGCAACCGCGCGCTTGAGCGCATCGAGCCGTGCGTCTTCGCTGGTCATCGGGTTCAGACCATCAAGGCGCAGGGTCGCCATCAGATCGCCCTCGCGCAGCACCATCACATCGTCATCGGCAAGCGCGAAATACGGCAGGTGATCAGCGAGATAGCTCTCCCGCGCGAACTCCCCGCCGCCAGCCTGAAGCAGAGCGGTTCCGTGAGTGGAAAGTGTGCCCGCATCAAGCGCCAAAGCTGTCGCCTCCATGCAGGGCGCGGTTCTTCGTCGGGCGCACCGAGCCGTAGGAAACGCGCAGGACCTCGAAGAAATGCGGCTCGCGGTCGGCGACGAACCAGAGGATCGGATAGGCGACGAGGCCGATCAGGAAGAAGACCATGGACTTGGTCCAGATGAACGGCAGAACGACCCCGGTCGCCAGCACCACGAGGTATCCGACAGGGAGGCCCAGATACTTGGGCGGTCGGGCGAGGCCCAGAAAAAGGGGGGATCGTTCTGCCAACTCTATTCTCCAACCTCAGGAGAAGCCGTCGACGATGGTGCCGGCCGAGAAGATCAGCACGATCCCGATGATGACCGAGGCGAACCAGCCCCAGTTCAGCCGCCCCATCATGCACATGAAACCAGTGCCGATGACGGCGAGTGTGGCAACCGCGATCCCAATCGGACCGGTCAGCGCGGCCTCGACGGTTTCCAGCATGGTCTGGATCGGCGACAAGTCCTGCGCGAAGGCAGGGCTTGCGAGAGCCGCCAAGGTTGTGGTGGCAGGCAAGAGGCGGCTGAGGCGATGTCGAAGCATGCGAAGTTCCCTTGTTTTACTGAAGATCGATGAGGACCGGCGCGCGGGCTGGAACCCGGTCTGCGACGCGGATGTCCGGCGCGGAAACAGGTGTACCCGCAAGTCGGGACCGGATCCGGTGGATGCGCGCGATGTAGTCGCGGGTCTCGATGAAAGGCGGGATGCCGGAATACTCGACCACCCGGTGCGGTCCGGCATTGTAGGCCGCGAGCGCCAAGTCGATGTCCTTGAACGTTCCGAGTTGTGCGAGCAGATACCGCGCCGCGCCGTCGAGGTTCTGGGAGGGATCGCGCGGATCGACGCCGAGCGCACGGGCAGTATCCGGCATCAGCTGGCCAAGACCATAGGCATCCTTCGGGCTGACGGCGGTCGGGTTGTAGCTGCTTTCAGCCTCGACCAGGGCGCGGAACAGAATTTGCCAGTCGTCCGCATCAAGGCTGACCTGCCGCAGGGCACGGTTCCCCTGGTGGCGGACGGCAGTCGTGCGGATCAGGGAGAGGGTGTCGTCGCGACTGGAAGGCGGCGTGGCGTCCAACGAGGCCAGAACGACCTCGGCTTCAGCGCTATGTTCCAAACCAGCCCAGGCAGGGCGCTCACCGTGAAAGGTCCAGCCCGAAGTCCGGGCTGTGCCGTCGCGGCCGAAGGCGATAACGTCAGCCGCGCTCCTCGAGGGTGATGCTGTAGTCAGGACCAAAGCGCAGATCGCGCCCGTCACCGAACTCGAGATGATGTTTGAAGAGCCCTGGCCATATGTTGAAATACCGCGGCTCAGGCCCGTGCGGGGTGATCCGGGTCGAGACCAGAATGGCTTCCGGCTCACCCTCGCGCAGGTAGATGCACTGGTAGCGCGGCTTGCCATCGTCCGTGAACCCCACGAGTTCATACCGGCAGCGGAACGCGATGCCCTGTTCGGACAGGTCTTTGACACCATCGATGGTGATCAGGATCTGGTTGCGCGCTATCGGCATGTTCGGACTCTCCCCACGAGAGCCCTTCTACTGCACGACACTAAGGCCATAAAGTCATATGGAGTCAATACGACATATTGCAGAAAAATACATATTGCGCGATAGTCTGCGCAACTTTTGCGGGAGAGCGACATGAAGCGACAGGCGATGGCAGCGGCGATGGGGGTGATGGCGGTGTTCGGAGCCCCGGGGAAGGCGCAGGCCTATGACATCGACTGCGCCATCATGCTCTGCATGGCTGGCGGCTTCCCCCCGAGCGCAGTCTGTGCACGGGCCTATCGCACTATGATCCGCCGCATCACGCCCTGGCCGAGCCTGCCGCCCTTCGGGGTCTGCACCTTCGCACATGTGCCGGTCGAGCTGGGCGGGCCCGGCGGGGAGGGCGAGCTCGACACCACTCTGCCCGAATACGAATGGCTGAACCGCACCCATGTGATCTGGTTCACCGGTCAAGCCTATAGAGAAAGGGGAGGTGAACAGTATTGGGACTGGTCTCTCCGTTCCTGCGACCGAGAGAACCGCACCTGCCGGTACATCCAGCGGGTCTACCGATCCCACACGCCCTGGCCCGAGGCATTCGTATCGGAAGGCGGTCAGGAGATCGCCTATCCGACCGGCGGAGGTTCCTCGTACTTCTATTTGCGCAGTATCATGGTTGAATACGGCGACTACGAGGGCAACATGGGCCACTCGGAGTGGTTCTCCTACTGATCCGAACGGTCTGATGCCTTCAGGGAAACTGGGCGAAGCTCGACCAGACAAGCATCAAAGCGTTCTGGATCGACATGCCAGCGGCGGCTCACCGAGCCATCATTCCAACGGTAATCGGTGAACAGGTGAATCTCCTGCGCACCGTCGTTCAGAAACCCGTTCTGGAAGGGCCAGCCTGTCTTCTTCTTACCCATCGAACTCTCTGCACTCCATTTGACTACCTCTTGAGACGTTCCGCTCCAGGACGCATCAGGGGCTGGCAAAAACTGGCTAGCGTTTTGTGAAGAGCTCTGCTGGATCTACGTTCAGTGCTTTGGCGATACGTTCGAGAAGGTCGAGGGAGGCCGCGAACTTGGCGTTCTCGAGCTTGCCCATATGGCCGCGACTCACATCGGCCCGATGAGCAAGCTCCTCCTGGCTGAGGCTGCGGGCGCGTCTCAATTCCTGGATGTTTAGTGCTACACGGTCCCGCAAGTTCATGCCGTTGAAACGGACACGATGCGCGAAATATCGCCACGCGATATATGTTACATTCGGAAGTGCAGAGAAGAAATCTTGGGATGGCGCGAGATCGCCGGAATGGAATGCCTGCCGAAACGCAGGTCACGTGATGATCCGTCTCGCAAACATTATGGGCCGTTCAATCGTTCTTTCAGGAAAGGGCGGCACCGGAGAGAGGTTCCGGTACCGCCAGGGTATCGCCCACAGGGAGGTGGTAGAGGGCGAATTCTACACGGAAAATTTGGGGTCGACCAATAATCGCGTAATCATGATTATGGTAATTTTTAGGCTGTCACGGCACCTCAGACAGCTTCGAGTGCGATTGCAATTCCCTGTCCCACGCCAATACACATGGTCGACAACGACTTTTCTCCAGGTTTGAGGTCCAGCATCGCTGAGCCGGTGATGCGGGCACCCGACATGCCAAGCGGATGGCCGAGAGCAATAGCGCCGCCGTTTGGGTTCACGCGGGCATCATCATCCGCGATCCCCAGGTGCCGTAGTGTGGCCAGACCCTGCGAAGCAAAGGCTTCGTTAAGTTCGATCACCGAGAAGTCTTCTTGTTTCAGTCCAAGTCGCGCCATCAGCTTTTTCGACGCCGGTGCCGGCCCGAAACCCATGATGCGCGGTGCAACGCCGGCGGTTGCGCCGCCCAAGACCCTTGCGACCGGCGTGAGGCCAAATTTTTTTGCGACGTCGCTGGTGGCAAGGATCAATGCTGCGGCACCATCGTTCACGCCTGAAGAATTCCCTGCGGTTACCGTGCCATCCGCTTTTACGAAAGTTTTCAGTTGGGCGAGCGCTTCCAAAGTCGTACTCGCGCGAGGGTGTTCATCCTGTACGACGATCTTTGGCTCCCCCTTTCGCTGAGGAATCTCTACCGGGACAATTTCACGGGCCAAACGACCGTTCGCCATAGCAACGCTCGCCTTTTGCTGGGAATGTAGGGCGAAAGCATCTTGGTCGGCGCGGTTGATGCCGAAGACTTCAGCCACGTTTTCGGCCGTTTCAGGCATACTGTCGACGCCGTATTGGCTCTTCATCAGTCTATTGACGAAGCGCCAGCCGATGGTGGTGTCTTCCACACTATTCTCGCGCGAGAATACTGTTGTAGCTTTTGGCATCACAAACGGAGCACGCGACATGCTTTCCACACCACCTGCGACAATGAGATCGGCCTCTCCTGATTTGATAGCGCGGGCGGCCGTGATTATCGCATCCATGCCCGACCCGCACAACCGATTCATTGTTGTCCCCGGTACACAATCCGGAAATCCAGCTAGTAGAAGCGACATGCGAGCAACATTACGGTTGTCCTCTCCCGCTTGGTTGGCGCAGCCAAAAATCACTTCGTCAATGGTCGCTAGATCTAGCCCCGGGTTTCGGCTGGCCAAGGCCCTGAGTGGGATTGCGCCAAGATCGTCGGCTCGCACAGAAGAAAGCGCGCCGCCATAGCGACCGATTGGTGTGCGGATGTAATCGCAGATATAGACGTTTGTCATTCTTTGAGTGCCTTTGTCAGGTCCGGGACTGCGTCGAAGAGGTCTGCGACGAGGCCGTAATCGGCGATTTGGAAGATGGGGGCCTCTTCGTCCTTGTTGATGGCGACGATGACCTTACTGTCCTTCATCCCCGCAAGGTGTTGAATTGCCCCGGAAATCCCGACCGCGATATACAGCTCGGGCGCCACGACCTTGCCGGTCTGGCCGACCTGCCAGTCGTTCGGTGCGAACCCAGAGTCCACAGCCGCGCGCGAGGCGCCGACGGCAGCACCCAGTTTGTCCGCAAGTGCTTCAATAATCGCGAAATTTTCCTCGGAACCGACGCCGCGCCCGCCCGAGACCACGACCTTGGCCGAGGTCAGTTCCGGACGATCCGACGCCGCGACCTTGTCCTCGACCCAGGCGCTCAGGCCCGCGTTGCCGGCTGCTGCGATGGCCTCGACGGCGGCCGAGCCACCCTGGCCAGCCGCGTCGAAGGCGGTGGTGCGGACGGTCAGTAACTTCTTGGAATCGTTGGACTTTACCGTCTGCATCGCGTTGCCCGCGTAGATCGGGCGCTCGAACGTGGACCCGTCCAGGATGGCCGTCACGTCCGACAGAACCATCACATCCAGCAGCGCCGCAACGCGCGGCAGGATGTTTTTCGCGCTTGCCGTGGAGGGAGCAACGATATGTTCATAATTGCCTGCCAGGCTGACCACCAGATCGGCGACCGGCTCGGCCAGGCCGTTGGCGTAGGCCGCGTCATCCGCGACCACAACCTTCGCCACGCCGTCGATCTGCGACGCGGCCTGACCCGCAGCAGCAGGGCCCGCAACCAGAACGGTCACATCGCCCAGCGATTTGGCAGCGGTCACCGCCTTGGCGGTGGCGTCCAGCGCCAGCGCGCCACCGGCGATTTCTGCAAGGAGAAGAACAGCCATTACACGATCCCCTTTTCTTTCAGTTTCGACACCAGCTCGTCGACCGAGCCGACCATCTCGCCTGCCGACCGTGCGGCGGGCTCGGCGGTTTTCACAATCTCCAGGCGCGGGGTGACATCGACGCCGTAATCGGCGGCGGTCTTCTCATCCAGCGGCTTCTTCTTGGCCTTCATGATGTTGGGCAGCGAGGCATAGCGCGGCTCGTTCAGGCGCAAATCGGCGGTGACGATCGCCGGCAGCTTGACCTTGATCGTCTGCAACCCGCCATCCACTTCGCGGGTCACGACGGCATGATCGCCTTCGATCCCGACCTCGGAGGCATAGGTCGCCTGGCCCCAGCCCAGCAGCGCCGCCAGCATCTGGCCGGTGGCGTTCATGTCATTGTCGATCGCCTGCTTGCCCGCGATCACCAGGCCCGGCGCCTCGGCGTCGATCACGGCCTTCAGGATCTTGGCCACCGCCAGCGGCTCGATGTCCTGGTGCACGTCATCGGCGGCCACAACCAGGATCGCCCGGTCCGCGCCCATCGCCAGCGCCGTGCGCAGCGTTTCCTGCGCCTGCTTCACGCCGATCGAGACGACGACAACCTCGTCCGCCTTGCCCGCTTCCTTCAGCCGGATCGCCTCTTCGACCGCAATCTCGTCGAACGGGTTCATCGACATCTTCACATTCGCGAGATCAACTCCGCTCCCGTCCGCCTTAACGCGAACCTTCACGTTGTGGTCAATTAGGCGTTTTATAGGAGCAATTATTTTCATTGGCTTTTATCGTTTTCAAAATTTGCAATGGTGGTAACGGCCCGGATTCCGAGCCGTTACTCGGGATGGGTCCCTGTCAATTCGCAGTATAACCGCCATCTACTACAATCTCTGCTCCGTGAACGAACGATGACTCATCCGATGCGAGGAACAGGACCGCATTCGAAACCTCTTCAGGTTTGCTTGGTCGCTTGCACCCCATTTGCAAAACAGACTCCCTCTACCACAGAAAGACAACTTATCTGCCGGTGATCGTGGGAAACATGCTGACATGTTCCTCCCCGGTCGCGAAAACTCTTTCTAAATAACGAGGCACCCTCCAGCCGCAAGGATCCTCTTTGACATGCGCGCTGAAGAGCGCGGTCAACCGATCCTTGCCGATATTTTTGGCGTGGTGCATCAGGCCTCCCCGCCAGCGGGGAAATCCGTAGCCGTGAATCATTACTAGGTCGATGTCTTGCGGTTTTTCTGCTACGCCTTCGTCAAGGATATCGCAGGCTTCCGCCACCATTGTGAGCAAGAGCCTTTCTACGATTTCGTCAGCTGAGAACTCGCGGCGAGTGAAGTTCATTTCTTCTGAGACACGGAGTATTTCGCTAGCGACCAGCTCCGAATGTGAGGGTTTGCCGTCTGGCCCATAGTCGTACCATCCGGCGCCCGATTTGCGTCCTAGGCGTTTGTGCTTTTCGACCAGCCGCTCGACCAAGGGCACGTGACCACAGCAGTTCCCTTCGGCAACTGCCTTGCGACGGATATTCGCGTAGGCGATGTCCAGCCCCGACATGTCCTGTGCAGCATATGGACCCATCGCCATACCGAATCCGCGCATAGCCGCGTCGATCTCGTCGACATTAGCCCCCTCCACCAGAAGGCGATTAGCGGCGCGACGGTAGCTCGACAAAATTCGGTTTCCGATGAAGCCATCGCAAACACCAGACAGTACCGGGATTTTACCAAGCCTGTGCGCCAGCACAAGTGCTGCACCTAATGTTCCGTCTGACGTTCGGTCGCTCCTGACGACTTCCAGAAGTTTCATAATATGCGCAGGACTGAAGAAATGCATCCCTACAAAGCGTGCCGGGTGTTTCAACCCATCAGAGAGCCGATTTACATCGAGATAGGATGTGTTTGTGGCAATGATGGTCTCGGGTGGCAGTGCGCCTTCGAGTTCGGTCAGGATCGCGGTCTTAACCGCAAAATCCTCGAAGGCCGCCTCGATTGCTAGATCGGTTGGTGGCAGAGCGTCATAGCCTGAGACCGTAACCAGCCGGTCTTCAACCGTCTTTGCCGCATCGACGGACAGAATACCGCGACTGATACCCTGATCAATCAGCTTTTGCAGGTTTTTACTGGCCCACTCGGCGGACGAGGCACTACGTTCGACGACAGTCACCGAGATCCCTGCGGTCGCCAGCGTGTACGCAATAGCTGCGCCCATATTGCCACCACCGACCACGATGGCGGTTTCAGCATCTCGGGAAGGTCGGGGGTAGGCGCGCCCCTTGTTGGTTGCGGTACGCTCGGTGAAGAAAACGTGCCTAAGGGCCCGCGCCTGATCCGAGGTACGAAGGTCCAAAAACGCAGAGCGCTCGCTGGCTAGTGCGTCGTGCAGCGGCGTCGTCGCACTGGTCGCGACTAGGTTCACCGCAACCTGCGGGGCATTCTGGCCAGGCATACGCCGCGCTACATGCGCTCGGGCGACTTCCGCTGCGACGTGGTTTGGCTTTGGTGAAGGAAGATTGTCGGGTGCCTGTGCCGCCTCAAGTACATCGTCATCGAGAGCTATGGCCGCGCCAAGCGGGTCATCGGCTAGCAGCTGGATCAGTCCCATTTTCAGTGCCTGCTCGGCGGAAACAGCCTTCCCGGTGACAATCATGTCAAGCGCAGCTTCAATACCGATAAGTCGCGGCAGTCTTTGGGTTCCCCCTGCGCCAGGCACGATCCCCAAGTTTACCTCTGGCAAGCCCAGTTTGGCAGAAGTTGAGGCGATGCGATAGCAGCAAGCCAGAGCAATCTCTAGTCCCCCACCAAGCGCAGCCCCGTTGATTGCTGCGATAGTAGGAATCGGGAGGTGTGCAAGTTGCATCAGCACATCATTTAGTTGTGGATCAACAGGCAACTTACCGAATTCCTTCGCATCCGCGCCCGCGACGAAGGTCGTTCCTGTGCCGGTGATAATCAGCCTGGTAGCCCCAGTTTCGAGGACTTTGAAGATACAGTGTTGTATTCCAGCCCGAACCTCCGCGTTGATTAGGTTAAGCGGCGAATTGTCTATGGTCAGAATTGCTGCGTCATTTGAGAAGCTTAATTCAACAGGCATGGGCATCCTCACAGCACTGGCGCGCGATTGCGCGAGATAAATTTGGTAATGAGATAGCCTTCGAAGGTTTCCGTCCCGCCTTCAGTCCCATAGCCGCTGTCTCTCACGCCTCCAAACGGAGTCTCGGGCAGAGCGAGGCCGAACTGGTTGATGCTTACCATACCTGCCTGCAAACCCGCAGCTGCTTTATCTGCACGCTCTAACGAATTGGTAAAGACATAGGACGCCAGCCCGAAGGGTAGCCCGTTGGCCCGCGACAGTCCGTCCTCTATGTCACGAAAAGACGAGACGACAGCAATCGGGCCGAAGGGTTCTTCGCGCATCAAGTCAATGTCGTCGTTGGGCGTATCGACGATTGTCGGGGCATAGAAGTTACCATGATTTCCAAGCCTTTTGCCTCCCGTCAACACCCGTGCGCCGTTTTCGCGGGCATCCTCGACGAGCTTTTCCATCGCATTCACGCGTCCGCGATGACACAATGGTCCCATCTGCGTGCCTTCGGCTAAACCAGCGCCCACCTTTACGCTCTCAAATGCTGAAACTAGTTCGGACAGAAATCGATCGTAGATGCCTTGTTGTACGTAAAACCGGGTTGGGGCGATGCACACCTGGCCTGCATTGCGCAGCTTGTTGACCGCCAAGGCGCGCGCCGCGGCCGTGGCATCGGTGTCGTCGAACACCAATACGGGCGCGTGACCGCCGAGCTCCATCGTCGCCCGCTTCATATGGCGGCCAGCCAATTCTGCCAGATGCTTGCCCACCTCGACCGAACCGGTGAAGGTGATTTTGCGCACCTCGGGGCGCGCAATTAGAGTTTCCGAAATGAAGGCCGCATTACCCCAGACAAGGTTCAGACAGCCTTCGGGCAATCCTGCATCCAGCAGATAGCGAGCAATTGCCATGCAACCCGCCGGAGCCTCTGCCGGGGCTTTTAAGATCATCGTGCAACCTGACGCAAGCGCCGCCGCGACCTTGCGTACCGCTTGGCTCAGCGGAAAATTCCAAGGCGTGATGGCAAGGCAGACGCCTATCGGTTCGCGCACGACAAGCTGCTGTACCCGCGGGCTGCGTGATGGAATGATGCGCCCATAAATGCGCCGACATTCCTCGGCGTGCCAGTCAACGTGGTCAGCCGAGGCGCGGACCTCAGCCAAAGCCTCAGCCAGCGGCTTGCCTTCATCGAGAGTGATCCAGCCAGCGATCAGTCTGTCATTTTGGCGCAGCAGGTCGGCAAACCGCCGCAAAATCGCACTTCGTTCCATGGGAGAGCTGTTTTTCCATCGGCGAAAAGCTGATTCGGCCGAGTGAACCGCATGGTCTAGATCTGCGGCGCTAGCCTGCGGAATCTGTCCGATAGTTTGCCCGTTTGCAGGGTTTATGACTGCACGATCCTCTGGCGTGGGAGAAGCGATCCAGTCTCGTCCGATGAGGTGCTGGATGGTCGGATAATTCATTTCTTTCATGGCATTATGCCCTCGCTTAGTTGTGTCATCCGCAGGATCCGGCACGAATGGGACTAGGTGGACGACCTTAATTTTCCGCATAGCGGGAAAGTTTACCGCAGTATTGACTCGGACGTTATCGATCGTTTAGGTGTGTTTCAAGACGCATAATTCTTTCCGAGGAGGGATATCGTGAGACCAAGGAAAGACCGCACCAAGGATGCCGAGAAACAGGATCGCGATTTTGTCACGGCGTTGGCGCGCGGCTTGGAGCTGTTGCGGGCCTTTCGGCGGGAAGGGGAGGCTCTGGGGAACGGTGAGTTGGCCGAGCGCACTGGCCTGAGCAGATCGACGGTCTCCCGGCTGGCCTATACACTGAACAAGCTGGAATACCTCAGCTACGACCCGGATACAGCACGTTATCGACTGGCCCCTCCAGTGCTTTCGTTGGGTTTCTCCTGCCTTGCAGGGATTCCGCTGCGGCAACTGGCGAAGCCCTTTATGCAGGAGCTGGCTGATTACACAGGCATGCCGGTGGCCATGGCCAGTCGTGACCGGCTATCGATGGTCTATCTGGAGCGGTGCAAGGGCACTAATGCCGTCACGCTGGCGATCGAGGTTGGTGCCCATATTAAACTGGCCACGACCGCGGTTGGTCGCGCCTGCATAGCGGCGCACGACCCGGATGAGCGGGCCAGAATTCTGGCCCTTGTGGAGGAACATGAAGGCGACAACTGGCCGAATGTGCAGCCCGGAATCGAAGCAGCTATCGCAGACTACCAACAGCACGGTTACTGCACGTCCTTCACGGAGTGGAAACGTGATGTGAACGCTGTAGCGGTGCCCTTCGTGCCGAAGGACGGCTCACCCATTATTGCCTTCAACTGCGGTGGCCCTTCGCAAACCCTTACGCGCGACTGGATCGAAAGCGACGTCGCGCACCGCCTTGTCGATCTTGTCCGCCGCGTTGCGGCGGTCGCACCCTGAACAATAGAGAGCATCATGGCCCTTGATAAAGATACCCTTTCCCAGTTTCTCGACGCGCTCGACCGCTTCGTGAAAGAGCGACTAATCCCTTACGAGGATCGCGTCGCCGACGAGGATGTGATTCCGCCGATGCTGGTCGATGAAATCCGCATGATGGGCCTTTTCGGCATGTCGATCCCGGAAGATTTCGGCGGGCTCGGCTTGTCGATGATAGAGGAAGTGCAAGCCGCTTTCGTTCTTGGCCAGGCTTCGCCTGCGTTCCGGTCGCTAGTTGGCACCAACAACGGGATCGGCTCTCAGGGAATCATCATCGATGGAACCGACGAGCAGAAGGCGCAGTATCTACCAGCTCTCGCGTCCGGAGATATGATCGCATCCTTCGCCCTAACCGAGCCAGATGCTGGGTCGGATGCTGGCAGTCTGCGCACTACGGCGCGGCGTGACGGTAACGATTTCCTTCTGAACGGCACGAAACGCTACATTACCAATGCACCGCGTGCCGATCTATTCACGGTTTTTGCCCGGACCAATCCAGAGGCGGAAGGTTCTGCCGGCGTAAGCGCCTTTCTCGTCGAGGCAGGGACGCCAGGCATAACGCTTGGCCAGCCTGACAGGAAGATGGGGCAGAAGGGCTCGCACACATGCGACGTCATCCTTGACAATGTCCGCGTGCCTGCCGCGAACATTATCGGCGGGCCGGACCGTCTGAACAAGGGCTTTAAGACAGCAATGAAAGTCCTTGACCGGGGCCGACTGCATATTTCTGCCGTCTGTGTGGGCGCCGCCGAACGGCTGATCCGTGACAGCCTATCCTATGCGATGGAACGCAAACAATTCGGTGAACCCATCGCTGAAAAGCAACTGATCCAAGCCATGCTGGCTGACAGTCGCGCCGAGGCCTTCGCAGCGCGTTGCATGATCGAAGAAACAGCACGCCGCAAGGACGCTGGTCAGAACGTGTCGACTGATGCTGCCTGCTGCAAGATGTTTGCCAGTGAGATGGTAGGTCGAGTGGCCGATCGCGCAGTGCAAATCCACGGCGGTGCAGGATACATGGCCGAATATGCGGTCGAGCGCTTCTATCGCGATGTGCGTCTCTTCCGCATCTACGAGGGGACAACCCAGATTCAGCAAATACTGATCGCGCGGAATATGATCCGCACTGCAGCAGCTTAACAGGAGCGAAGACAAACTATGGACTTCAATTTCCTTTCCACCCCGAGGATCGTCTGCGAGAGCGGTGGGCTTGGCCGGATCGGCAGCCTGATGCAAGATTTGTCTTGCACCCGTGCGCTGGTCGTGACGGACCCGGGCATATTGGCCTGTGGTTTTGCGGACGAGGCAGCCGCCTCACTTAGGGCTGCTGGCATCGAGGTTGAGATTTTTCATAAAGTCGAAGCGGACCCCCCGATCGCTGTCGTCGAGGCCGCGGTAGAGGTCGCGCGGGCCTTTGGTGCTGACGGAATCATCGGACTTGGCGGCGGCAGTTCACTGGACACTGCCAAGGTCATCGCAGCGGCGGTAGCCAACGATCAACCGATTACGGACATGATCGGGATTAATCAGGTCACCGATAAACGCTTGCCACTGATCCAGGTGCCAACCACGGCAGGGACCGGATCAGAGGTAACATGGGTGTCCGTGCTGACTTCGGAAAGCCACGAAAAAAAAGCGGTATATGCACCGCAGCTTCTGCCTGACGTTGCCTTGCTAGATGCAAAGCTAACATTGGGAATGCCTCGTCACATCACAGCGGCCACGGCGTTAGACGCAATGGTTCACGCCATTGAGGCAGTAACCAGTCGCACCAGAAAGAATCCCATTTCCGATGGAATGGCGGACAAAGCGCTGGTGCTTCTCGGTCAGAACTTACCAATCGTCATGGAAACGCCTTCGGACCTGTCAGCGCGAGAGGCCATGCTGTTGGGGGCGACACTGGCTGGGATGGCCTTCATTAATGCCAGCGTGGGGGCGATTCATGCCTTGTCATACCCACTTGGAACAGGTTTCAAGGTTCCTCACGGGCACGCAAACGCTCTGGTCGCAGGACCAGTGATGAGGTTCAACATGCCCGTTGCAGAAGCTGAATATGCTCGTCTATCGCGGTTACTACTGCCCTCGCGGCCTTTCAACTCTGATGCGGCTGCGGCCCATGGCCTGATCGACGAGATGGAACGGATGCTAGTCGAAAGCGGACTTGAGTCTCGACTTTCTGGTGTCGGAGTGACCGAGGCAGCCATTCCCGGAATGGCTAATGAGGTCGTGACCGGTATCACGCGATTGCTGGAGACCAACCCGCGCGACATGACAGCCGAAGATGTGTCGCGCCTCTATCAGGAGGCGCTTTGATGGCTGGCTCATTGGACGGGATCAAGGTGGTCGACCTCAGCCGCGTGCTGGGCGGGCCTTACTGCACCCAAATGCTTGCGGATCATGGCGCTGAGGTCATCAAGGTGGAGCCGCCTCTGGGCGACGAGACCCGCAGTTGGGGCCCGCCTTTCAATGATGAACTCAGCGCTTATTTCTCTGGCGCCAACCGCAACAAGCGGTCCATCGCTATCGATCTGCAGCAACCGGAAGGGCGCGACCTGATTTTGCGGTTTCTTCAGGATGCGGATGTTTTAGTTCACAATTTTAAGTCTGGTACTCTTGAAAAATGGGGGCTTGGTTATGCTGATGTTCTCAGGGCACGTTTTCCTAGACTGGTACTCTGCCATGTGACTGGATTTGGTTCCGATGGCCCACTTGGCGGTTTTCCCGGCTATGACGCCGTGGTACAAGCTATGACGGGCCTCATGAGCATCAACGGCAATCCCTCCGAAGGCCCGACACGCATGGGTACGCCCATCGTGGACATCGGCACCGGTCTGATCGCCTGTAACGCTATTCTCGCCGCACTTTTGGAACGGGGCCGGTCCGGATTGGGCCAAGCCATCGAAGTGCCGCTATATGATTGCGCGATCAGCATGATGCATCCCCAAGCGGCTAATTCCCTCATGTCCGGACAGATACCAATGGCGACCGGCAATGGGCATCCAAATATCGTACCATACGACATGTTCGAAACAAGTAATGGCAAACTCTATCTGGCTATCGGTAACAATGGTCAGTTCGCAAAACTCTGTGACGTGCTTGGCCTACCTGAGGTGCCCTGCGATCCACGATTTGCCGACAATGCCGCGCGTCTTGCGCATCGGTCAGAGATGACAGAGGTCTTGTCAGAGTGCCTGGTGCAACATGACGCCTTCAAACTTGAGCCGGTGCTTTTGAAAGCTGGGATTCCCGCCGGAGTCGTTCGGAATGTGAATGAAGCGTTGGAGCATCCACACACCCGACATCGCGGCATGGTGGTATCAGTTGGCACCTACCGCGGCACCGGCGTGCCAGCACGCTTGTCGCGTACCCCCGGAGCGGTTCGCGCGGCACCGCCTCGCTTCGGGCAGCATAGTAGGGAGTTGCTTAGCGAGGCTGGACTGACAGAAGCTGAAATCGATAGATTGACTCAAGCGAATATCGTTCGAGAAGAACCGCGGATGCGCGAGACGACCTAAGCCGAAATTTCAGCTCAAGCGGACGATCGTGAAAAAGTTCAGGGAGGCCAAGATGGAAAGACTGCTCATATCACCGGACCGGATACCCGAATGGATTCCCGGCACGACTACGTTGGACAGTTCCGGGTGCAACTGGAACGGCATTACCCTGAAGGGCTATCGTTATGAGCGACAAGACGCGGCAATTCCCCCCATGCGCGACTATATGATTGTTGCATATGATGGCGCGCCAACCACTATGCGCCGCACGAGTGGCGGCCCATGGCAAAGCGCGCGCGTAGAGAAAGGTAGGATTTCCTTGCTCACGCGTGCAGAGGAATCCACTTGGAGTTGGTCCGAGCCTATCACGGTTAGACACGTCTATCTCAGTCACAGTGAACTCGAAAACACGGCCCTTTCGGTCTTTGATCGTGACCCGAAGTCCATTGAGATCAATGATTGTCTGTCTGCGAAGGACCCCTGTATCCTGAACTGCATCCAATTGCTAGAGAATGAGCTAAAGAACGGTGGAATCGGCCAGAGATTGATCATCGACGCCCTGCGCATCCAGATCGCCGTTCACCTTCTGCGTCAGTACGCCAAGGTCTCTTTGACCAGCGACGCAAACTCGAACTTCAGCCCTGCTCAAAGGCAGAGAATCATCGATCTCGTTGAAAGCTGCTTAGGTGAAAACCTCAGTCTGGAAGACATGGCCGCATCTATCGGTTTCAGCCAGTTTCACTTTTCGCGTCAGTTCAAGGCGGAGTTTGGGTTGGCACCGTATGCATATGTTTTGCGCAAGCGAATATCGAAGGCCCAGGAGATGCTGAGAAAGGGTAATGCCCCCCTGAAAGTGGTCGCGCTTGACTGCGGTTTTGCAGATCAGAGTCATTTTAGTCGAACTTTTCGAAAAATGACAGGCGCGACCCCCGCCGAATTCCGGCGCATGGCATAATTACCGGAAAACTATTCCTTCCTATCGCTGTCACGCACCAGAGACAAAGAAATGTTGAGCCCGTAACGCTGCAATGAATGTACCAGAAACAGAATTTAAACCACGATTTGCCTTCGAACGCAGGATTTTCTTTGGCGACTGTGACCAGCTGGGAATCGCCTTTACTGGCCGGATCACGAATTTCGCGCTGGAAGCGATCGAGACTTTCTGGGACGATTTGCTTTCAGGCCGGGGCTGGCTTTTTCTACTCACGGAAAGAAACACGGCCATGCCTTTTGTCTCTATGGACCTACAATTCCATGCGCCGGTGAAAGCAGGCGCGAACCTAGCATGCGAGGTCTATGTGGTCCATGTCGGGGAAAGTTCAGTTGGTCTAAAAGTTGTCGGCCGTCAGCATGACTTGATTTGCTTCGAATGCGAAACGAAGTCAGTTTTCCGAGATGCTTCAACATTTGGAAAAGTCAAAATTGAAAGCTCAATTCGGCAGATTTTGCTCGCGGAAGTGGGTTCGGAAAATCAAACAGTGAGCTAGCAACCTTTGAGGTTGCCGCCTGTAATCAAAGAGGTTTTTCGCCCCGTTTGCGTGTGACCGAGTGCAAATTTCTATCTGGCCTTCAAGAATGGCATTTTGAAAAGCCGCGGCCAGAGACGAAGGTCAGCGGATGAGGTCTGAAGTGGTCCCAGGAAACCGGACAGTCAGCTAAGGTGTTTCCCGAACCTTTGAAGGGATACGAACATGGCAAAGCGCCGGAACTTTACAGATCAGTTTAAGGCCAAGGTGGCGTTGGAAGCGCTGCGTGGCGACAAGACCGTGCAGGAGATCGCGGCGAAGCATCAGTTGCACCCAAATCAGGTCAGCACATGGAAGCGGCAGGCCATCGAGGGCATGGCCGATGTGTTCTCGGGTGGCAAGCAGAGCGGCCCGACCGAGGCGGAAGTAAAGGAACTTCACGCCAAGATCGGGAGGCTGGCGGTCGAGAACGATTTTTTGTCGGAAGGGCTGAAGCGATGAGCCCTGGAAAGAAACGCGCGATGATCAACCGGGATCACCCCAAGCTGAGCATCAGCCAGCAGTGCAAGCTGGTGAGCCTGAGCCGGTCGGCGTTCTACTACACGCCCGCCGGGATCGACGCCGACACGCTGTCGATGATGAAAGAGATCGACCGGGTGTTCACCAAATACCCATTCTTCGGGTCGCGCCAGATCGCGGCCTATCTGCGCCGGGAAGGCATTGTTGTTGGCCGCCATCGCGTCAGGCGATTGATGGCGAAGATGGGTCTTGAAGCGGTCTACAAGCGCCCACGAACCAGCCAGCCGCATCCTCAGCACCCGGTCTTCCCGTATCTGCTGAGGAAGATGGTGATTGACCGACCGAACCAGGTCTGGTGCGCCGATATCACCTTTGTGCCAGTCAGAAATGGCTTCCTCTATCTGGTGGCAATCATGGACTGGGCGACGCGCAAGGTGCTGAGCTGGCGGTTGTCGAACACGATGCACGCCGACTTCTGCGTCGAAGCACTGAGCGAGGCCATCGCCAGGTACGGCCCGCCTGAGATCATGAACACAGATCAGGGATCGCAGTTCACCGGATCGGCCTGGATCACGACGCTGACCGAGGCGGGCGTGCGCATCTCGATGGACGGGCGCGGGCGTTACCTCGACAACATCTTCATCGAACGCCTCTGGCGATCCCTGAAGCAGGAGGCCATCTATCTCGAAGAAATCAATGAAGGCTTCCGGGCCCGTCGTGTCATCAAGGGCTGGATGGCATTCTATAACACCAGCCGACCCCATTCCGCGCTTGATCGGCAGACGCCGGACGACGCATATTGGGCAGGCTTGGAAGAGCGACACGCAGCATGAAACCTAAACCCGATACACCTTAGAAACGCTGCAAACCTGTCCGAAAAGATGGGACCACTTCACACGTCAACGCACAGTGAAAGCCAGAGAAAGGGAAGCCCGGGTGCCGGGCTTGAAAGGATAGAGAGAGGCTCATCCGGGTCCGGCGAGACAAGGACCCTGACCATGGCCAAGACCACGACCCGCCCGAATCCCACCACCTCAAAAAAGACCGAAGCCGTTGGATCGGCCGCGCCTGACGGCGGTGCCGACATCCGGATGATCCCGCTCGACAAGCTGGAGCCGAGCCCACTCAACGTCCGCAAGGTGGCCGCAAGCGCCAGCGACGATGCCGAGATTCTTGCGAGCATCCGCGAGACGGGAATCAAGCAGAACCTGGTGGTTCACGCACTTTCCGAGACACGTTTTGCCGTCGACGCAGGCGGTCGTCGCCTCAAGGCGCTGAAACAACTCGCCGAGGACGGTGTGATCCCCGCTGATCATCCAGTGCCCTGCCTTGTCGAGGACGAGCGCAACGCCATCCTTACCTCGGCCACAGAAAACCTCCAGCGCGCGGCGATGCATCCGGCAGACCAGTTCGAGGCCTTCGACAAGATGATCGGCGAGGGTCGCAGCGAAGACGAGATTGCGCTCAAATTCGGCGTCTCCGTCGACCTGGTGCGCCGTCGCCTCAAACTCGCCCGTGTCGCACCCGAAATCATCGAGCAGTTTCGTGCCGGTGATCTGACCCTCGAATGCGTGATGGCTTTCACGCTGACCGACGACCATGACCGCCAGCTCGCGGTCTGGAACGCCGTGAAGGGCGGCTATCACATCCATCCGCAGAGCATCAAACGTCAGCTGACCGGGGCCGCACATTCGGCGAACTCGGCAATTGGTCGATTTGTCGGCATCGAGGCGTATGAGGCGGCGGGCGGGGTTCTGCTGCGGGATCTCTTCGACGACCGGGCAACCGCTCATATGGAAAACCCCGACCTCTTGGAGCGTCTCGCCATTGAGAAACTGCAGGCTGCGGCCAAACCCTTCGAAGGGATATGGAAATGGGTCGAAGTGCATCTTTCGGTGGATTATGGCGCGTTTCGCAGTTTCGGGCGGGTCTATCCGCAGGACATCGAACCGGATGCGGACATGCTGGCCGAGGAGGAACGTCTCATCGCGCGTGAGGAAGAATTGGCGGCGCAGAACGACGGGGAGGACTGGACCGACGCGGAGACCGAAGAATACT
The DNA here is from genome assembly GCF_043557225.1 of Sulfitobacter sp. 1A13496. NCBI lineage: Bacteria > Pseudomonadati > Pseudomonadota > Alphaproteobacteria > Rhodobacterales > Roseobacteraceae > Sulfitobacter > Sulfitobacter sp. 1A13496. The sequence continues at coordinate 16,613 of NZ_JBIFFP010000011.1, read as the reverse complement.
ACGCCATCGAGCCGCGTTTGCGCGAAATTGAAGCCATGCAGCGCGAACGGCAACCCTATGCCGAGGCAGATCGCGCTATCGCCGGTGTAGTCCTGACCATCGGCCATGACGGGGTGTTGCGCGTCGAGAAAGGCCTGGTGCGGCCCGAGGACATTCCTGTTGCGCCCGAACCGGACGATACCACCGCAGATCCGGATGGCGCTCCCTCCCCTGCCCGCCCACAGGTGACGCCGCCGACCTCCTCCACGCCGGTGCCGAGCTCCGACCCGGCCGCGACGTTGCGCAAGGCGGACGGGATTTCGGCGAGCCTGGCCGACGATCTGCGCGCCACGCGTCAGCACATCCTGCGGGCGCATCTGGCGGCGGATTTCGAGGTGGCTTTCGATGCGATGCTCTACGCGCTCTGCGAGCAGGCTTTGGGGCGGTCCTACAACAACGAGGCGCTCGATATCTCCATCCGGCCCTTCCAGGCGCAAAACCGCGAGGTGCTGCATGCGGACACCGTCGCTCAGAAGATGCTTGAGGCGTTGGAGCAGGACCTCGCCACCGACTGGATGAAGCTGGAGAAACCCGATGACTTCCGGGCGATGTCGGCCCTGCCCATTGCGGACAAGCAGGCGCTTTTCGCCTGGGCGACGGGTCTCGCGGTCAAGCCGCAGCTCTCCTCTGACAATCGCCCCTCCCACATCATTGAGGAGATTGGTGCGCGGCTCGACGTCGATGTGGCGGCCTGCTGGCGCCCGAGTGCCCAGAACTACTGGGGTCGCGTCAACAAGGGGCATGCGGTGGCCACGGCGCGCAAGCTCATCGGCGATGATTACGCCGAGGATCGCAATCGCGAACGCAAGGGCGATCTCGCAGCCGCGATGGAGCGCGCTTTCGCGGAAACGGCCGGCGAGACGGAAGGTTTCGACGCGGCGACGGCAGCAAAGACAACGCGCTGGCTGCCAGACGGGATGGTGTTTGCCGGTGCGGCGGAGGCCGACGCCAAAATGATTGGCGATGCGCCCGAGGCGGAGGAAGGCGACGTGCCTGCCGCAGACGCTCTGGCCGAGGCGGAGAGCAATGAACCATCGTCCTTGCCCGCCTTCCTTAGCGGAGATGCGGCCTGACGAAGCGAACACCGACCTGATCACGACATGAGCTTTGGGCCGCCCTCACATCGAGGGCGGCTCTTTCCGGCTGACGGGTTGCCGACAGCCGATATCGGATCGGCTGGCCCGTCCCGGAGACATCCTATGACCACCAGACTCGACCTCGATCCTGTTCAGGAAGCCGCACGCATCGCCGCGCAGAATGACGCGTTTCGCAATTCCATCCTCGGCAATCCTTCCGTTGCCGATGCCCCGCAGGGACAGTTTGTGATGACATGTGGCGTCGCCGCGCTTGGACCCGACGCACAACTGGAACTCACACGCCGCGTTGCCGCGTTCGACGCCTTCAATGCCGACAGTGACCCGCAGGGATTGCACGAGATGGGGGTCATCGAATTCAATGGCACGAAGGTTTGGTTCAAGATCGACTTGTACGACGTCGATTATCAGTACGGCTCGCCTGAGCCTTCCGACCCGAAACAGACGCGTCGCGTGCTGACCTTGCTTCTCCCGTCGGAATACTGACGCCCTCCACCCCCAATCGCCGCCCCGGGCCGTCCTTGCATAAAGGGCGGTCCTTTCGGGCTGGCGGGTTTCAAGGGGCGCGATGATCGCGTCCGGCCTGCTGCAGGAGACCAGAGATGGCCAAGACACTCGATTACCAGATCACCCTCTATCCCGCGCATCGTGACGGCGCCTTCGTTGTTACCCAGTTCCATATGATGGCGACCTACCCCGAAAAGCGCGTCCAGGCCGCGGGCATGGACGATTTGATCGACAAGGTGACGCAGTTCGCAATGGAGCATGGTGAGAGTTGCAGTGCTTCGGTGCGTTGCCTCGCCCCGCGCAAACCGCCGGGGTTCAAGCGCGCGACCGAGAATCTGTATTTCAACCTGGTTGACCGGACGGCTGAAAACCGCGGCGACGCTGCGGCCTGAAGCCCCCCAAAGGAAACTCCGGGGCGGCCTCGCGTAACGGTCGCCCTCCCCTCTCCCAATTCCAAAGGACAAAAAGACATGACACAAGCGACTGATTTCTACGCACAGATGCTCGAATCCCAGAGACGCGCATCCGAAGAGCGGGGCGAGACTCGCGCTGCCCTTCTCTCCGAGCTGCGTGCCTTCGGCGTGACCAGCATCGAGGTGCAATATGAAGGCTACGGCGATTCCGGCAATGTCGAGGATGTCGTCGTGACACCCGACACGATCACGCTGACAGAAGAGTTGCGACGCCGGGTTGAAGATTTTGGTTGGGATTTCGCCTATGCGCTGAGCCCCGGATTCGAGAACAACGAGGGCGGTTATGGCGAGCTGACCTGGGCGCTCGAGACGGACAAGATCGATGTTAGCCACTCGAACCGCTATATCGAAACCAACACCACCGAACACGAGGGGCTCTGACATGGCACATCCCCTCCACCACGCCGAAAGCTCCGCCCGAAAATTCGGCGGTGTTCCAGATGACTATCAGTTCGTGCATGACTGGTTTGACTCATCCAAAGAGCACCTAGGTCTCTTTGTTCACAGAGCCCAAAAACATCATACAGTCGGGATCTATGATGCCGAACGTCACTTCGGCCGCAGCCTGACCAACAGCGCGGGCCGGGTCGTCCCGATCCGCTGGATCGGTGAGCAGCATGTGCGCGAGGACTGCCAGGGACGGATCCCGTCGCTGGCGGACTGGCTTGTCCGCATTCAGCCGGAACCGTGGATGGCCAATGGCCGGATCGACAACGATCCTACGCAGATTGTTGGCGATCCGCGTGCGGTCTGGATCGAGGCGGTCTCCAATCACCAGACCATTCTCGGTTTTGAGGACTGGCTGCTGAAGGTCTCTGTCGAGCACATCCAGCATCGCCAAAACCGCGCCGCTGCCTGATCCGCCGGCCAGAAAACTCACCAACCACCGGATCCCATCCACTTCGACCCGCCTGCGCCACAACCGGCTTGGCGGGTCGATTGCGTTTCAAGAAAGGATATCGACATGCAAGACCCTGTCTACGAGGAGGCCTACCAAGGCCACGTCATCAAGATCTATCACGACCCCGATTCTGAGAACCCAAGGGAGTGGTCCAACCTCGGAGCGCTGATCTGTTGGCACCGCCGATACCGGCTGGGGGACAGCCACCGGTTCGACTGCCCCGAGGCGTTCCTGCGCGATCTTGCGGGCGTCTCGGATCAGAGCGATCTTTCACTGGATCGCCTCCGCGAGCGCGCCGAGCGCAAGGCAATCATCTTGCCCGTGTACCTCTACGACCATTCCGGCCTCGCGATGAACACCATCGAGTTCCATTGTCCGTGGGATTCCGGCCAAGTTGGCTTTGTATACGTAACGCTCGAAACGGTTCGAAAGGAGTTCGGCGCGAAGCGCGTCACCAAGGCGATGCGCGAAAAGGCCAAGGACATTCTGCGCGCTGAGATCGTCACCTTCGATGCCTACCTCGGCGGACGGGTTTATGGCTATGTCGTCGAGCGTGACGGTGAAGAGATCGACGCCTGTTGGGGGTTCTTCGAGCACTATGATCTGGACTGCCTGTCCGAGGCGCGGGCGGTTGTAGATCCTCTGATTTTGCGAGAGGTACAAAGACCCGCCGCTGCGGAACAGGGCGCAAGCCCACCCCCGAGTTGAAACGCCCGCAATACTCATATATCTTATTCATGCGTATTACGGAGGTGAGCATGGCAAGCACAAGCGTCACACTTGGCCCCCATTGGGACGAATTCATCGCCCTGATGCTTAAAGAGGGGCGTTACGGGTCAACCAGCGAGTTGATCCGCGCCTCTCTGCGCCTGATGGAGGAGCAGGAAGGTCAGCGGGCGCGGCTTCGCGTTGCGCTGATGGAGGGCAAACAATCCGGTGACGCCGGTCCGCTTGACATGGATGAGATCAAGCGCGACGCGCGGAGCCGCTCTGGCGCTTCTGATGCGTGACATTCATCACTCTCAGGCGGCAAAATCCGACCTCGTCGATATCTGGGTCGAGACAGACCGACAGTGGGGCGAGGCGCAGGCGGACCGCTATCTCGATGATATCGATCGCGCCCTGAAGGGTCTCATCGCCAACCCGCAAATGGGGTCTGACTGTTCCGATCTCTTGCAGGGTGCGCGTAAACTGATCACGGGCCGGCACCTCGTGTTCTACGAGGTGGACCCGGACAGGATCTTCGTGATCCGAGTCTTGCATCAGTCCATGGACGTGCCGAGGCATCTGCGGTCGTCCTGATAACGGGCGAATTCGCACCGGGGCTTTGCCATGAAAGAGCGAGAGGCAGGGCAGGAGGGGTGACCCCTCCCGGGTGAGAGAGTGCGCGCGGGGCTTGGGGCCAACCCTAAACCCCGGAGATTGCCGATGAACGCTCACCCCCATTCCGTCCAACTTGCAACCGAGCCCGACGCCCCTGCCCTGCCAGAGGCTCCGGGCTTCGCCCAACACCTGATGCAGGTTGCGAAAGCCCTCGTCCCCCTGTTCGAGGCGGGCAGGTCCATCGACGCCGCCGCCCTTCGCACTGCGATGGAGCAAGCCTTCGGTGCCAGCGACACCAGCGGCTCCTGGATCTGGAAGGATGCTTACGAAGCCGCAGAGGTCGCCCAGATCCTGATGCTTTCGCGCTACGGTGCGCTGATGCAGCGCCAGGTATCCGCGCCGCGGGCATTTCTCACCATGATCGAGCGTCTCGCCGGTCTGGCCCCCTCCCACACGCGGCGCTCTGAAGACAGTGTCCGCCTGCAACAATTCTCGACCCCTCTGCCCCTCGCGGCCATCGTTGCGCAGGCGGCGGGCTTTCGGGACGACGACCTGGTGCTCGAGCCTTCGGCCGGTACCGGCCTGCTGGCGATTTTCGCAAAGATTGCAGGCGCTCGCCTGGCGCTGAATGAGCTTGCCGAGACCCGCCGCGCCCTGCTGGGACATCTGTTCCCCGGTGCAGTCGTCTCGGATCACGATGCCGCCTCGATCGATGACCGGCTGGATCGGTCGATCACGCCCTCGGTCATCGTGATGAACCCACCGTTTTCTGCGGCCAACCATGTCGACGGCCGGTTCCGGCAGGCCACCAGCCAACATGTCCTGTCCGCCCTAGCGCGTCTCGCGCCGGGTGGGCGGCTTGTCGTCATCACCGGCGAGAGCTTCCGCCCCTCGACGAAATCCTTTCAGTCGACGTTTCAGCGGATCGCACAAAGCGCCGATGTGGTATTTTCCGCCGCTATCGACGGCAAGGTCTTTGCGCGGCATGGCACCACGATCGACACACGGCTGACGGTGATCGACAAGCGTGCGACTGGCGCTGATGAGATCGCATCGGTCGAAAGCGAGGCCGTCTACCATCCGATCTGCGCGACCACCGCCGACCTTCTCAACGCAGTGCTCACCCACTGCCCGCAGCGCCACAGCCCCTCGCCCTGCCCCACCAGTACGGCCCTGTCGGCTCCGACCGCTTCGACCCGCACCAACCTGCAGGCCCTGCGCAATGCCGCGCGCAAGGAAACCCGTGCCCTCGCCGAAGAACGCGCAAGGCACCCGTTTGACGATATCACGACGGCCCCGATCGACTACCTGCCGAAGGCTTGGAGCCAACCCGACGGCACGCTGCAGGACACGGTCTACGAGGCCTATGACCTTCAGGCGATCAGGATCGATGGCGCGGCGGAACATCCGACCGCGCTGGTGCAATCCACCGCCATGGCCTCGGTGCCGCCGCCCGTGCCGACCTATCGTCCCATCCTGCCGAAGAACCTCGTTCAGGACGGCCTTCTTTCTGCGCCGCAGCTGGAAAGTGTCATCTATGCGGGCAACGCGCATGAGACGCATCTCAAGGGCTGGTTCAAGCGCGGCGAGATCGAAGGCCAGTTGATGGCGGCGGCCGAGGGCGACGAAGGCGCGTTTCGCCTGCGCAAGGGCTGGTTTCTGGGTGATGGCACGGGATGCGGTAAAGGGCGACAGGTTGCCGGTATCATCCTCGATAATTGGCTCAAAGGGCGCCGACGGGCGGTCTGGGTCTCGAAGAGCGACAAGCTCATCGAAGATGCGCGTCGCGACTGGATAGCGCTCGGGGGACGCGAAAGCGATATCGTGCCGCTCTCGAAGTTCCGCCAGGGCAGCGACATCCGCCTGCCCGAGGGCATCCTCTTCGTCACCTACGCCACGCTGCGCTCGGCTGAACGTGAGGGCAAAGCCTCCCGCCTCGATCAGGTCACGTCCTGGCTCAGCGATGGGTTCGACGGGGTCATTGCTTTTGATGAAAGCCATGCCATGGCGAATGCTGCCGGAGAAAAGTCCGACCGCGGCGACAAGAAGGCGTCCCAGCAGGGCCTCGCTGGCCTCGCGCTGCAGAACGCCGCGCCCGATGCACGGGTTCTCTATGTCTCGGCGACCGGTGCCACAGTCGTCGGCAATCTTGCCTATGCTTCGCGCCTCGGTCTCTGGGGCACCGGCGATTTCCCCTTCGTGACGCGGGCCGAGTTCGTCGCCGCGATGGAGGCCGGGGGCATTGCGGCCATGGAGATGATCTCGCGCGACCTGAAGGCGCTTGGGCTCTATCTGGCGCGGTCCCTCTCCTATGCCGGGGTCGAATACGAGATGCTGGTCCATGAGCTGAGCCCCGCTCAAGTCGCCATATACGACAGCTACGCCGATGCCTACCAGATCATCCACAACAACCTTGAGGCAGCGCTTCAGGCCTCGGGTATTTCTTCTGAGACCGGCACGCTGAACGCCCAAGCGAAATCCGCCGCGCGTTCGGCCTTCGAGAGCAACAAGCAGCGCTTCTTCAACCATCTCATCACCGCCATGAAATGTCCCTCGCTGATCCGCGCCATCGAGGCGGACCTTGCAGCAGGGCACTCGGCCGTGATTCAGGTGGTCTCGACCAGCGAAGCGGTGATGGAACGCCGCCTTGAAGAGATCCCTTCCTCGGACTGGGACGATCTGCAGGTCGATTTCACGCCGAGGGAGAACATCATGGACTACCTGATGCACAGCTTCCCGACGCAGCTTTTTGAGCCTTACACCGACGAGAATGGCGATCTGCGCTCGCGCCCCGCCCTCGATTGCGATGGCAACCCGATCATCTGCCGCGAGGCGGAGCGGCGGCGGGATGATCTTGTCGAGCATCTTGGGGCCCTCGCCCCGGTGCAGGGCGCGCTCGACCAGATCCTCTGGCATTTCGGAGGCGATGCAGTGGCTGAGGTCACGGGGCGCAAGCGGCGCATCGTCAAGACGCGTGAGGGGCGGCTCAAGGTCGAGAACCGCCCCGCCTCCTCCAACCTCGGCGAAACCCAGGCCTTCATGGACGATGCAAAACGCATCCTGATCTTCTCCGATGCGGGTGGCACCGGGCGCAGCTACCACGCCGATCTCGGGGCCAAGAACCAGCGCCTTCGGGTGCATTACCTCCTGGAGCCCGGGTGGAAGGCCGACAATGCGATTCAGGGTCTCGGGAGGACCAACCGCACGAACCAGGCGCAGCCGCCACTCTTTCGCCCCGTCGCCACAGACGTGAAGGGCGAGAAGCGCTTTCTCTCCACCATCGCCCGCCGCCTCGACACGCTGGGTGCCATCACCAAGGGACAGCGCGAGACCGGCGGTCAGAACATGTTCCGTGCCGAGGACAACCTTGAGAGCCCCTACGCACGCGCTGCGCTGCGCCAGTTCTTCTACAAGCTGCGTGCGGGTAAGATCGAGGCCTGCTCCTATGCGAAATTCCAGGAGATGACTGGGCTGACGCTCGATGAAGCGGATGGCACGATGAAAGAGACCCTGCCGCCGATCCAGCAGTTCCTGAATCGTTGCCTCGCGCTCCGCATCGACATGCAGGACGCGATCTTCGAGGCCTTCGGCGGGTTCCTCTCGGCCATCATCGAAGATGCGCGCCAGGCAGGCACGCTCGATGTCGGCCTCGAAACGCTCAAGGCCGAGAAATTCGAAATCGTCGACCGCAAGGTCATCTTCGAGCACGGGGCTACGGGCGCAACGGCAACTGCGCTGACCGTGGAGCGTACCGATCGCAACGATCCGCTCACCCTGCCCCGGATCAAATCGATCTGCGCAAATACGGACGGCGCGACGCTGTGCTGGAACACCTCCTCCAAACGCGCGGCGCTGATGGTGAATGCGCCGGCCTTCATGGACGAGGACGGCGTGCCGATCCTGCGGGTGAAGCTTCTGCGTCCGATGGCCACAGAAATCCTCGCGCTGACCGAGTTCTCGAAGTCGCACTGGGAAGAGATCGATGATGCGATATTCGAACAGCTCTGGCAGGCCGAGGTCGAGGCAGTGCCGGAGTTCACCACCTCAAAGATTACGCTCATCTGCGGGCTTCTCCTGCCGATCTGGGATCGGCTTCCCGCTGACAACATGCGCATCTACCGCCTTCAGACCGAGGATGGGGAGCGCGCCATCGGTCGACTGGTCAGCCAGGAGCAGCTTCTCAATGTCTTTGCACGCCTTGGTCTCGATTGCCAGATCGAGATGACGCCGCGGGAAGTGCTCGCCGCCGTGATGGAAGCCAGGACGACGCTGAACCTCCTCGGCGGCTATCAGCTGCGCCGGTCGCTGGTCATGGGGCAGCCGAGGCTTGAGCTGATAGGTGCTTCAGGCGCGGCCCTGCCCGGACTGAAGGCAATGGGCTGTTTCACGGAAGTGATCCAGTGGAAGACGCGGGTGTTCATTCCGGTCGACGGCATCGAGGTGCTGACACGGGTCCTTGCCGAGCATCCAGTTGGCGCCGGCACATCGGAGGCCGCCGCATGAGCGCGCGCCACAGTATCGCGGACCTCTCGGCCGATCTGGCAGACCATGCCGAGAGTTTCTGCCGCCAGTATTTCCCCGAGGGGCGCAAGCTGGGTAATTATTGGCAGGTCGGCGACACGTCCGGTGCAAAGGGCCAGAGCCTCGCCATCCGTCTGCAGGCGCAGGTTGGTCGTAAAGCCGGGTCCTGGCAAGATTTCGCGACGGGTGAATATGGCGACCTGATCGACCTGCTGCATGAACGGCTTGGGTCTGTCACGCTCAAGGAGACCCTGAGGGAGGCTCGATCCTTCCTCGGCGAAGCCCCCTGCCCTGCCGTACCTCGAGACACCCAAAGGGCTGAGCGCCCGGATGCAGCCTCCAGCAAACGCATCGCGCGGGCGCGCAAACTTTTCGCTGCTGGCAAGCCGGTGTTTGGCACCTTGGCCGCCACCTATCTGCAGGGGCGCGGGATCACACGGCTCGGCCCGGCCCTGCGCTATCACGCGCGTGTCTTCCTGCGGCAGGGCGAGGACGACCCCGATCTGCTGGAACGGGCCCCTGCCCTACTGGCAAAGATCACCGACAATCGCGGCCAGATCACCGGATGCGCAAGGGTTTTTCTCGACCCGTCCACCGGCGGTTTGGCCGAGATCGAGAGCCCGAAGCGGATCCTCGGACAGCTGCACGGCCATGCCATCCGCTTCTGGTCCGGCAAGGCGCGCAGCGATCTCATCGTCGGTGAAGGTCTCGAGAACACCCTCTCGGTCGGCACGGCTCTCCCCGAGTTCGATCTCGCCTCCTGTCTCACTGCCACCCATCTCGGCCTCTTCATCCCGCCGCCGAGGATCAAGCGTATCTGGATCGCGCGGGACAATGACGAAGCTGGACGCGACGCATTAATAAGATTGCTTAACCAACTGGAATCGCTTGGAATTACCTGTGGTGATCTCGTACCAAACATGGGCGATTTCAACGACGATCTGCGGGCATTTGGCAAAGATGCGCTGCGCCGTTCTCTGCTAAAGGCCATGAAAGCACAAGGTCTGGAGATCGAGGACGGGTGACCGCCAACCTCCCCGGGGATGCCTGACCGGGCAAAGGTTTCGCCGGTTCTATCTGATCCCGTTTGGACAAGGGGAGCGATGGACCGGCGGGTCGGAGCAGAGTGCTCCTCGCCCGGGCAGCAATGCGCCCGCTACCCGGAAAATTCCCCTGCCCCACCACATGACCGTGGCGGGCCATTCCTCGCGGGAACAATTTTCCGGTCCGGGTCACATTCTCCGCTGCGCTCCGATCCTGACGGATGCGGCCCGGTCGCCGCCGGTCCTGTTATCGCCCCATCCAAATCGGGTCAGATCAAACAGAGGAACCAGACAATGCCCCATCAGACAGACATCCAAGAGGAAACCGGCGTGACCTCCGCCATCCTCGACCACCTCGCACTTCACGTCGCAACGCCCGGGCCCGGCGAGACCGATCATCGCCCCCTGCCCCAGCCCGACGAGGTCGAACTCGCCATGGCGACGCTCTTTGACACCACCATCGGCCTCCTCACCGGAAGCCAGTTGGAAGACAATCTCGAAGAGATGCTCTGGTCCCTGACCTCGATCTTCCATCGCCGGCTCACCCATATCCAGAAGCTCCTCGATGACAACGAATTCGAGGTCCGGGAAAGTCTGGCCATCCAGGACGGCTCCGAGGTCGCCTCGGTCGAACTCGAGCGCCTCCAGATGATCGGGCTGAAGCTCTGGGACCATCGCGACGCTTTCGAGCAGATGCGCGATCTGGCCGTGGACCACTTCTCGGCCGCCACCGGTTCACCCTGGCTGCCCCGCACCGGATCCAAGGTCTCGCATCGCGGTCTCACCTCCGCCGTGGTGGACAGCCGGGCCTATCTCTCGGCCAAGCGGCGCAAGGAGACCGAGGTTCACTGCCCCGAAGGCACGCGGATCGCCTTCTCGGGCGGGGACTATCACGCCTACGACCTGATCTGGTCCGTCCTCGATGCCACCCATGCGAAATACCCAGACATGATTCTTTTACACGGCGGCACACCAAAAGGTGCCGAGATGATCGCTGCCCGCTGGGCAGATACCCGTGGTGTCACGCAGGTGGCGTTCAAACCCGACTGGAAGAGCCATGGCAAGGCTGCCCCCTTCAAGCGCAACGACAAGATGCTCGAGACCATGCCCCAGGGTCTGATCGCCACGCCCGGTTCGGGCATCACCGAGAATATCGTCGACAAGGCCCGCAAACTCGGCATCCGCATCAAGAGGATCGGGGCTTAGGCCCCGGTTCACGCACCGCGCAGGAGATCCCGCACGACCACAGCCTCGGAGTAATGGAACGCTACCCTTGTGGTGGACTTGGTGCACGACGCAATATCTAGAAAGTGCTTGCACGAATCTGGCTGGTCGGGCAATAGTCTCGAAAAATAACGCGCGGTCACATAAAAAACGCGCCCACGGATCGGGGCAGACATGAGCGAAGCAGAACAGGATCTTGATATCGCCATCGGGCACTACGCGGAACTTCTCGCGTCGAACCTGCATGCTCAGCGCGCTGCGCACTTCCCACCAGATGCAAAGAAGGTGATGCGCACTTTGACCAGCGGCGAAGCTGCTGAGCTCCTTGGCGTCGACCATACCTATCTTCGGAAGCTTCATCGAGAAGGAAAGATCGTTGACGTCGAGACGACGGCGGGAAGTCATCGCCGCTATACGCTCGACGATATCTGGGAAATCCGGCAGACGCTTGAAGGAAATGCAAAAAAGTCTGGAACTTACGTGCCTGGGCGTCGCGACGGTGACGAGCTTCAAGTCATATCAGTGGTGAACTTCAAGGGCGGCTCCGGCAAAACGACGACGTCTGCTCACCTCGCTCAGCGCTTGGCGCTAAAGGGGTACAGGGTTCTTGCGATCGATCTCGACCCCCAAGCATCTCTTTCGGCTCTTCATGGAATCCAGCCAGAACTCGACCTTATGGAGGGCGGAACCCTCTATGATGCCGTTCGCTACGACGATCCGGTTCCGATCGCCGAAGTGATCCGCAAGACTTACATCCGCGGCCTTGATCTTATCCCGGGCAACCTTGAACTCATGGAGTTCGAGCACGAGACGCCTGCTGCTATCCAGCGAGGCGGAGCGAAGGCGTTCTTCGCGAGAGTTCATGACGCACTCGATAGTGTTGAAGCAAACTACGACGTTGTTGTGATCGACTGCCCGCCGCAGCTTGGTTTCTTGACGATGTCAGCACTTTCTGCGTCCTCGGGTGTCCTCGTGACGGTTCACCCGCAGATGCTTGACCTCATGTCGATGTCTCAATTCCTGCGAATGACTGCGGATCTCCTGGGAGTGATCAGGGATGCAGGCGCAAATCTGCGCTTCGATTGGCTGCGCTTCTTGCCAACGCGATACAAAGTCGGCGACGCGCCACAAACCGAAGTCATCGCCTTCATTCGCGGGCTGTTTGGGAGGTCGGTCCTGACCAATCACATGGTTGAATCGACCGCAATATCTGATGCCGGCTTGACCAAGCAAACGCTCTACGAAGCTGACAAAAAGGACTTCACGCGTCAGACGTTTGATCGTGCGATCGAATCCATGAACGCAGTGAACGATGAGATCGCTGAAATCATCCAGAACACATGGGGTCGGAATGGCAAGAAAGCCTAAACTTGGCCTGCCGCTGCAGACCCTTCGCAACGCTCCTGACGCTCTTGAAGGGCGCCGACTGCGTGGCGGTGTATTTGAGATCGATCCGGCGCAGATCCTTACCGAAGGACGGTTGGATGACAGGCTTCAGATTGAAGTTGAGGGCCTGAAGAACTCTATTTCCAAGAACGGTCAGCGTGTGCCCGTCTTGGTGCGCCCACTGGAAGGCGATCGCTACAACCTGATCTATGGCCGCAGACGCTTGGAAGCATGTCGCGAACTCGGTATCAAAGTTCGAGCCATCGTCACAGAGGTTGAGGGTGATCAAGCGCTTCGAGATCAGCTTCTCGAGAACCAAGAGCGTCGTGATCTGAGCTTTATTGAGCGTGCGCTCGTTGCGACGGCACTTCTGGACGGTGATCATTTGGAAGGGGCTGAGCGCACCAATCGAGGTGTCGCCGAAGTCCTTAACCTCCACGAAGCCGGGGTTTCACAACTCTTGAGTGTCGTTCGGACGGTCGGCGAGGAACTCATCCAGGCAATTGGTGCGGCTCCCGGGATTGGTCGCCCGAGATGGGAAGAGCTCAAAAAGGCTTTGGGTGCCTACGACGGTGATCGAGACCAACTGCAAGCCGTAGCTCATGCAGCCAAGTCCGAAAGTTCCGGCTCGGTCGATGAGGTTTCTGAGCGTGCGTTTCTCGCAGTTCTGGCAGCCGCGAAGAGCGCAGAGAAGAAAGCAAGCCCGTCTAGAAAAGGCGTGCCTGCTTTGGCGATCCCCGGTGTCGGAGCTGCGACGGTCAAGACCAGCCGCCAAGGCAAGCAGCTTAAACTCGATCTGACTACGGATGAACCTGATTTTATCAGCTGGTTGGAGGGCAATGCCCCAAAGCTGATTACCGAGCTTCATGAGCGCTGGAAGCGTTCAGAAGACTGAGGAAGAGCAACCAACAAGAAGGAGGCACGATACAGGCAAAAAGAAAAAGGCCCCGAGAAGCTAGCTTCACGAGACCTTTGTAAGGTTTCGCACCGGGATCAGCCCGCTACAAAATCTCAGTTTTCGCACTTCTGAATGTAGCGTTCTGGCCCCTACCCCGCAAGCGCAAAGCGATTCGCGGGCCCTAGAATTTTTGTCTTCGTGAACATTTTCATGGAGTACACACCAATTTCGCCGTTTATGCGGCCGATTTCGCACGCTCATTTGCGCGTCATCGAGCGACCCGAGGCATCTGTTCCGGCCAGACCCGTTAACAAGTGGGAACTCCTGCGCGAGCTCTCCAAGGCGCAAGCGGCCTTTGGGGTCTCGGAACGTGATCTGACTGTTTTGCAGGGGCTCCTCAGCTTCTTTCCGGACGATGCGCTTGGCGGGAACGCCGAGATGGTCGTCTTCCCCTCGAACAAGGCGATCTGCGAGCGCCTGAATGGCATGCCGTGCTCAACGATGCGTCGTCACCTCGCGCGTCTCGTCGAGGCTGGCTTGCTCCAGCGGCGCGATAGCCCCAATGGGAAGCGCTACGTCCGCAAGCACGGCGAAGACCGCGTCGCCTTTGGCTTCGATCTTTCCCCGCTCTACTGCCAGTCCGAGGAGATAGCACGGGCCGCAGAGGCCGTACGTGAGGCTGAGGAGCGCGTCAGGCGCCTGAGAGAGGTCGTAAGCCTCATGCGACGCGATCTCGCGGCCCTCGCCGAGTTCGGAGACGAGATGCAGCCAGGCCTAGGCTTCTGGGATCAGCTTCGCGACAAGGCTGCCCTCACAGCCCGCGCGCTTCGCCGCAAGCTTTCAATTGAGGACCTCGCGGCCTATCGAGCCGATCTTGAAGCTCTCCTTGACCAGGCACGCAACATCATTGATGGCCCTGAAACAGAAGAAATGAACACCAATGATGCCCAATCTGAGCGTCACCATCATAATTCAAATAAAGAATCTATAGATTTTGAGCCGGCTTTAGAAAAAAGCGGGGCGGCGGCGGGTGTGCCAGATGTGGATACGAATGAGCCGGTGGCTGACGTTGATGAACAGGACACAAGACATCTGCCAAAGATCCCGCTTCACCTAGTGATAGCGGCATGTCCCTCGCTGAAGACCTTCTACCAAGGTGAGATCCGGCATTGGCATCAGCTTTTCGATGCGGCGGGCCATGTGCGGCCAGCCATGGGGATCAGTGCGTCTGCATGGGAAGAAGCACAGCGGTTCATGGGTCCGGAGCAAGCGTCGATCGTCGTTGCTGCGATGCTGGAACGCTTCGCCGACATAAGATCGCCTGGTGGATACTTGCGAGCTCTGACTGCCAAAGCTGCGGCCGGCGAGTTCTCCTGTGGGCCGATGGTCATGGCATTGATTGGGCGACGATCTGCAGCTTAACAGCTGTTAAGGTTGAGAGACTGCGTACTTTTCCGCCACCTCGGGACTGTCGACTTAACAGCTGTTAAAGTCCTGCCTCGCGAGCGTCAGAATATGAGAGGGAAAGGGTTGTTGGTTTGAGGGTGACGGGAAGTGAGATCGGAAGAGTGGCTTCCGGCGCCCGTCGTGGAGGAGATCTGATGGCGAAACCTGCCCAGAAAGTCACCCAGTCCCCGTTCCGGGACATTCCCTTCGACAAGCTCGTGCTGAGCCAGTCCAACGTCCGGCGCATCAAGGCCGGCATCTCGGTCGAGGAACTGGCCGAAGACATCGCCCGCCGCGGGTTGCTGCAAAGCCTGTGCGTCCGGCCCGTTCTGGCGGATGATGGGTCCGAGACAGGCAAGTTCAAAATACCCGCTGGCGGTAGGCGCTTCCAGGCCCTGTCACTCTTGGTGAAGCAGAAGCGCCTGGCCAAGACGACGCCCATTCCCTGCTTCGTGCGGGATGCGAGGTCCACGATCCTCGCCGAAGACGACTCGCTCGCCGAGAACATGAAGCGCGCTGTCCTGCATCCACTCGATCAGTTCCGCGCCTTCGTGGCGCTGCAGGAGAAGGGTCAGGGCGACGAAGAGATCGCAACCGCCTTCTTCGTCAGGCCGCAGGTGATCAAACAGCGCTTGAAACTCGCCGTCGTGGCCCCTGCCCTGCTCGAGCTTTATGCCGAGGATGAAATGACGCTGGAGCAGCTGATGGCCTTGACGGTTAACCCGGATCATGAGCGCCAGGTTCAGGTCTGGGAGGCGATCCGCTCGTCCTGGAACAAGGAGCCCTATCAGATCCGGCGGATGCTGACGGAAACCTCGGTGCGGGCATCCGATCGTCGTGCTGTCTTTGTCGGCATCGATGCCTATGAGTCTGCTGGCGGCACCATGTTGCACGACCTCTTCCAGGGCGATGACGGCGGCTGGCTGGAAGACCCCGCCCTGTTCGATCGTCTGGTCAGCGAGAAGCTTCAGGCTGAAGCCGAAGCCATTGCGACCGAAGGTTGGAAATGGATCGAGGTCTCGCTCGACCTGCCCTATGGCTACAGCCACGGTTTGCGGCGGCTGAGCGGAGACCCGGCACCGATGACGGATGACGAAGGCGCGGCCCATGCCAAGCTTCTTGCCGAATACCGGGCGCTCGAAGAGGAATACGAGGGCCAGGATGAATTCCCCGAGGAAGTCGACGCGCGACTTGGCGAGTTGGAAATTGCGATGGAGAAGCTCGAGACTCGGCCGTTGATCTTCGACGATGAAGAGATCGCGCGGGCAGGGGCTTTTGTGACGCTTTATCGCATGGCGAGCTTGTCGTTAATCGCGGCTTTGTCCGGCCCGAGGATGAGCCTCGGGAATACGCTGATGTCTTCAGCTGTGAACCGACAGCAGGGCGCTGAGCTTTCAACGGGGAGTTACGCGGATGGTATCGGCCACGGTACGGAAATCACTTCTGCTGGTCAAGCGCTTGGCGCGAACGCACGCGACGACGAGGACGATGGTGCGTTGAAGCCCTTGCCTGAGCCCGTTCCCGACACCGAGCAGGCTGAAGATGCAGATCTTCTTGACTTCATCAGCTCAGACCGGCCAAGGATTAATGACAGGATGACAGTTCGCAAGATTACAATCCAGCGGCTTTCGTCAGGTTCACGCGGAAGCGGTCGCGGCGGCGTTGGTAGCGGCGGGTCATCTGTGCCGAAGCGTGGCCAAGGTGCTTCTGCACATACCGCTCGTCCACCTCGGCCGAACTGGCGAGACCTGCGCGCAG
>NZ_JBIFFP010000010.1:0-82317 GCF_043557225.1 Sulfitobacter sp. 1A13496 | reverse complement strand
CCATCGCAGGGCTGTTCCTGCATTCGTCATGGATGATCATCCGGGATGCGCGGAGTGATCTGTCAGAAACCGAGTGATCTGGCGGAAAAGCTGACGTGCGAACCGGAAACCGACATTCGCCCCTGCGCAGCGAGTCCGGAACTTTGGGCTCTTCAGTAGCATTCGCTGCGCGAACCACGAGTGGCCGGTTGGAGAAACAGCGCCTTTCGCTGCGCGACCCACGAACTGGTAAGTTGCGGACCAAGCTGCCTTTCAATCCCTTCGCACGAATGTCTGCTGTCGGAGTGGAGCATTGATCATCGCTCTGAACCACACACAGGCAGTTTACTAGACGCCTTCATCTCTTTGAGTGACAGGTTCGAGCGAATGCTAGTCACACCGGGAAGACGCCGCAGCGTGCTGTCGACGAAGGCGCTGTAGTCGTCCAGATCGCGCGCGACCACGATCAGCAGGAAATCGTCCTCGCCGGTGGTGTTATGGCAGGCGAGGATATTGGGCGTGACCTCGATAATACGTTGGAACTCGGCGGTCGCGGCCTGATTGTGCTCTGAACAGCTCAGCTGAACGAAGGCCATGACGCCGAGCCCGAGCTTTCGGCGATTGAGGTGGGCTTGGTAGCCCTCGATGATGCCCGTCTCTTCCAGTTTCTTGAGCCGTCGCCAGCAGGGGGTTTCGCTCATGTTCAGGTGCTCAGCCAGTTTGGCGTTGGTCATGCGCCCGTCGCTTTGAAGCAGTTCGAGAATCTGTGCGTTGACTGTGTCGATGCTGGACAAGGGAAGAGTTTCCTCAATAACCCCTCATGTTGAGGGTTTTCTCCTCAAAAATATTACAAAAAAAGGCAGAATGGCAAGGTAATTTCGTCGCCATATGATAGCTTCCACTCAACCAGTCCATACAATCGAAAGATCTTGCCATGAAAGCTGTCCTGTTCGAAAAATTCCAAGAAGCCCCCAAGGTCGTAAACGTGGCGGACCCGTCACCGGAACCGCATGGTGTCGTCCTGAAGGTCGAGGCCACCGGTGTGTGCCGCAGCGACTGGCACGGTTGGATGGGTCACGACAGTGATATCGAGCTTCCTCACATCCCCGGCCACGAACTGGCCGGTGTGGTCGAGGCGGTTGGCAAGGACGTGAAAAACTGGAAGGTGGGCGATCGGGTCACGGTGCCGTTCATCTGCGGTTGCGGATCGTGCAGCGAATGCCATGCGGGCCACCAGCAAGTCTGTCTGCATCAGGAACAGCCGGGCTTCACCCATTGGGGCAGCTTTGCGGAATATGTGCCGATCCATCAGGCTGACCTGAACGTGGTCGCCTTACCCGAGACGATGGATTTTGCCACCGCCGCAAGCTTGGGTTGCCGGTTCGCCACCTCGTTTCGGGCCGTGATCGACCAAGGCAAAGTCAGCTCGGGCCAATGGGTCGCCGTGCATGGCTGCGGTGGCGTTGGTCTGTCCGCTGTGATGATCGCCGGCGCGGCAGGGGCGAATGTGATCGGGGTGGACCTCGATCCGGCGAAACTGGCTCTGGCCAAGGAGCTTGGCGCTGTCGCAGCCATTGACGGCAAGGGCGACGTGGTCGAGGCGATTAAGGAGATCACCAAGGGCGGTGCGCATGTCTCGCTGGACGCGCTTGGCCATCCTGCCACAATGACCAACTCGATCCTCTGCCTGCGGCCACGGGGCAAGCACATCCAGGTCGGTCTGATGCTGGGTGATCACGCTGCCCCAGCCGTGCCAATGCCCAAGATCGTCGGTCAAGAGATAGAATTGCTCGGCTCCCACGGGATGCAGGCCCATCGCTATGGAGCAATGCTCGATATGGTCGAAAGCGGCAAGCTGAACCCGGCCCGGCTGGTCGGCGACAAGATCAGCATCGACGCTGCCCCAGAGGCGCTGATGAACATGGACAAGTTCCAGTCTGTCGGCGCAACCGTCATCACGAGTTTCTGAGCCATGGACAAGATTACATTCATCGGCGGCGGCAACATGGCGTCGGCCATCATCGGAGGGCTGATCTCCAGCGGCTGGACGCCCTCACGGATCACGGTTGTCGATCCGAATGCCGATCAGAGGGATCGACTGGCAAGTGAGCACGGCGTCCACACAACGGACGATGTGGCCAGCGCCGCTGCCGCTGACATCATCGTGCTGGCTGTCAAACCTCAGGTCATTGCTGCTGTGGCCAAACAGATGGATGCAGACCTGTCTGGCAAGCTGATCCTCAGCATTGCCGCCGGGGTAACGATTGCATCGCTGGAAGGCATCTTTGGACCGGTGGCCATCGCTCGCACAATGCCCAACACGCCAGCCCTGCTTGGTCTGGGGGCGACGGGGCTTTACGTCAACGAGTGCGCGTCCGAAGCACAGCGTGTAGCGGCGAAAGGCATCATCGCGGCTTTCGGCATTTGTGTTGCTGTGGAACGCGAAGACCTTTTGGATGCTGTCACGGCAGTTTCAGGCAGTGGCCCGGCCTATTACTTCCTGATGATCGAAGAAATGATCAGGGCCGGAACCGCTTTGGGCCTGTCCCCGGAGGATGCCAGCGCGCTGACCCTGCAAACGGCGCTTGGCGCTGCCACCATGGCCAACAAGGGAGATGCGCCAGAGGTGCTCAGAGCCCGCGTTACGTCACCAAACGGGACAACCCATGCGGCCATTGTCTCGATGCAGGAGAACGGCTTTGGGGACGTGATCGCAAAGGCAATGACAGCCTGCCGCGACCGGGCCGTCGAACTGGGGAAGGCATAGCAATGATCATTCGATGGTGGCGCGCCGTGGCTGGATCTCAGGCCGTTCTTGACCAATACGCGGATCATTTGGAACGGACGGCATTCCGGGAAATGGCTGAATTGCTCGGTCATCTTGGCGCGTCTCTTGCCGTCAAAGTGAATGGAACCGATTACGAACTGGTCGTGACCAGCCTTTGGTCTGACCTTGCCTCAGTGGGGCATTTTGAACAGGGGGCATTCGACGATGCCGTAGTGAAGCCGAGCACCCAGAAGCTTCTGAAATCCTTTGACTTGAAGGTTGAATACTTCGAGACGCTGGTAACAACAGGTATATTGGACAAGGGCTGACGCAAGATGTTTGAACAGGTTGAGGACTATCCCGTCGACCCCATCATGATCGGGGCCGACTATTTTGCAGCCGATCCCCGCAAGGACAAACTCAACCTGACGGTGGGAATCTATCAGGACGAACACGGCCAAACGCCTGTCCTCGAAGCCGTAAAGCTGGCCGAACAAAAGCTGGTCGAGACTCAGACCAGCAAATCCTACCTCGCCCTGACAGGGGACGCCGACTATTGCGGCATGCTGGGGCACGAGATCATGGGCGATGCCTTTGACAATGGCTGGGTGTCCGCACAGACCGCCGGTGGAGCTGTGGCCCTGCGGGTCATGGCGGACCTATTGGCGCAGATGCCCAAACCGCTCACCGTCTGGCTGCAAACACCGACCTATGGCAACTACATCCCGATCCTGACCGCGGCCCATGCACGGTTCGCGCAGGTGCCGTATTACGACCGGCTGAAGGCTCAGATCACCTTTGACCAAATGCTGGACGGGCTGAAAGCCGCCCAAGCGGGCGATGTCTTTCTCATGCAGGGGGTCTGCCACAACCCGACCGGCGCGGACATGACCGTCGAGCAGTTCGACGCGTTGCTCGATCTTCTTGAGGCACGCGGGATCGTCCCTTGGATCGACCTTGCCTATCTGGGCTTCGCCCAAAGCTGGGACGCCGATTGCGCCATGGCCCGCAAAATCGCCGGGCGGTTCCCCGAGTGCATCGTCTGCATCACCCTTTCCAAATCCTTCGGGATTTACCGCGACCGGGCGGGGGCGCTGTTTGTGAAGACACGGGCCGGCGACAGAGACCGTATGCACCGCGCCTTATCCGCAATCGTCCGCTCAGGCGCGTCCCACGCGCCGGATCATGGTCCATCAGTGGTACGCACGATCTTGCAAGACGACAGCATCAAGAGGCTTTGGCTGGACGATCTGGACCGGATGCGCGCGCGCGTAGCAGGGGTTCGCCAACAGATTGTCGAAACTGAACGCACACTTCTTGGCACCAATCAGCTTGCCTATATAGGGAAGCAATCCGGCATGTTCTCACTGTTGCCTTTGACCGATGCACAAGAGACAGCCCTGACGCGAGATCATGGCATTCATGTCGTGAAAGGCGGGCGCGTGAACGTTGCTCGATTGGGAGCGGATGACATCACGAAGCTGATCATAGCGATCTCAGACGTAACGTCCGCCAAGTAACGTTTGGCTTGCAGCAATAACGGTCAGCCGAAATAAATCTGGCCCGTCAACAAGGCAAAGCAGACGCTCGCACGAGCTGCAGCATCAGTCACTCTGGGCTCACACCCGCCGTTCGCCGCGCGTATCATCAACGGCAGCTCAGGCCAAAACCTCACCCCCACCGAACGCCCCATTAATTAATTTTCCGTGACCAAAACCCCGTTTCAGCCAGTGCACGCTTTGTGCACGGGTTGTGCACGCTTTTCACCCCCCTGTTTCTGGCGATTTGGCCAAAGTTTAACGGGCGGTTTCGCAGCCTTAAGCACTCTGAAAACAAAAAATGCCGTTCCCCGTCAGCGCTTCGCCGTTGCCCAAGGGTGCGCAGCCGCTGCGCACCCTCTTCTCGCACAGGGCCTAGGCCGCCGCTGTCGCCTCGA
The DNA here is from genome assembly GCF_043557225.1 of Sulfitobacter sp. 1A13496. Taxonomy (NCBI): domain Bacteria; kingdom Pseudomonadati; phylum Pseudomonadota; class Alphaproteobacteria; order Rhodobacterales; family Roseobacteraceae; genus Sulfitobacter; species Sulfitobacter sp. 1A13496. The sequence goes on along the minus strand of NZ_JBIFFP010000010.1, from coordinate 77,635 downwards.
TCTCAAAGAGCAAACCCGGAAGAGCCAAACGCGTCACCCCCAGAAGCGTCATCGGCGGTGCGCAGTTTAGCGGCCCGAAACGCATGCCCAGCAGGTCGAAGTTCTTCAACGCCTCGTCCACATCCGTGGCATAGACCCCAAGCCGGATAACATCTCCAAGCGACATATCCGCTCCGGCCAGCACGGCCTCAAGGTTGTCCAGCGCCAAAGCAATCTGCGCGCGCATGTCGTTCGGATGCTGGGGCTTGCCCTGCCCGTCTACAGCCGTCTGGCCAGCACAAATAAGCTGCCGCCGCGGCCCTTCAATGACTTCTGCCTGATTGTATCCCAGCTTCAAGGACCAGTCCCACGGATTTACGGCTCTGCGTTGCATCTTTGATTTTCCTTTGTTGATTTCGATAAGAAAGCCCTATTGCCAATAAGTGCCAAATTTTGTCACCATATGTGCTAGAGTGGCAAAATGAATATCAGACAGAGACATGACGCCATCGTGCGCAGCCTTCGGCGCAACGGCACATCAACCGTCGCGGAGCTCGCCGAAGAGGTCGGCACCTCCAGACGCACGCTCCTGCGCGACATCGCCGCCTTGCGTGACGAAGGCTTTGTCATCCATTCCGAAAGCGGGCGCGGCGGTGGCGTGCAGCTTGACCCCCAGTCCATGCAAACAACCGCCCGCCTCTCTGTGGCCGAAGTCTTCGCGCTGCTGATCAGCGTGGCCGCCGTGCGCGCCGCCCAGAACCTGCCCTTCTCCGATCTCGCAGATGCAGGCCTCGCCAAGATCGAGCGCGCCCTGCCGTCTGACAAAGTGCGCGATCTGCGCCGCTTCCTCGCCTGCCTGCACATCGGCCAACTCTCGCCCAAACAGGACCTGTCTGACCTGGGCACAATCGACCCCGCCCTGCTGCCCGCTTTTGAAAAAGCCTTTCTGGCGCGCCAGCACCTCCGCTTTGAGTATCGGGATGCCAAAGGCGCGCGCAGCCTGCGCAATGTCGAGCCGCAGGCCATGCTCATCTTGCAACCGCTCTGGTATCTTGTCGCATGGGATCCGGCGCGCGAAGATTTCCGGCACTTCCGCATGGATCGCATCACAGGCCCTGAGCTTGTCAGCGGCCCGCCCTTCCGGCGCAGGCATGTGCCCTTTGAAAAAGATGTTTGTCCCTACAACGACCTGCCGCGCTGACCCCCAAAACCGCGCCACCCTCAGGCGCGCACACATCACGCTCAACATCAGAGGCTTTCGCAATGAAGGAGCGGCCGCCCCACAAGCATGCCCGGCACTCAAGACTGCGTTCCGCGCAAAGGGCAAACCGCAGAAACCACGAATTCGCTGCGTCCGCACCAAAGGCCCGCGGTGCGGTACTTTGTGAGCTTTCGCTGCGTTTGTGCCAATGGTTGCTTTAGCAGGCGTCGTCGACTCAGGGACCTACGCTGAGCGGCTTATGTCCAGTGCGTCCAGAATAGCCCTGCCAAGCTCTTCGACTGACACGTCTTCCGGCAAGACCGTATCTTCTTGGCCGCGAATACCCTCCCAATGGCCATGTCCGCGATAGCGCGTTGGCTTGATTGCGATCTTGCCGTCCCGCAATGTTAACGAAACATGGCCCGCACCGTTAAACAGCGCTTTCAAAGTCTTGACACCAGCGCGCGCCTTGTCTGCTTCCTCCCACGCCTTGAATTCTTCCTTTGTCGGAATCCGGATGACGTCGTCCCACTCTGGATGTTTTGGCGTGATGAACCGGCTGGCCAAAAGGGCGGCCCGCGCGTGGCCAGCGATTTCGAGCGCAGTTAGGTCTGGCGGTAGATACTCATGATATCCCTTGGGGTCCAAATGCGCGCTACCATACACCGCTTGTGAGGCGATTTCCGTGAATTTGCGATAGCTCGTAACAAAGGCACTTTTGCGTTCTTTGGGAGGCTTGGAGCGCTTTTTTCGCTCCGCCGCTTCAGCACGCCGTTTCGCAATCCATTCTTCTGTGGTCAGGACTTTTTTCATCGGATACGGCTCACTTCTACGTCGATCCCCAAACTCTCAGCGTAGTCTATCGCACGTTGAATTTGAGTAAACTGTTCCGGGGTGGTTCCGTCGGGCACGGCAAGTTCCAGGCGTTTGATGTCGATTTCGTCCGCGCTGATTTCAATGCCCTTCTTGTTGTCGTACTCGAAGTGGTCAATTTGGTCGATGTAACGCTTCAAAGCACCAAAAATACGACTGGGCCGGTCCACATATCCCGGCGCGCGGGTTTCGAGCGTCTTTGCGCTTGTGGCAAGGCCTCGATCTTCGTCGAAGAAATCGAACGTCTTGAAGTTGTCGGGCGTGCGCTCTCCCAAACCGCCCAATCGTTCCAGGTGATCCTACCACGGTCCACCCTGCTCCCTGATCGGCCCGCCCCAGGTGAGGCCGGAGTTTTCGATGACGTCCCAGTCAGGATCAGAGGGCAAGCGGCGCGCCTCTGCCGCCTCATGCAGAAGCGCGTCGCGCATGTCGTCCGCGTCCTGCGCGTCACAGCTCGGCCCGCGCCGCCGCAACGCACCAAAGCAACGAAGAGGCCGTCAACAAGAACGGAGTCTCGCCGGTCTGAAAGCCGCTCAGCAAAGGTTCACCCGAAGAAGCTCTTGGTTGAACGAGATTTGTAAAGATCAGCTCGCGTGACAGGCGCCACCCGGAAAATGTGTAGACAGGCCGACCCAAGTTTTTCCCGGATGGGAAAGGGTAAGAGTTCTGGCTTGTCGTTCCCCTGACTAGGCGGCCCCGTTTATGTCTGCGGCCAGTTCCTCCAGACTCTTTTTTGTGATCTGGATGATTTCTCGCACGTCATTCGCGCCCACTATCAATGGCGGACAAAATGCCATCGCGTCTGTCATATTACGTGAGATGAGGCCGTTGCGCAGCATGATTGCGTTCATTTGGGCGCCGAGTTTTCCAGGGGCAAAATCGCCTGATTTACCCTCTGGGGCGATCAATTCAAGTGCGCCTATGAGGCCAATGCCACGTGCCTCTCCAACGAGAGGGTGGGACGTCAGGTCGGTCAATCCAGCTTGCAATTCTGCACCGCGTTCGGCGGCATTGGCCACAAGATCGCGCTCTTCGATAATCTTGATGTTTTCCAGCGCTACGGCTGCGCCGACGGGGTGGCCACCGCCCGTATAGCCATGCCCCAGAACACCGATGCGCCCGCTTTCGTCGGCGATTGGCTGATAGACCCGATCGTTGATCATGAAAGCCGAAAAGGGGAAATAGCTGGAGGTGATCTGCTTGGACATGGTGAGAATGTCGGGCTTTATGTCAAAGGTTGTAGAGCCAAACATGTTGCCCGTGCGGCCAAAACCGCAAATCACTTCATCTGCGATAAGAAGGATATCGTATTTCGCCAGAACCGCTTGGATTTTCTCCCAGTAGGTCGCCGGAGGAACAACAACACCGCCCGCGCCCATGACAGGCTCGGCGATGAATGCGGCTACAGTTTCGGGGCCCTCTGATTGGATCATATCATCAAGATCTTGGGCACAGCGTGACGCAAAAGCTTCTTCGCTTTCGCCGTCCTGACCTTCGCGCCAGTAGTGCGGGCAAGTGGTGTGCAAGATGCCCTCCATCGGCAGATCGAAGGACTTGTGGTTATAGGGCAGACCCGTCATCGACGCGGCTGCGACTGTCACGCCGTGATAGCCGCGCAGGCGCGAGATGATCTTCTTTTTCTCGGGCTTGCCGAGCGCGTTCGAGCGATACCAGACCATCTTGACGATCGTATCGTTCGCCTCGGAGCCCGAGTTGGTATAGAAAACCTTGCTCATTGGCACGGGGGCTATTTCGATCAGCTTTTCAGCAAGATCAATCGCCGGACCATGCGAGCGGTGCGAGAAGTTGTGGTAGTAAGGCAGCTTTTGCATTTGCCGGCTGGCGACATCCACAAGGCGTTGTTCGTTGAACCCGACTGCCACGCTCCAAAGGCCGGACATGCCCTCGATATAGCGGTTGCCGTTTGAGTCGGTGACGTGGATTCCCTCGCCTGATTCAATGATCAGCGGACCAATTTTTTCATGCGCTTCGGCATTGGTATAGCTGTGAAAATGATAAGCGATATCACGGGCTTCGTCTGAATTTGGTCGCACATCCATGGCAGGCATCACTTCTTGTAAGTTGGCGTTTTTCACGCGGCAGGGGGCCGCGATTTGCCCTCAGTGCTATCGCCGCTTTCTTGCTTTTAGCAAGCAGTTTTGTTCCGAGCATCCTGTCTGCGGGCCAGCGAGGCCGCCCATTTGAAGCAGAAACGCCCGCCGGGATTTCGGTCGTGGTTTGAGGACACTTCCATCCTGTGATTCTGTTTGGATGCTTCGTTTTTTTGAAGCGCAGCGGCCGTGAATCTTGGGGAAAATGCGGCCCAATCCCGCTCAGGTTGTTGCCTTCGCAGCTTTCCGTTTCACAAAACCAAGACCCGATTTGGCGGTGTTCTCGCGCTGCAAATGGTTGGTAAAAATATGTTTTAGTTAGATATTTAGGATTTTCCAGGGCCTTTCTGGGCCCGATGAAAGAATCGCAAGTGCGCGAATTGACACGTGACACAAGAGTTTGTGCGTTTTTTGCCAAAGTGGTTGGCCGGAACGGTGCTACGATCATTTTAACACATGAGACAGTTGTGTTTTCGCCATTTGTGTTTTGGGGACGTTAGATGAATCAGAAGGACAAAACTGCAAACAAGCTCATGACTGCCACCCAGTGGCAGGCGGCTGTCTCAGATACGTTCTTTCCCCTAGGGACCACGATGGCGGATGACCAGTCCTTTTCAGGTGATCTCAATACTTGGAACCTCGGTATCGTCGGTCTGTCGCAGATGCGTTGCGATGGCATTCTCTACAAAAGGCACAAGCGGCACTTTCTGGACGAAGTTGAAAGCAGTCTGCTGATTACCATTCCAAGATTGGGGACGGTCGGCTTTGACCAGAATGCCCGCCAGGCGAAATGTTCACCGGGCGAGTTTCTGGTAGAACGGGGCGATTTGCCCTACGAGTTCTGGCATGAACAGACGAACGAGCTGTTGGTGCTGAAGGTGTCTTCCGAAAGCGTGCGGGCCCGCATCGGCCCAACAGACCGTTTGGGCGCGCTGAGTTTTGATGGCACAGCCGGCGTGGCCAGTTATTTTCTGGATACCGTCAAGACAACGGCGCTGCACGTCGATTTGCTTGATGAGCAGGCGCGCGCGGCCGCTGGCAAGCACATCCTTGATCTGCTGTGCCTCTCAATCCGCAAAGATGACCGTGTGCTGGACAGCGAAACCTCGACAATCCGCGCAGCACATCTGCACCGCGCAGAACAGTTTATCCGCAACAACCTCTTCAATGAGAATCTCTCCTCAAGTCTTGTGGCAGAGGCCTGCAATGTGTCGCAGCGCTATCTGCAACAACTGTTCTCGGAGTCGGGCAGGTCGGTTTCCGGGTTCATCCGCGAAAAGCGTCTGGTGCGCGCGCGCGAGGACCTGAGCGTCGTAGGGCCCATCACAATTGCCGAGATAGCCCATCGGTGGGGGTTTTCGGATCAATCCCAGTTTAACAAAGCCTATCGTGCGCAGTTCGGCTGCACACCGACCGAAACGCGCAAAGCCGCGCAGCAAGGCCAGAAGACGGCCCCTCCGTAACCCTTAGCTAAAACCGAAAACCCCCAAGTAGGGTCGGCTTTCGCCGGCGCCTTCCTGATGCCCTGTTGTCTTTTGAAGGATGTAGACATGAAGAACACAAGAGTTGCCGTAGATGTGGGTGGGACGTTTACCGACGTCGTCATTATGGACGAAACAACGGGTGCGATCCGCATCGAAAAGACGTCATCGACACCGGATGACCCGATGGTTGCCATTCTCAACGGGATTGATCAGGGCGGCATCGACCTCAGCGAGGTGTCGATGTTTTCGCACGGGACAACCGTGGCAACAAACGCGCTGATCACACGTAATTTGGCGCGCTCTGCGATGATCTGCACCGAAGGGTTCCGCGACGTGGTCGAAATCCGCCGGGCCAACAAGGAGGATCTGTGGGACACCTACAAAGATGTGGCCAAGCCCTACATCCCGCGTCGGGACCGTCTGACCGTCCGTGAATGCGTCGACGTGAACGGCACGGTTCTGGAAAAGCTGGACGAAAAAGAAGCGCTGCGCATCGCGCATGTTTTGAAGAAGCGCAAAGTCGCCTCTGTTGCTGTCTGCTTTATGAACTCTTACACCAATGGGGCCAATGAAGAGCGGATGCGAGACATTCTGCTGAGTGTGATGCCGGATGTGCCGGTGTCGATCTCTTCACAGGTCCTGCCGGAGATTTTTGAGCACGAGCGTTTCTCGACAACGATGGCAAACGCGGTCGTGTCGCCTTCGGTCGTTGATTATGTAGCGCGCCTTGAGGGTAAGCTGGCTGACGGCGGCTACGAACGCGATCTGCTGTTGCTGCACACGGGCGGCGGCGTGATGACCCCGGCCAGCGTTAAAGACTTTGCCGCGCGTCTGGCAGGGTCGGGCATTGCCGCGGGCGCGATTGCCAGCCGCTTTATTGGCAACCTTTGCGGGTTTGACAATTCTATCGGTTTTGACATGGGCGGGACCAGCACGGACGTATCCTTGGTGTATGAAGGCAAGTCGCGTGTCACCAAAGACTGGTATATCGAATATGGCTATCCGATCCGGTTCCCGTCGATCGAAGTGCTGACCATTGGTGCGGGCGGCGGATCTCTGGCGTGGAAAGACGAAGGCGGGTCACTGCGCAACGGACCGCAATCTGCGGGCGCCTTCCCTGGGCCTGCCTGCTACAAGAACGGCAATGAAGTGGCCACAAACACGGACGCCAATGTTGTGCTGGGCCGCCTTGGCACATCGCTCGCGGGGGGCAAGATTACCCTTGATCCCGCCCTGGCCGAAGCGTCGGTCAGAGAGACTGTGGCCGAGCCTTTCGGAATGGAGCTGCACGAAGCCGCCGAAGCCGTGGTTGCGGTTGCAAACGCAAATATGGCCAATGCGGTGCGTTTGCTGTCGATTAGCCGAGGTTATGACCCACGGGACTTCGCGCTTGTGGCGTTTGGCGGAGCCGGGGCGTTGCATGGTGCGGCAATTGCCAAGGAGTTGTCGATCCCGACTGTCATTATCCCGCCCAATCCGGGTGTGACATCGGCTCTGGGTTGCCTGCTGGTCGATATCCAGCACGACTTCTCAGACAGCTTCATGGCTGCTGCGGCTGATACCAAGCCGGAGGATTTGGAGGCCGCCTTCGAGCGGCTGGAGGCCATGGCCGCTGATCGTTTGAAGCACGAAGGCGTAGCGCCCAAGGACATTGTCATGCAGCGCACGGTCGAGATGATGTATCAGGGCCAATGGCGTGCCTTGGCAGTATCTGCGCCGTCCAAGGTCACCGATATTGAGGCCTTGATCGACGGGTTCCACAGCGAACACCAGCGCGAATTCAACTTCCGCCGGGATGACGCACCGGTGTCGATCTTCCGTGTGGGGCTGACGGCGACGGGTATGGTTCCCAAGGCCGAGCTGCAAAAGCACGAGGTGAGGAAGAACAAGCCCAAGACCGACAAGACACGCGATGTCTGGTTTGACGGCAAGGCCCACACGGCGATGATTTTCGAGCGTGAAAACCTGACCGCCGGTGCGACCTTTGATGGCCCCGCCATTGTCGAGCAGTTCGATTCAACCACCGTAATTCCGCCGAACACGACTGCTGAAGTCGATCAATACATGAACATTCTCATCCGAGTGCAGGAGTAATACTATGAGTGATTCAAAAGCCCTAGATCCCGTCACGTTTGAAGTTCTCAAGAACTCCTTCATCACATCCGTTGACCAGATGGCCGAGCAGATGCTGCGCACCTGTTACTCCTTTGTGATCTACAACCGCGACTTTTCAAACGCGCTGCATGATGCCGAAGGCAATTCGGTTGCGCAGGGCAACGATGACATCGCGGTGCACGTCGGCACGCTGCACTTTACCTGCAAAGACGTTATTCGCGTCTTCAAGGGCGACATGATGCCCGGCGATGTCTACGCAATCAACGATCCTTACGCAGGCGGCACGCACTTCAGCGATGTCCGTCTGGTGCGGCCGATCTTTGATGAAGACGAGCTGATCGGGTTTTCGCAGTCAAACGGGCACTGGTCTGATCTGGGTGGCTCTGTGCCCGGTTCTTTTGATGTGACGGCGAAAGACATGTTCCGCGAGGCGGTTCGGATCACACCTGTCCGGCTATTCCGTGCCGGCGAATTTTGTTCCGACGTTGCCAACCTGATCGCAAACAACACACGCGACCCCGCGTCGATTATCGGTGACATCCACAGCCAGGCACAGGCCACGCAGGTGGCCGAACGTGAAATCCTGCGGCTGGTGCGCAAATACGGGCGCGAGCAGGTCAAGCAGGGCATGAACGAGATGCAGGACTACGTTGAACGCGCCGTGCGCCAGCGTATTGCGGCGCTGCCCGACGGCACATGGAAATCCGTCGACTACATCGACCGGGACCCGTCAGGTGGCGAGGGGATGATCCCGATCCACATCAAGATGACAATCAAGGGTGATCAGATTCACTACGATTTCGAAGGCAGCCACCCGACGATTGGTTCGATGTACAATTCCGCGCCGGGAGCCACATTCTCGGCTGTCGTCGCGGGGATGAAGACCTTCTTTCCTGACCTGCCGTTGAACTCCGGCTTCTATCGGATGCTTTCTGTCGCTGCGCCGGAAAATTCGGTGGTCAGTGCCCAGTGGCCCACGGCGGTCACCGGCTTCCTGATGCCGTTTGAAAAGATCATGAACTCGGTTTTCGAGATGTGGTCGGAGATCATGCCGGAGCGCGCCATCGCCTGTGCATTCAATCTTGAATACCTGTTGGCGGGGGGCACGGACAAGCGGCGCGAGGAGGACTCTACATTCATGTTCTACGAATGGCTCCCCGGCGGTTGGGGCGGACGGCGCGGTAAGGATGGCAGCGACGTCACCACAGCCTGCTTCGGAACCGGGCTCATGTCTCAGCCCAACGAAGGCAACGAGCGGGTCAACCCGACCCGGACGCTTGAATTTCAGATCAAAAAAGACAGCGCAGGCCCGGGCAAATGGCGCGGTGGGACAGGGGTGCAGAAAACCTCCCTGCTTCTGGAAAGTGAAAAATCCGTCATGTCCTATGTATGCGACCGCGAACGCGCCGTTGTCTGGGGTGTTGATGGTGGTTTGCCCTCCATGCCGCATGGTCTGACCATCAAACGCGCCGGCTCGGACACGCACGAATGGCTTGGGTCGGTCTTCTCCGGCTTCCCGATGTATTCGGGAGATGAGTTTGCGCGCCCGACCGCGGGGGGCGGCGGCTTTGGCGACCCACTTGAACGCAAGACAGAGGCTGTTCTGACGGATGTGGTGGATGACTATGTCTCTATCAAACGAGCCGCGTTGGACTACGGCGTGGTGATCAAAGAGATTGATGCGGACTTGTGTGAATATGAGGTCGATGAGGCCGAGACCGAGAAACTGCGGGCGCATATTCGTGAAAACCGCGTGGCTTGGGCGCGCATTGATCCTGAAAAGGTTGCCGAGATGTATCGCAACGGCGAGATCGACGCGATGGACGCCGTGCGACGCTATGCGGTGATCCTGGATTGGGAAACCGGCGAGCCGCTGCCCAAGACGATCGAACAGTTCCGCGAGAGTTTCGAGCGGCGCAGCGTGGCACACTGGACCTAGTGAGCATCACCAGGACCCACAGCCGCCATCGGTTGGCGGCTGTGGAGCACAACGGTCGGAACAGGAACGCGAAGGATAAGATTTTGTCATTGGAACTGGAATCAATCAGCGTTGCGTTTGGTGGCTTCAAGGCTCTGGATGACGTGACGATTTCGCTAAAGAAGGCGGAAATTGTCGGGTTGATCGGCCCCAACGGAGCAGGCAAAACCACCTGCGTCAACATCATCACAGGCTTTCAGGACCCCACGTCAGGCACGGTCATGCTGGATGGGCAGGACATCAACGCCAAAGCGCCCTATGACATTCGCCGCCGGGGTCTTGCGCGCACGTTCCAGGCCGGGCGCTTGTTTTCCGGGCTGGATGTACTGGACAATCTTGCAGTGACCGGGGTGGGCCTTGGCCATTCGCGGCGCGCCTCCGAAGACGAAGCGCTGCGCGTGTTGTCCTGGATGGGGGCCGGGCATCTTGCCGAACTGCCCGCAGCCGGGCTGCCCTATACGGACGAGCGCAGGGTCGGCATTGCGCGTGCGCTGATGTTTGCCCCCGATTACCTGCTGCTGGACGAACCCGCCGCAGGCATGTCCGAAACCGAAGCGGATGATCTGGCACAAATCATCAGGCGGATCGCGGATGAGCTGAACTGCGGTGTCCTGTTGATCGAGCATAACGTCGGGCTTGTCCTGTCATTGTCAAACCACGTCTATGTTCTGGACGCGGGCAAGATCATCGAAGAGGGCGACAAGACCGAGATCCTGGCCAGCCAGGCGGTACGCGAAGCCTATCTGGGCGCAGAGCATGCGCCAGAAAACATGGAGCACGCGTGATGTTAAAGCTGGGTGTTTTCGATGTCGCGGTTCGGTATGGCAAAGTGCCTGCACTGTCGGATGTTTCCTTTACTGTTCAAGAGGGTGAGAGGCTGTTCATCTCCGGGCCGAATGGGGCGGGCAAGTCCTCTCTGCTCAAGGCGATTTGCGGAGCCGTTGCCACGACCCATGGCCGCATTGAGGTGGACGGCGATGTGCTGAATGGCCGCTCGCCCGAAGCGATAGCGCGTTTGGGTCTGACTATGGTTCCGGAAGGCCGCGAGGTTTTCGGAACGCTGACAGTCGAGGAAAACCTGCGTGTGGGCACGGGCATCCGGAAGGACAAGGCGGCGATTGAAACGGATATCGACGGGATCTACCAGAGCTTTCCTATCCTGGGTGAGCGGCGGCATGCCAATGCCGGAGCACTGTCCGGCGGACAGCAACAGATGTTGGCGATCGGGCGCGGTTTGATGACCAATCCCAAACTGATGATGGTGGATGAACCTTCGCTTGGGTTGGCTCCGAATATTGTCGATCAGGTCTATGAAACGCTCGTCAATCTGCAGGCCGAACGCGGCTTGACCCTGATCATCGTTGAACAGAGCTCGGCCCGCGCGGCCCGGGTTGGCGGGCGCATGGTGTTGCTGCGCGGGGGTCATGTTGCCGGCGATGGCGATGCGGCAGGCTTTGCGGAAAGCGATCTGCTTAAGGAAGCCTACTTTGGGCAAAACCAGTCGGAGGATGCGACATGAACGCCGTTCCACAGCTGCTCTTTGATGCGCTGAGCCTTGGGGGCATCTATGCCATGGCCGCACTTGGGATTGCTCTGATCTTCGGGGTGATGAAACTGGTGAATTTCGCCCACGGCGAATACATCGCCTTTTGCGTTTTTGCATTGATTGTGCCCTCGACGGACGCAGTTGCCGTCATGTTCTTGGGCAAAGCGCCGGCGATTTTGCTGATCCCGCTGCTGCTGCTGATCGGCGCTGCAATCGCCGTCGCCTCCGAGTTCTTTGTCTTCAGGCACATGCGCAATGCCACGCCTGTGGCGATGATGATTTCATCTTTTGCCTTGGGGTTCGTGATCCAGAATACACTGCTGTTGGTCTACAGCAGCCGTCCCAAGGCAGTAAGCCTCTGGCCAGAGTTGAACCAGCCCGTCAGCATCGCAGGGGCCTCGATCCCTTTGCTACAGATCATCGTCATTTGCACCACTTTGCTCGTTGTTGTGACGCTTGCCTTGCTTTTGAAACGCACGCGGATCGGGCTGGAAATGCGCGCGGCGGCTGAGAATTTCACCATGGCGCGGCTTTTGGGTGTGCGGGCCAATGTGGTTATCACCGGCGCCTTTGCCCTGTCTGGCGCGCTGGCTGCCGCTGTGGCGCTGATCATGGTCACACAAACCGGTGTGGCAGACATTCGCATGGGCGGGCAGATCATGTTGGTTGCCTTCATTGCCACAGTGATCGGCGGTTTGGGCAGTTTGCCCGGTGCTGTAGCGGCGGGATTTTTGATTGGCGCTGCTTCGGTCATTTTGCAGGGGTTCCTCCCGCTCGAAGCACGGCCTTTCCGTGATGCGTTTCTTTATACGCTGGTCATTGTCAGCTTGCTGCTGCGCCCCGACGGATTGTTCGCTCCGAGATCTACGAAGCCGAGGGTTTAGCACATGGCACAAACACATAAACAAAAGCGCCTGAGTGCTTGGTCCACGCCAATCTTGCTGATCGCCATTCTGGTGGTGTTCACATTGCTGGTCACGCTTCTGGGTGACAAATCATTGGCGCGTATGGCGGCGCAAACCCTGATCCGCGTGACCTTTGTTGTCGGGCTTTGGATATTCGTTGGCAACTCCGGCCTCGTCAGTTTCGGACATGCCGGTTACATGGCGATCGGGGCCTATTGCTCTGCATGGCTGACCCTGAGGCCCCAGATGAAGGGGATGTTCCTACCTGATCTCTGGCCGTATCTGGCGACTGCTGAATGGCATGGTTTTCCGGCTGCTGTTGCTTCGGGCCTTCTGGCGGCTGTCATTGCACTGATTTCAGGTGCTGCGATCTTGCGGCTCTCCGGCATCGCCGCCTCTATCGCGACATTCGCATTTCTGGCAATTGTCTACACCGTTTATTCCAGCTGGGAAGGCGTCACGGGGGCCACGTCTTCTGTTGTCGGCCTGACACGATATGCCGATCAATGGGTTACTCTGGGGTGGGCCTCTGTCACAGTTCTGGCCGCTGCGTGGTATGCCAACTCCGCATCCGGACTGGCCTTGCGTGCCAGCCGCGAAGACGAAGTGGCCGCAGACGCCAGCGGTATCAACATGTATGGCCATCGGCTCATTTCTCTTGTGGTCTCTGCCTTCTTTGCGGGTGTCGCGGGTGCGCTCTTTGGCCATTCGCTTGGTGTTCTGAACCCCAACAGCTTCTACCTCGGCATTACCTTCATTACCCTTGCAATGCTTGTCGTGGGCGGCATTGGCAGCCTGACCGGCGCTGTCATGGGGGTCCTTGTTCTGTCCATCATCATCGAGGGGCTCGTGCGGATGGAGCGGGGCATGGAGATTGGCGAGACGACATTGGCTCTGCCAACGGGTGCTCAGGAAATCATCATCGGGATCATCATGATCCTGGTTCTCATTCTACGCCCTGCCGGTCTGACTGGCGGGCGTGAACTCCGGCTGCGGATCGGTGGCCGCTAACCGGAAAATCAAACACATCGAAACCTAAAGGGAGACGACTAATGAAACACTTCTTCACTGCAACAGCCCTCACGTTAGCGCTTGGCGCGCCCGCCATGGCCGATGACATAACAATCGGTTTTGCCATTGCAAAATCCGGTTGGCTCGAAGCCTATGACGCCCCTGCCGTCGCCGCGGCGCGCATCCGGATTGATGAGATCAATGCGGCCGGCGGTCTGCTTGGCAAGCAGATCAAATGGATCGAAGCCGATACCAAGAGCGATCAGGCACAGTCCGCAAGTGCCGGTCTGCAACTGGTCGATGAAGGCGCGGAAATGCTGATCGTGACCTGTGACTACGACTTTGGCGCACCTGCAGCCTTGGCGGCTGAGGCGGCGGGCCTGAACTCCTTCTTCCTCTGCGCAGAAGACATCAAGGCAGGTATCCAAGGGGTTGGCCCGAACAGTTTCTCCGCCTCTGTTCTGGCGGCTGTTCAAGGGGCGACGATGGCGGAATGGTCCGTTAAGGAGCGTTCAGCAAAAACCGGCTATGTGCTGCTTGATACGACAATCGAATACAACAAAGGTATCTGCACCGGATTCGACTGGATGTTCCCCAAAGCGGGTGGCGAGATTGTCGGTCGTGATACCTTCCTCAATGGCGATGCCTCCATCGCCAGCCAGATCACCCGGATCAAAGGCCTTGAGAGCGAACCAGACGTGATCATGCTGTGCTCCTACATTCCGGGGGCTGCGTCTGCTGTGCGCCAAATTCGGGCAGCGGGCATCAACTCGACCATCCTGAACGGCTCTTCGGTTGATGGCTCCTACTGGCTGGACGCCGCACCTGATTTGTCCAACTTCATTGTGCCGGTTCAAGGGTCTATCTACGGCGATGATACGCGTCCTGCCGTAAACGAACTCCGTGATGCGTTTGAGGCGGCTACAGGCGCTGGTCCGTCCAGCACATACGCGTATCCGGGTTATCTGCTGATTGATCTATGGGCCAAAGCGGTCGAACGGGCCGGAACTGTCGAAGCATCAGCCGTAACAGCCGAACTTGAGAAGATGGATGGCGAACCAACAGTCTTTGGTCCGCGCAGCTTCTCTGATCAGATCCACCACCAGAACTCTGCTGAAATGCAGATTGTCGAGATTACAGATGGCAAACCAGGTGTCATCGGCAGCTTTACAATCAGCGAACCTGTGCCGCTGGACGTGCTGCTGAAGTAAGCCGGCTCTGGATGCAAAACAATGCGGGTGTTCCATGTTTGGAGCACCCTTTTTCATATGCTTCTGGTGGCCAGAATGATTTGCACCCTAGGCTCGACATCGCAAATCAACGAAGAGAGACAACAGAGACGAGACAGTTATGCAGTGGAGGTGCTGCACCAAGGTGTCGCAACGTTCTCCCAATGCCAGATTTGGGCTGCCGTTTTTGAGGCAATTCCGCCTTCCCCAGACTGCAGACTTTAGCTCTACTGAAGAAAACCGTGCGCTCTGGGCTCTTGTTCCTGTTTCGCTGCATTGTGCACGAAGGTCCGGTTTCAGTTTTGGGTGAGTTAATTACGCCCTTGCTGACTACCGCGCGAGGCTAGGCCAGCCTGTTTGCCCTAAAGGCCGAATGCAGATGGCCCTTTAACCGCTTGCTCGGTTCGCAGAAGATAACTACGATTCAACACAGCCGGAGGATTGGTCCACTGGCTTTTGGTTTCAAGTCCAGTTTCAACAACAAATGGAGGATTATCGCTATGGATAATCGGTTCGCTTACATGCGCAAATACCTTGGGTTTTCCCAAAAGGATGCATCCAACATTTTTTCCACTCGGCTCGATACGATCAAGAAATGGGACAGCGGCAAACTGCTAGTGCCGGGTCCGGTTTTGGAAGAACTTTATGATTATATACGGTTCACAAATGATATGGTTGTCGAGTTTTGCGACGAGCGCCAAGCGGAAGATGAAGACGAGGGGATCGACGAAATCTACCTGCGCACCTTCACAGTTGAAGGTCTTGCCGAGCAAGGCTTGCCGCCCTCCCTTGGTTGGCAAGATCAAGTCATTGGTGCAATTATCGGTCGTCTTGCTTCCATCCACGTCTACGGCGCGGATACGCTGCCAGAGCATCATGACCCCGACTATCATTGGTATGAGTATTGGGGCCTTGAGCCAGTAAAGAAGCCAACAGAATTTTTCACCATCCAGGACGAAGCATTGTTCGCGAATGAACTTGCAAAAGCTGTTGAAGGTAACTTTTGGCAAGTGGATTTTGACCCAGACGAAAACTACTATTTGATTGGATTCCGAACAAAGTCAGTGTCCAAAGTTACACGCCATATTTGGATCAGAGCTGTTCGCGCTGGTCGAGGTTCGGAACTTGTAGAACGTTTCGCTGGTGAACCACTACGATATTGCGATTCATTTGGCGAAGGTGCCCCATACATCGAAGGACCAAACAAGGCCAAAATCCCTGTCGGTTTTGCGTCCGGCCATGACGATGACACCGTTGATCCGCATACATTAGCGGAGACACTTTTTGCGGCCCTCGCAACATCCTACCCAACCAAAGGCGCTATGCGTGAAGCGTGCCGCGACCGATATGCGGCATTGGTCGGTGCTGACGAGGGCTACACAGCCGATTTTATGAACGATTGGGACGTGAAAGACACTCGCTTTGTTTCTCACAACTTTATCGCAGCCCTGTTTTTTGAAACCCAAAAACAGACCGGCTTGACGTTGCACCCCGAAGCTATGGTTGAACTATGCTCGATACTCGCCAAGTCGGAACCGTCGATACGCAGCATGGATCACGAAGTTGTTGTGATCGACATGGGCGAAATGGTGTTCACCATCACGCTTGATCTACGCGACGTTCTTTCCCAATCGGGTGATGGCAGAGACTTTCACACCGAAGCAAGCAAAGCCCTTGATGTTATCCAAGCGTCAATCGGAAACGATGGTCTGACCCGTATAGAGCCGTTCAGCACAATCGAAATCGAATTTACTTCGGACGACGCAGAAGGATAGGACACCTACCTTTATCTTCCCCGAAATAATCCTCGGGGGAGCGCCACTGGCGCGGGGGCAGATAGCCCCCTTCGTAGCTTGTCTTAGGGACCGGTGTTGGTACAATAAAGCATTATTGACCGATTGAGAGTGGATTGAATCTTGCCGTTGAACCCACCAGAAACACCCAATGTATTAACAGAGGTCGCATTGAAACAGCGCCTTGAGACGGGTTCGAAACTCATCATTACATGCAACGTATCGCCAACGCGCAAAGCATCATCATGGTTTGGAGTTTGGACGATGCACGCAGAACATGCCGATGGGACTACGCAAATGTTGGTCACGGCGCGCTCTAGGATGGCAGGTGAAATTTCCATTCGTGAGTTCAAAACCGTGACGGGAATCGTGTCTTTTCTGACCGACTGCGGTTTCACCAAAATTTCCTTCCCCGTGATTGAGGGCGACACCGTGAGACTACCGCTGGATACTTAAATCTAAGCATACCCAGCAGTAAGTTTGGTTGCCAATGCCCCGCCCTGTTGGGCGGGCAGCGCGTTACCCACAATCCCGACGCTTCGATGTTCAGTGTCTTCGTTTACTCCGCCGCGCGACCAAGAACTTCTTCGGCCCATTGGTTCAGGCTTTTGCCAGACAGCTCCGCCGCGAGTGCCGCCTTGCGGTGTACCTCGGGATCGACGCGAAACATGACTTGACCCGAGAATGCTTTTTGCGGCTCCTTGCCGACCTTTGCGCAAGTCTCAACGTAGTCTTCAACCGCTTCATGAAAGGCATCCCGCAACGCTTCAACCGTGTCAGCATGAAATCCGACACCATCGCTGATACCGGCAAGGCGGCCAGTGAAAATGCCATCTTCATCATCATACTCGATGCGGGCTGAGTAGCCTTTGTAGGTCATGGTATTGGTCATGGCGTTACTCCGATCCGTTCCAAGAATGCGCGGGCGGCGCGCACCTGATAGCGTTTGGCTTCCTTGGCGGGATGCGGACGATGAAACGTCTCGACCTCGCCGTCCTTTTCGAACCGCACTCGTGAACCGCGTCCTTCGATGACCTGCGCACCAGCTGCGACAAGTAATCTCTCAACAGCGGACCATTCGACTGTTCCCGACACTGGGTCGGCAAAGACAACGGCCAGAGTCTTGCGGTGTTTGCTATTCATGGGTCTATATAGGTCATGCTTGCATATATTGCAAGCAAGTTGCTCACTAGGGTGTGTGCCGGTTTCTCATGATGCGCCGCACCAAACGTCAAAACAACAGAATCTGTAGTATACTCCGTCGCACTATCAGCCAAAATCAAGCCATTGATCTCGCATGGATTTACGAGATCGCGTTGGTGCAAATTTAAGAAAACTAAGGCGGCTTCAATCCCTTAGCCAAGAAGCCCTGTCACTTAAGGCAGGACTTGAACGAGGCTATGTTGGCCGACTGGAACGTTCACAATATTATACCTCAATGGCGACCGTGCAAAAGCTTGCTTTTGCTCTCGAAGTTGACCCCATCGAGTTAATCGAGCCAGTTCTGATAACCCGCGGTAAAAAGTCAGGAACCGCCGATCATGAAACCTCAGATGATCAAAAGGTGTCTGGAGGCTCACAGCTGCTTGCTGTGCCGTTTCAAGAGGGATTTGAGAAGCGGCAAGACGATCTTACCCTCGTATTGATCGACTATAGATGGAACGACGGATCAACTGTTCGCCGCTGGCTTGTCGATCCGAAGAAGGTCAAACAATCGGCCATTGTCGTGAAACCTTGCATACTGCTTTGACAAAGGCAGATACCTGCTCAGTAGGAAAACCAGTCTGAATGACCCATATTGCCTCCGTAGTCGCCATATTCGACCATGATATCGCGCGAGTAGAAGTTTCCAAAACCACGCCCAACGGGCAACAAAATAGTTTGCCCGCTTTCGGAGACAAATGAGCTCGGCCAACGCGTGTGCGAGCCGTAGACACGTGCGATATATCGGCAGGTTCGGTTTTCACGGTCACAAGACCGAATACTCCAGTCCCACTGCCTTGGATCGTCACGCGGCGTGTAAGAGCGGCCTGTGAACCAGATCACATGTGTGCGGTTGAGCCATTCGTATTCTGGAAGGTCCGTATCAACCTCGCCCTCACCGCCGGGGCCACCCAATTCAATCGGTACTGCGGCGAAGGTGCAAATCCCGAACGGAGGCCTACTCGGCCACGGCGTGATGCGGCGGATCATTGTGCGATAGGCCCGCGCGCAGACCGCGCTCGGAGGAAATCCACCCGCCATACAGAGCATAATCGCGCAATCTATATCGTAGGCCTGCGCCTTTTTAGGTGCGCCAAATGTCATCAAAACACCAAAGATTGCTGACAAAATAAGCCGTTTCATCGGAGACTCCTTTGTTTGGTTTCGTCCTATGGTTTAGCATTTTGTTAAATTCTGCAATATATCATATTGACTCAATGTGTCTTTCCGCTTGTACTAGGTCGGACTAGAAGGGCTCTCAGGGGGAGAGTCCAAATGCCGATAGCGCGCAATCAAATCTTGATCACACTCGATGGGGTCAAAGACCTTCAAAAGAGGGAAGTTGCGTTCCGCTGCCGGTATGAACTCGTGGGGTTCACGGACGATGGCAAGCCGCGCTACCAGTGCATCTACCTGCGTGAGGGCGAACCCGAAGCCATTCTTGTGTCCACGCGGATCACGCCTCTCGGGCCAGAAGCGCGATACTTCAATATCTGGCCGGGGCTTTTCAAACACCATCTCGAGTTTGGCGACGGGCGCGATTTGCGCTTTGGTGCTGACTACAACATTACCCTCGAGGGCAACGGCTGACGTTCTAGCCTTTCGCGCTGACGGAACGGCTACGGCGTCTGGGTGGACGTTTCACAGAACACGCCCGAGCTGGGCCACGTCCGACGATGCTGTGGAAGCGCAACCTGTTGCCGTTGCACCAATTGCGCCTGCGGCGGGAGCCTCTGCCCAAGTTCTCTCACTCATTCGTCAGACGGCCAGCCGGCACCAAAACAACAGGGCCATCGCGCAAGCAGGCCTTTCGACGCGAGACTGGCACGTTCTGTTTCAAGCGATGATTGAAGCGGAGAGCAGTTACAATCCGACTGCCATCAGCCCCAAGGGTGCCTATGGCTTAGGGCAATTGATGCCTGCTACGGCACGCGAGCTTGGTGTGGATCCCCGCGATATCTCTCAGAACCTCGACGGCGCAGCACGCTACCTGCTAACCCAACTGGCAGAATTCCGAAGCGTCGAACTTGCCTTAGCCGCCTATAACGCTGGGCCCCATCGCGTTGAGCAATACTCAGGCGTACCGCCGTTTTCTGAAACACGCGCCTACATTGCACGCATCCACGACATTCGTGAACGGCTGTCCGGTGGAACGTCGCAGCCAGCACCAATCCGCGTCGCCAATACAGCACCCACACGCGCTCCCGTCATTATTGAACTGAACTGATCAAGGACATTTTCATGCCAAGACACCACTCACGATACTTGCCACTCATGGTCGCAACCTTAGCGCTCCTTGCCTCCCCTGCCTTCGCGCAAGACTTGTCGCCCATTCAAACAATGTTGGAGACGGTCGAAGCCGCACTCACAGGACCAATTGGCATTGCCGTGGCTACTCTAGCGGTCATTGGCACAGGCTTCATGTGCATGATGGGGCGGCTGAACTGGGGATGGTTCGCCTCCGTGATCATCGGGATCGTGTTGATTTTCTCGGCGGGCACCATCGTCGACGGCTTCACCTAAGAGCAGGCAGAGCAGATGGCAGAACGTTCCCCACTTTTCCTCGGCCTCGCACGCCCACCCAAGTATCTGGGTCTCCCTGTCGGATATCTGGTGGTCTTGGCCATGGGGGTCGTTCTGCCATTTATCTGGACGAAATCTCTGATCTTTTTCCTGATCGGGATCATTGCCTATCCAGTCCTTTGGTTCGTTGCGGACAAAGAGCCTCATTTCTTTGAAGTGCTGCGCATCTCCTTTGGCACCGTGCGCCCGACCAAAAACCGCGCACATCATGGGGGTGACAGCTTTGGCGCTTGATGGTGGAACTTTGAGCGGCATCGGCCCTGCGGTGCGTGAAGCTGGGGGAACAGGATTTGCCCGTGAAAGCTACCTTGCGGAGCACCTGCCCTATTTTGCTTTGGCAACGGACGATGTGATGGTGCTGCGCGAAGGCGATCTTCTGGCAACCCTACGCCTTGATGGTCTGAACCCGATGACTACCGAGGACGATCGCCTTGATGCGCTCAAGCGCGCGGTTGCCGCAATCGTGGCCCAAACCGGGAATACGTTCGGTTTTTACATCCACCGCGTCTCTGTTCCACAAAACTTAGACCTTAAGCCCGTCGAGGGTGATACCTTCGCGTCCCAAGTCGATGCCCGTTGGGCAGCTCACATCAAAGGCCTGCGACCTTCCAAGCGGCAGATGTATCTCAGCGTCATTCGCCGCCCCAATCTCGCAGCCCGCATCCCATTTTTGCGCGCACTCGCCCGCAAAGCTTGGGTCAAAGACCGCGCAGCGCGTGTTCAAGAGCTCAACGAGGTTATGGGCTTCTTTGCGGTGGCCCTCTCTTCGGCAAACCCTGTTCGCTTAACAAAGACGGGCGGTGAATGGCTCGGGTATCTGAACACGCTCAACGCAGGCAGCTTTTCACCCATCGCATTTGGTCAAAGCCCCCTGCCCCTGTCTCATACCATCAGTGATTGCCGCGCGACGTTCGATGGAGATGTGGCGACGATTACATGTGCCACAACAGGTGCCGTCAAATATGGCGCGCTCTTTAGCATCAAATCCTATCCCGCACTGACAGACGTGACGCTTCTCGATGCGTTAGATCTGCCTCTCGATATCGTACTGACCAATTCATTCAGTCCAATCCCGAACAACATCATGGCCGAGCGCATCCAGCGCATCATCAGACAGATGCATGCGTCAGATGATGCCGCCGTGTCATTGCGCGACCAATTGGCCTTGGCTGCAGACGATCAAGAGGCGGGACGCATCGCCTTTGGCGACCATCACCTTTCCATCGCCGTCTATGCGCCTGACCGCGACACACTTGAACGCGCCGCCGCACAGATCAAACGGGTCGGCCAAGAAATCATGGCTGTGATCGTGCGCGAAAACATGGCGCTGAAAGCCACCTATTTTGCACAGAGCCCGGGCAACTTTGGCTATCGCGCCCGAAAGACACCAATCTCATCGACCAATTTTTCTGATTTTGCAGCCCTTCACGGCAGTGTTGAAGGGCGTAGCAATGACGAGAGCCCGTGGGGTCAGAGCATTGCGGTTCTGCCAACAGTGGGTACATCAGGCTACCGTTTCAACTTCCACGAAGCGGGTTCTGCAAGCAAAGAACCTACTGTGGGCCACACACTGGTTTTAGGGCGCACGGGAACTGGCAAAACATTGACGACTGCCTTCCTCACCGCGCAAGCGCAACGGATCGGCGCACGCCTGTTCTTCTTTGACAAAGATCGCGGCTTGGAAATGGCAGTCCGAGCTTTGGGTGGCCGTTACAATGAAATCCGCGCAGGCGTGCCCACAGGCCTCAACCCGCTCGCCTCTGAAATCGATGAACGCGGACGCGCTTGGTTATCCGATTGGTTGGCCACCTTGCTGACGCGCAGCGGTGCCTTATCCGGAGAACAATCGCGCCACATCCAGGGTGCGGTAACACAGAATGCAGATGCTGGCGCAGCCTTACAGCGCTTTGCCAGCTTTGAAACCTTGTTCCAGTCCTTGGATGATGATGGCGAGCTGCAGTCCCGCGTCGCAGAATGGGCCCCCGGCGGTCGGTTTGGCTGGGTATTTGATGAACCCGACCGTGGGCAGCGCCTCGATCTCTCTGGCGACATCGTCGGGTTTGATATGACTGAGATCCTCGACATGACAACGGAGCGCATGGCTGTGCTTTCATACATTTTCCGCCAGATTGAACGCGTAGTTGAAGACCGTCGACCCACCATCATCGTCTTGGACGAGGCGTGGAAACTACTGGATGATCCTTATTTCGGCGCACGGTTGGAAAACTGGCTCGTGACCCTGCGCAAGATGAACTGCGTCGTGATCATGATGACGCAGTACCCCAGCCAGTTGCGCGACAGCCGCGTTGGCAAAACCATTGTTGAAACCGTCCCGACGCAGATCCTGTTTCCCAACGACCGCGCCACGGTGGCCGATTACGATTTTCTGCGCGTGAACTCCAAGGAAGCTGCTTTGCTCGTCCAACCCACCATTGGCCAACGCATCGCGCTGGTGCGCTCCGCGGGTGACAGCGTCTTTGTCGATGCTGACCTCTCTGCCCTTGGCGACTTGCTGCCAATCTTGGGCGGCGGTGCCACAGGTGAGGCCCGCGTGCCAGCCGACTGGCGTTCAAACCCAGATTTTTGGAGACCACAATGAGATATTCCCAAACCATTCTTGTGCTTTCGGCTGCGCTGTTGCTATCGGCCTGCGCGCAATACACCGAGAAAACGTCCCCATGCTTTAACCGAAGCGGTGACCCGGTGGTGACACGCGCAACGCTATCCTTCGCGGCCACGGCACCAGTTTCAGCTGCGAGCGGCAAAGATTGTACTTTCGAAGCCCTGCCGCGCCCAGAATGATCCGCCCCGTCATCATATCTGCTGGGCTTTGGCTTTGCCTGCATGCAACCTCGGGCTTCGCCCAAGGTGTACCAACGCAAGACAACGCCGCAATCGGGCAAACCATTGCGCGTGTGACCGCATTGGTTCAGGATTTGGGAACCCAAGGTGACAAAGAAGCCGAGCGTTCTTCCATCGCCGAGGTGCAGGCAGATCAGCTGCGCACGCTCGAGGCAATTTCTGCCGCTATGACGGGTCCGGGCTTTGATATCAGCGCCCTTGAAGGCAACGCTGATTTTGGGGTCGCTTCCGTCTATCCCAACACCGATACAAGTCCGATGAACAGCCGCCTCTTTGGCGAGGGCCGCGAAACCGTCGAAATGATGATTGTGCGCGTTGCAGGCGAATATGCTGGCGCACCAGGCGTCGCACGGGCTGGTCTTTCCGCCACGCAATGGCGCTGCTTGTTTCAGGCACTGATCAAACAGGAAAGCCGCTTCAATATCACCGCCGAAAGCCATGTTGGCGCTTACGGACTGACACAGCTCATGCCCGGCACCGCATCGGACATGGGCGTCAATCGCTACGATCCTATGGACAACCTGCGTGGTGGCGCGCGCTACATCACGACCCAGCTGAACCGCTTTGGCAACATCCCCCATGCGCTCGCAGCCTATAACGCAGGCCCCGGACGCGTGATCGAGTATGGCGGCGTGCCGCCTTTTACCGAGACCCAAGGCTATGTGCGCAATATCTCCAAATTCTACAACGAATACCTTGCCGTTGTCGGTGGTGCGGAGGCGCTTGGCACATTGTCATCCTCAGATTTCGCCCTCGCTGAATACGCCAACATCTCGGATGCAGGCGTCTATTATGCGGCAAGCAGCCACGCCACGACGATGCAGGTCATCAACCGCCTGCGCGCGATCATTCTGCAAATCGACGCCCAACCAAATGCGAAAGCCGCGTGGGAACTCAACACCTACGCCAAAGCTGAAATCGCCCGCATCCTAAATCTGCGCGTCAGGCTGATGGCAGCCAATCAACAACGCGAAGCGACCCATGCCCAACATCTGGTCGCGGACCGCCTATCCGAGCGTGAATTCATGCAAATGGGAGTGCCAAATTGAAACAGCTTCTTCTTTCGGTCGCGGCGATAACCGCCCTTGGCCTTTCGACGCCAGCGCGCGCACAAGGCGTGCCAACGTTTGACGGCTCACAGCTTGGCCAGTTGGTCGCGCAGCTTGAGCACATGGCCGAAGACCTGAATGTTCAGCTGCAACAGCTGGCCACCATGCGGTTGGAGCTCGAGACCCAGCTTTCCCAGCTTCTTAACTTGGACGCCCAGTTGGCATCTCTTATCGAAGGCAGCGGGCTGAGCGGTCTCTTTGCATCGGTTGAAGAATTCCGCGCCTTGCGGGGCAAACTTGTTGGCCCGTTAAATACAGCGCGCTCACTGGCGAGCGGAGATTTCCTGAGTGGCTTTAATCCAGGCGCGGAACTGGAAGCATCAGTAGAGCGTGTGCTCTCCGGCAGTGGGTTCACGCCTGAGACGCTCAGCACTCTTTCGTCATCGCCACAACCTGCTGACAACCGCATTGCGACGTCCGCAGGCGCCAGCGCTATGTTGTCGGTAGCCGCGCAAGAAAGCCATGCAGAAGCAGGCCAAAGTCTGGAACGCCTTGAAACAATGGTTGGCTTGATCGACGATCAAGACGGCTTGAAAGCGGCCGTTGATTTGAACACGCGGGTCACTATCGAACTCGGGATTATCCTGACGCAAATCTGGCGCTTGGAAGCGGCACAAGGTGTTAGCGCAGGACAGCTCGGTGTGGTTGATGCGGCGACACTGGCCGATGAGCGCCGGTTCAGATCAATGGCGGTGGATCCGTGATGATGCGCCTCCCGCGTTCAATTCGGTCTACAGTTGCAGCGCTGCTTATCGCGCTGCCTGTCTCCGCTTTTGCTGAAACACCTGATTCAACATCCGGTGGGCCAAAGCCATTCAGTTCGATGGCTATTACCCCTGATGCTGGGGAGGCCTGCCGCATTCCGCGTCCTCCGGTAGATCTCGCGGAGACGGCTTATCTACGCAACGGATACCGCGCAATATTGCGTATTCTCGTTGCCGAACGGCAGTTGGAAACCGAAACCTGTGATTGCCTCTTGGGAGAATTCACATGGGACATTGCTCTCGCAGAGCTGCCGCGCTTTCGAACGTCCGACAATCCGCGCCTGCCGTTCAAAGTCCTCGACCTCTATGCCATGGCCGATGCGCTCGAGGCTGAGCACGCCGAGGGTTGTGCCGAATAGATGGGGATTATCAGCGATATCCTCGACCAGGTCGATGCAGCTGTAGACAGCGTCGCACAAGATGGCTTCATCTCGTCGGCTGCAGCAGTGGGCAATGTCATCACAGCAGGTGCTGTCCTGTTGTTGATACTGCTGGGCATCAATGTTGTGATGCAACTCAAGCCCATGACCTTTGGCAGCGCATTTGCATTTGGGATCAAAATCTCGCTGGTCGCCATTTTCGCCCAGAGTTGGGATAATTTTAGCGTTATCTACGGCATTGTAACGCAAGTACCGGACTCAGTCGGCGCATCCATTCTCGCTCTCACGGGATCTGGCGATGAGGCCGGCGTATACGAAAGTCTCGACAACATGGTGGCCCGGATCACGGCCTACGGCGACACGATCGGCGATCAAGCCGGCTGGGTCTTTGGGGCTGTGCTTGGCGCAATTTTCTTCGTTCTTTCCGCACTCTTCGCAGCCGTTACTGCTGGGATCATTGCATTCGCCAAAATCGTCTTTGCGCTGATGATCGTGATTGCCCCATTCATGATCATCACATCGCTGTTCAAGCCAACCCAGTCTCTCTTTGAGGCCTGGAGCCGTGCAACTATCGGCTACGCCTTGATGCCCGTCGCCGCTGCAGGTGCTGCTGGCATTATCGTTGCGATCGCAGAAGCCATTGGCGATGCGTCCGCCGATCCCGTCGATGTCGAAACCGTCAGTCTCATCTTGCCATTCTTGGTCATTCTGCTCCTCAGCGCCGGGATTATGGCATCCGTCCCTTACATCGCCTCCAACCTAACCGGCGTGATGGGCATCGCCTCCAACGCTGTCGGCCTGACGGGGCTGGCACGTCGCGGCATCGTCAACACGAGCGATTATGGCACGGGCAGTGCCACGCGCCTCGCAACAGGCAAATCACCGCAAGAGCTCCAGCAAGCGGTGAACAGCGGCGTTGTCAAAACCGGCGAAGCGATCCGCAGAACACCAGCCTCAGCCCTGAACACCGTCAAATCCTTCCGCGCCTCATGATGAAAGACCAACACCAAAAATGAAAAGCCAAACAAGCCAAGATCAAAGTGACGCTTTTGCAGTGGATTTTATTTACGGCCCGCGAAGACGCGAACGCTTTGCCTATTTTGTGGCCGCCGCTGGCGTTCTGGTCGGGCTGGCAGGAATTGTCGCTGGAGCGAGTGTGTTTCCACTCAAGTCGATCGAGACATTCGTTGTCGTCGTGGACAAGGAAACCGGCCAAATGGACCGAGTGGCTGCAGTCCAAGCACTGTCCCTGTCCGAGAGCGATGCCATTATTCAGGCCAACCTTGTGGCTTATGTGGATGACCGAGAAACCTATGACCTGACCGACGGCGAACAACGGATCAATTCCGTTCTTGAACGATCCGACGGAGATGCCGCACGCACCCTGCGCGACCTTTGGACCTCGTCCAACGAAGATTACCCAATCGCTGTTTATGGCCGCGATGCCGTCATCGAAGTTGTGATCAAGTCCGTGAACCAGATCGAACCTGGCGTCGCACAGATCCGCTTTACCCGCACCCTGCGCCGCACGCGCGATACCCGCACCGTGACGCGCAGCTATGTGGCCACTGCTGGCTACGCCTTTGAACCAGAAACTCGCCAGCGCCTTCAGGATGTCTGGGCCAACCCCTTGGGCTTCGTGGTCACCTCATACCGCGTCGACGCCGAGACTTTGGAGAACTGATCCCTTGAATATCGCTGCCCGTTTGATCTGCGCTGCCGCATTGCTTTCGGCGTCCCCTGCCCTGTCAGAGTCCGTGCCGCGCAGCGGCGCGCTCGACGATCGTGTGCGCATCGCCACTTACTTCGAAAACCAAGTCTTCGTCATCGAGACTGATCTGCGCCACTCAACAACTATCCACTTCGGGCCAGGCGAACGGTTTGATGCGGTCATTGTTGGCGACACCGAGAGTTTCCAAGTCGATCCGATCCCCGAGCTCGGAAACGTGCTGACCATCAAGCCGCATGTGCAAGGTGCCTCGACCAACATGACAGTGATCACCAACCGCAGGACCTATTCCTTCCATCTGCGCGAAGGGGCCATTCCGGGTCGCTCGGGCATGTTTTTTGAGGTGCGGTTTCTCTATCCAGAGGATGAGCGTCGCGCGGCAGCTGCTAGTACCCAACCCAAAGGCTTTGAGGCCCCGCGCAACTACAGCTACCGCGTCGCGGGCGAAGGGGATTTCCGTCCAACCCATATCTACGATGACGGGCGGTACACATACTTCACCTTCCCCGAAAACGGACGCCAACCCGCAGTCTTTAAGGCCGACGATCAAGGCCGGGAGCGCACCGTGAACTGGACTCAACAAGGCAACATCGTGCGCGTGCTTGGCGTGAACCAATTCTGGACCTTGCGGATTGGCGACGAGGCCATCTGCGCCTTGCGCGATGACAGCGCAATTTATGTGAGCAACTGATCATGGCTGATGAGAACACACCCGACCTTCAGGACCGCCTGAGCACGTTCAGCCAGAAGAACAAGACCAAACGCCGTGGCGGTAATATAGGTGTCGGGGCATTGGCGATCGCGCTTGCGCTTGGCGGCGGTGGTGCTGCCTACTTTCTGGCAACAAATCTGCAAGAAAGAGCCAAAGGCTTAGAAACGTCTGACGTTGAGACCTTTCAGGATCAACGCACCGGAAATGGTGGGCGGTTGGAATTTCCGCCGGATGAAGCGGAACAACGGGTCAACGATGCACTTATAGCAGTTGAAGAGGCGCTCGATGTGCCGGCCCCTGCGCCGGCACCCGCAGAACCCAGTGCAGCGGTGCTGGAGGAAATCGCGAAACTGAGGGAAGCGCTTGCTGCGAGCCAATCTGCCCGCAACGCCGAAATTCAGGAAGCCGTCTCTGATCTGCGAGAGGCGTTCCAAGTCCAAACCGATGCGCTTGAAGCCTCCATTGCCGCCAAAGACACCGAAATAGAAAACGCGCAGCGGCAGAACGAAGCACGTTTGGCCGGCCTGCAGGCCATGCTGGACGCTGAACGTGCGCAGCGCGAAGGTCTTGAGGCAGAAATGGCGCGCGATGGTCTGATTGCAGATCAACGGTTGCTTGAAGAACGCCAGCGGCAGGAGGAAGAGCAGCGTCAGCGTGAAGCCGAACGTGTTGCGCAAGAATTGCTGACCGCCCAGATCGTTTCTCCTTCGGTCGTTTATGCAGATGGCCCACGGACCGCATCCGCTGACGGAACAAGTCCAAATGCTGCTGTGGCAGGAACAGATGGACCCACCCTGACCGAAAACGAACAGTATCTCCGGCAAGGCGCAAGGCCACTGGAAATTCAAGAAGCGTCCCAGATGGCCTTTCCAGAGAGAACGCTCTCCCAAGGCTCTGTCATTCAAGCTGCCTTGCAAACAGCTATCAACAGCGACTTGCCGGGCTCTGTTGTGGCGGTTGTGTCTGAACCGGTGCCTGCCTTTTCTGGCGATCAAATCCTAATCCCGCGCGGCTCGCGTCTTTTTGGCCAATATCGGTCTGGAATTGAGTTGAACCAGAAACGTATCCTGATCCTATGGACCCGCGTTCTAACCCCAGATGGGACGTCGATTGAAATTGCCTCTGTTGGCGGCGACCAGCTTGGGCGCTCTGGGTTAACTGGGATCGTCGACACAAAGTTTGCTGAACGTTTTGGTGGGGCCGCGCTGATCTCCCTCATTGGCGCAGCACCAGCAGTTGCCGCAAACAGTACTGACAATGAAACAGCCAGCGAAGTGCTTGAGGGGGTTTCCGGAGATCTGGAAGACGCTGTGGGGTCTGTGATCGCCGAGCAGGTTTCGATCTCACCCACTATTTATATTGATCAAGGTGCATCCGTGACAGTTCTCGTCGACCGCGATGTGGTGATCTATTGAGCCAACCCCCGCTGCCTGCGTCCTACTTAGAGCGATATCTTGAGCCGTTTCGCGATTTGCTGCTGCGCGACGATGTCGTCGAAATCGCAATCAACCCTGATGGAAAAGTCTGGGTCGAAGCCGCAGGTGACGCGGCAATGCGTCATGAAGGTCAGACAGTTGACCGTAGCACGGCATTCAATATGGCGCAGACAATCGTCGGTGATGCCAATGCCCGCGTATCAGAGAAAAACCCGCTGGTGTCTGGCAAAGTTGAATATGCAGGCCGACCTCTGAGAGTTCAGGTCGCGGTTCCACCTGCCATTGAACAGGGTGCCTCGATCACTATCCGTCTGTTCGCTACAGCGGGCGTGCAGGGGTACAAACCATCCTATCTTTTTGGCAAAGCTGTCTCGCTCGACCAACTGAGAGCTGAAAAGATGAAAGACATTGCCAGCCAAGCTGAAGAAAACCTCGAAGCCGCGTTAGAGGCCTTGGTACATCAAAGGCTCAATATATTGATCAGTGGTGGCACATCGACTGGCAAGACCACCTTTGCCCGACATCTTCTTACTCATGTCGATGATGGCGAACGGCTGATCACGATTGAAGATGCGTTTGAACTGTTCCCTAGCCAACCCAACACCGTAGCCCTGCTGGCAAGTCGCAGCACTGGATCACAGAGAAGCGCTCACGCGCTTCTGCAGGCGTCTTTGCGGATGCGCCCGGACCGTATCATCGTTGGGGAACTGCGCGGGGACGAAGCCTTAACTTACCTCGAAGCGATCAACACCGGACATGGTGGGTCAGTCTCAACCATCCATGCGGAAACAGCTGAGCTGGCAATCGATCGGTTAGCCATAATGGTCTTACAAGCGGGCACGCCGCTCACCTTCGCTGAGGTGCGGAAGTACATTCAGAAGTCGATCGATGTTATCGTCCAATTGGGTCGAATGGACGGGAAACGTGGAATCGCTGAGTTCTATTTGCCCAACTAGGCTCAATAAAGCGCGACGATTGCGGCCATTCGCTGCGCACCGTATCAACTTACACTACGCGGGACATTTCAGACCTTCGCTGCACGTGCGCGAATGTCCTGTCCAGCGAACCGTTCAACAAACGGTCCTTTTTGGAAGGCTATGTTCGTCTAGCTAAAAACCAAAGAACCAAACAACAGAGTGCCGGCGCTATGTACCATATTTCTGGGCCGTCCAAAAGTTCTAAAAAACGTGTCGGAAAGTCTTTGTCCGGCTGCAAGGCGGGGTCAAAAAATACGGTCCCAAAATTCCGATCCATACTTATGAATCCCAGAAAATAGCTTAGCCGTGAGATGAGCATCCAGGTCATCCAGATCATCAAAGTGGCGAAACCTATTCGCACGACCTTTGAAAAGGTGGAGCGCAGTCGATTAAATCCGGCAATTGTAAAACCGAACAGGCTTAGGGCTAAGAGTATCGCAACTACCACCTTGTTCATTTGTAGCGAATTAAGGATCGCATCAATTTGATAAGACGAGGAGGATGACGACAAAGGTGGATAAAGCGTCCAGCCATCTGGCGCGACAGGACCCGATAACGATGAGGGGAAATTTATACTGGTGATTGGAACGGCGAGGTAACATGCAAGAGCTAGCCACATCGCCGCAACGACCCATGCCTTGAAATGAAGTGGCATGGTTTTTTGTAGGCGCATCACAAGCACTGCGAGGAATGCGGGAATCAGAGCCAAGTAAACTAGGAATGCCAAAGGGGCGCGCGAAATCGCGCTGGCTTGATCAACATTTGCAAAGCAAAATGTTAACTGGCCCTCAGCGCAAATATACTGAAGCCCAGGGGCCATCAACTCCATCCGTAGGATCATCTGCAACGCTAAAAGTGCAAGCCCGACAAAAAGGGCAACTACCGTAAATATTGCTGCAGGGATCTTCGCATTCCTGCGGACATCGGCGCTCATCATTCCTTAAACTTCCATGTCGTTGACGTGCTCTGATCACTGATGGTCGATGCACTGTTTCTCTTCAAGTAGATTTAAATTCTGCCTTGTTCCAAAAACCCTCCTTTTTGGCACAACCACGAAACTCCTCGTTCGATGCTGCCTTAAACCCCGTTCAAAACCCAAGTGGTTGTTGAACGTTTTTGCCTCCACCGGGATAGCAGACTTTAGCTGCATCGCAGAAATTCGGCAAAGAGGGCTCAATCAGAACCACCGCTGCGCCGCGTACGCAAGTCCGGTCTGGATTGGCGAACGGCACATGCCGTCCGCCAACGTGGCTCAAATGTCGATCTGCTCGGCGATGCTCAGAGCGTCTTCCAGCTCAACGCCAAGGTAGCGCACAGTGCTGTCCACTTTGGTGTGACCAAGGAGCAGCTGAACTGCGCGAAGATTGCCAGTCTTTCGGTAAATTTCGGCCGCTTTCGTCCGACGAAGCGAATGGGTGCCATACCCGCTCGGTTCTAAACCAATCGCGGTCACCCAGTCGCGGACGAGCCGACCGTACTGGCGCGTCGAGATGTGTGGGCGGTCATGGAACCGACTCGGGAACATGTACCGGCACGCAAACATCTCGGGCGACTTGACCCAAGCCAGGACAGTTTGGCGCGTGTTTTCCGTCAGTTCGAATTGAACGGGCCGCTTGGTTTTGCTCTGGATCACAGAGACTCGCTCCCGCACGCGGTCATCTTTGACCAGATCAGCAACCGCCAGTTTCACCAGATCGCATCCTCGCAGTTTGCTGTCGATGGCCACGTTGAAAAGCGCAAGATCGCGCAGGTTGCCCGACAGTTCGAGCCGCGCGCGGATCGCCCAGACCTGTTTCGGCAACAGTGGTCGTTTCTGGCCGATGATCCGGCCCTTGTTCCAGGGTCTTCGTTTCGGGGTGACAGCGGGAAGTTGGACTCTTGGCATATTACGCCCTCCAATCCTCCCGCCAAACCCAGACATCAGCACCGCGCTGACACCTAAATTTTACAGGCAGTTTGAATGGCCGTTGTCAGGTCGCCTGTTTTTTGGGACACGCCGCAGACGCATTCGGCAGCAAAGAGCGCATTTTGACCAATGCTGCGTCGGGCGCGAACTGGTACAATCCGTGTCAGACAGACATTGCAGCGGCCAAACTTGGCCGATGCCAACGACCTGATTTGAGAGCGGCCGGTCTGGCTGTAGTCGTTCCGTAGATTATGAAAATCATTTAAGCTGAGCTAACAAAGTCTGTAAATTTAGATAAAAGACCGGTGAAGTGTGCTCTGCTATCAATTCCTCCGACGCCCAACTGGGCAAAGGGAGGAAATCATGGAAACAGTCCGTCGACATTCTGAATCCAACGTCTCGCTCGAGCGACGCGCGTGGAACATCCGGCGCAAAGCGCTCTTGATGGGCGAGGTTCAGGGACAAGGCTATATCGGCCAGGCTCTCGGCGTGGCGGACGTACTTGCCGCGTCGTATTTCCATGCACTCGAATACCGGCCAGAAGACCCTGAATGGGAAGGTCGGGATCGCTTTTACCTCTCTATCGGTCACTATGCCATCGCGCTTTATTCGGTGTTGATGGAGGCAGGAATCTTGCCGGAGGACGAGCTTGAAACCTATGGTATGGACGATAGCCGGATGCCCATGTCTGGCATGGCGTCCTACACGCCCGGTATGGAAATTACCGGTGGATCGTTGGGTCACGGTCTGGGCATCGCTGTCGGCGCGGCTCTTGGCCTAAAGCGCAAGGAAAGCCCCGCCTTCGTCTACAACCTCATGTCGGACGGCGAACTGGGTGAAGGATCGACCTGGGAAGCGGTCATGTCTGCCGTTCAGTGGAAGCTCGACAACCTGATTTGTCTGGTCGATTTCAACAATCAGCAGGCTGACGGGCCGACGCGCGCGGCGCTGGCGCAAGGGGATGAAGAGAAAAAATGGGCCGCCTTCGGCTGGCACGCGCAGCGGGTGGATGGAAACGATCTTGATGCCGTCGTGACCGCATTCGATGAGGCACGCAACACCGACCATGCCGGACCGCGTGTCATCATTTTCGACACACGCATGTGCAAGGGCGTAGATTTCCTGGAAAGCCGCGAAATCACCCACTTCGTGCGCGTGGAAGCCGACGAATGGTCCAAAGCCCTGGCCAAGCTGGAAGAAGGAAAGCCGCAATGACCCTCGCCTCGATGAAGCGCAAATACGAGCCGCGCACGGTCCGGCTGGGCCCGGACGGTCAGAAGGTTGCAACGACCGCGATGATCGCCTCCTTGGCGGCAGAGGGCTATGACACGGTGGCGGCGCCTTTCGGCCTTGCCCTGGTCGAGGCCGCCCGGAAAGACGACAAGATTGTCGGTCTGTCCGCCGATCTCGCCAAATACACAGATCTGCATATCTTCGCCAAAGCGATGCCGGACCGGTTCTACCAAATGGGTATGGCGGAACAGTTGTTGATGTCGGCCGCCGCCGGGCTGGCACGGGAAGGTTTTAATCCCTTTGCCACGACTTATGCTGTCTTCGCCTCGCGGCGCGCTTATGACTTCATTGCAATGGCGATTGCCGAAGAAAACCTGCCGGTCAAGATCATTTGCGCCCTTCCAGGACTCACCACTGGCTACGGTCCCAGCCACCAGGCGACAGAGGACCTGGCGATTTTTCGGGGCCTGCCGAACATGACGATCATTGACCCGTGTGATGCTGACGATATCGCAGGCATGGTGCCGCAGATTGCTGCGCATAACGGTCCAGTTTATTCGCGACTGCCACGGGGCAAGGTTCCGAGCGTTCTGACTCGCCACAAACCAGACTACAAGTTCGAGCTGGGCAAAGCGCAGATCATACGCGACGGGAAGGATGCCTTAATCATCTCGACAGGTTTCATGACCATGCGTGCGCTGGACGCCGCCGTCCAACTTGAGGCGGATGGGGTAGAGGCTGCCGTGCTGCATGTCCCGACGATTAAGCCGCTGGATACCCAGACAATCCTTGCGGAAGCGCAGAAGGGCGGTCGTCTGGTCGTTACGGCCGAAAACCACACCGTTGTTGGCGGGCTTGGTGAGGCGGTTGCGCGGACCCTGCTGACGAACGGAGTAACCCCGACGTTCCGAATGATTGGTCTTCCAGACGAGTTCCTTGAAGCGGGCGCTTTGCCGACTTTGCACGAGATGTACGGCATGACAGTCAGCCAGATCGCGGCGAAGATCAAAGATTGGCTATGACGAATTAGGGTTTAGTCAGTCCAACACAATTTAAGGGAGGAGAGAGGCTATGGGGCTTCTGAAGAACAAGTACGCCATTGTGACCGGCGCGGCCTCGGCCCGAGGTCTCGGCAAGGCGACAGCGCAAATGTTCGCCGAACACGGCGCAACAATTGCCATTCTTGATCTCGACGCTGACGCGGCAAAGGCCGCAGCGGCGGACCTCGGTAAGGGTCATGTCGGTCTCGCCTGTAACGTCACTGACAAAGATGCCTGCAATGCGGCAATCCAGACGCTGATGGACAGCTGGGGCCGGATTGACATTCTGGTCAACAACGCCGGGATCACCCAGCCACTCAAGATCATGGAGATCGAGCCGCAGAACTATGACGCGGTGACAGACGTGAACCTGCGCGGCACGCTTTATGTGAGCCAGGCCGTCATCCCCGGGATGATAGCGCAGAAATCCGGCTCCATCGTCAACCTGTCGTCCGTCTCTGCGCAGCGCGGCGGCGGTATTTTTGGCGGGCCGCATTATTCCGCAGCCAAAGCCGGTGTCCTTGGTCTGACCAAGGCAATGGCGCGTGAGCTGGCCCCCGACAACGTGCGCGTGAATGCCATCTGTCCCGGCTTCATCGCCACTGACATCACAGCAGGTAAGCTGACCGCTGATCAGCAACAGATGGTGCTGGACGGCATTCCCATGGGCCGAGCCGGAGCGGCGTCAGACGTCGCCGGCTGCGCCTTGTTTCTTGCGTCCGACCTTTCCGCCTACTGCACAGGCACTGAGGTCGACGTCAACGGAGGCTCTTTGATCCACTGATCCCCGAGCTAAAAGCCGGCGTCATGAGGAATGGCGCCAAAACCTGAAGTCTTCTCAAAGGGAGGAACCTACAATGAAGACAACACTAATGGCCGTTCTGGCCACCACGACCATAATCGCGGGCACCGCACAAGCGGACGAGATCATCTTCGCCCACGGCTCCAACCCAGGCAATCCGCGCTATGTCGCAGCAGAGAAGTTCGCCGAACTTTTCACCGCGTGCACGGGCGGCGAGCACACCGTGAACGTGGCAGCCTCTGCTACGATGGGTGACGACTCCGAGATGCTAACCTCTGCCACGGCAGGTGTCATCAACATCACTGCGAATAGCCAAGGCGCAATGAGCCAGATCGTACCTGAAGTGGGCCTCTTGGGGTTGCCCTTCCTGTTCAAGGATCTGCCGACCGCTTGGGCCGTGCTTGACGGGGAGGTCGGTGATATGATCGACGCACGCGCCAACAACGCAGGCCTCAAGGTTTTGGGTTTCTGGGACAACGGCATCCGGAACGTCACTCATACTGAGAAGGGCGTTCCAACCCCTGCTGATCTGTCGGGCATGCAGATCCGCACCCCCCCCGATCAGATGACGGTCGACATCTTCGAGGCTCTGGGTGCATCTCCAGCTCCTCTGGCATGGTCAGAACTGCCGACCGCGCTGCAATCCGGCGTCTTTGACGGGCAGGAAAACCCGCTTGTGAACATCTACTCGGCCAACCTGCACGAAATTACCCCCTACGTCACGCTGACCGGCCACAAGTACGAATCCACGCCGGTCGTCGCGGGTCTGGCTTGGTGGTCGGGCCTTGACGAGGCGACGCAAACCTGTGTCACCGACGCCGTGGCCGAAGCTGGCGAGCTTCAACGAAATCTGGTACTGGCCTCTGACGAGGAGCTTCGGCCGACGATGGAAGCCGAAGGCGCGATCTTCGCCGAAGCCGACAAGGCGGCATATCAAGAAGCAACGCAGTCCGTCTACGACCAGTACGCGGAGCAGTACCCTGAGCTCGTTGCGGCACTACGCGAAGCGGCGGGCCTGTGATGTCCGCCGGGGACCGCAAGTCCCCGGAGAATGGCGGGAAGGGGCAGAACAGCCCCTTCCTCAGCCTGGCTCGCGGGGCTACTAACGTACTGGACTGGAGCGGCCGGATCATCGTGGCAGCCTGTCTCGCGTCAATGTTCGTAGCACTTCTCGTCAATGTGATCCTACGCTACGCTCTTGGCTCCGGCATCCCATGGGCTTCTGAAATACATGCGATCCTGCTGCCTTGGTTGGTGGCTGGTGGGCTCGTGATTGCTTCAGCGCGCGGGCGCAATATTGCGATCACGCTGCTTTCTGATCTGCTGAAAGGCCGGGCGCTTCTCGGGCTCAATCTGATCATCCAAGCGATTATCCTGATCATTGCCATCAGTGTTCTCTGGAGTAGCCAGCCAATCCTGAAGGCCTCGCAGTTCCAGACCCTGTCGACCCTCGGCATAAAGCAGGTGTGGGGGTATTCGAGTCTTGTCTACGCTTTCGCGGCCATGGCGCTCATTGCCGCGCTTAACCTCTTTAGGGCGCTGTCCGGCGAAGATGTTGCCAATCACGATCCCCAACACGCAAGCCTGAGCTGAAAGGAGACCATCATGACCGCTCCCCTCGTCTGGATTTTCTTCATTCTGCTGGCAATTTCGGTCCCTGTCGCCCATGCCATGCTGGGCGGGGTCGCTGCTGCGCTCTGGCTCGACGGCAAGCCGATGGCGGTGATCGCACAGCGACTCTATACGCCGACACAAAGCTTCCCGATGCTGGCGATCCCGTTTTTTATCCTCGCTGGCAACCTGATGATGTCGGGCAAGTTCGGCGTCTATCTCGTCAATATCGCACGACTGATTGTCGGCAATTTCAAAGGGGGTCTGGGCCAGGTCTCGATCATCGGTTCGGTGATGTTCGGCGGCGTCTCTGGCTCGGCGGTGGCCGATGCCTCCGCGCTTGGTAATGCGCTGATCCCGGTGCAGAAGAAAGAAGGTTATCCGGCCGGGTTTTCGGCCGCGATCAACTCGGCCTCGTCAACCGTGTCGGTCCTGATCCCGCCGTCTATTCCGCTGATCCTGTTTGGCCTCGTGTCCAATGTCTCAATCGTTGACCTGTTCATCGCCGGTATCCTGCCGGGTGTCATGCTCGGCGTTGGTATGTTCGCGGCAGTCGCCGTGGTGTCGGGAATAAAGAACCTGCCGCGCTCGCCGCTCGAAGGCGGATTCCGGGCGTTTAAGTCGCAGATTTTCGCAGCGATCCCCGCGCTGCTTATGCCTATCTTCGTGATCGGCACCCTGCGCTTCGGCGTCGCCACGCCGACCGAGGTCAGCGTCATGGCGGTGGCCTACGCACTTCTGGTGTCCGGTCTTGTCTATCGCGACCTCACATGGCGCGGAATCTGGCAGGCTTCGGTCGACACCGGGCTGATGACCGGCGCAGTCATGATCATCATCATGGCATCCTCGACGATCCAGTGGGTTCTGACAGCCGAGCGAGTCCCACAGGAGCTTGCTGAATGGGTACAACTGACCTTCTCAGAACCCTGGATGGTTATCCTTGCCTTGAATGTGGTGATGCTGATCGTTGGCGCGTTTCTCGATCTGCCTGCCGCAGTTCTTCTTCTCGGCCCACTATTCGTCACGATCGGCAATGCGATCGGTCTGGACCTTGTGCAGCTTGGTCTGATGATGGTCGTCAACTTGGCGATCGGTCTTTACACCCCGCCTGTTGGCACGACTTTGTTCATATCCTCGGCGATCTCGGGTGCGAGTATTGGCCAGACCGTGAAGTGGTTGCTGCCGTTCTACGGTGTGGCAATCGTGGTCCTTTTGCTCATCTCTTACGTACCCGCCTTGACGATTTACTAAATACCCCAAGGTTTCACATCGATCAGTTCCGGCCCGGATTCGGGCCGAAAGCTGCACCCCAAGCCGGTCAGAAACTTGCGCGCGCCGGCTTCGTGCTCGTCTGCACTGGACTGAAGCCAGCTCGCAAATCGGCTCACGATACGGCGGTTGAAGTGGCGTGGCGGACAAACGAACCAATAGGCCGGGAAATCTATAACGTCGAAATTCGTCGAGAACGGTACAAGCTCACCGCGCTGTAATTCCGGCAGGCAGAGCGTCACGCTGTCAAGCGCAAGCCCGCCGCCCTGCTTTGCCAGTTCAATCGACATCGAGGATCGGTCGAAGCGAAAAGGATATGTCAGGCCCTCGATCTCGATCTTGTTCGAAGCAAGCCATAGATCCCAACGATACAGCATCTTCACGCTGTCGATCAGGCGCGCCGCCTTGATCTGTTCGCGCGGATCGTCGGAGTGTTCCTGCAACGAAGCAAGGTAATCCGGACTGCACAGCGGAAGCACAAGATCATGTATGACGTTGTTGACTGTCAGGCCCGTCCAACCGCCCAAACCGTAGCGCAGGTCAAAATCGACCGCCTCGGTATCGAATGCGGTGAAGTCGGGCGTTGCGTCAATGCGGATGTTCCAGTCGGGATTTTCTGTCGCAAAATTTGCGATTTTTGGACCAAGCCAACGAACGCCGAAGCTGGGGCTGACCCGAAGGGTCAGATTGCGTGTATCCCGCTGGCGCGAGATCGCGCCTCGGGCGTTTCGGATGGCACTGAAGGCCTGGGTCGTGGTTTGAAACAGACGATCTCCGTCCAGTGTCAGAATAAGCCGTCGCTTTTCGCGGCGAAAAAGTTTGACGCCAAATTGCTCTTCTAGGATTCGTAGTTGCTGGCTTACGGCCGATGGCGACACGCCGAGTTCCTGCGCGGCCTTCGTAACCGTCCCGAGCCGCGCCACGGATTCGAAGTATTCGGTTGCTCTGATGTTTATGTCACGCATTTGACGCCGGACCCTGAGGACTTAGAGAGTAGAGTCTATTAAGATGGGCTGAAATTGTCGAGTAGCACTCCTAACAAACGAAGGGGCGGCCAATACGTTGGGATCTCGTGGAGCGCTGCCCGACCTACATCTAATGCAGTCGCGATGCTCATCGACCGGCCGTTGTCGCGCATGCAGTGAATTCACCCTTTGTTCGCAACCTGTGAGTTGCCGCCTCAATCTTTGCTGCGCCTTGCACCAATGGCCGGTTTTCCCGCCGCCTTGCAGCGCCATGAGCAAAGCTGATGCAGCGATTTTCTTGCTGCGAGCGCGCGCAGCGAGAAATAGCAATGACCGCCTCGGGCTCGAATTGTGAATCCGCTACGGCTTGCTCCAACGTCCGCTGTTGTTCGCGACAACAGCCTCTAGTACCCTAACAATTCCTCGATAAGCTCTTCCCGCATATCCAGCGTCTGCTCCCAAGCCTTCGGCACATCCGCCTCTCGCTCGAGCGCCTCTGGCGCAGGCTGCTGTTCCATCTCAACCCCTTCACCCATCACCCGCATCCCCCGCGCCTCGCGCCGTTCCGCACGATCTCGCGCCGGCGGATGGCCCCCGGTTTCATTTGCCCCCTGCGCTCTGTTCTCGTCACTCCCAACACCCCATGGCCCAACACCTTCCACACTTGGCGGATAAGGAAACGGCTTGTCCTTCTGTTTGGCGTCCATCGCCTTAAAAAGCGGATCATCGTAGTACTTGATGCGCTGCGCTTTGATCGGATGCTGCGGCGACGCCAAGATTATTACCTCGTCGGGATCCATCAGCCGCGCCTCTGTCTCCGATAGCAGCGGCCGCTCCTCCAATCGGGCAGATGTCGACGTCGCACCAAGTATCCCTTTGTTCCGCCCGTACATCCGCGTCACCGCTTCCCGTGTCGTGCTGCCCACAGCCACCGAAACCTCCTTTACCGTGCGCTGATCCCGCGGCGTAATGTAAAGCTTCAGCCCTGCACCGTTCTCCAAACTTTCACGGCCCTCGGACCCATAGATGCGATCCAACGATGCCAGCGACTGCGCGATCATCGCTACCCTGCCCCCATAGCTCGCCAGCGAATGGATCGCGCGTTCCAAATACGGCATTGCGCCCATCTGCTGGAATTCATCAATCATCATCATGACTGGCCACGGCTCATCTTGTTCTGGCTCTTTGAGACGGATCGATGCAATCAAGTCCGCGAACATCAGCCGCAATAGTGGTGCCAGCGTCGCGATGTGGTCTTCTGAAACCGCGATGTAGAGTGACTGCGGTGTTTTGCGGAACGTCGCGAAATCGAAATCGCTGACTTGAGTGGCTGAGCGGACCGCCGGATTGTCCCACTGTTTCAAGCCCGCCGTCATCAGCGCCTGAATATTTGAGGTCAGCAACCGCGATGACGCGCTGGCCGCGTTGGTCCAAAGTTCGCGCAGAATAGCTTCCTCCGCCTCATCGGCATAAGTCTTGTATTGGGCGTTCTTGTACTCACCACCCGCAACGATCTTGTTCACCTCGCCAAGGTTTGCTGTGCCGCGCTGGATCGCCAGCAGACAGGCTGCCACAAAGATCGACTTGCCTGCCTCTGAAAACGTATCCAGCGTCTTGTTGTCCTTATCGAGGAACAGATCAGCCAAGATGCTGACTTCCGTAAACCGCTGCGCAAAGGTTGGCGCTTTGGCGATGCGCGACAGCGGGTTGTAACGGTGCGTGGCATTGGACCAATCAAACGGGCTGAAGCGATAAACCTCATCGCCATTGAGTGCACGCAAGCGGGATGTTTTCTCGAAGTTCTCGCCTTTGACATCGAGGACCACCACAGATCCTGCGAAGGCCATCAGGTTTGGGATCACGAAGCCCACACCTTTACCCGCCCGCGTTGGCGCCACCATCATCACATGCGGGATTGCCGCAGAAGAAATAAATCCGCCCTTTGACTTTGGCAGTCCGAGCTTGCCGCAAACAAACCCCTTCCCCGGCTTATGCAGCATGTCGTTTTTCATAAGCTCTGGTTTGGTCTGCCAATGGGCCGAACCGTAGTCATCCCGTTCTTTCTTCCAGGTCCAAGCAAGTGCAAGGCCACCGAGCCCGATGGATCCAAAGCCAACTGCACCGTAAGCCACCTTGAAGGCTTCAGGGTGTGCCGCGCGCAATCCAGGACTGGCGTTCCACACAGCCAGCATGTCGAAATTGCCAAACCCCGTTCGCAGCGCCAATGCCAAATAGAAGCTTGCGACAATGGTCCCGAGGATCGCACCGCAGATTGCGCCAAAGGGCAGTGCGGCCCAAAGAGGAAATGCTTTGTTCATGTGTTCATCCTCGCTCTAGAATTCCATCTCGTCGTCGAGACCACGATCACGCCCAAGGTCTTTGCCTAAGGTCTGCGCCTCTTGCTGCCCTTTGAGCTGCGCCACTTCGGTTGCCTTGTCCTGCTGCAGACTGGATGCACGATCAGTGAAGACCTGGTCGCCGGTTTCTTCAAAGGTCATTTCTAGGAATTCTTGTGTGACGGTGATCTGATCGATCTTGCCCGGCAGCACGTCGTTGAGGACTTCGTAGTTCCCGCGCCGCAGCTCGCCGAGGCCTTCCTCGCCCAGCTCTTTGAACAGCTCAGCCTGCAGAGTGCGCTCAACAGTTTCTTCCTGAACTTCTGACAACTGCCCATCGCGCAACATATCCGCCAGATCCTGCAGATAGGTATTGGGGCTGCGATCATCCTCATCGATCAAGGGCAGATCTGCCGCCTCTTCCTCTGCAAGGCTCAACCCGATTGCGACACCGAGTTCTTTGGCCCGCTCGGTCAGGGCTTCCATCACCCCATCGACACGTTCCAACGCCCCATCGAGTTGCTCATCATTCGCACTCTCGACCGTCAGTCCATCTTTGCTGAGGACGGCATTCATGTCCCGCTCAACCCAGTCTTGCGCCATGCCGTAATTCTTCGTGCCGCCAGCTGTAATCCGCGCCACCAACTCATTGCTATCCATGCCCGCCTCATCGGCTTGCGCTAGGACATCTTTCAAAGCGTCGTCATTGCCAGACTGCAGCGCTGCGGTCAGCACCTCGTTTCCAGCACCGGGCGGATAGGGCTCTTCAAGCTGCTTGCCAAACCGCGCGCGCAGTTCTGGATCGGGCACCATCTGTGACAAGTCCGCAATGACGGGAGCGGCCTTGGCTTCAAACGCGGCGCGCTCGGTTACATCAAGCTCTTCGGCTTTCAGCCGCAACGCTTCGATCGTGCGCTCGGAATAGTCGATGGCATCACCAACGGTTTTGATGTCTTTCATATCGATCTCTCCTTCGGTGAATGTCCAAGGGGTGCCAGTGCCCAGATTGGCGGCCATACCGCGCACGGCGCGGGCCAGATGGCGCTGGTCCATGCGGTCCAGCAGCTCGGCAAACTCTGTGTAGTCTTTGGCAAAGCCCACGACCTGCGCTTGTGCGACGGCGGATTCCTCGGCCGTCATGATGATCTCGCGCGGCAAGCGCGCTTCTTCTTTGGCGCGGTAGATTTCAGCAAGACCCGCTGGCTTCTCAAAGATACCCCGCTCGAGACGGGTCGTCGCGTCGAGTATGACGCCATAGCCTTCTGCGATCTCGGCCTGCTTTTCGCGCATTAGCTGCGGCGACATCACGCCCTCAGCCCAGCAAGAAAACCATGTG
Organism: Sulfitobacter sp. 1A13496; assembly: GCF_043557225.1. Taxonomy (NCBI): domain Bacteria; kingdom Pseudomonadati; phylum Pseudomonadota; class Alphaproteobacteria; order Rhodobacterales; family Roseobacteraceae; genus Sulfitobacter; species Sulfitobacter sp. 1A13496. The sequence continues at coordinate 35,157 of NZ_JBIFFP010000010.1, read as the reverse complement.
CCCTGATCGAGCCCACGGTTGTTCAGAATGATGTGCGCATGTTTGTGGGCGCGGTCGTCATGTACGGCGAGAACGTAATCCCACTGATCACCGTACTCACCGCTCTCGAAAAAATGCTCCGTCCAGTCCATCGCGATGTCGCGCACCTGATCGACGGTGACGTCTGTCGGGAACGACAGCAGCATGTGTGAGGTGAACCCGAGCTTGGTCGATCCGCGCCAGGTCTCCGACCAAGCCTCGATGATATCTGACTTCTGATCTTCAGACAGCACCGCGTCATCCGTCAGCGCATTGGTCATGGTCGAATAAGTGTAGACGGCCTTGTCATTGATATAGGCAAGCTGATTGCCAAGAGAGGCTTGTGTTTTGCACCCCCCTGCCCTGATCCGCTTGAACACAGCCGCCTGGCTCTGGCCACTGGCAGCCTTGGCGACGTTGCGCGCCGACATGGATCCGACGCGCCCAAAGCTGCGCCCTTGCCGCCGGCCCGCGATACGCGCATCAATCCGCGCCGCGGCTTTGCCCCGGATCCGCTCATCCTCCCAGAGCTTCCCCATGACGGAACTGTAAAGAGCGAGCGGATCAGCCATTGGAGATGTTCCGATCAATCACGATCGCGCCCGCTTGCAGCGCAGACCCGCCGTTCGGAACCAAAGCAGCCGATTCCCGCACCCCTTCGCGGCCACCCTCCCCTGCCACCAATCTCAGTCCCGATGCCACGCGCGCAGTCTCATCTGGATGCGCCCGCAGGGTGGCATCCCCTTCTTCCTTTAACGGCCAATCCTGCTTGCGTCGGACCTGCGCTGCATACTTCATCTGGCCGAGCTCACGGCTCATGCACTGCGCAAGATCAAGCAGGTCTACAAGCAATGCGCGGTCCTCAAGCGACACGGAAATCTTGCCGCGATGCACAGCCTTTGCGAGCGCCAAACCAGCATCACTGACGTCCTTGGCTTGTCGCCAACTGGCACAGAATTCAGCAACTAGATCGCGCGGCACATCAAGGAACCCACACCGTCCGCGCAGCACTGCATTGAGGGCTTGGGAGCGGTTGGCGAAACCACGTGTCTGCCACTCTGCATCAAAGGCTGCGAGCTCTGACGCTGAGGCGCGGAAACTGACCCGTTCAGAGGGATCACGCACCGCCAGTCCTTCGCCCTGCTCTTCCTTTGCAAGCCGCGTCACATGCCTGCGAGAGACGCCATAGGCTTCCGCCAATACCTTTGGGGTTTCACCTGCATGATAGCGCCGCGCCAGCTCAATGCGCTGCTCCAGCTTGAGGCGTTTTGGTCTTCCTGTCTTCATCACAAGTGCACCTCGCTACATTCAAAATCAAATATCCGGCGGCGCGTGCGAGGCAGCGCTTGCTTGCAAGCGCGTTCGCGCGTGTTGGTGGATTCTTTCTTGCGTGGCACGCTCTCAGACCCCTCGGACAAATGTCGCAGACAAGTGGCATATCCTGCCAACGTCCTTTTCTTCTCCTTCCTTCATATATCAATAATACATATTGTGCAATTTATCTTTTTGCATGAGTTCAATTTCTATGCGCTTCACGCCGCCTCCCAGAGGCCACACCAACTATCAGAAACATTCTGACTGACCCTGTTGGCAGCTCGCACAAAGCGAGCGCGGGCCTTCACATACAAAACAATACGCAAGGATATGCGCCCCCAAGGCGCATCGAGTGATCAACATGAAAACAGCAAAAAAGCTGACGCCCGACCGCGTCGGTGTCAGCTTCTACAACTGCCTGTCTGGGGCCTCCCACAGGAGGTCGCCCTCCCCTGCGGATCACTCAATCCGCAGGGGTATCTGGCTCAATGAGCCAGATCCTGAGAGCGCAAATCTGCGCAGCGATCTTGGGCAATCAGAGCCTCGGTTGCGAGGCTGTCTATGACTTCAGGATGGTCACCCTCCTCAAAGGCTGAGAGGTAGGTTTCAAAGGCCATGTCAGCTTGCAGTTCTGCGAGGTCGAGAGATTGTTCGAATGTCATGTTGTGATCCTTTCCATTGATCGTCGTTGGACGGATCGTGGAAAAGACCGGAGGCATCAGAGCGGGCTGCACCCAACTTGGGGCGCAATGAAATGGAGCACGTGAAGGGCGATTTTTGTTGTGGGCGATGCAAAGCAGCGCGCAAGGCGCCAGCCGTCCAGAAACCTTGCCCAAGCGTTGCAGCCCGCTCGCCTCCGGGCTAGCGATCTGATGGGCCAACAGGTCAATGGGAAGAGCACAACACGGTGAAGAATTGAACCGTCTCTCACCAGTTTTCCTGCAGGCGAAAGAGGACGGTATCCCACACTCAGATACGAAGTTGCTGCTCACCTGATCTCAACCAAGCCGCTCCAAAAAACCGAACGACAGCTTCAAAGCCACAAGATCAAGCTTGGTTCAATTGGTCCTCGAGAGACCCAGTCGACGCCAGGATTGCATCAAAGGATGGAGCCTCACCGAAGATCATGGCCTCAGCATTTTGGTAATCACCGATCATCCGAGCGGCCATTTCATCATCTGGAGAGAGCGAGGCGTTCAAACCTTCCATGCTCAGCCTCGATCACCCGCAGCCGCACCAAACAGATGCCCACGCAAAATGTCCTGCATCCAAATTGGCGTAGCAGCGAAACCACTTTTCAGATCGTCCAACAGTGCCGGGCCAGTTTCGTGGCTGGCTAGCAGGCGACGCACTGCGCTTTGAACAGCCGCCTGTTCTTCGTCGCTCGACATGACGTCATGAAGCCAGTGCAAGGCCTGCACCAGATACATGCCAGGGCGCCCTGCCCAATACAGCCGACTAGGTGCCGCTTGTTTGAAGACGATCTTTTGATTGTCTAGAGTGACAGGCTTTAACCGCGCATCAACAAGCACTTCGATTTTGGCCGGCACCGCGTTGGTGAGGCCGAGCGTGTTGGCAGCCGTCATACCATCGATCAACCAGCGAACCTGATCGCGACGCGCGATTGCATCGATGACGGCGCGGTAGTCTGGTACGGTAGATTTGCCTGTCAGCGCATTCTGGGATGGTTTGTCGTAGAGCCCGCGCTGGATGCGGCGCAGCTGACCGGACGTGACCATGCGCTGCAGTGCCTTATCGACAGCTGCGCGACCCCCGATGTCGGCAAAATCAGCTGGCGTCCACACTTGTCGCGGCGCGTCATCTACACGAGCGCGTAGGCGGTCTGGCAAAGTTTTCAATTGTGCAGATCCGATCATGTCCGAAATATACCGCAAAATTCGGACAGAAGCGAGTTCAAGCTGATGTACCGCCTTAAACGACGATGGCTTTCAAATTGGCAACCAGATCATCCATATCGGTTTGATGCTGTCACAATCGGTAAAATTGGTTCGTACCGCAGCACACTCGGTCATGCAGATAACTCAGTAAAAAAGAGCTGCTCCGAGATAAGCTTGTAACTGCGGCTTGCAACCTTGCCTTTGGGGCTTGGGTCACCGCAGCGCTCGCACTGCACACAGCATTACGGGTCGCCGACAGTTTCCTGCCTTTTGCCTGGTTAATTTGATCGAGAACAATAATCAAACATCTCTTCAACTATTCGACCCCCGCGCGCTTTGCAGAAAATGTACTGCGCATATCAGCCGCTTATTCCACATGAGCAATGCTCTCTGCCGTGCGGGAAAGTGGCCAGACCGCCGAAGCGGTCTGGCCCGTGTGTTAGGCGGCCTCTTTTGGGCCCCAGGGGATGATGGCTTGCAGAGACATGTCATCCTGGCTCGCGGCCTTGCCAAGGTTGGCGTTGAAGGCGTGATCGCGGACCGTCAGGGTGAAGTAGTCAGAACCGGTGTCTTTGTTCTGCTTCTTCCAGATGCCACCGCATTCAACCAGTTTGCCGCGAGGGGAGCGGCCGAGGACGCGATGCGTTGGTGCCATAGGGTTGCTGCTGGCAACGGGCTCGACTGTGATGTCGAGGTCGAATGTCAGGGTTGAAATTGAGCCGATACCTTTTGCTGTTTCGATGTCGTCGCTGGTGAATTTGATGCAGTTCGTGGTCATTGCTTTTCTCCTTGTTTGCGTTGCAATGATGGTCACCTTGCAGCTGGCCAAGGCCCGGACATACCGAAGGCGAAGCGCAGCGGAGAGGGGCAGGCCCCGCTCTTTTTGTTCCGCGAAGAATGGCCCGCAGGGACAGGGGAAAAAGAGCGGGGACAACCTTTGTGGACGGGGCGACAGCTGCGACCAGAATTATCGAGCAACTCAACACATCAGGAGAAAGCCTATGGCCACGTCGCTGATAGTGAACACTGACAAAAGAAATTGCGGGAAGGCATCTTCATTTCCAATTTGACTGACAACGCGCCGATCAAAAGACCCTGCCTCCGTCAGACCTGGGAACGACACATCTCGCTCTCTTCCATCTCCCCCCAAGCTCTGGTGGGGCCGGTTTGCTGGAATGGATGCACCAAAGACCAGTTTCGTTCACTTACCTGAACATTCGCTTCATTACGTTCAGAATACTGGACAACATCTTGACTCGACGCCAGATTGATAATACTTGTCCAATATACTGGACGTAAGACATCTCACGTTCATCTAATCAGACAATGGCAGCGCACATGAAACGCAAAAGAAGTTACTCACGGGTTACGAAGCAAGCTTTGTCTACCTTCGGCAAGCTGATCCGCGTCGCGCGCACGGAACGCGGCATGACAGCGCAAGACCTTGCGGACCGTGCAAACATTAGCCGCACGACACTGTATAACATCGAAAAAGGTGCACCCGGCCCTGAGATCGGCACGGTCTTCGAGGTCGCAGCGCTTGTTGGCGTGCGTCTGTTTGATGCCGATGACAGTACGCTGGCAATGCACAATGCCCGCCTTGATGAAAAACTAACACTCCTGCCAAAGAGCGTCCGGGCATCCAAGCAAGAGGTCGACGATGACTTCTAATTTTGCCCAAGCCTCGGAGGCCTTTGTCTGGATATGGCTGCCCGAAAGCACCGCCCCTGTCGTTGCAGGGCGCATCACGCAAGATGCGGACCGGTTCGTATTCAATTACGGTGCAAGCTACCTCGAGCGCACCGATGCAATACCGATATACGCACCCGAACTCCCGCTGCGTCGAGGCATCATCGAACCTCAGGCCGGTCTTTCGATGGCCAGCTGCATTCGCGACGGCTCTCCGGATGCATGGGGGCGGCGTGTCATCATCAATCGTTTGGTGGGCGCAAAGGCGAGTACAGCCGAAGTCGGCAACATCACAGAAATATCCTACCTGCTTGCATCCGGTTCTGACCGCATCGGTGCCCTCGATTTCCAAGCGTCGGCGACGCAGTATGTGCCGCGCCGGAAATCCGAAGCCACATATGAGGAACTCATCGAGGCAGCCAGTCTCATTGAAAAAGGCGCGCCCCTGACGCTTGGCCTAGATCAGGCGCTCAATCACGGTACATCAATCGGTGGCGCGCGGCCCAAGGCGCTGATCGATCGCGGAGATCGCAAGTTGATCGCCAAATTCTCGGCAAGCGGCGACCTCTATAGCGTCGTCAAAGCGGAATTCATCGCGATGAAGCTCGCGGCTGCCTGCGGCCTAGACGTCGCGCCCGTCTCGATGATTGAAGCTGGCGGCAAAGACGTGCTCTTGATCGAGCGCTTTGACCGGACCCGCGCAGGTGAGGACTGGCATCGCAAAGCGATGGTGTCTGCACTTACAATCCTTGGGCTGGATGAGATGATGGCGCGCTATGCCTCCTACGAGGATCTGGCCGAGATCATTCGTCACCGCTTCGCCAAGCCCAAGGAGACGCTGCGAGAGCTGTTTGGCCGAATCTGCTTTAACGTGCTGTGTGGCAATACGGACGATCACGCCCGCAATCATGCAGCCTTTTGGGACGGCGAAATGCTTACGCTCTCCCCCGCTTATGACATCTGCCCTCAAGGCCGCACCGGGAATGAAGCGACGCAGGCGATGCTAATCAAGGGCGACAATCGGATGAGCACTTTGGCCAGTTGTCTAACCGCCGCACCAGATTTCCTACTCACCGACGACGACGCAATCGAGGTCATCACGCAACAGATTATCACGATTGCCCGTAAATGGGACGCGGTCTGTGAGCTCGCAGACCTCAGCGCAACAGACAAAGCCCTGTTTGGCGGGCGACAATTCCTGAATCCGTACTGTATCGAAGGCTTGAGTTCGGATCATGATACTCTGACTGATCAATTTGAAGGGTCGCGAGGGCAATTGCTAGCTTAGTCAGGGGTCGTTTCGATAGGTATTTGGCCTTTACGGTAAGCGAAAGCAGCCGTTCGTAAATAGCGCAGCGAATGCTACAGAAGAGCCCAGACTCACTGATGCTGCGCGCTGAACGAATGTCCGGTATTGGGATACTGATAAATCTACCGATAAGCGTTGGAACAAAACACAGAGGTCGGGAATTGGGAGCGGTAAGGTGGTCTGATACCATTGGCATTTGCGTGCTATGTGGGGAAATTCCAAAAGTTAGTTTCTCCTCGCGCGGCCAGAAACTGCTGGTCGGCATCGGACAATGGGCGCAATGGAGGGCGAAGAGTTCGCCAGTTTCCATTCCTAGACCGATGGGCAAGCACCTCTTTCACGGCTTGGGTAACCGGCAATTTTAGCAGAGTTTCAACCCAAGCTAATTCCATGCGAGATTGCGCCGCCCGAGCACTGGGGGAGTTAGCTCGCCAACCCTCAGATATTTCGAAAAGTTCAGCCGGAAGTAAATTTGCCGTGGCCGTAATTGCGCCGTGCCCACCAGCTTCAAGAACCGGCCAGAGCAGGTTGTCATCCCCGGTGAACACTGAAAGCTCGGGGAACTGAGTAACATATTCAAGCGTTGCCGATAGGTCGCCAGAGCTGTCTTTGATACCTGAGAACACGCCGGGATAAGCGGATAAAAGGTGCCGGATGGTGCGAATACCGATCCCCGCACCTGTTGCTTCGGGGAAGTGGTAGAACACGATATTCCTGACTTCAGATCCCAGCTGATCAACCAAACCTGAGTAGAATTCAATCACACCATCATCATCAGCTGGCCTGAAAAAGAAAGGCGGGTGGATCAGCGTGCCTGCGCACCCTTGATCCGTTGCATGTTTGGTCAAAGCGGCTGTGTCTTCGATGGACGCGCAGCCGGTTCCCACGATCAAAGCTGATGGCGCAATGCCATCAGCGATCAGACCTTCGAGGGCGCGCATGCGTTCTGTGAGGCCGAAAGACGGCCCTTCGCCGGTCGTTCCGAACAGGACCGCACCATCACAGCCATTGGCAAGGACCCATGCGCAATGCTGCGAAAGTGTGCTTGTATCAATGGCCCCGCGCGCATCCAATGGAGTCACCAAAGCCGCGCAGAGTTTTGGAAGAGTGTACATTATCGCCTCCAATTGGGCACTATTCAGAAAGTTCAGTCAGGTAGGTGCTTAGCTTTTCTAAACCCGCCCTCAGAACATCGGTGCTGTTGGAATATCCGATGCGCACGTAGCCCTCCATGTCGAAGGCATCGCCCGGGGTCATCATAACACCTGTTTTCTGCAAAAGATCGACGCAGAACCCTCGCGACGTGATTGGCACATCAATCTTGAGCATTGCCGTCGTTCCGGCGCTTGGTTTGACCCAAGAGATGCGCGGTTGTGCGGCGACCCATTCCGCAAGGATCGCAAGGTTGTCGCGGGTGATCTTTTGGCTACGCGCCAATAGTTTGTCTTTGTTTTCCAAGGCCATCGCCGCGAAATGGTCGTTGATCATCCCGACAGAAATCGTGTCGTAGTCACGGTGGATCAGAACCTTCTCGGTCACTTCAGCAGGTGCCACGACCCAGCCGACGCGTAGGCCAGCCAAGGAATAGGCCTTGGACATACCGGCCGTGGCGATGCCTTTCTCGTAGACGTCCACAATCGACGGGGTCATGCCATCGCCGGTTTGCCCTGTGCCACGATAGACCTCATCACAAAGAACATAGGCCCCAACTTCGCGGGCGATCTGCGCGATCTCTTCAAGCATCGGGCGTTCGATCAACGCGCCGGTGGGGTTGTTGGGGTTTGTCAGCGCGATCAGTTTGGTGTCAGGCGTCACCAAGGCACGCAATGCGTCAAGATCAGGCAGGAATCCATCCTCGGCGCGTAGGCGCAAGATTTGAACATCTGCCTCGATGCTTGCAGGGATGGAGTAATGCTGTTGATACGTGGGCACGATCGAAACCACCCGATCCCCGCGCGACACCAATGATTTATGCACCAGCGTATTCGCCGCGATGGTCCCGTGGGTGACAGTGATATTGGCAATGTCTTTATCAGCGTAAAGCGTCGAAATCGCAGTCCGCAGACGGGTCGAACCCTCGATCGCACCGTAGGTCATTTTCATCGGCAGCAGCGCAGATAGATCATCGCTGTTGCGACCGGACATTTGCAGCAACTCATCAATCGTGATGCTGGCAACGCAGGTTTCGGCAAGATTATAGGTGCAGTGGTTTTCCCACTCGTTCATCCAGATCTCGACTTTGAACGGTTCGATATGCATGGCGTAGGTCCTTTACGCTGTGGCGTGTTGATAGACGGCGTAGCCGATCGCGATGTCCTCAAGGCCGAGGCCAATGGATCGAAAGAAGACAGGGCGATCCGCGTCAGGTTTGGCGCAGGATGCAACGCAAAGCTCTGCCAGATCGCCGCAGATATCATTCGCAGACCATCCGCTTTCTTGCGCAATTACCATGTCACCGGCCGCATTTGGTGTCGTGGCGCGGTAGTCGCAATAGACTTGTGCGGTCTTCAGAAATGCTGGGTCAACTTCATGGGCACGCGCCACATTGGTGCTGATCGAGGTGACAAGCGCATTTGAGGCAAAATCGGCCACGTCCACAACAGGCGTACCCGATGACGTACACAGCATGACGACATCTGCCTCTTGGACAGCGACTTTAGCCGTATCGGCTAAGGTGATGCCGGATTGTAGTCCTTGCCATTTTGCCTGTGTTTCCGGCACGCTCGCTAAACTTGGCGAGTACACACGCACATCTGCCCAATCGCGCAGCCCGGCGACATGACGCATATGCGCTTGTGCCACAGCACCTGAACCAATGACCGCAAGCTTGAGGGGACGATCATTTGGCGCGAGCAAATCAACCGCGAGCGCGGTCGTCGCGGCGGTACGTTCTGTCGTTAAAGCGCCCGCGTCCAGCAAGGCCAGCGGTTGGCCCGTCTCCATCGACATCAGAACCGACCACGCGGTGATGATGGGGCCGCCGTCACGCGGCAAGTAGGGTGACAGTTTTGCGCCAAAAACGCCCGCGCCGCCAAGCGCCCCGAGATATGTGATGAAATCACCGCCTTGGGGAAATTCGGTAATGGTCTGCGGCGGTTGAACTGCACGATCTTGTCCAAGCTCTGTGAAAAGGTCTCGCATTGCTTCAACAATATCGATCTTGCCCAATGCGTTAGAAACGGTTTCTCTGTCGAGAGTAATTGGGGTGTTTGCCATTGCGTTAATCCTTTTTGGCCTTGCTAGCTAAGCAAGCCAGACAACGCCATCATCCCAAAGGATGACTCTACAAAGGAAAGTGCCGATAGCCGTGCCGCAGACAAGTTTCCAAGCCTTCAGCGAAAAGCTGGCAAGCGTCATCGATGGCCAATCAGGCGCCGACCGTTTTATCGAGGCCGTATCTGCTTTGTACCCTTGCGAGGCGGCATTTGCCGTGCTGAACCGACCAAATGCATCGCCTGTCTACTTGGCTGACAGCTACGCTGATCTTTCTTCCAAAGCGGCAGTGCAACGCTATGTCACCTCCACTTTTGAAATCAATCCCGTTCATAACGCCATACGGGGTGGTCTCGGCGGCGGCGTTTACCGCATGGCCGACCTCGCCCCTGATAACTGGAGCGCGACTACAGCGGACGTTATTGCGGATGATGCTGAAGAGATAAGCTTCCGAACGCCCGGGTGGCCACAAGGCCTTCGGGAAGTGTCCGTGCTCGTTGAACTAGAAGACGGCATGGTGGGTGAAATAAGCCTTGCCCGCGCCGCTGCATCGAAAGGTATCCCCGATGCGGATTTGGACGCTTTGCGAAGCGTTTTGCCACTGATACGGTCCGCGTTTCTCAGGCTCGCATCGAACTCCATTAATAATCTACCATTGGACCAAACGAAATCACGGTCTTTGGCATCTTTTGGGAACGATATCCTTTCGCCAAGAGAGGCTGAAATCATCCAGATGATCCTGAAAGGGCATTCCAGCCTTTCAATCAGTTTAAGTTTGGACATTGCTCTACCAACAGTAAAATCACATCGCCGTAACGCCTATGCCAAACTTGGCATCAGCACACAGCAGCAGTTGTTCCACGCCTATTTGAAATCGCGTGAACCTGAGGGAGAGAAGTAAATAGAGTAAACCCAGCATACACTGTAGTAGAACTGCTAACTTAGAGGCACTACGTCGCAATTCTTAAATCCGGACATTCGCGCGACCGCAGTGAAGGTGCGCTTTGTCCGCAACTTACCAGTTCGTGGGTCGCGCAGCGAAAGGCGCTGTTTCTCCAACCGGCCACTCGTGGTTCGCGCAGCGAATGCTACTGAAGAGCCCAAATTGACCAATGCTGCGCTACGCACGAATGTCTGTTATCAAAAGTAGATAAATTGAAATCGAACCATATTCGTCGGTAGGGACAAGTCTACAAATGGCCAGAACAGGTTGGGCAGATTACGGATTTAAGAAGGAGGATGACCCTTCATACAAAGAACTGTTGGAGGTTGGAGCCTGGCTTGCAGAGGGAGATTTGTCTAACCTCGAATTTGCGTTGGAAGTGGTCGACAGTTTTCCACACGGCGAGGATAGCTGGCTTAACAGCAGCTGGATTTGTCACGCAGTTGGAAGCGGGTCTGTAGCATCTGTTAAATGGATGATTGAAAAGGGCGTAGATCTAAGCCCTAAAAAGACGGGAGGCTTTCCACCGTTGATGGAATGCCTCGACGACTTGGTTCAAAACAGACATCGGATCCTTGAACTACTGATTGAGGCGGGAGCCGATCTAAATCAACGTGGGATCAACGGTTGGACGCCGCTGCATCTGGCGGCAATGCGGGACGACGAAACGGCGATGCGCATGCTTCTTGAAGCTGGTTCAGACAGGTCCGTTACGACGCTTTGTGACGACGATGCCAACGCCGAAGACGAGGCGCGGAATCTCGGTCACATCAGATCAGCCGATTTTATTTCAAATTTCGAAGTCTGACCAATAGCGGCTATTAGCGCACCCGCAGCGAATTCACCCTTCGTCCGCTTCTTTCCCCTTCGTTGCGACCGCGCCGAATGGCCGGTCTACGGTTACAGCAAGCAACAATCATTGGTTGCATGAGTCAGACGATTGATTATTGAAGTAGGCAACCTTCAAATTTTGCTTCAATCGACATTGGCTCGGCCAAAGTGGTAGGCAACCAGATGATTAAGTTCCATGACATTGCTGATGGTGATCCAGTACTCGATCACTCCCGCCTTCTGAAAGCGATGGAAAACGCATTCGAATATGCCGCAGCGCACGGCGGGATTGGGCTTACGCAAATCAAGGCCTTCAACCGCAAGTTTGCCCATTGGATGGCAGATCATTCGCCCTGGCCGCAATATCATACTGATGAACTGATGCGACTCAACAAAGTCTTGAACGAATGGGACGTGCCGCACGCGATGGTCGTCCACGATTTGATGACTGTCGCCAAGTTCGGGCGTCATACAAAGGGAAAGTTCCAGGTTTCAAAAAAGGCGCAAGACCTTGCCAGCCAGCGTGGTGCGTTCTTCGCGAAGATCTCAGAAACTTACCTGTTCGAATATAGTCACGCGCGAAATGCCCGATCAGAGTTCACAGCTCCCGGAAACTGGGACATCTTCCTCAACATCATCAACGTCGAGGCCGAACAAGGCCTCACAGAAGCGCATCTCGTCAAGACACTCTATGGTCTCGAAAAACGTGCGCATGTGATTGATCGGGAATACTATGACCACGCCGGGTTCATCTTCACGCATGTCCTGCAACCACTCAGCTGGATTGGTTTTCTGGAGGAAACATCCGACGGTGGGAGACTAACAGATCGCACCTACTGGAAAACGCCATTGTGGCGGGCGTGTCTGCAACTGGAAACCGACGGTATGGTCGACGTACCACATCGCCACTAAGGCTTCACTCAAGCTGTTGGCATCAAAATTGAGCCCCCTGCCCTCCTTGCTTTGCGTAAGCGTCTTCGCATCATCTATTTTTGCGGCAGACCAGTGATCATTTGCAATCTCGATGACACGAAGCAAACAGATCAAGCCGGGGATCAGGGCATTTGAAACATAATCAAAAATTGATCGTGCTCCAAAGCGCGCTCACCGGAAGGGCGAAGTTCCTGTCGCCAAAGGTGAGCTTTTCTTGGCCTAGGTAGAACACGATCCCCGTGCATTTTTTACTACGACCAGGCCCGTCTTTTGAAAACCATTTGAGGTGTTTAAAATCATCTCCAGTGACTGATGCAGACGCCTTGATCTCAACGCAGACCAAGTGGCTGCCACCGTCGATCAGGATGTCAATTTCCCGCTGGTCTGCACTGCGCCAGTGATAGAGCCGGTAGTCAGCGTCCTGCATTGGGACGGCACGCTGGATCTCGTTCAGAACAAAGCTTTCTAGCAGGCCGCCAAGCGCCTGCGGTGTGTTGTCGATAGTAAAAGTATCTTGGGTGAAACGCCGAAGGGCACAGGCGATGCCCGTATCTGCAAAATGGTATTTAGGGTTCTTGATCTCCCGCTTGCCCTCGCCTGATGTCCAGGCACCCAGCTTGGTCAACATTGACAGCCGTAGCAGAATATCAAGGTATTGATCGACGGTAACCCGTTGCAGTTTCGTCAGTTTGGAAAGCTCGGACGTGCTGATTTCCTGCGCGGAGCGTGCCGCCATCTGATCTATCAGGATACGCAACGCATCCGGTTTTCGAACCGGCATGATATCAGCGACATCGCGCTCCACCACTGCGTCAATGTAATCCCGATATTGCCGCTGACGGGATCTGATTGACAACTCTCTCACCTCTGGAAAACCACCTTCTAGGATGAGATCTATGTAGTCTCCTCGACTGACCTGCTCTGGATCACCCACCTGCCCTAGTTTCGGTTCGTCCTGCATCGCCCAATCCATGATGCGATTGACGGGTGCCTTTTTGACTTCAGCGACGGATAGGGGCCAGAGCTTAAGTGTTCGCATTCTCCCCGCAAGCGAGTCAGCCACATCAGTGGTTGTGAATACGTTGGAGGAGCCGGTAAGTACAAATTGCCCCTTACGCCGATTGGTATCGACGACCCTCTTGATCGCGAGAGCTAGTTTTTTGGATCGCTGGGCCTCGTCAATGATAAGCGGCTCGCCGTTCAAATTTTCCATTAAGCTGGTAAGCTGCCCCTCCGGGTCCGCTTCAATGGCCGCCAAGACAGCTGCGTCATCCAATGTGATGAAACGGCCATTGCCAAACAAGTCTCGTACAAGTGTTGTCTTGCCAACTTGCCTTGGACCAATGAGGTTGACCACACGTGCTGATGCAAGTGCATCTTCAAGCTCTGGGATGAGGTGCCTTGGCAGATATCTTTCTGTATCAGTCATGAACCTTTGGTCTCTCTCTCGCCTGATGAAGCCCAAACCGAAAAAGAGGTCCGCTTCCTTGTTACAGAATGCATATTAGAGGCTCCACCATTTGTCTATTAGATGCCTCACCATTTGTTCATTAGTGCATCTACAGTTTGCCTAGAACACAGGTTTTCTGGGAATTTCGTAAAGTTCACATTCACTCGCTCTCTCGGCTTAGCCAGGTCACGTGAGCGATATTTCTCGAAGATCACCAAGAATTTTCTAGTGGTAAAACATGGAAGGGCATTGAGTGTAGGGCGCGGCGAAATGCGCGCGGTCCACTGATGCTCCTGTGATGCCATAACTGGTTGTACGCCCTTCTCCGAGATTTACAATTGCTCGCCCTCGATAAGGCTTTTCAAAGAGTGCGAACTGGTCGTTCTCCCAGCTTTTTGAGCAACGCCTTTGCGGATTACCTCGCGGCCGCATTTGGGTGCGCAGCATTGAAATCCATGACAGCCTAGTCTGTGAGAACCATGAAACGAAAGTCTGAGAAAGCGAAACGATTAAGGCATTGAAATCGTTCCAGCAGAAATGAAACGCAAAATTCATCACATTGCGAAGGTAATAGTACAAAATACCAGAACGCAGTCATGCTATCAGTCCTATTTTGACCTCGGTTTCTTCAGGAGCGTACGCCAATTAAGGCTCTTATTCGCAAGGTCTTGGGACAATTTGAACGCGTAACCACGGTGATTGCTGATCGTCTCTGTGCGTTCCAAAAGATATCCTAAGATCATGAAACTGAGCGCTGGACCAAGATCCTTAATCGAAAACCAAGTATTCCCAAGGTTGAGATATCCAGCAATGTCATCCATTAAGCGACGGCAGTCTTCTTGGTTCTTAGCAAACCTGAGTTCTGCGCAGAGCCTTGGGTAGGCGCGCTCCATCTCATCTTGGCCTACTTCTATCTGAAAAGAATTTTCTTCTTTAACATACTGAGTCTTGGAAGTCTCTTTGTGCCCCTCAATTTCGGGGTCAGTGGCCCTCAAATCATCTGGTTTTGCAGAGCTTATCTTCGAGATTTCCACAGTGATTTCATCCAGAAGATCGCTTAAAGCTTGCTTGTCTGGCTGGCGTCTCAATAGATTGCGTGCTTTTGAGAGCAAGCCTTCATCCCAATTGACGTGCATGAGATGTGCTTTGAGGTTGCTCAGGGCGGCTGAGCACATGTCTCTGAGCCGTCCCAGTTCGTTTTGATGATCCTGGTGATCTTGCGCCATGCGCAGGAATTCAGGGTAACGCTCTGCGAGCGGCAGAAGTGACAGGCCTGTAGCAAGGACAATGCTGCCCTGACGGTCTCGGCGGGCCCAGCGTTTGCCATTGCCGCTCGATCGCCGCGTCAGCAGGCCCAAGGACACCAGTTTCGCAATATGACGCTCAACGGTTTGAATACTGACATGGGCGCGTTTTGCGAGGGAGGCATTTGAAGCAAAGCAAATATGCCCGTCGTCGCGTGTTGCATCGACTTGATCTACACGCAGGAACGAGATCATCGCTCTGAGGAGAGAGATGGATGTGCCTTTTAAGCCAAGCGGCTCTCTGATGTCTTCGATTACCTTTAGGAGTTGCCATTTGTTTTGGGCAATACCTCCCTGCCCCGTCGCTTTGTGCGACGAGTGTGCTCCAGCAGGAGCCATTCCTTGAATTGTTCTCATGATTTGCCTGCAGGCAAAGATTTCCCGTTCGCCCAAGAGCGTTTTTTATTGCTTAGCGATTCGGTGACTGCTACGATTCAGGTGTCTAATCTGAGAAGCGTAGAAATACGTTCAGCCCTCGAAGCTTCGGTTTCGGGGGTTTCTCTTTGCTTACGTCCTCCTTTGTTGCTCTAGCCTCTGGTGTCATCCGCAGGGTTTACAGCTGTAAACTCCTGGTAGGATTTCTTGATGATGCCTTCGAGCTCACGGTCGAGCCACTCAGCAAATGCTGCGTTCTCCCCTGCCCTCTTGATGGACATCGCGATTGATCCGCGCCCCGACTTAATTGTGACGCCTGGGACCGGTGTTGCCTCCCTGCCCTCGCTTGGACGTGCGCCGCGCTGCGTAATCTCTCTCATAAGCTGCTCAAGGCGGTCATCTGACGATAGCTCGGCGTTCAACTTTGACAGGATTGCGAAGGATGATGCTGCATTTACCTTCTTGGATGCGAAGGCTTCTGCCAAGGCGGTCCATTTCGGCCGTCCCGACTTTGGAGCGGCTCCAATTTGATCGCCAACATCGTCGGGAATATTGTCCGTGACCTTGGTCAGGTGGGATAGCCCAGACGCGGAAAGGCTGAGAACTTGGCGGATGGTTTTGGTATCGTGACCAGCCGCCCGTATGACGGCGGCAAACCGCGCCTTTTCGTAAAACGACAGGTTGCGACGTGCCGCATTCTCAAGGCCTTTGGCGAGAAGAGCTGTTGCGTCATCGAGGTCCTGAACATTGGCGCGGACTTTCAGGCCGAGCTCTCGGCAGGCCTGCAATCTTCGGCGGCCATAGATGATTTCAAACCTACCCTCGGTCCCTGCCCTGCGAACCAAAATCGGAACCTGTTGGCCGTCGTCTTTGATGCTGGATCTAAGGGTTTCAAAGCCGTCGCCATCATCTTCAGAGTTTACAGCTGTAAACCCATCAAGGCGATCTTTGGGTCCCCAGTCATCAATGAGCGATGGGTCAAGCTCGCGAATGGCTGACAGCGACCCCTGCAGGGCACCCAAGGCGGGTGCTGTGGGTTTGGTGGTTCGATCTTTGGGTTGCGGGCTGGAATTGGCAATCGTCTTGGCAATGCCGCTTAGATCCTGAAGTGATTTACGTGCCATCAGCTACGCCCCCATGCTTGGTGAATCATTGCTTCAACCTCGCTGCCAATAGCATCCATGGATTGCTTGGCGCGGTCATAGGTCGCCCGTGTCATCTCTGAGCGCACGACTTCGTAGATTGATTGTTTGAGCATCGTGGCATCGCTGATTGCGGTGCTTTTGAGCGCAGTGGCTGTCATCACGCGGTCCAAAAAGAGCGCGCGCATGAATGAGGTCAACTGTTGTGACGGCACATCTGTTGGCTCGTCGCGGGTGATCAGAAACTTAAAGTGATCATACTGAAGCTCGGCACCCGCATCCTCGATGACACCCATATAGGCACCGGCAAGCTCAAGAAACTGGGCCGTGGATGACACGTCGAGCATTGAGGGCGTGAGAGGGACGATAAGGGACGTTGCGGCGGCCATGCCGGAGATCGTCAGAAAGCCCAGCTGTGGAGGGCTGTCCATCAAGACGATGTCGTACTGATCTTCTACCTGGGCCAATGCATTGCGGATGCGCAGGAAGAAAGGTTGGTCAGGGTTTGAGTTTACCGCTGATTCAGTCTCGAATTCGGAGAGCAGCAGGCGTGCTGGAGCAAGCGACAGTCCCGGAAAATACGTGGGCATAATGACGTCAGAAAATGGCACCGGATCATCGTAGCGGATCGCATCGTAGACGGTGAGGCCATCGAATTCGATTTCTGGATTGATGCCGCACATAGACGTCAGCGATCCTTGCGGATCCAAATCGACCACCAGCACGCGGTAGCCATGAAGGGCTAGGTAGTGCGCAAGGTGAATTGTCGATGTACTTTTGCTGCTGCCGCCTTTGAAGTTCATCAGCTGCCAGACTTGCAGTCGTTCGCCTTCTTTGCGGCCAGGGACGTATCTGCCCTTTGTTCGAGACGCTTTTTCAAGAATTTGGCGGGCTTCCCACAGCTCTTGGGCACTGTAGTATCGGCGGCCAGCGCGGACGTCTTTTGGCTCTGGTATCGTGCCTTCGCCGTGGACTTTACGCATGAACTGGCCCGACACGCCTAGTAATTCGGCGGCCTCTGGGGCCGAAAAAAGGCGCAGGGATTTTGTGTTGTCTGGCGCGAATGCAGAGAGCAGATGCTCACTGATCGCACGGTTTAGCCGCTCGGATATATCCGTTGCCAACTCTGATGGTCTGTCTGTTACGCTCGGTGTCGCGGGAATCATCTGGTTGCCCCAATTTGCTCAATGTGGCTTTTTTCGCGCCACTTGGGGATAAAAGGTGCGATTCACCTCTCTAAGTCAACGGTTTTCTTACATTTAGTGTCTATCATAGCGCAACGCGCAAGATAAGACACTATTGACTATCCACCAAATCAGTCGAAGTTTACAGCTGTAAACTCATTGGAGGGCGTCCTTCATTTGTCTGGCGATCGGATTTGGCGGCCATCTGGCTGGGCCAAGAGGCTAACGTCATAAGTTTTTTCGACGACGGAACGGTATTTCGCAATAGCGACTCTGGATCAATATCACCGAGCCTGAAAGGGCGGGGGAGGCGACTGACGCTGAAGCGAGACGCCTAACTCAGTCAATCCACACAACCCTACACCCCAATCCTCTTCACGCGGATCCCGAGCTTGCGTGCTTTGTCGACGATGTTCTCGGTGATCCCTGACCCTGGCGTTGCGATGAGACCCTGAGGTAGGATTTCCAACATCTTGTCGTTGCGCTTGAAGGGGGCTGCTTTGCCGTGGCTTTTCCAGTCGGGCTTGAACACCACCTGCGTTACACCCCGTGCATCTGCCCAACGCGCTGCGATCATCTCGGCTCCTTTGGGCGTACCACCATGCAGCAAGACCATGTCAGGGTATTTCTGATGCGTCGCATCAAGAACGGCCCAAATGAGATCGTAGGCTTGATAGTCCCCGCCTGAGAACGCGATGCGGGTGCCTTCAGGGCAATGCACTTCGGTTTCTTTGCGGCGCTTGGCTGACAGAAAGGCCCGACTGTCTACGACTGCGGATGTCAGACCTCTGTGCGAAACCTTTGATCCGGTTCGGGGCATCCAAGGCGAACCTGTCGCAGCTGAGAAGTGGTCACAAGCCAGATCGCGCATTTGCTCGAAGGCGTCGCGGTGGTCCCAGAGCTTCAACCCGATCATTTGCAGGCGTTCCAGCTCGACCGAGGCGACCTCGGAGCCGTCTTGCGCGCTCATGCTTTCACGGACATCGCATTCATTGTCATCAAGACGCCTTTGCAGATGGGTGAGGCGGCGATGAAACAGCGAGGTGAGGGACCAGAGCATTTCTTCGAGGTTGTCTTCCAACTGACTGTCGTCGAGCAGGCTGATGGTGGTGTCAAAGAGCGTCGCCATGGCGAGTTCGACCTGATCCGGCTGGGGCAGGGGGCGATGATCGGTCTCATCTGGTCCGGGCTTTGCGCCATGAAGAGCGAGGTGGTCGAGGATTGCGGATGTGAGGCCGTGATCTTCGGGGTTGGTTTTGTCTTGAAGGGGCATGGTCTTGTTCCTCTGTTTGATCTGACCCGATTTGGATTGGGCGATAACAGGGCCGGCGGCGACCGGACCGCATCCCTTTGGATCGCAGCGCAGCGGAGAATGCGCACACGGCAGAAAATTGTTTCGCGAGGAATGGCCCGCCTTCTTTCTTTGGCGGGGCAGGGGAATTTTCTGATGGGGGCGCATTGCGGTTTGAGCGAGGAGCACTCAGCTCCGACCCGTAGGCCCATCGCTCCCCTTATCCAAACGGGATCGGATTGAACGTTTTGGAACGCCTGCCACTGACAAAATACACCCCAAAGACTACGCTTTACCTCATATTCTCAGACACTTATCCCTTCATGGCTGCAAGAAGCGTGTTGCGAAGCCCGACTCTGCCAAATGCCAACAGATCTTCGTTGAAATCACCAAGCTCTGGGACCAAGTGCCTACACTCAATGCCCGATAATCCCAGATTGGATGCAAGAGTTTGCGCAGCGCGTTCTCCCGCCACGTCGTTATCTCGTGCGATCCAGATGCGCTTGATGCCTGACGGTGGAATGAAGAGGCCAAGATGCGTTGCGGTCAGACAGGAGGCGAGGTTGAACTCAGGAAGGGCTGTGCCAACTGACAGCGTGTTCTCAAGACCTTCGCCGACGATCAAATCGCCAAGATTAGACCCTGCCCAAAACCGAATTGCGTAGCCATGAAGCTGTCCCAGTATCCGTTTGGGATTGCGCAGATCTGCAATCCCGCCAATCGTCGGATCGAGATATGTCCGAGCACATCCCGTAATGTTGCCTTGATTGTCCGTGATCTTCGCCAGAAGGGCAGGGGAGTGCCACGGATGATTTGAGTCTAAGTCATCACCTCGCAGGTAGACCCGTGGGTGAAAGAGCAAGGCAGGCCCGAAGCGCATGAGAGCGCGTCGGTGCAGATAGGCCGCTGCCGCAGTTCCAAAGACAGGCCTGCCAGTAGCAAAGAGCTTGCGTGCTGATGCAATGCGTTTGGTTTCGGCCGCACCATCATCTTTCAACTTCCTCTTGGACGTCCGTTTTTCGGGAAGCGGCGCGTTTCCGAGGAAGTGCTGAGCCTCAAGAAGGGTTTCATGCAGGGATCGTGATCCAAGCTTGGCGTGCAGCAGATCAATGAGGTCACCAAATTCACCTGTGGCGTAGTCCGTCCAGCCACCCGGCTTGCGCCCATCTCCCGCGTTCAAGCGGATAACAAGGCTGCGGCCCGCGGCACCTGACGTATCGCCAACTTGCCAATAATTGCCCTGACGCTGTCCCTCCGCGAAATAGGCGCGGCAGAAACTCTCTGCTCGCGCCCCAAGGTCTGCTGCAATCTCAGCAACCGAAACGCGCCCCGTCATTGCGCCGTGTCACCGACAGCGATGCCAACGGGAAAGCGCGCCAAGAGGGCAGTCAATGCATCAGTGTTTTCTGAGGGTAGAAATACCCGCGTTTTCCATTGGATCACTTCGGTAAAGCAGCCCATGGTTTTCAATTCGGCGAGCATCGCGCCCGTGGCACCGATGACTTCCAATCTGGGCTGGCCCATGACAAGCGAGCGGCGCAGTTGGAAGCCGTTTACGAGGTTCAGTGTGGCACGGGTCTCCATCACGGCGCGCAGAACTTCATCGGGCTCCATTTGGATGTCATTGTCGAGCCCAAGTCTCGCATAAACGTTGATCAGCTGCTCCTGAGATACCAACCGCCCGATAGCGCGTTCACCGTCCTCGGTTTGCAGACGGTAAATCCGCATATTTTCGGCAGGCAGACGATCCCAGATCGGCAGGAGAAGGCCGCAGATCAGCGTGATTTTGGAAGTCGTGAACTCCGGTACGGCATCGACCTCGGCCTGCCAGACCTGTTCAAACGTCGTATCATCGACTTCCTGCCAGTTTGACATGTTGAACTCACCCAATTCGAACAAATCATAGGTCATTGGACGTAGCAGTTTGATCCGACGGATCGGAACACCATCCTCATCCATGTATGCTGGCGCCTGCGTCATCAGGCCCGCACGCTTTGAATTGGCGTTCCAACAGAGCTTTGCATTTGGCGTTCTGGCGCAAATGGACTTCGCCTTGGTGAGCGTCAGCGGCTCGTTGCGGTCCGTTCGTTCAATCGTAAGCGCTGTTGCCGTCGCGGCCGTCGCTTCATGCTCAAAAATGACCTTACGATCGACAATCACAAACCGTTCGGCGCGCAGGGTTTCAAGACCAACATCTAGCGTACCCGCCTGTCGCGCATCTTCGATGATCGCGGAGAGCAGTTCGCCAAAGGCGTCAAAGATTGCGTCCTGCATGCCAATCTTCAACGCAAGACACCTATTGAGGAACTGCTGGATGGGCGGAAGGACCTCTCTCATGCACCCGTCGGCATCATCAAGGGTTAGCCCCGTCACTTCCTGAAACCGCGCGAAAGAGCAGGCATCGATCTTACCTGCGCGCAGTTTGTAGAAGAACTGGCGCAGTGCCGCGCGCGCATAGGGGCTTTCAAGATTGTCCTCGGCGCGGAACATGTTCTGTCCGCCGGTCTCACGTTGGCCCTTTGTAATCGCACCAAGCGTGTCGAGGCGTCGGGCAATTGTGGACAAAAATCGCTTCTCGCCTTTGACGTTTGTGGCAACGGGGCGAAACAAGGGCGGCAGCGCTTGATTGGTCCTGTTGGTGCGTCCTAGACCTTGAATCGCGTTGTCAGCCTTCCAGCCCGGCTCCAGCAGATAGTGCACGCGCAACCGCTGGTTCTTCGCACCAAGATCCGCGTGATACGAGCGCCCGGTGCCACCTGCGTCTGAAAAGACCAGGATGCGCTTGGTATCATCCATGAAGGCTTGGGTTTCGCCGAGGTTGGAGGAGGCAGGTCTATTCTCGACCTTCAGGCGCCCCTCAAACGTCCGCACAATCCGGCGCTTGCGTCCTGTGACTTCTGCCACCACATCCCCGCTGAAATGCCATAGGATCTGATCCAGCGCTCCTTGCACAGGTGCCAATGCGCCAAGATGCTCGATCAGATCATCCCGCCGCTGTTCGGCCTCACGGCATATGATTGGCGTGCCCCTCGCATCCACCGCGGGACGGGATCGCAGATCCCCGTTTTCATCGGTGTAGGGCTCAAACAACTGTGTCGGGAAGGAATGGGCCAGATAATCCATGACGTATTCCCTTGGTGTGATGTCGACCTGTAGATCATGCCACTCAGAAGGGGGGATGCCATCGAGACGACGTTCCATCAGCGCTTCGCTGGTTGAGACGACTTGCACGACAGCGGCATGACCTGCTGCGAGGTCTCCCTCAATGGCTTTGATCAGAGACGGGCACTTCATGGCTGTGATTAAGTGATTGAAAAAGCGCTGCTTATTGCTTTCAAACGCTGATCGCGCTGCGGATTTCGCTTGCGGGTTCAATGTGCCGCCCTCGGACGAGATGCCTGAAGCTTCCAGCGCTGCTTCAAGATTGTTGTGAATGATCTGAAACGCGTCCGCATAGCTGTCATAGATTGCGACCTGGGCTGGCGTCAGATCATGAACCAGCATGTCGTATTCCACACCAGCATAGGACAGCGACCGCGCGAGATAGAGCCCCAAGGCTTTGAGGTCGCGCGAAATCATCTCCATCGCCGCAATGCCACCCGCTTCCATGGAGGACACGAATTCGGCTTGGGTCACAAAGGGAAAATCGCCTGTGCCCCACAGGCCAAGACGGGATGCATAGGCGAGATTGCCGACAACGGTCGCGCCAGTGGCGGAAGCGTAGAGGATGCGCGCGTCAGGAACGGCGTTCTGCAATGCCAGCCCCGCAAGACCTTGCTGTGATGCCTTCTTGTCACCGCGTGCTGATTTCTCACCAGCGGCATTCGCCATGGCGTGGCTTTCATCGAATGCGATGACTCCGTCAAAACCTTCACCGAGCCATGTGACCACCTGATCAAGGCGAGAGGCTTTGCCTTCGCGCTCTGCGGAGCGCAACGTCGCATAGGTGACAAACAAGATGCCCTCAGCTAGTCGGATATCGCTGCCTTGGCGAAACTTCGACAGCGGGACAATATCGCTCTCACGCCCACCCAGAGCCATCCAGTCGCGTTTGGCGTCCTCAATGAGCTTATCGCTCTTTGAGACCCAGACCGCACGCTTCCGGCCGTTCAGCCAATTGTCGACGATGATGCCGGCGACTTGCCGTCCTTTGCCACAGCCAGTGCCATCCCCAAGGAACCAGCCCTTGCGCAGGCGAAAGGCACCTTCATCGGTTTCAGCCGCGGCAACCAGCTGACCGGCAATCTCACTTGGCTTGAACCAACCCTTCAGATGACAAGCATGGGCGTGGCCCGCATAAATGACGCTCTCAAGCTGCGGCGCCGATAAAACACCATCACGCTTCAATAAAGTGGGAAGGAGGGGTTGATAGGTAGGCAGCGGCGGCGGGACAGACGCCATAGCTGCGGACTGCACCAGTGACGTTGGATGGGTGGCAGCACCCTCAATCTCGAAGGCTTGTAGTATATAATCCTCGTACACCGTGTCCTGCAACGAGCCTTGGGGATCGGTCCAGTCCTTTGGTTCATACACAAGCGGACACGCATCAACGCTGTCGAACGGATGCTTGGCGCGCTCTGCAGCGAGATCACGGGTTTCCTGGCGAGCAGCAGCGCGCAGCGCGTGCAGATTGAGCCGTGTCGCAGGTTTTGCAGCGGTCTGACGCACGCCAGTGGGGCAGGGGGGCATCACACTGGGCCGTTCCGGGCAATTGGCCAAAACAGCGGCCAACAGATCACCTGTGGTTTCGCAGAGCGGATGATAGACATCTTCTGCGTCAGTCAATGCCACGTCCTCGCCAGCGGATCGTTTGTCGATGACCGTAAGACGTGTATCGATACTCGTCCCGTGCCGCGCAAATACCTTGCCAGCAATGGCTGCCGAAAAGACAACGTCGGCGACTTCGCCAATGCTTCTGAAGGTCGACTCATGGCTTTTGGTTTTGGGTGCGAAGCTTTCGCCTGTGATCACAACGAGGCGTCCAGCGGGGGCAAGGCGTGCCAAAGCTGACAGAACGTGCTGACTGGTTGCTTTGCGGAACTTGCCGTCGACATGTTGGGCGGCAGAGAAGGGCGGGTTCATGACGATGACAGAAGGTGTAATCGCACGATTAAGCCTGTCGTCGATGGACGCGGCATCGTGTCCAGAAACCAGAGCATTAGCAAAGAGCGACCTCAGCACACCGCGTCGTACCTCAGCCAGTTCGTTGAGGGCGATGACTGCGCCAGCAATCTGCCCGAATACGGCAAGCATGCCGGTACCCGCAGACGGCTCAAGAACGAGGTCAGTTGCGCGAAACCCTGCGGCCTCAGCAACAATCGCTGCGAGGGGCAGGGGAGTCGAGAACTGTTGCAGACGGACACTGTCTTCAGAACGGCGCGTGTGTGAGGGCGCAAGCGCGGAAAGGCGTTCAACCATGCTGAGAAACTGGGCAGGGGAGGCGGCCTGCTTTCGCATCAATGCGCCGTAGCGCGCAATCATCATGATCTGGGCGATCTCGACGGCATCATAGGCGTCCTTCCAGACCCATGCGCCGTTTGTGTCACTTGCGCTGAAGGCATCCTCCATCGTCGTACGAAGCGTTTTGGCATCGATGGGTTTGCCAGTTTCGAAATGCTGCAGAAGGCTGTTTGCCGCGGCAACTAGGCGATGCGCCGTCTCAGATGAGGGCGGTTTTGCGTAAATAGTGTCGGTAAGCGCAGCCGTTTTGGGATGTGCATTCATGTCGTGTCTCCAATGTCTGAAAGCAGGAAAAGGAGGCGATCCAGCTTATCCGGATCGCCTGTACTTGTGGGTTTGGGGATGTCAGGCGGCTGGACGACTGAACTTCTCAGCGGTGCGGTCCTCGAGGTTGAAATAGAGATCCTCGGTCGCCTTCTTGAAGCCCGGCGGCTTTCTGGCCGCGAGGCACCGCACGGACGCACGGCAGCCTTCGCCATGCTCCATCGCAAAATGGGTGACCTGCGCGATGAGGTCGTCCATTCCCGCAGCTTGAAGCCGTTTTTCGGGGTAGCTGTCCATCATCGTGAACTTCGTCACGACAAAAGCGCCTTCGCGATGCGCTGGATATAGGGTGATCTTGTAGTCGCGTGTTTGTGCCATTTTGTGGCCTCCTATGACGGCTGCTGAGACAATCTCGTGCGTTGAAGTCCGCCAGCAGGAAAAGGCCGCCCTCAATCAGAGAGCGGCCTAAAATTTGATTAACAGGAGGGAAGGGACGTCAGTATTCTGATGGCAGAAGCAACGTCAGAACGCGGCGCGTCTGTTCCGGATCAGTTGGCACATCTGAGCCCATTTCATAATTGACGTCATACAAATCCACTTTAAACCAGATCGTTGTGCCAAAGACCTCAACCGCGCCAAACTCATGCCAGCCGTGGGGGTCATTGTCGGGCGTGAACGCCTCAAACGCTGCCACTTGGCGCGTGGCGGCCAGACGTGCGTCCGGACCCAAGGCTGCGACACCGGAAGTCATCACAAACTGACCTTTGGGCGTGTCTTCAGCATCGTTGAAGAACATGATCGATTTGCGGAATGCATCGTTTTGGGCTGCGATCAGTGCGGCCTCGGTCGTAGGGTTGTTTTGCAATACAGTAGTCATGGGTCGTCTCCGTGCAGGCGAGCTGAACCAATTTCAGCCTGGGGCACCCGCCAGTCGGAAAGGGCCGCCCTTTTTGCAAGGACGGCCCAAATAGATACTGCTGTCTGAAAGTGCTGGACTAAGCTGCTGTTTCGCTCAAGAAAGCTGGCAGCGCATCTGGCGCAGTATCTTCAACATCTGAGTCTGTTTCACCGTCATCTTCCGCTTCATCAACGTCTGACGGACTTGGCGAACTGGACGTCTCCACCAGATCATCGGCACCCTTGAATGCCATACCATCAGGAAGCCAGCGGGCCGTTTTGGAGGCAACCACTGCGTCAAAGCCTTCCGTTTCGGCGGCATTCTCAGCGAATGCACGTTCCATCGCGGCCGCAATATCGCCTTTGCGTTCTCTGCTGCGTTCCTCGGCATAATCGTCGCCGACAAGTTTACGGGCCATTGAGACCGCGTGACCTTTGTTGACCCGCCCCCAGTATGTCGAAGCTGTCGGGCGCCAACAGGCTGCAACATCGACGTCCAAACGCGCACCAATTTCCTCGATGATCGGGGTAGGGTGGTTGTCTGACAGAAGCTGCGGCTTGATCGCCAGACCCACGGCCCAAGCGAACAAGGCTTGCTTCTGGGGCCGGGGAAGCGCGGACATCGCTCGAAAGTCGTCTGGTTTTTCCAGCTCCATCCACTCGATCGCAAGATCCTGCTCCAGCGCATCAAGCATCTTTTGTGCGACCGTGTCGACGTGCAGGGTCTCACGGTTTTGGGCCAGGAACGGACTGATTGAGATATTGAGCGCCTCTGTTCCGTAGGAACGTGACAATGCCTGTTCACACAATGCATAGAGCATCGCATCAAAGGCCACGTCATAATCTGCAGCCAAATGCGCGCGCAGAATATGCTGACGCGAAGCACGCAGGTCATCTGCCAGACTTGCTGAGATACCATCTGCTTTGCGCAGCGTTGTCGCCGGGTCCGAGACTGGAACGGGTGCTGAGGACGTCGGAAGGGTCACATTCGGGCGGGTAACAATAATCTCCGCATCACCATCTACGGGATCTTCAGTCTGCTCCGCAGCGACGGGAATGTCCTCAGGACGCACCAAACCCTTCTCGACCCGCAATGCGCCGTCATGACCAATCGTGACGACGCACCCTGCGATCGCCTGATCCGCAGTTGCGTAGGGCTGACGCGCCTTCTGCAGGGCTTCGATTTCGCGCAGCCGCGGCTCAATGGCGTTATATTCATCTGCCTCGGCATCCGTCCAATCTGCACCGTCACTAGCCGCTGCCAGTTCTTCTTCTCGTGCCATCAGAGCATTCTCTTCGGCCAGCAGGTCAGCATCAGGTTCAATGTCTTGTGGATAGACGCGCCCAAAACTCCGGAAGGCACCGTAATCGATGGACAAGTGCACTTCGACCCACTTCCAATCTGCTTCGTATACTTTTGCCGCGTCTTGAAGCTTTTCGACCGCAAGACGTTCCAGAAGCTCAGGGTTTTCCATATGGGCTGCCGCATTATCGTCGAAAAGGTCACGTAACAGGACACCACCTGCCGCTTCATAGGCCTCAATGCCGACAAAGCGCCCGATGCTTGAACTGGCAGAATGTGCCGTCTCGGTCAGCTGACGTTTGATGGACTGCGGATGAATGTGATAGCTGTCTTTGACTGCGTTCCAGACCGTCAATTGACGATCATGATCATCGGTCAAGGTGAACGCCATGACGCATTCCAGTGTCAGCTCACCGGCGCGGAATTGCTCGATAAGTTCTGGCGCGATACGGGCCAATTTGAGACGACGGCGCACCAGATCAACACTGACGCCAAACTTTAGTGCAATGTCGTCTTCTTTGCGGCCCTCGGCGATCATCTGCGCAAATGCTTCGAATTGGTCTGCAGGATGCATGGCCGCGCGCTGGAGATTTTCCGTTGTCGAAGTGACAATCGCGTTTTGCTCATCTTCGACCAAACACGAGACAGGATGATCGTTCGGGATGATACCATCAATTGCCAGCTGCTTGAGCGCCTTCAAGCGACGACCACCTGCATCCACTGCGAATTTCCCGTCAGGCAACACATGAACGACAAGGTTTTGCTTGATACCGTTTTCGCGAATACTGGCGAGAAGTTCTGCGTCGTCGGTCGCACTCGCCGCAACTTTGCGCACATTGAGCTGGCTAAGTTCCAACTGATCCAGCGGGATCATGCGGAGGTCCTGGGTCATTGCGATCGCGGTCGTGGCGGCGTCAGCAGTTTTAGTGGCCACCGGCGGCTTTGTAATCTTCGCTTTGGTTTGGGATTTTGCCATGGGTTTCGTCCTTTTGGACGGGCCCGGATGAGACTCTCTCAATCCTTTCAAGCCCGGCAATCGGGCTTCCCTTTCTCTGGCTCTTATAGAACTTAGAGCTAGAGCGAAGTTCATGATATTTGCACCGAACGTTTATAGCCATAGAAACATGACAGTTGAGGCGCGGCGGATAGCTGCGGACGCAACACCCAAAGCAAACGTCTGGCAATAGCTTGGACTCTATTTAGTGAGGCGGTTCTATTTTAACACCAGTGAATATGCCCCTCGCGAAGCCAAAAATGTGACCCGCATCCCGACTTACGCCAAACGGATGGCCGAAGGGTCGGTGCGTCCCCGTTCTTGGTCTCGAGTGACCAATTCGGCTTCACCTCAGACAGAAGCATCAATTCCAGATCGTCTCCGCACCCGCATGGACACCGCATGGCTGCTGACCAATCATCGCCTTCATCGCGGCAAAGATAGACATGTCGTGATGGAATCGGCGCAGGGGGTGTGTCGTCGTCTATGACTATCAGCCGCCTTTTTGGGCCATGGCGCTGCCAAATTGAACGGAACCAGAAACGGAAATTCATGCTGCATCCTTTCGAACGGGCTGTCCAAGATCGGGTAGTCCGAGCAGTGGCTCGAGAAGCCCTCGGCCCAGTTCGTTGATGTCGCCAGTTTCAAAGTCATCGTCGGAGCTAAATTCAACTTCGCCTGCCGCGTGCGAAAAGAGTGTCCGCACAAACCCTTCATTGCCATCCAGCCGGTAGGGATATTGTCGCTCGACCCATTCCAGAACCGCGTCAGATGCAGCTCTCATGTTCAACGCCATGACTGACGGTGCCTCTTCATGGACGCCCTTGATGTAACCGGCTGCGATCTCTCGTTCGGCAGCGTCAGGCGCATTCTCAAGCAAATATTCCCGCCGTAGACCTTCAGCGGTCACAACGCCACGATCTGTCAGGTTGGGACCGTCTGGTCTAACGTAATCAATGCGGCCGCAGACGTCAGCAACATGCGGATGGCCGTCGGTATCCTTCCGTGTTGGAATCGTGACACCGAGGTCGATCAAGGGAATTAGACAACTTTGCGAAATCAGTTCGGCGATGCTTCGGCCAGCCATGCTGTCGACACAGGAGAACAACACGTTTGCTGAAGATGCGGCGATCACCGCTTCTCGGCTTTCAATCGACGTATCGATGATGGTGACCTTGGTATCAGGCGAATATCTCGCAATCGCCTCAGCCATCATCCGTGTCTTGGACCGGTTCGCGTCGGCGTCGGCGACGGTGGAATTTACGATGCGGTTAAGGTTCTTCCGCTCAATCGTATCGAAGTCAATCAAGACCAGATGGCCGATACCTTTACGCGCCAAGAGTTCAGCCATCAGCGATCCAGTGCCAGATACGCCAATAACGCAGGCAGTTTGACGTCCAAAGGAAGCGGCCATCTGCGCGCCGAAAGGCATGACCGGGTTTTCAGTTATTGCTGCGACATCGGTGATGTTCTGCCCGATACGCCAGGTCCTGCTGATTTGCATCGCCTCACCTGTAGGGTTGTAGACACGAGCTTTGATCGCGCCGTTCGGCGTCATGATCGCAGACCCATGGTAAAAACCATTTGCCTCTATAGCGGCGAACAGACTGGGCATGGTTGAGCGATCGCTTGCATCATCAATCTTGGAAAAATGTAGCCAACCGCCGGGATGGCTGTGAATGAGCACGATTGCATCGCCGTGAAGCTCGGCGATGTCGATCGCCTCCTCGATGCTCGCACCAGGCCAACTGATGTAGTCCGGCTTCCGCACTATGCATGCGCAATCGGGCACATCCAAGATTTTGGAGACGATCAACCGCTCACGATCTTGACCGGTATATCTGCAGATCAAGATGGCAGCAGATTCAAACCCGTCGCCGGGGAAAATCATGCTTTGAAGCACTTCGTGTTGGCACTCGGTAAGGGTGAGACTTCCAGTCATTCGCCAACTTCCTTCAATAGAGCGGCCTCAATCACGGCGAGATGCGTCATTACACTGTCCGTTGCCGGGTTCCATCGTGTTTGGCCATTCAAGTGGCGTGACCATTGCTGGAAGGTCTGACCGGCGATCGCGGTCCGCCCTGAAGTTTCTCCAATCCCGCCACCGGATTTCAAAATTAGGTGGGGGAAGCAGTGAAACATGTCGATCTCAGCGCGTGGATATGTTGATGGCACATCAATCGCGATATCGACGACTGAATGATTGTAGCCTTCAGGCAAGACGTAGTTGCGCAGAAGTAGCCAGCGTCGTCCGCCGTCGACGAATGTTTCCCAGTGCAGACTGCGCTCATAGAGATACGCCTCGTCCTTCTCTAGAAGCGCGAACTCTCGGCGGGGCGCAGTATGCGCCTCGCCGTTGTTGATCTGAGCTGGCGTGAGCCGAAGCTTCTCGATCCCGGGTAGCGTGAGATCAATGGTGTCGTTCAGCGCAACCTGCAGCTTCGCTTCACCCTTGCGCTTCAAGATCGCGATCCATCCTGTACTGGGATCAAACCCCGCCTGTGTCAGAGCATCTTTGACCACTACTACGGGCGTAGTCAGGGTCAGCAATACACCTTGCACATTGAGCTTCCACGATGGTTGGCGCGAGACCAGCCGCTCAAGACCCTTGCCAGACAACCTGACCGAGTCGTCCTCAGTAAGCTCCTTGTCTGGCGCATCGTTGCGCTCAAGAAAAAGAGACTCATGTTCCGGAATGCGGGCAACAAGACGGGTGAGCGCAACGGAGATCGTCGAGGCACCCCAGCTGAAGCGGCGTCCGTTCGTGACGAAGTTCAAGAGCCGGTCCGTCTTAAAGGCGAAAAAGCGCTCCGGACCTCGTTCCCGCAGATCGAGCGTCTCATCGATGGCAATTTCTTCGAGTTTACCGTTGCGGGGCAGGTAGAGCAAAACATGCTCGTCGGCCGGGAAGCGTTCGAAAGCCTCAAGAATCTGCCGACCTGTTGGTTCGGCGTCGCTCAGAGTGCGTTTTTCGTCAAAGCCATCACCATCCCACAGCCGCAGGCGGTAGTTCGTTGCATCAGGAATTTGCGCGTTTGGCTGGTCGCGTACCCAGTCTTCAATGTCGACAATGTCAGTCATGACGTGTGTCCTATCGTTCTGCGGAGGCACCATGCCAGCGCTTAATCCACATGTAATAGCTAAATATTAGCTAGTCAATGGCTGTAAACAGAATGTTTTTTGTTGACTTTTGTTCATGAAAAGAGCATATAGCAGTCCGAAGGAGTGCCGAGATGTCCAAGAAAACCATGACATTGAACCTGACAGAGGCCGAAATGGCCGTGCTGGAGGAGCTGTGTGACAAGAAAGATTTGAGCAAGACCGTCCTGCTCAGACAGGCGCTGCGGCTTTATCAACGTGTCGAGGAGCGCCTCGAAAAAGGCGATAAGCTTTTCTTTGAGGACGAAGCGTCAAAAGAGAAGGCGGAGATCATGATGCTATGATCGCGACCGCCCCTTCTGATAAAACGCCCGTCTGGCTGATAGACAGAAGAACCCAAAAGGCCGTCGATGCGGAACTTTGGCATGGTATCGTCGACAAGAACCTCGCTGATTGGGAAGCCGAGTGGATTCCTGATTTGCAACGTCGGCTCAAACTTCTGAATCAGCAAAAAGTCGAGCGCCGGTTCTGGCCGCAAAGCAGGCATTGGGATTGGCGAGACAAGCTGCGCGAGATTGAGCGTCGGCTGGCTAATTTGTCCTTTGCCATCGTGGCGGAAGACATGACCCAAGCCATGATGACAATTGATCTCACCAAACGTGCTCGGATGCCGGGCCATGATGGTCAGCATCTCGTCTACATCGATTTTCTGGAGGCCGCGCCCTGGAACCGAAATGATCTCGCAGAAGAACCCGCCAAATTTGGCGGCTGCGGCTCAATACTTATCAACGCAGCTATCCAGCAAAGTATGTTGGAGGGCTTCAAGGGTCGGATCGGACTTCACTCACTGCCGCAAGCGAACAACTTCTATGCCAACGCCTGCGGAATGACCGATCTGGGACAAGACGCAACCTATGAAAACCTGCGCTACTTCGAGCTAGACCCCGACAGCGCGCGCAGTTTCATTGAGAAAGGAAAAGGAGAATGACATTCGATATCAACAAAACTTGGTGCCGCAATGCAGGTGCCAGAGAAGACGGTCTTGATATTGGAGCAGGCGTTATCGCTGCAGACCCAATGTTCATACATGAGGGTGGCGCCGATGAGAGCCCTGAAGCGTCCCGACTTGCTCTGGGCCGGTTCATAAACCTCATGCGCCGCAATCAAGGACTGTCGATAGAAGCGCTCGCCGGGAAGGCAGATATTGAAATCGGAGAACTTCTCAGTCTCGAGAATAATGCTTCACATCTGCCTGATGTGCGAACGCTCTATCAGCTGTCCGAGGTCTTTGGCGTATCCCAAGAAAAGCTCATGGGTTTGTCAGGGCTTACACATACAAACGATGACGACTATGTCGAGGAGGCTGTTCGATACGCAGCAAAATCGGCGTCGGTGGAGGTTCTCTCCGAGGATGAGCATGCGATTTTGAATGGGCTAATTTCAGTCTTGAGCGAGAACGCAAAGCACAAATAGCAACGAGGATGATCGTCAAGTGGCGAAAAACGTAATCATAAAGACGAAAAACGCGCTTGATATTGATCGCAAGGTTGAACGGGTCCTCAAGGATCTTGGCAATCCTGAACCACCACTTGATCTCGAAGTAGTGCGCGACCTTCTGAAGCTCGACTTGGCATACTACACTGCCAAAGACCCAGGTGTTCTCCAAGAAGTCATTTCCAAAATGACAATGGCGGGCAAGCAGGTGCTTGCCCGCCCATCCCGTATTCTGGACGCGGTGCGGAAATTTGACCTGCGAGCCCTCTATATTCCTGATCGAAAGAAGATCCTTCTTGATAAAGATCAACCAAAGCTCAAACACCGTTGGCATGAAGCCCACGAAGTCGGTCACAGTCTCTTACCTTGGCACAACGGCGCGATGATGGGAGACAATGAGCACACACTTATCCCATCTTGCCACGAGAAGCTGGAAGCCGAAGCGAACTTCGCCGCTGGCCGGCTACTCTTCCTCCGTGACCGTTTCGCTGAGGAGTGCCTTGCTCAAGATCCATCTTTCGATGCTCTCAAGGAGCTAAAGCAGACCTATGGCAATACGCACACGACAACTTTCTGGCGTGGAGTAGAGACTTGGGGCAAGGAGCGGCCAATCGTTGGTCTGGTTACCGACCACCCCCACATAGTCCATCGGGGAACAGACTTTGATCCAAATGCGCCCTGCAAGCACTTCGTGCAATCTTCAGCATTTGCCGAGAAATTCTCATCTGTCCGCGAAACAGAGATCTTCGATGAAGTGGTTGATTACTGCAAAGGGAATAAAGGCGGACCTTTAGGGGAGGCCGACGTCGTGCTGACAGACGACAACGGTGACCAGCACCTATTCCATTTTGAAAGTTTTTCCTTCTACTACCAGACTCTAACGTTAGGTGTGTACCAAGCTCCATACAGTCGCTTGACCTCCGTTGCCTGACGTTTCATGGTTTTCAGGGAAAAATTTATAAGTAGAAGCTATCGGGTTTGCACCCGCAGCAGGCAGCAGAATGTCGCTTATGGGTCGATTGAGCAGGGTAGCAATTTCAAAGCTCATCAGAACATTTTGAAGCGCAGTATGCCCTGATGCGTGCTGGATTTAACATAAACCTCATTATGCGAAAAAGAACAAAGAATGAACACGGGTCCTCTTACCCTCACCGTGAGCTGAACACTAAGCAACCGCCCCCCAAAATGAGGTCTTCTTTCCATGAGACTGTTTCAAGCCATCAAGATAAGCCTCATGCGTATCAAATTGTGCGAAGTCGTCAACTCTCGCGGCTAGGTTCTTGCACTCACGCAAGTGACGCGCAGCATGGCGATACCGTTTGACCCGTGAATTTTGCAACGCAAAATCGATCAAGCCGCGTTTCAAAAGTGTGGCGGCCAGTGGATGGCGATCCTCAAGGGCGTCGGACACCGGTCCCAAAAGCTCATAGTGATTTCCATCAATCTCTGCGGCACGGTTTGTGATAAGAACTGCAGCCTGCTCAATCGCGGGCCAAGTCATCAGAAAATGGAGAGCTGTCGTGAAACTCTCAAACCCAAGCGCGTGTTCAAGGGCTCGGCTCTCTGCTTCGACGTCTTCAAAATCAGGTAGTCCGCTGAGCCATGCGCGTAGATGGTCTGCATTTAGGCTGCGTGCAAAACACGTCCACATAAAGTCCCGCGCCACCTCGGGCTGCCCCATCGCGCGCATCACGCTGATCCGGGTCACTTCCCAGTCATAGGGAATCCATCCGCGATCTTTCTCATCGGGCGCATTGATGGCCTCCCATGCTTCCTCAACCCGCCCCGCTTCAAGAAGACGACGCGCGATTTCAGCAGCAACCTGTGGTGCCTTTCGTGCCAGATCACTTTGTTGGTCAATGTAGGCGTCTACATCACCTTCGACATCCGCAATCTGCTCGAGCGCCATGCGCAGCGCGTAGTTGTTCGACAGATCAATTCCCGAAGTGGTGATCCCAGCTTTAAGGTGCTGCAATCCTTCTGAACCCAAGACTGAAGCAAGACCTGATATCAAAGTTGGATAATGCCCATAATCATCATCGGCCAAGGCCTCCAGCAACTGGTCTGCCAGGACAAGCGGGTCCGGCGCGGCAACCTCGGCCATATCGATCAAGCCTTCACAGGCTTCGTAAAAAATCGACTGCACCTTGCCCGTACTGTCATCGCAACGTTCATAGACCCCATTCGCAAGAGCCACGAACCGCCAAATCAGATCAAACGCCCCTGCTGGATCGACCGGCCCAACTTGAGAAACGATGGCGCGTCTCTGCATGTCTAAGTCAGCCGCGAAAGCATTGCGGCCCTGCCAGTCAATAAACGATCGTGATCTTGCAATGCTACTGAGCCGCTTGCGGATCTCCCGAGCGACATCTCCGGAACCGGCTTCGCTTGCCAGCTCCAGCCTCAGCTGCCGCTTTGCGTCAGCATTACCTTTGGTGATATCAAGAAGAAGGTCGGCCAACCGCTCAGCGCCGAGCGCCGCAAGGTTCTTTGTATTCAATGTAGTCTTCGAAGCCATGCAGGAAATTTAGGTCAATATGCAGCTCGAATGCCAGCCCCCTCCTCAAGTTTATGACCATCGCAGATTTGGGAAGACCTGCCCTTCGCTGCATAGCGCATGAACTGACACAGTGCGGACAAAGCGCCATTTTGCTGCGGCTGCGCAAATGGCTGCTTTAGGCCTGGCGCACCAATAGAACATTGCAGCAGGACACGTCGGTTAATCCGTATAGCTTCGGCAGGCATCGACCCC